>CAVQMB010000025.1:0-68323 GCA_963713445.1 uncultured Gammaproteobacteria bacterium | reverse complement strand
TTCCTGAAGAAAAACCGGTCACCATCCACAAGGGCCACAGTCTTTCCTGGTATAACAAACCGCCCGCAAGCCTCAAGCCGTACCGGATCCCCGAAAACGCTTTCGTCGTGGGTTGCACCGCAAATTACCGGCCTCGAAAAGGCATCGAGGTCCTGATCAACGCCATACAAATGCTGCCTGCGGATACAACTATCCATCTGCTGCTGATCGGCGACATGGACAACCGACGACTGCACAGGCGTATCCGCAACAGCCGCTGCGCCGGCCGTATTCATCTGGCGGGCTATGTGAGCAAGCGCGCCGAACTCCTGGCCGCCTGCAATCTGTGCGTGTTGCCGTCGTTGAAGCGTGAAGGATTGCCACGGTCTGTTATTGAAGGCATGGCCTACGGCGTACCCCCATCGTGACCAATTCGGGTGGCAGCCCTGAACTGGTTACTCATATGGAAAACGGGATGATAGTCAATCCCGGTTCGGCCGAGGAACTGGCAAACGCCATCATGACGTTCTACCGTGATCCGGAATTTTGCAAACGCGCCGGCGATGCCGCCAGACAAACCATCGCCACGCGCTTCACTGTTGAACAGACAGTGGAAAAAACGTATCAGGTGTACAAGGATCTGTGCCCATAAAAAAAACAAACCGCGAATACACACGAACGGCCGCCAGTTAGAAAACAGGGCCGACAATGACCCTGAAATGTACCGATTCCCGTTTCCCGTCAATTGGCGGTTAATTATTTTGAACAAGCTTGTACAGCGTTCCGCAATACGGACACAACGCTTCGCCGGTGTCTGCCTGCCCGAGAGGTATAAAGACCCGGGGATGCATATCCATATTGCTGTCCGAACGGGTCGGACAATACAATGGCAAATCCGCGGGACTGACGTTCACCACACGGCGGCTCTCCGGAACAGCGGGTTTAACGCTCGATGCAACGAATTCAAACTTCATAATGTGTAACGGCTCAGACGTAGGTTAGCCAGTCAAGATGTTTCTGATTGCGGCCATACACCACATCAAAAAACACACTCTGCAGCTGCCGGGTAACGAGGCCGCATCTGCCGTCACCGATCTGCCTGTTATCCAGTTCAACAACGGGGGTTACTTCAGCTGCACTGCCGGTAAAGAACGCTTCATCTGCGATATACACCTCGTCACGTGAGATACGCCGTTCCCGCACCTGAATTCCCATCTCACCGGCCAGCTCTATAATCGTACTGCGGGTAATACCGTTCAGGCATGCGCTCAAATCAGGTGTTGACAGGACACCGTCGCACACACAGAAAAAATTCTCACCGCTGCCTTCCGCGACAAAACCGTCGGTGTCCAGCAGCAGCGCCTCATCATATCCCTGAGCCGACACTTCGTTCAGCGCCAGTATTGAATTGATATAGCTGCCGGTTGATTTTGCCTTGCACATGTTAACGTTGGGATGGTGCCGCGAGAACGATGATGTTTTTATACGAATACCGTTTTCCAACGCCTCGTCACCAAGATACGTACCCCATTCCCAGGCGGCGACGATGCAGCGTACCTTCAGGTTGGCCGCGTGCAGACCCATGGCTTCGGAACCGTAAAAACACAGCGGCCGGACGTACGATGAAGCCAGTTCATTGGCCAGCACGACCTGTTTCTGCGCCTCGTTAAGCTCTTCAAAACTAAACGGCACCGACATCCCCATGATCTTGGCTGAATTCAACAACCGCCGGGTGTGCTCGTTCAGACGGAATATCGCCGGACCCGGTCGGTCGCATAGGCGCGCAGCCCCTCAAAAACACCGGTGCCATAATGCAGCCCGTGGGTCAGGATGTGTATTTTCGCATCACGCCAGGGGGTTAGCTCGCCGTCAACCCAGATAACTCCGTCGCGATCGTGCATCGGCTTGTTCATGTCCTTGCTTGTTCTGTTCAAAGTGAGAGAAGCGATTCTAGCCGAATACGATCGCCGGCAAAACTTGAATTACGCCTGTATACGTATATTTCATTGCGGCTCGTCAACTTCCATGCGGCTGCGCCAGATTTCGGCAACCTGATCGACATAGTCGAGCGCGACGTCGGCATCATCTATAACAGCGGATTCGCCGCTTAACGCACGCCGATGTATTTGTGCCCGCAGTTGCAGGTACGCTTCAGTCAGGCAGTTGACTTCCGCGTAAGAGAGACTGAACAAACCGATCTGCCGAAACTGTTCCAGCAAACGTATGTTATCGGTATAGCGAGTAAGTTCCGGGTACGTGTGAGCCCAGGCCAGCACATGAAACTGTACCAGGAACTCTATGTCGCCAAGGCCGCCGCGGTCAAATTTCAGATCAAATTCATCAGCACGACTTTTGGCAACCTCCTTGCGCATGCGTTCACGCATGCTCCCGCACTTCCTCGCGCACCCGGGCATGATCACGCTGACGGGTCAGTATTTCGTGCCGGATGGATTCAAATTCGCCGCGTATGCGCGGACTGCCGACCACGGCGCGCGCACGAACCAGCGCCTGGTGTTCCAGACCCAGGCCCGTTCCGCCTGATACTGATGAAACCGTTCCAGCGAGCTGACCAGCATGCCGGATGAGCCGTCAGGACGCAGTCGCAAATCGGTCTCATAAAGCACACCAGCCAGTGTCGGCGTCGTTAACCAGTACACCAGGCGCTGGCCCAGCCGGGCAAAAAACGTCTGGTTATCGATGACACGCGGACCGCTGGTAGTGGCCAATGCAAATACCGGGTTGTCGCCTTCGCGAAGCGCAGCCAGGCAACGCTCCAGATCGCGCGCAAGTCCGCGTGCGCTTGCATAGCGTTCCTCCGGGTTTTTCGCCAACAGCTTGGCCACAATCAGGCTCAGCATCCGTGGTGCTGACGGCGCCAAAGTGTCAAGATTGGGTGGTCGTCGTGCCAAATGGGCATGCAGCAGTTTGCGCGTGTCCGTTAGCGCAAACGGCGGCCGTCCCGCTAGCAATTCGAACAAAACCACGCCGCTTGAGTAGAGATCGCTGCGGGCGTCGACCGGCGAATTCACACGACCGGTCTGTTCGGGGGCCGCATAGACCAGATCCGTACCCAACCACGAGGCATCATCCGTGCCGGCCGCTACCCGCGCGAGCAGCGAGCATTCCTTCAGATCGAGCAGCTTCAATTGCTGACGGTCGCTGTTCCAGAGAACGTTCGATGGATTGATCCTGTTGTGCACGACCCCCTGTGCATGGAGACCCGCCAGGCAATTGGCAAGCCCGATGCCAATCTCCAGCGCAGTCGCGGGCCCTGGAGGACCCTCGTCGTGCAACAGCAGATCCAGCGACACCGCACCGAAATCTTCAGTCACCAACACCAGGTCCCAGCCACATGCGACCAGAGCAAGATGCGCTACCACGTCACCGCCGGCGAGTGCGCGCGCGATGTCGAACGCCCGCGTCTCAGCGGCCAGTTCCCGGTCCGAAGGATAGGCGTCGCGATGAAGCTTGAGAACTACAGGCCGACTGTCGTTGCGGGCGATTGCACCGCAGGCTAAAGAGCGGGGGCCGATGCGCAGAAGTCGAAGTACATCGTATCCTTCAACGGCCGGGAGCGCAGTCTCGGATAGCGGGATTCGTGCTTCAGATGGCAATTGAACGACCCACCAGGGACGGGTCAAGATAGCGGTATGGAACCGCCAGTCTGGCGTTCCGATCAGCGATATCCCGTTCAATATCTGCGAGGTCAGCGCGGAAGTAATCCAGGGCACTGCGCACGCCGCCGACTCCGACAAAAAAGTCCTCGGGGTATGTACCAAGCGGCGTAAGCGTAGCCAAGCTCAACAAATGCACTAGCAAAATCTGCTCCCCGACTGCCTTAGCAGGCGGCAATGCATAGACCAAATTCGCTTCTGACCTGGGGGACTTGTCGGTCGGCGGCGGTAAATAAAGCGCTCCTGGTGTATTTGGGATGAAGCCAAACTGGTCGTATTGGCCATTGTTCACCGCGGCGTGTTCAATCGAGCAAAGAAACAGGATTTGAGCGATGATCTGGTGCAGATCCCGGAACGTATTGAGTTTCCCGTTCTCGACCGGCAAACCTCGCACGCGACCGCCGTCGTCAGATATCAGCTCAACAATCCATGATTGCAGCTCGCTGTCATTCTGAACGTCTTCATCGCTGCGATAGTAATAACGCAACACGCTTTCGACATACTTGCGAATAGCATCGTAAAACCTGAGCGCATCGTCCCGGTAGTAGTAATCAGGCAGTATTTCCGCGTTCAAGACGCCGCGGCGCTCCATGTCGACGTACGGGTCATAGTCAGCGAACGACCAGTGGCCGTATTCCTGGCCGATCAAGGTGAGCGAGCCTTCCGCACCGATCGCAATGGCCTCATCGATGGGCCCGCCCGGTGCGATCATCTTGCTGCGCGCTTCCGAATTGAGTTCGATCGTTCCAGTGAAATGGGGGCGCAGTAGTACGTATAGCGGATGGTCAGGCGGCAAAGCGCGCGCGGCGGCGACCCAGAACGTCTCCATGACGAGATGTGTCCGCAGCAGATGGGCAACGATTTCATGATAGGTGCCGTCGGCGCACTGCAAATGCGTTCGTGCCATCAACCAAAGCCATTTCTCGTCGGCAGGCGTGAAAATCACTGGCGCCTCACGTTCGGACTGGCCCAGCTGGATCGCCAGCGGCATCAATTGGCCGCGGCTGTCACGCCAAAAAAGACCAATTGCGGCCACCTGGAATCGGCCCGTGACCCTCTCCAGACCCTGTAGTGCTTCGTAGTCGACCAGGAATAAGCGCCGCTCATCGAGCAGCTTGGCCAGTGTTTCACCGGCCGGCAAAACACCGCGCAGGAGATCGTCGGTCACTGGAAATTTCTTGGGGATCTCCTGCGCCAGTTTGATCAGTCCGGGATTGATCCCGTTTATCCTCTGACGAGCGAAATCCTCGTCCCTCTGCCAACGCTGCTTGCGTGCGACATCGGGTAACCGCTGGAGCGGGTAGTAGCGAGTGAAACTCGCAATCGTTGCATCGCTACGGCCGAAGCGAATCACCGCGGCCAAAGCCAGATCAGCCAGCGTTCGACCGATATCCCAGTCCATCAAGAACGCCTTCGTCTTGGTGAACGCTTCGCCGGCCGGCACCCCCTTGCAGAACGGGGGTTGACCAGGTGCATGGACCCATCTGTAAGCCTCCCGCTGTACAAACAGCGCACGCGCGCGCCTTGTGCTTGCCTGTTGGCTAGCGTATTGAGGCAACTGCACCGACTTCACGTGAGTCCTCCGATGCAATTAAAATGACCGATTAATCGTATTTAAAATACTCTAGCTATACGCAATGGATAAGTCCATGTTGTCGCGCCGACGAAATAATCCTTTGACGGCGAAAGAATTTCAGACGACGCATGACTGGGACAAGGCCCATCATCAGAGCATCCCATCAATTCTCAGGCGAGCCGCCAGATGCTGTCGCTCTTACCGCCGCTCGCCCAATCCGGCCAACGGTAACCAGTGGAACGGCCTGGGTCAGCAGATCCACCCTGGCGGTGAGTCCGGCCAGTGGGCGCTGCCGTCGGCCTAAGCTTCCAACATGCCGGAGTGGCGGGTGACGACAGTCGGGTCGAGGTTGATGGCGAACCCGAGCTGGCGCAATTCACGGCAGACCCAGAAATCCTCGGACAGATATTCGTCGTCAACCACGCCGACACGGAAAATGTCGTAGTGCACGGCCGCCCGCAGGTTCGCACCGCTGCGCTGCCGGCCTGGCGCATAGACCCGACCCTCTTGTTGCGCCTGACCGATCAGTGCATCGACGGCGTGGCGCGACAGCAACAGTGCCGCGGTGCCGATGCGCTCCACCTGGTACCACTGGCCTTCCTCGCCGAGCAGATTACCGACGTTGAAGATCCGGGACCCGTCCGGGTTACGCCCCTTCAATGCCACCGCAGCACCGATGACATCACGGTCGCTGGCCAGCAGGCGTTGCAGGCCCTCGGGCGGCAACAGCACATCCGCGTCCAGAAACAGCAGGTGGCTGAACTCGGCCCGGGCATTGAACTCGGCGACGATGGTGTTGCGGGCGCGCGTGATGAGGCTTTCGTTGCCGATGGTCATCAACGCGAAACGCACGCCGCACTGCTGGTAGCGAAGCAGCGCGTTCACCAGGTCGCTGTGCACCATGCCGCCGTAAGCTGGCGTGCCGATCAGGAGATTGGGCGTCCCGGCAGTCATTGCGGGCGGTATTTCTCGCGGTGACCGATAATCTGCATCTGCACTTCGGCGAAACGCCACAGCGCATCATCTTCCAGGGCCAGGTATTGAGCCAGCAACTGTTGGTTGCCAGGGTAGTGGGGTTGGCCAAGGGTCGCGGCACGAGGCCGCGCATGATGCAGGTGCAATGCCGGGCGCCGGTCCAGCTCCACCGCAGGAAGCTGGACCCGTTCCAGCTTGTAGCTCATGGCGTCGTCCTCCCCGCCCCAGCCGAGGAAGCGTTCGTCCCAGCCACCGACCCGGGTGAAACCGGCCCGGCTCATGAGTAGCAGGCCGCCCGCGAAGCAGATGAACTGGCCCTCGCCCTCGCGGTTCACTGGCAATGCCGTTTCGCGCCGCGGCACCCAGTCATAGTCACCCCCCGCGATGCGTGCCGACTCCTGCTCGCTCAGATCGAGCAACCGCCGGTAGGGCTTCACCGCATGGTAGCCAAGCTGCAGATAGCGCAGGGCTTCGGCCAGACACGGCCCCACGATCACGTCGGCATCGCCGAAGGCGAGCCAGGGGTTGCGGCTGGCACGAAAGCCGACGTTGAATCCCCAGCTCTTGTTGAAGGCACCCGGATTATAAGCGAACAGGTGGCGGCAGTCAGGATGAGGTAATGGCCCATCCAGGCGCGGGGCGTCGTCCTGCTCCACCACAACAACCTCACACTGCGACGGGTATTGCGCGAGCCAGCCGAGGACGGCCAGCAGGTTGCGGCGCCGTGCCGGATCAGCGGTTTCGCGATAGGTCAGAATAAAGCTGGCCTGTATCATGATGGCACCACAATGACGACGCGTGAACAGTGGCCGGTGGCGGAATAACCCCGATGATCAGCTGCCTTATGGTAACCCAGTCCGGCCGCCAGACTCTGGCCGGACTGGCCATGGCGGACTTTGCAGCCCAGTGCTATCCCAATCGTGAACTGGTGGTGGTGCACGATGGCGACAGCGAATGCCACGCAGCGCTGCATTCGGCCGCCGCAACCCACTCCGTGGCCACCATTCGCGTACGGCGGACAGAGCCGGGGCAAACCTTGGGCGAATTGCGCAATGCCGCCGTTGAGGCGGCGGCCGGCGATTTCGTCTGCCAGTGGGACGACGATGACCGCTATCATCCGGAACGCCTGACCCTGCAATGGAACGCCTTGCGCGACGCCGGTGCCGAGTTCTGTTTCCTGCGCGACCAGTTGCACTGGTACCCCCTGAGCGGCGAGCTTTACTGGGAGGACTGGGACAGCGAGGCTTACCCGTTGAACCTGGTCCAGGGCACCCTGCTGGGACGCCGCGACTGCATGCCGGCCTATCCGGCCCGGGTGCGGGGCGAAGACACCGGCCTGCTGCTGACCCTGCTGCGCGGCAGCCGGCGGATCACCCGGCTGGCCGGCGCCGGCTGGTGCTCCGTCTACGTCTACCACGGCGCCAACGCCTGGTCTGAGGCGCATCATCGCGCCATCAGTGCGGCCAAAAGCCTGGGCGAGGTCCGCCTGCTGCAGCGTTGGGCCGGATTGCAGCGCCGGCTGGCCGAATACCGGCCCGGCCTCGGCCCGCTGCACATGCCACACCCGTCCGGCGCCCTGACACTGGAGTGACTCAGGCATCCAGGAACGGCCGTGCCAACCGCGCCAGAGTACAGTGCTCCCGGCGTATCCACCGCTCGTCAATCAGGCCGGCATACACCGACGACAGGTCCTTACGCCTCTCAGACCACCACAGATGAGCCCAGAGATGGACGCTGTACAGATCGTCGTGATCCCGGTTCGATTCCTCCAGCTGCGCCCTCAGGCCGGTGGCGGTACTGCCATAGCGGTAGAAATACGGGCGCGGCAGCACCCGCAACCGGTGCGGCATTGCCTGCCAGAGACGACCAGCCTCCCGACAGGAGTGGCTGTTCCAGGTACCATCGAAGGCTGCCGGCATGCGCTCGCGCCACGCTCGCGCGAAGGCCACGCCCGGCTGGCTGAAAATCACCGCGTTACATAACGACGGTCGCAGCAGTTCACCCGGTTCAGGCAGAGCGTCCTCCTCGCCTATGGCAAACTCCAGCTCCCACCAGGCATCCGGATAGCGCCGCACGAACAGCGTGTCCATGTCCGCGTAAACGCCGCCGTGCGCCAGCAGCACATCCAGCCGCAGAAAATCGGCCTCGTGGGCGTAGTCGAGGCCGGCCTTTTCAATCAGCTGGCCTATCTGAGTGTCACCGTACCGCTCGGGCACATAGCCAGAGGGCCGCCCGGTGACACGATGCAGCGTCAGGCGCGGCCTTATCCGCTCCCACCAGGGACCGAACGGCTCGTGCCGGTAGTACAGGTTGATCGCAGCAGGCTGATTGACCTCGGCACAGGACGCCAGACACAGATAATGCAGCACGTGAAACGGTTCAGTCTGGGGTCGCAGACCGAAGACAAAATGGAACTCGCGGCGCCGCTCAGCCACCGAGCGTAGCGAGCCAGTCCCGGGCCAGCACGGGTTCCGCGTAGTCCCGAAACAACCGTTCGCGTATGTCTTTGGCAGCCACCCGGGCTGGCCCGGGTGTTTCCAAAAGATTGCGCATCAGTTCGCCGGCGACAGCGAGATCCGGCTCGGCCCAGCGCTGGCTGGGGAAATACGATGGCCGTTGCGGCGGCCAGAGCCACGCGGGCTCCATCCGGTAGGGAATGGCGCCGGGCCAGTCCGGTCCCAGAAACTCAGTGTGCCCGCCCCAGCCAGTCATGATGACTGGTTTGCCTAGCGTAGCCGCCTCGAAGGCGCCCAGCCCCCAGCCCTCGCCGCGGCTGAGCGACACGTAGACATCACTGATAGCATGAATCAGATCGATACCGGGCCCGTCGAGATCGTCGTCGTGCAGGATCACCTGGGGTACGGGGCGCTGCAGATGCTGCGCCGCCGCGGTGATCGCCTCAGTCGCAAGTTGCTGGGTGGGGCGCAGTGGATAAAGCGGCCCCATGTCATGACCCTGAGCTTCGGTCTTGATTAACAGCGTCACCGGTTCCCCGGCAGAAAAGGCTCCGGCAAAGGACTGAATCAGCCCGACCAGGTTTTTGCGCGGATTCCAGCTATTGATGCTGTAATAAACCAGATGGTGCGCCGGGATACCGAGTTCGTCACGCGCTCCGCTCAGGTCCAATGGACTATATTCGCACCAACTGTGGCGGCGGACATGCGGTATCACCCGGATCGGGACACCCAGGCCACTGCGCCGGAATGCCGCCCGGTTGGCCTCGCAAGGCACCAGCACCCGATCGGCACGGCGCATCAGCGGCAGCCAGTGGGCCGGCATGCGGTCCGTCTCCCAGGCCACACAACCAACGTTAAACTTGCCAGGCTCGAACAGTACCGGCCACGCCTCCGGCGGCGAGTGGACGATAACGGTATCATGATCCACCGGTCGCGCCGTGCGCTCGATCAGGGTAGGCAGATCCGCCAGCGCACCAGCATCGCCACACAGACGCAGGACGGGGAGCGATGCGCCATCCGGCTGGAACCAGCGGACCGGATGGAAGCCCTGGTCGAACCAGTCCAGTGGTATCCACTCGACCGGCACGCCCGCATTGACCAACAGGCGGACGTTGGCCACAGCCGCCAGGCCATAGCCGCTGACGTCACCACCACCGAAATAGCGAATTCTAGGCGCGGACGTCATCCCTAACGCGGACTGATACCGCTCAGTCGGAACGCCGCGACCGCCACCCAGCGACTCCCAGCAGGCCTGCTAGCGCGCCAACACCCCAGGGAATCAGCGCCGGCACGGCCACGGCTGGCGGTACCACGTTCACAATGACGTCAGCCGTGAAGAAACAGTTCGCCGTGTCAGCCTTGCTCTTGTAACTGAAGTGATCGACGCCGGTGAAACCGGGATCCGGCTGATATTGAAAATCGCCCGACTGAGTTAGTCCGGGTAACAGCAGATGCCCATGGGATGGCCCGCTGTCCAACACCACCGGGAGGGTTCTGCCGTTGACCCTCGGGTCATTATCGACGACATTGCCGCTGAGTGTGGTTCCGGCCTGCGTGGTGTAGTAGTCGGGCTTGACCGGCGGCACCAGGTTGATGGTGAAAAATGAGTTGGCATACTGCACGGGGTCGCTTTCGTCACGCACCTTATAGTTGAATTGAGCTGGTTTCACATTACACTCGCCCGACCATGAAAATATCACCTCGCCGCTAAATTGGACGTTTTCTACGAAACCCGCCGAACTTGAGTGGGGCGAGTAGAACACGACATTCAGTGGCGGAACGCCACCACTGTCATTCACCAGCACGTTGCCGATGTCCTGTTGTACTCCGACGACCTCAACGGCTGAGAAATTGTCTGGATTTGCGGTCAGCGCATGCACCGGTGCCCCGGCCAGCAAGCCGGCCGCACCCACGGCAGCCGATAACGGCGCAATAGTGTGGCCCCGTAACCGTGGTCTGTTGCGATAGTTCTGCTCCACTGAGTGACCCCCAAAGCAGTTATTATTGATTAACTCAAGCTAGTACTACCGAAGCCGTCGCCACGCGGACCATCAACAGCCACGGATCCCGGTGGTTAGCGCAAAAATTATGCGCTGGCGCACGAGTCTCTACAAGTCGTGTCGTCGTGCGCCGCTATCGACCGACGGGCGCAGGTAACCGATTCCGGCATGCAAAGCGCCGGCAACCTGTTGCAGACCGATCAACTGCTGGCCGGCGTGGTGCTGCTCTCACTTCTGGGGCTGGCAATCAGTTTCCTGCTGGGGCGGCTGGAAAAAAGGCTGCTGCGCTGGCGGTGAAATCCTGTCACCTGTTGTTGAAACCAGCCATTTCCAATACAAACAAAACGATTGTCTTTGGTAAACGGGCTCGGTAGTTTGTATCGGCGATGTTGTGTGATGCGACCACACCAACATCTCTCAGCGGACCGTTGTATGGACAAAGCCATGACTTGCAAATGTTTGACGAGGCTGCTCCGACTCTGCCGGCACATTAACGCAACAAATCCCGACGGCAAAATCAGGTGCCAGCGATGGCCACAGCGGTACATGACAAGATCAAACGTTCCCTGGAGGCGGCCGAGGCCCTGTATTACCGCTTAGTGCTGGTCGTGGGCGAAGCCGGTTCCGGGAAAACCAGCGTTCTTCAGGAGGTCGCTGCTGATCTTGGTACCGACGTCGTCAACGTCAAACTCACTGAAACCGGCTTTGTCGAGCCCCACGGAACCGGGCGAGGGCGGACCTATACACTCAGCACCGCCCTTTATCGCCGGTCGGGAGAGAAAGCCGAATATATCCGCCAGGCCGGGTTTGCATCCATCCAGCAGGAGCAGATAGTGCTCAACCATATCGACAAGCATGGCAGCATCAAACGGGAGGATGCCATGGAACTGTGCCGCTTCAGCAAAGACCAAGCCCGCCGGTTGCTCAAAAAGCTCGTGAAAGCCGGTCAGATCCGTTTTCACGGTAAAGGGAAAGGGGGGCGGTATGTGCGTGTTTCCTGATTCCTGCAGCGTTGTGCGCGGGAAAATACGCGCGCCGCGCGAATTGTGTCGGGGAAATGCGCGCGCCGCGCGAATAATAGCGCGCACCACCGCCCGCGACACAACTAACCCATTGCCTAACTTAGTGTTTTCGCAACCGAGGCTGCTCGCGTGCAAGACCTCGGGTAGCCGTCATTCCCGTGAACAAGCGTTCATAAGTGAACCAAAGGGATTGTGAGGATGCAGGAAACCGATCTTTTCGACTCGCTGCTTGAAGAGCCGCAGGAGCCCTCCAGCCCGGTGACTTGTATCGGTATGACGTTCGAGAACGACGAGACCCGCGGCGCTCACTTCGCCGAGGGACTATATGCAAGAATTTCCAGGCCCCGGAATACTGCAAGATCGAAGGCTTGGTTTATCATCTGAATCAACAAAAACTTCTTGCTTCGGCGCAGTAACTTTTCTTATGTCACGTTTCTACGAGATAGATCCAACCGCTGAAAATTATTGGCGAGCGATTATTCTGTTCGGCCGAAATACCGCATCGTACAAATTTTCTCTGGCGATGTCACTTATCGACCTATATCGCGAAGGAAAAAGCAGCTTTAAAATTGAAGAATTAGCTGTCCCATATTCCAGACATCTCTGTGAACACTTAAAACAACATCCTAAACAGGCAACTCAAAATAAAAGCACCTTTCTTGATAAGTTACGTGAATTCAATTCGGGGAATATTAATAATGAAGAGATGATTGAACATACATTGAGATATGGATTTAATTATGTTTTAGACGCATTTCACAATGTCCATGGACGAGAAACCGAAACCCATTTCTTTGATAAAGGTAAAAAATTAACAGACTCGTTAACATTCACTGACGAATTTCTTAAGCTTGGGGAACAAACCAAGTTTATTGACATTGAAAAAGAGACGGAGGCACGCTGGCAGCTCGTAGAAAGCGCGTGGGAGAATAACCTGCCTCGCAATTTAATGCTTGTTCAATATGACGAGGCCACAAAAAAACTCACCGGAGTTAATTCGCTTAGGCGTGTCTCTATAACCCCAGCGAGACCAGCGCTGAATGGTTACCAAAAAGGCCGATGTTTCTACTGCTTTCGAGAGATATCGGTAGTATACGGAAGTGACTGTACCGCTGATGTCGATCATTTTTTTCCGCATGTACTTAAACGTTGCGATAGCGAAAAGCCGGTAGATGGTATAGCCAACCTAGTGTTGGCCTGCCAAGACTGCAACCGAGGCAGCAACGGAAAGTTCGATAAATTGCCCACCACAAACTTGTTAGAGCGGCTGTTCAACCGTAATGAGTATCTTATAAATTCACATCATCCACTTCGTGAGACGTTAATCGCGCAAACAGGTGTAACAACCAAATTGCGGCAGGAGTACTTGCAAGACGTATACAACTGCGCGAGTTTATTTGTTGGAGCAGGTCATGCAAAATGGGAGCCCAAACCCAAAGGCATGGTTTGTTTCTAATATTTGGCAAATACGAGATTATGCCATTGAAGCCCCCTGCTGGCCTCTTGCTTGTCTTCATCATGCACTAATTTTGCTCTTTTGTTTTTAAGTAATTCTATTAATTTAATCTTTGAAATATGCGTATAAAGCTTGCCGCCTTCCCGATGGTTCTCTTCGTTACTTCCCCGAAAAGATAAAATTATGATGGCGCTACTGCCTGCTATTCTCAATAAATTACATATGGCTGGCTCTATCTCATCGTCACTGAGGTGCATAATTACGGCTGAACAAAGTACGTTCGCGAAGAATCCATCACTTATGGAACTCAATAATGGCAGGCAATCTTGGACAAACTGTGCCGTGGGAAAGCGTCTCTTTCCTTCGATCAGCATGGCTTCCGATGCGTCTATCCCGATGGCTGGATAGCCATGCTCAGATAGCCAATGCGTGTCGCGGCCTATGCCGCAACCTACATCCACTGAATCAGAGCCTTTTAAAAAAAATTGATCGGCCAGAAAATAGATATCTTCAGGCACCAAACTTTCGTGCAAGGCAGCAATTTCCGGTGCAGATCGGTTATATACATTGATAGTGGCTTGATCCATCGCTGGTCACTAACTAGCTTTTCAGCACGAACCTTTCACCCTTCCAAGCTATAGGTGAGCGGGCTTCGTCAGACTGTAACGGTGCAGCCGATTGCGGCGGCAACGGTGGAGGCGCGAACCCGTGAACTGCTCATCGCCTGCAACGATAACCATGAACTCGCTGCGTCGTCAGCGTTTTCCTTGAACATCGACATGCGACACGATCCTTTTATAGCGAATCGTCTTATTAAAGAAAGGCCATCGCAGATCCTCTCTTTTTGAAGCGATTATCGACGCTCGAGGCCGCGATCTCCGGATATCGGCTGGCTCGACAACTATCGATCGGCAGCAATTGCGAGCCAGCAAGTCAATCATTACTGCGAGGTCCGGAACAGCGGGGCCATACGTAGCCGTTCGGGTTCGGTGGGGAAGCGGCCGACGTAAGACACAACCACCATGGCTTCCCCAGCGGCACTTACTGCTCCAACTTGATATCCACCATCAGCTCGTCGGCCAGATTCTCCAGCAGCGCCTGCAGTTCCTCGGTGTGAACCTTCTCCGGCACGGTCAGGGTGAGGTGGGCCTCGAACAAGGTGCCGCCGCCCATGGACGCGCTGCTGGTCGAGGTGTTGAGCTCATCGATACTGATGCCCTTGGTGGCCAGCGCATGGGCGATGTCGTGCACGATGCCGGGATGATCCTGACCCAGCAGTTCCAGCTCCAGGGTGCGCGGCGTGCCGGCGTGCAGCTCCTCGGCGCTGCGCTCGGCGGTGATGTGCAGCAGCCCCCGGGCCTCGAGCGCCTGGAGCGCGGCCGCCAGGGCGTCGGCCCTGGGATCGGACACGCTGATGCGGAGGATGCCGGCGAACTTGCCGGCCAGCTCGGCCATGCGGCTTTCTTCCCAGTTGCCGCCGTGTTCGGCGATCGCCGCCGACAATGCGTCGACCAGCCCGGGGCGGTCGTCGCCGATGACTGTCAAAACCAGAGATGCCATGTCGTTCTCTCCTCGGCGGCGCTCAGGCCGCGTCGTGGTATGCGTCCATTGGCGGGCAGGTGCAGACCAGATGGCGGTCGCCATAGACATTGTCGATCCGCCCGACCGGCGGCCAGTACTTGACGCTCGCGCAGCGATTCGACCGGATAGGCGGCCTGCGACCGGCTGTAGGGGTGGTGCCAGTCGTCGGCGGCCAGCATGTCGGCGGTATGCGGCGCGTTATGCAGCGGATTGTCGCTGGCATCCATCCGCTCCTGCTCGATTGCCCGGATTTCCCCGCGAATGGCGATCATGGCATCGCAGAAGCGGTCCAGCTCGGTTTTGGATTCGCTCTCGGTCGGCTCGATCATCAGGGTGCCGGCGACCGGCCAGGACATGGTCGGCGCGTGGAAGCCGTAGTCGATCAGCCGCTTGGCGACGTCGTCGACGCTGATCCCGGCGCTGTCCTTGAAGCGCCCGCAGGTCGATGATGCATTCGTGCGCCACCATGCCGTTGGGGCCGGTGTAGAGCACCGGGTAATGTTCGCCCAGCCGGCGGGCGATGTAGTTGGCGTTGAGGATCGCCGCGTAGTGTGGCCTGGCGCAGCCCGGCGGCGCCCATCAGGGCGATGTAGGCCCAGGAGATCGGCAGGATGCCGGCGCTGCCCCAGGGTGCGGCGGCGACCGCGCCGATGCGCTGTTCGCCGTCGCTGGACGGCAGATAGCGATGGCCGGGCAGGAACGGCGCCAGATGCGCCCGGACGCCGATCGGCCCGACGCCCGGGCCGCCGCCGCCGTGCGGGATGCAGAAGGTCTTGTGCAGGTTGAGGTGGCAGACGTCGGCGCCGATAGTGGCCGGGCGCACTAGCCCGACCTGGGCGTTGAGGTTGGCGCCGTCCATGTAGACCTGGCCGCCGTGCTCGTGGATGATGTCGCAGATTTCGCGGATGGCGGTCTCGAACACGCCGTGGGTCGACGGGTAGGTCACCATCAGCGCGGCCAGTTCATTGCGGTACTGCCCGGCTTTGGCGCGCAGGTCGTCGAGGTCGACGTTGCCGTGGTCGTCGCAGGCCACGACCACCACCCGCATGCCGGCCATCATGGCCGAGGCCGGGTTGGTGCCGTGGGCGGAGCTGGGGATCAGGCAGATATTGCGCTGGGACTCGCCGCGGCTATGGTGCCAGGCGCGGATGACCAGCAGCCCGGTGTATTCGCCCTGGGCGCCCGCATTGGGCTGCAGCGAGACTGCGTCGTAGCCGGTGACAGGCGCACAGCATGGCCTCCAGCTCGGTCGATCAGCTCGCGATAACCCTGGGCCTGATCGAGCGGCGCGAACGGGTGCATTTGGGCGAATTCGGGCCAGGTGATCGGCATCATCTCGGCGGTGGCGTTGAGCTTCATGGTGCAGGAGCCGAGCGGGATCATGGCCCGGTCGAGCGCCAGGTCCTTGTCCATCAGCGCGCGCAGATAGCGCAGCATCTCGGTTTCGGAGCGGTAGCGCTGGAAGATCGGATGGGTCAGACACGGGGTTTCGCGGCGCAGCGCGTCGGGCAGCCGGTCGGGCGCCTCGTTGTCCAGCGTGGTGGCGGTCAGGCCGTGATCGGCGTTGCCGCTGAACAGCGCCCACAGCGTTTCGACGTCGGCCTCGGTGGTGGTTTCGTCCAGGCTGACGCCGATGTGGTCGTCGTCGACGACACGTAAATTGACCCGCGCCGCGCCGGCGCGCTGGTGGATCGCGGCGGTGTTGGCGCCGGTTTCCGCCACCAGGGTGTCGAAGCAGTGCGGGCTGGTCAGGGTGAACCCGAGCCGTTCCAGGCCGGCGGCCAGGATGGCGGTGAGCCGGTGGGTGCGGCGGGCGATGGTGCTGAGTCCTTCGGGGCCGTGATAGACCGCATACATGCTGGCCATCACCGCCAGCAGCGCCTGCGCGGTGCAGATGTTGCTGGTGGCCTTCTCGCGCCGGATGTGCTGCTCGCGGGTCTGCAGTGCCAGCCGGTAGGCCGGCTGGCCGCGCGAGTCGACCGAGACCCCGACCAGCCGGCCCGGCATGGAGCGCTTGTTGGCGTCGCGGGTGGCGAAATACGCGGCATGCGGGCCGCCGAAGCCGAGCGGCACGCCGAAGCGCTGACTGCTGCCCACGGCAACATCGGCGCCCAGTTCACCCGGCGGCGTCAGCAGGGTCAACGCCAGCAGATCGGCGGCCATGGCCACCAGGCCTTTGCGCGCATGCACCTGCTCGATCAACTGGCGGTAATCGTGGATCGCCCCGTCGGCGGCGGGATATTGCAGCAGCGCACCGAATACGTCGCGCCCGGCCAGTTCCGCCGGATCGCCCACGACCACCTCGATCCCCAGCGGCTGGGCCCGGGTGCGGACCACATCGATGGTCTGCGGGAAGCAGTCAGCGGCGACGAAGAACACCTCGCTTTTGGACTTGCTCATGCGGTGGCACAGGGTCATGGCTTCGGCCGCGGCAGTGGCTTCGTCCAGCAGCGAGGCATTGGCCAGCTCCAGCCCGGTGAGTTCGGAGACCATGGTCTGGAAGTTCAGCAGCGCCTCCAGCCGGCCCTGCGAGATTTCCGGCTGATACGGCGTGTAGGCGGTGTACCAGCCGGGATTCTCCAGCACGTTGCGCAGGATCACCGGCGGCGTGTGGGTATTGTAATAGCCCTGCCCGATCCAGCTCCTGAAGACCTGATTTTTAGCCGCCAGCGCTTGCAACCGCTCGAGCACCTCGGCCTCGGTGCACCCGGCGCCCAGCGGCAGCGGCGCGTGCTCGCGGATATCGCCAGGTACCACCCGGTCGGCCAGCTCCTCCAGCGAGGCCAGACCCAGGGTCTGCAGCATAGCCTGCTGCGCCTCGGGCCCGGGGCCGATGTGCCGGCGAATAAAATCGTCGCGTTGCTTTAACTCCGCAAGCGAGCCTTGCGCTGGGGTCATGCCAGGTCTCCTGGTTGCAGTGATTGATGGTCGCTGACGCGTTTTCGGGCAGTCACGCCTGCAAACGCCGCCGCAGGTGTCCATAATAACGCCGGCCGGCCCGGTTAACCCAGTCCGGGGCCGAAGACCCGGGCTGCGAGGCTGTCACCAGCCCGTCCGCTGCCCTGCCCGAATCTGTTTCGCCCGATACAATCTGGAGCTCTCTCGCGATGCGCCGAACACTCTCCGCCCTGTTATTGCTGCTTCCTGCTGCCGACCTGGGCCACGCTTGCCGCGAACCGGCCACAGCCCGTAGTGGCGCCGCATGCCATGGTCGTGACCGCCCAGCATCTGGCCACCGGGGCCGGGCTGGCCATGCTCCGGCAGGGCGGTAATGCCATCGACGCCGCCGTCGCGGTCGGCTACGCCCTGGCCGTGGTGCATCCGTGCTGCGGCAACCTGGGCGGCGGCGGATTCATGACCGTCCATCTCGCCAGCGGCAGGAATATCTTCCTCAATTTCCGCGAGAAGGCGCCGCTGGCGGCCAGCGCCGACATGTTCCTGGGCCCGGACGGCAAAGTGGATCACACCAGGAGCCGGGACAGCTATCTGGCGACCGGGGTTCCGGGCACGGTGCGCGGCCTCGACGCCGCGCTGGCACGGTATGGCAAACTGAGCCGCAAGCAGGTCATGGCGCCGGCGATCAAACTCGCCCGCGACGGCTACGTGCTGGGGCCGGGCGATGCGGCCATGTACGCCCGCTCGGCCGCCAAGCTGGCGCGCGACCCGGCCGCCGCCAAGGTCTACCTGCCACACGGCCACGCGCCCCAGGCCGGCGAGCGGTTCCGCCAGCCCGCACTGGCCCACAGTCTGGAACTGATCGCCCGCGAGGGTGACAAGGCGTTTCTACCAGGGGCCGATCGCCCATGCCATCGTCGCCGCCAGCAAAGCCCACGGCGGCGTCCTGTCCCTCAAAGACTTCCGCGACTACCGGATCGAGTGGCTGCAGCCGGTCACCTGCCGCTATCGCGGCTATGGGATTGTGTCCGCGCCACCGCCGAGTTCAGGCGGCGTCACGTTGTGCGAGATGTTCCACGTGCTGGCCGGCTGGCCGAAATTCCCGGGCTACGCCTTTCATTCCGTACCCGCGGTGCACGATCTGGTCGAGGCGATGCGCTTCGCGTTTGCCGACCGCAACACCTTCCTCGGCGACCCGGATTTTGTGCACAATCCGCTCAAGGCTCGCTGTCGACGGCCCATGCGGCGCTGGATCCGGCAGCGATTCCGGCCGACCGCGCCGTGCCGTCGAGCACCGTCCACGGCAGCCTGGCCCCGCGCCGAGGGTAACGCACACCACGCAATATTCCATCGTCGACGCGCAGGGCAACGCGGTGTCGGTCACCTACACCCTGAACTCGTGGTTCGGCACCGGCCATGTCGCAGCCGGCACCGGCTTCGCCGCTCAACAACGAGATGGACGACTTCGCCGCCAAGCCCGGGGTGCCCAACCAGTTCGGCCTGGTGCAGGGCAAGGCCAACGCCATCGCGCCGGGCAAGCGGCCGCTGTCATCGATGACCCCGACCCTGGTGCTCAGGCACGGGAAGGTGTTCATGGTCACCGGCAGCCCGGGCGGGCCGACCATCATCAATACCACGCTGGAGACGATATTGAACGTGGTCGACCGCGGTATGAACCTGCAGCAGGCGGTCGACGCACCCCGCATCCACCATCAGTGGCTACCCGACGTGGTGTTCATCGAGCCGCATGCGCTTACGGCAAAGGTGCGCACGGCCCTGGAGAAGATGGGTTACCGGTTCAAGGTGGGCGGCCCCTGGGGCGCGGCCGAATCGGTATTGCGGCGGGCCGACGGCAAGCTGGCCGGCGCCAACGACCAGCGCCGCCCGGCCGGACTGGCCGCCGGCTACTGAGCGGCGCTACAAGCCGTCCTTATTGGCTTTCCTGACCCGTTCGTAGAATTCGACCATCGTCTCGACGAACGAGCGGTCCCGGTCCCAGAACGGCGGATAGTCCCCCGCCTTGCGGATCAGGACCGCGGGCAATCCCACACTGGCCGGCGGCGGCTCGGGTGGCAGTGCGCTGTGCTCGCCCCAGAAGTCAGCGTAGCGGATTTCCGCCGCAGCGGTGCGCTGAGGGCGGGTGTAGTAGCTGGTCACCGGCTCGGGCGCCGGTTCCCCGGCGTCAGTGAGATCCTGCGCCAGCGCCCTGCCCAGCGGCGTCGCCATCAGCGCGGCGCGCAACTGGTCGCGGCTCAGGCCGCGCAGCTCGAACAGCATCAGCGGGTCCTGGTCCAGTTGACCTGCCAGCACGAAGCAGACCCCGGCCACATGCTTGCACGGATTGGCGTAATCCGGACAGGAACAGTCAGTGGTGAAATCCTTCGGTCCGGCCGGCAGCAGGTTCAGCCGCAGTTCCCGGAACACCGCCTCGATCGACTCCGGCATCTCGTTCAGCAGTAACCGGGTGATCAGACCGGCCCGACGACCCAGCGTGTCGATCAGGCCGTTCCAGTGCCTGGACGGAATCGCGCTGAGCTTTACGGTAGTGGTGTAGAGCGGCTCCTTGTAAATGCCGAAGTAGGGATTGACCGAGCCACGCACTCGGGCGACCACTTTACCGCCCTCGATGCGGCAGGATTCGATGCGCCTGCCGTGAGCGTAGCTGCGGCCGCGTCCCAGGCGCGCGGGATCGGTGAACGCCTCCAACGCCCGCAGGAACTTTTCGCCCCACCAGGTCCGGCTCAGGGTCGTCGCCATGCCTTACCCCATCACAGCGTCGCGGTTGAGCCGGATCAGCGCCTTGAAATGCTGATTGTCCAGCTCGGTCAGCCAGGACTCGTCGCTGCCGACGATGCTGCCGGCGATTGCCTTCTTGTCCTCGATCATCTGGTCGATGCGTTCTTCCAGGGTGCCCAGGGTGACGAACTTGTGCACGAATACCTGCCGGCTCTGGCCGATGCGGTAAGCCCGGTCGGTGGCCTGGTCCTCCACCGCCGGGTTCCACCAGCGGTCGAAATGGAACACGTGATTGGCCCGGGTCAGAGTGATCCCGGTACCGCCAGCCTTGAGCGACAGCACAAACACGGCCGGGTCGCCGGCCGGGTCCTGGAACGCCTCGATCATGCGTTCACGCCGGCCGCGGGCGGTGCCACCGTGCAGATAGAAGGTACGGCAACGGGGCCGCAGCTGCTTTTCCAGCGCGGCCCCGATGTCGGTGAACTGGGTGAAGATCAACAGACTCTCGCCTTCGGCGATGACTTCGTCGACCATCTCCAGCAGCCGCTCCAGCTTATGGGACCGGTCCGGCGCGAACGCGCTGTTGTCCTGCAGGAATTGGGCCGGATGGTTGCAGATCTGCTTGAGCCGCAGCAGGGTGGCCAGGATCAGGCCGCGCCGCTGCATGCCCTCGGCGTGCTCGATGTCCTGCTCCACGTCCTTCACCACCGCCTGGTACAGTGATGCCTGCTCACGCGTCAAATTGCAGTACTGGCGGTTTTCCACTTTGTCCGGCAGGTCTTCGATGATGGTTTTGTCGGTCTTGACCCGGCGCAGGATAAACGGCTGGACCAGCTGTTTCAGCACCCGGCTCCTGACCGGATCGCGATCGCGCTGCACCGGCAGTTCGAAATCCTTGCGGAACCGGGCCTGGCTGCCCAGGTAGCCGGGGTTGAGAAAATTGAACAGCGACCACAGGTCCAGCAGCCGGTTTTCCACCGGTGTCCCGGTCAGCGCCAGCCGGCGGCTGGCCTTCAGCTTGAGGATCGCTCGGGTCTGGGCGGCACCCGGATTCTTGATGTTCTGGGCCTCGTCGATCACCACCCGATGCCAGCTCACCGCGCGCAGCAGCCGGGCGTCCCGGCGCGCCAGACCATACGAGGTAATCACCAGATTGCGTCCCCGGCAGGCGTCGCTGAAGCTCTTGGGAGCGTCCAGGCGGTCACTGCCGTGGTGCACCAGTACGGTCAGATCCGGCGCGAACCGCTGGGCCTCGCGCTGCCAGTTGCCGACCACCGAGGTGGGCGCGATCAGCAGCGTGGGCGCTGGCTCGGTGCCGGCGTGCAGCAGCCGCGCCAGCACCTGCACGGTCTTGCCCAGACCCATGTCGTCGGCCAGGCAACCGCTCAGGCCGAGCCGCTCCAGGAAGGCCAGCCAGGCCACGCCGCGCCGCTGGTACGGGCGCAGTTCCCCGTGCAGACCGGGCGGGTCGTCGATGGCTTCCAGCCGGGCGGGGTCGTGCAGCGCCTCCAGCATAGCCGCCAGGCCGGCATCCCGTGACACGTCGATCTCGTCCTCGCCCGCCGCGCTGCGTTGCAGCAGTTCGCCCAGGCTGATCTCGCCCTCGTCGTGTCCGTGCTGTTGCCAGAACGCCAGCATCCGCTGCATCTTGTCCTGTTCCAGTTCCAGCCACTGGCCGCGGAACCGCACCAGCGGCGCCTTGGCCTCCACCAGCTGGCGCCACTCCTCGGCCGAGACCGGTTCACCGCCGATCGCCAGTTGGTAGCGGTAGCCGAGCAGCGCCTCCATGGAGAAATGACCAGTCGCCGCACTGCTGGCCGCGGTCTTGCTGGTGGCGGTGACCCGCAGCCGCAACCGGGCCCGCTGCCGGCCTTCCGGCGTCCACCAGGCCGGCACCAGAATCCGGAACCCGGCGTCCTGCAATACCCAGGCGTGTTCCCGCAGGAATTCGAAAGCCTGCTCCAGCGACAACCAGACACCGGCGGGGCGGTCGCTGTCCAGTCCGTCCCAGAGCCGCGGATACATACGTGCCGCGTAGCCCAGTGCCAGCAGCAGCTGTTTCTCGAAATCCGTGCCGAACTGGCGCTCCACCAGCCGGCGGGTATCCGGATCGCTCCAGACGTCGGCGAGACTCGGCCGCAGCGACGGGTCACGGCGAGACGCGACCCGAAACTCCAGGTACCAGGAATCGTCTTCCGACCCGGCTTCCACCAGTTGCAGACAGAGCTGGAACCCGGTGCCACTGCTCCCGTGGGTCAATGCCCGCCGCCAGCGCTGCCACTGCCGGTAACGGTTGAGCCATCCGGCACCGGTGCGGGGTCTATCGGTCCGCTGCGGATGCAGGCAGTGATCCAGCACGGTGTCCTGAATCCGGTTGGCGAAAGCGGCCGGCACACTGGCCCGGCGGATCTGGCGATCGAGCACGCACTCCGCGAAATGCCGCAGCAGGGTCTCGCTCTGGTACAGCTCAGCGGTTTCATGCGGCCGGGCCGCGCCCGCCGTGCACAGCAGCGGCATACAGTGCCCGGCTGCGGCAACCGCGGCCTCATAATCGTCGGAGAAAATCTCCCAGCCGGCATGGATCTCGAACGCATCGGCGGCCTTCTTCCGGCGGCCCCGGCCGGTCCCGTCGAGCACCCGGTATTTCAGCGCCGGCGCGTACTGGTCCCGGGCCAGAACCCGCGCGAGCTGCCGGCTGATTCTATACCAGAACGTCAGGTCAGCCCCGGCTGTTACCCCGGCCAGGCGGTACTCGCACAGGAACTGCAGGTTCTTCAACGTCGCCAGTACGTCGCTGACGATGAAGCAGTCGACCGCCTGTGAACGCAGGACAACCGGCGTCTCCGGCGCGGGCGGGTCGAGCTCGGCCGCCGCCGCCAGTTCCGGCGAGGGCAGGCGGTTGCCGTCCGCTTCCGGCAACAGGAAATGACGCCGTTTCAGGGACCGGCGGACCTGCCCGGTATCACGGCCGATGCCCAGCTCCCCGACCAACAGCGTCGCCAGTTCGGCAGGCGGCAACGCAATGGCCGCAGCACCCGTAGGTCCGGGTTTGCTGGCCTCCGCCCACAGGCAGAAGTCACCGGCCTGCTGGAAGTCATTGCCGGCGTCGGGAATCCAGGTGGCGTGAAGGACGTGCAAAGCTAGCAACAACTCACCCGGTGATTGGCGTTTCCCGTCGGGCGATCGCTAACGCCCAGCTGCATCCACATGAAACCGCAGGGTCTCAGCCGCGGTAATAGCGCTGTTCGACGAACGGCAGTTGCGCCACGCTCACCGCCACCGATTTGCCGCGGACCCGGGCGGTGAGTTCCGTTCCCGGTTCCGCCAGTGCAGTCTCGACATAGCCCATGGCCACTGGCGCACCCACCGTGGGGCCGAAACCGCCGCTAGTCACCTGGCCCACCACCCTGCCGTCGGCCGCGGTCAGTTCGGTGCCGTCGCGTACCGGCGCGCGCCCGGCCGGTTGCAGCCCGACCCGGCGGCGGGCGGTGCCCTGATCGAACTGATCCAGGATCACCCCGGCCCCGGGAAAACCACCCGCGCGCGCGCCGCCGCGCCGCCGGCTCTTCTGGATCGCCCAGATCAGACCGGCCTCCACCGGCGTGGTGGTGGTATCGATGTCATGGCCGTAGAGGCACAGCCCGGCTTCCAGGCGCAGTGAGTCGCGCGCACCCAGCCCCACCGGTGCGACTTCCTCGTGCGACAGCAGCAGCCGCGCCAGCGCTTCGGCGCGTTTGGCCGGCACCGAGATCTCGAAACCGTCCTCGCCGGTATAACCGGAGCGGGTGACGATGCACTCGGCGCCGGCGATGGTGATACGGGCCGCGGTCATGAACACCAGCGCCGCGCTGGCCGGTGCCAGTCGCGCCAGCACCAGACCGGCCTTGGGGCCCTGCAACGCGAGCAGGGCACGGTCAGTCAGTTCCTCCACCCGGCAGTGCTCATCCAGGTGCTGGTGCAGATGCGCCACGTCCTGCTGCTTGCAAGCCGCGTTCACTACCATGAACAGATGGTCGTCAAATCGCGTGACCATGAGGTCGTCGAGGATCCCGCCGGCGTCGTTGGTAAACAGCGCGTAACGCTGCCGGTCCACCGCCAGGCCCTGGATATTCATCGGCACCAGCCGTTCCAGCGCCGCGGGCGCTTCGGCGCCAGTCAGCCGCACCTGGCCCATGTGGGAGACATCGAACAGGCCGGCCTCGGTGCGGGTATGGCGGTGCTCGGCAAGTATCCCGCTCGGATACTGAACCGGCATGGCATAACCGGCGAACGGCACCATCCTGGCGCCCAGTTCCCGATGCAGGTCGTGCAGCGGCGTACGCGCGAGGTCGGTAACGGTTTCATTCATGTTGTCGGGTCTCCAGTGGCTGGAGGCAGGCCGGCAGAAAGCGGCCTGCGCAGTAGACGGGCCGCGCCCGCAGAGGCGGCGGCCAGGGATGATCTGGAAACCTATTGTAACGCGTTGCCGCCGGTGCCCGCTGCGGCGCCCTCAGTCGCCCAGTTGATTGAGATAGAACTCACCGTCTTTCATGACCGCCTTGAGGTAGCGCTCGGGTGCCTGCAACACCCCGAGGTCGACCAGCGGATTACCGTCCACCACCAGCAGATCGGCCCGGGCACCCGGCTCGACCACGCCGATTTCGCCCTCCAGGCCGAACAGCTCCGCAGCCGTGGCGGTAGCCGACCGGATCACGTCCAGCGGTTCCATGATCTCGCCGCGCAGTGCGAATTCGTCCAGCTGGCGCCGCTGCATGGCGCCCAGCAGGTCGGTCCCATAGACCAGCCGAACACCGCCGCGATAGGCCAGATCGAGCGCCTCCAGTCCGGCTTCCAGGACCTCGAATACCTTGCGGTGCAGCGTCCGCTGGCAGGCCGGCCTCCACGCCCTCGTCGGCCAGCGCGTGATAGGTCGACAGCGTCGGCACCAGGTAGGCCCCGCTGCGGTTGAAGCGGTCGATGCTGCTTTCGTCGAGCAGGTTGCCGTGTTCGATCGAGCGCACCCCACAGTCGAGTGCCCGGTTGATCGCCCGGGCAGTATAGGCATGGGCCATCACGTAGAGGTTCGCGGCCTCGGCCTCGTCGACGGCCGCGCGAATCTCCTCGATCGCGAACTGGGTGCTGTCGATGCGATCAGTCGGTGAGGAAACGCCACCGGAAACCATCAGTTTGATATGGGTGGCGCCTTTGCGGATTTCCTCGCGGCAGGCCCGGCGCATCTCCGCCACACCGTCGCATACCCGGCCCAGTCCGGCGCAGCAGAGACACTCGTCAAGCCCGCCCTCGCCGGGCCCGCGCATGTCACCGTGGCCACCGGTCTGAGACAGCGCATGGCCGCAGAACAACAGCCGCGGACCGATCAGCCGGCCCTCCTCGATGGCTTTGGCCAGACCGTAGTCGGCGCCGCCGGCATCGCGCACCGTGGTAAAGCCGCGCAGCAGCATGGCCTGCAGCAGCTCGCTGGCGCGCACCGCGGTATAGCTGGGCGACCAGTGCCGCAGGGCGGCGAAATCGGCGGTGGCGGCAGTGACGTGGACATGCGCGTCGCACAGGCCCGGCATCAGCACCTTGCCCCGCAGGTCGAACACCTGCGCCGGCGGCTGGGTCGCCGGGCGCTCGCTCACTTCCACGATGCGCCCGGCCCGCACCCGCACGCTGTGCTCGGGGAGCAGTTCGCCGACCACGGTGTCCAGCACCAGGGCATTGGTGAACAGAATATCAGTCATGACGCTACTCCGAGGTACAGTCTGAGGGTTTCAGCTCCGTCCGGCGCAGCGCCCGGCCGGGCCGGACACCGGTCGGGCCGCCGTCCCGCCACACGCAGCGACCGTTGACGAAGACTTGATCGATGCCTGCGGCGGCCCGGGTCGGGGCCTCAAAAGTGGCGCGGTCGGCGATCGTGGCGGGATCGAACAACACCAGATCGGCGCAGGCGCCGACCCGCAGCACGCCGCGATCCCGCAACCCGAAGCGGGCCGCCGACAGCCCGGTCATCTTGTAGACGGCCTGCTCCAGCGACAGCAGCCCGAGGTCGCGTACGTAATGGCCCAGCACACGCGGGAACGTGCCCCACAATCGCGGGTGTGGATGCTCGTCGTGGGGCAGGCCGTCGGAGCCGATCACGCTGGGCGGATAGGCCAGAATCCGCTGGACATCCTCCTCCGCCATGGTGAAGTAGATGGCGCCGGCGGGCTGTAGCCGGTCAGCCGCAGCGGACTCACTCAGCCCCCAGTCGGACGCGATCGTTGCCAGCTCGCGGCCGGCCTGGTCCGGGTGCGGTCGTGACCAGGTTACCAGCACCCGGCTGGCACCGGCCATGCGGGCCGGATCGAGCATGGTCGAGGAGGCGACGTACGGATAAACATCCAGTCCCACCGGTTGCCGGGAACGGGCGGCCTCGATCAGCGCCAGTGTCTCGCGCGAGCGGCCGTGGTTGGCGACGCCGGCACACTTGTGATGGGAGATAATCACGGGCACCACGGCCTCCTGGCCGATGCGGAAGGTCTCGGCCAGCGAATCGGTGATGTGGTCGGCCTCGTCGCGCATGTGGGTGGTGTGCAGGGCAGCGTAGTCATGCAGCACCCGGGCCAGTTCGATGACTTCCCCGGTCGGCGCGGCCTGCGCCGGCGGATAGAACAGCCCGCTGCTCAATCCGATCGCACCGGCCTCCAGTGCCACCGCCAGCCGCTGGCACATACGCCGCCGTTCGCCGCCATCGGCTGGCCGGTCGAGCGCGTCCATGGTATCGACCCGCAGACTGGAATGACCCACCTGGCAGAGAGCGTTGACCGCCGGCGGGTCCGCATCGAGCGCTTGCAGATAGGCATCGAAACCGGCAAAGAAGGCATCCGGCCGCTCGCCGATGAGATCCAGCGGCGCCGGCGGGCGCCGGTCGATGGCCAGCGGCGCCAGGCTGATGCCACAGTTGCCAGTTACCACCGTGGTGACCCCCTGGCTGACCTTGTTTGACATCAGCGGATTAGCCAGCAGCGCCCGGTCGTCGTGGGTATGGACGTCGATGAACCCGGGTGCCAGACAGTGACCGCCGGCGTCGATCATCACGCCAGCGGTGACCCCGGCGCAGTCGTCCAGGGCGCTGATCCGGTTGTCGGTCACCGCCAATGCACCCGACCGGGGCGGATTACCCAGCCCATCGAGCAGCCAGGCATTGTGGATGATCAAGTCGGCACGGCTGACGGCCATCATGGAAGATTGCCCTCTCCTGCGGTGAGCGGTGATGTCTGTTAGTGTTGTGCGCGAATAATAGCAGGGGTTAACCCAATGAGCAGCGACTCGCAACTGATTGAAAAACTCACCACCGTGACCACCGCCACTTTGACCACCGTGCTGCTGAAGCGCGGACTGCGCAACACCTGGCTGCGTGGCACCCGCCCGTTCCGCCCGGATCAGCCGCGGGTGGCCGGCCGCGCCTTTACGCTGCGCTTCGTGCCAGCCCGCGAGGACCTGGCGACGCCAGCCTCATGGGCCTCACCGCGTTCGACCCGGGCCGCGATCGAGGCCATGCCGGCCGGCTGCATCACAGTGGTCGACGCCATGGGCGTAACCGATGCCGGCATCTTCGGCGACATCCTCTGTGCCCGCATGGCCAAACGGCAGGTGGCGGCGCTGGTGACCGACGGGGTGCTGCGCGACGGCGCCGGCGTGGCCCGGACCGGGCTGCCGATCTGGGGCCAGGGGGTGACCGCACCGGCCTCGGTGACCGGACTGACGTTCGTCAACTGGCAGGAACCGGTCGGCTGCGGTGGCGTGGCCGTGTTCCCCGATGATCTGATTGTCGCCGATGGCGACGGCGCCGTGGTGGTGCCCCGGGCCATGGCCGACGAGGTGGCCGACGCCGCGCTCGAGCAGGAACGGCTGGAGGACTGGATCATGCAACAGGTGGACGCCGGTGCACCACTGCCGGGTCTGTACCCGCCCAATGAGGAGAATCTGGCCCGCTACCGGACCGCAACAGGCAAACCAGCGCAGGATTGAGCAGGCCGGGCGGGGCAGCCGGTCACGCCTGACTGCCACCATCCTGCTGCAGGCTGATGCCGGCGGCGCTGTCCTGCGACCCCTCCGGCGGCGGCCGCTGGCTGCGCAGTTTGATCTGCAGCCGCAGGTTGTTGACCGAGTCGGCGTTGCGTAGCGCGGTCTCATAGTCGATCTTGCCGTCCTCGTAGAGCTGGAACAGCGACTGATCGAAGGTGATCAGGCCGCTCTCAGTGGAACGCGAGATCGCCTCCTTGATCTCGCGCAGCCGGTTCTGAAAAATCATTTCCGAGATCAGCGGCGTGGTAAGCAGGATTTCCAGCGCCGGCACCATGCCCTCCGCATCGCTGCGCTGCACCAGGCGCTGCGAGATGATGGCTCGCAGGTTGAATGACAGATCCATCAGGATCTGGTCCCGCTTCTCCACCGGGAAGAAATTGAGGATGCGATCGAAGGCCCGGTCGGTGTTATCGGCATGCAACGTCGACAGCACCAGGTGGCCGGTCTCGGAGAACACGATCGCCAGTTCCATGTTGTCGCGGTCGCGGATCTCGCCGATCAGCAGCGCGTCGGGCGCCTGACGCAGTGAGTTCTTCAGAGCGATAGTGTAGGACTCGGTGTCGGTGCCGACCTCGCGCTGCTCGACCAGCGAGCGCTTGTGCGAATGGAAATACTCGATCGGGTCCTCGATGGTGATGATGTGGCCGGCCTTGTTGGCGTTGCGGTAATCGATCATCGACCCGAGCGAGGTCGACTTGCCTGAACCGGTGCCGCCGACAAACAGGATCAGACCGCGCGGCTCCAGCGACAGCCCGGCCAGCAGCGGCGGCAGGTGCAGCGCCGCGAAGTCGGGGATGCTTGAGCGGATTCGCCGCAGCACCATCGCGGAGGTACCGCGCTGGCGGAAAGCACTGACCCGGAACCGGGCCAGCTGCTCCATCTGCAGGGCGAAGTTGGCCTCGTTGCTCTCGTCGAACTGACGCGCCACCTGGTCGCTCATGATCGAGCGCACCAGCACTTCGGTCTGCTCGCCCGACAGCGGGTCATGGCCGACCCGCCGCAACTCGCCCTTGAGCTTCAGCGCCGGGGCACTGTCGGCGGTGATGAACATATCCGAACCGTCTTCCTTGACCAGCAGCTCGGCCAGTTCCTGCAGGTAACGGAACGCGCTCTCACTGTCCACCGTCAGCCCTCCCTAGCATCCGCATCAGCACCGGCCGGTCAGGCCACCGATGGCAGCCCGGCCAGCGCCATGGCCAGTTCGGACTCGTCGTAGGTCTGGTTCTGAAGCTTGCCGGCCGCATAATCCATGTACGCCTGCATATCGAAGTTGCCGTGGCCGCTCAGGTTGAACACGATGGTCCGGCCGACTCCCTCCTCGCGGCAGCGCATCGCCTCATCGATAGCACCCTTGACCGCGTGGTTGGCCTCCGGCGCCGGCAGAATGCCCTCAGCCCGGGCGAACTGGATCCCGGCCGCGAAGCATTCCATCTGCTGATAGGAACGCGGTTTGATCTGACCCAGCTGCGTCAGATGGCTGACCAGCGGCGCCATACCGTGGTAGCGCAGGCCGCCGGCGTGGAATCCGGGTGGCACGAAGGTCGAACCCAGGGTGTGCATCTTGACCAGCGGGGTGAGATGGCCGGTATCGCCGAAATCGTAGGCGTACTGACCCTTGGTCAGGGTCGGACAGGCCGCCGGCTCGACCGCTATAATCTCAGGCCCGCCGCCGCCGCGCAGCTTCTGGCCGATGAAGGGGAAGGCGATACCGCCGAAATTGCTGCCGCCGCCGGTGCAGCCGACCACGATGTCCGGGGCGTCGCCGGCCAGCTCCAGCTGCTTCATGGTTTCCAGACCGATTACAGTCTGGTGCAGCAGAACGTGGTTGAGCACGCTGCCCAGGGCATACTTGGTGTCATCACGCTGGACCGCCCGTTCGACCGCCTCCGAGATCGCGATGCCGAGGCTGCCGTTACTGTCCGGGTGCTCGCGCAGGATGACCCGACCGGCCTCGGTCTGATCCGACGGACTGGCGATGCAGGTGGCACCGAAGCTTTCCATGAAGGCCCGCCGATAGGGCTTCTGCTGGAAGCTGACCTTGACCATGAACACTTCGACCTCCAGGTCGAAGAAGGCCCCGGCCAGCGCCAGCGATGAGCCCCACTGACCGGCCCCGGTCTCGGTGGTGAGGCGCTTGACACCTTCTTCCCGGGCATAGAACGCCTGGGCGATCGCGGTATTGGGCTTGTGGCTCCCGGCCGGACTGACACCCTCGTACTTGTAATAGATCCTGGCCGGCGTGGCGAGCGCTTGCTCCAGCCGCCGGGCCCGGTACAGCGGCGCCGGCCGCCACTGCTTGTAGATCTCGCGGACCGGTTCGGGGATTTCGATGTCACGCTCGGTGCTGACTTCCTGCTGGATCACCGCCATCGGGAACAGCGGCGCCAGATCGTCCGGGCCGATCGGCTGCTTAGTGCCGGGATGCAGCACGGCCGGTAACGGCTCCGGCAGGTCAGCGGCAATGTTGTACCAGAACTTGGGAATGTCGGCTTCGCCGAGCAGATATTTTACGGTTTCAGACACAGTGCTAATCCTTAGGGTAACTCAGCAAGACTCAGATGATTTTTAACTTAACTGAAGATAAGCCAGTGCCGGAACAACGACAAGGGGCAATCACGCGGCGCGCTCAATCCGGTGTGCATTCGCCGCACAGGTTGCGGGCCAGGGCGGCCCTGACCTGATCGGGTTCCAGGCCCTGCGCCAGCAGGTGGTGCAGCTTGACGAAAGCCGCCTCGGTGGTGAGGTCCAGGCCACTGCTCAAACCCGCCCCGGCCAACGCCAGCCCCGCGGCATAGCCGGCCGGATCGACACGTCCGTAGGCGCACTGGGTGACATTGACAATCACCACTCCGCGCGTGGTGGCGGCCCGCAGTACCGCCAGCAGCGCGGCATCCTGATCCGGTCCGTTGCCGACCCCGTAGGATCCCAGCACCAGACCGGCCAGCGGCGGCGCCAGCAACCGCTCCAGCCAGTCGGCGCTGATACCCGGGAACAGCCGCAACACGGCGACCTCACCGTCGCGGTAGGCCGCCGGCAAGCGGAAGTCTTCCGGACCGGGCCAGGCATGCAGGCGATCTTGGTGGATTTCGATGTGGATGCCGATATCGGCCAATGGCGGGTAATTGGGCGAAATGAACGCGTCGAAACCGTCGGCCTTGAGCTTGCTGGCACGGTTGCCACGCAGTAACCGGCCGTTGAAGTACAGGCACACCTCCGGCACCGGATGGCGGGCCGCCAGCAGCAATGCGGTGAGCAGGTTGTTGTGGGCATCGTTACGCAGCTCACGCAGCGGGATCTGCGAGCCGGTCAGGATCACCGGCTTGCCCAGCCCCTGCAGCATGAACGACAGCGCGGCGGCCGTATAGGCCATGGTATCGGTGCCGTGCAGCACTACGAAGCCGTCATACAGCGGGTAATTGTCGACCAGGTCGCGGGCGATGCGCAGCCAGTCGTGCGGTCGCAGATTGGCGCTGTCGAGTGGATTGGGATATTCAAGTACGGTATACGCCGGCATATCGGCTGCCCACAGCGGCGGCACCATAGCCTCGATCAGCCGTTCCAGGCCAGCCGGCACATAGCCCTGCGGCGAGCGCTCCATGCCGATCGTCCCGCCGGTGTACAGCACAAAAATGCGTTTGCTCATGGCGCTTCAGTGTACAAACAAAACCGCCGCCATGCCCGGGCATGGCGGCGGCCGGCGTGACGACCGGCAGGCCGGACTATTTGTCCAGTTCCTCGGCCAGCTGAGGCAGCGCCTCGAACAAATCGGCTACCAGCCCGTAATCGGCGACCTGGAAGATCGGCGCCTCTTCGTCCTTGTTGATGGCCACGATAACCTTGGAATCCTTCATCCCGGCCAGGTGCTGGATGGCGCCGCTAATGCCGACGGCGACATACAAATCCGGGGCGACCACCTTGCCGGTCTGGCCCACCTGATAGTCGTTCGGCACGAAGCCGGCGTCGACAGCGGCCCGGGACGCGCCGACAGCGGCGCCGAGTTTGTCGGCGACCGCCTCGATCAGGCTGAAGTTTTCGCCCGAGCCCATGCCGCGGCCGCCCGAGACCACAATGCCGGCGGTGGTCAGCTCGGGGCGCTCACTCTTGACGGTATCCTCGCCGACAAATTCCGACAGGCCCGCATCCTCACCGCCGCCGACCGACTCGATGGCGGCACTGCCACCTTCGGCCGCAGCCGGGTCGAACTTGGTGGTGCGGACGCTAATCAGCTTGACTGGATCGGCCGACTGCACGGTGGCCAGGGCATTGCCGGCATAGATCGGGCGCTCGAAGGTATCAGCGGACACGACATCACTGATATCGGAAATCTGGGATACGTCCAGCAACGCCGCGACCCGGGGCAACAGATTCTTGCCGAAGGTGGTGGCCGGCACCAGCACGTGGCTGTAATCCCTGGCCATGCCGACCAGCAGCGGCGTCAGGTTCTCGGGCAGTTGGTGGGCCAGCACGGCATTGTCGGCCACCAGCACTTTGCTGACACCTGGAATCCGCGCGGCAGCTTCGGCCACGGCACTGCAGTTGCTGCCGGCCACCAGCAGCACGAGGTCGCCGCCGATGCGCTGGGCGGCGGTGACGGTAGTCAGGGTCGCCGGCTTGAGCTCGGCGTTGTCATGTTCGGCAATAACCAGGATGCTCATCAGATGACCTTCGCTTCGTTACGCAGTTTCTCGACCAGCTCGGCCACGCTGCCGACCTTGACACCGGCCTGCCGTTTGGGGGGCTCGGTCACTTTCAGCGTCGTCAGCCGCGGGGTCACGTCGACGTCCAGATCCTCGGGGGTGATGGTCTCGAGCGGCTTTTTCTTGGCCTTCATGATGTTGGGCAACGAGGCATAGCGGGGCTCGTTGAGCCGCAGATCGACGGTCAGTACGGCCGGCAGCCTGAGCTTGAGCTTTTCCAGCCCGCCGTCGACTTCGCGGGTGATGTCGAGGCCGCCGTCGGCCAGCGCCAGCTTGGAGATGAAAGTCCCCTGCGGCCAGCCCAGCAGCGCCGCCAGCATCTGTCCGGTCTGGTTACAGTCATCGTCGATCGCCTGCTTGCCCAGGATCACCAGTTCCGGCCCTTCTTTCTCGACCAGCTGCTTGAGCAGCTTGGCCACACCCAGCGGTTCGGTGCCGACATCGGTCTGCACCAGGATACCGCGGTCGGCGCCCATAGCCAGCGCCGTGCGGATAGTCTCCTGCGACTTGGCCGGACCCACCGATACCACGATGATCTCCTCGACCTGGCCGGCTTCCCTGAGCCGGATGGCCTGCTCGACGGCGATCTCGTCGAACGGATTCATCGACATCTTGACGTTGGCGGTCTCGACGCCGGAACCGTCAGCCTTGACGCGGATGTTGACGTTGTAGTCGACAACGCGTTTGACGGGTACCAGAACTTTCATTGACACGGAACTCCCCTGAACCGGCAGAAAATGGAGTGAAACCTAGCAGTTTGCCCGCTTAAACGGCAAGTTTTGCCAAACTCGCCGGCGCGGTCTGTCCTGGATGCGGCGTTCAGTTGCAAGCCTGCGCGAGCTGGCTGGTCAACCGCTCCAGCAACCGCTCGCAGGTCGCCAGCTGCGCCCGGCTGACGAACTCGTCAGGTTTGTGGGCCTGGGCGATGCTGCCCGGTCCGCAGACCACCAGCGGCACGCCCAGAGCACCGTAGTAAAGCCCACCCTCGGTGCCGAAGCTGACCTTGCCCGGCTGCTCCCCGGTCGGCTCCAGCAACTGCTGCACGCGCGTGACCACGGCTTCGTCGGTCGCGGTGTCGAGACCGGGATAGCTCGATGAGATCTCGATGTGAAACCCGCTGTCCGGGTCGACCGCCTGCATTGCCGGCTCGAGCCGATCGCGGGCGTAGCGCTCGATGTCCGCCAGCAGGGCCGCCGGGTCGTCGTCCGGCAGATTGCGGATTTCGAACTCGAAGCGGCAGCTCGCGGGCACGATATTGAGCGCTGTGCCGCCGGCGATGGTGCCGACGTGGAACGTGGTGTGCGGCACCCGGTAACCCTGATCGAGCTGGCCGGCCTCGACCACATCCTGGTTCTGGCGGCGGATATAGCTGATCAGCTCGGCTGCGTATTCGATCGCGTTGACACCCTCGCGGGTGTAGGCGGAGTGGCAGGACTTGCCCGCGACCTCGACCCGCAGCGAGGTCTTGCCCTTGTGGGCCACCACCACCGCCATTTCGGTCGGCTCGCCAATGATGCCCATGGTGGGCCGCACCGGCTGCTGCGCCAGAACCTCGACCAGACGCCGCGCACCCAGACAGCCGGTTTCCTCGTCGTGGGTCAGCGCCAGGTGCACGGGGGTCTGCAAAGCGGCTTTGACCAGCCGCGGCACCTGGGCCAGGACACAGGCGACAAAGCCTTTCATATCGGCGCTGCCGCGGCCATAAAGTTTGCCGTCCCGCTCTTCCAGCCGGAACGGATCGCTGGACCAGTCCTGGCCATCCACCGGCACCACGTCGGTGTGCCCGGACAGCATCACACCACCCCGGTCAGACGGGCCGATGGTGGCATACAGGTTGGCCTTGGCGCCGGTCTCGTCGTAGACCAGCTCGCTGGCGACACCGTACCCGTCCAGGTAGTCGCGGACGAACTCGATCAGCGCCAGGTTGGAATTGCGGCTGGTGGTATCGAAAGCGACCAGGCGCGACAACAGTTCCACAGTATCCATGGGAGAGTACCGTTCAGGGATCACCCGGCACACCATAAGCCGGTGCCTGCTCCGGGTCCAGTGCCCGGTCGACGTATTCCGCGAGCTGCGGCCGGTAGCGTTGCCAGAGCTGGCGTAGCTCAGCCAGTGGCTGCTCGCTCCAGTCCACCCGCAGGTCGATCACCGGCCAGTCCACCCGATCAGCCACCAGCAGGCCGGCCGAATGCACCGGCCCCTGCTCGCCGCCGGCGGCCAGACCGCCGGCCAGGGCCGCCAGCAGACGGTCGGCCAGCGCGCCAGTGGATTGTTCGAACGCCGCCACCATGGCGCCCGGCACCCCCTCCCCGGCCAGCAGATTACCGATCGCCACGCAGTCCCGGCCGTGAGCTTCGCTGCGGGTTCCCAGCGCCCGGGCACCGGTGTGACTGGCACTGCGGCCGCGGGTATCGATCAGCGCCAGCTGACGGTGGCCGGCATGCGGGGTACTGGCCACCGCCGCGGCCACGGCATGCGCGGCATCGGCGCCCCCGGCCACCAGATCCAGCATCCGCGGTCCCAGCCGCGGATCGGTTACATTCTGGCTCAACGCGGCACCGACGCCCGCCCGCACCCGGGCACAGCGACTGGCCACACAAATACTCGAGGAACTGATGACAACACCGAGTTGACCGGTCTCGGCACAGCGGGCAGCGAGCGACAGGGTCATGCCTGATCTCCTGGATTGTCGGGAATCATGGCGGTGACGTCTATCTCGACCAGCCATTCGGGGCGCGCCAGAGCGCTGACCACCAGCCCGGTGGAGACCGGATAGACGCCCTTGAGCCAGCGCCCGACCACCCGGTAGACCGGCTCCCGGTAGCGTGGGTCGACCAGGTAGATGACGATCTTGCAGATGTGTTCCAGGCCGGCGCCGGCCTCGTGCAGCAACCGATCGACATTGGCCATGGCCTGCTCGGCCTGGGCGCCGGCGTCACCGACGCCCAGCGAGGCGCTGGTATCCAGATCCTGGCCGACCTGACCGCGCACGAATACCATCGTGCCGCGGGCCACCACCACCTGGCAGAGATCGTTGTCGAGCTGCTGGGCCGGGTAGGTGTCGCGGGTATTGAACCGGCGGATGCGTTGATGCGCCATGCGCGGCTTCACCCCGCTGCCCGCGCGCCGGCCGGGCCGGGCCCGGCGACCCGCTCCGAGAGACCGGCCGCGCGCTGCACGATGGCCAGTGGCCCGTCCCAGTCGAAGTTGCGATAGACCGCGGCCAGGTGGGCGAATGGCGGCGACTGGGCGAACAGCTGAAACGTCAGCCGGTGGCCGGCGTAATCGGAGTTCAGCAGGTCGCGGGCGAAGGCCAGCAGTTTGCGCCGCTCCTCGGCCGGCCAGTCATCGTTGATGCGGTAGAACTTTTCCAACCAGCGGCCCGACTCGGGGTCCTGGAAGGCGGCGTAGTCCGGCGTCACGCAGATCTGCCCGCCGCAGAGTTCGCGGGCGATGTGCATCATGTGGTGCAATTGCGAGCAGGCCAGCACGCGGCCACTATAGAGCAGCGACTGGTTGGGCATCAGCAACCCGCCCGGGCTGCGTTCGGCGGTGGCGATGGCCGCGGTCAGGTGGGCGTTGATACCCTCCCGGTAACAGGCCAGCCGGGCCAGTTTCTCCTGCACCGCCTGCTGCCGGTCGAGTCCGGTCTGGCGCACGTTGAACAGCGCCGCGCCGATCATCATGTCGGCCAGCCGCAGGTTGCGCTGGACGAAGGCAAATGCGCTGTAGCGGTGCAGCGTGGCCCGGATAAAGGTCGCGGCCCGGGTGTGGCGGTAGAACAGCACGTTCTCCCACGGGATCAGGACATCGTCGAACACCACCAGGGTGTCGACTTCGTCGAAGCGATTGGCCAGCGGGTAGTCCTCGACCGGCGCGCGGCCGGCGAACCCGGTCCGGCAGATGAACTTGAGCCCGGGCGAGCCCAGGTCGCAGACGAAACCGACCGCGTAGTCGGACAGTTCGGCATCACCCCAGTTGGCGATGGTCGGCTTGGTGAAGGCCTGATTGGCGTAGGCCGCTGCGGTCTCGTATTTGGCGCCGCGCACCACGATGCCGACATCGGTTTCGCGCACCACGTGCAGCAGCATGTCCGGATCCTGGTCCTGGGGCCGCTTGGAGCGGTCGCCCTTGGGATCGGTGTTGGCCGAGACGTGAAACGGGTCGTGTTGGATGACCCGCTGGATATGCTGGCGGATGTTGCTGGAGAACTGCGGGTCGACCTCGTTCAGCACATCCTGACCGTCGAACAGCGACCACATCTCACCCACGGTCTCGTCCCCGACCCGGGTGACCACGCCGCCGATCTCGGTCAGTACCGTGTCGGTGGCCGCCCGCTTGGCCTCCCAGTCGGCCGTGGCATAGGGCAGCTTATTGGCGATCGCGCAGACGTCATTGCCGTCATCGCGGTAACTCAGCCCACCGGCGAAAGCGGGCTCGTGCTGCATGTCATAGATGCGGGCGCGAATATCGACCAGTGGCCGGAACATGGGATGCGTGGGTACATCGCGTACGCGCTCGCCATTGACGTAGACCTCGCGGCCATCACGAATGGAGGCGCGATAGTCGTCGCCGGTTCGGATCATGGTCGGATACTCCCGCGGTGGCTGGTGCGAGCATTCTTGAGGCGGTCGGTCGATTTGTAAATATTCGGGCGCCGGGTTCCGGGGCCGGGCGCCGCTTTTCATATATCGGGCCAGCATTGCATGAACCGGCGCCATGGCGTAGTTTTGGACGGCAACGGCATTCCTGGCCGCCAACCCACGACTGGAGGTGATTGCCATGGCCGAAAACGACGCAATCCGCAAGGAACTCAACGAACTCAAGACCGATTTCGCCAAACTGCAGGGTGACGTCGGCGAACTGGTTCAGGCGCTCAAGGATACTGGCGTCGCCCACGCCCGCGACGCCAAAGACAGCGTTGCCGACGAGCTGCGCCAGCGCCGCGACCGTATCCGTGACCGGCTCGACGACGTCCAGGACCGCGGCCGCCGGGCCACGCACGAAGTGGAGAACGAAATTGCCCAGCATCCGCTGACCAGCCTGATCGCCGCGTTCGGCGTGGGCTTCGTGCTGGCCAAGCTGATGCATCTGGGAGGGCGCAGCTGAACCGCCTGGCCGATGTCATCATCGCCCTGATCGATCTGATCGAGGCGGAAGGTCTGGCGCTGCGCCGGGCAACCGCCCGGCTCGGCTACAGCCTGGCATTGACGGTATTGGCGGCAGTGGCGCTCGGGGCCGGTGCCGGATTATGCCTGTGGGCGATTTATCTTTACCTGCTGGCCCCACTGGGTCCAGCGTCCGCGCGTTTACTGACCGGTCTGTTAGCACTGCTGATCGGTGGAGCACTGACATGGGCGGCCCGACGCCTGAACCGCTAACCCCGGACCAGGCCAAGCAGCAACTGCGCGCTGCGCTGGAGTCGCTGAGTGCCCGGGGCTGGATTCGCCGCCATCCCCTGCAGACGGCGGGCCTGGCTTTCATCAGCGGCGCCTTGTGGGGCAGTAACCGGGAGGTGCGCCGGCTGGCCGTTACCGTACTGGGGCGCTATCTGCGCTAACCACCCGGCCTCACTCAACCCGGACCCGGATTCTGTGGTCCGCCACCGGCCGCCGGCGGTTGACTGACCCGTGCCGGCACCAGTTCCGCCTCGCTGTCGGTCAACAACAGCGCGATCCAGCGGGTCGGCCCATAATGGCTGGTCACCACCACCAGAGCCACCATCAAGGGCACCCCCAGCAACGCCCCGGGAACGCCCCACATCCAGCCCCAGAACAGCACTGAGAACAGCACCATCAGCGGTGACATCGACAACTGCCGGCCCTGCAGCGCCGGGTCGACGTAGTTGCCGATCGAGAAATGGATGAAAAACAGCGTAAACAGCACCACCAGCGGGAAGGTGACACCGCCGAACTGAATGATCGCGAACAGTACCGGCGGCACCACGGCGATCACCGCGCCGAGCACCGGAATGTAATTCATCAGGAACCCGAACAGCCCCCAGATGAAGGCAAAATCCAGGCCCAGCGCCCAGCAGAACAGAATGGTGCAGACGCCGATCATGGCACTGGTGAAGGTTCTTACCAGCGCGTAGCGGCGATACTGGTGCATCATGGACTGCAGCACGTCCACCACTTCGTGGACTTCGCTTTCGGGGGTCGCCCGATGCAGCCGGGTGAAGAACTGCGGCGCCTCCCACAGCCCCATCATGACGTAGGCGATGGTCACCAGGACCGTTTCCGAGATGTTGTACAGGCTGCTCAGCAGTGTCGAAGCCCCGGCGCTGATCTGGCCCAGCAACTGCCGCACGAGCTCGTCAAGGCGCGCCACCTGCAAACCGAAATGCCGAATCCAGGCGTACCAGTTATGCACAACCTTGGTCACCCGGTCGGTGTAATTCGGCAGCTGATCGGCCAGGATCTGGATACTGTAGACCAGGCCGTAGACGAACACCGCCAGCACCACCACGATGGTGAGCAGGGTCAGACCGTAGGCCAGCGCATTCGGCAACCGGCTGCGCAGCCAGGCATACAGCGGCCAGGCGATGAACAGCACGAACACCGCCAGGGCCAGCGGCATGATGACCGTAGTGGCGATCTTCAGCGCACCCAGACTGATCAGTGTCAACAACACGGCCAGCATGCGGCGCACGGTGGTCTGTGGCGGCGGTGGCAGAACCACAAGCATTCCCCGGGCAAACCTGAGCCTATAGTAACCGGTTGCCGGCCCGGTGGTCACCGCGATGCACACCGTGACCCAGATCCTGCATGTACTGTTGTTTGCCATTGTTGGCCGCGACCGCCGCGCGGGTCCGTTCGGCCCGTCAGATTACGGCCGGCAGCGATGCGTCGTCCGGCCATGGCAGTTTGAACAGTTCGGCCAGCACCTGGCGCAGCTCGGCCACATCGGCAAGCACGCGCCGCTCGACCCGGTCGCCGTAATCGGCACTGAGTTCACCGTTGACCAGCAGATAACGCACGCGTGGTGTCGGCCGCTGCACGGTCAGGGTCTGGGTGAAGCGCGATTGCGGATGATGGGAGACATAATAGTTGGCCATCTCATAGTCGGCCAGACACTGCGGTTGCAGCGTGAACGCATAGAGATCCTCCCAGTCGCCGCCGGCGCCAGTCTGCAACAGCCAGCCATCGTCATGCGACAACAGCCGGTAACGCCAGGCATAGTGCTGTTGCGGTTCGTCGGCACGCAGCATCAGGGGCTGCAGCAAGCCATGGCCGCCGAACCCGACGTCGGCCAGCCAGCGCTCGCCGTCGGCCTCGACCAGCAGCAGCATATGGGTGCGTGGCAACCGGCGCGAGGTACGCCAGCGCACCCGGGCCGCCAGCGGTGTCACGCCAAACCCGAGTGCCTCCAGCGCGGCGGCGAACAGCAGATTCTGTTCGAAGCAGTAGCCGCCGCGCCGCGCACCGATGAGCTTGGCCTGCAGGCTGGCCAGGTCGAGCCGGATCGGCACGCCCCGCAGCACATCCAGATTCTCGAACGGTATCTGGCTGGCATGAGCCAGATGCAGAGCCTGCAGGCCGGCCGCAGCCGGCTGTGGGTCGCCGCTGTAGCCAATACGGTCGAGATAGCGGTTGAGATCGATCCGTGAGCTCATGGGATTAGCGACCGTCGACCGCCACCGGGGGATGCAAATAACCTGAGGTCGCTCATCATAGCGCAATGTCCGTCTTAGGTCATGGCGCCGGGCGCGGCAGCAGCGGTTTGTCGGTGTGCCAGCCATCATGACCGGACAGGCTCACCGCAAACGAGCCTGTGGCCGGCAATAGCGGAATGCTCTACCCGACCCGGCTCCAATCAGCAGACAACCGCCTCGGCCAACCTCCGCAGCAGACAAGCACGGCTTGACACTCTGTTACCGTGCGGGCATAACATCGTCAAGAGTCAGCGCAAAACCAGAAAGGGGAGGCGCATTAAACATGGTATCGATTCACGGTAACCGGTTTCCGCCGGAACGGCCTCTCCATCAGGCCTGTGCCGCACCATAGCAGGCACGGCGATACCGTGATTGTGGCCGCTGGCCGCCGGGCATACCTTGCACAACCGTTGTCGCCGTTGATTCGAATAGTCAGACCTCAGGTATTTACGTGAACAGCCCAGCGCCCGCGCACTGCTGCAACAGCCTGCCATGAGCCAGCCCGCATCAAGCCATAGCGTCGGCCACAGCACCCGAACTGACCGCCAGGACGTCCGGCTGCAGGATGTCACCAAGATTTTCGCCGGACAGACGGCGGTTGATCATCTGTCACTGACCATCGAAGGCGGTGAGTTCTTCAGCCTGCTGGGACCCTCCGGCTGCGGCAAAACCACAACCCTGAACATGATCGGCGGCTTCGAGCAACCGACTTCCGGTGCGATCTTTCTCGGCGGCGTCGACGTCAGCCGGCAACCGGCCTACAAGCGCGACGTCAACACTGTATTCCAGTCCTACGCCCTGTTCCCGCACCTGGACGTGTTCGAGAACGTGGCCTTCGGCCTGCGCCGCAAGGGTGTGCGCGGTGGCGAGGTGGACTCGCGGGTGCGCGCCATTCTCGAGCTGGTCGACCTGCTGGGTTTTGAGCGGCGCAAGCCGGGTCAGCTCTCCGGTGGCCAGCAACAGCGCGTGGCCGTGGCGCGCGCGCTGGTCAACCGCCCCAAGCTGCTGCTGCTGGACGAACCGCTGGGCGCGCTCGATCTGAAGCTGCGCAAGCAGATGCAGCTGGAGCTCAAGCGCATCCAGTCCGACGTCGGCATCACCTTTCTCTACGTCACCCACGACCAGGAGGAAGCCATGGTGATGTCCGACCGGCTGGCGGTGATGTCGGGCGGGCGGATCGAGCAGATCGGCCGGCCCGATATGGTCTACGACAATCCGGCCACCGAATTCGTGGCGGGTTTCCTGGGCGCCTCGAACCTCATCCCGGGCGACGTCATCGAGCGCGGAGGCGATCTAGCCACGGTCCGGCTCGACGACGGCACACTGGTGCACGTCACCAGCAAGCGCCTGGGCGATCGCGGGCCGCGCGTCAAGATCGGGGTCCGGCCTGAGAAAATCCGGGTTATGCCCGCCGATGAAGCCGCCCGAGGCACGGCTGGAACAGCGTCGGCGGAACCATTGGTGTCACGGCCTACATCGGCGTCAGCCATCAGTATTCGGTGGCCGGCCCGCAAGGCCGCAACTTTACGGTCTATGCACAGAATCTCGGCGCCGGCGTCGTGCCTCGTTCCGGCGACCGTGTCCGCCTGGACTGGCATTACGAACACACCTTTGTCGTCGAGCCATCCCCAGCCACACGAGAAGCGAAGCCAACATGAGCAGCAAAGCCGATAACACCACCACGCCACCACTCGACCCGGCGCTCCTGCGGGGGCTCACCGAGAGCCGCCTGTCGCGCCGCGGTTTCATGCAGACCAGCGCCCTGGGCCTGGCCCTGCTCGGACTTGCGCCGCTGGCAGCGGGCGCTGCGGGCAAGGTCGACTGGGATGCCTGGTGGAAAAAGCAGAAACCCACCAAGAAACTGGTCTTTGCCAACTGGCCCTACTACATCGATGTCACCGATCAGGGCAAGAAACACCCCACCCTGGATCTGTTCACCAAAGCCACCGGCATCGATGTCGAATACCGGGAAGTCATTCAGAACAACGCCCCCTTCTACGCCAAGATCGCGCCGGTGCTCAAGGCCGGGCAGTCAATCGGCTACGACATCATCGTGATGACCAACGGCTGGCAACTCACCGAGCTGATGATGCAGGACTGGCTGGTCCCGCTGTGGAAGGAAAAACTTCCCAATTTCCAGAAGTATGCTAGCCCGAGTGTAATCAGCCCCTCTTACGACAAGGGCAACAAATACACGATGACCTGGCAGTCCGGATTCACCGGCATCGCCTACAACCCCAAGCTCACCAAGCGCGAGATCACCTCGATCGACGATCTCTGGGATCCGGCTTTCGCCGGCCATGTCGGCATGATGAGCGACAACACCGAACTCGGCTCGCTCGGTCTGCTCAAGCTGGGCATCAACCCCGCCACCTCGACCCCGGACGACTGGGAGAAGGCGGCCAAGGCACTGCGCGAGCAGAAGGACAAGGGCATCGTGCGCCAGTACTACGACCAGAGCTACATTAATGCGCTGGAGAACGGCGACATCTGGATCAGCCAGGCCTGGTCGGGCGACATCTTCCAGGCCAACGGCAAGGGCTACAAGGACCTCAAGTTCGTGGTGCCCAAGCAGGGCGTGATGATGTGGCACGACAACATGATGATCCCCAAGGGCGCCCAGAACCCGCTGAGCGCGCTGGCCTGGATGAATTTCTACTACACGCCCAAGATCGCCGCCATGGTCGAGGACTAGGTCAACTACATCTGCCCGGTGCCCGACGCGCAGGACTACATCCGCAAACAGCTCGACGATGCCGGCGTCGCCAACAGCCCGCTGGTGTTCCCAACCCAAGCCATGTATGCCAAGGCCCACGACTTCTATACGTTCAAGAACTACGCCGGGTATCAGCACTGGAACAGCATCTTCAATCCCATCATTCAATCGTGACGGATCACGCCAACCGACGGCTGGGCAGGGCGGCGGTGCCGTACCTGCTCAGCCTGCCGAGCTGGGCCTATCTGGGCTTGTTCTTCCTGATCCCGCTGGTATCGATGCTGGCGCTGTCGGTGGCGACCGGCAATCCGCTGGTCGGCTACACCTTCACCGGACATTTCGCCGAATTCTGGGACGCCATCGCCCGCTATCACACCCAGTTCCTGCGCTCCTTCTACTACGGCGGGCTGTCGACGCTAATCACCCTGGTGATCACCTACCCGGTGGCCTACTGGATCGCCTTCCACGGCGGCCGCCACAAGGCCACCTACCTGTTTCTGATCCTGCTGCCGTTCTTCGTCTCGTTCGTGATCCGCACGGTGGCATGGCAGTTCATTCTGTCCGATCAGGGCTTCGTGCTGGGCCACCTCAAGAGCTGGGGCATCATTCCCCAGCGCGCCTACATCCTGTCCACTGCATGGGCGGTCATCGGCGGGCTGGTCTATAACAGCCTGGCGTACTACGTGCTGCCGCTGTACGTGGCACTGGAGAAAATCGACCGCCGGGTGGTGCGCGCCGCCGGCGACCTCTACGCCAGCCCGGTCAACACCTTCCTGCGGGTTATCCTGCCGTTGTCGTCGCCGGGCATTTTCGCCGGTTTCCTGCTGGTTTTCGTCACCAACGTCGGTGATTTCGTCAACGCCCAGATCCTGGGCGGCACCGGCACCTATATGATCGGCAACGTGATCCAGGACAGCTTCTTCGTCAACCAGGATTACCCGATGGCGGCGGCACTGTCGTCGCTGCTGCTGTTGCTGCTGCTGGTCGCCATCTACCTCTACGCCCGCAGCTTCGGCACCGAGAGCATCCAGGAGTACTCGGCATGACGGCGGCAGCACCACGGCGCCGCCGCGGCCCGCTGGCGCCGGTGCTGCTGCAGGTCTACACCTGGCTGGTGATCCTCTACGCCATCATCCCGATCGCGGTGATGGTGGTGTTCAGTTTCAACCAGGCCCCGACCGGCCGGGTGACGTTCAAATGGCTGGGTTTTACCACCGCCTGGTATCCCAACGTGTTCGCGATCGCCGACCTGACCGCGGCACTGGCGCACTCACTGGAAGTAGCCTTCGGCAGCATGCTGATCTCGGTGATCATCGGCACCCCGCTGGCACTGGCACTGGCACGCTACCGCTACTGGGGCAAACGGTTCACCGATGTCGTCATCTTCGCCGACATTGCCGCACCCGCCGTCGTGGTGGGCGCGTCGCTGCTGTCGTTCTTTCTGACGCTCAATCTGCCGCGCGGGCTGCTCACCATCCTGATCGCCCACGTCGCGTTCAACATCGCCTTCGTGGTGGTGGTGATCCGGGCCCGTGTCTCCGGGCTGGATCAGGCTCTCGACCGCGCCGCCGCGGACCTCGGCGCCAACCCCTGGGTGGCCTTCTGGCGGGTCACTTTTCCGCTGATTCTGCCGGGCATCATCGCCGCCGCAATGCTGGCGTTCGCCCTGTCGATCGACGATCTGATCATCACCAGCTTCGTCGCCGGGCAGACCCTGACGTTTCCGCTGTGGGTTTACGGTGCGGTCAAGACCGGCATTCCGCCGCAGGTGTTCGTCATCAGTACGCTCATTTTCCTGGCCGGCGTGGCCATGGCCGTGATCAACTCGCTGGTGGCGCGGCGGGAGACGCCATAACCGGCGGGTGTTCCGTAATCCGCCGCGCAGCGGCCGCTACACATCAATTCAGGCGATGGCGGAACAGCCAGCTCGCGATGCTCAGCGTCACCACGCCGATCACCGCCATCGGCCAGAACTGATCGGCCAGCACCTCGAACGAGGCGCCCTGCAGGAACACGCCGCGGATGATGATCAGGAAATAGCGCAGCGGGTCAGCCAGGGTCAGCCACTGCACCGGCTGCGGCATGTTGGCGATCGGCGTGGCGAAGCCGGACAGGATCACCGCCGGCATCAGAAACAGGAAGGTTCCCAGCAAGGCCTGCTGCAGCGTGGCCGACAGCGCCGAGATCATCAGTCCCATGCCGATGGCCGAGAGCAGGAACAGCAGCGTTCCGCCGAGCATGGTGAAGACACTGCCGAGCAATGGCACGCCGAACCAGAACACAGCGATCAGCACGATAACACCGGCCTCGAACAGGCCGATGATCAGGCCCGGCAGGGATTTGCCGATAATGACATCCAGCGGCGTCAGGGGCGTCACCAGTAACTGATCGAATGTACCCTGCTCGCGCTCGCGCGCGACCGACATGGAAGTCACCATCATGGTCACCACCAGGGTGATCAGCCCCACCAGGCCCGGCACGAAAAACCAGCGGCTGAGCAGATTGGGATTAAACCAGGCGCGGCTCTCGATCACCGCCGGTGGCCCGCTCAGGCCGTGGCTTTGCAGCCAGTCCAGGTTGAACCGGGTGACGATCTGGCGGGCGTAGTTCTGCGCCAGTGACGCGGTGTTGGAGTTGCGCCCGTCGACAATCAACTGCAGCGGTGCCGGCTGGCCCAGGGCGATATCGCGGCTGAAGGCCGGTCCGATGTGCACCACCAGCAATGCCTGCTGATTCTCGATCAGGGTGCGGATATCCTCCTGGCGATGCAGGGTCGCGACCAGCCGGAAGTGCGGCGAGCCCGCGAACCGGGCCAGCAGGTCGCGCGCCGCCGCACCCGAACTTTCGGTGTAGACCGCATACGGCACATGATTGAGATCGAAGGTCGCGGCATAGCCGAAAATCAGCAACTGGAACAGTGGCGGGCCGATCACCACGAACCGGCTGCGCTTGTCGCGCAGCAGCGCCAGCAGTTCCTTGATCATCAAGGCGACGATACGGTGCCACATGGCGGGTCACTCCAGCCGCTTGCGGGAGCGGCGCCGGGCCAGCCCCAGCAGCAGCACGGCCATCGCCAGCAACGCCAGCCCGTTGGGCAGCACGATGGCCCAGACATTGCCAGTCAGAAACAGTGTCTGCAGGATCGCCACAAAGTAGCGTGCCGGGATGATATGGGTAATGAACTGGACCACGGTCGGCATACTGCCGATGTCGAAAATGAACCCCGACAGCAGAAACGCCGGCAGAAAGGTCGCGATCAGCGCCACCTGGCCGGCGACAAACTGGCTGCGCGCGACCACCGAGATCAGCAATCCCATGCCCAGTGCCGCCAGCAGGAACAACGCCGAACCGAGCAGCAGCAGCCACAGCGAGCCGCGTAGCGGTACCGCGAACAGCCACAGCGCCATCGCCACCGACAGCCCCATGCCGCCCATGCCCAGGACGAAGTACGGCACCAGCTTGCCGATCAGGATCTCCGGCATCGACACCGGCGTGATCATCAGCGCCTCCATGGTACCGCGCTCCCACTCGCGGGCCATGACCAGTGCCGTCAGCAACGCCCCTATCAGGGTCATGATGACGGCGATCAGGCCCGGCACCAGATAGTTCTTGCTGCGCAGCTCACTGTTGAACCAGATCCGCGGCTGCAATTCGACCGGCTGGCCCAACGACTGGCCGCTGGCCGCCGCACGCTGGCTCAGCCACACCGACCAGACGCCGTCGACGTAACCGCTGATCAGTCGTGCATTGTTGGAGTTGACCCCGTTGACGATGACCTGGATCGGCGCGCTGTCGCCACGGGCCAGGCGCCGTGCGAAATCAGCGCGCAGCCGGACGATGCCATCCACACGCCCGGCCATCAGGGCAGCCTTGGCGGCACGCATACCGGCCACCGGAACGGCGGTAAAATAATCTGACGATCGGAACGCCGCGGTAAAGCTCGCCGTCGTCGGTGACGGCTGCTCGATCACCAGCGCGACGGGCACGTGCTTGGCATCCAGCGAGACCCCGTAACCAAACAGCAGCAACAGCAGCAGCGGCATCAGAAACGCGATGGCGATGCTGCTGGGGTCGCGCACGATCTGCAGGAACTCCTTGCGCAGCAACCCCCGCAAGCGCATGGCGCCCCCACCGCGGCCACTGCTCAAGCCGCCTCCCGGCCGTTGTCATGGGCCTCAATGAGCGCGATGAAGGCATCCTCCATGCTGGGCTCGGGGTGCTCCGCTGTGGCGGCCGTGGCCTTGACTTCATCGGGCGTGCCCAGCGTCAACAACCGGCCGGCCGCCATGATCACCAGCCGGTCGCAATATTCCACCTCTTCCATGAAGTGGGTCGTGACCAGCACGGTCACGCCGGCCGCGGCCAGGGTGGTGATGCGCTGCCAGAACTCGCGCCGGGCCAGCGGATCGACACCCGAGGTGGGTTCGTCCAGAAACAGGATCTCAGGCTCGTGCAGCAACGCGGCGGCCAGCGCCAGTCGTTGCTTGTAGCCGAGCGGCAGTTCGCCGCTGTCGCTGTCGGCATACGGCGTGAGTTCGAACTGCTCCAGCGCCCAAGTCACCCGATGGGCGCGCCGGGCCCGTCGCAGTCCGTAGGCACTGGCGAAGAACTGCAGGTTCTGGCGCACCGTCAGGTTGCCGTACAGGGAGAATTTCTGCGACATGTAACCGATGCGGGCACGGGCACGGGCCGCGGCATGGCGCAGGTCCACGCCAGCCACCCGGAGCTGGCCGCTGCTCGGTGGCAGCAGGCCGCATAGCATGCGAAACGTGGTGGTCTTGCCGGCGCCGTTGGCGCCCAGCAGCCCGAATACCTCACCGCGGTGGACATCGAACGACAGCTCGCGCACGGCGAAGAAGTCCCCGAAGCGGCGTGACAGGGCTGCGACCTCGATCACGGCGTCGTGGCCGGTGGCGTTGTTGACCTCCTGGGGTGGCGCCGGCGCCGGCGGCTGCGCGCCGGCCGCCTGCTGTTGACGCAACCGTGCCACGAAGCCGTCCTCAAACCGGGCAGCCAACGGCTCGATGGCGACGTTCTCGACGCCGGGGAGCAGATCCGCCGCCTGTGGCGCCTGCGCCCGGGCCATTACCAGGCGTACCCGGTCACCCTGGATCACGGCATCCAGCACCCCGGGCGCGTAACTCAGCCGCTGCTGCAGCAACCGCTTGTGCAACGCCGGCGCCCGCACCGCGAATACGTGGCCCTGCAACGTCGCGCTGAAGTGCTGCGGCCGGTCCTGGCCCAGCACCTTGCCGCTGTGCACCAGCACCACCTCGGCGCAGTGCTCGGCCTCGTCGAGATAGGCGGTGCTGAGCAGCACGCTCATGCCCTGCTCTCGCACCAGCCGGTAGACGATGGCCCACAGCTCGCGCCGCGACACCGGGTCGACCCCGACCGTCGGTTCGTCCAGCAACAGCAGCTGCGGCGGATTGACCAGCGTGCAGGCCAGGCCCAGTTTCTGCTTCATGCCGCCTGACAATTGCCCGGCCAGACGCCGGGTAAACGGCGCCAGCCCGGTCATGTTCATCAGCTCGCGGTAGCGCGGCGGGCGCTGCCCGGATGGCACGCCCTGGAGATCGGCATAAAGATCGAGGTTTTCCTGCACCGTCAGGTCTTCGTACAGGCCGAAACGCTGTGGCATGTAGCCGACCCGGGCCTGGACTGCCAGCGAGTCGCTGGTGGCATCGAACCCGAGCACCTCGATGGCACCGTCGTCCGGTACCAGCAGACCGGTGATGAGCCGCATCAGCGTGGTCTTGCCAGCGCCATCAGGGCCGATCAGCCCGGTGACCTGGCCGGCCCGGACGCTGAAGCCGACCCCGTCCAGCGCCTGTACGGTGCGCCCGGCCACGGTGAAGCGCTTGCTCACCGCATTGACCCGGAGGATGCCGTCAGCGGCAGCGCCCGAACTCACTGGCCGGCCTTGCAGGGATTGCCGGTAAGCGGCCGGGCCGGCTGATCGAGGGCAATGCCGACGCTGGCCGGCATCCCCAGGCGCAACTGATCCTGCGAATTGCACACATAAACGCGTATCTGGTAGACCAGCGAGGTGCGCACTTCGTTGGTTTCCACCGACTTGGGCGTGAACTCGGCGGTCGGCGAGATGTAGCCGATCCAGCCACGGTACTGCTTGCCGGGATAGCTGTCAGTGGTGACCTCGGCCCGCATGCCCGGACGGATCTTGCCGAGGTTGGGTTCCGACACGTAGGCCCGCACCCAGAGCGGATCGGTCAGCGCCAGTGTATAAACCGGTCGCTGCGGTGAAGCCATGTCACCCGGCTCCAGCACCCGGGTCTGGATGATGCCAGCCGCCGGCGCATACAATGAGGCGTCAGCAAGATTCTGCTGCGCCAGGGCCAGCGCCGCGCGGTCGCCATCCAGGGTAGCCCTGGCGGCGGCGATATCCTGCGAGCGCGGCCCGGCCACGGCCAGGGCCAGCGACTGCTGGGCCGAGTCGAGCTCAGCCCGCGCCATGTCATAGGCGGCACGGGCACTGTCGAGCTGTGACTGGCTCACGGCCTTCTGCCGCACCAGGCCCTGGTCGCGCTGGTAATCCAGCCGGGTATTGGTGACCCGGGCCTGGGCCACGGCGACGTTGGCGCGCGCCTGCTGGATCTCCTGCGGCCGCGACCCCGCCTCGAGCTTGGCCACGGCCTGCTGCTGAGCGACCACCCGGGCCCGGGCCTGGGCCACCGCATGCTCAAAGCGGGCCGGATCGAGCCGCGCCAACAACTGTCCCTGGTGCACCTGCTGCCCTTCAACCACCTCCATACGGGCAACTCGGCCGCTGCCATTGAACGCCAGATCGACCTGGCGGATATCGACATTACCGTACAGTGTCAGCCGGTTCTCATTGTTCCCGTGCTGACGCCAGTGCCAGAGCAGTCCCGCACCCGCGCCGGCGGCCACCAGCAACAGGAGCAGGGACACTACGATGAGCTTGCGTCGCGTCATGATGTCTGCTCCGCGGGCAAAATACCGGTCATGAAGAGTTGTGTGGTATGCGCAATCAACCGCTCCAGCGCATCACCCTGGCCGGCGACGCCGAATACTTCGCTGGCGACGGGCAGCGCTGCGAACGGGAACACCGCCATGCTGATGAACGACAACGCCGCCAGCGCCGGATCCAGATCGGCCCGGATCCGGCCGGCTTGCTGACCGCGCCGGATTAGCTGCACCAACAGACTACCGTTGGGCAGCCGTTGCTGGATAAATCGCCGGCGCAGCGGCCCGCCCTCCGCGATCACCTCACGCAGCACCAGGGCCGGCAGCCAGGGATGGGCCGCCAGGGTGCGCATGTAACGTCCCAGCAGTTCGGCCAGCGCCGTGGTGCTGTCGACTTGCGACTGCGCCAGAGTCTCCAGGCGCTGGAACACCGGCGCCACGATCTGCTCGATGAGAGCGTCGTACAGGCCCTGTTTGTCGCCGAAGTAGTAGTGGATCATGGCCGCCGTGGTGCCCGCTTCGACCGCGATCTGACGGACCTTGACCGCTGCGAAACCGTGCCGGGCGAATAGCTGTCGGGCGGCCTCCAGCAACGCCGCGCGCACATCGCCAGCCGCCTGGCCACGGGGTCTTCCGGGATGGCTGCGACCGGCATCGACGACGGCCGGTGGCGACTCGGTTTCGGATACAGGCATTGCGGCGCCAGGTCGGGTTGAGATGAACTAGTGATGAAATTAATCATTTGTTTAAATAAAGTCAAGCGCATACTGCCAACACTGATGGCTATGCCAAGAACACAATGACAATTTCGTAATCTGGGCCGCCGACCAAGAACAAGCCCCCAGACCGATAGTCTATGAAGGCGCTGCCGGCGTCCGGCGCCGCCAGCCCGACGCCAATAACGAACTGAACCGGCCGCGCTGCCGCCGGCGCGTACCGAATCCAAGAGGTAGCCTATCGATGCGAAAAGTCGCTTTTGCGTTGCTGATGGCCTTGTGCCTGGCTCCCGCCGCCTGGGCCAAATACACTGGACTCAGCCTGTCCACACCTTATCCCGACCAGACCGTCCAGGCCGGCCAGTCCGCGGTCATCCCGCTGACCGTGCACAACTACGGTCTCGACCCCCAGGTGGTCACGCTCAAAGCGCCGCAGGTCGCCAAAGGCTGGCATGCCGCCTTCCAGGGGGATGCCCGCAACGTCGGCGCGGTGTTCGTCGGTCCCGATGCCAAGCGCGCTGTCAGCCTGCATCTGACGCCACCCAAAGGCGTGGCCAGCGGAACCTACCAGTTCCAGCTACAGGCGCTCGGCAAGGATCAGCAGGCCACCCTGCCGGTGACGCTGCAGCTGGCCAAAACCATTCCCAACTGGCTCGCGCTGAGCGCCAGCCTGCCGACCCTCAAGGGATCCTCGTCGACCAATTTCAGCTACGACATCAAAGTCGATAACAAGAGCGGCCGCAACGTCACCGTCAGTCTGTCGGCTGACGCGCCGCAGGGTTTCGAGGTCAACTTCTCGCCCCAGTACGGCTCCCAGGAGGTCACCGCGATCCGGGTCAAGGCCGGCGAGAACAAGGACATCAGCGCCAAGGTCAGTCTGCCCAGCCGGGTCAACGCCGGCACCTATCACCTCAAGGTGCATGCCGCGGCCGGCAATACCCAGGCCGAGATCCCGCTGACCATGATCGTCTCCGGCAAGCCGCAGCTCAGCCTGACCACCCCCAGCGGCCGGCTGTCCGGCAACGCCTACGAGGGCAAGTCCACCAGCGTGGCACTGACGGTCAAGAACGACGGCGGCGCACCGGCCCATGATCTGAGCTTCTCGGCCGACAGCCCGACGCACTGGAAAGTCACCTTCAGTCCCAAGCGTATCGCCCAGCTGGCGCCGCACCAAAAAGCCAAGGTCACCGCCGACATCACCCCCTCGACCAAATCGCTGGCCGGCGACTACATGGTGACCGTCAACGCCGACAGCGGGCTCAACAGCGCCTCGGCCGATTACCGCGTCACCGTGATGACCTCGACGATGTGGGGCGTGATCGGCATCGCCATCGCAGTCGCGGCAATCCTGGTGATCGGCTTCGCGGTGATGAGGTTCGGCCGGCGATGAACGCGAGCGTCATCCGAACGCAGGGTCTGACCAAGCGCTACGGTGACCAGACGGCCGTCGACGGGCTCGACCTGGACGTCAGGGCCGGTGAGGTGTTCGGCCTGCTGGGGCCCAACGGCTCCGGCAAGACCACCACCATTCTGATGCTGCTGGGGCTGACCGATCCCAGCGCCGGCTCGATCGAAGTGCTGGGCCTGGACCCCCGCCAGCGGCCGATCTCGGTCAAACGCCAGGTCGGCTATCTGCCCGACTCGGTCGGCTTCTACGACGAGCTCAGCGCCCATGAAAACCTGCGCTACACGGCCCGGCTCAGTGCCATGGCGGCCACCGCAATCGAGCCCGCCATCGACCGGGTGCTGGAACGCATGGGCCTGGCCGAGGCCACCCATAAGCGGGTCGGCGCCTTCTCGCGCGGGATGCGCCAGCGGCTCGGGCTGGCGGAGATCCTGCTGCGCTCACCGCGGATCGCCATTCTCGACGAACCCACCCTGGGACTGGATCCGGCCGGCGCGCAGGAATTCCTGGCCACGGTGCGCGAGCTCCAGGCGCGACGGCATGACGGTGCTGCTGTCGTCGCACCTGCTGCACCAGGTGCAGGCGGTGTGCGACCGGGTCGGACTGTTCTCGCGCGGGCGCATGGTCTTGTCCGGCTCGGTCGATGAACTGGCCCGGGAGGTTCTGGGGGCCGGCTGGCGGGTACACCTGGATGCCTCCGGCGACGGCCTGGCGGAGGCCCTGCAGGCGGTGCCGGGAGTCCACCGGGTGGCCGGCGATGGCCGGCAGGGCTGGCTGGTCGAGGCCGAACAGGATGTCCGTCCGGCACTGGTCCGGGCCGCCCTGGAGACCGGCGCCGAGGTCCGCGGCCTGCAGATGGAGCGGGCCAGCCTGGATGAGGTCTATGGCCGTTACTTCAAGGAGGCCGCCCATGAAGCGTGAGGGTTCCCCCTGGACCGGGCTGGGCCCGGTGCTGAGCAAAGAACTGTCCGACCAGCTCGCTTCGGTGCGCATGCGCATCCTCGAACTGCTGGTCTTGATCGCCGCGGTCGGAGCGGTGTTTGTCGCCGGCGAACAACTGCGGGCAACCGTGTCGGAGAGCCCATTCGCGTTTCTGGCGCTGTTCACCACCGCCCAGCAACCGCTGCCGTCGTTTGTGTCGTTCCTCGGCTTCTTCGTGCCACTAGTGGCCATCAGCCTGGGTTTCGATGCCATCAACGGCGAGTACAACCGCCGCACGCTGAGCCGGGTGCTGGCCCAGCCGATCTATCGCGACGCGCTGCTGATGGGCAAGTTCCTGGCGGCGATGAGCACCCTGGCGCTGTTGCTGCTGGGCTTGTGGCTGGTCACCACCGGGCTCGGCATCATCGTGCTGGGGCTGCCGCCGGGCGGCGAGGAGGTCGCCCGCGGGGCGCTGTTCCTGCTGGTGACGCTGTTCTACGCCGGGGTCTGGCTGGCGCTGGCCATGCTGTGTTCGCTGCTGTTCCGCCAGCCGGCGACGTCGGCCATGGTCAGCCTGGGCGTGTGGATCTTCTTCGCCGTGCTGTGGCCGATCTTCGCCCAGTACCTGGCCCAGGCCATCACCGGACCGGCTTATCTGCCGCAGACCCAGTTGCAGCAGGTGATGCTGGCCACGGATCTCGGCCGGATCGCTCCCGGCACCCTCTACTCCGAAGCGGTGCAGGTGCTGCTGCACCCGGCGGTGCGCAGCCTGGGACCGGTGTTCTACAGCCAGCTCAACCGCGCCCTGATCGGCAGCCCACTGCCACTGATCGACAGCATGGAACTGGCCTGGCCGCAGACCGTCGCACTGCTGGCAACGACCTGCCTGCTGTTCGCGCTGGGCTATGTCACCTTCCAGCGCCGCGAGATCCGGGCTTGATTCGAGGGCGGGGACTGAGCCGGCACCCCGCAGGCCGCGCACAGGTATGAGCGCGGCCGCGGCAAGCGCTGGCTTGGGCAAACGATCACGGGCATGCTCAGACGGCCGTCAGGCTGACCTACTGATCGACCAGGAAATCGAAGTCGCAGCCGCGGTCGGCCTGCAGCACGTGCTCGGCGTAGAGCCGGGCATAGCCGCGGGCCGGTCGCGGCGGCGGGCTCCACCGGGTCCGGCGCTGTTCCAGCTCGGCCGGCTCCACCAGCAGATCGAGCCGCCGCGCGGCAGTGTCGAGTTCAATCAGATCACCGTCGCGAACCAGCGCCAGCGGCCCGCCCGCCGCCGCCTCCGGGGTGACGTGCAGGACGATGGAGCCATAGCCGGTGCCACTCATGCGGGCATCGGAGATGCGCACCATGTCCTTGACCCCGGCCGCGGCCAGCTTGCGCGGGATCGGCAGCCCACCCGCCTCGGGCATCCCGGGCGCACCGACCGGCCCGGCATAGCGCAACACCAGCACGTGGTCCGGCGTCACCGGTAGATCAGGATCGTCGATCCGGCGGGCCAGATCCTCCAGACCGTCGAATACCAGCGCCGGCCCGCAATGCTGCCGCCGGCTGGCCGCGGCCTGCTTGATCACCGCACCCGCCGGCGCCAGGCTGCCGCTTAGCACAGCCAGCGCGGCGGCCGGCGCCACCGGATTGTCCAGTGGCCGGATCACCTGTTCGTCGACGTAATCCGGAGCCTGCGCCAGGGATTCACCCAGGGTCACGCCGGCCACCGTGGCCGCCGTGAGATCGAGCCGTTCGCGCAGCCGCCTGAGCAGGGCCGGGAGCCCGCCGGCGGCGTGGAAGTCCTCCATGTAGCCTTGCCCCACCGGCTTCAGATCGACCAGCACCGGGGTTTCACGGCCGATCGCATCGAGCCCGGCCAGATCGAACGGCAGGCCCAGCCGCCCAGCGATGGCGGCCAGGTGAATCACCGCATTGGTGGAACCACCCAGTGCCTGCAGCACCACCTGGGCATTGCGCAGCGCCGCGCCAGTGACGATCTCGCGCGGGCGCGGTTCCCCGGTGACCGCCATGGCCGCCGCCCGGCGGCCGGTCTGCTCGGCGAACCGCAGCCGCTCGGCGTGTACTGCCGGGATCGAGGCGCCGCCCGGCAGCATCAGGCCCAGGGTCTCGGCCAGGCAGGCCATGGTGCTGGCGGTTCCCATCACGGTGCAGGTGCCGGAGCTGGCCATCAGCCGGCCGTGGGCGCGGTTGAGTGCCGCCGGCTCCAGTTCGCCGGCCCGGTAGGCCGCCCACAACCGCCGGCAGTCGGTGCAGGCACCGAGCCGCTCACCCTCGTTATTGCCGGCCAGCATCGGCCCCACCACCAGCACCAGCGCCGGCACGTCGGCGCTCAGCGCACCCATGATCTGGGCCGGCATGGTCTTGTCGCAGCCGCCCACCAGCACCACCGCATCAAGCGGCTGGCTACGCACCATCTCCTCGACGTCCATGGCCATCAGGTTGCGCAGGAACATGGTGGTGGGGTGGACGAAGGATTCGTGCAGCGAGATGGTGGGAAACGTCAGCGGTAGGCCGCCGGCCGCCTGCACCCCCCGGGGGACCGCCTCGATCAGGGCCGGGGCGGTGGCGTGACAGGGGTTGAAATCGGACGCGGTGGACGCGATGCCGACCACCGGCCGGTCCAGGACATCATCATCGTAGCCGGCTGCCTTCAGGAAGGCCTGGCGCAGGAACAGTGCAAACGCCTCGTCACCATAGCTCGTCAGCCGCGAGCGCAGACCTTTTTTCACGATACGGGACCTCACCAGAATAGCCGGATGGATGGCTCATGGTAGCGCGCCGGCACCGGGCAACAAAAAAGCCCCGCCAAGCGGGGCCGAACGAGGCGCCCATCCCCGGGACTTGTTGTCAGGGACCGGTTCCGGCGGGTCACTGGTATCACACGGTCAGATCGCCTTCTGCGTCATCTGCTGGGCGATGTAGTCGGCCTGACGGATGGCCAGGGTGACGATGGTCAGAGTCGGGTTCTCGGCCGCACCGGTGGTGAACTGGCTGCCGTCCGATATGAACAGGTTGGCAATGTCGTGGGTCTGACCGTGCTTGTTGCAGACGCCGTCGCCGGGTTGCTCGCTCATACGGCAGGTGCCCAGGTTGTGGGTCGACGGATACGGCGGCGTCTCAATGGTCTTGATCGCGCCGGCCGCATCGTACACCGCCGCACCCTGCTTGAAGGCGTGGCTGCGCATGGCGATATCGTTGTGGTGGTCATCGGAATGCACGTTGGCCGCCGGCAGGCCCCACTGATCCTTGACGGCCTGGTTCAGGGTGACGCGGTTGTCGGCCTGCGGCATATCCTCACCCACCAGCCACATGCCGGCCATGTGGGTATAGAGATCAATATAGCGGGTGAACTCTCGGCCCCAGGCGCCCGGATCGAGGAACGAGGTGATGAACGGCAGTCCCAGCGAGATGGTTTCCATGTGGTAGCCGCCGACAAAGCCACGCCGGGGATCGTTGATCTTTTCGTCCTCGACGATGCCGGCCATGGTGGTGCCGCGGTACATGTGTACCGGCTGGTCGAAGATGGCGTACACCGAGGCCGTCAGGTGACGCATGTAGTTGCGCCCGACCTGGTCGGATGAATTGGCCAGACCATGCGGATACTTGCCTGAGGCCGACAGCAGCAGCAGCCGCGGGCTCTCGATCGAGTTGCCGGCGACACACACCACCCGGGCCTTCTGGCGCTGCTGGTGGCCGTCCTTGTCGAGATAAACCACGCCGGTGACCTTACCGCTGGCATCGTGCTCGATCTGCGAGACGTGGCACTCAGTGCGCAGTTCCAGCTTGCCGGTGGCCTCGGCCTTGGGGATTTCCGTATACAACGTCGACCATTTGGCACCTGACTTACAGCCCTGGAAACAAAAACCGAGCTGCAGGCAACCGCTGCGGCCGTCGCGCTTGTGGCTGTTGATCGCCATACGCCCGGTGCTGACTTCCTTGTAGCCGATCCGGGTGGCACCGGCGTACATGACCTTGAAGTTGTTGTTGCCGGGCAGGCCGGGGATATTGTTGGTCCGGGTGACCCCCATCTTGTCCTCGGCCTTGGCGTAGTACGGCTCGAGTTCCTGCAGGGTCACCGGCCAGTCCAGCAGCGAGGCGCCGGGGATGTCACCGTACACGGTGCGGGCTTTGAGTTCGTGCTCCTGGATGCGCAGGCTGGCGCCGGCCCAGTGCACGGTGGTACCGCCCACCGTCTTGCAGATCCAGGCCGGCAGGTTGGGGAAATCACGCGCCACCCGCCAGCTACCGGTGGTGGTGCGCGGATCCAGCCAGCTCAGCTGCTTGAACGCCTCCCACTCGTCATTGTGGAACTTGCTGGGCCCCAGTCGCTGGCCGGCCTCCAGGACCACCACCTTGATGCCTTTCTGGCACAGCTCGTTGGCCAGCGTACCGCCGCCGGCCCCGGAGCCGACAATGACCACCACCGAGTCGTCGTTGAGATTGTAACTAGCCATTGTTGTCCTCCCACCAGCCTTTCGGACTCGCCGACTCGGGCGGCTCGGGCAGCCAGGTCAAATCGTTGAAACCGCGCTTGTAATAGCCGCCATGGGGCCACGAGGCACCCTCGTAACCGAAATGACGCCACACCAGGTGGTTGTTGTAGAGATCGACCACCGTGGTACTGCGCAACGTCTTGAAGAAAGCCGTGTCCTGCAGACTCTCCAGGACCTGTAGCTGATAGCCGGGCGATAGCCTCACCCAGGGTATGTCGAGTGCCTTGTCGAGCCCTGCCACGCCGTCCTTGAGCAGCCTGGCGGTGGCAGCGTCCCCGGCGGCCTTCTGATCGAGCGCGGTCACGACGGATAGGTAATACTCGTCGGCCAGCGACGGATGCGGGTACAACTGGCGGGTCACGCCCAACAGCGTCGCCGCTTCGTGATCGGTCAGCGCAGTGGTGGTCATGGCCGCCGCCGGGCGGCTGGTGAGCACTCCGCCGGCGCCGGCCGCGAGTGCGGCGCCTGCTGCAACGCCGCCACTGGTCCTGAAAAACTGGCGACGCTTCATGCTTGGCATGGTCATCGGTGTGTCCTCCGGTGTGTGATGAATGGCCGACGGAGGCTGGGTCCTCGCCGGCTTCGGCCCTTCCGGGCTTATAATGCCGTCCTTCAAAACAGCGTGTTTGAGTTTATGCCGCGGTTTCGGCAGGGAGGTAGTACAGTGTTACTACCCGCGCCGGGCCTGGTTACCACAAAGGAGAATGGAACCGATGTGTCGCATCTACGCCGGGACTGATCCCGCTCTGTACGCCAGCAGCACCCGTTCGGTCCGTATCAACGGACACGTCACCAGCATCCGTCTGGAGCAGGAATTCTGGAATATCCTCGACCGGATCGCCGCCGACAGCGGGTTGACCACCGCCCAGTTCATTTCCACCCTGCATGACGAGATCCTGGAGGAGCGCCGCGTGGTCGAGAATTTCACCTCACTGCTGCGGGTCATCTGCAACCTGTACCTGGCGCGCGGTTACGCTACCCCCAGCGCTGCCAACCCGGTCGCCGCAGAGCCACTGGCGGCATCCCCGCCCTGCTAGCGTCGCGCGGCGACGCCACCCTTGTATCTTCCCGGTAAAGATTCTAGTTTGTCCCTCCCTTACTGAGCCCTGAGCGGGGACCATGTGACCGACAGCGCCGCAACCAACCCGCCCTGGCTGCGGGCCGCACCGGCCATCTTTCTGCTGCTCTGGTCCGGTGGGTTCTCGTTCGCCAAGCTGGGCCTGGCCCATGCCCCGCCGCTGACCCTGCTGTCGCTGCGCTACGGGCTGGTGCTGCTGGTGTTACTGCCGCTGTTTTTCGCGCTGCGTCCGCCGCTGCCGCGCCGGCCCCGCGACTGGGGCCACCTGATCGTGATCGGGTTTCTGCTGCAGGGTACTTATTTCAGTCTGTCGTACCTGGCCTTTAAGCAAGGCGAATCGGCCGGCGAGGTGGCCCTGATTGTCTCGCTGCAGCCGATCCTGGTGGCGCTGCTGGCGCCCTGGCTGGCCGGCGAGCGGGTCAGCGCACGGCGCTGGGCGGGCCTGGCCCTGGGCCTGCTGGGCGCCGGCCTGGTCATCATCGCCCGCTCGGCCGTCGAGGCGGGCTCAACGCTGGGCATACTGAGCGCGGTCGGGGCGCTGGTCACGATCACCTTCAGCACCCTGTATGAGAAGCGCTTCGGGGTCCATCAACACCCGGTCACCGCCAACCTGATCCAGTACACCGTCGGGCTGGCGGTCACCCTGCCGCTGGCCTGGGGCCTGGAAACCATGCGGGTGGACTGGAGCGTGGGCCTGGTGGTGGCGCTGGCCTACCTGGTGATCGGCAACTCACTGGTCGCCATCACCCTGCTGCTGACCATGGTCCGCCACGGCGAGGTGGCGCGGGTGTCGGCGCTGTTCTTCCTGGTGCCGCCGATGGCGGCGCTGATTGCCTGGCTGCTGATCGGCGAGGACATGCCACTGCTGGCCTGGCCCGGCATGGCCATCGCCGCGCTCGGGGTGGCCATCGCCAGCCGTCCACCGCAGCGCCTGAGACGGCCGCGATGAGACCCGTCAGAGTGCTGATGCGTGATGCCACGAGTGGCGGCTGGCTGGCATTCGGCGGGCTGCGGCGCGTGGTGCAGGCGGCCACTCCAGACGCGGTACCCACCGCCGTCGCCGCGGTCGAGGCCGCAGTCGACGGCGGCCTGTGCGCAGCCGGTTACATCAGTTACGAGGCCGCCGCCGGGTTCGATCCGGCGTTGCGGACCCAGTCCCCGGAACCCGGCCGGCCGCTGGTCTGGTTCGGTCTGTTCGAACGCGCCGAGCCGACCGCAGCGCCGCCAGCCGACCCCGCCGGCTACCGCATCGGCGAGTGGCGGCCCAGCATCAGCGAAGCCCGCTACCGCGACCGGCTGGCGGCAATCCACGACCGGTTGCGGGCCGGCGACAGCTATCAGGTTAACTTCACCTTCCGGCTGCGGGCCGGTTTCGAGGGTGATCCACTGGCTCTGCTCGGGGTCCTCGATCAGGCCCAGGGCGGTGCCTACAGCGGCTTCATCGACACCGGCGAACGGGTCATCGCCTCGGCCTCACCGGAACTGTTCTTCAGCGCGGCCGGCGACCGCATTACCGGCAAGCCGATGAAGGGCACCGCGGCGCGCGGCCGCACCCTGGCCGAAGACGAAGCCAACCGCGAAGCGCTGGCCACATCCACCAAGAATCGGGCCGAGAATCTGATGATCGTCGACATGATCCGCAACGATCTGGGCCGCATCGCCCGCCCCGGCAGCGTGCAGGTGCCACGGCTGTTCGAGGTCGAGCGCTATCCGCGGGTACTGCAGATGACGAGTACGGTCACCGCCGCCACCGACGCCGGGCTCGGCGCGCTGCTGGCCGCGCTGTTCCCGTGCGCCTCGATCACCGGCGCGCCCAAGGTCCACACCATGAGCCTGATCCGCGACCTGGAATGCTCGCCGCGCGGTGTCTACACCGGCACGCTCGGTTTTTGCCTGCCGGATGGAACAATGCAGTTCAACGTCGCGATCCGCACCGCCGTGGTCGACCGCGACGAGGTCAGCTTCGGCACTGGCGGCGGCATCGTCTGGGACTCCGAACCCGGCGACGAATACCAGGAATGCCTGACCAAGGCCAATATCCTGCGGCACGCACCGGCCGATTTCGCGCTGCTGGAAACGCTGTTGTGGACCCCGGACAGCGGTTATGTGCTGCTCGACGAACATCTGGCCCGGCTGGCTGACAGCGCCAGCTATTTCGACTTCACCTGCGACCCCGATGGCATCCGCCGCCAGCTGCAAGATGCCACCCCGACGGGAACCACGCCACAGCGGGTGCGACTGCTGCTACAGCGTGACGGCCGGCTGACGGTCACTGCCACACCACTGGCCCCCTCGCCGGAGCCGGTGCGGGTGGCGCTGGCACGCACTCCGGTCGACCCCACCGATCCGTTCCTGTTCCACAAGACCACCCGCCGCGAGTTGTATCAGACCGCTGCCGCCGAACGCCCCGACTGCGACGACGTGATCCTGTGGAACCGGGTCGGGGAACTGACCGAAAGCACCATCGCCAACCTGGTGCTGGAACGTGACGGCCGTTATTTCACCCCGGCGCTGGACTGCGGCCTGCTGCCCGGCACCCTGCGCCGCCGGCTGCTGGCCGACGATGCCATCGAGGAAGCCCGGCTGCCGCTGGACGCCCTGCGCGAGGCACGGCGCCTGTGGCTCATTAACTCGGTCCGCGGCTGGCGCGAGGCCCGGCTGGTAGACTGAGTGGCGTATCAACCCGCGACGGATTGAGCCATGACCGCCACCCTGACCCTGCCCCGCCCCGACGACTGGCATCTGCATCTGCGCGACGGCGACCTGCTGGCCGCCGTCGTCGCGCACAGCGCCCGGCGCTTCGCCCGGGCCATCATCATGCCCAACCTGCAACCACCCGTGACCACCACCGCCCAGGCCCAGAACTACCGCCAGCGGATTCTGGCGGCTCTGCCAGCGGACCTCGCCTTCGAGCCGTTGATGACGCTGTATCTCACCGACCGCACGGAACCGCTGGAGATCGCCCGCGCCAGACTGAGCGGCCAGGTATACGGCGTCAAGCTCTATCCGGCCGGCGCCACTACCCACTCGGCTGCCGGGGTAACCGTGCTGGAAAACGTCTATCCGGTGCTGGATGCCATGCAACAGCATGGCCTGCCGCTGCTGGTCCACGGCGAGGTCACCGACCCGGCGGTCGATGTTTTCGACCGTGAAGCGGCGTTTATCGAGCGGGTACTGGCGCCGCTCGTCGAACGCTTCCCGGAACTACGCGTGGTGCTGGAGCACATCACCACGCGCGATGCCGTCGAGTTCGTGCTGGAGGCACCGGAACGGGTCGCCGCCACCATCACCCCGCAGCATCTGCTGTACAACCGCAACGCCTTGTTTCAGGGCGGGCTGCGGCCGCACCGCTACTGCCTGCCGGTGCTCAAGCGCGAGCGTCACCGGGAGGCGCTGGTGGTCGCCGCCACCAGTGGCGATCCCAAGTTCTTTCTTGGCACCGACAGCGCCCCACATCCGCGCCGCGCCAAGGAAACCGACTGCGGCTGTGCCGGCTGCTTCAGCGCTCCGGCCGCGCTGGAACTCTATGCCGAGGCCTTCGAGCAGGCTGGCGCGCTGGACAAGCTGGCAGGATTCGCCAGTGAGTTCGGCGCCGATTTCTACGGCCTGGCGCGCAACACGGAGACGATCACCCTGGTACGCGAACCCTGGGCCGTGGCTACTGGCGTACCCTGTGGGGATGACACGGTGGTGCCGCTAGGCGCCGGCGAGACGCTGCAGTGGCGGTTATCGGGGGAAGAGGAAAGAAGCGGCGCGGACTCAGCAAGCTAACGCTGAACTACGCTTTCCAAAATGCCAACCGACGGGTTGACGCGCTGCAGACGGGATGAATGGCCCGGCACAGTCGACCGACTGTGCCGGGTGCGGGACTCAGGCCTTAGTCCTCATCACGATAATGATAATGGTGCTGTTCGTGATGGCGATGCCAGCGCCGCCATTGGCGTTCCCGCCGCTCGTGGCGGCGGTGTTCGCGGCGTTCATGGCGGCGCCACTCGCGGCGCTCGTGACGGCGATGGGCCTGGCGCCAGTGATGATAGCGCCGCGCCGGCACATAGACCCGAGGCGCCGGGGCCTGATAGATGATCGCTGGTGCGCCCGAAATTGCGGCGCCGAAGGCGAACCCGAGCGCGGCGGCGCCGAAGTCGTCATCGTCCGCGTGAGCCTGCGAAAGTGGCGCCAGCGCAAGCATGCCGGCGGCCAACAGAACAACCAATGTCGCATGTTTCATGACGTCCTCCGTGCTAGGCAGATAGGTCAATCGACCTGCCAGTGACTTTCAAAGCTTGATCGAAATTATGGGCGGACGCGCATGAATATGAGCTGAATGGGCGCGCATCAGAACATCCCGTTTTGCGACAATGCGGAAAGCATCCGCAAAGGGTGCTGAACGCCAGTGGCAACCCATTGATTTGGGCTACTATAACGAGTCAAAGGCGTATGAATGCATGCGGCCACCACGGAGAAGCAGGCCATGTCCGACATCGAGCAGCCCGCCCATCGATATTTTGATGCCTGGAACCGCCACGATGCGCCCGGCATCGTGGCGACGTTTGCCGAGGGCGGCAGCTACAGCGATCCACTGGCCCAGGGGCTGACCGGCGAGGCCATCGGCGCCTACGCGGCCGGGCTGTGGGACGCGTTCCCGGACCTGGCGTTCGAGAGCGTGGGGCAGACGGTGACCGGCGACGGCGTGGTGGCCGCCCAGTGGGTGATGAAGGGGACCAACACCGGCCCGTTCAGGGGCTTGCCGCCCAGCGGGCGCACCGTGGCACTGCCAGGCGCCGATTTCATCACCATCGAGGATGGCAAAATCCGCTCGGTGCAGGGCTATTTCGATGCCGGTGAGGTGCCCCGCCAACTGGGGCTGCAGACCGTGGTACAACCGACGGCCCTCGGTGCCTTCCGGTTCGGCACCGCGGCGGCCGTTCAAAGCGACCGGAACGACAAGCCCGGCGCCTTCAGCATCACGGTTCTCCAGGCCCGCTCGGCTGACGAAGTGGAGCAGGTACGGGAACAGGCCCGGAAGATCGCCGCCGGGATGCCCAAGATGTCCGGTTTCATAGGCTGGACCGGCATGGTCATCGGTGACCGCATGCTCACCGTGACGGCCTGGGATAACCCGGAGAGTCCGCGCCAGCTCACCCGCGACAGCGCTCACCGCGAAGCGACGCAGCAGTTCTTCGGCCCCGACCTCGCCGCCGCCGCGTACACCAGCGTCTGGGTTCCCGAGCGGTTCAACCCGACCTGGGTACGCTGTACGCACTGTCACCGGATGACGGATTACGACCGTAGCGGCGGACGCTGCCAGTGCGGGGAAGCGCTGCCGGAACCGCCGCCGTTCTGGTAGCGCAGCGACACCCGCCGCAGTCCGCATCGATGAGCCTCGCCAACCGACTCGATACACTGCTGGGCGATGCAGCCGCTCGCGGCGACGTGCCGGGCGTCGTCGCCATGATCACCGACCGCAGCGACACCGTGTACGCCGGTGCATTTGGCCACCGCGCGCTCGGCCAGCCGGCGGCCATGACCACCGACACCGTCGGCTGCATCGCCTCCATGGTCAAGCCGCTGACCAGCACCGCCGCCCTGCAACTGGTCGAACAGGGCCGGCTCGAACCCGACCTCCTGGCCGCCGACTATCTACCGGAGTTGGGCAAAGTGCAGGTCCTGGAAGGCTTCGACAGCGCCGGGCAACCGCGGTTGCGGCCGCCCAAACGGCCGATCACGCTGCGCCATCTGCTGACCCACACCGCCGGTTTCGGCTACGAGACCTGGTCGGACGACATCGTCCGTTACCAGCAATGCACCGGCACGCCCAGCCTGCTGTCCTGCAGCAACGCGGCCCTGAACCTGCCGCTGCTGGCCGATCCGGGCGAACGCTGGTGCTACGGGATCAGCACGGAATGGCTGGGCAAACTCATCGAACGGGTGACCGGCCAGCGCCTGGGCCGGCATCTGCAGCAACACCTGCTGGAGCCGCTGGGCATGCGCGACACGGCCTACCGGATCAGCCCGGCCATGCGCGCACGGCTGGCCACGATCCATTTGCGGGACGACGACGGCATACTGCGGCCGCAACCGGAACTGGGCATCCCGCAGGATCCCGAGTTCGAACTGGGCGGCGGCGGGCTTTACGGCACGGTCCCCGATTACCTTCGGTTCGCCCGCCTGCTGCTCAATGGCGGCCGCACCGACGGTGCCACCCTGCTGCAGCCGGCAACGGTCGAGCTGATGTGCCGCAACCAGATCGGCGAGCGGCAGGTCACCCGGCTCAAAAGCGCCCTGCCGGGGATGAGCCACGATGTCGAATTCTTCCCGGGCCTGGCGAAATCCTGGAGCATGGCCTGCCAGATCACCCGACAGCGCGCCCCGACCGGCCTGCCCGCCGGCAGCCTGCTGTGGGGCGGGCAGGTCAACTCGTACTTCTGGATCGATCTGTCCAACGCTATCGCCGGAGTCTTTCTGACCCAGATCCTGCCGTTCATGGACCATCAGGCACTGCCGCTGTTTCTGGATGTCCAGCGAGCGGTTTATCAGGCACACTGATCCGACGTTGCCACGACCGCTTCCGCAGTCCCCACCGCATCCCCAAGGGTGACCACCATGGATCAATACGTCGTCAAGAAATCCGAGATCGAAGCCATGGAAGGGGTGTTCAAACGCCACTTCCTGAACGCCAATGCCGAGCGCGTCAACAAATCGCTCGGCGACCTCACCGGCATCAATGGTTTCGGTTTCCATATCGTCGAAGTCCCGCCGGGTAAGGAATCCACCGAATACCACGTCCACCGCTATGAAGATGAATGCGTCTACATCCTCGCCGGCCAGGCCGAGGTCACGATCGGCGACGACACGTTCCAGGTGGAGGAAGGGGATTTCATTGGTTACCGGGCCGGCGGCCTCGCCCACACCATGAAAAACACCGGGTCAGCAACGCTCAGATGCATCGTCGCCGGCAACCGCGCGAGCCACGACGTATCGGATTACCCGCGGCTAAACAAGCGCCTGTACCGCAATGCCGGCTATCGCTGGGATCTGGTGGATATAGCGAATATCGGCGGCCCGCATTCGGGCAAATGAAGAGCATCCTGGCGTGCCGATCGCTGCAGTGGCCTACAGATTATAAGCTGTCCAGCGGACTCATGACGCCGAGACCGTTCGCACGGTCGCCAGATGGGTCAGGAATGCGCCCACCTCGGCCACGCTCTGTGCCCGCGCATGGCGTTTGTCGTCGACCGAATGTAGCGCCACGCCCACTGCACTTACGCGCGCTCCGTTCCGTGCACAAACTGTAGCACTGCACCCTCAATGGGGCGCCTCGCATCGCGTGGAGCCTCTACACCAACGTTGGCATTATCCCTAGTCGCCTGGTCAACGCTGGTGGGGTGCAGTCCATGAAATAAAGCAACCGCATGCGATGCCTGTCGGCGCATCCACTCCGGCTGGTTTTTTTCGAGCAGTTTACTTGTGAAGTGATCCAGGCTGCTTCCGTCATGTGGATCAAATCGGTACTTCTGACAAAAATCCCAATAAAAGCGAAGCCATCTTTTGTAGTGAGCCCGAGCCTTGTCGGCGACCTTGCTGCGGCTCAAGGCGGCATCATAGCGGTGCACGAGTTCGGGCGGAACAGGTCAACATGGGGAAGTGCCCTTTTGCTATATATGTCGCAATTTCGGACGATATCCTGCACGCCTAAGACATATCGCGTCGGCAGCGCTGATTCAACAAATTCGTTTAACTATCTGTATTTAAAGATGAGTTTATTCGCTCCCCATGCAGATTTCAGGCGCGGTGTCCTTGCGATTTTTAAGATGAAATTCAGGGGGGGCACAAGGCAGCTCTTGACGTTTTGATGGTGGTATACTAAGAAATATCATGGATAGGCTGAAACTAGATAATTACTTGTTAGCGCGCAAGAGACACGAAATGGAAGATCGAGCAAAGATTAATAATGCCTGGGCAGAAGGCCGCAAGGCTGGAGTGGATGGGGAAGGCCGGGCATCGAACCCTTATATCGGTAATAATCCAGATTTAGCTAAGGCTTGGGATCAAGGTTGGCAAGAGGGTTCTGGTTACTTGGCGCGTTAAGCGCGCCGTAAACTGCTTGGAGATACGGGTAAATATTGAATCAAGAATGGAAATCTTGTTTGGGTTGGAAGCGGCCGCTCCCGCAATTCAGTTCATTGATTGCATAAAGGAGTCTGTCATGGAAAATCTAAGCGCTATTTTACTTTGTGTAATGGCATGTGTTTGGTGCGAAGCGGCGTTCCTGCGGAGTCTGGTGAAAGCTTCAACCCAAACGAGAGATTACGTCTTGTGAAGGTATGATCCCGCCAAGAGTGAACGCTTGGGGGTTCGATTCCCCCTCTCCGCACCAATTATTGCGTAAGTGCGCTAACAATGCGCTCGTTCGGACGCAGAACCTTGACCCAAAAAAGTAGACACCTTGACCTAACCGAGAGAGGTGTCCAATGCCCAAAGCAGGACCAAAACGAACCCAGCGATACAGCGAGGAATTCAAGGCCACGGCGGTATAGCTCAGTGAGTTGCCGGCCGTTCAGATCAAGGACGTAGCAGAGGCATCAGACATCCACCCATTCATGCTGTCACGATGGCGCAAAGAGGCAAGGGAGGGAAGCATCGTGACCAAGAGGCGATCCCTGGATGTCGATCCAAAGACGGCGGCGGAGCTGAAACGGGCTCAAGCAGATAGAGAAAGCGCACAGGCTCCTGAAAATGGAGCATGAGCTGTTAAGAAAGGCCATCCGTTTCTGTTCAAGTCGCGATTCGAAGTCTTCGAATTCATAGAGCAGAACCGGGAGAGCTATCCGGTCAGCGTGATGTGCCGCTTCTACGCGGTAAGCCGCGCAGGCTATTACAAGTGGCGTCATCGCCAGCCAAGTGCACGTGACAGGGAGGATGCGTTGCTGTTGGAACAGATCCACGAAGTCCATCGGGCCAGCCGCGGCATCTATGGCAGCCCGCGATTCACGCGGGCCTGCGCCAGCGAGGCTTGCAGGTCGGCCGGAAGCGCGTAGTTCGCCTGATGCAGGTCGACGGTATCCGCGGTCGATCAGCCGACCTTTACTATGCGAATCCCGGTCTGGAGCGCCACTACACCGAGATCCCGAACCGTAAAGAGAAACGGACGGTAACCGCCCCCGACCAAATATGGAGCGGCGATATCACTTACCTGAAGCTCGGCAGACAGTGGTTGTACCTGGCGGTGGTGATGGACCTGTTCAGTCGCCAGTCGAGCAGATACGTAACGGTTCAGGCTACATAAC
>CAVQMB010000024.1:0-138890 GCA_963713445.1 uncultured Gammaproteobacteria bacterium | reverse complement strand
GAACTTGCATGAACATCAGGCCAAGGGCTTGTTCCGGGAGTATGGAGTAGCGGTGCCGCGGGGCCAGACGGCGGGCAGTGCGGCTGAGGCGGTAGCGGCGGCCGAGGCGCTCGGTGGTGCGGTATGGGTGGTGAAAGCCCAGGTCCACGCTGGCGGGCGCGGCAAGGCCGGCGGGGTAAAGGTGGCCCGCAGCCTCGAGGAAGTGGGCACAGTGGCCGGCGAGCTGCTGGGCTCGCGGCTGGTGACCCCACAGACCGGCGCCGAGGGGCTGCCGATCAACACCGTGCTGGTTGAAGAAGGCCTCGACATCGCCGATGAACTGTACCTGAGCGCCCTGGTCGATCGCAGCGCCAAGCGGATCGCCTTCATGGCCTCCAGCGAAGGCGGCATGGACATCGAAGAAGTCGCCGCGAGCACGCCCGAGAAAATCCTCACCGTCAAGGTCGACCCGGCCGCCGGACTGCAGCCCTACCAGTGCCGCCAGCTCGGCTTCGGGCTGGGCTTGGCGATGCCCCAGATCAAACACCTCACCCAGGTCATGAGCGGGCTCTACGCGCTGTTTCTCGCCAACGACGTGAGCCTGGTTGAAATCAACCCGCTGATCGTCACCGGCAGCGGCGAACTGCTGGCACTGGACGCCAAGATGAACCTCGACGACAACGCCCTATACCGCCACGGCCCCTGGCCGCCCTGCGCGACCCCAGCCAGGAAGACGAACGCGAGACGCCAAGCCAACGAAGCACGGCCTGAACTACGTCCCGCTGGACGGCAGCATCGGCTGCATGGTCAACGGCGCCGGGCTGGCCATGGCCACCATGGACATCATCAAACTCGCCGGCGGCGAGCCGGCCAACTTCCTCGACGTCGGCGGCGGAGCCACCGCCGAGCGGGTCGCCGAAGCGTTCAAGCTCATCCTCAGCGACGACAATGTCAAAGCCATGCTGGTCAACATCTTCGGCGGCATCGTGCGCTGCGACCTGATCGCCGAAGGCATCATCGCCGCGGTGAAAGACGTCGGCGTGGCACGTGCCGGTGGTGGTGCGCCTGGAAGGCACCAACGCCGACGCCGGGCGCAAGCTCCTGGCCGACTCCGGCCTCAATATCATCAGGCCGATGATCTGACCGACGCCGCCGCCAAGCCGTTGCCGCCGCCCGCTGAGCCCGACCCCCGGAGAACTAAGCCCCATGAGCATCCTCATCGACCGACACACCAAGGTCATCTGCCAGGGCTTCACCGGCAAGCAGGGCACCTTCCACGCCGAACAGGCCATCGCCTACGGCACCCAGCTGGTCGGCGGCGTGAGCCCCGGCAAAGGCGGCACCACCCACCTCGAGCGGCCCGTATTCAACACCGTGCCACGACGCCGTGCGCGCAACCGGCGCCAGCGCCTCAATGATCTACGTCCCGGCCCCCTTTGCCGCCGACGCCATCCTGGAAGCCGCCGACGCCGGCATCAACGTCATCGCCTGCATCACCGAAGGCATCCCCGTGCTCGACATGCTCAAAGTCAAAGCCGCGCTGGCCGGCAGCGACAGCCGCCTGATCGGACCCAACTGCCCCGGCCTGATCACCCCCGGGGAATGCAAAATCGGCATCATGCCCGGACACATCCACCAACCCGGCATGATCGGCATCGTCTCGCGCTCCGGCACGCTGACCTACGAAGCGGTCCACCAGACCACCCAGAGCGGGCTCGGGCAGAGCACCTGTGTGGGCATTGGCGGCGACCCCCTCCAGGGCACCAGCTTCATCGACGTACTGGCCTTATTCGAAGCCGACCGCCAGACCAAAGGCATCGTCATGGTCGGCGAGATCGGCGGCAGTGCCGAAGAGGAAGCCGCCGACTACATCAAACACCACGTCAAGAAGCCGGTGGTGGCCTACATCGCCGGAGTCACCGCCCCGCCGGGCAAGCGCATGGGTCATGCCGGGGCGATCATCGCCGGGGGCAAGGGCACGGCGGCCGACAAGTACGCCGCCCTGGAGGCCGCCGGTGTGGCTACCGTCAGGTCACCGGCCGAACTGGGCAAGGGGATCGCCGAACTGATGCCTTGAGCGCGGTACTCAGATTGCACGGATAACGGTGCGGTGAGAAGCTGTGCGCCGGGTTTACTGTCAGATTGAACATTGCCTGTCACAAACACAACGGAGGTAACGATGGCGGATAAGGTGTTTCTCATTACTGGCGCCTCCAGCGGCATCGGCCGTGCCACGGCGGAACAGGCCGCGGCGGCTGGTTACCGGTTGGTGCTGGCCGCCCGCTCGGCGGACAAGCTGGGCGAGCTGGCGTCACGTCTGGGTGGTGCGGAACGGGTTCTGGCGGTCCGCTGCGATGTCACCGAGCAGGCCGATCAGGAAGCTCTGGTTGAACGCGCTCTAGGACATTTCGGTCAGCTCGACGTGGTGTTCGCTAACGCCGGCGTGGGCGGCTCACCAGGCGGATTCAGCGGGGCCGACCCGGCGTCCTGGAAGCGATTGCTGCTGACTAACGTCTACGGGGTGGGGCTCACGCTGCGCGCGACGTTGCCGGCGATCAAACAACGTCGCGGTCACGTGTTGTTGACCGGGTCGGTTGCCGGGCGGGTTACCATCACCGGGTCGATGTACAGCGCCAGCAAGTGGGCCGTGACGGCCATTGGTTATGGGCTGCGTGAGGAACTGCGCGGCACGGGTGTGCGGGTCACACTGATTGAGCCCGGAATGGTCGATACACCGTTCTTTGACACGCCCAAACCCGATGTGCTCAAGGCCGAGGATGTGGCGCGTGCGGTCATGTATGCCGTCAGCCAGCCCCCGCACGTCGACGTCAATGAAGTCATGATTCGGCCGCGCAGCAAAACCGGGTGAGAGCTGTCGGTGACGCGCAACCCGCTCACCAACTGTGTCGGGTTCGACGACGCTCCGTTTGAGCCGGGCTGGCGCGGTGAGGTCACCGTCGTCGGCACGGTGTTCGCCGGCACCCGCTGTGACGGTGTGCTGATTGGTAAGGTTCGGCGTGACGGCCGCAATGCCACTGCTGTTCTGACCCGGCTGGTTGCCGCATCCAAGTTTGCTGACCATGTGCGTCTGGTGTTGCTGCAAGGCATAGCGCTGGCGGGTTTCAACGTGATTGACGCGGTTGTGCTGAGCCGGATGCTGACCGTGCCGGTGCTGGTGGTGGCCCGGCGGCGGCCCGATACGGCAGCGATTCAGCGTGCGTTGCTTGAACATGTGGCCGCCGGTGCCCGCAAATGGCGGCTGATTGAACGGCTGGGGCCGATGGAACCGCTGGCCGGTGTGTACGTTCAACGAATCGGACTGTCCCGCAGCCAGGCTGCCCGGGTACTGGAACGACTGGCGCTGAACGGCCGCATACCCGAACCGCTGCGGTTGGCTCATCTGATCGCCGGAGCGATGGTGCACGGCCAAAGCCGTGGTCGCGCATGAACACCGGTGTTCAGCCCTCGGTCGCGCGATGTAAGGCCACGATACTTTGGTAGAAGGGAAACCGCGTAAACAAATCCTGCAGCATATCGTCCAACTCGCTCAACTGGCCGCCGTATTCACCGATGTTCGGATCGAACAGATGCAGCCGCATGGTCAGAATGGGTTCCTGTCCGGCGATACCGCAGAAGCCGCTGATAGCGTGGCCACTGCCGTCGGCGAAGCGCAGTGTCCAGGTGGCGCCGGTGCCAACCACGCCGATGTCGGCGGCGATCTTCTTACGAATACCCTCCATGCGGACGAATCTGCGCTCGACCAGCGTCTTGTCGGGATCGTAGTCCAGCCCCAGCTTCTGACCCAGCTTACGCCGGCCTTCCTCGCGTCCATGCTGGGCCCGTAGATTGGCATAGTGACGTTGATGGCGGATAACAACCGGAAAGTTGTGCTGGAGTTGGCGCAACCGGTCGGCAGCAGGCACCGCGTAGTCCGCCTTGATCAGGCTGAGCCAGTAATCGCACAGGGCGACGCAGACTCCGCCCTGGGTGATCGGGTCGGTGGGATAACGGCGCAGCAAACTGCCTTGCGAAAACGGTTCGAGCGCAAACATGACCGGGTCCTCCCTGGCGTCGACGGATCGTGGTCAGCACACGCCACACCCGCGCCAGCGTTAGCTGGCGCCTGCGGTAGGTGCTTACCTGTTTCGCCCAGGTCATTGTGACCCGACGCGGCCCGGATCGGTAGCCCTAACTGCCCGATGGGTCGGCCGGGGGTTTGTCCTCGATGACCGCTTGCTCCGTGTTGTCGGTTTGTTCGCCCAATGCCGCCCGGTAGAGTTCGCCCGCGCTGTATTGCATGGCGGGTTTGGCCAGGAAGGCGCGTTTGCGTACCACGCTGCGTCGGGTCATACGGTACAGGGCGAACACGCCCAAGGCGCCGCTCACCAGGGCCGTGTGCACGAACAATCCGCGTGGACCCATCATTCCCATCAGCGCGGATGCGCTGAGTGGCCCCAGGCTGGCCCCGATACCGAAGGCGATCAGCAGCCCGCCGGAAACGTAAACCAGCTGGTCCGGTGGTGCGACATCGTTGGTGTGGGAGGCGCTTAGTGAATACAGGGTGAAGGCGAAACTCCCGAACAGCAGCGTGGCCGGCATCAGCAGCACCGTTACGTTACCTGCCAGGGTGACGATGAGCAGGCTTGCAAGGGCGGCGCCAAAGGCGCTGCCAGCCAGTATCCAGCGCCGGTCCAGACGATCCGACAGCCGGCCCAGCGGCCACTGCAGCAGTAGCCCGCCGAAGATGCCGCTAGCCATGAACAGTGATGTCTGAGCGAGCGACAGGCCTATGCCGTGGGCAAAGACAGCGCCCATGCTAGTGAATGCGGGGGTCGCCAGCCCGGCACAGAATGCGCCGATCAAACCGACCGGCGAAATCCGATAGATCTCGTGAAACGGTAATCGCCGCAACTCTACCGGACGGGGTGATGGTGCCTGGGTGAGCAGTAGCGGTAGCAGGGCAAGTGAATAAATGATAGAGGCTATGCTGAATAGCTGGAACGTGCCGGGATTGGCGAGCGGGAGCAGGAACTGCCCGGTGCCGGACGAGGAGTAGTTGACGATCATATAGATCGCCAGCACCTGCCCGCGGTTGCTGTTGCTGGCACGTTCGTTGATCCAGCTTTCGGTGATCATGATCAGCCCGGCGACACAGAATCCGGCCATTAATCGCAGCAGGGTCCACGCCAGCGGATAAACGAACATCGCGTGGAGCAGGGCCGCAATGGACATCAGCGATGCGAACGCCGCGAAAGCCCGGATATGGCCGGCTCGGGCGATGACCCGCACGCTGTACAACCCCCCCAGCAGCAGCCCTACGTAATAGGCGCTCATCATCAGACCGACCACGATTGTTGGGAATCCTTCCAGCTTGCCGCGGACACCGAGCAAGGTACTGAAAAGGCCGTTGGCGATGATCAGCAGGCCGTAGCTTGCCAGCAGCGCGGCAATAAGACGCAGCGTCGCGCGCATCTCAGGCGCTTAATGCGGGGACGAGATAGGAGCGCATGGACCAGTCGTCGCAACAAGGAAGTGACAACAACATACCATTGCCGGGGGTGGCTGCACAGTCTGTCTGGCTGCGCCTCTACCGAATCCGTTGCTAGCCCCGTGTCATCATACTAATGCCTGCGGATCCGGGTCGTTCCTCGTCCATTCGAGGGCTCAATGAATCAACTGATTGAGATCGAATATAGGCAGCAGAATGGCCAGCACAATGATCAGCACAACACCGCCCATGAGAAGGATCAGCAGCGGTTCGAACAGGCCCAGCAGCACGGCGATTAGCGCTTCGGCTTCCCGTTCCTGCTGGCTGGCGGCACGGCTCAGCATCGCTTCCAGCTTGCCACTGGTCTCACCGCTGGCGATCAACTCCATCAGCAAGGGTGGAAGACCACTGCCGGTCAGCGCGGCATGCAGACCGGCGCCTTCCCGTACCCGCAGTGCCGCCTGCTCGACAGCCGCGCGCAGTGGCAGCAGACCCAGCACCGGCGCGGTGATGCGCAGCGCCCCCAGCACTGGAACACCGCTGGCCAGTAGAATACTCATGGTACGCGCGAAGCGCGCACCCTCGAGACCGCTCAGCAGCCGACCCAGCACGGGCAGGCGCAGTGCCAGCGCTTGCAGAGCCCGGCGGAGGCCAGGCCGGCGGAGCTGCCGGATCAGGACGACGGCGGCCGCCGCTACGAGAATCAATAACAGCCAGCCTCGAGCCCGCAGGAACCCACTCAGGGCGATCAAGGCCCGGGTCAGCCAGGGCAGAGTTTCATGGGCGCTGTTGAACACCTGCACCACTTGGGGCACCACATAGGTCAGCAGGCCCAGCACAATGGCGACAGCCACCGAAGTCAGTAGCAGCGGGTAGAATAGCGCCAGCAGCACTTTCTGGCGCAGCTGCTGCCGGGTCTCGCTGTAGTCAGCGAGCCGTTCCAGTACCAGCGGCAGATAGCCGGCCTGTTCGCCGGCTGCCACCGTGGCCCGATAGATGTCGGGGAACGCCCGCGGATAGTCGGCGAGCGCGGCGGCCAGGCTGTGGCCTTCCAGGACCCGTGCGCGCAAAGCCAGCAGCAGGCCGGCTACCCGGGGCTGCGAGCTTTGCCGGGCCACTGCCCCCAAGGCTTGCTCGATCGGCAGGCCGGCGCCAATCAAGGTAGCCAGCTGGCGCGTGGCCAGCGGTAGCGCGCCGGCCTTAAGGCGTTGCTGCCGGCCGCCTGGCTGGGCGCGTCGCTGGTCCAGTTTCTGTACGCTGAGCGGTGTCAGGCCACGTTCGCGCAGCTGCTGACGGACCTGGCGCGGACTGTCGCCTTCCAGCAATCCCTTGCTGGAACGACCATCGCCATCGAGTGCCTGGTACTGGAAAGCGGGCATGCCGTATGAAGTAATACCGGCGTTGGAGTTGCGCTACGATAACATGAGCCGCGCTTGTGCTAGGCTTGGCATGTCTGCGAGGACGGCGAGAGAAGGAGAGTCGTGGTGGCCGCCATCAATACCGAACAGCTGAAGAAAAACGTGACCACTGGCAGTACTTGGTTGCGGCTGGTGTTCATGATTGTGTTCGGCGTATTTTTTGGCATTGGTTCCTGGGTGATTGGTGCCATTGCCGTGTTCCAGTTCCTGCACACCCTGTTCAGCGGCGCTCCCAACCGCCGGCTGTTGGCGTTCAGTGGCAGTCTGGGCCGTTACCTGGGCCAACTGGCGTGCTACGTGAGTTACCAGACTGATGCCAAGCCGTTTCCGTTTTCCGACTGGCCAGCGGCGCCGCCATCCGCGCACCCACCGGAAACAGCGCCTGATGAGCGGCCGCCGGCTCCACCGGGCTATTGAAGCCCGGCTGCGGGACGCGACGCGGTCAGTCGTCCTGCAGCACCCGCACGAATTCCTCCGGTGCCGTATCGCCGGCCAGTACCCGCGTTCGGCAGTCGGCGCGAATGCTGGGGCCGAGAGTGCGGGCATGACGTTCCAGCAGGTGCTCGCTAGCATTGTCGTGAATCATGCCGGCCAGGGTGGGATCGACTGCAATCAGCTCGAAGATACCGATCCGGCCGCGATACCCGGTATCGTTGCAGTGCCTGCAGCCGACTGGTGCGTATAAGCAGGATTCGGCCGCCAGGCCCAGCAGGCTGCGGTCAGCCTCGCTGGCTGGATAGGGGTGGCGGCAGTGTTCACACAACCGCCGCACCAGGCGCTGGGCCAGTACGCCGATCAAACTCGATGCGAGCAGGAACGGCTCGATCCCCATGTCGCGCAACCGTGTAATGGCACCGACGGCGCTGTTGGTGTGCAGGGTCGACAATACAAGGTGTCCGGTGAGGCTGGCCTGGACGGCGATGCGGGCCGTGTCCAGGTCGCGAATCTCGCCGACCATTACCACATCCGGATCCTGACGCAGGATCGCGCGCAGGCCGCGGGCGAAGCCCAGGTCCACCTTGGTGTTGACCTGGGTCTGGCTGATGCCGTCAAGGTAATATTCGATGGGATCCTCGACCGTCATGATGTTGCGTTTGCGGTCGTTGAGAAAACTGAGGGCCGCATACAGCGTGGTGGTCTTGCCTGACCCGGTAGGTCCGGTTACCAGCAGGATGCCGTGCGGACGCGCCAGCTGTCGGGCCAGGCGTTCGCGGTCGCTGCTGTTTAGCCCCAGTTGGGCCAGATCGAGTCGCCCGGCGCTCTTGTCGAGCAGACGCAGCACCACGCGCTCGCCATGACCGGCCGGTAGCGTGGCAACCCGGACATCCACTGGTCGCCCGGCGATCCGGAGCGAGATGCGTCCGTCCTGTGGCAGACGCTTCTCGGCGATATCGAGGTTGGCCATGACTTTGACCCGTGATGCCAGCAGCGGTCCCAGTGCGCGTGGCGGCGCCAGCACTTCGCGCAGTACACCGTCGACCCGCAGGCGCACGCTCAGACGGTGCTCGAAGGTCTCGAGATGGATGTCGGAGGCGTTCTCTTTCACCGCCTGGGTTAATAACGCATTGATAAGCCGGATAATGGGGGCATCATCGGCGCTCTCCAGCAGATCTTCCGGCTCTGGCAGGGCTTCCGCCGCGCTGGCCAGATCGAGCTCCGCGTCGAGTTCGGCGATCATCTGCGCGGCGCCGTCGTCGGCAGCTTCGTAATGTCGCTGCAACAAGCCATCGAATTCGCCGTCAGCAACCTGGCGCAACGTCAGTGGCCGGCCCAGCGCACGGCGCAGCTCGATGAGACTGTGCAGGCTGACATCGGTGCGGTGGACGACGTCGATTTGGGCGTCGCCGCCCAGCACCAGCACGCCGTGGCGGCGGGCGAAGCTGTATGGCAGCCGTAGGGTGGCGACGGTCATTTGCGGCCGAATCCGGTGTTGCCCGTGATAGTGGACCCGGCCGGGGGTGACGTGGGCGGCGATGACCGCTCGGGCGGTGTGGCTGGTGCTGCGTTCAGGGTACCCTGCTGGTGCACCGCTGCGGTCGATGGTAGCTTCGGCGTATCAGCGCCGGGCAGCAGGTCGACGCCGCGCTGGCGGGCAGCCTGTTGTTGTTCGCGGATAGCGTCGTAGCGGGCCTGGCTGGCAGCGGTGCCGGCTGCCGGGGCACGCAGGATCACCGGATGTAGAAAAATCATCAGGTTGCGCTTGCTCTTGCTGGTCTGGCGATAGCGGAACAGATTGCCGATAAACGGCAGATCACCCAGGCCCGGCACTTTCTGGACAGTACTGCTGAGGGTATTGTCGATCAGTCCGCCCAGTACCAGAATTTGACCACTTTCGACCTGGACGCTGGTCTTGATCTGGCGCTTGTTGGTGGTTGGCCCCTGTGCCAGGGTGAGTGCAGTGGCTGTAGGGACCACTTGGGAGACTTCCTGACTGATGTCCAGCTGGACCGAATTGTTCTGGTTGATGTGTGGCTTGATGTCCAGCGTCAGGCCGACATCCTTGCGCTCGATCGTCTGGAACGGATTACCGGTGCTGCCGCTGTTACCGCCGGTGGTGGTTGTGAAGGTACCGGTGACGAAGGGCACGTTCTGGCCGACCACGATCTGGGCTTCCTGATTGTCCAGCGTGACCAGGGTCGGGGTCGACAGGATGTTGGTGTCGGCATTGCTGGCGAGGGCGCTGATCAGGGCACCAAAACGAGTCGAGCCGCTGGTGTCGCCAATTATGGCATTGAGTCCCGATGGCAACGGACTGGGTATGGTTTTGTTGGCGATGGCGCCCGCCAGCTCGCCGACGCTCAGACCGTTGAAGCCGGGACTCTGGAAATTGGTGTAGCCGGCGCCGGTACCGTTCTTGCTGCCGTCGATCAGCCACTGTACACCGAGTTCGGCGGCTTTGTCGGACGATATCTCGACGATCGCGGCCTCCACCAATACCTGGGCCCGTCGCACGTCGAGCCGCTTGATGACCGCTTTGAGCGAGTGCATCGCGTCCGGTGGAGCATCAAGCACCAGGGCGTTGGTGGCGGTGTCAGCCTGGATGTCGATCTGGCTGTCGCCGGTGGCGGGCGGGCTCTTGCTGCCGTTCTGCCCGGTGTCGGTTGCCCGCAACTGCTTGCTCAGACCCCGTAGCACAGGTAGCAGATTCTTGGCGCGGGCGTAGTGCAGGTAGATGACCTGAGTGTTGTCGATGGCCTGATGCGGCGTATCGAGCCGCTCGATCAACCGGCGCAGGCGCCGACGGTCGCTGGCGTCGCCCCGTAACAGAATGCTGTTGGAGCGTTCATCCGCAACCAGCTTGGGGGCATCGCTGCTGGTCTGCCCTTTGCCACGCGGCCCGGTTACCAGAGCGTTCAGCAGACTGGCAACCTGGTCGGCGCGGGCATGATGCAGCGGCACCATCTCAACGTTGGTACGACTGGCCTGGTCCATGCGCGCCACCAGCTGGGCGATGCGGGCGACATTGCCGGCCCGATCCGAGATCACCAGCACGTTGCCCGGCGCGTAGGCCGCCAGGTGACCGTCAGGGGGTACCAGCGGTCGCAACAGCGGTACCAGTTGCGTGACGTTGATGTTGTGTACCTGGATCACCCGGGTGACCATCTGGTCGGGACCGCCGCTGGACCGGCCGTTGCTGTTGGGGATGTCGTCCTGCTTGGCGGTGTTGGCAGGTACGATTTTAATCGCGGTCTTGCCGGGGATGGCGGCATAGCCGTGTACTGCCAGTATCGACAGAAACAATGAGTAGACCTGATCTGCCGCCAACGGATGCGAGGAGACCACAGTGACTTTGCCGTGTACGCGCGGATCGACGATGAAATTTTTGCCGGTGATTTCGGCCACGCTGGCGATCAGCGCGCTGATGTCGGCATCTTTCAGGTTGAGGGTCACTGGGGCCGGTTTGGGTGCGGCCACCGCAGTCTCCATCGTCAGCAGCAATACCAGTAATAGGGCCTGTGGTAAGCGTGACGGCAGAATCATTGAGACAAGACTCATTGCAGCACGAAGGTCAGCGGGATCTGGTTGCCATCGCGCAGTATAGTCGCCCGGACCCGCGGCGCGCTCAGCAATTGTTGCAGTTGGGTCAGGCTCTCGGCGGGACTACTCAGGGGGTGGCCATTCAGGGCCACCAGCACATCACCTGGCTGCAGGCCCAGCCGGTTCAGCAGGTGGTGGTTCTGGCCAGGAACCAGACGCAATCCGACGAAGTGGCCACCACGCCAGTACGGCGTGGCATGCACCAGGTTCTCTAGGGCCGCGGGATCAGCCCGCAATTGGCTGGCCAGGCCGGTGGCATTGATGACCCGGCGCCCGGCGTGGGACGATGGTGCAACCGCGGGGGCTGCGTTGCCGGCCGGCCGGGGCAGCTGCAGCGCCTCCAGGTGGTCGGCCCGCGCAAGGATCACGCGGTCGGGTAAAATCTGGCGGATACGAGCCCCGGCGACAGTAGCGCCGACGCGGTAAATCGTTTCCGGCCGCTGGCCTACGGCGATCAGGGCCAGCGGCATGTCGCCAGCAGGCCGGTAGATAATGCCGCCCAAGTGCAGGTTGAGTGTGGTCGGAGGTGTGTCGGCCGGGGCCGGTGCGGTGGTTTGCTGGGGCGCACCGAACAGATGCCAGCCTATCAGTTGGCGGTAGCCCTGCTGATCCGGAGACGTTGGCTTGTCCACAGTGATCGTGACGGGTTGTGGCGTTGACGGCGGCGTGAGTAGTGGCAGAGTTACCGTCAGTCCCGCCAGCTGATACGCCAGCACCAGCACCAGCAGCACATTGACAGGTCCGGTAAGACGTGCCACCGCGTCGGGATGCGGAGGGCCGATGTGCAATAGGCGGCTTAACATCATTACAGTACCCGATTGATCCAATTTGAGCTTAACAAAAATCGGTTAGTGTAGTGTTGTTGTTTAGGCTGAGTTCAGCCATTGCTGCTAGAATTCTTAATAAGCAATTTCATTTGTCGAGCTGCTTTGGCCTGTTTCCTCGATGGCTTTCGCAGCATCGTCAGCAACCGGGAGAAGCCCATCATGAACAGCGTGGTGAAAATTGCCATTGTGGCGTTATCACTGTTGGCCGTAGCGGCCTGCTCGCCTAATGATCCCTACCTGCGCACTAAGACCGGGGCTGCCATTGGTGCTGTTGCCGGCGGGGTGCTGGGTCACCAGCTCGACCATGGCAGTGGTAAGTATGTTGGTGCTGCAGTCGGCGCTGCGGTCGGCGGTGGTATCGGTTACGCTATGGATCAGCAGGCCAATCAGCTGCAGCAACTAGCCGCGGAGAACCAGCGCCTGGGTGTGGAAGTGCAGCGGCTCCAGGACGGCAGCATCAAAGTTAATTTGCCAAACGGTGTATTGTTCGACTTCGACAACGCTGCCATCAAGCCGGAGTTTCAGCCTACCCTGAACCGGATTGCCGGCATTCTCAATCAGGATCAGCGCTCTACCGTCACCGTGATCGGCTACACTGATAGCACTGGGCCGGCTGATTATAATATGAAGCTGTCGCGTCGCCGGGCTCACTCCGTGGCCGACTATCTGGCCGCCCACGGTGTCGCCCCGCAGCGGTTGCAGGCCGAGGGCCGCGGTGAGAGTAATCCCCGGGCCAGCAATGCCTCGGCGCACGGCCGTCAGTTGAATCGCCGCGTGGAACTCTATATCCGTCCACCGCACACCGGCTGACCGCCCTTGCCTCGCGGTCGTCGCAGCACGGCGCTCTGGCTTAGACTGGCAGGCTAAGTCGTAAAGCCTGCGGAGGTGATGCCATGAGCGATCCGTCTTCAGTGGCGGCCGCCGGGCCTCCAAGTGTCGACGAACTGCGGTCCTTCGATGCGTACTGGTGTGCCGCCAACTGCTGCGCGGCGACGGTTACCAGCCGCACTACGTCGAAGGCGATGAACCCAGCGCATGCACCAGTTCATGGTGACCACACTGGACGCGGTACTGGCCGAGTTCCGTGCAATCCAGCGGCAGGCGCGTGAGGAGGGTCGGCAGGAGCGGCCCCGCTGGCGCATGATTGTGCGGCACTCACCCAAGGGCTGGACCGGACCCAAGGAAGTCGATGGCGTGGCGGTCGAGGGTACCTGGCGGGCGCATCAGGTGCCATTGCCGGGTGTGATCGAGAACCGTAAGCACCGGCGCCAGCTTGAGCAGTGGCTGCAGAGCTGCCGGCCCGAGGAACTGTTTGACGACCAGGGCCAGCCGAAGCCGGCGCTGCTGGCACAAGTGCCGGCCGGCGCACCAATCACCCAACCTGCACGTGCGCGGCTACAAGGAGGAGGGTACTACCACCACACCGTTCGATATGGCGGCGCGAAATGATCTCGACCGCTTTCATCTGGTCGGCGACGTTATCGACCGGGTGCCCAAGCTCGGTTATTTGGCTGCTTATGCCAAACAGATCATCCGCGACCGGCTGATCGAGCACCGCCAGTACATCGACCGCTACGGCGAAGATCTGCCGGAGATTCGAGAATGGCAATGGCCCCACCAGCGCTGAGTCAGGCAGTGAACAAGAAATCGGGGCCTTCCTGTTTGTCCATCGCCTGCAGCGCCGCGCGGATGTCGGCTCGGGCACCGCGGGCCCCGACCGCACCGAGGATTAGCTCGTCGTCGACCGCGGCAGCGGCCTGCGGTGGCCACACCGGCCGCGCGCGTTTGCGTCCGCCTATCTTCTTGGGATCGATATCGATGAAGGCCCGCACCCTGACACCCGCAGCGACCAGGGCGTCGCATAAGGCCGCCCCGGTTGGCGCCGCTCCCCAGATCACTGCCGCCCGCCGGCGCAGCACCGTGCGGCGTAGGTAGTACGCCTTGGCCTGGACAAACCGACGCGGACTATAGCGGCTGTCGGTACGGGTCAGCCGCGCTGGCCGGTCGCGCCAGCGCAGCAGGATGCCGCTCGGCTTGGCCATGTTTATGCCGGTTTGGTACGCGCGTAGCCAGAGATCGTAATCCTCGGCCCATGGTGGATTACGGTAGCCGCCCATACGCTGGAATACGGAACGCCGCAGCACGGCCGTGGGGTGCGGGATCGGGCTTTCGATGAACATCTCGCGGCGGATGGACGCGTCCGTGGTGAGGCTGTTGAGCCACGCTTGATAGCGCTGGAAACCGGGTAATACGGTGCCGGCATCGGTGAAGATTTCCACCTGTGCGCCCACCAGGCCCAGTTCGGGTTCGGCTTCGAGCAGCCCGAGCTGGCGTTCCAGACGCACCGGCAGCGCGATATCGTCGGCGTCCATGCGCGCCAGGTAGTCGGCGCGGGCCGCGCCGGCTGCGGTGTTCAGCGCCGCCACCAGCCCGCTGCCGGCGTTGGCCACAACCCGCAGCCGGGGATCGCGCGGTAATTCCCTGAGTAGCGGTTCGTTCCCGCCATCGTCCACCACGATCAGCTCCAGATCGGTTACGCTCTGGCGCAGGATGCTGCCCACAGCCGCCAGCAGCAGCGGACCGCCGGCGCGCACCGGCAGCAGTACCGAGACCGCGGGGGTGCGTATAATCACGCCCGGATCGACCTCCCAGGAACCGGAAATGGCGATGAATGAACCACTAAATGTCTATCAAGGTCACGTCCTGTCGGACTGGATCGACTACAACGGCCACATGAACATAGCCTATTACGTGCTGGCGTTTGATCGGGCAACCGACGGACTGCTTGATCATATTGGTCTGGACGAGGCCAGTCGTGAGCGCCTGCAGAGTTCGGTATTTACCCTGGAGTTGCAGGTCAACTACCTGCGAGAGCTGCTGGATGGCGACCCTATCCGGATCAGCGTACAGTTGCTCGATGGCGATGCTAAGCGGATTCATTACTTCTTGCGGATGTTCCACGCTGCTCAAGGCCATCTGGCAGCGACCTGTGAGCAGATGCTGCTCTATGTCGATATGCAGACCCGCCGCAGTGCCGCGATGCCGGAATCATTGCAGCAGCGACTAACGGTGATGCTGGGCGAGCACCGCAGCTTGCCGTGGCCGGCCCAGGCCGGGCGCGGCATGGGTATCCGCCAAAAACCAGAATCGTGAGTTCAGCGGTGCCGGCGTACCCGGATAACGACGTCGACCCGGCTCAGCTCCGTGCCTTCGGGCAGTTCGGGTAGCGCATCGGCCTGCAGGCAGTCGGCATAGACGTCGGTCAGCGTCCCGCTGTCTTCGTCGTAGACATGATGGTGTGATTCGGTATTGGAGTCATAGAACGTTCGGCTGGAGTCCACGACCACTTCCCGCAGCACCCCCCGTCGGGCGAACAGACTCAGCGTGTTGTAGACCGTTGCCTTGGACACATTGCCACCCTCGGCGTTGACCTGGGTCAGCAGTTGGTCAGCTGCCAGATGCTGTGGTCGGTTGAGAATCACCCGGGCGATTTGCAGGCGCTGGCGCGTGGGAATGATGCCGGCCTCCTCCAGCCGGGCACGATAGTCTGCGCCATCGCTTAAGTGTTTGGTTTTCGTAGACATGAACCGAGTATAAATCGGACGGCAAGCCAGCGTCTATGACCGCTGGCACTCAGGTTAAGATGGCGGCATCCAGTTCCGCTCGCCCCCGAGCCACCGCCGCGCGCACCTGCGCCGGCGCGGTGCCGCCGAAATGGTTGCGGGCAGCGACCGATCCCTCGAGCGTCAGCACCTCGAAGACGTCAGTCTCGATCAGCGGGCTCAGCGTCTGCAACTCGGCCAGTGTCAGCTCGGCCAGGTCGCGGCGGCTGTCGATTCCCAACCGGACGGCTTTGCCGACCACTTCGTGGGCATCGCGAAAGGCCAATCCTTTACGCACCAGATAATCGGCCAGATCGGTGGCTGTGGCGTAGCCGTGGCGTGCCGCAGACCGCATGCGTTCAGGCCGGGCGCGCAGATGCGGCACCATGTCAGCGAATGCGTGCAGACAGCCGAGTATCGTGTCGACGCTGTCGAACAGCGGCTCCTTGTCTTCCTGGTTGTCCTTGTTGTAAGCCAGCGGCTGGCCCTTCATCAGCGTCAGCAGGCTGATCAAATGACCGTTGACCCGGCCACTCTTGCCGCGCACCAACTCCGGCACGTCCGGATTTTTCTTCTGTGGCATGATCGACGAGCCGGTGCAGAACCGGTCCGGCAGCTCGATGAAGCCGAACTGGGCCGAGGCCCATAACACCAGTTCTTCAGCCATGCGCGACAGGTGGGTCGTGATCAGGGCTGCCGCGGCGCAGAACTCGATAGCGAAGTCGCGATCCGAGACCGCGTCCAGCGAGTTGCCAGCAGGGCTGGAGAAACCCAGCAGGTCGGCGGTATAGTGCCGGTCGATGGGATAACTGGTGCCGGCCAGCGCGGCGGCCCCAAGCGGGCACACGTTGACCCGCCGGCGGCAGTCCACCAGCCGTCCGCGATCGCGTGTCAGCATCTCGAACCAGGCCAGCATATGGTGACCGAAGGTGACCGGCTGCGCGGTTTGCAGATGGGTGAAACCCGGCATGATGGTGGCCGCCTCGCGTTCGGCCAGATCCAGCAGGCTACGCTGCAGCCGCAGCAGTTCACCGATGCAGGCATCGATGGCCTGGCGCAGGTACAGCCGGATGTCGGTGGCGACCTGATCGTTGCGTGAGCGGCCCGTATGCAGCCGCTTGCCGGCCGGTCCGATCTTCTCGGTCAGGCGCGCCTCAATGTTCATGTGGACATCCTCGAGCGCCTCCGACCAGGGAAATTCACCGCGGGCGATCTCACCACGGATGGCCTCGAGACCGGCAATAATGGTGTCGCGCTCGACCTCACTCAGAACACCCACCCGGGCCAGCATTCGGGCATGGGCCAGTGAGCCGTCGATGTCCTGCTCGGCCAGCCGCTGATCGAAGCTCACCGATGCAGTGAAACGCTGGACGAAGGCATCGGTGGGTTCGGTGAAGCGACCGCCCCAGGCCTGGTTGACGGCACCGGTAGCGGACATTGGACCGGGGTCGCTGGAGGAGGGCTTGTGGCTGCTCATGATTTCCGGCTGTGGTGGCTCTCAAACGCGCAGTATAGCGAACCAAGGCCTATCCGGCAGCGCCGCAGGGCGGGTGACAGCATCGACTGGCTGGGCTAAGCTGCGCGCCATGAGTCGCACCATCCGCATCGCTACCCGCAAAAGCCCGCTGGCACTATGGCAGGCTGAATTCGTTGCCGCCGAGCTGCGCCGCCATCACCCTGGCGTGGAGGTCAAACTGGTCGGCATGACCACCCGCGGTGACAAGTGGCTGGATGCGCCGTTGGCCAAGATTGGCGGTAAGGGGCTGTTTATCAAGGAACTTGAGCGCGGCATCCAGGAGGGGTGGGCTGATCTGGCCGTGCACTCGATGAAGGATGTGCCGGTCGAATTCCCCCCCGGCCTTGGTCTGACTACGATATTGGCGCGGGAAGATCCGCGCGATGCGTTTGTCTCCCAGCGCTACCGGCATCCCGATGAACTGCCGGCGGGGGCCCGCGTCGGCACCTGCAGTCTGCGCCGTCAGTGCCAGCTCGCGGCCCGCTACCCGGAGATCGAGCTGAGTAATCTGCGCGGGAATGTCAACACCCGGCTGGCCAAGCTGGATGCCGGTGATTACGACGCTGTGATTCTGGCCGTTGCCGGCCTCAAGCGCCTGGGGTTGGAGCAGCGGATCGCCTGCGCCCTGGCGCCGGAGGTCAGCCTGCCAGCCATTGGCCAGGGGGTTATCGGTATTGAATGCCGGCTGGACGACGTGGAACTGCAGGCGCTGCTGGCGCCGCTCGACGATGCCGACACCCGTACCACCATCACTGCGGAACGGGCGCTCAACGCGCGCTTGCAGGGCAGTTGCCAGGTGCCCATCGCCGGTTATGCTGTGTTGGACGGGTCGGAGTTGCATCTGCGCGGACTGGTGGGCAAACCCGACGGTTCCCGGCTGATCGCTGCCGAACGGTATGGACCGGCTGATCGCGCGGAGGTGCTAGGCCTGCAGCTGGCCGAGGATATGCGGTCGCGCGGTGCCGATCGGTTGCTGGCTGAAATTCTCGGAGACCTGTGATACCTGTGCTGGCGGGGCGCGGTATCCTGGTCACCCGACCGGCGCATCAGGCCGAGCCTTTGTGCCGGCTGCTGCGGGCTAGCGGGGCCTGTCCGATCAGGTTCCCCGCGCTGGCCATCGCGCCACCGCGGGATCGCGCGCACTCGTACCGTAGCATGGCGCGGTTGTGGCGGTTCGATCTGGTGATCTTTGTCAGCGCCAACGCGGTCGAGCATGGCTTGGCCGCTGCCGGAAGATTGCCTTCTGGACCGCGGCTTGCGGTCATCGGCCAAGCCAGCGCACGGGCTCTGGCTATGCATGGCTATAGCGTGGATCTGCAGCCTGACAGTGGTGCGGACAGCGAAGCATTGCTGGCATCACCGGCGTTGCAACAGCTCGCCGGTCAGCGGGTGCTGATTGTCCGCGGCGAAGGCGGCCGCGGGACTCTGGCCGAGACCCTGCGCGCGCGCGGCGCCACGGTCGAATATGCCGATGTCTATCGCCGGGTCCGGCCGGCAGGCGGTCCGCGCCCGCTGCTCGCCCATTGGCAGCGCGGTGAATTGCACGCCGTAACTGCCGCCAGCAACGAAACCCTGCAGAACCTCTACGAGATGCTTGCCGGTGTGCACCAGCAGCTGTTGGCCACACCGCTGGTCGTTGCCAGTGCCAGGGCACGTGAGCTGGCGCTTGCATTAGGCTGGGGGGCGGCAGCCACGGTGGTCGCTGAGAGCGCCACCGACGACGCCATGGTGGCGGCGCTGCGGGACCTGTTCCGCGGAGCGGCGCAGGCGCGGCCTGTCTAGCCGGTAACCGTCAGTAGGGTCCGAGACCACCGGCTGGCGTTATGATAGATCCGGGGATGCCGTGTTCCCCGAAGGACCGGGGCTGAGCAGCACGGCGCGGTGGCCGTCGGCCAGCCGTTGCGCAGCGAAGCCGCGCCAGCCGGCACTCAGCAGGGCTCGCAGGTGTTCGGTGTCATCACTGCGGCACAGTTCCACTGTGGGCTCCAGGGGTGCGCTCGGGCCGTGATGGAGCAGGAAGCGCAGCAGGCCGCCGTACTTCATCTTCAGTGCCACGATCTGGAAGCCCTGGCTAACCAAATTGCACCAGCTGGGCCAGTTGCCCGGGGCCGACGTCGAGAACTGATGGCTGTAGCCCAGGCTTTCGGCCAGCGCCACGCGGCGCCGGATCAGCTCAGCCTGCAGGCCGCGGCCGCGATGCGACTGGGTGACTGATGCGCCGGCCAGTTTGGCGATCGGGGTGGCTGTACCGAGATCCAGCTCCGGGCGCGGATCGTCGCCTGGCTCGAGCTGATACTGCAGCACGCCGTAGGCGATCAGGGTGTGTTCACAAAAGGCGCCTATGGTCCGGCCTTCGCCGCTTAGTATGGCGGCAAAGAATGCCGGTTTCTCGGGCCGTACGAGATTCTTGTCAGGAACATCGGCCAGTGCCGCCCGGTGGAGCCGGTTGACGGCGTCGCAATGCGCAATGTCCAACTCGCGCCAGCGGTAGCCGGTCAGACGGGAATCAGGCAACGCACTGCGACCAGCGTCAGGCGTTGATAATTTCGGCATAGTTCAGCATCGCCAGCGGTGGGTAGAATGCCAGTTCCTTGGCGACCTTCATGTCGATGATGAGAGTGAAGCGCTTAAGGGTTTCGATCGGGATCCTGGCCGGCGGGATGTCGTCCACCAGAATCTGTATCGCCTTGAATGCGGCCAATTGACCGACCAGGTAGTAACGGCTGATCAGACCGGCTAGCGCGCCGCCTTTCGTGATCGCCAGTTCCGCCGCGCCGAAGGTCGGTAGACGCTGCTGCAGTGCCGCTGGGGCGACGCGGTCATACAAGGTGCCGAGGAAAGTGTCGGGCAGTAGATAGAACCAGTCGGCGTGTTGGCGCCGGAGATCGGCGATCATGTCCTCGACGCCGGTAGCGGCGGGCCGCCCCGCGCTGTCGATGTGGAAGCGCTGCTCGATCAGGTTGAACCCCATTTTCGGTGCCAGCGCCCGCAGTTCACCAACGATGGCGACCGAATTCTGCTCTGACGGTGTGTAAAGCACCCCTAACCGCTGAAACGCCCGATAGGACGCCATGGCCCGCATCTGGGTGGCCGTCGGCACCACATGCACCGCGCCAGTGACGTTGCGTCCAGATGAAGCGCGGCTTGGTGCGATTTTCGAGCGTACCGGCGCGGATACCAGTGCGAATACCACCGGGATGTGATTGATATAGCGACTGCGGTGCGGGGTGTCATAAGTGCCGACAATACCCAGGGTGACCGTCGTGCCCCAGGTATAGACCAGATCCGGCTTGAGCTTGCGGATCTCGGCGACCAGGCTGGGCAGGCGGCTGGGGGCACGTCCAATGTCGCGCTCGATATAGTCCACCGGCACGTGATGGGCGGCCAGATAGGCGCGGAAACCGTGCTCGACCTCGGTCTGGCCCCGGTAGGTGATCATGTAGATGCGGTAGGGCCGGTGTGCGCTGCGATTCCCGGCCCGAGCCAGGCTGTTGTAACCAAGGCCACTGAGCCAGGCGCCGTTGGCGGCCAGATTGAGGAATCGGCGACGTTGCATGCATTAAGCTCCTGCGGCTGACGGGGGTGGTTGAGGCGGCACGGTGGCTGGCACGGGCCGGCGCACCAGCACCAGAAACACAGTGGCGCCGGCGGCGACGATTGCACCGATGATGACAGTCGTCGTCCGGAAGCCGTAGCGCGCTAGCAACAGCCCGGCGAGTGCCGGACCCAGCGCGCTGCCACTGCGTTCGATCAGCCGGAAGATACCGTAGAGAGCGCTTTCGTTGACCGGGAGCTGCAGTTGTTGGCCGAGTTCACCCACCAGGGCTGACTGCGAGGCGATGCTGAGCGCCTGACCGATGCCGAGTTGCAGCAGCAACGCACCGATCAGCCAGACGTTGGTGCCGAACAGCGGATAGAGGGTGGCCAGTGCTGCCAGCAGACCGCCGGCCACGACGAAACCGGCCCTGCCGCTGCAGCGCTCGGCCAGGCCTGCGAACGGTGTGACCAGTACCACCATGGCCAGCGGATACAGCATCTGCAAGCGCCCGATCCCAGCCTGATCGAAGCCGACCGCTTGCAGATGCAGTGGCAGCAGAAAGAAACACAGCGCGGTGAGGATCATTTTGGCTGGCAGGGAACAGCCAAAAAGTAAGCTCAGCAGGGCCGGCGATTGGCCGATAAGGCGCATGTGGCGCCACCGGAAGGCGGGGCCGCCGGGCTTGCTGACGTCGGTGTGGGTAGCCCGGGGCAGGGTGCGCCAGGCCAGCAACAGACTACAGCCCGTCAGCATGGCCGCCACCAGGAAGGTCGCTCGACTGCCCAAGCGGTCGGCGAGAATGCCCCCAATCGGTGGTCCGCATAAGGCCGCCACCATGATCGCGCCTACGAACGCAGCGAGGCCACGGCTGCGCTGAGCGCCCCTGGTGGTGTCGATGACGTGGCCCTGGCTGGCCACAAATACCAGGGCAAAACCGACTGCGGTCAGACCCCGGACGATCAGCAGCATGGTCATGTCAAGCGTGGCTGCGGTGCCGGCGAAACCGAGCATACCGAGCAGCGCGCCCAGCATCAGCGAACGCCGGCGGCCATAGCGCTCGGTCCACGTGCCCAGGGGCGGTTGCAGTAACGCGACGATGGCCATGAATAGCACGATGGGCAGGCTGATGACCAGCTCCGGTGACAGGCCGCTGACCGAAACGGCGAACTGTTTGATGTAGCCGGGCAGGAACGGACGTGGCAATTCCTCCGCCAGCATGAACAGAAACAGCGGTGCTCTGATGGCGGCAGCGCGGCCCAGTGCCGGAACGTGTTGCTGACCCAGGCCGAAGCGCCGTTCCAGCCCGGTGAGCCGATCCACCGCCCATTGATTACCGGATGCAAGTGCGGCATTGCATAGCCGGAGATGGCGCCGATTGAGGCTCGTCAGCCACGCGTCGATGTGGCTGATGGCGGGACTCAATGCGGTGCCTCGGACAGTGCTCTGGTAGGCCCGCAAGTCCGCCCGCCGGAGTGCTGTCAAGCGCTCCTGCAGTCCCTCCAGCGCCCGATGCAGACGGCCGCCAAACGCAATTGCCATCAGTTCCAGGGCGATCAAGGTGGTGACAATGGTGATGATCGCCGTGTCCAGCCACAGATCGCGGAAGGTAGCGCGCACAAAGTCAGGGTTGATGCCGATGATGACACTGGCGACAGGTTTGTCTCCGCTGTGCACCGGCCAGGATGTGACGCCGCTATCACTGTCGAACCCGGCGCGGACCGAGAACGCCAGTGGAGGATGGGCGCCGTAGGTAGCCTGCACCTGGCTGTTGCGGTCAAGCAGCGCGGCAAACGACAGTTCCGGATTGCGCTCGACGATGTGTTGAAAAAGTGTCCGAACGCCGACCAGACTGTGCAGCGGGATGCCGTACGCGAGTGCGCGGTCGGTCAGGCCGGCGACCGATCGCGCCAGGGTTTCCGCTTTGCGGCCGATCTCGGGCTGCAGCAGTCGGCGAGCACTGGTCATGGACTGCCAAGATATGAATCCCAATGCCAGACCCAGGGCGACAACCAGCAACAGGCCCAGTTTGAGTTGTAATTGGTTCATGACCTATCGGGCTGGGCCGCCGAATGTGGAGGCCTCTCGCTCAATTTGCTCATGGACGTTTGTAATAACGGCTACGGCGTCGCGCGTCGCCGGATTCCGCGCCACCAGCTCGGCGGGTGATGCGGACTTGTGGCGCAGTCGGATCAGCAGCAGCATGATTCCACCGCCGCCGATTGCCAGCGCCGCCAGCACGGCCCGCAAGGCAGCATCGATGATCGCTCCGGCGAGTTCCCTGAGCTGGTGCGCAATGGCTTTGCGATCGAAGCGCAGCAGCAGCCCACCCGTGGTGATCCCCAGGGTATTGACGATGGGCTCGACTTCGCGATACGGGTTGTTCTGCAGGATGGGCTGATCCAGTACCACGCCCACCCGAGCGGCGGCGCTGCTGAACAATATCCGGTGCTGCGCTCCAAAAACGTCGATCGACTGCAGCAGCGGCGAGGCATGATAGCGTTCCTCCAGTAGCGGCGGCAGCATGTGCTGTGCCGCTAGGGCTATGCCGAGCGACTGGGCCGTTTCGATCACCTGCACGATGTCGGCGGCCACCACGTGCATACGGGAGTGGATGGCATCGAGATACGCCGTGCGCACGCTGGAGTAGTTCATATAGGCGCCCAGCGCGACCGAGAAGCCGATGATGATGGCAAACAGCACGACAATGCGGATGGCCGGTCGCCACATTGGGATCGCGTTCTCCACCCCACCCAGTAACAGCCACAGAATATCACCAATGCGCGGTCATTATGCGTATCATGTTGTGCGGTCGTGGCCGGTTCGGCGCCGGTGCCACGCCGGACGATCCGGCGCCGCGGGTCAGAGAAGCGCCGGAGCGCTGTGTTGCGGGGAGTCGGGCGATGCGACTGCGTCATCAGCTGCAAATCGCGTTGATAGCGCCACTCTTGGTTGCGGTGGTGGCGTCGGGCGTAATGACCTATAGCGCCTTCAACCGGCTCAACGTCAGTCTGGTGCAGTCACGGCTGAGTTTCATTCTGGCCAATCTGCGTACCACCGTGGAATCCAGTCTCGGGCTGGGCCTGCAACTCAATCAACTGCCCGGTGCCCAGGATCTCATCGAGCGTGTGCGTGCCGGCGATCTTCAGATTCGCGCCATCGATATCTTCGATCGTTCGGGACGTTCGTTGTTCAGCACCGACCGGGGCGTCATCGGTGAGCCGGTGCCCGCTGGCTGGCGCGCGGCGGCCAGCGCCGCCCAGACCGGTCATACCTGGCATCTGGAGTCGCATGGCGATGCGCTCTTCGGCCTTAACATCGACAACAACCTTGGCCAGATTGTGGGCAGTGTTGCGGTTACTCTGATGGCGGCTGACGGGCGCCGGCGGGCGACGGCCATGGCGCGGTTCATAGGGCTGGTGAGTCTGATTGCAGCAGCCATTGCGTTGCTCGGCACGCTGACCGGCGGCTGGTGGCTGGGTCGGCGTGCCACACGTCCCATGCGTCAAGTGGAGCGGATGCTGGCGGATGACGCCGCTCCACCAGAGCATGAGAGCGGGCTGGCTGGCCTGGTGGTTGCGGCCCGTGCCCGATCGACCGAGGCGCAGCAGGCGCTGACCGCTGCAACGACCCGACTGGCTGCGATCGATGACGACCGCTCACGATGACCGCGGCTGCGGTTGGAGGCTGGTTCGCCATGGGTTGCTGGCGGCTCTGATAGTAGGCTTGCTCGGCACGCTGATTGTTGCTGGTTCCGTTCGATTGGTGGAGCGACGCGCGGCCACCTTATTGCGCCAGGAGGCCGCTGCTGCTGCCACCACGCTGGGTCATGCACTGGGCCGGCAGTTCTCGCATGCAGTGGATATTGGGATCCCGCTGAATCAGATTCCCGCGGTACCAGCGTACCTGCGAACCATGCTTAGCCGGATTCCCTCGGTTCAGTGGGTCGTGGTGCGCGATGGCCAGGGGCATGAGCTGTACGCGGCGGGTGCGCGACAACGGGTTGCGGCAGTTCAGGTCGAACGGGTCAGTGTGCCCATACGCAGGCACGGGAACGCCATCGGATCGGTTCAGGTCATGGCGACAGCCGCCAGCGTCGGTGCAACGTTGTCCTGGCTGTACCGTTTCACGGTGCTGGCTGTGCTGATCGCCGCCATTGTCAGCGGCGTGCTGGTGGCTGGCCTCGTGTATCGCGGGCTGGTGCTTCCCGAGCGTAGCCTGCGGTCGGCGCTGGAGCGGGTGGCGGGCGGTGATTTCGGTCTGCCGCAGGCGGCGGCCGGCAACGATATCACAGTTGCTGTGTTCCGGGCGCTCACTGGCTTCTGTGAGCGCGTTAATGACTGCTACCGGGATCTTGCCGCCCGGGCCGCCGAACTTCGGGCAATCGATTTCGATGGCAGCCTGGCCCGACGTATAGATGCGGTTGTGATACCGCTGCAACAGCGGTTTCAGTTCGTTGCCGGACAGCCGCAGCCGGCAGTCGTCCCTGCCAGGCGACGCCGGTGGCGCAACCGGCTGTTGTTGCGGGGGCGTATCACGCTGCTGGTCATGCTGGCGGCATTGCTGCTGTGTACTGGCCTGGGATTGCTCGGCCTGCAGCGCGAGCGGTTGCTCGATGAGCGCTACGCCGAGGTCGCGATAGGCGGCCAGAGCGCGCTCTGGCATCAGGTGGTGACGGCCGAAGTGGCGCGTTTGCGGGCATTGATACCCGGGCTGCGGCATGACGTCGCCGCCCTGCGAGTTATCAGTGACAGCGACCGGGGCAGTGTTGCCAGTGTGGTCGATTCATCCAGCCGGCAGCTGCTGGAGCGCGGCGCTCTGGACGAACTGCAGATCGTCACACCGGGCGGCACGGTACTCTACAGTACCGCACCCAGCCTTGATAACCGGCGGATTCTGGATGCCGGTTCGCTGGCCAGGGTGGCCGGCGGAGCTGACCGCAGCGGGTTATACCAGGCCTCGCCCGGCCGCTACCTACTGGCGGTCAGCTTCCCACTGCGCTACCAGGGACGGGTCGTTGGCATCGGTACGGTCGCCGTGCGGGTGCGGCGGGCCCTGCTGGCTTTCGCCAAGGCGCTGGGAGCGCCCAGCCTGCTGGTGAATTTGCGGGGTCGTTTGATTACCGCCACCGATACCCGCTTTCGCGGGCTGCTGCCACGGGTACCGCTACGCGATGCCAGCTCTGGGCAGATCAGCCATGGTGGGCGTCTGTACACTGTTACCGGCGTGCCGGTGAGTGACCTTAACGGTGACCAGGTCGGATTAGTGGTCACGGTGCGTGATTCGTCCGCCAGCCTGGGCCAGGCGCGGCGGATCACCACGCTGTTCCTGGTCGGTGTGGGCGGCTTTCTGCTGCTTGTCCTGGTCGGGTTGTACGGCTATCTGAGAAGAGCATTCCGGCCGCTGGAGGAAGGCATTGACGTGTTACGGGCGCTGGCCCGTGGTGATACCACCGTGACCCTGGAAAGTACGCGCCAGGACGAGATTGGTCGCATTGCCGAGGCGGTGCACGGGTTCCGGCGCGAGTTGATGGCGCTGGCTGATTCGCGCCGCCGCCAGGAACGTCAGCGGCGGCGCCAGGAGCGTTTCATCCGCCAGCAGATGACAGAACTGGCGGCATCCCTGGACGCCGATGCGAGGCAGGGTTTGCTCGCCACCTTGCAGCAGGCGAGGGTGCCGGATGCTGCGACGAATGGCGGCAATGGCACGCTGGCATCAAGCGACATACGTCAGGACGATCAGCTGGGACTACTGGCAGCGGTGCTGCAGCGCCTGTCCGGGCAGATCGTTGATCAGCATAGCCGGTTGGCCGATCTGGTAGCCGAGCTGCGCGAGGCGCTGGCGACCAAGACCCAGTTGCTGGCGCTGCAGCGGGAGCTGGCGATCGCCCGCCAGGTCCAGCAGGCTATTCTGCCGCGCGATTTTCCACAACGGCCTGAATTCGCGATCCACGCCGATATGGAACCGGCCCGCGAAGTCGGCGGTGATTTCTACGATTTCTTTGCGGTTGGCGGCGACAGCATCGCTGTGGTAGTGGCCGACGTATCCGACAAGGGGGTGCCGGCGGCGTTGTTCATGGCAGTTACCCGGACGCTGCTCAAGGCGACGGCGCTGTACGAACGCTCGCCGGCGGCCTGCATTAGCCAGCTGAACGATTTGCTGGCGGCGGAAAACGAGCAGATGATGTTCGTCACGCTGTTTTATGGGTTGCTGCATCTGCCCACTGGCCGTCTGACCTATGTCAACGCCGGGCATAATCCGCCCTACGTGGTGAGTCCAGCGGGCAAACTTGCTCAGTTGCCCGGCACCGGCGGCATCGCTGTCGCCGTGCTGGCAGGGCATCACTACCAGGGGAGCGAATATTTGATGAACCCGGGCGATACGCTGTTTTTGTATACCGATGGGGTGACCGAAGCGTTCAGCGCCGATGGCGAGGAATTCGGTGAGTCCAGACTCGAGGCGTTGCTGGCGCAGCGGGTGGGATCTGTGGCGGTGGCGGAAATTGCCGGACTGGTCGGCGAGTCGGTCAAGTCGTTCGCGGATGGGGTGTCCCCGTCGGATGACATGACCTGTCTCAGTCTGCGCTATCTGGGTATTAAGCAATAATCGTGCCAGCGGCCGGTGACGGCAGCCGGATGTGAGTGATCGTCATCAGTACCCCATTTCCGATCGATACATGTGAATGTTGCAGGAGGTCTGATGGACATGCAGGAACGGCAGGCCGGCGAGGTCACAATTTTGGCGCCTGAAGGACGCATCGACAGCAGCAATGCGAAGGCTTTCGAGAGCGGTGTGCTGGGCGCCATCGATGGTGGCAGGCGCCAGCTATTGCTGGATCTCGGTGGCATCGACTACATGGCAAGTGCCGGCCTACGGGTATTGCTGCTCGCGGCCAAACGCTTGCAGGGCCTGGGCGGTAAGCTGGTGCTGTGCAGCCTGGGCGACCGGGTCCGGGAGGTGTTGACCATAGCCGGTTTCAGTGCTTTGCTCGATATCCGTAGCGATTGCGAGAGTGCGTTGGCGGATTGGTGAGCGGCGGCGCGGACCTGTCGTGGTGAGCCGGGGCAAGTGGCCGTGGCCGAGATGACGCTGCAGTTGAGAGCGGATACCGCGGAACTGGCGCGCATGCACGCGGCGCTAGAGACGTTTGCCGGCCAGGCTGGGTTGCCCGACGATGCCTTGTTTCACCTCAATCTAGCCCTGGACGAGTTGGTCACCAATACTATCAGCTACGGTTTCGGTGGTTGTGATGACCCGCGGATTGATATCGCCATCCGCAGCGGGCCGGACCGCATCGCAGTGGTAGTGCGTGATAATGGGACACCGTTCGACCCGTTTTCCGAGGCACCCGAACCCGATCTTGACACGCCACTGGCGGCGCGGCGAATCGGTGGGCTCGGCGTTCATCTGGTCAAGCAGTTCATGGACCGAGTCTCGTATCGGCGCAAGGGTGGTCAGAACTGCCTCGAGATGTCGCTGCCGCTGGAACGCTGACCGCATTCACAGTGAAGCTGGTGCCAATCGCGGGACGAGACCACCCAGCGTCCAGATCAGGCGTTCGAACTGACCGGTCAACTGCAGCACGAGCCGCTTGTCGCGGGTGGCGAGGGCGCGGGTTTCGTCGGTCAGGTAACTCTGCCGGAGATTCTGCATCAGCTCACTGCGGTCGCCGGTGATCGAACGCGCCAGATCGAAAGCGTCGGGATCGTCACCCAGGACGGCATCGCGCAGTATCAGCAGGATTGCGTCGAGGCCCTCTATCATGTTCAGTCTGAGCATCTGCAGCCCGGTGCCCTCAGCGGGTTGCAGGATCAACTCGCCGAATTCCTGCAACTGGGTGGCAAAAGCATCGATCCGGGCCTGTCTATCCAGGGCAAGGTGCAGCCGGTCACGCTGGTCCGGTGCCAGGTTCCGGGTGCCCAGCTGCTGCAGCAGATGATCGCTCATGCCCGCCAGTGTGTTCAGCAGGGCGTGGCTCGTGTCCAGGCAGTCGCTGGCAACATCGGGCTGTTCGATGCGCAACGATTCAATCAGGTCCGGCAGTCGTGCCACCATGCGATGTTGTTCACGCTGCACTACGTTCAGTCCGGTGACGGCGTCGGTGAGCCTGACATGGGATAACGAACCGGACGCAGACCCCTGCTCGGCGGCTGGTGCCGGACGGATGACGGTAGTATCGGCGCCATCGCTGGTCCCCGGTCCAGGGTCATTCAGCGATTGCAGGGCGGTCAGGAATGCGGCCAGCCGGGCGACGCGATCTTCTGGTTGTTTGGCCAGCAACCTGTCCAGCAGTGGCTGGTAGCGCGCCAGTCCGCCCGCTAATTGCGGAACCGGTGCCGTGGCGTGTTGCAGCGCCAGCGCGAATGCATCGGCTGCCTGAAAAGGCGGGCTGCCGGTAAGCATCTCCCACAGCAGCACGCCGAAGCTGTAGATATCGGCACGCCGGTCCAACGGCTTGCCCAGCGCCTGCTCCGGGCTCATGTAGCCGGCACTGCCGAGTGCAAAACCAGTCTGGGTAAGCTGCAGGTCGGCACCCAGGATCTTGGCGATCCCGAAGTCGGTCAGGACGGGAGTGTCGTCCTCGCGGAACAAAACATTGAGTGGCTTAACATCCCGATGGATGAAGCCCCGGCGGTGAGCGTAATCGAGTGCGCTGGCCAGCATCCTGGCGACCTCAAGCGCGTTGCCAGTGGCCATGCCCTGGCGAATGCGCTCGCGCAGGGAGCCGCCCGGCAGATATTCCATTGACAGGTAGTAGTTCTGTTCGCGGATGCCTATGTCGTAAACGGAAACGATATGACTGTGGCTGAGCTGGCCGATGATGCGGCCTTCATTAAGAAACCGCTGCCGGAAACTGTCATCGGCCGCCAGTACCGGATTCATGACTTTCAGTGCCACCGGCCGATTGAGCGATTCCTGTTGTGCCAGATACACGGTGGCCATCCCGCCGCGGCCGAGTTCACGTTCGATGCGGTAGCCGGGGATGGCAAGGCGATCGGTTGTCATGGTGTCTGGGTCAGATCGGGCACGCAGGGCCCGTCACGAGGTTATCGTATCCGTTTGTTTGGAATCGCCGCCAGTCCGGTCGGCGCAATCGTCTCAGCGGCCGGCCCGCAGGTGCGACCGGGCCTGGGGCACGGCGCCGGGCCTGTCATCCGGCATCTTCAGTGGGCCTGCCCAGTGGCCGTCGAGATCGATGATGGCACACAATGGTTGAGTGTCCTCATCAAGGCAGCAATCCACAACGGCCAGCTGGCAGGCTGCTGGTTCGTCGCCAAAACCGGTCCAGTCCACATAGACGGGCGCCGGGCCGTACAGCTTGTCTTTGTACCAGTACCAGCCGGGCACGGTCGGACGCTCGGTCGTCCATAGCATGGGGTCATCCTCCGCAGAGCCAGGGGCTTGATTAATGCTGCTCTGCTGAACGGGGCTATTTATACAAGGCCGATTTTCTCCATCCATGACGTCACCATAACAGCCACCATCGCGGTTGTGGAAGCCTGGGTGGCGAGGAAGACTGCTGGGGTGAATGTCGTCACCGCCGTCGCCGGGTTGCATCACACTGGTTCGCGCGATGCGTGTTGCGTTTAGTGCCACCACATGATGGCTTTCCTTTTTAATACTCATCTGCGACCATTCGGATTCGGACGCACGTTGATAACGATTAGACAGTGGCCCGGAGTTGGTGGAGCACATCCTGAGCATTGCCGTAGGCATCATTCTCGACGGACTGGCCTACGGCATGATCCTATTTGTCATCTCGGTAGGCCTGTCGGTCACCATGGGCCTGATGGGCTTCGTGAATCTGGCACACGGTGCGTTTGCCATGGCCGGCGGCTATGTCACCGTTGGCGTGATGGCGGCGTTCGGTTTGCCGTTCCTGCTCGCGCTGGTTGTTGCCTCGATGCTGGTCGGCGCAGTAAGCGTGCTGTTCGAGCGGTTGCTTTATGCGAAGCTGTATCAGACCGACGAACTGGATCAGGTGTTGTTGACCATCGGCCTGGTGTTCATGGCCATCGCGGCGTTTACCTTCATCTATGGGCCGACGCCGCAATCGATCCATGTTCCCGATTATCTTAACGGCAGCGTTGATCTCGGTTTCCGGACCTTTGCGGCCTACCGTCTTTTCATGCTGGTGCTTGGAACGGCGCTGGTGCTGGCATTATGGTTCGGCTTCGAGCGCACCAGCCTGGGGGCAAAGATCCGCGCCGCTGTGGACAATCGCCGCATGGCGCAATCGGTGGGTATTGATGTCGACTGGTTGTTTACCCTGACGTTCGCTTTGGGCAGTGCGCTGGCGGCCCTGGGGGGTGGGCTGGCGGTCAATCTAGTGGGCCTTACGCCATCGTTTGCCATCCAGTATCTGGTGTTCTTTCTGATCGTGGTGGCGGTGGGAGGCGCCGGCAGCATCCGCGGTACGCTGGTGGCAGCGCTGGTCCTTGGGGTTATCGATACGGCTGGCAAGTACCTTTACCCGGCGGGTGGCGGTTTCTTCATCTATGCGGCCACCATCGTGTTGTTGTTGATGAAACCAGCAGGACTGTATGGGCGCGACTAAGCGCCAGTCGGATCCGGGTGCGGCGGCTGAATTCCTGTTGCGCCGGCATCGCTGGCGGGCGACCGAGCTGTTGCCCTGGTTGATCGCCCTGGCCGCTTTCTTTCTGTTCCCGGACTACTTGGGGCTGGGTACCCAGATACTCATAAGCATCCTGTTCGCACTGTCGCTCGATCTGGTGCTGGGTTATGCGGGTATTGTCACCCTCGGGCATGCTGCGTTCTTCGGTACCGGCGCCTACACGGCCGGGTTGCTGGCGGCGCGCATCGGCTGGAGCGAACCGCTGACCGGTTTGGTGGCGGCTGGGGTGTGCGCGGGGCTGGTCGGGTTGGTTTCGGGCTGGGTGTTACTCCGCTATCGAGGACTTACCCTGCTGATGCTGACGCTCGCTGTCGCCATCATGTTGTATGAGCTTGGGAATACCTTGTCCGACATCACGGGTGGTTTCGACGGACTCGCGGGTATCGTCAACGCGCCGCTGTTGGGTCGATTCCAGTATGATCTTTACAGCCGTACCTATTACCTCTACGCGCTGGGCGTGTTGTTTGTGGTGTTCCTGGTGGTGCGACGCATTGTCTATTCGCCATTCGGTCAGTCCCTGATCGGGATTCGCGAGAATGTCCAGCGGATGCACGCGCTCGGTTCCCCGGTCCATCTCAGGCTGGTTACGATCTACACGATTTCTGCTGCCATCGCTGGCATAGCCGGGGGACTGTTTGCCCAGTCGAACGCTTTCGTGACGCTCAGCGCGCTGAGCTTTGAGCGCTCTGCGAGCGTTCTCATTATGCTGATTCTGGGCGGTCGCGGTCGGCTCTACGGTGCCTTCGCGGGGGCGACGGTCTACCTGTTGCTGGAGGATCGTCTGGCCCAGCTGAGTCCCGAATTCTGGCAGTTCGGTGTCGGTCTGTTGCTGGTTCTGACGGTGCTGTTTGCGCGCCGTGGGCTGCTGGGCCTGGTTGACGATCTGGGTCGCTTATTAGGGCGGACCGGCCGGTGACGGCAGCGCTGGAGACCCGCAACCTGTGCCGCAATTTCGGAGCGCTGCAGGTTGCGCGGTCAATCAATTTCCGGCTTGAGCCGGGTGCGCGGCACGCTCTGATCGGACCCAACGGGGCTGGTAAGACCAGTTTTGTTAATTTACTCACGGGAGTGCTGAAACCCTCCAGCGGCGATATTGTGCTGCAGGGCGAGGTGATCAGCCGGTTGTCGCAGGCCTGTCGAGCCCGCCGGGGTATCGTGCGGACTTATCAGATCAACCAGTTGTTCAGGGGCCTAACGGTGCTGGAAAATGTCTGCCTGGCTGTGGCTGAGCGGACCGGTGCGGCCAGCAACCTGTGGCGTCCGGCCGGTGCCCGGCGTGCCGTGGCCGACGAAGCATTCGAGGTGTTGAGTTCGTTACGGCTGCAGGACGACGTGCTCAAGCCCGTGCGCGAGTTGCCCTATGGCCGGCAGCGGTTGGTCGAGATCGCCCTTGCCCTGGGCCAGCAACCTAAGGTGTTGCTACTGGATGAACCCGCCGCCGGGGTGCCGTCGGCCGAGAGTCATATCATTCTGGACGCGATCGAAGCACTGCCGGCGGACATCGCGGTGCTGATGATCGAACACGATATGGATCTGGTGTTTCGTTTTGCACGCCGCATCACCGTGCTGGTCGCCGGTGCCGTGTTGATCGAAGGTACGCCGCAGGACGTCAGCAGCGACGAACAGGTGCGCGCGGTGTATCTCGGGGAGCCGGCGCATGGCTGAGCCGGCGTTGGCGCTGACGGCCTTGGCGGCCGGCTACGGCGAGACGGTGGTGTTGGAGGATCTGGATCTGGTCTTGCGCGCCGGCGAGAGCGTGAGTCTGATCGGCCGCAACGGTGTCGGCAAATCGACCCTGCTGGCGACGATTATGGGACATACCGACTTACATCATGGCACCCTTCAGTTACATGGCCGTGACATCACCCGCCTGGCGCCGCATCAGCGGGCCAGAGCCGGTCTCGGGTATGTACCCCAGGAACGTGAGATTTTTCCGTCCCTCACGGTACGGGAGAATCTGACAGTGGCTGTCAGACCGGCAACCCGTCAGCGTTGGACCATCGCCGGCGTATTCGAGCTGTTTCCCCAACTCGCCGAACGCCAGACGCACCGCGGCAACCAGTTGTCCGGCGGTGAGCAGCAAATGCTGGCGGTGGGCCGGGCGCTGATGGGCAACCCCAGAGTGGTGCTGCTGGATGAGCCCTCGGAGGGGCTGGCGCCGGTGATCGTCGAGGAATTGGTGGCGGCACTGAAGCGGCTGCGCGATGAGGAAGGACTGACCATTCTGCTGGTCGAGCAGAATACCCGGGTGGCATTGGACTTTGCGCCGCGGACACTGGTGATGAGTCGAGGTCGCCTGGCCTACGATGGTTCGAGCGCAGAACTTGCTGGCGACCGTGGCCGGCTTGATGGTCTGATCGGCGTCGGCGGCACTTGACGACAGTGTGGTGCCGGAATGGATGGGCAGTACTTGATCGATTATTCGAGTAGGAGGAGAGGGAATGCGATTGTTGAAACTCGTAGTGGCTGCGGCACTGTTGGTGCTGGCTGTCCCGGTGACTCAAGCACGGACCGTAAAGATTGGGGTGGTGTTGCCGTATTCGGGGGTTAATGCCGAGTACGGTCAGCAGATTACCCGTGCCATGGAACTCTATCTCAAAGTCCACAAGAAAGATCTGGGCAGTAACAAGATAGAGCTGATCAAACGCGATTCCAAGAACCCCGGTGGGGCGGTCGCGAAAACGGCGGTGCGCCAGCTTATCACCCGCGATAAGGTGGAGATGCTGGCCGGTTTCGTATTTTCGCCCAATGCCATCGCCAGTGCACCGCTGGCTACCCAGGCCAAGGTGCCGATGGTTGTCATGAACGCCGCCACCGCCTGGATTACGACGTTGTCGCCATACATCGTGCGGACCTCATTTACCATGTGGCAGCCGGGCTATCCCATGGGCAAGTACGCGGCCGATACGCTCAAGTGCAAGACCGCTGTGGTTGGCTATACCAATTACCCCCCGGGCAAGGACAGCCTGGAGGCCTTCAGGAAAGGCTTCGAGGACGCAGGCGGCAAATTGATCGACGAAATCCCTATGGGCAGCCCGGCGCATGTGCCGGACTTTACGCCATTCCTGCAGCGGGTTAAGGATGAAAAGCCGGATTGTCTGTATGCCTTCGTGCCTGCCGGCGAGCATACCGCTGCGATGGTCAAGACCTATGGCGATCTGGGCTTACGGGCGGCTGGCATCAAGCTGATTGGTCCCGGTGATATCGTGCAAGACACCAAACTGCAGGCCATGGGTAAAAATGCCGTCGGAATCATCGTCATGGCGCCATTACGCGGCTGACTACGACAATCCGGCCAACCAGGCGTTCGTTAAGGAGTGGAAAACGGCCTATGGCACGGATTCGACGCCGGATTTCATGGCCGTTGGCGGCTGGGACGGCATGGCCGCTATCGTCCATGTCATCAATAGCTCGTCTGGGCGGATCAATGCTGCCACAGCGATGAAGTTACTGGAGGGCTGGAAACATAACAGCCCGCGCGGGCCTATTATGATCGATCCGCACACCCGGGATATCGTTCAGGACGAACATGTCGAGGAAATCGTCGCCGATGGTGACCGGTTGCGGGTTAAAGTGCTTAAGACCATTCCCGCTGTCAAAGATCCATGCAAGGCGCTCAAGATCGGCCGCTGCGCCAAGTAGTCGTAATTCTCCGGCGGACCGGGAGGTTCGCCGGGGCTTAATGGACCAGGCCGCTTGTCAGGCTAGAGTCCCGTGTCAGGCAACAGCTTGGTCCCGTCTATCATCCGTGAGTGGCGGAACGGCTGAGGATCGACGAGGGGCTCATCGCCGTTCACCAGATCGGCAACCAAGCGCCCGGCGCCGGGACCGATGCCGAAACCGTGACCACTGAAGCCGGTTGCCAGATAGAGTCCCGGCAGGTTGTCGATCGCCGAGATAACGGGTAATGCGTCGGGGGTGACATCGATCATGCCGGCCCAGCTTGCGGCCATCCTCACGTTGCCTAGACTGGGATAGGCGGCGCGCAGATTGGTGAGTGCCAGGTCCAGGACTCGGCGGTCCGGCGCGGGATCGAGTACCCGCACTTCCTCGAACGGCGATGGCCGGTCCAGTGCCCAGCGCCGCGGCCAGCGCAAAGCCTGGAAAAAGTGCGCACCGAGGCGCAGCTTCATGTGCTCACCCTCCTGTCGATAGGCCGGCAGAAAAGCCCGGACGTAGCGGAACGCCGCCGGGGTTATGTCAAAGCTGCTGTGATTGCGCAGTGCCAGGGTGTAGCCGCCATCGAGACGCCGCCGGATGCAGAAGCCGGCGCTGCCGATGGCGCCTTCCGTGACTGAACTCACCGGCTCGGTTCGCAATACCGAGGCCCGCAGCGCGAGTTGCGGTAGCTCGATATCATGGCGGCGGCAAAACAGTGATGCCCAGGCTCCGGCAGCACACAACACCGCACGGGTTCGGACGATACCTTGTTCAGTCACGACCCGCGTTACCCGGCCAGCCTCTGTGTCCAGTCCCCGGGCTGCGCAGTTCTGATGCACGGTAACGCCCAATGATCGGGCAGCCCGGGCAATCGCTGGCGCTGCCCGGGCGGGTTCGGCCCGGCCGTCACCAGGGGTGTGGATGCCGCCTGCCCAGTGGTGACTGCAGCCGGGCGTCAGCTCGGCCGCTTTGGCGGGTCCCAGCAGCCTGGTGTGGACCTGATACTGCCGCGCGACCTCGACCCAGCGCTCCCAGTGCGCCAGCTCGGTCGGGTCTGTGGTGACGTAGAGGACCCCTGTCCGGCGAAAGCCGAGATCGGTGGCAATGTCATTCTGAAGTTCCTCCCAGAGCCGTATGCTTTCCCGAACTAACGGGAGTTCGCGCCGGTCACGGCCCTGCTGGCGGCACCAGCCCCAGTTGCGACTGGATTGCTCCGCGCCGATCCGGCCTTTTTCAACGAGTGTCACTGTCAGCCCTTTGCGGGCCAGGTAATAGGCGGCCGATGATCCGATGATGCCGCCGCCTATAACGACGACATCGGCAGACTCGGGCAGCTGATCATCGTTCAATACCGAATCAACAGGCGGCGACAAGGATGGGCTCCAGGTGCTTTCGCGTCATGTCAGTGGTAAAGCCTGCCGCACCGGCGCATTGCGCCGTGTTCCCGCGGGGCGTTGCTGGCCGTTGGCGGTCGGCTGCGGATCAACGCGCTTCCGACTCTGGACAGAGAATACCGGGTCAAGGAGCAAGTTCCCACCAATGCGACCGAATCCAGGGGCTCTGATCGCGGCACCGAGGGTCTCCGGTGCCAACGAGTGCGCCGTGGATTCCGGGAAGATGGGCTATATTTGTTAAAAATAAGGGGGAGCACAACATGGTCAGAGACTTTACATTGCGGGGTTTGATATTCGCATGCATTACCGCCTTGGGTATCCTCGCATGCGTGCCGCAGTGGGCCAGCGCCGCGTCGCAGTCCTGCACGGCGGCGCGCTCGGTCCCGTTGGTGCCCCGCAATCCCGCGCTGTGCGCCTCGCTGGCCGCTGTTATCCGTAGGCCGAGTGCAGTGCCATTGAACCAGTATGAGGCGAAGCTCGGCGAGTTCCTGCGCAATTTCTGCCAGCGCAACACCAAGGCCGGCTGGGTGCGCGATAAGCGGGTGCGCGAAACCGGCCCCTTTACGGCGATGTTGCAAAACCACCACTGGGTCGGCAGCGGTCACGGCACCCATGCGCCGGTCGTCATCTGGTATTCCAAGGAAATGTATGCTTGGCTCAAGGCCAATCGCCCGCTCGACGAAAGCAAGGCACCGGCCAAACCTGCGCCAGTGCCCGATGGCGCCGTGATGATCAAGGAGATGTATCCCGAACCGGCTGCCGCCTGCAGCGGTATCGACCCGTTGCGCCTGCTGCCCACCAGCGGCGCCGCGGTCATGGTCCGCGACCGCAACGCCTCTCAGGATGGCTGGTTCTGGGGCTGGTTCGGCTGGAGCGGTTGGGATCCCGACTGGCCGCCCGGGCCGCACAACCGCTATCCGTACATGGGCTTCGGTCAATACTGCATGAACTGCCACGCCTCGGCGCGCGATAACCTCACCTTCGCCAGTCTGCGCAACATCCAGGGCGAGCCCGGTCAGCCGTTAGCGTTTCTCGTGCAGCAGTTTTTCAACACCGCGCCGACACAATCCCATCACCGGCTGGTCGCCTTGCCAAGCGACGATCCGCCGCGGCTCGGCCAGCCCCATTTTGCGCTACAACACGGCTTTCGGCCGCGCGTTAAAGCCCGCGACTCTACCCGCGCCCACCTGGGACACGGTCTTCAAGATGCCGTCCGAGACCTACGACAACGTCTGGGTGAGCGCCGGCGGACCGACGGCGCGCGGCCAGTTCGTGACCTCCGACCAGTGCATCGGCTGCCACGATGCCGGCGGCACCGGGCTCCAGTTCGACATGACCCCGCCCAACCCGCACGGACGACACGCTGCTCAACCTCTCGCCCTACGCGCACCTGGCGCACCTCGCCCATGGGCCTCGGCGGGCGCGACCCGATCTTCTACGCCCAGCTCGCCAGCGAGACCGAGACCTTCCATCCCCGCCAGTCGGCCCCGGTCCAGGACATCTGCCTGGGTTGCCACGGCATCACTGGGCCAGCGCCAGTTCGGCGATCGACCAGCCCCAGCCGGAAACCGGCAAGAGCTGCGGCGACTTCCTGCGCGAGACGGCGAATGCCGTGCCCTAGCCGGCCGACAACCCCCAGGCCCATCTCGCAAGCTACGGCGCGCTGGCGCGCGACGGCATCTCCTGCACCGCCTGCCACCACATGGTGCTCGGCGCGGCCGCGACCGACGCGGTCCGCGAACGCGCCCCAGAACCGACTGCGTGGCGGAGCGCCAGGCCCTCGCTGAACCCGGACGAGCACGGCTTCGCCAAGACCTTCACCGGCAGCTTCCTGGTCGGCGCGCCGGCGAGCTCTACGGCCCCTTCGAGGACCCGAAGACCAGCCGATGGAGCACGCGCTGGGGATCACTCCGGTCCACGACGACGCCATCAGAACATCGGAGGTCTGCGGCAGCTGCCACACGGTGCACCTGCCGGTGCTACACGAGCGGCGAGCACGACTCGGCCACGTCTACGAGCAGACCACCTATCCCGGAATGGGCGTTCAGCGCCTACCGCACCGGGACAACGCCGGACGGCCCGCTGCCGGACGGCGCCGGGCGCGCTGGCCCAGTCCTGCCAGGGCTGCCACATGCCCAGCAAGAACGCGGCCGGCAAGCCTTACAGCAGCAAGATCGCCAGCATCCAGGAGCACATCGAACTTCCCGCAGGCCGAGTACGCCCTCGGGCCGGACGACATCGACCTGCCGGTGCGCGACGGCTTCGCCCGCCACACGCTGGTCGGCCTGAACGTGTTCCTCATCGAAGATGGCCGCGCAGTTCCCCGACATCCTCGGCATCCGCACCCAGGACCCGATGCTGGGCAAGCAAGGGGCTCGACCCGCTGTCCTGCCACCGAGCAGGCCATGCTCGACCAGGCTGCCCAACGAACCGCCGCCATCCGGATCGGATCGATCGACGCATGGCTGGATCCGCGACGCTAGACGCGACCGGTCACGGTCGCCAACATGGCCGGGCACAAGTTCCCCTCCGGCGTCGGCTTCCGGCGGGCCTTCATCGAGTTCAGCGTGCTCGACGCAGACGGCAATGTGCTCTGGGCCTCGGGTCGCACCGACGCGGCCGGCCGCATCGTCGACGCGGAAAGGCGCGCCTATCGCGGGCGAGGTGTGGTGGACAGGCGACTGCTCGGCGCGGCTCGATCCACGGCTCGCGCCGCACCAGCCGCACTACCAAGTCATCAGCCGCCAGGACCAGGCCCAGATCTACCAGGAACTGGTTGCCGCCCCGCCCGCGACCGGCACGGCCAATGCGGCCCCGCGCGCCAAGCCGCGAAGGCCCGCTCACCACGAGCTTCCTCTCGATCTGCGCCAAGGTGAAGGACAACCGCCTCCTGCCCAAGGCTTCCTCGGCGCTCGATCAGCGCCTGGTCGATCGCCAAGGCGCTCGGCGCCGGGCCCGATCTGGCCGAGGACGTGGCGCCTACCGCAGTCGGCAACGACCCCGACTATCGCCACGGCGGCAGCGACTCGGTCGACTACCGGGTCGACCTCGGCGGCCTCACGGGCCGGCCTGCGGCAGTCCGGGCCGCGCTGTACTATCAGGCCATCCCGCCTTTCTTCCTCCAGGATCGTTTCTGCACCTCCCGCAGTGCGGATACCCAGCGCCTCTATTTCCTGGCCGGACACCTGAACCTGAAGGGCACGGCGGCGGCGGACTGGAAGTTAAAGGTGGTCTCCACCGGGGTGGTCCCTGTTCCGCGAAGCGCTGTTGGGCACACGGTTCTTTCAGCTAACAAACAAGAGTAAACCTCTATGCATCGAAGAGCATTCATCAAACAGTCCTTACCTGCTCTGGCCTTGATGGGCACGGCACCGGCGATTTTTGCCGAAGAAGGGGCGCGCGATTTTGGCGAAGCGCGCGAGCGTTTTCTGGCACTGAGCGGAACCAAGAGCTTTGCCATTCTCCTGGGCAGGCACCCATGGACTTGGTGGGACGCTTATTGCCCTACGTTGCCAATGTTTGTCGGCAGTGCGACCAAGACCTTCATTCTTGCGCGGTTCCTGCAGGGCGTGGAGTCGGGCGCCTTATCCGAGAACGAGCTGTTGCTGGTCAGCGACGCGGTCCGGTCGCTGAGCAGCTCGGTTTTTGGTTCGAGCCCGGACGATGACGACAATTTGACAGGAAAAGCATCGGCTCGAACCGTTCTCGAGGCCATGATCTCGCACAGCGACAATACGGCCACTGACATGGCGCTACGCTGCGTGGGGGTCGAGCAGGTGCGCGCTTTTATTGCATCCACGGGCCTGCATGCCACTCGCATTCCCGATTCGACCCGGGTGATGTTTTCCTATCTGGCCGGTGCGCCGGATGGCATCGACGAAGGATGGGAGGGGATGAAGGAAATCCTGGGGGGGGCGTTTTTCGGATCTCCGCGCAGCCCGATCAACGATCGTCAGACAATGATCTCCAGCGCCAGCGAGATGGTGTCGTACTATCGGCGGGCGTTGTGCGGCGAGTTTTTCTGCAAACCAGAGACCCTGACCGAGTTCAAGCGTATTCAGGCAATGGCCAGCCTGATCGCCCGTGTGGTTCCATCGGATACGGCGGCCTACGCCAAAGGCGGCAGTATTGACTGGGAGGGTTTCCACGCGGTCTGTGCGCCGGGCCAGATGGTTGTTAATGGGACACCTGTGACCTTTTGCTTCACGGTCAACTGGACCGGACCGGATAGTTCCGTGCCGGAGGTTCTCAGCGAATTTGCGGCGTCGGTAGCCGAAATGCTTGGGTCGTTTGCCAAGCCGCGCAATGGCAGTCGCAAGGACTGGCCACTAGCAAACGTTGAGTAACGGAGGAAGAAAAATTGATCACTGTCAGAAACTCGCTACTCGTCCTCGTTTTTGCGGCAGCAGCGCTCGCGTCGCTGCCCGCGGCAGCGGCCGGCTTCACGCCTATTGCGGACTGCATCGTGGATGGTCAAAACAACGTCGTGGTCGGCGGCCCGAACGCGCGCGAGGGCTGCGACAATGTTGAGATGGCCCCGCTCGAGAACAATGATAATCCGCCCCCCTTCGGCGAAATTCGGGTCGGTGAGGGCGGTACGTTGCGCATTGCCGGATATGCTGGAAAACTGCCACGCCGGCAATACCTCAAGGATATCTGCATTGAAAGCGGTGGTACGGTAGCGATCGGAACCAAGCAAGACCCGATAACCCACGCCGGCAAGGTTGAACTGGAATTCATTGGAAACGGGAACGACACTTCCCAGGACCCGGCGTGCCAGGGTTTTGCCAAAGGCATCGACGTCACGACGGGTGGCTCGCTCGAGATGTACGGTGCCGAGGGAGTGCCGGACCTTGGCGGGACGAGCTGGACGACTCTGAGCGCACCGGCGGGTCCGCAAGTGCCAGGCGCCAAGGTCGACAGCACGGGTCCCACGACGCTGCACTTGACCGCCGACGTAACCAAGGGTGATGACCCATGGCATGCAGGCGACTGGATCGTGGTGGCGACCACGACGTATACCCCGTTCGAGTCCGAGTTCGTTCAGATCGACCATGTTGAGTCCGACGGGAACGGCAGCACACTGACGCTGGAACAACCGCTCAAGTACTACCATTTTGGCAGTCTGGCGCCGTCCAGCGGTACCTGCCAAGATCGCTTGGGCAAGACCGAGCCAGGCTCCTTCTGCGACGGGCCGAAGCGTAACTATGGGGTGGACGAGCGCGCCGAAGTGGGCTTGATCAGCCGCGACATCGAGCTGACGGCTGATACCACGAGCAGCTCCCACTGGGGCGGCGAGATCATGATCCATCACGGATTCAAGGCGCTTGCGATCCAGGGCGTGCGGCTCTCTAAGTTCGGCAAGGCTAAGCTCGGCAGCTACCCGATCCACTTCCACCTGGTGGGGGATGCCGGCAACAGGGCACGGATCGATGCCGACAGCGTGGACCACAGCTACAACAAGTGTGTGACCATCCACGCCACCTCTGATCTGACGGTGTCGAATCTGGTGTGCGCGCGCATTGTCGGGCATATCTTCTACGAGGAGCTAGAGTCGGCCGGCGACGAAAATCCGGCGGCTGACGACGGTCTTGTTTTCGATCACGATCTCGGCATTGGCGTCATGAGCAACAACTTCGATATCCATCCGGTGGAAAAGATAAACGGGCCGAAGATTTCACGGCAAACGCTCATCGACGACTACTGGTGGCCGGGCGACTACATGACCAATGATCCGGAAGCCCTCCGCAACATCCACTACGACGGTTTCGACATCCCGAACACGGATAACCAGCTTCAGGACGTGCACGGCTCATGCGTGCTCGCCCAGCGCATAGGCGGGCTTGACATAAAATATCACCCGAGTCGGGCCAAAAAATGCGGCGCTGATGGCACGTTCTACTACGAACCGGCGAGCGGCTTCTGGATTCAGAATCCGACCACCGTGCTGGAGGACAATGCTATTGCCGGATGCCAGGGCGTCGGCCGGGGGGTGTGGTGGGTGCCACCGAATAATGAAATCAAGGCGAACGGCAAGGTTAATTACCTGAAATTCGAGCCGCTAGGGACCTTCAAGGATAACCGCGTGAGTGGCTGTTACGCGGGTTTCTATGGCGAGAATGAATATGGGGTTAGCAGCGCCCAACTGCATCCGCACGTTGGGGGAGTGAAGGATGCGCAAGCGGTCGTCGCTACCCTGGATGGTGTGACCGCTACGCGCAACCGCTTTCGCGGCGTCTGGCTGCGGCCAGAATGGTTTGTCATCAAGAACGGGCGTTTCGCCGAGAACCGCGAGAGCGTGACCCTGGTGACCAGTGGCGGGCTCGATGGTAATGCGCCTGGCGTCTGGGAACTGCTCGAGGACAGTGTGCTGGTGGGCGAAAGCCAGAACAATGTCGAACGCTGGGGACCCTGCCCGCAGAGAAAGTCAGTTGGGGCAGTTTACTGGGGCACAGTTCGGCTGCATTGATCATACGCCGACTCCGAAAGGCGAGATTGCGACCACCGGCGATGAAGTCGGGGAGGGTTATCCGGGACCGAGTTGGAACGCATTCGGCTACATGCTCTATGACGGGCCGGTGCGCGTATTTCACGATCGCTTCGTCAATTTCAACTACAACGAAAACTGGACGCCGGACATGCCTTGCAGCGAAGGTGCCTTTTACCGGGAGCTGGACACCGCCGATTGCCAGTTTTTGAAAGATCGTGAGAAGACCTTTTCGTCCCCAACCGGGCAACCGGCGCCTAGCCCCTACCAGGGCGACGCCGCCCTAGGCTGGTTCCAATCCAACCAGAGTGCGTATCCGACGGCGACCGCCTCCAGGGAGCTTATTTGGGACAACACCAACCTGCGTCACCAGGTTTATACGGAGAAGGTCAGCGTCAATACGACCTTCAACGACGGCGATAAGAACACGGTTATCATCGACGAGGACGGCACCTTATCAGGACTGGGGGTGGAGCGCGCCGCCGGGGCCGGGACGCATAAGGTGCATGCGATCTCGCTCAACAACCTGCCATTTCATTCGACTTCCAATTCCGTGGACGAATGCCTGTCGCGCGGCGCTCAGAACGCGCGCTACGAGGGTCGTGATTCCGCGCTGATGTCGCCGGCAACCGTGGGTACGCTGGAGTTCGAAACGCCGTATCCATACTTAACGGACCCAGCGCATCCGGAATTTCCCGGAATGCCTCAGGCACACTTTCAGTACATGACCTTCAGCCGCGACGACATGGTGCTGGCCGGCGAAGGCAACTTTTCCGCCATGACGTTGAAGAGCCGCGACGGGCGCGGGATCTGGGAGCCCAAGGTCAGTAACGGCTATGGCTACACTGTCAGCGTAGCGCCGATACCCAAAAAAGACGCCGCCCATTGTTCCAACAATCTCAATCCGCAAAAGGCAGGCATCGGGCAATGGATCGACGTTGGCGTCGCCGACGTGGTCGATCCCAACATCACACCGGCCCACCCGTTCTACGTACAGCTTGGCATCTGCTACACGAATGAGGACGGCAGCCACCCGGCGGACAATTTCACGATCAAGCGGGGCTACCGCACCTATGTCGGCGGGGAGACCTGGGAGCCGATCCCGAACTGCAGAAGTACTGGACCGATTGGGAGCAATGCCAGGGAATTAATTCCCTCAACCCGAACAACATCCCATGGCAGGGTGACGGATTCAAGGCGGGCTGCCCTGCTGGCGACAGCGAGCATCCAGTGCATCAGCTCGAGCCGGTTGGCAGTATCGCCGATCTCACCAACGAGGACGGTTCGCCGAAGCTTGACGGCTACTACTACAACCAGGCCACAGGCATGCTATATCTCAATGTCGCCCAGGACGAACCCAATGCGATTGGGCCTTCCCCGCTAGGAAGCTGCTGGTCGAAAACGCCAAGCCCAGGGATCCGTCTTGTCCGGACGTCGGCCGCAGGAGAGTCCTATTATGCCTGCCCCAAGAACGGCTGTATTGTCTATTCGATCGCCCAGAACGATGAGTTCTACAAGCCCGGGCCATCCAATTGCCAGCCGCAATCGGCGAACCGTAAGCCGGCGCCTGCCAATCCGAACAAGCTGGTCCGGCTCGATCCCAACGACAACACCGTGATCGTTGCCGAGCAGCAATTCGACAAGGCTGGCGAGCCCTACCATCAGGCGAGTGCCGGCACGCGACCCGCCTGCCCGACGACAACGCCGTAGGGCACTGGTTATGTCCTCGGGATATGGCCGGTACCGCTGACTGGACAGAGGCGCGCGTCGGGTTACGGCCACCCGTATCGACCGTGCCTTCTACAGCAAGCCGTATTGGCAAGTATTCACCGGCGAGGTGTACGTCCAGACGGCGTTGCCCTGTGATCCGTCCCCACTGACACCAGCGATTGGGGGACGCTGGTGTCGAGGGCCTACTGGCCCAGACCATTGCCGCGGTCCAGACGATGGAGGCGGTGAGCGTCGTCGAGTTCGAGCGGGTGGTGGTGGACACCACCGTCCAGGAGAAGGCCATCGCCTATCCGAGCGACAGCCGGTTGCTGGAGATCGCGCGCAAGAAGCTGGTGCCACTGGCCCAGTGCTATCGTCTAGCCTGCGCCGAAGCTATGAGCGCGAAGGCCCCAAACGGCGCCGCCGGGCCGGCGGCTACGCCCATGCCTGCCAGTACCGGCGCCTAATCGTCGACGCGCGGCTTAAGGTGTTCGCTGCGCGGATCGATAGATCGGGAAGTTATCGCTAGGCATTGGAATAGCGACTCGTCATCGGCTTGGAATCTGCCATTAGGGGCGATCATGTCAGGGGGCAGAGTAGTGGCATGGGATATGTGCTACCCAGCCGTCGCTGTGATCAGAGTTGCGATGCGTTGAGGCCGACTACCAGTCGCCGCGCTTGTTCTGATGCGCCATGTTGTTACTGTCTTGGTCCCGTATCGACTCGACCAGGCCGGCCATCCAGCTCAGTGATTCTCGGGTGGTCGAAGGATAAGGGCAGTCGAACCACTGCTTGCCGGTTTCGCCGGCCTGGTAGCCTTCCTGGCGGATGTCGGGATCGATGTCATCAGCATCAATATCGTGCGATCCCCCGCCACTGTTGTCACTAGTCGTCATCTTCTGGGTTCTCCGTGGGCGCCTTCTGGATGCGCTTATCGTGGTTGTCGCGGCCGAGCCTGCCTGACGAGGCAAGGCAGGGCCGCGCGAGCACCATAAAGTGAAAATAGAAATGAATCAACGCCAATCGAATCAACAGACGGCGCTGCTACCGATGCCCATAAACCAGTGTGATAGCCGGCTTTTAGCGGCTAGGCTGGACGCGAGTCCTCGGTGGCCACGGGGAGGTGCGGTTTACCAGTGAGGTTTGCTGCGGCACCGCTCCGAGGTGCCCGGAAGCTGGCTTGATGCCGATCGCTGCCAGAACTATCCTCCGAGGCGCTCAACCAGGCGTTCCAGTTGCTGGGCGACGATATCCCACAATCCCATCGGTCCGGCTTTCTCCAGCTCGCTTTCATGCCACTGTTCGCGGGGTTTTTGCTTGAGTTCCGCGACTTGGCTGGCGAGTAGTTCACGCTTTCCCTTGAGTTCCGAGAGCTCGGCCCGAGCGTCCGGATGGTTTGCTTTTTCATGAGCCTGGCCCATCAGTTCGTCGATGTGCTTGAGCCGTGCTTCATGCTCCAGGATATGCTGGCGGATCATTTCGTCAATACGCGGGTGTGTCATCACTATCACTCCACTAGGTTTGCCGTGTATGCAACAAGTATTGAGGCGAAGTAGGCCGATGGCAATGGCTGCGTGTAGACGAGCTTGCCGGCGGCTGGTTTACCCTGCAACGGTTCGCCGCAGCGACTATCCCTTGAAGGGGAGGTCCTCTTCTCCGCCGTGCTGAAGACAGGCTTGCGGTAATTGATGCATGCAGTGCTTGGTTATGCGGCGTTTGCAGCGATGGCGGCAAGGGTTGCAATTGCAATTCCAAGCGTGAAGAATCCGTCTGAAAGGAGCACGTAGGGCTACGGCAAGTGGTGTCCGCAGAGCGGGCCAGCACTGCAGCAGCAATACGATAATTATTAATAAGAGAGGGGGCACGCATGAAGACGAAGTTACCCGCTTTGTTGATGACCTTGGCCATGGCTTTGGGCTTGTCATTGCCCGTCCAGGCCAAGATGTTCCGCTGGGCTTTTCAGGGCGACGCGCAGTCGCTTGATCCGTATTCCCTGAACGAGACCTTTACCCTGGGTTTTCTGGGCAATGTCTATGAAGGCCTGGTGCGCCGAAATGCCGGACTCAAGCTGGAGCCGGATCTGGCGACCAGTTGGGAACTGCTAAGCCCAACTCATTGGCGGTTTCATCTGCGCAAAGGCGTCAAGTTCCAGAACGGTGATCGCTTCACTGCCGACGACGTAATTTTCAGCTACCACCGCGTCATAGCTGACGGTTCCGACCTGGTCGCCTATCTGGCCGGTGTCCAGAAAGTCGTGAAGGTTGACGATTACACGGTCGACTTCATCACCGAGAAGCCTGATCCCACCCTGATCAATCAGTGGGAATTCTGGTACATGATGGACAAGAAATGGTGCGAGGAGCACGGTGCAGCAAAACCCACCAATATCGCCAAAGGGGTGGAAAACTACGCTACCCGGCATGCCAACGGTACCGGTCCCTTCATGATCAAGAGCCGCGAGGTCGGGGTGAAAACCGTGTTCGTGCCGAATCCGAACTGGTGGGATAAACCGAGGCACAATCTGACCGAAGCCGTGTTTACCCCCATCAAACAGGATGCGACCCGCATCTCGGCTCTGCTGTCGGATCAAATTGATATGGCCTATCCGGTGCCGGTGCAGGATATTGCCCGTATCAATCGCAGTTCAGGTACCAAGGTGATGACCGGGCCGGAATTGCGCACTATCTTTCTGGGATTCGATCAGCACCGCGATCAGTTGTTGTATTCCAGCGTCAAAGGTAAGAACCCGTTCAAGGACAAGCGCGTCCGCCAGGCGTTCTATCAGGCCATTGCCATCAACGCGATCAAGCAGAAGGTGATGCGGGGTCGGGCCACACCGGCGGCAACATTGATTTCGCCCAAACTGTTCCCGCTGGCGAAAGACTTCAAACGGTTGCCATATGATCCGGGCAAGGCCCGCAAACTTTTGGCTGCGGCCGGCTATCCCAAGGGCTTCGAAGTCGGAATGGTGTGCCCTAACAATCGCTACGTCAACGACGAGAAGATATGTCAGGCGGTGGTGGCCATGCTGGCTAAGGTTGGGGTCAAGATTGACCTGACGACCATGCCGAAGTCGAAGTATTTCGCCCGCATAAAGGGCCCGAATTATGACATGTCGTTCTATATGCTGGGCTGGACGCCGAGCAGTCTGGATAGCTGGAATGTGCTGTATAACCTTGCGGATACGGTCAATCCGAAGACCGGTGCCGGGCAGTTCAACTACGGTCGTTACTCCAATGCGGAAGTTGACAGGTTGACCGGCGATATCCAGGTCGAGACCGATCAGGCCAAACGTAATCGGTTGATCAAGAAAGCGTTTGAGCAGATGAACAATGATGTGGCCTATATCCCGTTGCATCAGCAGGCACTAGCCTGGGGGGTGCGCAGCAATGTTCACCTGGGGCAGCGGGCTGACAACGTGCTGATGTTGCGTGACATTCAGCTAAAATGACCAATCCCCGCAATCCCACCGGCTGCCCGTCTGGGTGGCTGGTGGGGGCTTATTCGCTGCCCGGGCGATTTTAGGCTTCCCGGTTTACCATGCTGGCTTATGTTATCCGCCGTCTTGCTCAGTCGGTGCTGGTAATGCTGGCGGTTGCTTTCGTCGCTTTTTCTCTGTTCCGTTATGTCGGTGACCCGATCGATCAGATGGTCGGTCAGGACACCAGCATGGCGCAGCGCGCCAAGCTGCGTCATGAACTGGGTCTGGATGAGCCGATGCCGGTCCAGTTCTGGCGGTTCGTGCGCAATGCCGCGCATGGTGACTTCGGCATCTCCTACATGCAGAAGCAGCCGGTGTCGGATTTGATCAAACAACGGTTGCCGGCGACGCTGGAGCTCAGCTTCGTCTCCGCGCTGTTCGCATTGCTGGTCGGCCTGCCGCTGGGGGTATACACGGGCCTCAAGCCAGACAGCTGGCTGAGCAAGTTCTTCCTCGGCGCATCGTTGCTGGGTGTGTCACTGCCGACGTTTTTTATCGGCATTCTGTTGATCTTCCTGTTCTCGGTGGAAGTCAATCTGCTGCCGTCGTTTGGCCGCGGTGCGGTGGTCCATTGGGGCTGGTGGAGCACCGGACTCCTCACGATCAGTGGACTCAAAGCGATCATCATGCCGGCCGTGACCCTGGGTTTGTATCAGCTCACCCTGATCATGCGGCTGGTGCGCTCCGAAATGCTGGAGGTGCTGCGCACCGACTATATCAAGTTCGCCCGTGCCCGTGGGCTGAGCAACCGGGCGATCAACTTCGGCCACGCCCTCAAGAATACTCTGGTACCGGTGATTACCATCACTGGCCTGCAACTGGGCTCAATCATTGCCTTTTCCATTATCACCGAGACGGTGTTTCAGTGGCCCGGGATGGGACTGCTGTTCCTACAGGCGATCCAGAATGTGGATATTCCGATCATGTCGGCTTATCTGATGCTGGTGGCGCTGTTCTTCGTGATAATCAATCTGATCGTGGATTTGCTCTACTACGTGGTTGATCCTCGGCTGCGGGTCGAGCGTGCGGTGACCCATGGCTGAGCCGGCATTGCCCTCGCTGCGGGCACGTCTGCTCGACAGCGTCCAGCGATTCTTCGACAGTGATCTATTCTATAACTTCAGCCACTCGCCGGTGACGATGGTCGCCGCGGTGGTGGCGATCGTCATGATTCTGGCGGCCCTGCTGGCGCCGTGGATTGCGCCTCACAACCCGTTCGATCCGGCTCAGATCGATTTGATGGCGGCCAATACGCCACCGGTATGGCAATCGGGTGGCAGCGCCATTTATCCGCTCGGCACCGACGATCAGGGTCGCGACCTATTGTCTACGATCTTGTTCGGCTCCCGCGTGTCCTTGTACGTCGGTTTTGCCAGTGTTGCCTTCGCCATGGTGCTGGGTGTCGTGCTGGGGCTGGTCGCGGGCTATGTAGGCGGTTTTGTTGATGCCCTGATCATGCGCATTGCCGAGGTGCAGCTGAGCTTCCCAGCTATCCTGATTGCCTTGCTGATCGACGGTGTGTTGCGCGGTATTCTGCCCAAGGACGAAGCCAACGATCTTGCTATTCTGGTGCTGGTGTTATCGATCGGGTTGTCCGGTTGGGTGCAGTACGCCCGCACCGTACGCAGTTCGACGTTGATCGAGCGTGGCAAGGAATACGTGCAGGCCGCCAAGGTGATCGGCATCCCGTCTTGGAAGATCATGCTGCGGCACGTACTGCCCAATGTGCTGGGGCCGGTTCTGGTCATCGCCACTATCCATCTGGCGGTGGCTATTCTGACCGAGGCGACGCTGTCATTTCTGGGTGTTGGGGTACCACCCACCCAGCCCTCTCTGGGCACCCTGATCCGCATCGGTAATGATTACCTGCTTGCCGGCGAATGGTGGATCGCCCTGTTTCCGGGCGCCTGGCTGGCGCTTCTGGTGTTGTCGGTCAACCTGTTGGGCGACTGGCTGCGCGATGCCCTAAACCCCAAGTTACGCTGAGGTGGTTGGTGACTCAACCGATTCTTCAGGTCGACAATCTGCGCATCGAATTTCCGACCCGGCGTGGTGTCTTGACCGCCGTCGATGGGGTGTCGCTTACCATCGCAGACGGCGAAGTGCTGGGCGTGGTCGGTGAGTCCGGGGCCGGAAAATCGCTGACCGGTGCCGCCATCATCGGGTTGCTGGAGCCGCCCGGTCGGATCGCCGACGGTCGCATACTGTTGGAAGGCCAGCGCATCGACAACCTGCCGTACGCTGAGTTGCGGCGTATCCGGGGTAAACGCATCGGTGCGATTTTTCAGGATCCACTGACCAGCCTGAATCCGCTCTACAGCATCGGCCAGCAGTTGATCGAAACCATCCGCACCCACACCGCGCTGAGCCGCCGCCAGGCGCGCAACCGTGCGCTGGAGTTACTGGCCGAGGTCGGCATACCGGCACCGGACCGGCGTATCGACCAGTATCCGCATCAATTCTCGGGTGGCATGCGCCAGCGCGTAGTGATCGCGCTGGCGCTGAGTGCCAATCCGCGTCTGGTAATCGCCGATGAGCCGACTACTGCACTCGATGTGTCCATCCAGGCTCAGATCATCGGCCTGCTCAAGCGCTTGTGCGAAGAGCATGGCGCCGCGGTTATGCTGATTACTCATGACATGGGGGTGATCGCCGAGACTGCCGACCGGGTCGCCGTGATGTATGCCGGGCGGTTGGCTGAAATCGGTCCGGTACGGGCGGTGGTGAAACATCCCGACCACCCTTATACCCGGGGCCTGATGGGGGCGATTCCAGTGATTGGTCACCAGGGCGAGCGGCTGCAGCAGATCGACGGCTCGATGCCGCGGCTCAATGCGATCCCGGCGGGTTGCGCCTTCCATCCGCGCTGTCGCTATGCCATCGAGCGCTGCCGTCGTGAGCGGCCCGATCTGCTCCCGGCTGGCCGCTCGCAGGCGGCGTGCTGGCGAGTGCGCGAACTTGCAGGGGCACCACTGGGAAACGTGGGTCATGGCTGAACAGGCAGGGCCGGCGCCGACGGCTTCGGAGCCGGTGCTGCAAGTCACGGATGTGGCCCGTTACTTCGACGTTTCACCGCCATGGCTCAACCGCGTACTGGAGCGTGGTCAACGGCGAATCCTGAAGGCGGTGGACGGGATTGAATTCTCGATTGCGCCGGGCACCACGTTCTCGCTGGTGGGCGAATCCGGCTGCGGCAAGTCCACCATGGCACGGTTGGTCGTGGGGCTGTACCGGCCCTCGCGCGGGCGTATCACGTTTCGCGGGCTCGATATTGGCAGTGGTGACCGGCGCGCCCTGACAGCGGCGCGGCGTCATCTGCAAATGATCTTTCAGGATCCTTACGCCAGCCTTAATCCGCGTTGGCGGGTCGGCGACATCGTGTCCGAGCCGATTCAGGCGTTTGGTCTGCTGCGCGGTAAGCTTGCTATTTTCGACCGTGTGGTCGGGTTGCTGGAGCAGGTCGGGCTCAATGCCGCCGACGCTGAAAAGTATCCGCATGAGTTCTCCGGCGGTCAGCGTCAGCGTATCTCCATCGCGAGGGCACTCGCCAGCGAGCCAAGCTTCCTCGTCTGCGACGAGCCAACCTCGGCGCTGGATGTATCGGTTCAGGCCCAGGTGCTTAACCTGATGAAGGACCTGCAGCGGGAACTGGGCCTGACGTACCTGTTCATTTCGCATGATCTGGCTGTCATAGCCCACGTCTCCGATCAGGTTGGCGTGATGTATCTGGGGCGGTTGGTGGAGGTGGCGGCGGCCCGAGCCTTGTTCGGCCAGCCCCGTCATCCGTACACGCGCATGCTGCTGGATGCGGTGCCTGACCTTTCGATGAGCGGCCGGCCGCGGGTGCCGGTTACCGGCGAGGTGCCAAGCCCGATCGATCCGCCGCCGGGTTGTACGTTCCACCCGCGCTGCCCGCTGGCCAGCGACCGCTGCCGGCGTGAGATACCGCGTAGCCTGGCTCAGCCCGACGGAGCCATGGTCGCGTGTCACGCAGTTGAAGAGGGCCGGGTCGGGTAGCGACGGTACCGGATTTGGTTTGCTGAACGAGGGATGACGAGAGTCATGGCGACACTTTACGCGGGTGGCCGGGTGTTCAATGGTCAGGGCCGGATGCTGGATCACCACGGTGAGAACGCGCGCGAGCTCGAATATATGGTCGAGGTGGGTATCAAGCCGATCGATGCTCTGACCATCAGCACCGGCAATGCTGCCGGGTTGATGCGATTGGATGAGCGCGGTCGAATTGCCGAGGGCTGCCATGCCGATTTGCTGGTGGTGGAGGGTGATCCGGTTAGCGAGATTCGGGCGGTCGCCGAACGCCGCAATCATCGCTGGGTGATCAAGAACAGTGTGGCGGTGATCGGTCCGCCATGCTCTGGTTGCTGACTGCCGATGGCGGGATGGTTGCTGCTTTATTGCCGGGCCGGCTTCGAGAAGGAATGCGCCAGTGAGATCCAGAACCAGGCGCTCGCCCTGGGTTGCCATGGCTACTGCCGCAGTCGACTGGACAGCGGCTGGGTGCTGTTCGAAGGCTATGAGGGCTGCGCCAGCCTGGCGTCATTGCGTTTCTCCGAACTCGTGTTTGCCCGGCAGCTGATCGGCCAGCCGATCGTGCTCGGTGCGCTTGACCCGCGCGACCGGTTAACGCCTTTGATGGCTGCAGTGCGGTCTCAGCGCTGGCAGTTCAGCGAGCTGCGGCTGGAGTATCCGGACACCAACGCCGGCAAAGCCTTGTCGCCACTGGCGCGCACGCTGCAGCGGTTGCTGGAACAGCGGCTGACAGCGTCCGACGGCTACCGGCCTGGCACCGCCGGCCTGCGGATTCTGCATGTGTTCCTGCCAGCGTCGACCAACGCGGTGCTCGGTTTATCGACACCTGGCAATAACTCACCGTGGCCTAATGGCATCACGCGGCTCAGGTTGTCTCGTGCCGCTCCCAGCCGGGCGACACTTAAGCTGGAGGAGGCCTTGGTGACACTGCTGACACCGGCGCAGTGCGCCCGACGCTTGCGCCCCGGTATGACGGTGGTTGATCTCGGTGCCGCGCCGGGTGGCTGGAGTTGGCAGATGGCACAGCGCGGACTCACCGTGGTCGCGGTGGATAATGCGGCGCTGGCGGAAAGCGTCATGGCGAGCGGCCGCGTTAAGCATGTCCAGGCGGATGGTTTTCGCTACCGGCCATCGCAGCCGGTTGACTGGTTGTTGTGCGACATGGTCGAACAACCGCGCCGGATCGCGGCCCTGATGGTGGCCTGGTTCGCTGCCGGGCTTTGCCGGCAGGCAGTCTTCAACCTCAAACTGCCAATGAAAAAGCGCTATCAGGAAGTCCAGCTATGCCGCCGGCTGCTTGTTGAGGGATCGGGAGACGCTGCCGGTGAGCTACGGCTGCGCCAGTTGTATCATGACCGCCAGGAAGTCACCGCTTATCTTTATCGGCGCCGACGCGACGGCAACTTAGGGTAGTTGAATCCGGCTGGCCTCGCGATTGCGCCGGAACAAAGTGGCAACGTGCCCCACACGCTGGACCACGTCGGCATCGAGGGTTTGGCCGATCTGGGTTATCATGGCAGCCCGCGCCTCACGATCCGCAGCGTTGATCCTGATCTTGATCAGCTCATGATGGCTGAGCGCGCGTTCCATCTCGTCCATGACGGCTTCGTTGAGACCGTTGGCGCCCACGATAATGACCGGCTTGCGGTCATGGGCAAGCGCTTGCAGGTGACGTTTCTGACGATTGGTGAGCATCGCTATTACGTAATGCACGGCGGTGTGAACAGAGTGACGCGGAGTGACGGCGGTCTTCCGCGGCAGTAATTGTACGGATGATACCAAGTCCTGAGGGATACGTGGTGAGGAAGATTGGGTTGGATTACAGGCCGTTCGGTGCAGGGCGCAGTGGCTGTGGCGGGTAGTCGGCGGGCCAGCAGTGCGCGCTGGCTCAAGGAGCATTTCGATGATGAGTACGTGCGCCGGGCCCAGCGGGAGGGTTTCCGTTCGCGGGCGGTGTACAAATTGTCCGAAATCGACGCCAAAGAGCGGCTTCTGCACCCGGGCACGACCGTGGTTGACTTAGGCGCCGCGCCCGGCGGGTGGACCCAGTATTGCGGTCAGCGGGTCGGCGCCAGTGGCACCGTGATCGGGCTCGATGTTCTGCCGATGGAACCGATTCCGGGCGCGTCTCTGCTGCAGGGTGACTTTCGGGAAACGGAAGTGCTGGACGAAATGATGACGCGGCTAGCCGGCCGGGCGGTGGACCTTGTAATTTCCGATATGGCCCCCAACACCAGTGGCGTGAAGGCTGTCGATCAGCCGCGTGTCATGTACTTAGCCGAGCTGGCACTGGATTTTGCCCAGCGCTGCCTGCGTCCGGGAGGGGATGTGTTGATCAAGGTCTTTCAAGGCGAGGGGTTCGATGCACTGCTCGCCGATTTGCGCGCCAGCTTTGGCTCGACTCGGGTGCGAAAACCCAGGGCCTCCCGTGCCCGCAGTTCTGAGCTTTATCTGGTGGCTCGGAACTATGCCCCCCGCTAAAGTCTAATTTTAAGCGTTTGTTTACTGATAAACTGTGCCCGAATAGTCGCTTAATGGAGCGTTTCGGGTTGCCGGACGCTAGAGGTGCTTGCCTTGAATGATATGGTAAAAAACATTCTCCTCTGGGTCGTCATTGCTGTGGTGTTGATGTCTGTCTTCAACAGCTTTGGCCCCCGGACCACATCGGCATCGCAGCTGCCGTACTCGCAGTTTCTGGCTGAGGTTAAACAGGGCCAGGTTGCGCGAGTCGACATCAATGGTCGCGAAATCAAGGGTCGCACCAGCAGTGGCGAGCACTTTACGACGTACAGTCCTGAAACCGACAACAGTGCCATGATCGGCGAGTTGTTGAATAACGGCGTCGAGATCAAGGGTGAGCCGCCCAAACAGGAATCGCTGCTGATGCAGATCTTCATCAGCTGGTTCCCCATGCTGCTACTGATCGGTATCTGGGTATTCTTCCTGCGCCAAATGCAGGGCGCTGGCGGTGGCCGCGGGGCGATGTCGTTCGGCAAGAGCCGGGCTCGCATGATGAGCGAAGACCAGGTCAAGGTCACTTTCGAGGATGTCGCTGGCGTCGAGGAAGCCAAAGACGATGTGTCCGAGTTGGTCGATTTTCTGCGTGATCCTGGCAAGTTCCAGAAACTGGGCGGTCGGATTCCGCGCGGCGTGCTGATGGTGGGCCCGCCGGGTACCGGCAAGACGTTGTTGGCCAAGGCTATCGCAGGCGAAGCCAAGGTCCCGTTCTTCACTATTTCCGGCTCGGATTTCGTGGAGATGTTCGTTGGCGTGGGTGCTTCCAGGGTGCGCGATATGTTCGAGCAAGCCAAGAAGCACGCGCCGTGCATTATCTTCATCGACGAGATTGATGCGGTGGGCCGGCATCGCGGGGCCGGATTGGGTGGCGGTCACGATGAGCGTGAGCAGACCCTGAACCAGTTGTTAGTGGAGATGGACGGTTTCGAGGGTAATGAAGGCATTATCGTTATAGCGGCTACCAACCGGCCTGACGTGCTCGATCCGGCGTTGCTGCGCCCGGGGCGTTTTGACCGGCAGGTCGTGGTGCCGCTGCCCGATGTGCGTGGCCGCGAGAAGATCCTGACCGTGCACATGCACAAGGTGCCATTGTCGGATGATGTCCAGCCGGCGATTATCGCTCGTGGTACACCGGGCTTCTCGGGCGCCGATCTGGCCAATCTGGTGAATGAGGCGGCGCTGTTTGCCGCTCGGCTCAACAAGCGACTGGTCGATATGGGTGATTTTGAACAGGCCAAGGACAAGATCATGATGGGCGCCGAGCGTAAGTCCATGGTGATGAAGGACGACGAGAAAAAGCTCACCGCTTACCATGAGGCTGGCCATGCCGTTGTCGGGTTGTCGGTGCCGTCGCACGATCCGGTGCACAAGGTCACCATTATTCCGCGCGGCCGGGCGTTGGGTGTGACGATGTTTTTGCCGGAGGAGGATCGCTATAGCTACAGCAAGGAACATCTGGAAAGTCAGATTTCCAGTCTGTTCGGCGGGCGTATTTCCGAGGCGATGATTTTTGGCGGCAACGCGGTGACCACTGGCGCCCAGAACGACATTGAGCGGGCCACCCAGATCGCACGCAGTATGGTGACCAAATGGGGCCTGTCCGAGCGCATGGGACCATTGGCCTATGGTGAAGATGACGACGAGGTCTTTCTGGGTCGTTCCGTGACGCGTCACAAGAGCCTTTCGGACGAGACTGCGCACGCTATCGATCAGGAGGTGCGATCGATCATCAACCGCAACTATCAGCGCTCCGAACAGATTCTGCATGACAATCTGGACAAGTTGCACGCCATGGCCGAGGCGCTGATCAAGTACGAGACAATCGATTCCGATCAGATTCGCGACATCATGGAAGGTCGTCCGCCGCGTGAGCCCAAGGACTGGAACGCTGACCAGAGCGAACCGCCCAAGCCGTCGTCCGGAGCGCCGGTCGTCGATTTGAGCAAGGGCAAGAGCAACGGCGGCACCATCGGTGGTCCGGCGGAACAGCATTAAACGCACTAGACCGCAAACAGCGCGACACTTCCTCCTGCTTGCAGGGGGAGGTGTTTTTTTTTACGCTGCCGCTGGAGCCCGGTGCGGGCGGTTTCTTTTGGGGGTAGTATGGGGCAGCGACGCTATTTCGGCACGGATGGCATTCGCGGGCGGGTCGGTGAGAGTCCGATCACACCTGACTTCATGCTGCGCCTGGGGTGGGCTGCCGGTCGTGCACTGCGCCAGCGGGGCCGAAACAAGGTCCTCATCGGCAAGGACACCCGGATATCCGGCTATATGTTTGAATCGGCGTTGGAGGCTGGATTGTCAGCCGCGGGCCTGGATATCGCCCTGCTGGGACCCATGCCGACTCCCGGTATTGCCTATCTGACCCGTACGCTGCGCGCGAGCGCTGGTATCGTCATAAGCGCCTCACACAATCCGTATTACGACAATGGCCTCAAGTTCTTTTCCCACGCCGGCAGCAAGCTGGAAGACGCGCTTGAGAGCCGCATCGAAGGCTTGCTGGCTGAACCGTTGGCCACGGTGCCGGCGGCAGAACTGGGCAAGGCCGAGCGGATCGTGGATGCAGCCGGCCGCTATATCGAATTCTGCAAGAGCACCGTGCCGGGTCAGCTGACGCTAAACGGTTTGCGACTGGTAGTGGATTGCGCCAACGGCGCGACCTATCACATAGCACCGAATGTTTTTGCTGAACTTGGAGCGGACGTGATTCCGCTGGGCGTGAAGCCGGACGGATTCAACATCAATCTTGATTGCGGTTCCACCCAGCCGGCGGCGCTGGCCGCTGCTGTCGTCGCGCAGCGTGCCCATCTCGGCATTGCTTTTGACGGCGACGGCGACCGTGTCATCATGGTTGACGAGCACGGTGCGCTGGTCGATGGAGATGAACTTCTGTATGTCATCACCCGACATCGACTGGATAATGGTGAACGGCATGCAGCGGTGGTCGGCACCCAGATGAGTAACCTGGGACTGGAGTTAGCACTCGATCAGCTTGGGGTCGGGTTGCAGCGGGTCAAAGTCGGTGACCGCTATATTCTCGAGCGACTGTTGGCCGACGGCTTGCTGCTGGGCGGGGAAAGCTGCGGCCATCTGATCTGTCTTGATAAAACCACCACAGGTGACGGTGTTATCGCGGCCCTGCAGGTGCTGACTGCCGTCAGCCAGAGTGGCCGTAGCCTGGCTGATCTGCGCACGGGCATGCGGAAGTATCCTCAGCATATGGTGAACGTCCCGTTTGCCCGCAATGTCGATCTGGCCCAGTCGGTTCTGGTTCAAACGGCGTTGCGCGAGATCCGGGGGCAACTCGGAACGCAGGGACGGGTTTTGCTGCGACCCTCAGGAACCGAGCCGGTGATCCGGGTGATGGTGGAGGGTTATGATGCAGCCCTGGTAACTACTCTGGCCGAAGACCTGGCGTCGATCGTTGCTCAGGCGGTAGCGGCATGAGCAACGCGGAGGAGACGCCCTTGAGACAGCCTCTAGTCGCTGGCAACTGGAAGATGAATGGCACGCTGAACGGAGCCTGCGCGCTGCTGGATGATGTGCGGGCCGGTGCCGCCACGCTGAGCGGCGTTGAACTGGTGGTGTTGCCGCCCTACGTATACCTGCCCGAGGCAGCGGCGCGACTGGCTGGCAGCGCCGTCGCCTGGGGTGGGCAGAATTTATCGGAGCATGCGGAGGGCGCCTATACCGGAGAAGTGGCCGGCGCCATGTTGGCCGATTTCGATTGTCGCTATGTGCTGGTCGGGCATTCCGAACGACGCGCGTTGTACGGTGAGAGCGATGCTGTGGTGGCGGGCAAGTTTGTCGCCGCGCGGGCAGCCGGGCTGCGGCCTATTCTGTGTGTTGGGGAGTCACTGGCGGAGCGGCAACAGTCGCTGACCGAAGAGGTCATTGCCAGGCAGCTAGCTGTGGTCTTGGAAGCGACAGGCGTCGAGGGATTGGACGGCGCTGTCGTTGCCTACGAGCCGGTGTGGGCCATTGGCACCGGCCGCAGCGCCAACCCTGAGCAGGTCCAATCAGTTCACGCATTCATTCGTAGCATGATTGCAGAACATGATGTTAGAATAGCGCGCTCGATACGCCTTCTGTATGGAGGCAGCGTCAAAGCCGCAAACGCGGCGGCGCTCTTTGCCATGCCGGATATCGACGGCGGCCTGATCGGTGGGGCGTCGCTGAATGCGGCGGAATTTCTGGCTATTGCACAGGCCGCCGGCCATAGCGTTTAATTCATGCATACAATATTTTTGGTGTTGCATATTCTTATCGCGCTCGCGCTGATTGGGCTCATCCTGATCCAACAGGGCAAGGGCGCGGATGCAGGTAGCGGTTTCGGTGGGGGTGCCTCGGCGACCGTTTTCGGGGCGCGTGGTTCGGCATCATTTATGAGCCGGACCACCGGTGCCCTCGCTGCAGGTTTTTTCATTACCAGCATGGTGTTGGGTTATTTTGCTACGCAGTCGCAAGGGCCGGCTAGCGTAATTCAGGGCGGTGCTTCTGCGCCGGTCCCACAGCAGACCGCGCCTAAAGAGCAGAAGAGTGCAGCGCCTGCGAAACCGACGACACCTGCTGCACCAGCCCAGCCTGCGAAGGCACCGTCTGATGTACCCAAGGTGCCGCAGCAGTAAGGTCGTTTTTGCCGATGTGGTGGAACTGGTAGACACGCTATCTTGAGGGGGTAGTGGCGTAAGCCGTGCCGGTTCGAGTCCGGCCATCGGCACCAAATTTCCAAAGCACTGGATAGTGCTTTGCGGCGTGGATGTAATAAGGAATAGCAGCAAGTCACATGCTGTCACATGGGGTGATGGTGCGGTGCAATAGAATGGCATCGCAACGTTCCTCAGCGTGTTTGCCTGATCCGCGCGGTTGTTCCCAGGCGCCTGCCGTCAGCGGCAGGTGTCATCGCGCTGACGCTTTGAGAGAGCCTGGTTATGCTTGAGAATTATCTTCCTGTGCTGATTTTCGTGGTTATTGCTGTCGCAGTGGGATTTATACTGCTTACTGTTGGCTTCGCACTGTCACCAAGTCGGCCCGACAACGAAAAACTCTCACCGTACGAGTGCGGCTTCGAAGCCTTCGAAGATTCGCGTATGAAATTCGACGTCCGTTATTACCTGGTCGCTATCCTCTTTATTATTTTCGACCTGGAAATAGCCTTCCTCTTCCCCTGGGCGGTCTCGCTGAAACATATCGGCTTGTTCGGGTTCCTGGCCATGGCTCTGTTCCTGGGCATACTGGTGGTCGGGTTTATTTATGAGTGGAATAAGGGGGCGCTGGAATGGGAATAGAGGGCATCCTGGAAAAAGGCGTTGTCACCACGACAGCGGACAAGTTGATCAACTGGGCCCGAACCGGCTCGATGTGGCCAATGACCTTCGGGTTGGCCTGCTGTGCGGTCGAGATGATGCATGCCGGGGCCGCCCGCTATGATCTGGACCGATTCGGCGTGGTATTCCGGCCCAGCCCACGACAGTCAGATGTCATGATTGTGGCCGGCACCTTGGTTAACAAAATGGCCCCGGCGTTGCGCAAGGTATACGATCAGATGGCCGAGCCGCGTTGGGTGATTTCGATGGGTTCCTGCGCCAACGGCGGCGGTTACTACCACTATTCATACTCGGTGGTGCGTGGCTGCGACCGTATTGTGCCGGTGGATATTTACGTGCCAGGGTGTCCGCCAACCGCAGAAGCCCTGCTGTACGGCATCATACAGTTGCAGAACAAGATCCGGCGCACCAACACTATTGCCCGCTGAGGTGAGCGACATGAGTCAATCAGTCGAGTCGCTGCTAGAGCAGTTGCGTGAACGCTTCGGCGAAGCCCTCGCGGCCAGCACCCTGGACCGTGGCCAGGTGACGGTGGAAGTCCCGGCTGATCGAGCGCTCGAGGTTTTGACTGCGCTGCGCGACGAAGCCGAGTTCGACTTCGAGCAGTTGATGGATGTTGCCGGTGTCGATTACGCTGCCTATGGCAAGATCGAGTGGGCGACCGAGACAACCACGTTCACCGGATTCAGTCGGGCGGTTGAACCAACGACCAGTGGCCGTGCCGGCGACGTGGTCCGCCGACTGGGCGAAGAGGCCGACCGCGCGCGCCGTTTCGCCGCTGTATATCAGCTTCAGTCAATCGCCCGCAACCAGCGTCTCCGGGTCAGGGTGTATGCCCCCGATGATGAGCTGCCGGTGGTGCCTTCAGTCGTCGACATCTGGAATTCTGCCACCTGGTACGAACGTGAGGCGTTCGATCTGTTTGGCATCGTGTTCGAAGGGCATCCCGATCTGCGTCGGATTCTGACTGATTACGGCTTTGTCGGTCATCCCTTCCGCAAGGACTTCCCTCTGATTGGCAATGTCGAAATGCGTTACGACCCGGAACAAGGCCGGGTGGTGTACCAGCCGGTCAGCATCGAGGCCAGGGCACTGGTGCCGCGCGTAATCCGCGACGATTTCCGCTATCTGGGAAGCGATCAGGAGGAGGGCGCCGGAAATGCCTGAAATTCGCAACTACACGCTTAATTTTGGTCCTCAGCACCCGGCGGCCCATGGCGTACTGCGCCTGGTATTGGAAATGGACGGTGAGGTGATCCAGCGGGCTGATCCCCATATCGGGTTGCTCCACCGCGGCACCGAAAAACTCGCCGAGAGCAAGCCGTTCAATCAGACCATCGGCTACATGGACCGGCTCGATTACGTTTCGATGATGTGCAATGAACACGGCTACGTGCTGGCCATCGAGAAACTGCTGGGTATCGAGCCGCCGCTGCGGGCACAGTACATTCGGGTGCTGTTCGATGAGATCACCCGCATCTTGAACCACCTAATGTGGATCGGTTCGCACGCGCTCGACATCGGGGCCATGACCGTGTTCCTGTATGCGTTTCGTGAGCGCGAGGACCTTATGGACGTCTACGAGGCGGTGTCCGGGGCGCGTATGCACGCAACCTATTATCGCCCGGGCGGGGTCCACCGCGATCTGCCGGACAGCATGCCGCGCTATCAGCCATCGCAGTATCGCGATGAGCGTGAAATCGCCGAGATCAACCGGGACCGGCAGGGATCGCTGCTCGATTTTATCGAGGCCTTCAGCGAGCGGTTCCCACAGCGGGTGGACGAATACGAGACACTGCTGACCGAGAACCGCATCTGGAAGCAGCGCACTGTCGGGATCGGTGTGGTCAGTCCGGAGCGGGCGCTGCAACTGGGCTTTTCCGGCCCCATGCTGCGTGGTTCCGGCATCGAGTGGGATCTACGCAAGAAGCAGCCCTACGAAGTGTACGATCGGGTCGACTTTGACATCCCGGTCGGCGCCAACGGCGACTGCTATGATCGCTACCTGGTACGGATCGAAGAGATGCGCCAGTCCAACCGCATTATCCGGCAGTGCGTCGACTGGCTGCGGAACAATGCCGGGCCGGTGTTGTTGAACGACCCTAAGGTCAATCCACCGCGTCGCGAGGTCATGAAGCGCGACATGGAGGGCCTGATCAACCACTTCAAGCTGTTCACCGAAGGTTATTGCGTGCCGGAAGGCGAGGTATACGCGGCCATCGAGCACCCTAAGGGCGAGTACGGCGTTTACTTGATTTCCGACGGTGCTAACAAGCCTTACCGGGTCAAGGTGCGCGCCCCCGGTTTCGCCCATCTGGCCGCGATGAATGAGATGGCCCAGGGTCATATGTTGGCCGACGTGGTGGCCATCATCGGAACCCAGGATATTGTGTTCGGGGAGATCGATCGCTGATGAGTGATGTGGACAGCAAGAACGTGCTTTCCGAGCACGCCCGCGCGGAAATCGATCACTGGCTGGCGAAGTATCCGCCGGATCAGAAGCGTTCTGCCGTGCTGTCGGCACTACGGGTGGTGCAGCACGACAATGGGGGCTACCTGACCACCGAACTGATGGATGCCGTCGCTGAGTATCTGGAATTGCCGCCGATCGCGGTGTACGAGGTCGGCACCTTCTATTCCATGCTGGAAACCCGGCCGGTTGGCCGTCATAGCATCTCGGTCTGCACCAATATCTCCTGCATGTTGCGTGGCGGCTACGAGATCCGTCGCTACATCGAAAATAAGCTCGGCATCAAGACCGGTGAGAGCACGTCCGATGGCAAATTCTTTCTGAAAGAGGAGGAAGAATGTCTGGCGGCCTGTGCCTCGGCACCGATGATGCAGCTCGACCATGTTTACTACGAAAATCTGACGCCTGAGAAGGTCGACGAAATTCTGGACAACCTGGAGTAAGCGATGGCCAACGAAGTCTGCTACGCCACCCTGGGTCATGATCAGCCGTGGTCGCTGGCGACCTACCAGAAGATCGGTGGTTATCAGGCCTGGAAAAGGATCCTCGCGGGCGAGATGACGCCGGAGCAGGTTATCGGCGAGGTTAAGGCGTCCGGACTGCGGGGACGCGGCGGTGCGGGTTTCCCGACCGGCATTAAATGGAGCTTCATGCCGCGCCAGAAGCCAGTCCAGAAGTATCTTGTCTGCAATTCTGACGAGTCCGAGCCCGGTACCTGCAAGGACCGCGACATTCTGCGCTATAACCCCCATGCTCTGGTCGAGGGTATGGCTATCGCGGGTTTCGCCATGGGGGCCACCGTGGGCTATAACTATATGCGTGGGGAATGGCTGGATGTCCCCTTCCAGCGTTTCGAGCAGGCCTTGGGCGAGGCCTACGAGTCCGGTCTGCTGGGTCAGAACATCAACGGCAGCGGTATCAGCTTTGAATTGCATAGCTCGCTGGGCGCCGGCGCGTATATCTGTGGCGAGGAGACCGGCCTGCTCGAATCGCTTGAGGGGAAGCCTGGCAAACCGCGGTTCAAGCCCCCGTTTCCGGCCAATTTCGGCCTGTACGGCAAACCCACTACGATCAACAACACCGAGACGCTGGCGTCGGTGCCGACCATTCTGCGCAAGGGAGCTGCGTGGTTTAAGAACCTGGGTATCGAAAGTGCCGGCGGAACCAAGATCTTTTCAGTGTCGGGGCATGTCGAGAATCCTGGCAATTTTGAGGTCGGTTTGGGTATCCCGTTCAAGGAGTTGCTGAGTCTCGCGGGTGGTGTCTGGAAAGGACGCCCGCTAAAAGCGGTGATTCCCGGTGGTTCATCAGTGCCGGTGCTGCCGGGCGAGCTGATGCTCAAAGCCAATATGGATTACGACAGCGTTTCCAAGGCTGGTTCGCTGTTGGGTTCCGGCGCTGTGGTGATAATGGACGACACCACCGACATGGTGCAGATGCTGCGTCGCATTTCCCGGTTCTATTATTCCGAGTCCTGTGGCCAGTGCACACCGTGCCGTGAAGGCACCGGTTGGCTTTACCGAATGCTGACCCGTGTCGTCGAGGGCAAGGGTCGGATGGAGGATCTGCAGACGCTGGATGATGCCGCCCGGCGTATCGAAGGCCGCACTATATGTGCGCTGGGTGATGCGGCGGCAATGCCGGTACGCAGCTTCCTCAAGCATTACCGCCATGAGTTCGAGTACTACATCGAGCACGGCCGCAGCATGGTCGAAGGCGCCCGGCCATTGGCTGCCTGAGCGTCACCAGTCACCTCTTGAGCAGGTCAAGCATGAGCGAAGAATGGGTTAATATCGAGGTTAACGGTGAGCCGCTGCAGGCACGTAAAGGTGCCATGCTGATTGCGGTGACCGACGCCGCCGGTGTGCGCATCCCGCGCTTCTGTTACCACCCTAAACTGTCGATTGCTGCTAATTGCCGCATGTGTCTGGTCGAGGTGGAGAAGGCGCCCAAGCCGCTGCCGGCCTGCGCAACGCCGGTTGCTGACGGCATGAAAGTGTGGACCCATTCGTCCAAGGCACTGGATGCCCAGCGGGGAACGATGGAGTTCCTGCTGATCAACCATCCACTGGACTGCCCGATTTGCGACCAGGGCGGCGAGTGTGAGCTGCAGGACGTGGCCATGGGCTACGGGTCCGGTATTTCGCGGTTCAGCGAAGGCAAGCGATCGGTCAAGGATAAGGACGTCGGCCCGCTGATCAGAACCGAAATGACACGCTGTATCCACTGCACCCGGTGTGTGCGCTTTGGCGATGAGATCGCCGGATTGCGCGAACTCGGTGCCACCGGCCGCGGCGAGCACATGGAAATCGGCACCTTCATTGAAAAGAGCATCGTTTCGGAGCTGTCCGGCAATGTGATCGATCTGTGTCCGGTTGGCGCCCTGGTAGCACGCCCGTCACGTAACACGGGTCGCTCCTGGGAGTATCTTCAGCATCCGATGATCGCTGCCCACGATGCGGTCGGTTCCAACGTCTACGTACATACCCTCCGTGGCCATGTAATGAGGGTGGTGCCGCGCGACAACGAGGCCGTCAACGAGAGCTGGATCGCCGACCGCGACCGGTTCAGCTATCAGGGGATTTACAGCGAGGACCGGGTGCGTCGACCCTGGCAGCGCCAGCACGGCGAACTAGAGTGGCAGGATGCACTGCATGCCGCTCGTGATGGCCTCAAATCGGTGCTGGACAAACATGGACCGGATGCAGTCGGCGTGCTGGTATCGCCCAACGCAACGCTGGAAGAGATGTATCTGATCCAAAAGCTGGCCCGCGGTCTGGGAATCAACAACATCGATCATCGTTTGCGGCAAGCCGACTGTGATGACCCCGCTGCCGATCCGGTGTTTCCCTGGCTGGGCCAGAGTCTGGCCGAGCTGGAAACCGTTGATGCGGCACTGCTGGTCGGGTCCAATATGCGTATGGAGCAACCGCTGGCCAGTCATCGGCTGCGCAAGGCCGCGCTTAAGGGTGCTGCAGTGATGGCCATCAACTGCCGCGACTTCGATTTCCGCTACCCGCTGCGCGCGGCGACGGTCACCGATCCGGTCGGTATGGTGACGGCCCTGGCCGGGGTCGCGAAGGCATTGAGTGAGAGCAGCGACAATGCGGTGCCGGCCAATCTGAAGGCTTTGCTGGCGGCTGCCGAAGTCGACGACGCGGCCCGGACTATGGCCGACAGCCTGGCCAGTGGCCAGCAGGCGACAGTATTGTTGGGCAACCAGGCGCGGATGCACCCGAACTTCTCTACACTCCGGGCGCTGGCGGTCTACATTGCCGGTGCCGGCGATGCCGCGCTGGGCTATCTGAGCGACGGCGCCAACGCTGCCGGCGGCTGGCTCGCCGGGGTGGTGCCCCATCGTGGTCCCGCCGGTCAGCCACTTGCTGGCACCGGGCTTGCGGCGCGCGAGATGCTGGCCAAACCCCGGCGTGCGTATATCATGGTCGGCGGCGTAGAGCCGGACTACGATTGCTGGGCCGGTGCCGAGGCGCTTGAAGCGGTGCGGCGTGCCGAGTTCGTGCTGGTGCTGAGCCCCTTCGCCAGTGCCACCACGCGGGACTATGCTGATCTGATTCTGCCGACCACTACTTTTGCGGAGACCTCGGGAACCTTGGTCAACGCTGAAGGGCGCTGGCAGAGTTTTCAAGGCGCCTGCCAGCCTCTGGGCGAAGCCCGGCCGGCCTGGAAAGTGTTGCGGGTACTCGGCAACCAGTTCGATCTGGCAGGTTTCGATTATCTTGATTCGCAACAAGTGCGGACCGAACTGCAGGCGGCTTGTCAGGATCTCAAGCCTGACAACCTGGTGGTTTCCGAAGCCGGGCATGGGGTACCGCAGGCAGAGGGCGTGTGGCGTGTCGGTGAAGTGCCGATCTACGCCGTCGATGCCCTGACCCGACGCTCACAGCCGCTGCAACAGACACCACTTTCTGAGCCAGCCTGTATTCGTTTGAGCAATGCCCTGGCCCGGCAGCTCGGTCTTCATAACGTGGCCCGGGCATTGGTGCAACAGGACGGCTTTGACGCTGAACTGCCCCTGCAACTCGACGACAGCGTACCTCCCGGCTGTGTCTGGTTACCCGCCGCATTGGATGGCAGTGTGAATCTGGGACCGGTTATCGGTTCGGTCGAGCTGAGTGCTGCCTGACAGCCATCAACAACAAGCGGAGCGCATGGGATAAATCGTGGAGAGCCTACTGACGCTGATCATCATTGTGGCCGAGATCGTGGCCATCCTGGTGCCGTTGATCCTGAGCGTGGCCTACCTGACCTATGCCGAGCGCAAGGTGATCGGTTTCATGCAGGTCCGGCTGGGGCCCAACCGGGTCGGCTACCAGGGACTATTGCAGCCGTTTGCGGATGTTCTCAAGCTGCTGCTGAAAGAAGTCATCATTCCGACGGGAGCCAGCCGGTTGCTGTTCATTATTGCGCCAGTTCTCGCAATCGGGCCAGCGCTGGCAGCCTGGGCGGTGATACCGTTTGCCAACGGCGTGGTGCTGGCCAACGTGAATGCAGGCCTGTTGTATCTTCTGGCAATGACATCGCTGGGTGTTTATGGGGTGATTATTGCCGGATGGGCGTCGAATTCGAAATATGCGCTTCTCGGTGCCATGCGTTCGGCAGCCCAGATCGTGGCCTACGAAATCGCTATGGGATTTGCCTTAGTGGGTGTGCTGATGGCGGCCGGCAGCCTCAACCTCAGCGACATCGTGCTGGCCCAGCAGGGCAATGTTTTCCACTGGTTCTGGTTACCGTTGCTACCCTTGTTCGTGGTCTATTTTATTTCTGGTGTGGCGGAAACCAACCGTTCCCCCTTCGACGTCGCTGAGGGTGAGTCGGAGATCGTTGCCGGTTTCCATGTGGAGTATTCGGGAACCGCCTTCGCGGTATTCTTCCTGGCCGAATACGCCAACATGATCCTTATTTCCGCGCTGGCCTCGGTGATGTTTCTGGGTGGCTGGATGTCGCCGTTTGCCGGTATCCCGGTCATTGGCGCGCCTGGCATCCACTGGTTCATCATAAAGACGGCGTTGATGCTGTTCTTATTCCTCTGGTTCCGGGCCACTTTCCCACGCTATCGCTACGATCAGATCATGCGGCTTGGCTGGAAAGTCTTCATTCCGGTAACGCTGGTATGGATCTTCGTGCTGGGCGGCATGATCCTGCTCCATCTTCCTCCCTGGTTTGCTTAAGCGGAGGCCGCGATGCAATCTCTGCGACACTATTTCAAGACCTTCACCCTGTGGGAGCTGCTGCTGGGTATGCGGGTGACCGGCCGTTATCTGTTTGCCCGTAAGGTCACGGTGCAGTTCCCGGAGGAACGCACGCCACAATCGCCGCGCTTCCGGGGCCTGCACGCGCTGCGCCGGTATCCCAATGGCGAGGAGCGCTGCATTGCCTGCAAACTGTGCGAAGCGGTCTGCCCGGCGCTGGCGATCACCATCGATTCGGAGGAACGGGAAGACGGAACCCGCCGTACCACGCGCTACGACATCGATCTGTTCAAGTGCATTTATTGCGGTTTCTGCGAGGAGGCCTGTCCGGTCGATTCGATCGTCGAGACCCGCGTCCACGATTTCCATTTTGAGTCCCGCGGCGAGCAGATCATGACCAAGGAAAAGCTGCTCGCGATCGGCGACAAATATGAAGCGCAGATCGCCGCCGACCGTGCGGCGGATGCGCCCTACCGCTGATCCGGGAACGCTCATGGGCTTCGAAAAATTTCTGTTCTACGTCTTCTCCGCGATTCTCGTCTTCGCCGCGGCCCGTGTGATCACGGTGCGCAATCCGGTCCACGCGGTGCTGTTCCTGGTGCTGGCGTTTTTCACCAGCGCAGCGTTGTGGCTGCTGCTCGAGGCCGAGTTTCTGGCCATTGCCCTGGTGCTGGTCTATGTGGGTGCGGTTATGGTGCTGTTCCTGTTCGTCGTGATGATGCTGGATATCAATACCGCCCCGCTGCGTGAGGGCTTCACCCGTTATCTACCGGTCGGCATTGCGGTAGCGGTCGTCGTCCTGATCGAAATGGGGCTGGTGGTTGGCGGTCATTATTTCGCCGGGTTTCAGCTCGGGCAGCATGCGGCGGACTACAGTAATACCCAGGCTCTGGGTAGCGTGTTGTATACGGTGTACGTCTATCCGTTCGAGATCGCGGCAGTCATCCTGCTGGTGGCCATTGTCGCGGCTATCGCACTGACCATGCGTCGGCGACCGGGAACGAAGTATCAGGATCCGGCCCAGCAGGTCGCCGTCAACCGCCGTAACCGGGTACGCCTGGTCAGTATGGCCAGTGACAAGAAATAAGCCATGAACAATCAACAACCGGGGGATCGATGCTCGCGCTGACTGATTATCTGATCCTGGGAGCAATCCTGTTCTGCCTCAGCATCGCCGGCATTTTCCTCAATCGGAAGAATGTCATAGTGCTGCTGATGTCGATCGAACTGATGCTGCTGGCGGTGAACTTCAACTTCATCGCGTTTTCCCGCTTTCTCGGTGATACCGCCGGGCAGATCTTCGTGTTCTTCATCCTGACGGTGGCGGCGGCCGAAGCGGCCATCGGTCTGGCGATCCTGGTGGTGCTGTTCCGCAACCGCCAGACCATCAACGTCGCCGACCTGAATTCGATGAAAGGCTGAAGTCATGGTACAGGTTTATATCTGGATCGCACTGTTTCCGCTCATTGGCGCTGTTGTGGTCGGTCTGTTCGGCCGCCAGATCGGCCGTTCCGGGGCACACTGGATCGCCAGCCTGGGTGTTGGTCTGGCATTTCTGTTGAGCCTGGTGGTGTTGTGGCACCATGTTTTTCAGGGTGCGCCGGCGTTCAATGGTCGGATCTACACGTGGGCCGTGGTTGGCGGCCTGCACATGGATATTGGATTCCTGATCGACAACCTGACGGCCATCATGATCAGTGTGGTGAGCTTCGTGTCGCTGATGGTGCATATCTACACCATCGGCTATATGTGGCACGACGAAGAGCTGTGGCCTGAAGACAGCTGCGCCCGGCCGGCCGCCTACCAGCGGTTCTTCAGCTACATCGCGCTGTTCACGTTCTCCATGCTGATGCTGGTGATGGCCAACAACTTCCTGCAGCTGTTCTTCGGCTGGGAAGCGGTCGGTCTGATGTCCTATCTGCTTATCGGGTTCTACATGAACCGCGAATCGGCCATCTTCGCCAACCTCAAGGCGTTTTTGGTCAACCGGGTCGGGGACTTCGGCTTCCTGTTGGGCATCGCGCTGATCGCAATGTACTTTCATAGCCTGGATTACGCGACCGTGTTCCATGCGGCTCCCAAGCAAGCGACCGCCACGATCGAGGTCTTTGCCGGGCACCCCTGGTCGATGCTGAGTGTGGCCTGCATCCTGCTTTTTGTCGGTGCCATGGGTAAGTCGGCCCAGGTGCCGCTGCATGTTTGGCTGCCGGACTCGATGGAAGGCCCGACACCGATTTCAGCCCTGATCCATGCTGCGACCATGGTGACGGCAGGCATTTTTATGGTGGCGCGGATGTCACCGCTATTCGAGCTTTCCAATACCGCACTCAGCGTGGTGCTGGTGATCGGCGCAATCACCGCGTTGTTCATGGGTATCCTGGGTATGGTGCAGGACGATATAAAGCGCATCATTGCCTACTCGACTCTGTCGCAGCTCGGTTATATGACCGTAGCGCTGGGAGCGTCGGCGTACTCGGTTGCCATCTTCCACCTGATGACCCACGCGTTCTTCAAGGCACTGCTGTTTCTATGTGCCGGCTCGGTCATCATCGCGCTGCACCACGAACAGAATATCTGGAAGATGGGCAACCTGCGCAAGTACATGCCAATCACCTGGATCACTATGCTGATCGGCACTCTGGCGCTGGTCGGTACGCCCTTCTTCTCTGGCTTCTACTCCAAGGACAGCATCATCGAAGCCGATCATCTGGCGCATACAGCCGGTGCCAGTTTTGCCTACTGGTGTGTGTTGCTCAGTGTGTTTGTGACGTCGTTCTATTCGTTTCGGCTATATTTTGTGGTGTTCCATGGCGAGGAGCATTTTCATCACAACGGCGGCCACGACGGCCATCATGGAGGCCTCCCCAAGGAATCGCCGGCGGTGGTAACGATACCGTTGATTCTCCTGGCCATCCCGTCGTTCATTATCGGTGCGTTGACCATCAAGCCGCTGTTGTTCGGTGACGTATTCCGGCGTGCGATCTACGTTGCGCCGGCGCACCGGATCATGCCGAAGCTGGCCGAGGATTATCATGGTGCCATCAGCTTCGCGCTGCACGGATTCTTCTCGATCGCCTTCGGCCTGGCGTTGCTAGGCTTTCTGACGACTTGGTTTTTGTACTACTACCGACCGGAGTTGCCGGGCCAAATTCAGGCCTGGTGTCGACAATCGCCGCCGCTGGCCTTTGTGCAGCGGGCGCTTGATAAGAAGTACGGCTTCGATGCCTTTAACCAGACGGTGTTCGTTGGCGGCGGTCGCTGGTTGGGCCGCGGGTTGTGGAAATACGGTGATGCCGGTTTGATCGATGGTCTGATGGTTAACGGTAGCGCTCGGGTAGTCGGCTGGTTTTCCGGTGTCGCGCGCTATTTGCAATCCGGTTATCTGTACCACTACGCCTTCGCCATGATCATCGGTCTGCTGGCGTTACTCACCTGGGTCGTGAGCCGGTAAGGGAGCCCCATGGAGATCGCATTTCCGTTTCTGAGTTTTGTCATCTGGACGCCGATTCTGGGCGGCGTCGCAGTCCTGTTTATCGGTGATGACAGTCCGGCCAAGGCCAAACGGCTGGCGCTGACGGTTGCCATCGCCACGTTCCTGCTAAGCATCCCGCTATATACGTTGTTCAGTCCGGCGGTCGGCACCATGCAGTTCCAGGAATTCGCACCCTGGATTCCGTACTTGAAGATCAATTACCACCTGGGTGTGGACGGCTTCTCGATGCCGTTGATCCTGCTGACCAGCTTCATGACAGTGCTGGTGGTGATCGCCTGCTGGGAGGTGATCCAATACCGGGTGGCGCAATACCTGGCCGCGTTTCTGATCATGGAAGGCCTCATGGTGGGCGTATTCTCGGCGCTCGATGCCATCCTGTTCTATGTATTTTTCGAGGCCATGCTGATACCGATGTTTCTGATTATCGGCATCTGGGGCGGGCCGCGCCGGGTCTATGCGACCATCAAGTTCTTCCTGTATACCTTCCTGGGTTCGGTGTTCCTGCTGGTTGCACTGATCTACCTCCATTTCAAGACTGGCAGTTTCGAGATCCTGGCGTTTCAGAAGGCGCCGCTCGATATGACCGAGCAGGTGCTGATCTTCCTGGCGTTCCTGATCGCGTTCGCGGTCAAGGTGCCGATGTGGCCGGTACATACCTGGTTGCCAGATGCCCACGTTGAGGCGCCGACCGGCGGTTCGGTCATCCTGGCCGCCATCACCCTGAAGATCGGTGGCTACGGCTTCCTGCGGTTCAGTTTGCCGATCACACCGGATGCCGCCGCCAGCCTGTCGTGGCTGATTATCGCTATGTCCCTGATCGCGGTGGTCTATATCGGGCTGGTGGCGCTGGTTCAGCAGGATATGAAGAAGCTCATCGCGTACTCGTCGATCGCCCACATGGGGTTCGTAACGCTGGGCTTCTTCATCGTCTTCGGACTGACAGCCAAGGCGCCGGGCAGCGCGGGCATCGCCCTCGGACTGGAAGGTGGCATGGTGCAAATGGTGTCGCACGGCCTGATCTCCGGTGCCATGTTCCTCTGCGTCGGGGTGATGTACGATCGGCTGCATTCCCGCCAGATCAGCGACTACGGTGGCGTGGTCAACACCATGCCGGTGTTCGCGGCGTTCATGGTGTTGTTCGCGATGGCCAACGCGGGACTGCCGGGCACGTCGGGTTTTGTCGGTGAATTCATGGTCATTCTCGGTAGCATCCAGAGCAGTTTCTGGATCGCGTTTCTCGCCGCACTGACCCTGATTCTCGGTGCGGCCTACACCCTGTGGCTGGTGAAACGGGTAATCTTCGGTGCGGTAACGAGCGACGGCGTTGCCGGTTTGAGCGATATAAACCAGCGCGAATTCATCATGCTGGGCCTGCTGGCTGTCCTGGTGTTGCTGATCGGCATCTGGCCGAACCCGCTCGTTTCGGTTATGCATGCCAGCGTCGCCCACCTAGCCCAGCACCTCAGCATGTCCAAGCTGTAAGGAAAGGCCCACCATGCATTTCGCCATACCCGACCTCTCTCTCGTTGCGCCGGAACTGTTCGTGATGGCCATGGCCTGCCTGGTGCTGGTGGTCGACGTGTTCCTTAAACAGGAACAGCGTTGGATCACTTACGGCCTCGCCCAGCTTACCCTGGTGGGTGCATTTCTGGTCACGCTCTACGGCTACCACGCCAACACGGTGGTGGGCTTCAACGGCCATTATGTCAGCGACCCGCTGGCGACCGTGCTGAAGCTGAGTATTTATGTCATTTCCGGGGCCGTGTTCCTGTACTCCCGCGATTACCTGCGGGAACGCCAGTTGTTCCGTGGTGAATACTACGTGCTGGGTTTGTTTGGTGTGCTCGGCATGATGGTGATGGTGTCGGCGGGTAGCTTCCTTACCGTGTACCTGGGACTCGAACTGCTGGCGCTGTGTCAGTACGCGCTGGTCGGCTTCCAGCGCGACTCCGGCAACGCCTCAGAGGCCGCAATGAAGTACTTCGTGCTCGGCGCACTGGCCTCCGGCATGCTGTTGTACGGTATCTCCATGATATACGGAGCCACCGGTAGCCTGGAACTGCATACCATTGCCACGGAACTCAGCAAATCACATGTCGACAACCATCTTGCGCTGGCTTTCGGCGTCGCGTTCCTGGTGGTTGGCCTGGCGTTCAAGCTGGGTGCGGTGCCGTTCCATATGTGGCTGCCGGATGTCTATGAAGGTGCTCCGACGTCGGTGACGCTGTATCTCGGTACTGCCCCCAAGATTGCGGCATTTGCGTTGTTGATCCGGGTCCTGGCCGAAGGCCTGGGTGCCCTCCATAGCGACTGGCAGCAGATGCTGGTGATACTGGCCGCCTTGTCTCTGGTGCTGGGTAACCTGGTGGCGATATCGCAGACCAATATTAAGCGCATGCTGGCTTACTCGACCATCTCGCATGTCGGTTTCCTGTTGCTTGGCGTGATCGCCGGTACACCACAGGGCTATGCCGCTGCCATGTTCTATGCCATTACCTATGCGGTGATGACTACCGGCGCCTTCGGGATCGTTATACTGCTCAGCCGCGCCGGTTTCGAGGCTGATCAGATCGCGGATCTGAAGGGGCTTAATGAGCGTAACCCATGGCTCGCGTTCATGATGCTGGTATTTATGATGTCGCTGGCGGGCATCCCGTTTCTGGTTGGTTTTTATGCCAAACTGGCAGTTTTGCAGGCGGCGATTAGCGCCGGCTTGGTATGGCTTGCGGTACTGGCGGTGATCTTTGCCGTGATCGGAGCGTTCTACTACCTGCGGGTGGTCAAGTACGTCTACTTCGACAAGCCCGAACAAGGTACGCTGACGGTTCCGCACCTTGATACTCGGATCGGCATAAGCGCCAACGGGTTGCTGATCATCGCCCTTGGGATTTACCCTACGGCGCTGATGTCGTTGTGTTACGCCGCATTTCATATTTAGTCGGTAACGGGCCGGCAACTTCTGTGGCCGGCTTCGGTGTGGAGCTGAAGCCGGCGAACAAGCCAGGGCTGATAGGAACCGTCCCCGACCCGACTGTCTCCTAAAGGCGACTGCGGCAAGCCTGTACTGGCGCCTCTGATTTCTGTTGCGGTGCTATGTCAGTGTTTCCGTGACCGCAAACCGCAGCTTTTCAGCGCTCCAGCGCCGCTTTTTTTGGTTGACTGGGGGCGATTGACGTCTTGCTCCGCTCCCGATTCCCGCGATCCAGTGAATCCGTGCCGCTTGTGGGGTATGGGTACGTATTGCATGCGACAAACGGGTTCGCGGCTGCCACGTCGGCGGCGTAATCACGCTCACCCGGCTGTCAGCTGCAAGTGCTGTCCGCTTTGGTGCTAGTGACGGGAACTTTGCCGTGCGGTGACAGTCTTGGTTAATTAGGGGCGGTCATGCTGCATGAGATGTCACTGCTCCTGTTGACGCAGTGCAGCATGTGTTTTATACTGCGTTGCAACATCCGATGTAGGATGTTTCTCCTCCAAACTCCTCCTTTGGTGGTTTATTGCCGGGACTCTCTGTCCCGGCTTTTTATTGTTTGAAATCTTCTACCAGATTACCGATTGTTTAGAATCGCTCTAGATCGGTTGACGCGTTGCAGCATCCTGACTAGAATGCTTCTCAACATTCGAGGTTTCGAGTGTTCCCTCCAAACTCCTCCTTTGGTGGTTATTTGCCGGGGCTCCTCAGCCCCGGCATTTTTATGTGCGCGTGTCAAAAAGTGTTCTCCCGACGGAAAGCCTTCCAGCCGCTATTGACGCAGCGCAACATAGGACATATACTGCAACGCAACATCCTGCTGGATGTTTCTCCTCCAAACTCCTCCTTTGGTGGTTATTTGCCGGGGCTCTTCAGCCCCGGCATTTTTACTTCTAATGAGATTACGCTCGCCCTGCGTGATACGCCCACCTCAGCAATTACCATGCGAAACTCGGCTGATCCTCACCGCGCTTGAAGTATTGGTCGAGGCGCTCGGCATGGCCAATGGTGCTAGGTGCGATAGCGATGTTCTAATGTTTTTGATTACTTAGAAATATATATTATTAAAATATAAATATATATAAATATATATCTTTGAAATTAAAAGAAATATTAGATTATCCGGAGTGATTTTTGATTGTTTCTCTAAAACTATCGACGGCTGTTTTGGAGTGTTCTGCCGTTTTTTCTTGACGTGGGCCTGTTAGTCATTGTAGGAAAGTAATATGCACTGGGGTGCATGTTCTTCGACATTGCCAATGTGTTTCTTCGAAGGATGCCCCGGCAGTGCAGAATGCGTCGGGCTGCACGTGCGGCACCGATGGTAGATGCGGACGGTCGTTCGCCAGGATGGCACGGCCGGCTCACGATAATCCAACCTTAAGGAGGTGCGTCCATGACTTCTCTCGAGGACCGTATGGATGCAATGTATGCGCGCGACAAGATCTGGGGTATCGGGTTCGTCGTCGTACTCTGGATCGTTTATCTCTTCACCTTCCTTACGATCAGGACGATGATCGATTTTGATGCGGTGCTCGCGCTATTTATCGGCGGCGGCCTGGTTCTCATCTATAACACCGGATCGATCACCGCCATGCTGAGCCAGTATCGCCAGCACAAGCGCAGGGTCTACGAGCCGGATATAAGGCATCTGGATGAAAAACGAGCGAGGAAGGGTCGGCATCGCGACGGTGCTTTCGATCACTGACAGCCCACTGTGAATCACAACTAGGAGGAGATAATGGTCAAAAAATATATCGCCCCAAAACAGGGTGGGTGGGGGCAGGCCGTGGACTGCATCTTTGTGCTTGCGTTGGTCTACATATGTCTCTTGCTGCCGTTGTTGTTGGGTGGTGGGGCCAACACCTACACGGTACCCGACGCCAAGTCAAACCCCACGTGGCAGTCACTCCACCAAAATCCCGTTATGCAAGAGCAATGGCATAAGCTCGGTTATGACGCCCAGGAAGCGGGGAAATTGATTAATACCCGGTTCAACTACGATTTCAGCTGGATATCACTAATTATCACGGCAATTGTGATTGTGGGGTATTTCGTCATCCTGCTCAGAATGTCCGACAAGGAATACAAGGAGGTCATCAATGAGGCGTTTGGTGATCGACGGTGACGCCCATCTTGGGCCTATCGATGAGTTAAATCACTAAGGGGGCTTAACCATGGATTTCTGGAACGTTCTGAGTTATGGGGCCTGGATCGTGTCGGCGGTTCTGCTGCTGTGGATGGTGGTCGACATGTTCAAGGTCAGTTCTGAGTATTCTGAAGCATACCTCCTGAGTTCCCGGGAAGGTGAAGACCTCCTGGTGGAGGATGTCAACAATGGCTAACGGAGCGACCGAAGATGGAGGTGCTGGGGAGCGACAAGAGGGTAGCCTTCAGCTTCTTAAGGTGCTGGGGCCGGTACACGTCTGGGCGCTCGGTGTCGGTATCGTCCTTGTTGGTGAATTCATGGGCTGGAATTTCACCGTGGGCAAGGGGGGGCCGGAGGCGTCGCTGATAGCGTGCTGGTTTATTGGTTTGTTATACACCTGCGTGGCGATGGTCGATTCCGAGGTGACATCGACGGTTGCTGCGGCCGGTGGCCAGTATGCCCAGGCCAAGCACATCATCGGCCCGTTGATGGCGTTCAACGTGGCGCTTTATCTCGTGCTTGCCTATACCATGCTGGAGGCCGCCGATGCACTGGTGGTCGGCGACCTTATGCATCAGGTGGCAGCCCAGACGGGCCACCCAGGGCTTGATCCCAAGCCGTTCGTGGTGTTGGCCATCAGCGTCTTGGCGTTTCTGAACTACCGTGGTGTCGCCATAACGCTGAACGTGAATTTCGTCATTACATTTATCGCGTTCGTATCGATCATCGTATTGTTCTTTGTTGCTGAGCCCTGGAGCTTGGGCAAGGTGATGCATCATAAGGAACTGCTGGTCGGTTTGCCCTATGGTTGGATCGGTGTAATCGCCGCGCTGCAGTTTGGTATGTGGTATTACCTGGGTATCGAGGGGACCACGCAGGCGGCGGAGGAAACCCGATCGACGCGGCGTTCGCTGCCGCTGGGCACGATGACCGGAATGATCACGCTGTTGATAGCCGCGACTCTAACCTGGTATGTGGCAAGTGGTGTGCTACCGTGGCAGTATCTGGGACAGGCCAGCGTGCCACTGTATGACAGTGCACGGGTCCTTGGCATCCCGGCGGTGACAGCGTTCCTGTTTGTGGGGACTGCGTTTTCCGCTCTCGCGTCAGCCAACGGTACCATCAACGATGCCGCGCGGGCATGGTTCTCGCTGGGGCGCGACGGTTATCTGCCACGCGTGTTTGGCGCCGTGCATCCGCGCTATCGCACGCCTTTCCGGTCTATTGTGTTTTTGATTCCGGTTGCGGTGTCATTCGGCTTCACGGGTCTGCTGGATCAGGTTATTACATTTTCCATCCTGTCGGGGCTGCTCGGATATACATTCATGACTATCAACATGGTCAAGTTCCGCCGGCAATGGCCGCTCGGAAGCATTGACCGTGGCTACGTGCATCCGTTTCACCCGTTACCGGCGATCACGTTATTCATATTGTGCGTCATGACATACTTTGCCACGTTTCTGGGCTATGGCAGTACGCTACTGGCTACTATGGCTTTCTACATCATCATCTCGGTCTGGTTTCATTTTCGCCGTTACAAGTTCGTGGAACGTGGATCGCAGTTCACGATGCCATGGCCAAGGCCTGAGGGCTACTAGGGGAGGGATTGCACGATGGTGTCGAAAATTCTGTGTGCAGCTGACGGTTCGCACGCCTCGGAAGGGGCGGTGGAATTTGCGGTGGATTTCGCCAAACAGCTTGGTGTCCCGATCTGTTTCCTGACCGTAGAACGTGTTAATACCGAGCAGGCGACCAAGCAGCGCTTCTGGGATTCCAAGATTCTCGGTGCCGTCATGGCCCAGGATCGGATGGAACTGGCAGCGGCGCGTAAGCGAGCCGAGGAGGCCGGATTGGGTGATGTCACCTGTGTCACTGTCAACGCGCGGGACATTGGTGGTGCGATCGTGGACTATGCCAGTGAGCATGGTTTCGATCATATCGTGGTCGGCCACACTGGCCGCAGCGCTACATCGCGGATTGGCTCCGTGGCCTATGGCGTTGCCGAGAAAGCGCATTGTGCCGTGACGATAGTGCATTGACCGGCTGGGTGCTTCCGTCCTGGGACAGCCAGGCCGGAAGCACCCGATTTTCCCAGAGGGATCGATGTCGACCCGATTAATTGCTGTTCTGACAATTACGGTTCTTGCAGCCGTGCTAATGTGGCATTTTCAGCGTCAGCACAACCGTGCCGTACGCCGCCGCCGGCGGGCCATGTTCGACGAGGTCATGCCGTTGCTGACGGAGTCTCGGCTCAACCAGCAGAACCTTGATTTTCCGTCGCTCGAGGGCACTTATCACGGCTACCAGGTACGTCTGCGACCGCTCGACGATCACCTCGGGTATCGAAAGATCCCGTCTCTCTGGCTCCTGGTCACGGTCAAGCATGCGCTGCCCTGGCGCGGTGTGTTCGATTTTCTGATGCGGCCGGAAAACCTGGAGTACTACTCACCCTCCGGGCAACTGCCCTATTCGATCGAGATACCGTCAGGCTGGCCTCAGCATGCGTGGCTGCGCACCGATGAACCGGCAGCGATGCCGCCGGTCGAGCGACTGGCGCCCTATATCGCGGATTTTGTCGATCTCAGGACCAAGGAGTTGCTAGTGACGCCACGGGGGATCCGCTTTGTCTACCAACTGTGTCAGGCCGACAAACTGCGTTACCGCATCGTGCGCGGCGTGCTGTTTGATGAGATTACCGTACCAGCTGAGCTCGCCCGACGATTGCTCGACCGGTTGATCGAGCTTGCGCACGATCTGGAGCAGGAGGCGCGTGATGGTGCTGCCCCAGCCTAACCGCCTTCAGCCTAGTGTCCGCCGCCCCTGGCATCCGGTCCTGGTGCTGGCCGCCGGTATATTGCTGCCGGGCGCTGGCCAGGTCGTGAACGGTCAACCGACCCGTGGTTTGATTATGCTGTTTTACATTATTCTTCTGGGTATCGTGACGTCCCATTTTGCGGACGCTGATCAGAGCCTTCTCGCGCGTTATGCGGGCGGCTGGTTTGTATATTTCGTTTCATTCATGGATGCTTACCGGGTTGCCCGGTATCGTTGGGAATACTATCGTCGCGACGCCGCTGCCAGTGCCCGACATGATGCGTGATTGGGGCACTTTTGAGTGCTTGGGCTTTCGATCGGCCGGGACCGGGACACCACCGCTATAACAATCGCCTGGCATTGATGTAGGTGGAGGATCCGGGGAGCAATGGTGCGGCGGCGTCGCCCCTTGCCCTTGGGAGGCTCTACTATGGCGTATCGCAGATCGCAGGATGCCGAATCGCTTGGCCTGATACCGGATACCACAGCAGGCCCGGTACGGCGCGACCTGGAAAAATACATCGGCGCGGAAATACGCAAGCATCGGCGCAATGCCAACATGACCGTGCTGGCGCTGGCGCAACGGGCCAATCTGTCCCAGGGCATGATGTCCAAAATCGAGAACGGTCATGCCTCACCGTCACTTTCAACTCTGGCCGCGTTGGCTGATGCACTGGGGATCTCGCTGTCGGCGCTGTTCGCACGTCTCGACGCGAGCCGCGATGTTTGTTATGTGCCGGCTGGCGAAGGTCTGGAAATCGATCGCCGGGGTACGCGCGCAGGTCACATCTATGAGCTTCTGGGGCACGGGGTGCGCGGCCCGGTTGCGGTCGAGCCCTATATGATCACGCTTACCGAGGGCTCTGAGCCGTTCGGCGATTTCCAACATGAAGGGGTGGAGTTCATCTACATGTTGGAAGGGGAGCTGATCTATCGCCACGGCGACAGGACTTTTCATATCGGTCCTGGCGACTCCCTGTTTTTTGACGCAATCGCCACGCACGGACCTCTGGAACTCGTGCGACTACCGTCGCGCTATCTGTCGATTATCGTCTATCCCCGCTCAGAAGCTGAGGAATGAAACCTCGTTAAATAATCCCTCTATGAAATTAATATGCATTGAGGTAAAGTTTACCGAGTCTCAACCGTGGCGGTTTTACTGAACGCCTGTGTGCAGTGGAGGAGTATTGGGGTTATGTGCGGAATCGTAGGTCTGTACCTGAAGAATCCGGATCTGCAGGGGCAGCTCGGCAAGCTGTTCTGTCCCATGCTGATCGAGATGACAGAACGTGGTCCGGACAGCGCGGGCATCGCCGTTTACCGCGAGGATCAGGCTGTCGGCGCAAAAGTGGTGGCATACCATGGTAACCGGCACTTCGATTGGGACCGCATCGTCGAGGAGGCCGAAACCGACCTGGGTGTGCGGCTTCAGCTCAAGCACATCGCGACCCACGCGATCCTGACTGTCGATGAGCCGGATACTGATTTGCGCGGCTGGCTTGAACGACGTCATCCAGAGATCCGCGTCATGAGTTCCGGGCACACGCTCGAAATCTTCAAGGAAGTGGGATTACCCCGGCATGTGCTGGAAGAGTTCGGCATTGCCAGTATGACCGGGTCACATGCGGTTGGACACACCCGCATGGCCACTGAGAGTGCGGTTACGACTGAAGGGGCTCATCCGTTCAATAGTGGTGATGACTTGTGTCTGGTGCATAACGGTTCGTTGTCGAACCATCATCTCTGGCGCGACTGGTTGAGTCACAACGCTGGCCTGCGGTTTCAAACCGAGAACGATTCTGAGGTCGCGGCGGCTTACCTGACTTGGCGTCTGCGTGAAGGGGCATCGCTGAAAGAGGCGCTGGAGGCCTGCCTCGTGGATCTGGACGGCTTTTTTACGTTTGCGGTTGGCACTAGCGATGGCTTTGCGGTAGTACGCGATCCGATCGCATGCAAGCATGCCATCATGGCGGAAACCGATGACTGGGTCGCGATGAGCACTGAATATCGTGCCATCGCCCGTCTGCCAGGTGCGGAGCATGCCCAGGTCTGGGAGCCGAAGCCAGCGACGGTTTACAGTTGGGGCAGGGCCTGATGATGGCGACGGTGAATCTGGATGAGGTGGATCTGCGCACGCTGAATAGGCGTCTGCAGGGTCGTGAGGGCAACCCCGACGAGACGCAGTTTGAAATCCTTAACCCCAAGGGTCGCCACGCGATTGCGTGTGGCCTGGATGCGCCGTTGAGCGTCCGGGTGAGAGGCCATGTCGGCTATTACTGTGCCGGTATGAACAAACAGGCTACGGTCACCATCGATGGCAATGCGGGCGTCGGCGTTGCTGAAAACATGATGTCCGGGACCGTTAGGGTTGCGGGTTATGCCAGCCAGTCGGCCGGTGCCACCGGCAATGGGGGGTTGCTGGTGATCAAGGGAGATGCCAGTGCACGCTGTGGCATTTCGATGAAGGGCATAGATATCGTTGTGGGTGGCTCGGTGGGACACATGTCGGCCTTTATGGCGCAGGCCGGCCACCTCGTCGTGTGCGGCGATGCGGGCGCCCATTTTGGCGACTCCCTGTACGAGGCCAAGCTGTTCGTGCGCGGTAACGTGGAAAGCCTGGGGGCCGACTGCATCGAAAAGCCCATGGGCGACGAACACCTGGCGACCCTACGGGATCTGCTCGAGCGTGCCGCGATTGATGCCGACCCGCGGGAGTTCCGGCGTTATGGTTCGGCACGCCAGCTTTACAACTTCAAGATCAATAACCTTTCGTATTACTGAGGGTGGGGACGGCAATGGATCCTAGAAAGCAGCGTGAATCCGCGACATTCCCCCCGCATGTGATTGCTGAAATCCAGCGCGCGGCGGCCGAAGGGCTCTACTACATCCGGGGTTCTGGCGCCAAGCGCAAGGTACCGAATTTCGACGACTTGGTATTTCTGGGTGCGTCGGTGTCGCGTTACCCGCTGGAAGGGTATCGGGAAAAGTGTGATACCAATGTCGTAATCGGCACGCGCTTCGCCAAGAAACCGATTGAACTTAAGATACCGATCACCATTGCCGGCATGAGTTTCGGCGCGCTGGGCGCGAATGCCAAACAGGCGCTTGGCATGGCTGCCACTGATATGGGTACCAGCACCACGACGGGTGATGGGGGCATGACTGATGAGGAGCGCCAAGCGTCCAAGACGCTAATCTATCAGTATTTGCCATCGCGCTACGGGATGCAGCCTGACCAGATCCGCCGTGCGGATGCCATCGAGGTAGTCGTGGGGCAGGGCGCAAAGCCAGGTGGCGGGGGTATGCTGTTGGGCCAGAAGATCACCGAGCGAGTCGCGGGTATGCGCACCCTGCCGGTCGGCATCGACCAGCGCAGCGCAAGCCGTCACCCGGACTGGACTGGTCCCGACGATCTTGAAATCAAGATCCACGAACTGCGTGAACTCACTGATTGGGAAAAACCGATCTACGTCAAGATCGGCGCTACAAGGACCCACTACGATACCATGCTGGCGGTCAAGGCAGGTGCCGATGCCATCGTGCTTGACGGCATGCAGGGCGGCACTGCCGCGACCCAGAGCTGCTTTATCGAGGACGTGGGCATACCGACGCTGCCGGCCGTGCGGCAAGCGGTGGACGCTCTGAAGGAGTTGGGCATGCACCGCAAAGTGCAGCTCATTGTATCCGGTGGCATTCGCACGGGCAGCGACGTGGCCAAGGCGCTTGCGTTGGGTGCCGACGCCGTGTCTATAGGTATGGCAGCCTTGATGGCGCTCAACTGCAACGCACCGATTTTCGAACAGGACTATGCGGTGCTAGGTACTTCGCCAGGGCATTGCCATCACTGCCACACCGGCAAATGTCCGGTCGGCATCACCACCCAGGACCCGGAACTTGAGCAGCGCCTTGATCCGGAGTTGGCAGCCCAGCGTGTGCGCAACTACCTGACCACTCTGACGCTTGAGACCCAGACTTTAGCTCGCGCCTGCGGCAAGTCACATGTTCACAACCTCGAGCCTGAGGACATGGTCGCGTTGACCATGGAGGCAGCGGCCATGGCGCGAATACCTCTCGCGGGTACCAACTGGATTCCCGGTTGGACCTGACGCTCGGTTTATGCCTTTGATAATCCTAAATGCCACCCGGGGAGATCTGAACAATGAGTAGGCTTCAAACTTTCGCGCAAGAGAACGATATCCGGTATTTTCTGTTCAACTTTACCGATCTGCGCGGCGTACAGCGTTCCAAGCTTGTGCCGGCAGCCGCTGCCGCGCAGATGGAGGAGGCCGGAGCCGGATTTGCCGGATTCGCGACCTACCTGGATCTCAGCCCGGCAGATCCGGATATGTTCGCGTTACCCGACCCCGACAGTGTTATACGGTTACCCTGGAAGCGCGATGTCGCCTGGGTAGCCTGCGACCTGTGGATGGCCGGCAAATCGCTTGAGCAGGCGCCGCGGAATGTGCTCAAGCGACTGGTCGGTGTCGCAGAAGCGCAGGGTTTTCATCCCAAGTCGGGTGTCGAGGCGGAATTCCACCTCATCAACACGGATGGAACGGCCATCTCTGATGACCTCGATACAGCTGAGAAACCCTGCTATGACCAGCAGGCTGTGATGCGGCGTTACGATGTAATAGCCGAGATCTGTGATGGCATGCTGGAACTGGGCTGGGGACCCTACCAGAACGATCATGAGGATTCGAACGGGCAGTTCGAAATGAACTGGGATTACAGTTCGGTCCTGCAGACAGCGGATCGCCACGCGTTCTTCAAATTCATGGTCCGCTCGATTGCCGAAAAGCACGGCCTGCGCGGAACCTTTATGCCGAAGCCGTTCATGCACCTTACCGGCAACGGTTGTCACGTGCACCTGTCGCTATGGGAGCATCCCCACGCTACCCGCAATATCATGCACGATGACGGCGATGAACTGGGCTTGTCGGAGAAGGCCTACCAGTTCCTGGCGGGTATTTTGCACCATGCTGAAGCTATGAGTGCCATTACCAACCCGACAGTCAACAGTTACAAGCGGATCAACGCACCGGTCACCATGTCAGGTGCGACCTGGTCGCCTAATACTATCACTTGGTCCGGCAACAACCGCACCCACATGGTCCGTGTGCCCGATGCCGGACGCTTCGAGTTCCGTCAGGCCGATGGCGCGGCCAATCCGTATCTGCTACAGGCAGTCAATCTGGCGGCTGGCTTGCAGGGCATCCATGAGCAGCGTCAGCCCGGCGCCCGGCTCGACATCGATATGTACTCAGAAGGCCACAAGGCCCCGGATGTGAAGCGGCTGCCGCTTTATCTGATCGATGCGATCCGGGCTTTTGAGCGCGATGAGGTACTGCAAGCGGCCCTCGGCGATGAATTCAGCCGGGCCTATATCAAGATGAAGACGCAGGAATGGAATGACTACAGCCGTTGCCTGAGCGACTGGGAGCGCCGTAACACGCTGGACCTGTAGGTCCGCGGTATCGGGACGATTGCGGCCAGCGATCGGGAACCGTTAAGCTTGCGGATTAGACACCCATAACAGCTTCTACAGACCGGAATCCCAGCCATGGGCAGATATTCAGCCTGGGCGTTGCTAGGGCACGCGCTCAGAGGGCATCGACGTTGGCCGCGTGCTTGGCGCGACTCGGTGCCGAAGGCAGGTTACGACGTCATCATCATCGGTGGCGGCGGGCATGGGCTCGCTACCGCTTATTACCTGGCCCGAAATCACGGTATCCGCAATGTGGCGGTGTTGGAGAAAGGCTATATCGGTGGCGGCAACACCGGGCGCAACACCACCATCGTCCGCTCGAACTATGAACTGACGGGCAACTCCCGCTTCTACGAACATTCGCTGAAGCTGTGGGAGGGGCTTAGCCTGGATCTGAATTACAACGTGATGTTCAGCCAGCGTGGCGTGCTCAACGTTGCCCAGTCCGAGAGCGTTGCCGAGCGCTTCCGCCGCCGCGGCAATGCCATGCGTCTGAACGGAGTTGATGCCGAGTTTCTCAATCCTGACCAGGTCCGCGCCATGTTGCCAGGCCTATACCAGGACGGCGATTCCCGCTTCGCTGTGTATGGTGGTCTGCTACAGCAGCGGGCCGGCAATGCGCGCCACGATGCGGTGGCCTGGGGCTTCGCCCGGGCCGCCGATCGGCTGGGTGTCGACATTATCCAGAACTGCGAGGTGACGGGTTTCCTGTATGACGGCGAGCGAGTCCGCGGCGTACAGACCAGCCGCGGCGACATCCGGGCCGACCGAATCGGTACAGCGGTGGCCGGCAATACGGGTAGGTTGGCAGCAATGGCCGGCCTGCGGTTGCCCATCGAAAGCCATCTGCTGCAGGCGTTCGTGACCGAGTCGATCAAGCCGCTGATCCACACCGTGGCCACGTTCAGCGCAGCGCATTGCTATATCAGCCAGTCCGACAAGGGCGGTCTGGTGTTCGGTGGCGACCTGGATGGTTACAACTCCTATGCCCAGCGCGGCAATCTGCCCTTGGTACAGCATGTCGCCGAAGCCGCTGTCACTATGTTTCCGATGCTGGGGCGGCTGCGTCTGCTGCGCCACTGGGGCGGCGTCATGGACATGACCATGGATGGTTCACCGATCATCGGCAAGACCCCTGTCGACGGTCTCTATCTGAACGGTGGCTGGTGCTACGGTGGTTTCAAGGCTACACCCGGTTCCGGCTGGGTGTTCGCGCACACGATCGCCCACGATGAACCGCACGAGTTCAACCGTCCTTATAGTCTGGAACGTTTCGCGACCGGCCATCTGCTGGACGAGGAAAGCACCGGACCGTATCCCAATCGTCATTGAGCGCGAGCGATCATGATCCGCATTCCCTGCCCGCATTGCGGCCTGCGTGACCACAGCGAGTTTACTTATCTGGGCGACGCCACGGTGCGCCGCCCGGCTGCCGATGCCCCTACCGCGCAATGGACCGATTATGTCTACATGCGTGATAACCCGCGCGGCCGTCATCAGGAACTCTGGCACCATGGTCATGGCTGCCGTGCCTGGCTGGTGGTAGAGCGTGACACCGGTACCCATGAGGTGTTCGGTGCCCGGCTGGCCCGCACCCTATACGACGAAGAGGATCCGGCATGAGCGGCGTGCGCCTTCCCCGCGGCGGCGTTATCGACCGCAACCAACCGGTCAGTTTCCGCTTCGATGGTCGCCTCTACCAAGGCTACGCCGGTGATACCCTGGCCAGCGCTCTGCTCGCCAATGGCGTGCGTTTGGTCGGCCGCAGCTTCAAGTACCATCGCCCGCGCGGCATTTCCAGTGCCGGCCCGGAAGAGGCTTCGGGTCTGGTCACCCTGCGCTGGGGCGCCCGGCGTGAACCGAACACGCGGGCACCGCTGGTTGAACTCTATGATGGCCTGGAGGCCGAGAGCCAGAGTCGCTGGCCCAGCCTGAGGTTCGACGTCGGTGCCGTCAACAGCTTGCTTTCGAGCGTGTTCGTAGCCGGCTTCTACTACAAGACCTTCATGTGGCCCGGCGTTAAGGGCTGGAAATTCTACGAACATTTCATCCGGAAAGCGGCGGGACTGGGACGTGCCAGCTATGACCCGGATCCGGACCATTACGAACGGATTGAGGCGTTCTGTGATGTGCTGGTGGTCGGGGCCGGTCCGACGGGGTTGGCTGCGGCGCTGGCGGCCGGGCGCAGCGGTGCGCGGGTCCTGCTGGTGGATGAGAATCCGTTTCTGGGTGGCAGTGTTGCGCAGGGCCGTACGCCAGCCGATGCCGAGCCGATTCGCCAGTGGACGGCGCAGGCCGCGGGCGAGCTGGAGCAACTGCCGGAGGTGCGGATCCTGACTCGCACCTCGGCGTTTGGCTATTACGATGGCAATGTCATGGGACTGGTGGAACGAACCGCCGATCACCTGCCTGAACCGCCGCCGCACCTGCCACGTCAGCGACACTGGATTGTACGTGCCAGTCAGGTGGTGCTGGCGACCGGTGCCATCGAGCGGCCGCTGGTCTTTCCGGGCAACGATCGCCCCGGGGTGATGCTGGCCGGCGCCGCCCGCACTTATCTCAATCGTTACGCGGTTCTGCCGGGCCGGCGGGCGGTCGTGTTCAGCAATAACGACAGCGGTTACCTGGCGGCCCGCGATCTGGCCCGCGCCGGTGCCGAGGTGACGCTGGTCGATCCGCGGCCCGCCACACCGGCCGGGCTGGCTACGGCTTGTCAGCGTGATGGTGTGACATTGCATCCTGGCATGGTGGTCAGTGCCGTCTACGGTCACTTGGGTGTGCGCAGTGTCGCCCTGCGCGCCTGGCGCGACGGCCGTCTGCGGCCCAGCGGCATCAGTGTCGACTGCGACCTGCTGCTGAATTCGGGCGGCTGGTCGCCGACCTTGCATTTGCACAGCCAGGCGGGCGGGCGGCCTACCTTCGATCAGCGGATTCTCGGCTTCGTGCCGGGCGCGCCGCGCGAGCCATGGCGCGGCGCTGGCGCCTGTCAGGGCGAGTGGCGGCTTGGCCAGTGCCTGCAGCAGGGCGCCGCGGCCGGCCGGCAGGCGGCCAGTGACTGCGGGTTTGATGCAGCCCCGCTGGCGCTGCCAGGGTTGGCCGAATCCAGCGAGCAAGCGCCGGCCGCGTTGTGGGCGGTACCGGGCAGCGGCAAACGATTCGTCGATCTGCAGAACGACGTGACGACCAGCGACGTGGCGCTGGCGGCGCGCGAGGGTTATGACTCGGTCGAGCTGCTCAAGCGCTATACGACGCTCGGTATGGGGACCGATCAGGGCAAGACCGGCAACATCAATGCGCTTGCGTTGCTGGCGCTGGAGCGCAAACTGGCGATAGCGGAAGTGGGTACCACGACTTTCCGGCCACCTTATACGCCGGTGGCGCTGGGCGCGCTGGCCGGGCACTCGGTGCGGCACCGGTTCGCTCCGGTGCGCTATACCCCCATGTTCCGGTTGCATCAGCAAGCCGGTGCGCGGTTTACCGATGCCGGTCAGTGGAAGCGACCGAGTGGTTATGCCCGCTCCGGTGAGAGTCGCCGCGATGCCGCTATTCGCGAAGCCCGCCAGGTTCGGCAGGCAGTGGGCATTACCGACGTATCTACCCTTGGCAAGATCGATGTGCAAGGGCCCGATGCGGCGTTGTTGCTGGACCGGACCTACGTCAATGGCTGGCGCAAGCTTCAGGTCGGCCGGGCCCGTTACGGTGTCATGCTGCGTGAGGATGGTATTGCCTTCGATGATGGCACCACCACCCGGCTGGCTGACGAGCGGTTTTTCATGACGACCACTACGGCCAACGCACCGGCCGTGTTGCGCCATCTGGAGTACCTGCTGCAGGTGCTCTGGCCAGAACTAAGGGTCAGCGTCAATTCAGCGACTGACCAGTGGGCCGGGTTGGCGCTGGCCGGTCCCCTCAGCCGCGAGGTGCTGGCGCAGTTGGTCGACGACGATGTCAGCGATACCGGACTGCCGTTCATGGGCTTGCTGGAAACGCGGCTGGCCGGCGCCGGCATACCGTTGCGGATCATCCGTATCAGTTTCTCCGGCGAGCGGGCCTATGAGTTGTACGTTCCCGCAGACTACGGGTCTACTCTGTGGGCGTCGCTGTTAGAGGCGGGGCAGGCGCATGACATCACGCCCTACGGCCTCGATGCGATGGATATACTGCGCATTGAAAAGGGGCATTTCACCGGGGCTGAACTCGATGGGCGGCGCACCCTGCACGATCTGGGAATGGGAGGCCTGGCGCGGATGCAGAAGGAATTCATCGGCCGGGCCCTGATGCATCGGGACGGGTTCGATGATCCGGAGCGGCCGCGTCTGGTAGGGCTGCGGTCGGTGATACCAGACCATTTCCTCACCACGGGTGCGCACCTGGTGCGCGAGGCCGAACCGCGCGAGCCCTGTGACAGCTGGGGACATGTGAGCTCGGCCTGTTTCAGCCCGGAACTGGGTCGCGAAATCGGCCTTGGGTTTGTCCGCGGTGGTACTGTGCGCCTGGGCGAGACGTTCTACGCTGCTGATCCGCTCGGCAATCAGCACGTCGCCGTGGAAATCGTCGAACCCCATTTTGTTGATCCCCAGGGAGAACGCCTCCGTGGCTAATGCCATTTCTGCTTTGGAGCATACCCTCGAGGCCGGGCGCTTCGGCCGCGATACCGACGCGCCCGGTGTTACCTTGACGCAGCGCCGGGGACTGCTCATCGCCCAGCTTTGTCACTGGCCGGACCGGGCTGACGCCTTCGCCCGCGCAATCGATACCGGCCTGACTCTGCCAGTGCCGGCACCCAACCGTGCCAGCGCGGATAATGCAGTCGCGATGCTTTCGATCGGGGCGGAAACCTATTGGGTCGTAGCCGAGGGAGCCGACGGCGAGTTACTGGATCGCTTGCGCGCCGGGTTCGACAGCGATACGGCGACTGTGGCCGACCTCAGCCATGCTCGCTGTGGTCTGCGGCTTCGCGGCCCAGCGGTTCGGCAGGTCCTGGCAAAAGGTCTGCCGGTTGATCTGCATCCGCGCGTGCTGCCGGTCGGCGCTGTGGCCGTCTCAGCGGTGCATGGGATCCACACAGTTCTGCATCACAGCGGTGGCGATATATTCGACCTTTATGTCCTACGCAGCTACGCTGTCAGTTTCTGGGGCTGGCTGACCCACTCGGCCGCCGAATTCGGCTATGCCGTTGCGACCGATTGACCGGCATTATCAGTCATCCTCGTCGGCATAAGTGTCATGTTTGTATTGTGGTTTGGCACCGGATTGGCGCTGGCGCTGTAGCCGTCGATCCGACCAGCGCGCCAGACTGAAAATCGGGTAACCGATCACGATCACCGCAAGCAGCATGAACAGTATTAGCATCATCCAGCCCGGCAGTAGCGGCCATAACACGTTGATCAGATAAACCGAGCCGGCAATCAGTGCCACGGTTACGGCCAGCGCGGTTATCACTGCCATCATGGTTGCGCTTTTCCTACAAGGATAGTGGCTGGTCGTGGCTTAGTCGCTGCCCGCCTGGGCGGCCATAACTGAATCCAGCGCCTTGAAACGTTGCACGGCCAGCTGGCGCTGCCAGTACAGCCAAAGCCGGTAGCCTAACAAGATAGCGAGTATTGTGCCAAAGCTGAGCGGACTGCGTATGTCGGCCTTGACCAGCCACAGGTAGTGCAGGATGGCTAGCACGCCGATCAGGTAGGTCAGCCGATGCAGTTGCTGCCAGCGGCGGCCAAGCCGCCGCATCATGGCATTGGTGGAGGTGAGTGCCAGCGGGATCATGAGCATGAAAGCGGTGAAGCCTACCGTTATATAGGGTCGTTTGACGATGTCCGCCGCGATCGAACCCAGGTCGAAAAACTGGTCGAAGACCAGGTAGACAAGAAAGTGCAGCAGCACATAGAAAAAGGCGAACAGTCCCAACATACGCCGGAAGCGCTGGAGCCAGTTCCAGCCGCTGAGCCGTCGCAGTGGCGTCACCGCCAGCGTCATCAGCAAGAAGTACAGGCCCCAGTCGCCGGTAAGAAAGGTCATGGTCTGCACCGGGTTGGCGCCCAGTCGGCCAACCCAAGCCCAGTAGCAGAGGTATCCCAACGGGATCAGCGCCAAGCCGAACGTCACGGCCTTGCCGGCTGAAATCAGCCGGCGGGATGGAACAGTGTGGCGTTTTGCTTCTGGCATGAGAGACCCAGGATTATTTGTAGATGCTGGCTCATACGCAGCAGCCTCAATTTTGGACGCGGACTGTCGGCTTAGACGGCGGGGTGTCTTTGAGGTTGTCGTGCCAAAGGCGCGCACCAACGCCACCGCTTCAACCCGGCGGGAACCTACAGATTAAGCTCTTCAGCAACAGCCACTGCTCGCGGCTCAGTCTAGGCAAACCGCATCGATACTACCAGCGGCAGGCAAATGCGTTACAGTGGCTGGCGTACTCACGGAGTTGGAGTGCCGGTCATGCAGATCACCCGTTTGGACCTCGATTACGTTGTCCGCGAGGGGCTCATCCAACCGCAGCAGGCCGACGCCCTGTGGCAGTTTCTGTGCCAACAGGAGCGCAATCAACCCAGGTTGCGGCTGGCCCATTTGTTGTACTACCTGGGTGGGCTGATCGCAATTGCCGCCATGACGCTGTTCGTGACCCTGGGCTGGGAACTGCTCGGCGGATGGGGGTTACTGCTGGTCGGCGGACTCTACATCCTATTGGCTGTGGCGCTGACCGAGTACCTGATACAGCACCGGTTGCCGGTGCCGGCAGGTCCCACCGCTGCGCTGGCGGTAGCCCTCGTGCCGCTGGCCGTATATGGGTTGCAGAAAGGGCTTGGTTTGTGGCCGGATGGCGCTGTGTATCGCAGTTACCATAGCCTGATCTCGTGGCGTTGGATTCTGATGGAGCTCGCCACCCTGGCGGCAGCCTGTTTGCTGTTCGCGCGCTACCGGCTGCCGTTTCTGTTGATGCCGGTGGCTGTGACGCTATGGTATCTGAGCATGGATTTGGTCCCGTTCCTGTTTGGCCATGACTGGGGCTGGGAACTGCGCCGGGATTTCTCGCTCTGGTTCGGGCTGGGTATGCTGGTGTTGGCGTTCCTGGTGGATCTGCGGTTGGGCCGACGGCCTGACTTCGGCTTCTGGCTCTACTTGTTCGGCATGTTGGCATTTTGGGCTGGGCTCAGCCTGTCCCACTCCGCTAGTGAGCTGGCACGGCTCATGTACTGCCTGCTGAATGTCGGTTTATTGCTGGTCGGTACCGTCCTGCGCCGGCGCGTCTTCGTGGTATTTGGCGGGCTCGGCGTCGCCGGGTACCTCGGTTATCTGGCCAACCGTGTGTTCCTTCACAGCCTGTGGTTCCCGGTCGTTTTGTCGTTTCTCGGCCTTGCCATCGTCGGGCTGGGGATTGTCTGGCAGCGCCACGAGCGGCAGTTCGGTGCTCGCCTGCGGGCTCGACTACCGGCACGGTTGCGATTGCTGGTGGAGGCCGGTGATTGAAGGTCGCACGGTGAATTCTTGCAAGATGTGCTGGAGCCTGGCGGATGGGTGGCTTGGAAGTAGTGGTCCTGGTATTCCTGGGTGGTATTTTGGGTGCACTGGGCGGGCTGTTCGGCATTGGTGGCGGCGTGATCGCCATTCCCATGCTGGGCCTGGTGTTCGGTATGCATCAGCAACTGGCGCAGGGGACGGCGATGGTTATGGTGGTGCCGAACGTGCTGTTGGGGCTGTGGCGTAACCATCAGCTGGGAGCATTGAATCGCCGCTATGCGTTGATGCTGGCCGGTGGCGGTGTCGTCTTTACCTATCTTGCGGCGTTGCTCGCCTTGCACGTTGCGGCATTCCGGCTGCGCACAGCTTTTGTCCTGTTCGTGCTGGCCATCGGCCTGTACCTGGGTTGGCTGGCGCTGGCCAGGCCGCGGGCCGTACTTACGGGTGCGCGCCTAAGGGCCGGCTGGCTGGTGCTGGTGGGTGCGGCTGGTGGATCGATTTCGGGCCTGTTCGGGGTTGGTGGTGCACTGCTGGTGCCGCCGGTGCTGATCCGCTATTTTGGGCTGCGCCAGGCCGGGGCTCAGTCCCATGCGCTGGCGATGGTTGCGCCCGGTACGGTGGTGGGCCTGGCAACGTATGCCGGGCATAGCCAGGTGGACTGGCGCTTCGGGCTACCGCTTGCCATCGGTGGTGTGGTCAGCGTGTCACACGGCGTGCGGCTGGCACACCGGTTGCCGGAGAAGTCGCTGCGGCTGTTGTTCTGCGGCTTTCTCATCACGGCCGCCGGTCTGTTGGCGACGCACGGCTGACATCAGCCACCGCGCGGGGGACGCGCGGGTACCATGGGGTATTGATGCCGCGTCGGCCGCTCAGTCGAATTCACTCTCAGAGCGCGATCGCGGGAACCGCGAATGCGACTCCAGTTCGTTCAGATCCAGGTGGTTGCGCATATAGCGTTGGGTATCGTCATGCGGTGGCTGGTAGTCCCATGGCGTGAACCGGCCTTGGCGCAATGTCTGATCCAGCCAGCGACGCCGGTCCTGATCGGCGATCACCGCGTGCTTGAGAGCGGTCGGATCCCAGTGCTCAAGCACCTCGGTATGGAACCGCGCCGCCAGCTCGGCGTGTGCGGGATCGGCAGCCAGGTTAGTGAGCTCACCGGGATCGGATTCAACATCGAATAGCTGCGGCGGGTCGCCGGCGCAAAACACGTACTTGTAGCGTTCGCGGCGGATCATCAGGATAGGCCCGATCGCAGCTTCGCCACAGTACTCAGCGAGCACTGCGTCCGGTCCCGCGTTCGTTGCGCCTTCCACCAGCGGCAGCAGGCTGCAGCCGTCCAGAGGATCGATCCAGTCCGGCGCTGGCTGGTCCTGGCGCGCCAGATCCACCAGGGTGGGCAGGAGGTCGACGTGGGATACGGGTTGTTTGATACGCGCGCTTTGGAATCTTGCCGGTGCGGCTACGATCAATGGTACGCGGCTGGCGCTCTCGAAAAAGCTCATTTTGTACCATAACCCGCGCTCGCCCAGCATGTCGCCGTGATCACTGGTGAATATAACCACGGTGTCGTCGGCCAAGCGGGTGTCAGCCAGCGTCGTTTGCAGCCGGCCGAGCCATTGGTCGATGTAGCTGACATTGCCATAGTAGGCGTGGCGGGCATTGCGGATGTCGTTGTCGGTGATCGGGTAACGGCCCATATCGGTCGCCTGATACAGCCGCTGGCTGTGCGGATCCTGCTGGTCGTAAGGGATTGCTGCCACTCTGGGCAGGTCGATGGCGGTGTGATCATACAGATCCCAGTAACGCTGGCGGGTCGCGTAAGGATCATGCGGATGGGTGAAACTCACCGTTAGCAGAAACGGCCGCCGGTCCTTGTTGCGTGCCAGCTGGTACAGTTTCTGCGTAGCCTGATAACCGGTCTCGTCGTCGAATTCCAGCTGATTGGTGATCTCTGCCACGCCGGCCTGTTTCACGCTTAGCATGTTGTGGTACCACCAATCGATGCGCTGTTCGGGATGGTGCCAGTCCGGCGTCCAGCCGAAGTCAGCGGGATAGATGTCGGTGGTGAGGCGTTCCTCGAAACCGTGCAACTGGTCTGGCCCGACGAAGTGCATCTTGCCGGCCAGCGAGGTTTGATAGCCGAGGCTGCGCAGATAGTGTGCAAACGTTGGTACGGTGCTGGCCAGATAGGCCGCGTTGTCGTAGGCACCGATGCGCGAAATGCGCTGGCCGCTGACCAGGGCGAAGCGGGCCGGTGCGCATAGCGGACTGTTACAGTAGGCTGCGTCGAATACCACACCATGCCCGGCCAGCGCGTCGATGTTCGGGGTCTTGACCAGTTGATGGCCGTAAGCGCCGATGGCGAACGGGGTCAGCTGATCGGCCATCACCAGCAGGATGTTCGGTCGTTGAGCGGGCATGGGCAAACCGTGCAAGTGGGTTGATGTGGACGCCGTGTGATACCGGCGGCGTAGTCAGTCGAGTATCTCCTCGAACAGTTTATAGTCTGATTCCTGCATCCCTAAACTGGCATACGTGCGTTGAGCTACCAGGTTGTCTTTTTCCACATAAAGCCGGAAGCCACGCACCGAACCCTGCGCGGCGCCCAGCGACTTGGCGTGCTGGTAGAGATCACGGTAGATGCCGCGACGGCGCCATTCAGGCCGTACATAGACACTCTGAATCCACCAGATCAGCCCGTCGCGCCAGTCGCTCCACTCGAATGTCACCATCAGCGAGCCCACTACCTCGGCGGCGGCGTCGGCGACCAAATAAAAGCCGTACTGGGGCGCGTTGAAAAGGCCTTCGACGCCCGGACTTATGACCTCGGCCGACAGCTCGCGACGTTCGGTTTCCCAGGCCATGGCCTGGTTGAAGGCGACGATGGCCGCCAGGTCGAGGGCCGCGGCCCGCCGGATGGTTACTTGGGTCATGGGTTACTCTCACTCAGGTCACGCCAGGCGTGGCAATAAACCTCGAGAATGGGTTGGCCGAAACAGACCAGCCATACCTGGCGGATGATGTTGTCGTCGGCGGTGCACTCACGCACCGTGGTAATGGCGATGCGGGCCGCCTGATCGGGGGGATAGCCGAATACGCCGCAGCTTATCGCCGGAAACGCAACGCTGTGCAGCGCGTGCTCCCGGGCGAGTTGCAAACTGTTGCGATAGCAGGCTGCTAGTAAGCCTGCCTCACCTTGATGGCCGCCCCGCCAGATGGGCCCGACGGTATGGATGACATGCTTGGCCGCCAGCCGGTAGCCGCGGGTGATGCGGGCCTCGCCGGTCGGACAGCCACCCAACTGGCGGCACTCGGCCAGCAGTTCCGGTCCGGCGGCGCGGTGGATGGCGCCGTCAACTCCGCCGCCACCGAGCAGCGATGTGTTGGCGGCGTTGACAATGGCATCGGCCTGCAATTGGGTGATGTCGTCGCGAATGATGTCGATGCGGGCCATGGTCGCTGTTCGGTAGGGAGACCGTGCAGTGATGATACTAACGCTGGGGTGCCTGGCCGGGTAGTGGCTGCAAACCCGGGGCGACATCTGCGTTCTGCGCGCGCTGGCGCAACGCGTGATCCATTAACACCAGTGCCACCATGGCCTCGGCGATCGGCGTGGCGCGGATGCCGACACAAGGGTCATGGCGGCCGGTGGTGATGACCTCGGCAGGCTGGCCTTGTGTGTCGACTGTACGACCCGGCAACCGAATGCTGGAGGTGGGTTTAAGACTGAGATGGGCCACCACGTCCTGGCCGCTGGAGATCCCGCCCAGCACGCCGCCGGCGTTGTTGCTGAGAAAGCCAGCCGGGGTCAGTTCATCGCGGTGTTCGCTACCGCGCTGGGCGGCTACGGCGGTGCCAGCGCCGATTTCGACCGCCTTGACCGCATTGATGCCCATTAGGGCATGGGCGATATCGGCGTCGAGCTTGTCGAATACCGGTTCGCCCCAGCCGGAGGGTACCTGGCTGGCAACCACCGTCACCCGTGCCCCGATCGAATCGCCGTCGCGCCGCAGTTGGTCCATATAGGCCTCTAGTTTTGGCACCAGATCGGGGTCGGGACAGAAAAACGGGTTGTCATCGACGGTATCCCAGTCGATTCGCGTCGGCTGCAACGGCCCGAGCTGGGCCAGGTAACCGCGGACCAGAACGCCATAGCGTTCCCGCAGATATTTCTTGGCGATCGCTCCGGCCGCCACCCGCATGGTGGTCTCCCGGGCCGAACTGCGACCACCGCCGCGATAATCGCGGCGGCCGTACTTCATGTGATAGGTGTAATCCGCATGGCCGGGCCGGAACTTATCCATGATCGCGTTGTAGTCGCGCGAGCGCTGATCGACGTTCTCGACCAGCAGGCCGATTGCCGTGCCGGTGGTACGACCCTCGAATACGCCGGATAGAATCCGCACCTGATCAGGCTCGCGGCGTTGCGTCGTGTGGCGGCTCTTGCCGGGCCGCCGGCGCTCGAGATCCGCTTGCAGGTCGGCTTCGCTTAGCTCCAGGCCCGGCGGGCAGCCATCGATAATGGCACCGAGCGCCGGACCGTGGCTTTCGCCGAAGGTCGTGACGGTGAATAACATACCAAGTGTGTTGCCGGACATGCGCGTCTTCGTATGATTGCTTGCGGATAAACCCCCATTGTCGCCTGTCCGCCGCCATGCGCAAAGCGTCCGGTCGTTGTTCGGTACTCTGGAGCCGGTTAAACCACCCTTTAGTTGCCGCCAGGATGGCCGCGGTGTCAGCACATGAGGTTAGTAACGGCAACGCCGCCGGCGGCCACGATGACCTGGCCCGTGATGAAACACGCCAACGGTGAAGCCAGCAATAGCGCCAGGCCACCGATGTCATCGGGTACGCCAATGTGCCGGAGCGGTGCTCCGGCCTCGAGGCCGTTCTGTTTCATGGTGCGAACGACGGTCTTGCAGGCGGCGGCATTGCGGCTGGAGCAGGTAACCACTGCGACCTTGTCGGCCAGATTGAACACGCGGCTTGAGCTGTCACAGAAAGTCCGCGCCGGCTTCCTCGACAAAGACCTCGGCGCTGCCTTGCCAGTTCAGATCGCCCGTTTCCAGCAGATACATATGGTCCGAGTGCTGCAGGGCGAAGGTTACGTTTTGTTCGCCAAGCAGAATGGCCAGACCGGTCTCGGCGCGTAGCCGCTCCAGTGCGCGCGAGATGTTCTCGATGATCAACGGTGCCAACCCCAGCGTGGGTTCGTCGAGTATCAGCAGCCGTGGGTTCTGCATCAAGGCCCGCCCGATAGTGAGCTGTTGCTGCTCTCCACCACTCAGCGTCAACGCCGGCTGCCGCTGCCGTTCCGCCAGCACCGGGAACAGCTCAAACACCCGCATAAGGCTGTCCCGCAAGCCTCTTTTGTCGAGGCGTTGTCCGCCCATTTCCAGGTTCTCGCGCACGCTCATGTAGCGGAACAGCTCACGCGTCTCGGGGCATAACGCTAGTCCGGAGGTGGCGATTGCCGCTGTCGTGCGGCCCTTGATGGACTCACCCCGCCAGGCGATGTCGCCGTCATAGCCGACGAAACCCATGATGGACTTGAACAGTGTGCTCTTGCCAGCACCGTTCAAGCCCACGACGGACACGAATTCACCCTCATGCACCTGAATGCGGGTATCCCGCAGCGCCTGGGCTTTGCCGTAACGAACCGAGTCGATCCCAACCTCGAGCAGCACCGGCGCCTGACGCCTGGTTTCGGCTGTAGTCTGGTCCTCGACGTGCAGTGCCTGCTTGATCTGTTCGGTGGTAGGGTGAGCCTCGTCGAGTGAGCCGCCGAAATAGACTTCGCGTACCCGTGCATTGCCGGTGACCTCGGCGGGTGTGCCTTCGGCAATCTTCTCGCCCACGTACATCGCTACCACCCGATCCACCAGCGAGGCGACTGCCTTGACGTTGTGATCCACCAGAACAATGGCATGATCCTGATCCCGCAGGGCCGTTACCAGACTCGAAAACTCACGAACCTCGTTGGGCGCGAGGCCGGCAAAGGGTTCGTCGAGCAGCACTACAGTCGGGTCGAGGGCAATGGCTTTCGCCACCTCCAGGCGCCGTAGATCAGCGTAAGCGAGGGCATCGGGATAATGATTTATAACATCGCCAAGCCCCACGCGTTCGGCGATCTCTTGCGCCTGGCGCGCCACCTCCGGCCTGGGGAAAAGCTGGAAAATGGTGTTGGGCAGCAGCGCCAGCTTGATGTTCTCCAGTACGGTCTGCCGGTGCAGTGGCCGGGAGTGCTGGAAGACCATGCCGATGCCGTGTTCGGCGACCCGGTGGGTTGGCCAACCCGCCACTTCGCGGCCGTCCAGGCGGATCGAGCCGGCGTCGGGTCGGACGATACCCATGATCAGCGACAATGTGGTCGATTTGCCCGATCCGTTGGGCCCGATGAGCCCGAGTATTTCGCCTTTCGCAACACCAAAATCGACCTCATTGACCGCACGCAGGCCGCCGAATCGTTTGGACAGGCCGCTGATCTCCAGAATGCTCATCGGCGGCCTCCGAGACTGCGCGGCAATAAACCGAAGAAACCATCCGGATAGAACAGCAGCACCAGTAGCGCCAGCGCCGCCACCACTGCGGTGCTGAGCTGGCCCAGGGGGCGCAGGACTTCGCCCGCGACGATCAGGAACACGGCGCCGATGATCGAACCCAGAATAGATCGGCGTCCGCCGAGCACGGTGGCGATGATGATCTGAATGGTTACCGTAATGGCCACCACCGTGCTGGGTGATGCGGTACCCAGATAGAATACCGTCATCGCACCGGCCATTCCGGAGAACAGTGAACTCAGCGTAAACGCCAGCAGCTTGAATTTGGTGACCGAAAAACCCAGCGCCTCGGTTTCCACAGGATCCTGGCCGCTCGCCTGCAGTATCAGGCCAATATTGGAGTTGGCGATAAGTGTCATCACCAGCGCGCTGACCGCCATGAATCCGAGCGCCCAGTAGTAATTGGTGGCGGCACTGATGGCAATCACATCCGGCAGTGCCAGGCCGATCTCGCCGCCGGTCACGCCGGCAAAGATGGTGATAATCTTCACCAGCAGCAGGACTGCGACGAGCGTCACCAGCCCAAAGTAAGGCCCTCGCAGCCGCAGTGCCGGTCCGGCCAGCAGCAGACCGCCGACAATGGCTGTTGCCGTGCCGCCGAGCACACACAGCCATAACGGTGTCGCTGTATACGTGTTGAGCAAGGCGGCACCGTAGGCGCCCAGGCCCACCAGAAAGGTAGGCCCGAAATTGACCTCCCCGGAGTAGCCAAACAGCAAGTCCCAGGACATGGCGTAAACCGCGAAATAGTAGGCGATGGTCAGCACGCCCAGGAAGTAAAAGCCCATGAATGAGGGAAACACGGCCAGCACGGCGATGATCGCTGCAGCCAGCCACAGTTTGGGAGAGCGGAGTATCTGCACCATGGCCGAGCTTCCTACAGTCGTCCGAACAGGCCTTGAGGCCGAATGTAGAGGATGAGCACCAGGATCATCAGACCAGGCAGCTCGGTATAGGCCGGCGACACCAGATAGGCTGTGATGGTGCCCAGGTAGCCGATGATATAGGCGGCAACCAGCGAGCCTGGCACGCTACCCAACCCGCCCAGCACGACGATGGAAAACGCGCTCGCGGTGAGCTGGCCGGCGATCTCGGCATTAGCTCCCAGGAAAGAAGCCAGCAGTACGCCGGCAAAGCCGGCCAGCAGCCCATAGAGCCCCCACAGGAGATTGTGAACCCGGCGGATGTCATAACCCATCAGCGCCAGCCCCGTCGGGCTCATGGAGGCCGCCAGCAAGGCTTTACCGGTACGGGTCTTGTTGATGAAGAACCATAGTCCGCCAAGCACCAGCCACGCAATCACTCCGATCAGCAGTTCGTTGTTGGTGATGTTGACGCCGGCAAACTTTTGTACGCCGCTGGCAATGGGAGGGGTCGTCACCGGATTGGAGCCGAAGATATAGTCCAGCACCCCTTGGATCATGATCCCCACCAGCAGGGTGGTGGTGAGGATGAAAATTTCTTTCTCGTCGGCTGGAATGCGTGTCGATCGGTCAATAGGCCGGATGACCAGCCAGTACAACAGATAACTCACCACCACCGCGGCCAGGATGCCGATCAGACTGCCCAGGTAGACGCCCACGTGCAGATGGGTGGCCATGTACCAGGCGATGACCGCCCCGACCACCATGATGGCGCCGTGTGAAAGATTGAGTACGCCCGAAACGCCGAAGATGATGGTGAAGCCAGCCGCCCCAAGCGCATATATGGCGCTGATCGCAAAGCCGTCCACCAGGATCTGCAGCAGCAGATGTTGCATAGGCCCACCACTCCCCTGTCAGATGTCGGCGGGGCACTGCCGGCCGGCAGTGCCCCGCGGCAGGGCCGCCGTGATAGTTTGCGGCGGCCGGGTGGATCACTGACCCTTCTTGACGAAATCCGGCACCATGACTTTGCCGCTGGCAGCCTTCGGCGGCCAGATGGTGACCTGCTTGCCGGCCTGCCACTGCAGTGCCACGCCGGTGACGTATTTCGCCCCGTATTTCATCGCGTGCGGAAACTTGGCCTTATGGTCATAAAACTGGACTTGGCCGATAGTGCCTTCATAGTCAGTTTTTGCCAGTGCTGCGACCAGCTTGTTGTTGTTGGTGGACTTCGCCCGTTCGATGGCGTTTTTCAGCACATGGATGGCGTCGTAGGTTGTGTAGGCGTTATAGGCCGGGCTGGTGTTGAACTTCTTGGTGTAGGTTGCGGCGAACGATTTGGTCTGGGGGGTCAGGCTGGCGTCTCCGGCGCCCAGATTACCCGTCATTACGCCCTCGGTAGCGCCGTTGGTGGCATTCCAGAAGGTACTGGCGCCGGCCTGTGAACTCCAGCCGCCCATGAATACGGGCACCTGCTGATTGTGCCACTGCACCGTCGGTTTCACACCGACGTGGGCGATACCGGTGATGATGGCGTCAGGTTTAAGACCTTCGATCTTGTTGTAGATAGGCGAAAAGTCGTTGGTATCGGGCGAGAAAACGATCTCGTCCAGCACCTTGAGCCCGGCTTTCGGCAGGCAGTTGTCATATTCCGCGCCCAGCGGCTTGGTCCACGCCGCATCCTCGCGCATGATCACCGCGGTCTTGTAATGGAGCTGCTTGACCAGTATGTCGTGGGCGGCGTCGCATACATTTCTGGCGAGGAAGTAGGAGTTGAGGTTCTCCATGTAAATGTACTTGTACGCCGGCCAGTGGTTGCCGACGTTCTTGTTGAGCTGGGTGCTGGCCGCTCCAGTAATGATGTAGGGCACTTTCAGGCGGGCTGCCCAAGGCTCGACGGCCAGTGCGACCTCGCTGATGAAATTGCCCACCATGGCCACCACCCGATCCTGCCGGGCAGCGCGCTGGAAGGCCCGCACCCCATCAGAGGCGGAGGCGTGGTCGTCGTACTCGATGAGTTTGATCTGGCGCCCGGCGATACCGCCTTTGGCATTGATTTGCTCGGCCGCGAGCTCGGCGCCCTGAAAGATGGATTTGCCGTCAATTGCAGCGGCCGGTGCAATGACGCCGATTTTGATGGGCTGTGCCGCGTACAATGGTCCGGCCGTGACCGCTAGCGCCACGCCTGCGGCCAGTGCGGCAAACCCGCCCCGCACTTGCTGGTGGGTGACGCCGTGAAGCACTTTGTGCACCTTATGAAGCATGTTACCTCCTCCAAGTAAGTCGCCTTGGTGACGCCGTTGGCGCCTGTTTCACCGTGACGGTGTGAGTCCGAGGCGAATTCCTGTGAGCTCGGCTGCCGCAGCGTGCTGCCGGGCCAGGCTCTTGACCCTCGTCCTGGAACCGTCGTCTAGCCGACGCAAGGTGCCTGCGACCTCCCTGTATGGCAACCCGTCGGATGGCCGCAACCGCAACCGTACCCAAAGCGGGTTGGCTGCCCGGCTGCCTGATTCGGGATGCTGTGCGCCACCCGAATCCGTTGATTGGGTCTTTTCGTCGCTACGTGTCTCCGTTATGGTTGACGACCACGGGAACGCATGCGCAGCGCCGGTCACACTGTTCAGCGAGGCGCGACAGATCAGCTGTTACTGGGTGGTTCTTAAGCAGGAGGTTTGGGGTAGATGACGCCCTTGTGCCGCGGGGTCTGTTAGACCATTCCGCCGGCTCAGCCGTTAGCAGCGTGTTCCCCCACTTGGTCGCGCTGATCGATTCGATCCCTTCGACCGCGGCTTCGAGTTTAGACATTCAGTCGATAGTTCGTTTGGCTATCGTAGGCTTATTATGATGTTCAGCGAAAGTATGCAGTCCACTATTATCCGACAGCGGCAAGTTTATTCTAGTAATACACTTAGCTTGCTCGTCAATACACGGTCGCGTCAAGCGCTGGCGCGCACGTTGAGCGCTGCGTCAGCGCAAAACGCAACACGCTGGCCGCTGGGCAAAAGCGTTTCCGGCTAGTTTTTGAGCGCGTTCCAATAATGCCGCATTGCCTGGCGATAATGCCGTGGCCGAAGCGTTTGTCGGGTACTGAGGCGGAAGCTGATCGCGCCACTTGTGGCCGTATCCAGCAGAATGGCGCCGCTGGCGCGGTACCGGCGCAGGGTGGCGGGCCGCGGGTAACCCCAGCGGTTGTGGTAGCCGGTCGCGAGCAAAACGTAGCGTGGGCGGGCGCTTTCGAGCAGACCCTGGGGCGGCGGCCGACGGCCTTGCTGGGGCGCCAGCAGCACATCGATGGGTGCCCGGGAGGTCAGTGCCGGGAACAGTGCCCGAACCGTATCAGCGGATGGGTTGCCGGTGAGCAGCAAGCGATGCCCGGCGGCCGTGACCAGCAATACGCAACTGCTGGCAGGCCCGGTGGCGAACAGCCGGAAGCGGACGCCGTCCCAGCGCCAGTGCCGGTTCTGACACCGCTCGGCGCCGTTGATTGGCAATGCCCGTGAGTCCGGAACCAGTGTCCGAGCGACCGGCAGCGCTGCTCGCAGCGAGCGTACGCCGCCGCGGTAGCGGTTGCCGGGGTCGCTGATGATCAATACGTCGACCCGGGGGCTGGCCGCTTGGTGCAGAAATGGCACCAATGCGAAACGCCCGGCGTCGAAATTCCCACTGAACCAGCGCCCGGTATCATAGACCAGCGTATGGTGTGCTGTCTGTACCACCGACGCCAAGCCCGACCCGGTATCGAGCAGGGTGAAAAGTGCACTGCCCGGCGCGGGTCGCCCGCTGGGAAAGAAGACCAGTGGCAAACACAACGGCAATCCCAACCATCGCCCCGGAATACCGCGCGGCGCTAGCAGCAACATCAGGCCGGGTACAACGAAGATGAATGTCCACAGTGGTGGTGCCGGTAACACCAGCTGGCTTGTGTGCCACTGGGCCAGAAGGTGCAACAGGCGCCACAGGAGGTCGGTGGCGGCACTCGCCAGAGCCAGCAAAGCGCCCGCCAGGGAACTGCTGATGGCGAGGGCGAGAACTCCCAGCAGAGTTTGCGGGACGATCAGTAGGCTAGCCCATGGGATTGCCAGCAGGTTGGCCAGCGGAGACACCAGGGTGATGCGCTGGAAGTTCAGCAAGGTGATGGGTGCCAGCGCGAGCAGTACCACCAGTTGCAGTCGGGGCCAGTGGTACCAGGCGCTGCGGCGGGGATAGTGTCCACTGATGGCATACAACAGTGCGCCGACGGCGCTGAATGACAACCAGAAGCCGGCTGCCAGCGGTGCCCCAGGATCGATCAGCAGCACGGCTAACAGCGCCGCCGCGAGCAGTCGGCTGGGGACCACGGGGCGCTGGCGCAGCAGCGCCAGCAGCGCCACTGCCAGCATGATCAGCGCCCGCTGGGTGGGCAGCGCCAGTCCAGCGAGCAAAGCATAACCGCCGGCCGCAAGCAAGGCCCCCGCAGCCGCGGCTTTGGGGGCGGGCCAGCGCAGCGCTGCCATAGGCCACAGGGACCAAAGGCCCAGGATTAGCCAGTAGATCAGGCCTGCGACCAAACCGATGTGGAGACCGGAGATGGCCATCAGATGGCTGGTGCCGGTGTGCCTCAGCAGTTGCCATTGGTCGCTGTCGATGCCTTGCCGGTCCCCCACGGCAATGGCGGTAAGGATGCCGCCATAGCGGTTACCCGCCAGCAGCTGATGCAGGCGCTGCGCCAGGTGTTGCCGCCAGCGGGTCAGCGGAAAACGCTCGGCACCACCCAGCCGTACCGCAGCGGGCTTGCTGCGCACGTAACCGGTGGCGGCAATTCTGTGCAGGAACAGCCAATGTTCGTAATCGAAGCCGCCGGGATTGCGGAAGCCGCGGGGCCGCTGCAGCCGGACGGTCAGTCGCCAGCGGTCGCCAACCTGAAGTGCTTGCGGCGGACTACCGTACCAGGAGAGTAGCAGACGGCCCGGCAGGTGTATCGTATGACCGGCGTGACTGAGGTGCTGGATCGCAAATTGAAAACGACGGCGGTGCTGCTGATGTTCGGGAATCGAGGCGATCCAGCCGGTGACGTGCAAATCAGTTTTTTCGAGGTCGGCGGGCAAAGGGTTTTGTGTCAGCGGCAGGGCCCAGGCCAAGGTCCAAAGGAAGCCTAGCAACAGCCATCCGGCGGGGCGTGTCCAGCGTCCGATCAGCAGCAGCAGGGCGGGCAATACGGCGCTTAGGCACCAGGCGGGTGGGAGCTGGGGGCAAGCATGCAGCAACAGGGTGCCTACCAGAAAGGATACTGCCGCCAGCCGCATGGCTAAACGCTCCCGCCGCCAGACCGGCACCGCCGCGTGGCGCTTGCTGTACTTGCGTCAGCGATCGTTTTCCCCCATATTTTCAGGCCATTGTCTCCGGCCGCTGGCTTGCTTTAGTCATCATGTCCAAGCGCTTCCTTAAGCGTATCATGCCCGATCACGGTAAGCTGCGCAGTCATCGCAGCATGCGGCTGTTCGGTAATCGGCTGCATGACCCCAATCTGTGGCATCTCAACCGACGCTCGGTAGCGGGAGGACTGGCGGTCGGTATGTTTGTCGCCTTCATACCGCTGCCTACCCAGATGATTATGGCGGCGGCCTTCAGCCTTTGGCTACGGGTCAATCTGCCGCTGGCGGTCGCCACGGTCTGGATCACCAATCCGGTTACTATGCCACCAATCTTCTATGCGACCTATCTGGTGGGTCGCTGGATGCTGCATACCTGGCCGTTCAAGCTGTTGATCTACCTGTCGCCGGCTGACGACTGGTTTCTGCGCAATCTGGGCGCCTACGGCGGCCCCCTGCTGCTCGGCTCGCTGACCGTCGGACTGGTGCTTAGTGCGCTGACGTATACCGCGGTGCGGCTGATCTGGCGTCTGCACATCGTTTTGCACGTACGCCGCCGCCGAGCCCGTTACGGTGCCCGAACCGGTCGTCAACCCGGTTAGCGCTGGCGCTGCAGGATGCCGTCGCGGAGCACCCATATACTGTCGAGGCGCTCGGCCAGCGCCACATCGTGAGTGACCACCACCAGGCTGGTACCCAGGTCGCGGTTCATAGCCAGGGTCAGTTCGAAAACCTGCTCGGCGTTGGCGCTGTCGAGGTTACCCGTCGGCTCGTCGGCGAGTACGCAGGCCGGTTCGGTGACCAGAGCCCGGGCAATGGCTACCCGCTGACGTTCGCCCCCCGATAATTCTCCCGGACGGTGACTGAGTCGCTGGCTGAGGCCGACTTTCGCCAGTATAGCCGCGGCCTGCTCATGCGCGGCAGTCGACCTGACACCACGGATGAGCAATGGCATGGCCACATTTTCCAGGGCGTTGAATTCCGCCAGCAGGTGATGGAACTGGTAAACGAAGCCGAAAAACCGGTTGCGCAGCCGGTCGCGCTGGCGGTCGCTAGCGCGGGTGAGGTTGTGACCCGCTACGATGACTTCGCCGGCGCTGGGGGCGTCGAGACCGCCAAGCAGTTGCAGCAGCGTGCTCTTGCCGGCGCCGGAAGGTCCGATAATGGCAACGCGTTGGCTGCGTTCCAGCATGAACTCGACGTTGCGCAATACCTCAAGTTGCTGATCACCCTGCCGGTAGCGTTTGGACAAACCGTGGCACTGCAATACCGGGCTATTCATAGCGCAGTGCCTCGGCCGGCTGAGTGCGGGCAGCGCGCCAGGCCGGGTACAGTGTGGCCAGTACGGCAAGTAAGAAAGCCGTGATTGTGATCGTGGCGACGTTGCTGGGCACCACGTGCGACGGCAGATTGCCAATCAGATAAAGGTCCGGATCAATCAAGTGCACGCCGAAGGTGCGCTCGATAAACGCGACGACGCTGGAGACATTGAAGGCCAGCGCCAAACCTCCGGCCAGACCGAGCAGGGTGCCGAGCAGGCCGATGGTGATGCCCTGGACCATAAAGATGCCCATGATGCTGCGCGACGAGGCGCCGAGAGTGCGCAGGATGGCAATGTCAGCCTGCTTGTCGGTAACCACCATGACCAGCGTGGATACCAGGTTGAACGCGGCCACTGCCACAATGAGCATCAGGATGACGAACATCGTCGTTTTTTCGATCTGAACGGCACGGAAGTAGTTGGCATGACTCTGGGTCCAGTTGCTGACCTGGTAACCCCCGTTGAGCCGGCCTGCCAGCTGGCGGCTGATGCGGGGAGCCTGAAACATGTCCGCCACCTTCAGGCGCAGGCCCGTGACGGTATTGCCCAGCCGGAACAGCCGCGCCGCATCGTCCACCTGGATCAGGGCTAGGGAACGATCGAAATCGTACATGCCAGAAGCGAACAAGCCCACAACAGTAAACTGTTTTAACACTGGCACGGTGCCCAGCGGCGTGGTGTTGGCCTGAGGCGTAATGACCGTAACCTTGTCGCCGACACCGATGCCGAGCGAGGCCGCGAGCTGTTGTCCGAGAATGATGTCGAAGCCGCCGGGCTTGAGGTCGCTGAGATGACCCTGTGTCATCTTGCTGGCCAACTCGGAAACGTGTCGCTCGTCGCGCGGCAGAATGCCCTCGATCAAGGCGCCACTGACTTGTCCGCCATAGTTCAGCATGGCTTCACCGCGCACAAACGGCGCTCCTGCCAGCACCTCGCTATTCTGTTTGACGCGTTTTAGTACCGCAGGCCAGTCCTGCAGTCGGCCGTCCCAGCCGCTGATAGTGATATGCGGCGTCAGGCTGAGAATGCGTTGTTGCACCTCCTGCTCGAAGCCGTTCATCACCGATAACACCGTGATCAATGCGGTGATACCCAGCGCCATGCCCAGCATCGAGGTCAACGATATAAAGGAAATAAAGTGGTTACGGCGTTTGGCGCGGGTGTAGCGCAGACCGATGTAAAGCTCCAGCGGGCGAAACATTCAGCAAATTCCGGTGGGCAGCAGCAGGCCAGCAGACAGACGGGACCGACGTGACACGGGCCGCGTCACGCGCGGCCCGATAATCGAGTCTAATGGATTGTGATGGTGGGAACAAATTAGGATGACGAGTCGTTGCCGGCCCCGCTTTTTGAGCTGCCCATGTCGGAACTACCGGCTTTGTCACTAAAACGGATCACGGCCTTGTTGTCGGCGGCCGTTTTGGGTCCTATGCCCTTTACTTTCTGCAGATCCTGCAACGATTTGAAGGGGTCGTGCGCCTTGCGGTATTGAACAATGGCTTCAGCTTTCTTCGGCCCAACGCCGGATAGGGCGGTGCTGATCTGCTTGGCCGACGCGGTATTGATGTTGATGGTCTGGGCGAACGCCGGGTTGACCAGAACCGCGAACAGCAGACCGACTAATAGCGTGCGGAATGTCATCATGATTACTCCTTAATCAATGAGGTTTCCCGGATATCACTTCTTGGCTTGTCAAGAAGCAATATAACTAAAAATAGTCAATTAAGTCCATTTTGCAAGTCCAGCCTGAACATTGATACTGGTCATGATCTCCTGCAAAGCAGCCAACGGGTCGCTGGCGCGGGTGATCGGGCGGCCGATGACCAGGTAACTGGCGCCCGCCGCCAGTGCCCCGGTCGGTGTCATCACACGATGCTGGTCGTCGTCGGCACAGCCCGCCGGGCGGATGCCTGGAGTCACCAGAGTCAGCGTGCCGCCGAGAGTCGTGCGCAGCAGCGCTGCTTCCCGGGCTGAGCAGACTACCCCGTCGATTCCGCATGCCTGGCCGAGTCGGGCCAGGCGTAGCACCAGCTGATCAGCGGTGTCTGCCCAGCCGAGTTCGGCCAGATCAGACTGAGCCAGACTGGTCAGTACGGTGACTGCAACCAGCAACGGCGGCTGGTTGAAATGCGCCAGCGCCTCCCGTGCCGCCATGAGCATGGCGCGTCCGCCCGAGGCATGTACGTCCAGCATCCAGACACCGAGCTCAGCGGCAACCCGGCAGGCGGCCGCCACTGTGTTGGGTATGTCGTGAAACTTGAGGTCCAGAAAAATTTCGAATCCGAGCCGTTGCAGCGCCTCGAGCAGTCCGGGACCCGCCCGGGTGAACAATTCTTTGCCGACCTTGAGGCGGCACAGTTCAGGGTCGAGCCGCTGTGCCAGATCGAGCGCCGGACCAGCGGCCGGGACGTCGAGCGCGACGATTAGGGGCGTACGGGGGGGCACGAATTCACTCAGGGCTTGTCGCTGCGGCAGGTCAGATCAGGCAGCGGGATAATGGTCTGCCAGTTCTTGCAGCTCGGGCACTGCCAGTTCAGGGTTTTGACCGTGAAACCGCACTGGTCGCAGCGGTAATGGAGTGCGCTATCGAGCAGGCTTGTGCTGGTCCGGCAGAGGGTTTCGAGGTCTGTGTCATGGCCTCCCCCCTGGTTCAGTTTCAGCTCCAGTAACGCACGCAAACCGGCGAAGCTGGGGCGACGCTGAAGTTGTTCAGTCAGGAAATCGAGTGCCGGCGCGGTGCCCTCGGTTTGGGCGATATGACGGGCCAGACTGGTGGTCAGCCAACTGTACGGGTGGCGCGAGTGGGCGGCTTGCAGCCAGGCACTGAAGGCCTCTGGCCGGGCTAATTCGGCATAGCAATGTGCCAGGGGTTCCAGGGTTTCGCTGAGCAGCGCAGGTTGCTGGCGCTCAATGGCGGTCAGTGTTTGTACGGCGCCCAAGTGATCGCCCTGATCCATTGCCAGCTGCGCCCGCAGCAGGTTGGCGCGGGCGCAACCCGCGTCCCGTCGCAGGGCTTCTTGCAAGTGTCTTGAGGCCGTTTCCGGCTGGTGCTGTTGCAGGGCTTCAACGGCCAGTTCACAACAGTAATGCGCGGCTTCGATCTTGCGCACCTGACCGGTCAGCCGTTCCAATAGATCGCAGTGGACAATGGCTTGACGCCAGTCCTTTTCCTGTTCGTAGATCTTGATAATGCGGTTGAGCGCGACCGCGTTGTGGCTGCCGCGGGTGGGTTGCTCGATCAGACCCCGATACAGAGCCTCGGCGCGATCGAACAGGCCCGCGCGCATGTAGTCCTCGGCCAGTTCCAGAATCGCGCGCTGGCGTTGCACAGTGGTGAGATGGCTGCGGGTGGTCAGGCTGTGATGGATGTGAATGGCTCGCTGCACTTCGCCCCGACGGCGGAATAAATGACCGAGAGTCAGTTGGGTTTCGACCGCAACATGATCATGCTCGGCCATTTGGGCGAATACCTCCAGAGCCTGATCCGGTTTGTCGTCCAGCAGATAGCTTAGTCCGCGAAAGTAGTCGGCCCGGGTAGGTTTGTGTATTTCGCGGCGCTGGGCGCGGCGTGCTAACCACCAGCCCGATGCAGCCGCTAACGGCAACAGGAGCCAGAACAGGCTGACTGCGTTGGTGAGGCCTTCCAGCAACAGAACCGGCATGGTGGTAGCCGAAGTGTGGCAGTTACATTTTGATTACTGCGGAACGCATTATCTTGCCATGGGGTTCGGTCGGCGTACAGACCTAAACGAAAAAACCCACCAGTGGTGGGTTTCGTGACCATGTGACTTGTGACGATCAGGCGTAGGTCGCGTCGGCATGCTCAAACTTGTTGACCCGATTGCGCAGTTCCTTGCCGGGCTTGAAGTGGGGAACGTGCTTTCCGGTCAGTGCGACTGTTTCCCCGGTCTTGGGATTGCGCCCGAGGCGCGGTGGTCGGTAGTGCAGGGAGAAGCTGCCGAAACCGCGGATCTCGATCCGCTCGCCGTTGGCCAAGGATTCGCTCATGTGTTCCAGCAGGGTTTTGACAGCGTGTTCCACATCCTTGAACGGCAAATCGCTGTTTTTGTGAGCGAGGACTTCGATCAGTTCCGACTTCGTCATCGCGGATCACCTGGGCTTGGTTTTACGGGAGGCGGCATAATACGGCAGGCGAGACCACGGCGCCAGAACCGTGGCCTCGCCTCCGGTCTTAGTCCTTGCCCATCTGTTCCTTGAGAATGTCGCCCAGCGTGGCGGTACCGGTACCGGATTTGCGCGTATAGTCCTGAATGACTTCCGCTTCCTCGGCCGCTTCCTTGGCCTTGATCGACAGCGTGATGGCCCGGTTCTTCTTGTCAACGTTGACGAACTTGGCTTCGACCTCATCGCCGGATTTGAGCACGTTGCGGGCATCCTCGATCCGCTCGCGTGCGATATCGGACACCCGTAGCATGCCCTCGATGCCATTGCCCAGATCGACCACCGCACCCTTGGCGTCCACGGTACTGATGGTGCCGGTGACGATGCTGCCTTTGGGATGCTCGGCAACGTAGTTTGAGAAGGGATCCTTGTCGAGCTGCTTGATACCCAGCGAAATACGTTCACGCTCGGCGTCGACCGCCAGCACCACAGCGTCGACTTCCTGACCCTTGCGGTAATCCCGGATGGCATCTTCACCCGGGATGCTCCAGGAGATGTCCGACAGGTGCACCAGGCCGTCAATGTTGCCGTCCAGGCCGACGAAAATACCGAAGTCAGTGATCGACTTGATTTTGCCGCTGACCCGATCGCCTTTCTGGCGGGATGCCGCAAAGTCTTCCCATGGATTGGCCGAGCACTGCTTCATGCCGAGTGAGATACGGCGCCGCTCCTCGTCGATGTCGAGTACCATGACCTCGACCTCGTCGCCCACCGTAACCATCTTGTACGGGTTGACGTTCTTGTTGGTCCAGTCCATCTCGGAGATGTGGACCAGCCCCTCGACGCCTTCCTCGACTTCCACGAAACACCCGTAGTCGGCAATGTTAGTGACTTTGCCGAACAATCGAGTGCCGACCGGGTAGCGACGGGTAATGTCTTCCCAGGGATCCTCGCCGAGCTGCTTGAGACCGAGCGACACCCGATTGCGCTCGCGGTCGAACTTGAGCACCTTGATCTCGATCTCGTCGCCCACGTTGACGACCTCGGAGGGATGCTTGACCCGACGCCAGGCCATGTCCGTGATATGCAACAGACCGTCGATGCCGCCCAGATCCAGGAATGCGCCATAATCGGTCAGATTCTTGACCACGCCTTTGAGGACCTGTCCTTCGTGCAGGCTTTCCAGCAGCGCTTCCCGCTCGGCACTGTATTCCTGCTCCACTACTGCGCGGCGCGATACCACCACGTTGTTGCGGCGCTGGTCGAGCTTGATGACCTTGAACTCGAGCTCTTTGCCTTCCAGATAAGAGGCATCCCGAACCGGTCGCACGTCCACCAGGGAGCCAGGCAGGAAGGCTCGGATTTCACCGATGTCGACAGTGAAACCGCCCTTAACCTTGCCGCTGATGACGCCGTGGACGATTTCGTCGGCCTCGAAAGCCTTCTCCAGCATGTTCCAGACTTTCGCGCGTTTGGCCTTTTCGCGCGACAGCCGGGTCTCGCCGAAGCCGTCTTCGACTGCGTCCAGCGCGACCTCGACCTCCTGGCCCACCGCCACTTCGAGTTCGCCGTTCTCATTGAAGAACTGCTCAATGGGGATAAGCCCTTCCGACTTGAGGCCGGCGTTGACGACCACCATGTCGTCGCGAACCTCGACAACGGTGCCCATCACGATGGCACCGGGTTGCATCTGGTTCTCGTTTAGGCTCTGCTCAAACAGCTCAGCGAAACTTTCCGTCATTGGACAATGGCTCGTTGGCAGGCGTGCCCGCCGGTTGGTTGAATGAAATTGTCAGCCCCGAATCAGCTCGGGGACCCTTGGGTGTATACATCGACTACATCACAAACGTTCTGTCGCAATAGCCAGCGCACGCGCCCTGACCTGCGCGATCGTCAAACCGGTGGTGTCGAGAATGACGGCGTCGGCCGCTGGCCGCAACGGGGCCACCGTCCGTTTGGCATCGCGCTCGTCGCGCTCGGCAATCGCCTGCGCGAGGCTCGCAAGACTAGCACCGTTCCTTTTAGGCATCAACTGCTTATGACGCCGTTGGGCGCGTTCTTCGGCGCTGGCGGTGAGGAAAAACTTGATCTCGGCATCCGGAAAAACCACTGTACCCATATCGCGGCCGTCGGCCACCAGGCCGGGCGTTTGGCGGAATGCGCGCTGGCGGGCCAGTAGCGCCTGCCGGACCGGCTTCAGGGCGGCGACCCGCGACGCGGCGTTACCTACCGTTTCACTGCGTACTTCACTAGTGACGTCGGTACCGTCGAGCTGGATGCGGATGGCCTCGGCATCACCACTGAAATCGACCTCCAGCGCTGCAGCCAGGGTCGCCAGCCGGGGTGCATCATCCAGCGCCACTGGCCGGTGTTGCGCAGCCAGCGCGGTAAGCCGGTACAACATGCCGGAATCCAGCAGATGCCAGCCCAGCCGATCCGCTAGCCAGCGCGCCAGGGTGCCTTTGCCCACCCCGCTGGGCCCATCGATGGTGATGACGGGCGGCACAGGGGCGCTCAATCCTGCCCGGTACGGATGCCAAGCCCGGCTTCCGCTGCCAGCCTGGCGAATCCGGGGAACGAGGTATCGACGAACTGGCTGTCGCGGATGCGCAGCGCGCCGGTCGCGGCCAATGCGGCCATGCTGAAACTCATGGCGATGCGATGATCATGATGGGTTTCGATGGTGACGCCACCACCCAGCCGGCCGCCATTAATGATAATGCCGTCAGGCGTCGGTCGGGCCGCAACGCCAAGTTGCCTCAGGCCATCGGCCATCACCTGGATACGGTCCGATTCCTTGGCCCGCAACTCGGCGGCGCCGGTCAACACGGTTTCGCCGTGGGCGCAGGCGGCCGCCACGAACAGAACGGGGAACTCGTCGATGGCCAGCGGCACCAGCTCTGGAGGAATGATCACCCCTTTGAGCGGTGCGTAACGTACCCGTAGATCGGCCACCGGTTCGGTGCCCATCTGCCGCGGGTTGAGTTCTTTTATGTCCGCACCCATGAGGCGCAGAATAGCGAGCATGCCGTTACGGGTCGGATTAAGGCCGACGTGCTCCAGGATTACGTCCGAACCCGGTGCGATGCTGGCACCGACCAGGAAAAAAGCGGCCGATGAGATATCCGCCGGTACCTCGATATTGGTGGCTGTCAGACGACCCTCGCCCGGTACGCTAACCGCGGTATCGGCCCGGTGGAGGCGATAACCGAAGGCTTCCAGCATACGCTCGGTGTGATCCCGGCTCGGTGCCGGTTCGGTTACCCGGGTGGTGCCGCGGGCGTACAATCCGGCCAGCAGCAGGCACGATTTGACCTGAGCGCTGGCGATTGGCAGCCGGTAGTCGATGCCGTGCAGCACCTGGCCGCCGTGGATGAGCAGCGGGGCTGTGCCATTGGCGCTGGTTTCGATGCGCGCGCCCATCAATCCCAGCGGTTCAGTGATACGGCGCATCGGGCGCTTGCTGAGCGATGTGTCGCCGATCAGTGTGGTGGCGAAGTCCTGGGCACTGAGAATGCCGGCAATCAGCCGCATGGCCGTGCCGGCATTACCCATGTCGAGCGGGCCGGGCGGCGCTCTCAGGCCGTGCAGCCCAACCCCGTGTACGCTGACCCGGTCCTGATCCGGACCGTCGATCGCCACGGCCATGGCCCGGAATGCCCGGATCGTTGCCAGGCAGTCGGCGCCATTGAGGAATCCGCTGATCGTACTGGTGCCGTCAGCCAGGCTTGCCAGCATCACGGACCGGTGCGAAATCGATTTGTCGCCCGGAACCCGCAGCCGGCCGCGCAGTCGGCCGCCGGGTTCGACTACAAAGTGCTGTGGCTGCATGCGTCTCAATCGAGATAGAGGTTGTCGCGCGCGTGCTTGGCGCGCTGGAATGTCGCCATGATAGTCTCGCCGTCGCCGCGGTCGATCGCGCCCTTGAGCCGGTCCAGACTGACGTGGAACTCCTCGAGCGCCGCCAGCAACGGACTCCGGTTGGCCAGACATACGTCCCGCCACATCGTCGGGTCGCTGGAGGCGATACGGGTGAAATCGCGGAAGCCGCCGGCCGCGTAGCGGAAGATCTCGGCGCGATCATCCATCCGCGCCAGTGCTTCGACCAGCGTGTAAGCCAGCATGTGCGGCAAATGGCTGGTTGCGGCCAGCACGGTGTCATGGTGCTGTACGCCCATATCGATCACCTCGGCACCGGTGACCTGCCACATCGCCCGCACCTTGTCGTGGGCCCAGGCTTCGCTCTCCAGCAGCGGCGTGAGAATGACCCGGCGACGCTCGAACAGCTCGGCGAAAGACGCCTCAACACCGCTCTTTTCGGTGCCGGCTATGGGATGACCGGGCACGAAACCGCCTGGCAGCGACCCGAATACCGCACGTGCATCCTCGACCACGCAGCACTTGGCGCTGCCGACATCGGTGAGTACGGTATCCGTGTCCAGCACCGGCGCGATGTGTTGCAGTACCGCGCGCACGGCACCCAGCGGCACGGCGATGACCACCACATCGGCGCCGGCGGCGGCTCGGGCGGGGTCGAGCTCGAAGCGATCGATCACGCCGAGCGCCCGGGCCCGTTCCAGCGTGGTTTCATGCCGGCCGCTGCCGACGACCTCGGCCACCGCGCCGGCCTGCTTCAGGGCACGGGCCAGCGAGCCACCGATCAGGCCGACCCCGATGACACACAGCCGCTGAATCAGGGGGAGGGCGCTCATGTCGCGTCAAGGGCTGCTTGCAGCGCCGTGATGAAGCGCTGGTTCTCGCTTTCGGTGCCGATAGTGACGCGCAGGTGTTGTGGCAGGCCGTAATTGGCCACCGGTCGTACGATCACGCCTTGACGCAGCAAGTACTGGTAGACGGGCTGCGCCGAGCGGCCCAGTTCGATGCACAGAAAGTTGGTGACCGATGGCAGTATCCGTAATCCCAGACGCCGGCACGCCGCGGTAATCTGCGCCATGCCGGCCTGGTTGACAGTCCGGCTGCGGGCGACAAACGCATCGTCGCTGAGTGCGGCCAGCGCGGCCACCTGCGCCATTGCGTTGACGTTGAATGGTGAGCGTACCCGGTTGAGCAGTTCGGCGACTGCCGGCTGCGCTACCGAGTATCCTACCCGTAGAGCGGCCAGGCCGTAGATCTTGGAGAAGGTGCGTGTCACCACCAGATTGGGGAAGCGCTTGTGCCAGCCTATCGCGCTGCTGTAGCCGGCAGTTTCTACATATTCGTGATAAGCCTCGTCGATCACCACCAGCGTTTGTTCCGGCACAGCCGTCAGAAAACGCTCCAGTTCGGCGGCCGTCAACCAGGTTCCGGTCGGGTTGTTGGGATTGGCGATGAACACCAGCCGGGTCTGCGGGCCGATCAGATCCCGCATTGCATCCAGGTCATGACCATACGGCATGGCGTCGTTGTCACCCCGCGGCCGGGCTACCCGGGCCTTGGCGCCGGTGGCCTGCACCACCAGCGCGTAGACCGCGAACGCGTGTTCGGAATAGACCGCTTCCCGTTCCGGATCCAGGAATGCGCGCGCCAGCATCTCGAGGATGTTGTCGGAGCCATTGCCCAGGGTAATGCAGTCGGGTGTCAGCTGCAGCCGGTCGGCCAGCGCCGCCTTCAGTTCATAGCCATTGCCGTCCGGATACCGCGCCAGCGCCGGGGCATGTTCACGCAGCGCGGCAACCGCCTGCGGGCTGGGGCCTAGCGGGTTCTCATTGGAAGCCAATTTGACAATGTCGCTGATACCCAGTTCGCGGCGTAGCTCGCTGTCCGGCTTGCCAGGCTGATAGACGGGTAGGGTGCGGACCGGTGCGACAGCCAGGTCGGTGAAATTGAGTGTCATGGTCAGGAGGATTGGATCGGATAAGAGCCCAGAACCTTGAGAAAATCAGCCACCTTGCCCAGCTCCGCAAGCGCCTCTTTAACGGCGGACTGGTCCTGGTGACCCTGCAGTTCCAGATAGATCAACCGGTCCCAGCGCTCCCGGTACAGCGGACGGGCCGTGATCCGGTCCGGTTCGATCCCGTACTGGGTCAGCGGTGCCAGTAGTTGCGGCAACAGAGCGGGGCGGTTGTTAGTGGCAATCAGTAAGGCGGTCTGGTCCTGCCCCGATGGTCCGATAATCTGCTTGCCGATGACCAGGAAGCGCGTCTGATCGGCTGGATTGTCCTCGATGTTGCGGGCCAGCTGCGAGAGTTCGTGAATTTCAGCGGCGATCTCACCGGCGATGGCGGCGGTGCTGCTGTCGCGGGCAGCCAGCCGAGCGGCCTCGCCGTTGCTGGCCACGGCGATCCGGTCCACCTGGGGCAGGTTGGCGTCGAGCCATTCGCGACACTGGACCAGACTGGCCTGCGGTGCGTAGATACGTTCGATGTCCTTCAGGCCGGCCGCGCGACTGAGCAGTTGCTGATGGCAGGGCAGCAGGATCTCCCCGCAGAGCTTCACCGACGAATGCAGCAGCAACTCGAGACAGCGGTCCAGTGTGCCTTCGCTGGAATTCTCCACCGGGATGACACCGAATTCAGCGCTGTCCGCTTCGACCTCGCGAAATACATCGGCGATGGCCGGCAACGCGGTAGCCCGCACCGCGTGGCCGAAGTGAATCCGGGTGGCAGCCTGGGTGAAGGTGCCGGCCGGCCCCAGGAAAGCAACCGTGAGAGGCTGCTCCAGGGCCAGGCAGGCAGCCATGATTTCACGAAATAGCCGGGCCATGGTGTGATCCGCCAACGGCCCGTTGTTGCGGGCCCGGATCCGTCGCAACACCTGCGCTTCACGCTCCGGTCGGTAGTAGGATACCTTACCGTGGGTCGCACTGCGTTTGACGCTTGCCACCTCCACGGCACATTGAGCACGTTCGCTGATCAGTGCCTGGACTTGTTCGTCCAGGTCGTCGATACGGCGGCGCAGGGCCTGCAGTTTTTCGCTATCGGCCATGACTGGTTCAGTTGTTGTCGGACTCGCTATCGCCGGCGTCGGGCTGGGGGTTGTCGCTGTCCTGGTCGTCTTCGTCATCAGCCTCGATGCGGGCCAACCCGATCAGACTCTCACCGGGTTGGAGGCTGATCAGCTTGACGCCCTGGGTATTGCGGCCCAGTAACGAAATTTCCGCAACCCGGGTGCGGACCAGGGTCCCGGCATTGGTGATCAGCATGATCTCATGTTCGGGGTCGACTTGCACGGCGCCGATTACCGGCCCGTTGCGCTCTGAGGTCTGCATCGCAATCACGCCCTGGCCTCCACGACCACGCAGCGGGTACTCGTCCACCGCCGTGCGCTTGCCGTAGCCGTTGGCGGTGACCGTCAGCACCGCACCGCGCTCGATCACAATCAGCGCAATGACCCGTTGCTCGCCGATCAGGCGCATGCCGCGGACCCCGTGCGCATTGCGACCCATCGCGCGGACCGCATCCTCAGGGAAACGGATGGCTTTGCCGGCATCGTTGAACAGCATGATATCGCGGCTGCCGTCGGTTATCGCGACATCGACCAGATGGTCGTCAGCCGCCAGGTCGACCGCGATGATGCCGCTGGTCCGCGGTCGCGAGTAGTCTACCAGCGACGTTTTCTTCACGGTGCCCCGGGCAGTGGCGAAGAATACGAATTGATCGGCTGCGAAGTCGCGGACCGGCAGCACCGCGCTGATGCGCTCGTCGTCTTCGAGCGGCAGCAGATTCACGATCGGCCGACCGCGAGCGTTGCGTCCGGCCCGCGGCAACTGGTAGACCTTGAGCCAGTAGACTTTGCCGTGGTTGGAAAAGCACAGCAGGGTATCGTGGGTGCTGGCAACCCATAGCTTGTCGATGAAGTCCTCGTCCTTGATGTCGGCTGCACTCTTGCCCCGGCCGCCACGGCGCTGGGCCCGATAGCTGGCCAGCGGCTGCGCCTTGGCGTAGCCGGTGTGCGACAGGGTGACGACCATGTCCTGTTCGTTGATCAGGTCCTCGATCGCCAGATCCTGCTGGTCGCGGACGATCTCGGTGCGCCGCGGATCGGCGTAGCGTTCCCGCAGATCGGTCAGCTCATCCCGGATGACCTGCAACAGTCGATCGGGATCGGTGAGAATTTGCAGCAGGTCCCGGATGCGCTCCAGCAGGTCGCTGTATTCACCGTGGATCTTCTCCTGCTCCAGGCCTGTCAGACGGTGCAGCCGCAGGTCGAGAATGGCCTGGGCCTGGTCCGGTGACAACCGATAACCGTCACCGACCAGACCGAAACCCGGTTCCAGCGCCTGGGGCCGGGTCAGCTCGGCACCGGCGCGTTCCAGCATGGCGGTTACGATGCCCGGTGCCCAGCGCTGGGCCAGCAGCCCGGCCTTGGCTTCGGCGGGGTTGGGTGCGGCCTTGATCAAGCTGATGATCGGGTCGATGTTGGCCAGGGCGACGGCCAGTCCCTCCAGGATGTGGGCGCGATCGCGGGCCTTGCCCAGATCGAACAGCGTCCGCCGGGTGACCACTTCGCGACGGTGGCGCAGAAAAGCCTGCAGGATCTGCTTGAGGTCGAGCAACTGGGGCTGGCCGTCGACCAGTGCCACCATGTTGATCCCGAACACACTCTGCAACTGGGTGTGCTGGTACAAGTTGTTCAGCACCACATCAGCGATCTCGCCGCGCTTGAGCTCGATGTAGACGCGCAGCCCGTCCTTGTCCGATTCATCGCGCAACTCGCTGATGCCTTCCAGGCGCCGTTCCTTGACCAGCTCAGCGATCTTCTCCAACAGCCGCGCCTTGTTGACCTGGTAGGGCAGCTCGGTGACGATAATGGCTTCACGGCCGCGGGACTCGTCGGTTTCGATATGGCTGCGCGCCCGGATGTAGATCCGGCCGCGGCCGGTACGGTAGGCCTCGATGATGCCGCGCGCGCCATTGATGATGCCGGCAGTGGGGAAATCGGGACCCGGCACGTGCACCAGTAACTCGTCGATGCTGAGGTCCGGGTTGTCAATCAGTGCGACACAGGCGTCAGTGACTTCGCCCAGGTTGTGGGGCGGGATGTTGGTGGCCATACCCACGGCGATGCCGGAGCCGCCGTTGACCAGCAGGTTGGGCAGGCGGGTTGGGAATACCGCCGGTTCACGCTCGGATGAGTCGTAATTGGGAACGAAGTCGACGGTATCCTTGTCGATGTCGGCCTGCAATTCGTGGGCGATACGGGCCATGCGGACTTCGGTGTAGCGCATGGCCGCGGGGGCATCACCGTCGATGGAGCCGAAGTTGCCCTGACCGTCGACCAGGGGATAGCGCATCGAAAACGGCTGCGCCAGCCGGACGATGGTATCGTAGACCGCGGAATCACCGTGTGGGTGATATTTGCCGATGACATCGCCGACCACGCGGGCCGACTTTTTGTAAGGCTTGTTCCAGTCGTTGTTAAGCTCGCTCATGGCGAACAAGACCCGGCGGTGAACCGGTTTGAGACCATCGCGGACATCCGGTAACGCGCGCCCGACGATCACGCTCATGGCGTAATCGAGATAGGACTGCCGCATCTCGTCTTCGAGGTTGATGGGCAGGATTTCTTTGGCGAACTCGGCCATTTTGGGCGGCGCTCCGTGGTTACGGCTTAATGCGATAATAAACGAATAATATTAACACACGGCATTGGTCAATCGTGTCCGCGGCCCGTCGTCGGGTCGGCTGTTCTATACTTGACGGGGACTGGTCGAGGGTCGAACCCGATGGATGAAACCGTCCGGATTCCGGGCTATGTGGTCGAGGGTCGCATCGGCAGCGGGGCCATGGCGACCGTGTACCTTGCACTCCAGCAGGCACTCGATCGCCGGGTGGCGCTGAAGCTGATGGCGGCTTCACTGGCTGCTGATCAGACCTTCCGGGAGCGGTTCCTGAAAGAGGGGCGAATCGTCGCCCAGCTCAACCATCCCAGTATTGTCACGATCTACGATATCGGTCAGGCCGGATCGAACTACTTCATGGCCATGGAGTACCTGGCCGGTGGCACCCTGAAAGACCGCCTGCGGGACGGCCTGCCAGTGACCGAAACGGTGTCGATCGTGCGCCAGATCGCCCAGGCTCTGGGCTACGCCCATCACCGTCAGTTCGTTCACCGCGACGTCAAGCCGGCCAATATCCTGTTTCGCGAGGATGGCACGCCGGTGTTGACCGATTTCGGCATCGCCAAGGTGCTCGGTGATGCGACCCAGGTCACCCAGGCCGGCTGGGCCATTGGCACCCCGAGCTACATGAGTCCGGAACAGGCGCTGGGTAAGCCGATCGACGCGCGCAGCGACCTCTACAGCCTGGGCGTCGTGTTTTACGAGATGCTATCCGGCTCCAAGCCTTATCGCGCCGATGATTCGTTTGCGATTGCCCTGATGCATGTCAATGAGCCGATCCCGCGCCTGGCGCCCGATCTGAGCAGGTTCCAGGCGATTGTAGACCGCCTCTTGGCCAAGACGCCGGATGACCGGTTCGCCAGCGCAGCGGAGCTGTGCGCGGCACTGGATCGGGTGCCGCCCGCAGCCCAACCGGCGGCGCTCGATACGGCGACTGCTCCGACCCGAATCATGCAGGCGCCAAAGCCGTCGCGGCGGCATTGGCCACTAGCTGTGGTGATGGTGATGCTGGCCGCGCTGGGGGTGGGCGGTTACATGGTGAAAACTGGCCTGCTGTGGCATTCTGTGGTTACCAGTGATGCCGATATTTTCGGTATCACCAGCCATGCGCGGGCGCCATTGACGGCGGCGCAGAAGACCACGGTCAGTCAGTTGCTGGAGGTCGCTGCTCTCAACCTTGAAACCGGCCGTCTGGTCAATCCACCGATCAGCAATGCGGCTCACGGTTTTCGACAGGTGCTTGAGATCGATCCAGACAATGCCAAGGCCCGGGCCGGCCTGCAGCAGATCGCGGACACGTTTCTCCACAAGGCCAGCAAAGCGCAAACAGACGACAAACCACCCGCCGAGGTGCGCAAGTACGTCGAGGCCGGTCTGGTGGCCGCGCCGAACTATCCCGCCTTGCTCAAGCTCAAGTATCAGCTGGATCAGCGTCTGACCCGGAATTGACTGGCGCCCCCGGCAACCGCAGTCCGGCCCGACCGCTGGTGGTGGTGGCCAATTGCCGGCGAAACCGGCTCAGCTCGGCATCGGGCAACGCGGCGGTTAGCTCTACACTGGCGCCGTAATTGCTGGCCAGCACCACACCGCTGCACTCAGCCAGCAATCGCTCCGCACCTTCGAGATCGGCATACCCCAGTGTGAGTATCAGGCGCCGTCGGTTGATGCGCTGGCTCAGTGGCAACCCGGTCAATGCATGCTGGGTTGCCTGGCGGTATGCCCTGACGAGCCCGCCGGTGCCGAGTTTGGTGCCTCCGAAGTAACGCGTGACGACCGTAACCAGTTCACCGACGCCACTGTGCAGCAATACGTTCAGGATAGGCCGGCCGGCGGTGCCGCCCGGCTCACCGTCGTCGCTCATGCCGATTTGGGCGGTGGATCCAGGGGCGCCGGCGACGAACGCCCAGCAGTTGTGGCTGGCGTCACTGAACTCGCGCCGGATGGCGGCGATAAAGGCCTCCGCGGCGGCCCGGTCAGGGGCGTGGCCGACTGTGGCGATGAAGCGGCTGCGGCGGACCACGTCCTCTACCCGCTGGCGCCCGGCGGGAATCGGGTAGCCTGCCATCGGTTGGGTTCAGCCGCAGGTCAGCCAGCCCTGGGTCACCGCTGTGGCGAGGAATTCGCGCACGTCGGCAGCCAGATCGGCGCCTGGGTATTCCTGTTCCAGGGCGGTGATAATGCCATCGGCGTCGAGGGTGCCGTCGCAACGGCCGAGGATTTCGGCGCTGCTCGGGTTGAGCTGCACCATGCCTTCCGGATAAAGCAGGACATGGGCTTGTTGCGCCGGTTCCCACTGGAGCCGGAACCCGGGTGCGATACGGAGCGGTTCGCCGGGCACGTCGCTCATGCCGGCGCCTCGACGTTGAAATAGGGTTGCTTGCCGATGATGTAAGCCATGTACATCGCATCCAGCATCGACCACAGCACGTCCAGCTTGAAGCGCAGGATGGTCAGCGCCTGGTCCTGCTGGGGACGGGTCTGGAAATGATCCAGTACGATGCCGAGGCCGTGTTCCACGTCGCGGTGAGCCTGCTGTACGCGGTTGCGGAAATACTCCAGGCCCTGCGGCTCGATCCACGGGTATTGCTCCGGCCAGCCCGCCAGCCGCTGGCGGTGGATGGTCGGCGCAAACAGTTCGGTTAGCGACGAGCACACCGCGTGCTGCCACGGTGCGTTGCGGGCGTAGTTGACGTAAGCATCGACGGCGAAGCGCACGCCCGGCAGGACGTGTTGTTGCGAGATCAGCGCGTCACGGTTCAGGCCGACCGCTTCGCCCAGCCTGATCCAGGCCTCGATGCCGCCCTCGCTGCCTTCGCGGCCGTCGTGGTCGATGATGCGCTGGATCCAGCGCCGGCGGACCTCGCGGTCGGGACAGTTGGCGAGGATCGCGCCATCCTTGTTGGGAATCCGGACCTGGTAGTAATAGCGGTTGGCGACCCAGCCCTGGATTTGTTCCCGGGTCAGCTGACCCTGGTGCATAGCGACCTGATATGGGTGGTGAATATGATAAAAAGCACCGAGCGAACGCAGTTGCGTCTCGAATTCCGCCCGGCTCCAAGGTTCTTTGCTGGATGTCATGATGCGTGCCTGTCGGCTGGCGATGTTTAGCCGTATCATACTGCCATGGCCAGGTCCGCTTGTCAGTGCCGGACGCAGCGGACTGGTTGCGTTGACAGAATCGTATTGATTAGGCTAGTAAGGCACAGCCTTTTCTTGTTCTGATGGGGCACTATCAGCATAATAAATCGTTGTTGTATGGGCTTGATCAGAAGGAAGCTCTCTTGGACCTCGACGCGATTCGCAAATCCTACCGGCGTTATGCAGAGATTTATGATCTCTACTTCGGCGCGGTATTCCAGCCCGGCCGCCGCGCCGTCATCGAACAACTGGCCTGTCGCCCCAGTGATCGCATCCTTGAAGTGGGTGTGGGTACCGGCCTGTCTCTGACCATGTATCCGCGTGACGTTCGCATTACCGGTATCGACGTGTCGACCGAGATGCTGGCGAAGGCGCGCAACCGCAAGCAGCGCGAGAAGCTGGACAACGTCACGCTCTATGAAATGGATGCCGAGGCCATGAGCCTGGCCGACAACAGCTTCGACAAGGTCGTGGCCATGTACGTCGCATCAGTGGTGCCCAATCCACGGCGGCTGGTCGACGAGATGCGGCGGGTCTGCAAACCCGGTGGCGAGCTATTCATTGTCAATCATTTCCACAGTGACAACCCGCTGCTGGGGCGGTTTGAAAAGATGATTTCGCCGCTGTCCAAACTGGTCGGTTTCCGGCCCGACTTCTCCATGCAGCAGTTCGTGCGCGACACCCGGCTGGATGTGATGCAACGGACGCAGGTCAATCTTGGGGGGTACTGGACGCTGCTGCGGGCTGGCAACAACAAACAGGCCAGCTCCGTCGAGCCGTATTCTGAAATACCGACCCGGGCGGTTGCTTCGCGCTGACGCCTGCCGGTTGCTGTAACTGCGCTGTAACATGGATTGTGTTAAATACCGTGGGTCAACAACTGATTGATCCCCAGGATGAATAACCCCCTTATCCTTATCGTCGAGGATGAACAGCCGATCCGGGAGATGTTGAGCTTCGCGCTGAGCAACAGCGGCTATCGCGTGCTCGAGGCGGCCGATGCGTACGCCGCTCAGCAGCAGCTGGCCGAGTGCCTGCCGGCGCTGATCCTGCTCGACTGGATGCTGCCCGGTGTCAGCGGGCTGGATTTCGCGCGCCGGCTCAAACGCGATGAACTGATCCGCGAGGTGCCGATCATCATGCTGACGGCGCGGGCTGAAGAAGAGCACAAGGTCCAGGGCCTGGAAAGCGGTGCAGACGACTACATTACCAAACCGTTTTCGACCCGCGAACTGCTCGCCCGGGTGCGCGCCGTGCTGCGGCGTAGCTTACCGGATGCGGATGATGCCACGCTGCAGGCCGGCGATTTGATCATGGACACCGCCAGTCATCGCGTCGTGGTGGGCAGCCAGATGCTGGATATGGGGCCGACCGAGTATCGTCTGCTGGCATTCTTCATGGCGCATCCGGAGCGGGTCTACAGTCGTGCTCAGTTGCTCGACCGCGTCTGGGGCCGCAACGTTTATGTCGAAGAGCGTACGGTCGACGTGCACATCCGCCGCTTGCGGCGTTTGTTGGAGCCGCATGGCTACGCCGCTCTGATACAGACCGTGCGCGGAGCGGGTTATCGCTTCTCCAGCAACGCCTGAGCAGGTGACCGGCCGGTTGTTGTACCTCCTGCGCGGCCCGTTTCTGGTGCTTGCCGGCTGCGGATTGTCAGGGTTGGCGCTGGGCGATCCCCTGCCGCTGCTATTGGTTGGTTCGCTTGCTTGCCTGGGTTGGCAACTGCTGCATTTGTACCGGTTGGATCGCTGGTTGCGCAGCGACATGCGGGCCACAGCTTGGGCACTGGATGGCTTCTGGCGGGAGGTGTACTGGCATTTCCAGCGCCAGCGCAGCCGCGGCAGCAAGCGCAAGAGTAAACTGCGCCGAACGCTGCGCAATTTTCAGCAGGGCGTGAGCGCGATACCGGATGCCATCGTGCTGTTGAACCAGCGGCGCCAGGTCATCTGGTGCAACCTCGCCGCGCGCAGGCTGCTGGGGCTGGATCCGGCCCAGGATCGCGGCCTGGCGATTATCAGCCTGGTGCGCCATCCGGCTTTTGTCAGCTATCTCGATCACTGGCCCGAACAGGAGACGGTACTGTTCGGTTCGCCAGTCGATCCGGAAATCAAATTGCGGGCCCAGTTATTGCCGTATACCAAGAAACAGTATCTGCTCTGGCTCAGTGATGTCTCCGAGTCCCAGCGCCTGGAGCAGATGCGGCGAGATTTTGTGGCCAATGCCTCGCACGAGTTGCGTACCCCGCTGACAGTGATCACCGGCTATCTGGAGACGCTGCAGGACACTCTGGGACCGGACCAGCAGGGCTGGCGCCAGCCATTGTCTACCATGCAGCAACAGGCGGCCCGGATGATGGCCATCATCCGCGATCTGCTGTTGCTGTCGCGACTGGAGAATGCCGACGAACCGGTAACCCTGGTGCCGGTTGCGGTACCCGAGATGTTGGCGCATATCGTCGCTGACGCCCGGGCCCTGAGCGCCGAGGGTGGCCATGATGTCAGGCTGGATGCCGAATCCGGACTGTGGCTGAACGGTCTCGAGCGGGAGCTGCACAGCGCCTTCGCCAATCTGGTGTTCAACGCCGTGCAGCATACCCCGTCCGGGTCGCATATCACGGTGCGCTGGTATCATGACGAGCACGGCGTTCATCTGGCGGTGAGCGACGATGGCGATGGCATCCCGCCCCAGCATCTGCCGCGCCTCAGCGAGCGCTTTTACCGGGTCGACCGTTCCCGTCAGCGCGGCAGCGGCGGCACCGGTCTGGGGTTGGCGATTGTGAAACACGTGCTGCAACGGCATGGGGCCAGTCTGCACATCAGCAGCCAGCTGGGCGCGGGCAGCAGCTTTCGTTGCGATTTTCCAGCGATTCACCGGATCGATCGCGAACCGGTCCAACAGCCGACCCCGGTCACGGTCTGATCATCATTCCCCGCCGACGGCGGCCTGCTTGGCACTGGTGCTCAAGTGCCGCACATCCTTGCCCTTGACCATGTAGATCACATATTCGGCGATGTTCTTGGAGTGGTCGCCGATGCGCTCCAGCGCCTTGATCATGAACATGACATCGATGGCATGACCGATGGTGCGCGGGTCCTCCATCATGTATGTGATCAGGCGGCGCAAGGCGTCGCGGAACTGCTCGTCGAGTTCCTGGTCGCCGTGGGTGATGGCCATGGCCCGTTCCGAGTCGAGCCGGGCCAGAGCATCCAGACTGCCGCGCAGCATATCTGATGCCACCACCGCCATGTGGCGGATGTCGCGCAGCAGCCGGGCTTGCGGCGACCCGCTGCCGCTCTCGTAAATGTGCACTGTCATGCGGGCGATGCGCTGGGCTTCATCGCCGATGCGCTCAAGGTCGGTGACCGTTTTCGACAGCGACAGCACCGTGCGCATATCTTTACCCATCGGTTGCATGCGCGCGATGATACGGGCGATCTCGTCGTCGGCCCGAATTTCCAGGGCATTGACTTCATGGTCGCGGGCGATGACCTCGCGTGCCAGCGACAGATCCTCCTCGTAGAGGGCTGTGACGGCTTGTTGGATCTGGTTTTCCACCAGGCCGCCCATCTCCATGATCAGGTGCTGTAAGTCGTGCAGTTCCTGATCGAAGCGTTTCAGGATGTGGTCATTCTTTTCGGTCATGGTGCCATCGGTCCATCGTCAGGGGTTGAGGGGCTGTCGTTGGTGCGCGGCCGGGTGCTCAGCGTGCCGGTTACCATAAAGGCGATCTCTTCCGCCAGATTGGTCGCGTGATCGCCAATGCGTTCCAGGCTCTTGGCCGCCAGCAGCAGTTGGGTACCGGCAATGATCGACAGGCGTCGCTGCTGCATCTGGCTCAGCAGGTGCTGGCAGAATACCTGATAAATTCGGTCGACATCACAATCGATTTGCCAGAGACGCGCGGCCGCTGACGCATCAGCAGTGGCATGGGCGGTGAGCGCTTCCTGCAACATTTTCCGTACGCCGTTGGCCAGCCGTCGCAGGAGAATGCGATCGGCCTTGCTCAGACGCTGATTCAGTGCCAACGAGCGTTTGGCGATGTTCTTGGCATGGTCACCGGCGCGCTCAAGATTGCCTGCAATCCGGGTGGCTGCCAGGATGCAGCGCAAGTCATCGGCAAGCGGTTGATGGCGCGCCGCCAGGCGCATGACTTGATCGTTGATCTGCTGTTGCAGGCGATCGGTCCGGATGTCTTCGGCGACGGCTTGTGCTACCCGCTCGGAGGCCTGTTCCAGCAACGCCACCAGGGCGTCGTCAAGCTCGTCCAGGACGTTTTGCCCCATGGCCTGAATCGTGGAGGCCAGTGCCTGCAGTGACTGGTCGAAAGCCTGGAGGATATGGCCTGAGTGGGTCATGTCGACGTTCGGTCGGGAAGTCCGATAGTGATGTAAAGAATATATTGCAGAATTGTGCCGCTTTTATGACAGGGCCTGACGTGATGGAGCTATCACATCGGGTCACCTAGCGACGAACAGTGTCAGTTCTGGTAACGGCTCAATAAATCATGTTATTGATTGTTAATATAATTTTTGAATAGGCAGGTATTTTGCAAACAACATTTCTGCAATTGTAAAAACTGGGCCAACAGAACCATGGAAAAACTGGATATCGTCAACGCGTTGAGTGCACTGGCGCAGACCTCGCGGCTGGACATTCTGGAGTTTCTGATGCAGGCGGGCCCGGCAGGCCGGCCTGCCGGACAGATTGCCGAGGCATTGGACATCCCGGCTGCCACATTGTCGTTTCATTTGAAAACCTTGCGGCAGGCCGCGCTGATCGAATGCCAACGCTATGGCCGTCTCCTGGTTTATCGGGTCGATAGCACCCGCATCGGTGCGTTGCTGGAGGCTTTGGCCGAGCAGTGCGGCCAGAGCCAGCCGGCGGCGCGCCGGAGCAGCGGCGGCGAGTCCCGCAGAGCGGCGGGCAGCCAGGCGGTCGGGGAAGTGTTGCAGAGCTGACCGGCGGTATCGATCGCCGCACAAGGTCCGCCGGGTGCTCACCCCAGGATGGGGCGCGGCGTTACGAACATTGCGCCCGCTGGCGCACCCTCTCGAGCAGGCCTTTGAGGATGCTGAGCTCGGCATCATTCAACGCCCCGAAAATGCCTTCTACACGGTCGCTATGGGCCGGTGCCATTTGAGCCAGTAGCTTGTTGCCCTGGCGTGTCAGGCTGATATAACTGATGCGCCGGTCGCCGGCGCAGGCGCGGCGGCGGATTAACCTGGCCTCTTCCATCCGGTCCAGCAGCCGCGTGATATTGCCGCGTGATGCCAGCAGCCGCTGGGCCAGCCGGCTGGTGGTGAGGCCGGTCGGGCCAGCACGTCCGAGCTGGACCAGTACATCGAAACGACTGAGCGAACTGCTGAACTCATGGTAGAAGTACGCCGTCATCACCTGATCGATCAGTCTGGAGCATCGCAATAGCTCCAGCCAGGCTTGCAGTGCTGTGCAGGGCTCCGCGTCAGCGCCGAGGTCGGCATTTTCCGGCACGTAGTCAGCACGTGACAGAGACTCGACTGAGTCTGTCATACTAGCGTTCCCCCAGAATTGTTATTTCATAACTGATTACGGGCACGCAACTCATTGTAGCCGATAGAATCCGCCAGCGCGCGGGGCATTGCTGCCTGCGTTGGTGATGTGCAATCAGGCTATAATAATCGTTTAACTCTGGGAATCGCTATGCAGGTGCACCTTCGCAGCCTGGGTTGCCGTCTCAACGAAGCTGAACTGGAGCAGTGGGGGCAGGAATTCCGCCGTGCCGGTCACGACCTCATCGACGACCCGGCCCAGGCCGACCTCACCGTACTCAATACCTGTGCGGTGACCGCGGTAGCGGCACGCAAATCGCGCCAGCAGATCCGCCGTCTGGCGCGTCAAAACCCGGCGGCACGGCTGGTCGTGAGCGGCTGTTATGCCACGCTGGAACCTGACCAGGTCGCCGCTGAGCTGGGCGTCGATCTGGTGGTGCCCAACGCGACCAAGGGACAATTGGTGGCACTGACCCGGCAGGCCCTGGCATTGCCCACGGCGCCGGCCGCCGGCACCGAACCGGCTGCTGCAGCATTGTTTGCACGCGGTCGCTCACGTGCGTTCGTCAAGGTCCAGGACGGCTGTCGCTATAGCTGTACCTTCTGTATCACCACGATAGCCCGGGGTGCTGAGCGCAGCCGGCCGGTCGCCGAGGTGGTCGCCGAGGTCAACAATCTGCATGCCGCCGGGCTGCAGGAAGTGGTGCTGACGGGCGTACAGTTGGCCGGTTATGACGCCGACGGTCACGACCTGGCGGGTTTGTTGGCGACCTTGCTCAGCGACACCGATGTGCCGCGCATCCGGCTGGGTTCGCTGGAGCCGTGGGGTTTGCCGGAGCGATTCTTCGAGCTGTTCGCGAATCCGCGTTTGCAGCCGCACCTGCATCTGCCGCTGCAGAGCGGTTCCGATCGGGTGCTGCGGCGCATGGCACGGCGCTGCTGGCGGGCCGATTTCGAGCGTCTGGTGGCCACAGCCCGGGATGTCATTGCCGATCTTAATCTCAGCACCGACGTTATCGTCGGCTTCCCCGGCGAGGACGATACCGACTGGCAACACACCATGGCAATCGTTGCCCAGACGGGCTTCAGTCAGTTGCATATCTTTCCGTATTCACCCCGCAGTGGCACCCGCGCCGCTAGCATGACCGGCCAGGTTGACGACGCGGTGAAACGGGCGCGTGTTCAGCAATTGCACGACCTGGGCCGGCGGTTACGCCGGGCGACACTGGCGCAGTTTTGTGGCCGTCAATTCCCGATATTGTGGGAGATGGCCGAGACGGCTGGAGACGGGCAGCGCTGCTACTCGGGTTACACGCCGAACTATCTCAGAGTCCGTGTAGCCACTGGGCACGATGTTGAACTGTCCCACAGCATTCGCCCGGCCCGCTTGATCGGTGTGGCCGAATCCGGCGATCATGCTGTGGCGCAACTGACCGACTGACCGGGAAACCATCGTGACGAGACATCAGGAACCGGCGGCGCAGCCAGTGCAGCCGATGGGGCTCACGCCGGTGGCGCCTATCGGCGGCGGTTTCAGCGCCTGGGTGGGATCAGGTGCGCCGGCCGAGCCGGTAGAGCCGCGGACGCAAGGGTGAATTAGTCGCGGCCATGGCCGAGGACAGCGATCACATCGGCCGCCGCGTCGCCTGCCTCGACACCTCGGGCATGCTGGCGACGCTGGTTGCGACGACCGGCTATCACTGCGACGTCTGGCGTAGCATCGGGGCGGTAGTGCGCGCTGGTGGCCGGGTGCCGCTGGATATCGTGATCAAGGTCTATCGTGGCGGGTGCAGTCTCGCCGAGACGGCGGTTTACCACAGGCAGTACCGCACACTCAAAGCCGAGTTGGGCACCATTGTCCCGGATGCCGTGTTCGTCGCCACCCGGATCGATGACGTGGCTGGCGTGATCGTCATTGCGCGGGCGGTCACACCCTGGTTCAATCTGGCCAACCCGGTCAACGAAAGCGAGGCTGTTCCGCTGCTCCGGCAACTGCCGAAGGTACGCGCGCAACTGGCCCGCTTCGTGGCGGCCTGCGACCATTGGCGCGGGAAGAGGGCGCATTATTGATCTTTACGGCTTGGATAACCTGGTGCTCGATCGGACCAATTCATTACGCTACGTGGACAGCTTTGAAGTGTTCTTTTTTCCGGACATGCTGACATTGCTGGACCAATCCGATGATGCCTTGAGCCGGCGGATCGAACTGTCACTGGCCCGACTAGACTACCTGCAATACATTCACAAAGCGGCTGGCGACGCGCAGGTGTGATTGGGTTAGCGCAACGATGAGCCGATTCTTACCGTGGCCGTTGAGCGTATTGCTGGCAGCCGCCTTGAGCGCTGCCTTGTTAGTAGTGCTATTTCTCGTCTATCAGCTTCATGGTCGCTGGCCTAACGACGCCAGGCCGCAGAAGTGGCAAGCCGATGCCTTCACGGTCGTTCAGGGCAATGGTGCTGTGGCAGACGGTGTGATGCACTTGCACGCCAGTCCCGGACAGCAGGCGGTGGCTGTCGTCGATCATGTTGACCTGCAGACCCGCGACTATCCATACGTGCGGCTGGCCATCGAGCACTGGCCGCCGGGTACCGACGTGAGCCTGCTTTGGGTGACGCGCGCCGCGCCGCGCAAGGTCCACTGGATTGTGCTGCCCTGGCATACCCGTCTCGTGCGCCTGGCCGACAATCCGCACTGGCACGGTGATGTGACCGCAATCGGATTGGCAATCAACGGTGTGTCAAAGGCTGCCAAACTGAGTTGGCAGTCCGTGTCAGCCGAGCCGGTGACGCCATTTGGTGCGCTACATGCCGTGTTTGCCCAATGGACCACGTTCGAGCCCTGGAGCCTGCGTTCGAACAACTTCATCGTCGGTGGTGAGAGAAGTCAAATCGTATCACCGGTCGTCGCCATCGCTGCGTGGGTAGGCTTGGCAATGCTGCTCTACATCGCGGTGGCGTTGGTTGGCAGGAAGCGCGCAGACTGGAAAGTTATTGCAGCACTGCTAACGCTTGGCTGGCTGACATTGGATGCCGGCTGGCAATTTAACCTGATCAGGCAGCTTACGCTCACGCATAGTCAATACGCCGGCAAGAGTCAGGTCGAAAAACATCGGGTTGAAATCGGCGGCCGCATATTCGGCTTCATGCAGCAGATCAAGCAGCGGCTCCCGGCGAAACCGGTGCGAATTTTCGTTCTCATTAACCATCCTGATGGTAAAAATAAGTTCTATCGGTTGAAGGCGCTCTACGATCTGCTGCCCGAGAATGTCTATGCCTATTCGCAATACCCCCCCCCACCACGGCTGTTGCACGCCGGGGACTATCTCGTGACGATGGGCCGAATTCCTGGTTTGTCGGTCGATACGGCAAGCGGGCTGATGCGATGGCAAAAGCGGCAACTTCAGGTACGTCGGGTATTTGCATCGGATGGCGATGCCTTGTACGAGGTGCGCTGAGTGGAATTATTGCGTCTCGTAGTCGCAATGTTCTTGCCTTGGCTGTTGGGCATCGCTTGGCTGCGCGGGAGCGTCCCATCTGCTTGGGCGAGGCGGCTGGGCCGTCATACTGGGTTACGGCTATTTAATGGGTATGATCGCGACCACGCTGATCATGCGACTGTGGAATGTCCTGGGGATGCAGCAGCGGTTTTGGCCGCTGACGGGGATGCTCGCAGCGCTTGTGTTGCTGGGTTGCTGGGCTGCACCTCGCGCCGCGTGGAAGGATACAGAACCAGGTACAGGAGTGATGGCACGGGACCGGCTGCCGTTGTGGCAGAAGCTGGTCATGGGTCTGCTGCTGGCTATTCTGGCGGTTCGGTTCGCTGGTTCCGCGCTGGAGATCATATGGCGCCCATTGTACGGCTGGGATGCGTGGATGAACTGGGCGCCCAAGGCTAAGGTTTGGTTCGCACACAAATCGCTGGTGCCGTTTGTGAGTCCTGGCGCCTGGCTGCACGGGGCGTCGCTGAAGGGTGCTTATGCTCTCGGTGCATGGAAATATCCGCCGGCGGTGCCTTTGATCCAGCTCTGGATGGCACTGGGATTGGGGTATTGGAACGATTCCCTGATCAGCCTCCCCTGGTTGCTCTGCGGCATGGCTTTGGGGCTGGCTTTTTACGGGCAGGCCCGGCAGGTGGGCGGCAGTCCACTGTCTGTATTGGTTTTTACTTATTTTCTTTTGTCTCCACCGCTGCTGGATACCCATGTTGCGCTGGGAGGCTACGCTGAACTTTGGATGGCGACGGTTTACGGCCTGGCGGCAATGGCTTTTATTCAGTGGCTGCGGGGCGGAGACCGAAAGCAGGGTCTGCTGGCACTGATTTTTATCCTCATGTGTCCGCTGATCAAGGTTCCGGGGTTGGTCTGGATGTTGACGTTCATACCCGCGCTGCTCGTTTTCTGGCTGCCACGTAAAGTCTTGTGGGCGCTGCTGGCGTTGGTTGGCGTTGGTGTAATCGCAGTGGTGATCAACGGCGGCGTGCAGTTCGCGCTGCCAGGCATAGGTAAAATACACATCGGGTTTCATGAGCTCAGCCTGCCATACCTGGGCGTTTACCGGTTCCAGTTTCATCCCGTGTGGCAGGCTTTTCTCGATAGCTTTTGGGTACTCGATAATTGGAACCTGTTCTGGTATCTGTGGGTCGGTGTATTCGTCTTGTGTTTGCAACACTTGTTCTGCAAGCCGTATTTAACCGCGTCCACAACATTGGTGGCCATGGCTTTTGCATTTATCTTTTTGGTGTTCTTTTTTACTAAACGGTATGTTTGGGCTTTGCACTATACCCAGATCAATCGAGCGGTCCTGCATATGATTCCATTGCTGATGTTTTATGCTTTTATCCTTCTGCAGGAGAGAGTGGTTGCGAAGCGTTGCGTAACTGTATTGATTGATAGCACTCGAAAGGGCGAGGTTCAGTAAGCGTTCTCGTGCATCATACCCTTGAACAAGGTTAGGAGCATGATCTTGAGATCAAAAGCGAGCGACCAGTTTTCGATGTAGTACAAGTCGTGCTCGATGCGCTTGGCGAGATCCGTATTACCGCGCCAGCCATTGACTTGTGCCCAGCCGGTAATTCCCGCTTTGACCAAATGCTTTTTCATGTAATCCGGTATCTTATGCTTGAATTCATCTACAAATATCGGTCGTTCGGGCCTCGGGCCGACGATTGACATATCGCCTTTCAGTACGTTAATGAATTGGGGTAGTTCATCGAGGCTGGTGCGTCGCAAGAGCCTCCCAAATCGAGTCGTCCGGTTGTCTTGCCGGGTCGCCCAGACGGCGCCCGTTGAGTTTTCGGCTTGCACTGGCATGGAACGAAACTTAAGCATCATGAATCGCCGTCCGTTCCAGCCTACCCGCTCCTGGCTGTAGAACACGGGGCCGGGTGAACTCAGCTTGACGCCGACGGCAATAGCGGCAAAGAGTGGGCTCGTCAACAATAGGATAACAGCGGCTAACGATCGGTCCTCCACGAACTTGACCAACTGATTGATGCCCACCATAGGTGAGCGGTAAGATCAAGTGGGCATGCCGGCGATCTCAGACACGGCGTGGTTAATCAATCCGAAGCCGAATATGTCAGGCACAAAACGGATCGTTACGGGATAGCGGCCTAGTTCTTGGAGCAGTTCTTTAACGCGTCGCTCGGCCCGCAACGGCAGTGCAATCCAGATTTCGTCTACCGTGCGCTCGGCAACATACTGTTCGAGCTTGTTGGCAGCATGCACCGGGATTCCTGCGAGCTGTTGGCCGGCGCGCGCCGAAGCGTCGTCAAAGGTTACACTGAATAACCCGTCCAGTCAGCCGTCTGGACGCGGTGCGCCAGCTCTTCACCCAGCTTTCCGGCTCCAAAAATGATGACGTGCCGTAGGTTCCAACCTCGACTGCGAATAGAGTGCAACAAGCGAAGACGGCTAATCGGACCATGATCAGCGCCGCAGGGGTCTAATGCCCAGATGCCCAAGCCACAAGCGCGAGTATTGCGCAGAAACCTTGAACGCCCACATAAAGGCCATCAGCAACAACAACACTGTCGCCCAAGCGCTCAGCAGTGCTCCAGCCGTGTGCCACAGGCCCCGCCCGCGCCACGAACGGTACAGCCCGAATAGGGGAAACAGAGTCAAAACAGCAAGCGCAACGCCCAGAATCAGGATGTGGTAATCGGATGAAGCCGACAGCGGTCGCTGAGGAAAGCGGGCTTTGTAGGCAGCCAGTCCCAAACCGACCACCAACAGGATATCGACCACACGCACCAGTAGGTTTATGCCGCGGCCGTGATCCTTTAGCACAGTAGATCTCTCCCGAATCGGCTATCGCGATTTATTCCGGATTACTGTTCTGGCACTCAACACACTAAGCTTACCCCCCCCCCCCGATGCATGCGAAAGTGGGACGTCACAGGTCAGCAGCACGGTATCGAGGGATCGGCTATATGTGCGGCAACGCTCTGCCCGGTTGGGGTATTCAGCACCAGGAGTTCCACAAGCGTTGAAGCATCGAGCGCGCTCCGCGCGTCCCGGTCGGCACGGATCACGTCTGCGGCGTTGTGCTTCAGACGCCGTAAAGGCCTAGACCGCCGGCGTTCAAGGACTTCCGGAAGGGTTGGACGTTCAGGTGCCGTGCCAACCTCGCGCGAGATGCGCTCGAACAGCGACCTTCCTTCGCTCGCCGAACGCGCCGTCAGCCGCCGATGGAACTCGGACGGCACCTTACGGATTTGCACCATTGCAGTCGACTCTTCGCATTGCTTGCGATCAGTCGCTAATCTCCAACCGCTTCTCGATCCATCGCAGCCGACACTCGAATTGATCTCGTCTGGCACTGTAGTGTGCAACGTCATGAGTAGACCCGCCACCTGCTGCTTCATGCTGGCAAGACGGTATCAGCGTCTTCCATATCCGACATCAGTGTAGACAGGCTACACCGATTACACTTAAGTACTCGAGCATCAGGTTGTTTCACTAACAAGGTATCGAGTATGTATGTAAGTAGGTCGATGCGGTCATGGTCCCCGAGCATTTTCTACTATCATCACGGTGTCCAACCTATCTCGGATTCTCCCCGAGGCTCGCTGGTTGCCAAATTGCCAGCACGTTCGAACTTGGCCCATTGCTCATCAACATACGCAGCAAAAGCGTTACGGAACCGGTCAACAGCAAATCGTTCGGCATGCTCGCGGCATGCAAGGGGGTTCCATGTGGCCTGGCAAGCCTCGAACCGCTTCACCGCATCCATGACAGCCGGAACCGATTGCGCGTCAAAGAAAAGGCCGGTTACACCTTCAACGACCGTCTCGCGGGAACCGCCTCGAGCGAACGCGATCACCGGCGTGCCGCAGGCTTGTGCCTCGACCGGTAGTATGCCGAAATCCTCTTCCGCGGCAAACACGAAAGCGCGGGTCCGTTGCAGGTGATCCCGCAGCAGGTCGGCAGGCTGATGACCGAGCAATTCGATGTTGGACTTGTCCTTAGCCAGGCCCGCGATATTAGCGTGCTCCGGCCCACCGCCGATTACCACCAAGCGCTTGTCTGGCATTTGTGCGAACGCTGCGGCGATCAGGTCAATCCGTTTGTAAGGCACCAAACGGGAGGCAGTAAGATAGAAATCATCTTTATCCACTCGTGGCGTGCAAGCATTGACTTCGACTGGTGGATAGATTACCCGGGCATTGCGCCGATAGGTTTTCCAAATGCGTTGGGCAATATAACTTGAATTAGCTACGAAGCAGTCTACTCCGTTAGCAGTACGTGCATCCCATCGCCGGATACGATGCAGAAGATAACGAGCGAACCAACTCCTCATGCCTCGATCGAGGCCAGCTTGGCGCAAATATGCATGCTGGAGATCCCAGGCATATCGAATTGGTGTGTGCACATAGCTGATATGTAATTGATTCGGGCCAGTTAGCACCCCTTTGGCTACAGCGTGCGAGCTGGAAATAACTAGATCGTAACCACTTAGATCTAGCTGCTCGATGGCAAGTGGCATCAATGGCAGGTAGCCTCGATAGTGCTTGCGAGCAGCCGGGAGATTTTGGATAAAAGTAGTTTTAGGTTCACGGCCTCCCAGAAAACCGCGTTCCGACGCTTCGAGAAAGTCACATACCGAGAACAGTTCCGCCTCTGGATAAAGGTTTAGCAGTTGGGCCAGCACTCGTTCAGAGCCCGCGTAACTAACTAGCCATTCGTGGACTATGGCGATACGCCTCATCCTTTGGCCGCCTCCCGTAGCAGGTCCCATGTTTTTTTAGCCGTTACATCCCAGTTAAACTCTTTGGCGCGCTCTAAGCCTTTGACCCGTAATGAGGCGCGCAACGTTGAGTCTTCAATCAGTCTTTCCAGGCCTTCGGCAATGGCATCTACGTCGTAAGGATCGACCATTAAGCCAGCATCGCCAACCACTTCCGGCAGCGACGTCCGATTCCCCGTTAAGACTGGAATACCCGTAGCCATGGCCTCAAGGGGGGGTAAACCGAACCCCTCGTACAGAGAGGGATAAGCAAACGCGAGCGCGCCAGCATAAAGGGCAGGCAAAATCCTCTCGGATACGTGGCCAGTTGAATGTACTCGTGACGGCAATTTGTCTAGCACGGCCGACTTTGAAAATACACGCGTGGCACCGTGCTTTCCAGCTAGCACCAGCCAAATATCCTTGGGAATATTCTTGGAGATGCGCGCCCAGGCCTGTAGCAAGCGAGCCAGATTCTTACGGGGTTCAAGTGAGCCAACGCATAGAATGTATTGCCGACTAGGCAGTTGCAGAGGATCCAATTTCTTCCATGCGGCAGTTTGTGTTAGAGGTCGGAATCTGGTGTCTACGCCGTTCGGGATCACCGTAATTCGGTTCTCGTTCATCGGGATATGACTCAGGATTCTCTCCTTGTTGAATTCAGAGATAGTTATGACATGCGCTACTCGCTTTGCCAAAAACGGCGTAAGAAATTGATACCATGCTGCAAATCTTGGATTTAACCAGTCATGATGATCCAAGGGAACGACATCATGAATTGTAACTACCTGTCTGGTTGCCGCAAGCGGTCCTGTGTTCGAGGGGCTAAATAGGACGTTGTCGCTAACTAGGCGTGGTAGAACAAGCTGCTCCCAAGCGTGGCCTGTTACGCCCATATGTCCCCACTTCGGCTCAACCAATTTGAGCTTGTTAGGTAATCTGTCAATAAGTTCCAGTATATATCGTTGCACTCCTGTCACTTCAGACTGAAGTACCCTAGTGTTGATATAAATCAGCACAAATTCAGAGCCTCCGCGCTCGCAGTACCATAAGGATTAGGACTAATGGATATCTTCGAGATATCACGAAGCGATCGTGGGCCTTAGATTCTAAATGGCGGTGGTGAGACGTCAGTACAGATAAAAGCGCATACCGTAGGCAATTGGAATCTCATCACGTTCCAGATCGATCGTAACCGAGCATTCGACCATGCGGGCTTTGTACTTGCCACTGTAATAGCGAGGCCGGTCAGGCGAGGTTGTGGCAAAATCGTGTAGCTTTCCCTCCCGAGGCGCGTCTTCACTACTTAGACCCTGGGCCGGCGCCGGTCGAGCAGGTAAAAGTGTTCATCCGTCAGCAGCCGCGAATCGACGCAACGTTACACAATCCACGGTTCACACCCGGGGGATACTGCATTGTGTAGGCATAATGGTACTGCAGCATCACCAGCAACTAAAAGGCGGGCAGTGCCCGAGCAGATTGCCTTGGCTTGTCGTCGCGAGTCTCGGTAGCCGGCAAAACATCGGCCGCCTGCTCTCAAGCCTCGGGCATCACAATGCAGATGGACAGTCTCACGCGGAACGTCTCGTGTTGCTTCATCTCTTACGCTTCCTCCCTTTTGCGGCATTGCGCACCTTCGTGGCTATGCTACTGTTACACGCTGATGTAGTCTTTCCGTAAGGCATGAAACAGGAACTGCTGCGGCGTGACGTCATCGTGGAAGCCCCCAGACCTTCGAGCAGATGGTCGATGCGCTAGCCGCTGCCGAGGCGCGCAAAGACAAGCCCGGGCGACCGTGCCGGGTGCCGCTTGCCGATCAGGTGCTGGTGATGCTGCAGTACCATTATGCCTACACACGCAGGTTCGCCTGGGTGTGGACCATGGCTTGAGTGAAGCGGCGGTCAGCTATCTGATCCGGCGCGTCGAGTCGCGGCTGCTGGCCGATGAGCGCTTTCATTTGCCCAACCCCCGGTGTATCACCGCCTGCCCGAGCGCATCCGGGCGCACGCCTCGATCTGCTTCATCGCCCTGATCCTCTACCGGGTGATGCGCCAGCGCCTGCGTGCCGCCCATACCGGGATCTCGCCGAAGCGAGCCCTGCAGAGCCTGCGCAGAATCCAACATCACCGCGTGCGGCTGAACGCGGCCCAGCCGATCGCCGGCATCTCTTCGATCAGCCCAGCCCAGAAGGCCCTCTTTAGCGCGTTGAACGTCTCGCAACCCGTTGCCTCCCGGCAGATGCCCTTGTTGTAGGGGAGCGTTTTGAAACGCCCTCACTATAAATCAGCCACTTACGACGTTAACTGTCGAACTCGGGGGGCCCGTGAATCCTTGTGAGCCCGCGTTCTAAAAAATCGTTCTCCATCGTCAACTGCCCGATCTACGCATGCAGTGCCTGCACCGTCTCATCGTCCGTGCCGCCACTTTGAACGCTGCGGGCAAAAACTTCTCCCGCCCCTTGCGCCAGGCGCTTCTTCCAGTCCTGGATCTGGTTGGGATGC
>CAVQMB010000023.1:0-76135 GCA_963713445.1 uncultured Gammaproteobacteria bacterium | reverse complement strand
TTTCTATGTTTGAACTGCCGAAGAGACCACCGTGCCCACGCATCCGTGTCGCGGTAAACGGCCTGTGCCAAGGACTGACGTAAGGCTGGACTTTCAGTATTCTCTGGCTGCACGAATACTTCCGTAAGGGCGTTCAAGCTTGACTAGTCATGGCACAGTCATAGCGGCTCTGCCGCCACCGCCGAGTGACCGCAAGTGGATGGCGCGTGCGCTCACGCTGGCGCAGCGTGCAGCCGAGCTTGGCGAAGTACCGGTGGGTGCTGTGCTGGTGCGCGCAGGAGAGGTGCTGGGAGGGGGGTGGAACCAACCGATCAGTTCATGTGATCCAACCGCACACGCTGAAATCGTGGCCTTGCGTCACGCGGCTAGGCGGATTGGTAATTACCGCCTGCCGGGAGGCGTACTCTACGTTACATTAGAGCCTTGCGCGATGTGTGCCGGCGCGCTGCTGCAGGCGCGAGTTGCGCGGGTGGTTTTTGGCGCCGGCGATTCCCGCAACGGTGCGTGCGGCTCGGTGTTCGACGTATTACGCCAGCCCGGCCTCAACCACCGGGCTGAGGTGTGCGGCGGCCTCCTGGCGGATGAATGTGCCCGGTTGCTGCGCAGTTTTTTTCGCCAGCGGCGTTAGAGCGCTTGGTTCGTGTCGATATTTCGGGTAGCATTACGCGCTTGCAGTAACCTGCCCGCGGAGAGGTGCCGGAGTGGTCGAACGGGGCAGACTCGAAATCTGTTGACTCGCTTTGCGGGTCCGTGGGTTCGAATCCCACCCTCTCCGCCATTTAATCTATATAGCTTGTATTAAATCAATAAATTACAGCATTTTGTTGATAATAGGTCCCCCAATCAGTCCCCTTAGCGGCTTTTCTGGGTCGGATACTATGCATTTTGCGAAACAGATTCAGTCCAGCCCGAACATCGCTTCGGGCGTGATCCCAACCGCCGGGCTGCGCCCACGATCGACCAGCGCCTCGTGCTGCTCCACCAGACGCTCGAATGTTTGCCAGTGCATGCCCTTCGGCTTGGGACCGTCGCCATTCAGGGTATCCGGTTCCCAGCCTAACCGAACGCGAGTCTTGTCGGCACGTCGCGCAAGGCGATCATAGTCAGCTTCGCGTTGGCTGGGGTAGGCCAGCCGATAGCAATGCCGGCACGCGAAGATGACGCCACCGTAAAGGATCGCGACGCGCCGCCTGCAGCCGGACAAAGGAACCACGCCCGCCTGCCGCCGAAGTGGCAACGAGTCCAGTCGAGCAGAACGGGGTAGTATTCGTCGCGCCAGTCCCCGCCAGGCAGGCGATACCGGTACTCCAGATACACCCGGTCGATTTCACTGCAGGCGCGGATTGACGCGATTACGTCCCCGGCGTGCCTCCATCGCCAGACAAATGCCTGTACCGGGGGCTAGGAACCCGTTCCGCTGCCAGCGTCGAACATCGAGCTGGCGAACCTCTTGTTGCAATTACTCTGGTAGCTTGTAACCTTTTTCTTTGAACAGCTTCAGACAAGCATCCACCACCATTGCGTCATAGAGCCTGCCGCGACCACGCTCAATTTCAGCCAGCGCCTTATCAAGGCCAAGCCCTTCACGATATGGTCGACGTGACGACATCGCCTCAACGGTATCAGCTACAGCAAGAATTCGCGCCTCAACGATGATGCCTTCACCTTTAAACCCTTGCGGATAACCAGTTCCATCTATGCGCTCGTGATGTTGCAAGGCCACTTCGGCGATGGGCCATGGGAAATCCACACCCTTGAGAACGTCATAACCCGCTTGAGGATGCTGCTTAATCAGGCTGTATTCAATCGCATTCAGCTTTCCGGGTTTGGATAGAATTTCTGCGGGGATTATCATTTTGCCAACGTCATGCAAATAACCGGCCACACGCAGGCCTTCTTGCTGGTGTTTATCGAAGCCAAGTTCAGCACCGAGGGCTGCTGACATTTCACCGACACGTCGTTCGTGACCGGCTGTGTATGGGTCGCGCAATTCACTCAAGATCATCGCAACCCGTACTGTATTCATTAAGGCGTCTTGCAGTTCCTTGTTGGCAATGATTAGCTCTGCTGCACGCTTTTCCTTCTCCTCGTTTTGGAAGGCAAGTTCCTTGTTGGCAATGGCTAGCTCTGCTGCACGCTTTTCCTTCTCCTCGTTTTGGAAGGAAAGTTCCTTGTTGGCAATGGCTAGCTCTGCTGCGCGCTTTTCCTTCTCCTCGTTTTGAAAGGCAAGTTCCTTGTTGGCAATGGCTAAGCTGTCCATCGCAGTGTTGGGTGTCCCGTTTTTTAATAGCAATGACTTAAATGATCGTTTCATTTAATCGACGCCGTTTTGTTCCGTGAGTTCGAAAAGGCATTTTCCCGCCGCCGTCCGCTTGTACTTTGACGTCTTCCTTCTTGGTCCCGGGATTTCCGCTCGAACCGTAAAACTCTTGTCGTACGGGTAGGAAGAATAAAAAGAATAAACCACATACCCGGCGGATGACAGACGTTTGTGGGCGGAGTCTTGGGAAAGATTTTGCGATGTCGATACGTGGTGAATGGCGCCCGCCAGGGTTAAGGCCCCGTCGTTTGCCCTAGTCGGTCGGGAACCTGGAGCCCGGGATGGGTTGGTGCCCGAGGATAGCCTTAGGGTGCCGTTTCCCGAGCTCGGCGATCAGTGATGAAAGCCCCCGTCGGCCTTCGTCGGCGGCTGGGCGGCGAGCTCTCCAGTCCCTCGACGACCTTGGTCAGATCGGCCAGCAGCAGGTCGGCCATGTCGCGGGAGAAGCCCTCGCGCACCACCACGCGCAGCACGGCGACGTCCTCGGCATCGGGCGGCATGGTGTAGGCCGGCACCTGCCAGCCGCGCACGCGCAGGCGTTCGGAGACGTCGTAGACGGAGTAGCGCGAGGCGTCCTTGAGGCGGAAGGCGAACACGGGGATGGTGCTGCCGTCGCTGAGCAGCTCGAAGGGGCCGAGCTCGGCGATCTCGGCGGACAGCTCGGTGGCGATGTCGCGCAGGCGTGCCCATGATGCGCGTGTAGCCCGTCGCGGCCCAGGCGCAGGAAGTTGTAGTACTGGCCGACGATCTGGTTGCCGGGGCGCGAGAAGTTCAGCGTGAAGGTGGGCATGTCGCCGCCCAGGTAGTTGACGTGGAACACCAGGTCCTCGGGCAGGTGCTCCTTGCCGCGCCAGACGGCCCAGCCGACGCCCGGATAGACCAGCCCGTACTTGTGGCCCGAGGCGTTGATGGAGACGACGTTGGGCAGGCGGAAGTCCCAGCGCAGATCGGGGTGGATGAACGGGGCGACGAAGCCGCCGCTGGCCGCGTCGATGTGCAGCGGCACGTGCCAGATCGTGCGCGGCGTTGTGCGCGACCACCGCATCGTGGATCGCCTCGATGGGCTCGAACTCGCCGGTGAAGGTGGTGCCGAGGATGGCGACCACGCCGATGGTGTTCTCGTCGATGCGGCTCGACCACCTCCTCGGGGGTGATGACGTAGCGGCCCTCCTGCATGGGGATGTAGCGCGGCTCGACCTCCCAGTAGCGGCAGAACTTCTCCCAGACCACCTGCACGTTGGCGCCCATGATCAGGTTCGGCTTGTCGGCCGGCTGGCCGGCGGCCTCGCGGCGTGCGCGCCAGCGCCACTTCAGCGCCATGCCGGCGAGCATCACCGCCTCGCTGGAGCCGATCGCCGAGACGCCCACCGCCTCGCCGTCCTCGGGCGCGTTGAACAGCCGCGCGATCATGTTCACGCAGCGCGTCTCGATCTCGGCGGTCTGCGGATACTCGTCCTTGTCGATCATGTTCTTGTCGAAGGTCTCGGCCATCAGCCGCTCGGCCTCGGGCTCCATCCAGGTGGTGACGAAGGTGGCCAGGTTGAGCCGGGCGTTGCCGTCGAGCATCAGCTCGTCGTGGATGAGCTGATAGGCCGTGCGCGGAGGCATCTCGTCGTCCGGCAGGGTGTACTTGGGCACCGGCTTCGGCCATCGCGCGGGATCCGTAGGTGGGAGCGAGGTCGGCGTCGGGCAGCAGTTTTTTGACCATGATTCGGATTACTCCTGTTGGGCGCCAGCGGTAAAGCAGCAGGGGAAGGATGATCATGAGTGCAAGGATCCGGCCCCCGGGAGGCGGTGAAACACGGCTCGCTCGCGGGCGATGACATACACTCCGTCCAGAAAGAGCATGTGAACGTGGACGTTGAGATTCAGCGCACGGGCGATGCGCTGGATCAGACGGGGTAAAACCTCGTCCACCAGCAGAGCTGCGCTTTCCACCATCCGGCGGGCGCCACAGCCCAACAGCATCCGCGCCGTTTACAGCTGAAGGCCACCAGCCGCTCAGCGCGGCAATCGCCGCACCGGACCGCAGAAAGCCGTGTTCCAAGATACCGCGCCTGAGGCAGTTTTCAAACTCGCGCCGTGCCCGCACGGACAGTGTGACGCCAGACCGGTTTCAGCGCCTCCAACACCAGCAGCACGGCCAGACCGGCCAGCGGCGGGACGGCTAGAAATACCGGTTCCAGCGCGGCGAAACCGAACAGATTGCGGGCGGGTTGCCAGAACAGCGTGACCGCCAGCAGGCAGGCCACCAGCGGCACCACCACCGCCAGCGCCCGGTTGGGCCGCCGGATTGCAGTGATGATGGAGGAAGACAGCGTGCGGTCCACGAAGATCAGTGCAACGATGCCAAGCACCAGCGAAGCGAAGGTCAACCCGCGAACCTGATCGGCCTCCAGCCCGTAACCGGGGGCAAGCGCAAAGATCATGGCGGTGACAGCCAGAACCAGTGCACCCTGCACCAGACTCCACAGGATCGTTGGGCCGGAAAACAGCGGCTCGGCTGGTGGGCGTGGCGGGCGTTTCATTACGCCGTCCTCCTCGGTTTCGGCCTCGAACACCAGCGAGCAGACCGGGTCGATCACCATTTCCAGAAAGGCGATATGCATGGGGCCGAACAGGATCGGCATCCCGAACAGCAGCGGCATCAGCGCCAGCCCAGCGATCGGGACATGTACCGCAAGGATGAAGCTCATCGCCTTGCGCAGGTTGTCGTAGATGCGTCGCCCCAGCCGCACGGTGGTGACGATGGATCCGAAATCATCGTCCAGCAGCACGATGCTCGCCGCCTCGCGCGCCACATCCGTGCCCCGTCCCCCCATTGCCACGCCGATATCGGCGGCCTTCAGCGAAGGCGCGTCGTTCACCCCGTCGCCGGTCATGGCGACCACCGCGTCGCCGGCCTTCAACGCATTGACGATGCGAAGTTTCTGTTCCGGCATGATGCGGGCGAAGATGGTGACATCCTGCACGGCCGTTGCCAGATCGGGGTCCGACATCGCCTCGAGTTCCGTGCCGTCGATCACCCGGCCGCCTTGCAGGCCCGCCTGCGCCGCGATGGCCTGCGCCGTGGTCGGGTAGTCGCCGGTGATCATGATCACCCGGACGCCTGCGCTGCGGCACAGCGCCACCGCATCCGGCACTGAGGTGCGCAACGGATCGGCCAGGCCGACCAGACCCAGAAAGCGAAAGGCAAAATCGCGCTGACTGTCGGGCAGATCGGCCCCGGCAAAGGCGGCCTCGGCTACCCCCAGCACACGCAACCCTGACTTCGCCATCTCATCGACCTGCGCTGTCAGCGCCGCTCGGGCAGCGGCATCGAGGCGGCATAGATCGGCCACCGCCTCGGGGGCGCCCTTGGCGGCGATCTGCCAGTCCGCGCCCTTGGTGGCCCAGACCTGCGACATGGCCAGGAGATCGGAGGCCAGCGCGTATGTCCGCACCAGCTTGCGCCCCGTACCGGGCAGGGTTTCATCCGCCCCCAGATCCGCCTTCGCCAGCGCATGAAACGCCTTCTCCATCGGGTCGAACGGTTCGGGGGCCGAGGCCATAACCCCCGCCGCCGCAAGTTTCCGAAACGGCTCCGGCAAGGCTGTGTCGCTGATCTTGGCCGCCGTCCCGTCCGCCAGGCGCAATTCGGCAATCGTCATGCGATTTTCAGTCAATGTGCCGGTCTTGTCGGTGCATAGCACGCTTGCCGCACCCAGCGTTTCGATGGCCGAGGCCCGCCGCGTCAGCACCCGGACCTTGGAAATCCGCCACGCCCCCATCGCCATGAACACCGCCAGCACCATCGGAAATTCCTCGGGCAGCATCGACATGCCGACCGCGATGCCTGCCAGCACGCCTTCCAGCCAGCCACCGCGCAACAGGCCATAAAGCACCACGACGGCCACGCTGACCGCCGCGCCCACGGCAGCAAACACGATGACCAGCTTGCGCATCTGGCGTTGCAGATGCGGCGTCTCGATCTCCAGCTTGGAAAGGGATGCACCGATCTTGCCAATCTCGCTGGCAGGTCCGGTCGCCGTGACCTCGGCAATGGCCGACCCGCGCACGATCAGACTGCCGGAAAACACCATCGGCAGATCCTCGCCGCCCGGTCGCGGAACGTTCTTTGCCGCGACATCGGATGTTGCGACTTGCTTGCGCACCGGAACGGCCTCGCCCGTCAGCAGGGATTCGTCGGCGGACAGGCCGCTTGCCTCGAGCAGCCGCGCGTCGGCGGGCACCCGGTCGCCTTCGGACAGCACGATCAGATCGCCCCGGGCCACCTCCCGCCCCGCGATCCGCAAGCGTTCTCCGCCCCGGATCACCAATGCGCGCGGACTGGTCAGATCGCGCAGCGCCTCCAGCACCCGTTCGGTGCGCGCCTCTTGCACGACGGTGATGCCGACCGATAGGCAGGCAAAGGCCAGCAGGATCAGCGCCTCTTCGAGGTTGCCGAGCAGAAGATAGACCACTCCCCCCGCGATCAGCAGCGCCAGCATCGGCTCTCGCAAGACCTCGAACACGATCCGCAAGGGGGATCGACGACGGCCGCGCGGCAGTTCGTTGAATCCCTCGGCGGCAAGGCGCGATTGTGCCTCGGCCGGGGTCAGGCCCTGATGCGATTGGGCGGCAGAGTGCGCTTGCGGGGCGGGTGTTTTCAATCTTCGGGCCTTTCGCGGCAAGATGAAACCTTGGCAAATTATTCCCTGCGAAACACCATCCACAACAGTGGCAGTCCGGTGACGAGACAGAGAACCGACCAGGTAGTGCGCACGTATCTCTTCTTGCGGCTGGACTCGTGCACGGGTAGGAGTAATAAAAAGAATAAACCACATACCCGGCGGATGACAGACGTTTGTGAGCGGAGTCTTGGGAGAGATTTTGCGATGTAGCTACGTTGTGAATGGCGCCCGCCAGGGCTACGGCCCCGTTTGTGCCGCGGATTCGCCCAGGGCCTCTGCAGGTAGGCGTTCTCGATAGCCCGGACCAGTAGGCCCTCACGTTCCAGATAAACGCCGATCCATTGACTGCTCGTCTGGATGAGCTCTTCCAGTGCCTGGGGGCGGGGCGCCGGGAAACACATAGGGGTTGCCGACGACGCGGGGCAGGGCGTCGAGAACCGCCAGGGCGGCATCGGCCAGCGGCACCCGATGTTCCCGCCGGGCTTTCATCCTGGTCGCTGGAATGGTCCAGATGGCCGCGTCCCGGTTGATTTCGGTCCATTGCGCCTGCAGCACCTCATTGGTGCGGGTGGCGGTCCGGATCAGAAACCGCAGTGCCAACGCGGATACGCTATCGTGGCGGGCCAGTGTCGCCATGACGGCGGCGACCTCGGGATAGGACATGGCCGGGTGATGGCAGACCGTCGCCACCCGCGATGGCTTCATTCTGTTGTCGGGTCAATTGGGGCTTCCAATTGGCCAATCTGCTGGCGCGGCTGGCCCACGTTGCGGTGCGAACTCCTCTTCCCGTTGCCTCAACGGCTCACTATCCTGGCCGAGACTCATTGGAAATAATGACCGTTCCGGGCATACCGCTGTGGCCCTGTATGGCGCGAAGGCCCATGGCCGCAACACCACAATTCGAGACGGGGCGTCCCCGAAATGACGTCGTGGTCGTTCGGTAGCCGCTAAATAAAGTGTACCGATATTCTGGCGTGGTGAAGCAAACTATTGCTGGCTACGCTATTCTGTCGCCAGAATGATTTGCCGCATCCGGCGATAAGTAGGCTGCAGCACCGTTGCGGCTCAATTGTAGCAGGGTGGCAAATGCGGCCGCTTCAGCACCGACAACAACATTAACCGCGGAGGATTGCTAATGGCTAAATACCTCTACCAGGTCAACTATACAGCCGACGGTGCCAAAGGGTTGCTTAAGGACGGCGGCTCGGCGCGCCGCGAATCCGTCCAGAGCATGATCGAGTCGCTGGGCGGTACCATGGATGCCTACTATTACGCCTTCGGTGATACCGACCTCTATGTCATTGCTGATTTCCCCGATCACGCTGCGGCCACCGCCGTCACGCTGAACGTTGCTGCCACGGGTACTGTGACCTGCCGGATCACTGTGCTCATGACACCCGAGGAACTCGACGCGGCGGCCAGCAAGACGGCCCGTTTCCGCCCTGCCGGGCATTAGCCGTCAGCAACACCGGCCGTGTGGTGGCGCGGTGATGGCGGTTTCAAAAGTGGAAATAGCCGAGAGGATTTGACATGTCCATTTACGTGCCTGGAGCGGGCATTTCGATTCCCGACACTGACTACACCACGCCATCAGGGCCGTATGAGGGCGTCATTCTGAAGAAAATCCCCGATGGGCTCTTTCGCTTTGGTAATCCGGCGATTTGCTATGTTTCCGGATCAGGGCCTAACACGTTTGGGCATGCGCTTTTTATGATTTCCGTATCTATAGGCTACGTCCATTCCGTTCAGCCGGGAACGCATCCCGTGCGGTTTCTTCCCCATGATCAGTATGACGACTATCTGGAAACCATGGGAAAGGTCTCATGGAAGATGCTTCACGTCGACCTACCGAGCGAAGTGGCGGCCGCCAATTACATCAGGGGTTGCCTCACGGAGGGATATAACTGGCAGCCTTGGCACAATTGCCTTACTTTTTGCGACGCCATATTAAAGGCGTCGGGTAGCAAAACGCATCCCAGTAGCTGTGTGTTCCCGAGCACCGCGACCCAGCAACCGGGAGCGATTACCCAGCCCGGATTCAAGCATCCGTGGGATGCGATAGGAGACGATGATCTCTAGCGGCTGTTCTGCCACGTACAAACGCAGCGCGTCGCATCAATGTCGTGCTAAGGGTCATGTTTATATCTCCGGGTTTAGTGAGCAAGCCTGGGTTATCTTAATCCGGTGCTGCCCGCTTGTAACCAGACTGCCTTGTTGCCGGCGTTCATGGGTGATGAGTAGAGCGTTCCATTAGGACACCTTGCTTGACGGCTGACCGGATTGCTGCAGTGACTGGACATTGTCCAAGCTTGTCCAGTGCGGCATGCTCTGAAAGAATCCGAACGTCGACTGGTCACGGTTACTCTGGAGCTCCGCATGAAACTCGAAACCCTATCCATCCACGCAGGCTACACCCCCGAACCAACCACCAAGGCAGTGGCGGTGCCGATTTATCAAACCACCTCGTATGCTTTTGACAATACCCAGCATGGCGCCGATCTGTTCGACCTGAAAGTACAGGGCAATATCTATACGCGCATCATGAACCCTACCAACGACGTGCTGGAGAAGCGCATCACGGCGATGGAGGGCGGCGTCGGCGGGCTGGCGGTGGCCTCAGGAATGGCGGCAATCAACTATGCCATGCTCACCATCGCCGGTAGCGGCGACAACATCGTTTCCACCAGCACGCTGTATGGCGGCACCTACAACCTGTTCGCCCACACCTTTCCGCAGCTTGGCATCGAGGTCCGCTTTGCCGAACCGCGCGACCATGCGGCACTGCGAGCAGCTTATCGACGCCGGACCAAGGCGGTCTACTGCGAATCCATCGGCAACCCGGCGGGCAACCTGATCGACCTGCAGGACTGGCCGATCTGGCGCATGCCCACGGTGTGCCGCTGATCGTCGACAATACCGTGGCCACACCCTTATCTGTGCCGCCCGTTCGAGCACGGCGCCGATATCGTGGTCCATGCCCTGACCAAATACCTTGGCGGCCACGGCACCACTATTGCCGGCGCCATCGTCGACTCCGGCAAATTTCGCTGGGCCGCGCACAGCAGATCGCTTTCCGCCGCCTGAACGAGCCCGATCCGTCCTATCACGGCGTCGTTTACACCCGGGCGCTGGGCGCGGCCGCGTTCATCGGACGGGCACGCGTGGTACCGCTGCGCAACACCGGCGCGGCGATGTCGCCGTTCAATGCGTTCTGATTCTCCAGGGCATCGAGACCCTTGGCGTTCGCATGGACCGCATCTGCGACAATACCCTTGCGGTGGCCCACTCACCTGCAAGAATCACACGAAAGTTAGCTGGGTCAACTACGCTGGCTGGACGGGTCACAAGGACCACGCCTCGGCGAGACATATATGGGCGGGCGGGCCTCCGGCATTCTTAGCGTTCGGCATCAAAGGCGGTCGCGACGCCGGCGCCAGATTTATGATGCCCTGCAGCTGTTACACGGCTGGTCAACATTGGCGACGCCAAATCACTGGCCTGCCATCCCGCAACCACCACCCACCGGCAGCTCTCGCCGGATGAACTGAAAACCGCGCGGGTGAGCGAGGATATGGTGCGACTGTCCATCGGGCTGGAGCACATCGATGACATTCTTGAGGATGTGGATCAGGCACTCGGTGCATCGCAGGGCTAACGGACGGGTTACGTCCTGTTCCGGTGATGACCTCAGGATTTCCAATCCCAGGTGGGAACCGAACCGGAAACCCGGTCTTACGTCGAGCGCATCCAGGACGTCACCCGCGCCATGATGCTGGGCGCGACGCCGGTGGTCGGTGCGATCCGCGGGTGGGGGCCTGAAGTGGGTCATCAACTGCGATTTTGCCATCGCGGCGGAGGATACCCGGTTCTTTTTCCCCGAGGCCAGCTGGGGCTTGTTCGTCACCGGGGGCGTGACCCATTTGTTGCCGCGCCTGGTTGGCTTGCAGAAGACGCGTGAGCTGATCCTGTTCGGCGATCGCTTCGATGCCGATCAGGCGCTCGACTGGGGGCTGGTACGGAAAGTCGTGCCCGAGGACGATCTGCTTGCAACGGCGGTCTCGGCAGCCCGGCGTATCGCAGCACTTCCGGCGGCACCGGTACGCGACCTCAAACGCATTCTCGTCCGGCAGTCCGGCGATGGACTTGAGGCGGCTATGGGTGCGGAAACCGACGCCACTGTGCGCGGCTTTCTTGATCCGGAAACGGCCTGCAGGATCGCCGGCTACGTATAGACGCCCGGGGCCGGCAGCGATCAGCCGACCTCGGAATAGATAACGCTTTTGTTGCGTCCGGTGGCCTTGGCCACATAAAGCGCATGGTCAGCGTGGCGAACGAGCTCATCAGCCGTCGTCGTTGTCGCATTGAGCGACGCGATGCCAGCACTCACGGTCACCGGCCCGTGCTCCCAGATGGAATGGGCTACAGCCTGGCGGCTGCGCTCGGCCAGGGTGAGGGCAGGCTGGCCGTCCGTTTGGGGCAGCAGCAGCGCAAATTCCTCGCCGCCGTAGCGGGTGAGTATGTCGGCTTCCCGGGTTTGCTTTTGCAGGCATTTGGCCAGTGCTGTTAACACCCGATCGCCGGTGACGTGGCCAAAACGGTCGTTGACCCGTTTGAAACGGTCGACATCGAACATCACCACGGACAGCGGGGTGCCGTAGCGCCGGGCGCTGACCCATTCGTGGGCCAGCATCTGATCGAAGTGGCGCCGGTTCCAGAGACCGGTTAAGCCGTCAGTGAGCGACAGTCGCTCGAGTGCCCGGTTGGTCTCGCGCAGCCGGTGCTCGGCGTCTTTGCGATCCGTCACGTCGAGCACCTGCGTGACCAGATATTTGGCGGCGTCGGCTGCATCCCGCACCAGTGCCACGCCGACATAGGCTTGGATGACGCCTCCATCGCGGTGAACGTAGCGTTTCTCCAGTTCCAGGGTGGTTCGGTGACCCTGGCGGAGTTCCTCGAACAGGTGTGCATCGGCGGCACGATCGGTCAGGCAGGTCGCGTCGGTGAACGTCATCGTGATGAGTTCCTCGCGGGAGTACCCGAGCATGCGGCACAGCGCCGGATTGACCTCAATGATGCGCTGGGTCGCGACGTCGACGATGGCATTCCCAACCAGCGAGTGCTGAAAGCTCAGGTCCAGCATCTCCCGGTGTTCGCGCAGTTGCTCCTGGATCAGCCGTAGTGTGGTGTCCCCCTGTTCCCGCTCCAGGAACCGGCCCATCAGCACCGCCAGCATTTCCACCAATTGCCGCTGGGGCGTCGAAAAACCACTGGGTCGGGGCCCATCATCGCGGAAGTACAGCACACCGAAGGATGTCCCATTGACCACTATCGTGGCACTGACGGTGGTCTCCTGCTCAAGCGCCACGGTCGCCGGCTGGACACACCGCATCTGTACGGCACCGGTTTCGCTGCGGCCAGTGTTGTTTTTCATCGGCGCTGAACCGCCGGCCGCACTGTCCTGTAAAGAGAACACATTGCCCGGCTGAAAGTTGGGACGATCGGTGCGGGCGTAGAGCACCCGCTGGTAGTCGTCATCGGCTCTACTGGCAATTATGCCGCTTGCTACGCCCAGAACCTCACTGCCGACTTTCAGACATGCCGCTGCCAGCGTGGCGAAATCCGGGAACGGGGTAACGATTAGGTCATGCAGGTGAGCAAACGCCTGGGGGGTGTCCGACTTGTCCCTGTGAAACGAGGCGATCATCTGCTAATCATAATAATGAATTGGGTTTGATTTAATTTGTTTCTTCCAAAACTAATAAAGCTTCTCGTTCCCACCGATATTCCTATTTTAAATATCCTTAATACGTTCAAATCGAGGGCATTCTACCGCTTTTCAATGTATTGCCCAATGGTAGCTTGTTTCCGGGGAGGGCGGTCGTCTGCCACCGTGCGGCTCGTTGCGGGTGGCGGGGGGCCTGTCTATACTGCGAAGTTCTACGATCGGCGATGATGACAACTGGAGGGGTTATGGCTGATGTGCTTTTCCGCGGCGGCAATGTGCTGGATGTGAACGCGGGCAAGCTGCGCCAGGCCTGCAGCGTGCTGGTCCGCGACGGACTGATTTGCGAGGTTTCCGAAAAGCCGCTGGAGGTTCCCGATGTCCGGGTCGTGGAACTGGGAGGCCGTACCCTCATGCCCGGCCTGATCGACTGTCATGTGCACGTCACCGCGGCCCTGGTCGACCTGGGAGGTTCGCGCCGGCTGCCGCATTCGCTAGTGGCAGCACACGCGCTCAAGGCGCTGGAGGCGGCGCTGCAGCGTGGCTTTACCACCCTCCGTGACGCGGGCGGCGCCGACCGGGGGCTGCAGGAGGCGGTCGCCAGCGGACTTTTCCCCGGCCCCAGGTTGTTCATTGCCGGGCGGGCGCTGAGCCAGACCGGTGGCCATGGCGACTTTCGCCCGCGGATCATTGGGGCCGGCCCATGTCTCTGCGAACACACGCTGCCCAGCATGGGCATCATTGCCGACGGTATCGACAATGTGCGTCATGCCGTCCGGGAAGAGATTCGCCTCGGAGCCGACCAGATCAAGGTCATGGCCGGCGGTGGGGTTGCTTCGCCGGCTGATCCGGTCAATCAGATGCAATACTCTATGGCCGAGCTGGAAGCGGTCTGCGATGAGGCGGCCCGATCGCATCTTTATGTGATGGCACACGTTTACACACCGGAAGGCATCCGGCGGGCGATTGAAGCCGGTGTTCGCACCATCGAGCACGGTAATCTGCTGGATGCGGAAACCGCCGGTCTTATGGCTGAGCGCAATGTGTACCTGGTTCCGACGCTGGCCACCTACTGGGCCTTGAGTGAGTTCGGCGCGCAGCTGGGTTTCCCTTCCGAAAGCATGGCGAAACTGGCCGATGTCATCGATCAGGGTGCGCAGGCGCTGGAAATCGCCCGGCGCGCGGGGGTAGCCATGGCCTACGGCACCGACCTGCTGGGTGAACTGCAGCGGTACCAGTGCGAGGAGTTCCGGCTGCGGGGCGAGGTACTGCCGCCGGCCGAGGTGATTCGCAGTGCGACCAGCGTTGCCGCGGAGGTGGTTCGCATGGAAGGCCGTCTTGGCGTGGTCGCGCCCGGTGCGCATGCTGACCTGCTGGTGGTGGACGGCAATCCGCTGACAGATCTCAGTTTATTGCAGGGGGAGGGGGAGCACCTGGATTTGATCATGAAGGACGGCAAGATCGTGAAGGACCGCCTTGCGGCCTGATCGGTGAACGTTGTGTAGCACAAAAAATCGGGCGCTATCACCCGAATAGAGAGCGAAAGGAGAACACAATATGACCACGAAGTTGCTGATAAACCGGCGCCGGCTCTTGCAGGCAGGCGGGGCGGCCGCGACCACGCTGGCGCTGGGCCGTTTGTCCTGGGCTGCGGGTCAGGCCAAGCCCTTTATCATCGGCGCGCTCAATCCCATAACGGGCGCCGGAAGCGCTTATGGCAGCGGCATGCAGTACGCCATCCAGATCGCCGCTGACGAGGTCAATGCCGCGGGTGGGGCGGCCGGGCGGATGTTCAAGGTCGTTGCGGCCGATACCCAGACCAGTGCCGATGCGGCGGTGCGGGCAGCCAAGAAGCTGATGCAGGTCGACCACGTCGACGCCATCCTCGGCACCTGGTCATCCAGTATCTCGGTTGCCGTGGTTCCGATGACCCTGGATGCCAACCTGTTGGAGATGAACGTCTCCGGGGCGCCGGAATTGTCCACCATGGACAAGAAGGATCTGGTCTGGCGCTACCAGGGCAGCGGCAAAGCCATCGGTACGGCGTTCGCGCGGGCCGCCGAGAAACTCAATTTCAAGCGCATAGCCACCATGGCCTACGACAACCCGTCAGGCCGAGGCAATATCGGTGCGTTCATCGAGAACTGGAAGGCGATGGGCGGTGACATTCTCGGATCGGTGGTCTACGAGCCCAAACAGACCAGCTATCGGGCCGAGTTGCAGAAAATCCTCGCCTACCAGCCCGAGGCTATTGTCGCGAGTGGCTATGTCCCGGATACCACGATCATCATGCGTGAGTGGTACCAGATGGGCGGAACCAACAAATGGATCATTCCAGGCTGGGCAGCCGGGGCCAAGCTGATCAACGCGGTCGGGGCCAATGTACTGAAAGGCGTTTATGCGGTCGATCTGATACCCGACATGCAGGGTGGGGCCTATAACAACCTCAACGCCCATTATCAGAAGAAGATGGGTGAGCCCGCCAGCGAGAACCCCTACGCCAATATGTGCTATGACATGGTTATCTCGCTCGCTCTCGCCATACAACGAGCCGGTGCGGATGCTGATGATCTGACGATCGCCAAGTCAATAAGACCCGTGGCGAATCCGCCGGGGCAGAAAGTAACGAGTTTTGCAGAGGGCAAGAAGCTGCTGGCGGCAGGCAAGGAAATCAACTACGAAGGCGCCTCGGGCCCACTGGATTTCGACGAGTACGGCGATCCGCGCCCCAATTACGGGGTGTCATCCATCGTCGATGACAAATGGAAAGTCCAGTTCACCGTGTCAAGCACCAAGTAACCACAATCACAACCTGGTCCGGCAGCAACCCAAGGCGGTGTGATCGGATGCCGGTCACACCGCCCCTGTGGAGTCGTATCCATTGAGCCTGATCTATCTGGCCAATCTTGCGGTTAACGGCCTCGAGCAGGGGCTGGTAATCGCCCTGGCGGCGCTTGCCGTTAACCTGGTCTTCGCGGTGGCACGTTTTCCCAACGCCGCCACCGGCGATTACATGACAGTCAGCGCCTATGCCGGTATCGGCGCCCAGGCCGCTGGTGTCAGCTCCATCATCGGTCAGGGGGTGATCGCGGTCCTGGCCGGCATGGCGGTTTCTCTGCTGTTCTACCTCACCGTGTTCAGGAAACTTTTCGCGCGGTCGATGGTGGGTTCCCTGGTGGCCTCCATCGGTGTGGCGTTTTTCGCGCGCAGCATGCTCACCTTTTTCGTGGGTCACCAGCAATACATTTTCAAAACACCGATCACGCGGGCCTGGAACCTCGGCGGGGTGCGCATCAATCCGGTTGACCTCTGGCTCAGTGCGACCTCGCTGGCGGCACTGGTGATTGTCTTTGCGGTCCTCTTCGGCACGCCGCTGGGCCGTCGGATGCGGGCGGTCGCTGACAACCTCGAGCTGGCCCGGGCCAGCGGAATCCGCGCCGAGCGCGTGATGATCTCGCTGTGGCTGCTGGTGGGCGCGGTCTGCGGCGTGGCGGGCATGGTGCTGGGCATACAGACCGTGGTCCGGCCGGATATGGGCTGGGACGTCCTGCTGCCGGCATTTGCGGCGGCCATCCTCGGGGGGGTCGGCAGTCCCGTGGGCGCCGTACTGGCCGGTGCCGTGCTGGGGGTGGCGGAAGCGTTGTCCACCCCGTTGGTCGGCTTCACTTACAAGATCGCGTTGCCGTTCGTGGTGCTCATGGCGGTGCTGGTCATCCGCCCGCAAGGCCTGTTCGGCGCGGTGGAGAGGGTTCGCTGATGCTGGCGTACGCGATCACGCTGGGTATCTTTTTCGGTATCTACGCCCTGATGACCATGGGGCTGAACTTCCACTTCGGCTTTACCGGCATCATCAATTTCGGTCACGTGGCGTTTTTTGCGGTCGGTGCCTACAGCTCGGCACTGCTGGTCATGGCCGGCGCACCGTTCGTTGTGGGCATTACGGTCGCCACGCTGCTGGCCGCACTGGTGGCCTGGCCGATCGGGCTGATGGCGTTACGGCTGCGCATCGAGTATTTCGCCATCGCCACGCTTGGATTCTCGGAGATCGTGCGGACCCTGCTTATTGGGGAACGCTGGCTGACCAACGGCGATGACGGCATCAGCGGTATACCCAATCCTTTCGCGTTCCTGGGCACCGGGATGGAAGCCGATCTGGCCTATCTCGCCCTGGTGGTGGTCGCCAATATCGCGGCGTTGTGGGTGATGTACCGTATCGTGCACAGCCCGTTCGGTCGGATGGTGCAGGCCATCCGCGACGACGAAGAGGCCGTGCGCGCGCTGGGTAAGGAGCCGGCCGCTTTCAAGGTTCGGGTGCTCATGATCGGCGCCGCGTTTGCGGGGCTGGCGGGTGCGCTGTACGCGCATTACATCACATATATTTCACCTGGCCAGTTCGAACCGCTGGTCACGTTCTACATCTGGACCGCCATGATTATGGGCGGCGCCGGCCGTATCGGCGGTGCGTTTGTGGGTAGTGCGCTGCTGGTGCTGTTTCTCGATGGGTCGCGGTTCCTGCATGACGTGGTGCCCTTTATTTCGGATGTGCGCATGGCAAGTCTGCGCCTGGCGGCCGTTGGACTGGCGCTCATCCTGTTCATGCTGTACCGGCCGGAGGGCTTGCTCAGAGGCTACTCGAAGTGACGCTGGACATCAGCAACCTGAGCAAGTCCTTCGGCGGGCTTACCGTGCTCGATCAGTTGACCCTGAACGTGGCGACCACCGAACTGGCCGGGTTGATCGGGCCCAATGGCGCGGGCAAGAGTACCCTGTTTGCCGTCATCAGCGGTTTTGAAAGCCCAGATCAGGGCGGAATCCGGTTTGCCGGTCGTGACCTTACTCATCTGTCGGCACCGGCGCGCGCCCGGCTCGGCCTCTCGCGGACCTTTCAGGTACCACGCCCGTTCGCCCATCTGACGGTGCGTCAGAACCTGGCCGCTGCCGCGTTGGGACAATCCGGCGAGCGGTTGCTGGGGGTGTTTCTGCGGCCCGGCCAGGTCCGTCGGCAGGAGGCCGCCATCGGGCATCGGGTGGCGGAGCTGCTCGATTTCCTGACGCTTGATCGGGTGGCGGAGCAGCGTGCCGGCGAGCTCTCCGGCGGCCAGCGCAAGCTCCTGGAGCTTGGCCGGGCGCTGATGACGGAGCCGAGGCTGTTGCTACTGGATGAGCCGTTCGCAGGGGTCAATCCGACCCTGATCGAGGTCATTGCGGACCGTATCCGGGCGCTGCACCGGCGCGGTATCGGCGTTCTTGTGGTGGAGCACAACCTCCAGGCTTTGCAATCTCTGGTGGGGCGGATGATCGTAATGGACTGGGGACGCATACTGGCGGACGACCGGCCGGAAGTCGTACTCAGCGACCCGACCGTGCAGGATGCCTACATCGGCGGGCGGGGTGTGGCATGAACGTGCTGGAGCTGGAAGACGTCTCCGCGGGTTACGATGAAGTCGACGTGGTTTCCGATATCAATCTTCGTGTTGGGCCGTGTGAAATCGTGACGGTGGCAGGGACGAACGGCGCCGGCAAGTCCACGCTGATCAAGGCGATCATGGGGTTCGCACCGCGTTGCCGCGGCGCCATCCGGTTTGAAGCCCGGGATCTCATGCAGCTGGCGGTGGAAGACAGGCTGGCACTCGGTATCGGCTACGTGCCGCAGGTGGCCAACGTTTTTACCACCCTGACGGTGCTGGAAAACCTCAAAGTCGTGGCCGGTGTCAGCGATCGCGCGGCGGGTATTGCGGAGATGTTTGACCGCTTTCCGGCACTCGCCAGACGGCGTACGACCCGGGCGGGTGCTCTCTCCGGCGGCGAGCGCCAGCAGCTCGCTTTCGCCCGCGCGCTGATGCCGAAACCCCGACTCATGTTGCTCGACGAGCCGACCGCGGCGCTCGCGCCCAACATCGTGGACCAGGTGTTCGAGCTCATCACCAGTCTGCCGGCACTGGGGCTGGCGGCGCTGGTGGTGGAACAGCGCGCCCGGCGCAGCCTGGAAATCAGCCACAGAGGATACATACTGGATAGCGGTCAAGTCGTGATGCACGGCGAATCACAGTCGCTGCTGAGCGATGACCGCATGGTCAGGCTTTATCTTGGGCGAACCTGAATAACACCCTCCGAGTCGGCCACTGGAAGTGCTGGTGGCCTTTGCTGTCAGCCACCGTAGTTGCTGCGCAATGCCCGCCGCCATACCTGACTGCGGATGCGGTGATGCGTTGGGCGCCTGAGCGGTATCAGCAACAACGGCTTGCACTGATGGCAGTTCAGGACTAAAGTAAAATTCCATAATAATAAAAATATCGAAATTAAATATTCACGGAGGAAATTGCCATGCTAATGAGATACCTGTCGCTAATCGTGCTGGCGGCGTTCCTGCTGGTTTCGGCGCAGCCGGCGTACAGTGATGCGGCCATGACGGCCGTATACGGGCCGAAGCAGTTCACCCGGACCAAGGGTCGACCACAGACACTCACCGAAACCTTCGACACCTGCGGTTCCGCACCCTCGCAAATCGTGATCACCAACGGCGATGCGGACGGCAAGAACCGGATCAGCAGCGCGTCGATTTTCCTCAACGGCGAATTGATCGCCGGCCCGCGGGACTTCAATCAGCGGGTCGACCGGATCGTGAAGCCTGTGGTGCTTGGCGAACAGAATGAACTCACCATCACGCTGGCTTCCAGGCCGGGCAGTTTCGTGACCCTTCAGGTGCAATCGCTGGCATCACCGGTGACGCTCACAGCAGGTTATCCGGGCGTCAGCTTGCTGGATTCCAATACGCTGCTGTCGGCACTGCCCGTCATCAATACCGGGACGGCGGCAGCCATTAATGTGCAGACGACGGCCATTGAGCTTGATAACGCCAGCCTTATCCTGCCGACGACGCTGCCCTCCATGCTGGGCGGCATCCCCGCTGAGGGTTCGCTGGTGCTGGACGCCAATTTCTCGGGCCTGTTCGCACCACTAGCCAGTTACGGGATGACCGTCGACGGCACCTATGACGTGACGACTGACCTCGGACCGGCGACGTACTGTTTCAGCCTGGCTGCTGATCTTAACGTGCCGCCCGCAGCGCCGGGATCTGCCGTGTTGAGCACGACAACGGCAAATGCCGCGGTGGTGTCCGGGGGTGGCTATCCGTCAGCAACCGCCCGATTTCGATGAGGAAGTCAACATGCCACGCTGGACGGTGCCGACCGCGCCTTTCGTGCCAGGCACGTCGACAGCGACAGCGAGGCTAACGCCCGGTCATGACACCCTCCCTGCCAGCTTCAACATTCGGCTACCTTCGCCCCGCTCGGCAGCGACCCGCCCCCCATCCAGTTCCTGACGAACAATGGGCTGGGACTCACCTCGGGCAACTTCAACGGTCAGGCGAGTACGGTGGCTGAACCCAGCGGCGGCGTCACGGCGGGTGGCGTGGTCTTCACGACGGCCAACTGGACGGCGGCGTATTCGACTGACGGTGGTGTCAACTTCACCCAATTGGATCCGACCACCATTTTCCCCAACGATACGGTCGGCTTCTGCTGCGATCAGATTGTGCAGTATGTACCGAGCATTGGCCGCTTCTTCTGGTTGCTGCAGGGCAATGGCTACCGTCTGGCCATGGCCAGCCCGCAGGACATCATTGACTAGTGGCGGCACGGCATGGACGTACTGGAATCTCACGCCCGGTGTGTTTCGGGGCGTGCACCTCTTTCGACTACCCGGATATGTCGGTGGGGAACAACTCGCTGTATATAAGCTGGGATGCCGGCGGTGGCAGCTGCAGCGGTGGTTTCCAGGTGGCACGTATTACGTTGACCGGCACCAACGGTCTGGTGAATGCCGGTCACCATCTCCATTGGGTTTACCCACCCGTCGGATGGTCCCATGGCCTGGGGCAGTCACCTCATGCAGGATACCCGCGATGAAATCTTCTGGGCCGGCCACAACAGCAACAGCCAGATGCGGGTATTTTCCCTGAAGGAAGGCGAGAACACCTACTACTGGCGCGATGTCGGCATCTCGAGTTGGGCCAACAACGCGCCCACCTCGACCACCCCGGATGGAAAGGATTGGCTGGCCAAGAATTTTAACGGGCCCTGGTGGTAACTCCTTCCCGCGCAACGGCATCATTGGTGCCACGCGCTCGAATAATCAGCTCTGGTTTGCCTGGACCGCCGGCACCAACAGCAATTTCCAGCAGGCCCATGTGGAGATGGTACAGCTGGACCGGAGCAACAACTTCCACAAGGACCAGCAGGTCCAGATCTGGAACAACGGCTACGCGTTCGCTTATCCGGCGCTTTCCACCAATGCCTGCACCGGAGAGGTTGGCATGTCGTTCGAGTACGGCGGCAACGGCAACTATGAAAATCACGTGGTCGGTTTCTGGGGTGATTTCATCGCCTATGTGACCAGCAGCAGCGATGTTGGCACTAACCGGTTCGGCGATTATGTGACCATCCGCCAGGCGCCGGTGACCGACGCCAATCCCGGCAATCTGTTCGCCGCCTTCGGCTATGGGCTTAATCAGGTTCCCGCCCCGGGCACAGGTACCAATACTGACCTGCGCTACGTTCTGTTCGGCCGTCCGGCATCGTCATGCGTGCCGATCATCAATTAGCCGACCTGGCGCGCTTGATCACTGCCGACCTGAGTGACAGGCGGCATTAGTCGACTGTCCCGGGACAGTATCTTAAATACTTACTCGATGCGTGCTTTCGGCGCGCATCGTTTTTTTGTGGCCGGCATTCCTGTTCGGCGCTGCTGCCGATTGGCACCGCCTGGGCGATCGGTTACAGTCGGTGCCGTTCTTGCCAGATTCCCTTCGCACCCGGTATCGCGGTTGTGCCGTGACGGCCCACACGTCAGTCATCGTGTATCGGCTGCAGCGGGAGGCAGGATGGGAGCCGTCGGCCGGTCGGCATACTACCGGTGGACGGTGCCTCTGACGCCTAATTCTTGGGGGTGGAAACGATGCTGCAGGCGACCTTGAAATGGACGTGCTTCGGAATGATGCTGGCGTTGTTGCCGGGATTGGCGGTAGCCCAGGGCAATAAGCCGAAAGCGCTGAAAGTGGCCGTGGTGACATTCTTTTCCGGTTCCGGTGCGGTCGTCGGCGGGCCCAGCGTGAATGCCGCCAAGCTGACCATCAGCCAGATCAACCAGGCCGGTGGTATCGATGGGGTGCCCATTAAGGCCCGGTACATCGACGAGTCCGGCGGGCCCACCAAGAATGTGACCGAGTTCAGGCAACTGGCCAAGAACGTCGATGTGGTGCTCGGCTACGTGTCCAGCGCCGACTGCCTGGCCGTGGCCCCTGTTGCCGAGCAGCTCAAAGTGCCCACCCTGTTTTCCGACTGCACCACCAATGCGCTGTTCGAGGGCCACCACTATCAATGGGTGTTTCGCACCCAGCCGCCGGCATCGGCCAATGCGCTGGCCATGGCGTTGTATCTGCTAAAGCGGCATCCGCATCTGAAGTCCATCGCCGGCCTCAATCAGGACTACGCCTTCGGGCGCGACCAGTGGAAATACTTCGCTGCCGCGATGCGGGCGCTCGACCCCGGCGTCAAGCTGAAGTCGGCACTGTTCAGCCGCTTGTTCTCGGGCAGCTATACCAGCGAGATCTCGCGGCTGCAGGGTGAGAACCCGGCACTGGTTTACTCCAGCCTGTGGGGCGGTGATCTGGTGGCTTTCATTCAGCAGGCCGAGGCGCAGGCCTTGTTCAGCCAGACCCAGGTCGCGCTGTCACTGGGCACCCAGGGTGATCTGCAGGGGCTCAAGGCGCTACCCAACGGCGTCGTGGTCGGCTCGGAACACAGCTATCTCATGCACCCGGGCAAGATCGAAAACCCCCGGGTTGCCGCGTTCATCAAAGCGTACCAGAAGCGTTTTGGCAACTATCCGGTATCGACCTATCCCTACACCTTGCGCCGGGTGGTGATTGCGTTGCGTGACGGCTATCGGAAGGCGATTCACGACAACGGTGGCCGATGGCCGACCGCCGCGCAGTTCGCCAGTGCGCTGGAAGGCCTGAAGGTCGAGACGCTGATGGGGACCATGCTGATCCGCAAGGATCATCAGGCCAGTTACCACGAGCTGGTGGGCGAATCGGTGCACACGCCGCAATATCGGTTCGCGGTGTTCGACCACATCATTACCTTCCCGGCCGACATGATCATGCCGCCGGTTGGTACCACGGATGCTGAACAATGGATCGCGTCGCTCAAACCGAACCTGCTGGATAAGGTGCCGGCGCCGAAATCCTACGGCCAGTAAAGCCCGTAGAGGATCGCGGTGAACGCGATCGCGGGCCCGCTGTTGTCGGCGACCATCAACGGCGTGGCCTACGGGGCCACGCTGTTTCTGGTCGCCGTGGGCCTGAGCCTGATCTTCGGCGTGCTACGCGTGCTCAATGTTGCCCACGGCAGTTTTTATGCACTGGGCGCCTTCACCGCGGCCAGCGCCTGGCTGCTGCTGGGGACGCTGGGCCTTTCACCGTTCTGGATTTATCCTGCCTTGCTACTGAGTGCCATGGTGGTCGGGGTGTCGGCCGGGCCGTTGATCGAGCGCGTCCTGCTGCGCTGGACATTCGCCATCGACATCGATGCCAGGCGTGAGAATTCGCAACTGCTCGCCACCTACGCCATCTTCCTGATGCTGGAGGACGTGCAGAAGCTCATCTGGGGCGGGCAGCCGTATTATTCCGGCGGCGCGCTCCGGTTGCTGGGCACCACCCGCATCAACGGCATTCCGTATACCAACTACCAACTGCTGTTGATTCCACTCGCGGTGCTGGTGCTGCTTGGCCTGCGGCTGCTGCTGCGCCGGACCGTGACGGGCAAATTTATCGTGGCGGTCGCCCAGGACCCGGAGATGGCTTCCGCGCTTGGAATCAATGTCAGCCGCATTTATACCCTGGCGTTCACCCTGGGGGCTGTACTGGCCGCCCTCGGCGGTGCGCTGGCGTCGCCGACTATCGGTGTCAGCACCGGCATCGGTGCGCAGATGATCGTGCTGTCGTTCGCGGTTGTCGCCATCGCCGGCCTGGGCCAGATCGGCGGCGCCGCGCTCGCGGCGCTGGTGCTCGGCATCGCGCATTCGATCGCGGTGTTCTTTTATCCCGCGCTGAGTTCGGTCATTCCATACCTGATCATGCTGCTGGTCCTGATGGTCAAGCCCTACGGCCTGTTCGCGACCGCACCGGTGCGGAGGATCTGAGGTGCGGTACGCGCGGTGGGCCCTGGGTGCAGCGGTACTTTGCGGCTATGGCGTATGGCCTCTGGTCGATCCGGCACTGACCTATCAACTGACGATCATCGTGGCGCTGGGACTCGCTGCGCTGGCGGTCAGCCTGTTGCTGCGGGCCGGCCTGATCTCGTTCGGGCATGCCCTGTTTTACGCCGCTGGCGCCTATGCCGCGGCCTATCTGGCACCGTTGACCGGCGGCGGCATAGCCGCGACCCTGCTGCTCAGTACCCTTGCCACGGCAGTGCTGGCCGCGCTGACCGGGCTGTTCGTGGTGCGCTATCGCGGCATCTTCTTCGCCATGCTGAACCTGGCCCTGGCGATGGTGGGCTACACGGTGCTGCTCAAGTTCTATGATCTGACCGGCGGCTCCGACGGCCTCGCGGTGGCGGCCTCCAGCCTCGCCGGGTGGACCCTCGGGCCGGCGGCGCTCGGCTATGCGTTGTTCTATCTGGCACTGGCCCTCGCGGCGTTGCTGGGCTGGCTGCTGCACTGCTATCTGCGCACGCCGGCCGGCTGGGCCCTGGGTGCGATCCAGGACCGCGAGCTGCGGGTCGAATACCTCGGCATTGCGGCACGGCAGGTGTTGCTGGTGGCCTATGTGGTGGCCGGTGTCCTGGCCGGTCTGGGCGGCGCCATCGCCGCGCTGGCGGTCGGTCACATCGCCCCGGACAGCGCGTATTGGACCACTTCGGCCGGCTTCGTGGTGATGGCGGTTCTGGGCGGTGGCGGCAATGTGCTCGGGCCGTTTCTGGGTGCCGCGCTGTATGACGTGCTCAGCGTGTCGGCGGCGCAGTATCTCAGTTCAACCTGGGAACTGCTGCTGGGCGTCGCCATCTTTCTGGTGATCCGGTTTGCGCCGGCCGGGTTGTGGGGCTTCTATGACAGCCTCTGGCAGCGCCAGCGGGCGCGGCAGCAATGACCCGGCCGCTGCTGGAGGCCCGGGGTATCGGGCTGCACTTCGACGGTGTGGTGGCGGCTAGCGACGTGAATCTGCAGATCGCGGCCGGCGAATTCTATTTCATCATCGGCCAGAACGGTGCCGGCAAGAGCACGTTCCTCAATATCTGCACCGGTTATCTCAAGCCGCAGACCGGCCAGATCCTGTTTCAGGGCCGGGCGATCACGGGCTGGTCGCCGCGGCGCATCACCCGCGCGGGCATCGCGCGGGCCTTCCAGCACCCGCAATTGTTCGGTCAGCGCAGCGTGCTGGACAACCTGCGCTTCGCCGTCGCGGCGCACGATCCATGGTTCTGGCGCCCCTGGCACGCGCTGGACCACCCACGCTTCGACAATCGCGCGCGGGAACTGCTGATCCTGTGTGATCTGGAACCGGTCGCATTGCAGCCGGCCGCACAGATTTCGGAAGGTGCGCGCAAGCTGCTGGACGTGGCGATGGCGCTGGCGCTGGAACCGGCGCTGGTGCTGCTCGACGAGCCCACCAGCGGCGTCAGCAGCGCCACCAAGCATGACCTGATGACCACACTGACCCAGGCCCTGCGGGCCCGCCAGGCAACGGCGGTGTTGGTCGAACACGATATGGAGGTAGTGGAGCGCTTCGCCGACCGGGTCGGCGTCTGGGCGGACGGACAGATCGTGACCAGCGGCGATCCGCAGACCGTTCTGAACGACCCGCGGGTCGCGGAGGTTCTGTTGTGACGAAGCCGCGCTGGCGCTCGATGCGGTGGCCTCTCGGTGCATCTCGGCGGCTCCCACGTGCTGCGCGGGATCAGTCTGCGGGTCGACGCGCGGCGCCACGGTGGCCTTGCTGGGCCACAACGGCGCCGGCAAGACCACCACGCTGCGGGCCATCATGGGCCTGGCACCGATCGCCGCGGGCACTATCAGGCTCTGGAATGCCACCGTCGAAACCGCCCGCGCATGGGCGGGCGCAGGCGCGGCGTCGGTTACTCGCCGGAGGATCGCCGCCTGATTGCTGCCCTGACGGTGGAGGACAACCTGCTGCTGCCGGTGCGGGCCTGCGGGCTGGACCGGGACGCGGGCGCCCGTCGGCTTGGCTGGGTGCTTGCGTTGCTGCCGGAACTCGCGCCGCTGCGTCCCGCTGGGCGGCCACGCTGAGCGGCGGCCAGCAGAAGATGGTGGCCCTGGGCCGCGCGCTGATGGTGGGCCGCGCGCTGCTGCTGCTGGACGAGCCGTTCCAGGGCCTGGCACCGGCCCTGGCGCGCCGCTACGCAGAGGTGCTGGCGCAACTGCGCGAACGTGACCCTGACATCGCCATCCTGGTCACCGAATCGAACCCGGCCCTGCTGGTGGATCTGGCGCAGCAGCGCTATACCATTGAGCGCGGCGAGATGGTGCCCGGTACCTAATCGTCCGCAATCCGGGGCACCACGGGATGGCAGTCAAGTCTGCAGACGTGCATCATAACGCTCGGGCCAACTGGCCAGACCACCTACGCTAAGGAGTGAGGAACATGACTCAGGAAAACCGGGAGTTGGTTGTTCTTATGACACACGGTACCGACCACGAACTGTCGTCTGTGGGGTTCACCGTAGCTTGTGGTGGGATCACGTCGGGCATGAAAGTCTGCGCGTTCCTGACCAGCTCGGCCGTCGACCTGGTCCGGCGCCGCAGCGTCGACATGACACATGTGCAGCCGCTGGACCCGCTAAAGTCGCTGATCGATGACTTCATGGCACGCGGGGGCGAAGTTGTCGCCTGTCCGCCCTGCGTCAATGCCCGCGGCTATACCCAGGAAGACTTCATCGACGGCGTCACCATTGCTGGTGCCAGCGTGATCCACGAAAAACTGAAAAACGGCGCCGCCAGCCTGAGTTTCTGAACCCGCCAGTGCGGGACCTCTGGCGGCTTCGTAAGCGACGTTGTCGAAGCCGCCATTTCGCTGTTCCACCATCGACAAATCCAGACGAGACCAAAATGCCAAAATACGTAATCGAACGCGATATTCCGGGCGCCGGCAACCTGTCGGCCGAAGACCTCAAAGCCATCTCGCAGAAGTCCTGTGGTGTGTTGAGCAACATGGGGCCGCAGATCCAATGGGTCCAGAGCTACGTGACCGGCGACAAGGTGTATTGCGTATACGTCGCCCCGAACGAGGAGATGGTCCGGGAGCACGCCACGCAGGGTGGCTTTCCCGCCAACAGGATTTCACAGGTTACCTCGGTGATCGACCCGACGACGGCCGAATAGGTCATTACCTGGCGATCAGTGGGAACTGGTTCGGTAGCTGGTCGCCAGAACCTCGCCAACCCCAACGAAAACTTCAAGTTCAGCGAGGAGTACATCGTCCAGCGCCTGAGCAGCAACACCCTCGACACCACGGCGCGGGTCTGCATCAGCACCATCCAGCGCATGTACTCCATGCTCAAGGGCCGGGAGCTGCCCGAGGAAGACGACGAAGCCTCCGTGCATGGCCTGGAGGGCCTGTTCAGGGAGCAGCCGCCCATCGAGTACAACCCAGCCATCCCCATCGAGACCTTCGACATCATCGTCACCGACGAATGCCACCGCTCCATCTACAACCTCTGGGCGCAGGTGCTCGAATACTTCGACGCCTACCTCGATCGGCCTCACCGCCACGCCCAACAAGCAGACCTTCGGCTTCTTCCACCAGAACCTGGTCATGGAATACCCCCACGAGCAGGCCGTGGCCGACGGCGTCAACGTCAACTACGACGTCTACCGCATCAAGACCCAGATCACCGAGGGCGGCTCCAAGGTCGAGGCCGGCTACTACGTCGAACAGCAGGACCGCGAGACCCGCGAGAAGCGCTGGGAGACGCTGGACGAAGATCTCGACCTACGACGCCAACCAGCTCGACCGCGACGTGGTCACCCCGGACCAGATCCGCACCGTCGTCCGCACCTTCCGCGACAAGCTGTTCACCGAGATCTTCCCCGGCCGCACCGAGGTGCCCAAGACCCTGATCTTCGCCAAGGACGACAACCACGCCGAGGACATCGTCGAGATCGTGCGCGAGGAATTCGGCAAGGGCAACGATTTCGCCCAGAAGATCACCTACCGTACCACCGGCGCGACGCCGCAAGCAGCTGATCAAGCCATTCCGCAACAGCTACCACCCGCGCATCGCCGTCACCGTGGACATGATCGCCACCGGCACCGACATCAAGCCGCTGGAAATCGTGCTCTTCATGCGCGGCGTCAAGTCCCGCTCCTTCTTCGAGCAGATGAAGGGCCGCGGCGTGCGGGTCATCAAGAACGACGACCTCAAGGCCGTCACCCCGGACGCCAAGGCCAAGGACCACTTCGTCATCGTCGATGCCGTCGGCGTCTGCGAGCAGGACAAGACCGACTCCCGGCCCATGGACCAGAAGAAGACGGTCTCCTTCGAAAAGCTGCTGCAGGCCGTCAGCTTCGGCAACACCGAAGAGGACGTGCTCACCTCCATCGCCGGCCGCCTGGCCCGCATGGAACACCGCCTGACCGAAGACGACGACAAAAAGATCCGCCAGCTGGCCCAGGGCCTGGGCGTCAAGGACCTCAGCCGCCAGCTCGTCGAGGCCGTCAATCCCGACCGCCATCGGGAACAGGCCAAGGCCGATCTCGGTATCCCGCCGGACAGCGACCAGCCCGTCAGCGAGCAGGCCCTGCAGGCCGCCATGGCCAACATCATCCAGCAGGCCGTCAACCCCCTCCACGACCCCAACCTCCGCGTACTCCTGGTCGAGGTGAAAAAGAAAAACGAACTCACCATCGACCACGTCAGCCAGGACGAGGTCATCGAGGCCGGCTTCAGCTTGGAGGCCACCGCGCGAGCCAAGGGCATCGTCCAGTCCTTCGAGCAGTTCATCGAAGAGCACAAGGACGAGATCACCGCCCTGCAGATCCTCTACAGCAAGCCCTACAAAGCGCGGCTCAGCTTCGACGACATCAAAGAACTCGCCGATCAGATCCAGGCTCCGCCCAACCTGTGGACCGAATCCCAGCTATGGCAGGCCTATGCCGCGCTGGAAAAGACCAAAGTCAAGGGCGCCGGCGGCCGGCGCATCCTGACCGACCTGGTGTCGCTGGTGCGCTTCGCCATCCACCAGGACAACGAACTGATCCCGTTCCCGGAACGGGTGCAGGCCAACTTCAATGCCTGGCTGGCGAGTCAGGCGCAGAGCGGCAGGCAGTTCAGCGAAGAACAGCGGCACTGGCTGGAGATGATCCGGGATCACATTGCCGCGAACCTGGGAATCGAGACAGATGACTTCGAGTATGCGCCGTTTTCTCAACAAGGCGGTTTGGGCAAGGTGCACCAATTGTTCGGCCGACAACTGCCCGAGATGTTATCTTCGTTGAACCAAACCCTGGTGGCTTGAAATTGGTATGAACGCAGCAATAGACAACGAGATTCGACGGCACCGCGCTGCGTTGGCAACTCTGTGCCGTCGCCACGGCGCGCGTAGGCTCGACCTTTTCGGCTCGGCGACGCGCGCTGATTTCGATCCCGAACGCAGCGATCTCGATTTTCTGGTCGAGTTTGACGTGGTCGAGCCGGCGCAATACGCGCAAGCCTATTTCGCGCTCAAAGAAGGCCTGGAACAACTTTTTGGACGTCCGGTCGACCTACTTACCGAAAACAACCTGAGCAATCCCTACTTCCGTCGGCGCGTCGGCAGCGAACGCCAGAATCTCTATGCAGGTTGACGCTGCCAAACTGGTCTGGGACGCGCAACAGGCCCTGCAGCGGATCAAGCGGTTCATCCAGGGCAAGGGGTTTGCCGCCTATCAAAACGATGAGTTGCTGCGCTCCGCCGTCGAACGCCAGTTCGAGATCCTTGGCGAGGCCTTGAATCAGCTTTCGCGTGTCGATCCGGATACCGCCGGGAAGATCTCTGAATTACCGCGCATCGTTGCATTCAGGAACATCCTGATCCACGGCTACGCTAGTGTCGACGATCGCCTTGTTTGGGGTGTCGTCGAGAGCCAGTTGGAGCCGCTGCTGGGTGTCATTGCGACGCTGCTGGCAGAAGACTGAATGCAGAGGCCGGTGTTTTCCTTAACGCTTGATGGTCACGGCCTTTTTTCGTCATGGCTGCGTGATGGATCGGTCAGGGTTCAGCAGCAAACCGGGATCACCACGTGGCAGATGCTGTACAACAAACCCTACAAGGCTTGCCTGGGCTACGATAACAGCAAGGAACTCGCCGATCAGATCCAGGCGCCGCCCAACCTGTGGAGCGAATCCCAGCTATGGCAGGCCTATGCCGCGCTGGAAAAGACCAAAGTCAAAGGCGCCGGTGGCCGGCGCATCCTCACCGACCTGGTATCGCTGGCGCGCTTCGCCATCCACCAGGACAACGAGCCGATCCCGTTCCCGGAGCGGGTCCAGGCCAACTTCAATGCCTGGGTGGCGAGTCAGGCGCAGAATGGCAAGCAGTTCAGTGAGGAACAGCGGCTCTGGCTGGAGATGTTTCGGGATCACATCGCGGCAAACCTGGGGATCGAGACGGATGACTTCGAATATGCGCCGTTTGCCCAGGAAGGTGGGCTGGGTAAGATCTACCAGATATTCGGTCACGAGTTATCAATCATCATTGAAGATTTGAATGAGACGCTGGCCGCATGAGAGCCGAAGAAGCGCGAGCCGATTACCTAGCTACCGTCGCCAGCTATCAGAAGTGGCTGGAAATGAGCGTCGAGGATATTGCCGATGTCAATCCTCGCATCGACAAGTCCTCAATACCCGATGACCTGCCTGTTTCCTTTGTCCCCATGCCAGCCGTCGGTGCAGGCAACGGGTCAATTCACGTCGAAGAAACGCGGCCGGCTGGTGAGGTGAAAAAGGGGTTCACGGCCTTCCTGGAAGGTGACGTGCTTTTCGCCAAGATCACCCCCTGCATGGAAAACGGCAAGATGGCGGTTGTTCCGAAGCTTGTAAATGGCTTCGGATTTGGCTCCACCGAGTTTCATGTTCTCCGACCCAGCCCTGGCATCAATGCCAAGTACCTCTACTACTACGTCTCAAGTCAGACCTTTCGTGGAAAGGCCGAGCGTCACATGACCGGCGCCGTTGGTCAGCGTCGTGTGCCTACCGCCTACCTGAAAGAATGCAGGATACCCGTCGCCCCTCTTGACCAACAAGAACGTATCGTCGCGGAAATCGAAAAGCAGTTCTCCCGCCTCGACGAAGCCGTCGCCAACCTCAAGCGCGTCAAGGCCAACCTCAAACGCTACAAAGCCGCCGTCCTCAAAGCCGCCGTCGAAGGCAAGCTCACCGAAGAATGGCGCAAGGCCCATCCAGACGTCGAACCCGCCAGCAAGCTCCTCGACCGCATCCTCGCCGAACGCCGCGCGAAGTGGGAAGAAGCCGAACTGGCAAAGATGGGGGCCAAAGGCAAAGCGCCGGCGAACGACAAGTGGAAGGCGAAGTACAAAGAACCCGCCCTGCCTGAACATGCCGATTGCTGTGACCTGCCAGAGGGATGGGTCTGGGCGTCCGTCGACCAGTTGGCTGCGCCAGAGCCTAACTCGATCACCGACGGTCCGTTTGGGTCGAATCTCAAAACCGAGCATTATCAAAAGACCGGACCACGCGTGATCCGACTGCAGAATATCAAGGATGGTGAGTTTGCCGATGAGTATGCCCATATTTCCGTAGCACATTTCGAACGTCTTCGTAAGCATGAGATTCAATCAGGCGATCTGGTTATTGCCACGCTAGGCGATAACCCACCGCGGGCCTGCATTCTTCCCTCATTCGTGGGACCGGCAGTGGTCAAGGCTGATTGCATACGATTCAAGCCACACCCAGTTATCGCAGTTGAGTACTTGAATGCAGCCTTGAATAGCCAACCTACCCGGCAGCGAGTCAAGAGCGTACTCCACGGCATCGGGAGGCCCCGCCTTTCCCTTGGTGAGATACGCGGAACAGCCGTGCCTCTCGCGCCTGCTGTCGAACAACAAGGTATCGTCACTGAAGTCGAAAGGCGCTTTTCTCTTGTTACAGAACTCGAGGCCCAAGTGGACGCGAACCTGATGCGGGCGGAGTGCCTGCGTCAGTCCATTCTGCGCTGGGCCTTCGCAGGCAAGCTGACCGCGCCACACGAAGAATCACTGGAAGCTGAGTCAGAATTGCCGATGGTTGCTGAGCCAACTCTGACCGATCGAGCTAGGCTATGACACCCGCCGAGCTTTTGGCGCTTGTCGATCTTGGTGAGGACCAGGATGTCGAAGTCAAGTCTGCCGCGGGTGGCTTCCCGAAATCAGCTTGGGAAACCGTCTCAGCTTTTGCGAATACCGCGGGCGGCTATCTCGTGCTCGGTGTCAGGGAAAGGGAGAAACGTGTGCTGCAATTGCAGGGCGTCAGCAAGCCCGAGGCGCTGCGGCAGGATTTCTGGAACGGCCATAACAATGCGCAGAAGCTGAGCTCGCCGCTGTGTCGGGAGTCTGATTTCAGAGTAGTGCCGATTGCGGGGCTAAAGCTCGTGGTGATCCGAATTCCGATGGCATCGCGCGTGCAACGTCCCGTTTACATCAACGGTAATCCGCTAACGGGCAGCTACAAGCGCAATTATGAAGGGGATTATCGCTGCACCGAGTCAGAGGTGCGCCAGATGTTGCGGGATGCCAGCGATGAACCCCAGGATGCCCTGATTCTTGAGGGATTTGGTGTTGAAGATCTGGACCGTGAGAGCCTGACGGGCTATCGCAATCGTTTCGCCTCGCGTGATCCCGACCATCCGTTCCTGGCTTTGAGCGACAGGGATTTTCTGGAGCGACTGGGTGCCTTTCGGCGTGATCGCAAGACCGGCCGAGAAGGTGTCTCACACTCGCGGGCATGTTGATGTTGGGACGGGAACAGGCTCTGCTTGAGGCGTTGCCTCATTATCACGTTGATTATCAAGAGCGTCTGGCTGATGATCCGGAGGTGCGTTGGACGTTTCGTTTGACCCTGGACGGCAAATGGGAACCCAATCTGTTTAATTTTTACTATCGCGTTTATCCACGTTTGGTGGATGGCCTGAATGTCCCCTTCAAGCTGAACAGGCACGCGGTGAGACAAGGCGAAACTCATGTACACGAGGCCTTACGTGAAGCGCTGGTCAATACCCATGATCCATGCCGACCATCAGTCCTCCCGTCCGATTACCGTGATCAAGGTTCCCGACGCCTTCTTGTTCAGCAATCCGGGTCGACTGCGTATTCCACGAGAGGCGTTGTACCAGGGTGGCGTGAGTGATCCGCGCAACCCGGCGTTGCAGAAGATGTTCCAGATGCTGGGTTTGGGCGAAAAGGCCGGTTCCGGGTTTCAGAAGATTTTAAGAGCCTGGCGTGAGCAAGACTGGCTTTGGCCGCTTGTGGCTGAGGATACCGATCTGGACATGACGCACATCACATTGCCGCTTGCGGGCATGATTCCGGAGGATGTGGAGGGTGAACTGCGGGAGGTGGTCGGGGATGCCTACAGCCGGCTGACTGAGCTCGATCGGATGATTTTTGTATTGGCGCATAGTTTTGGGATGGTAAGTAATGCGGATGTACAGCCCTACACCCGGGAGCACCCGAGGGAGATTGGTGATCGGTTGAAGACATTGGCCTCTCACGGATGGTTGATCCAGGAGGGGCAGGGACGTGGTACGCGATATCGATTGGCCCACGGTGATGGGAAAAATGTGTTGTTTCCAGAAACGTCCGTAGCTAGGTCCGGACATTACGCACCGAACTCCAGACATTACGAACCGGGGTCCGAACAATACGAGGCCGCACTGGAGGCTATCGCTGCGCCGGTTCGGGAAAAAGGCCGAGCACCCAAAGAGTTGGTTGAACGGACAATACAAGAGTTGTGCAAGGACGAATGGCTGTCCCTCCGGACATTAGCGCGGCTCCTCGATCGTGACGCTGAGGCGCTTCGAAAACATTACATCACGCGTATGGTTCGTGCGGGATGGCTTGAGGCGAGATTTCCGGGTTTTCCCAATCATCCCGAGCAAGCCTACCGAAAGAGATACAAGTGAACGCAGCCACCAAAGCCAGGAAATCCTTGAACTTCTGCAACGTCGCCAATATCTCGAATCTGGAAGAATTTCTTGTTCACGGCCTGGCATTCTCGCCGCTGTACAAGCTGCTGCCTTTGGCGGCGCGGTCCGATCGCGGCTCCGTGAGCTGCTGGTGCTGGTGGACGGAATCCGCGGCGGCCAGGCGCGTGAGCGGGAGACTGCGACGCGGCTATTGGTGCAAAATTGGGTGGCAAGTCCGACTGGGAGAATCCCGTAATGAGCTCAGATGAGGATCCTGTCATCGGCGGCGGGTTGGTGATCAGGCGTCGTAAGCTGGCCGCCGTGGTTCGCCGGTATCACATCAAACAGCTTGCGCTGTTCGGTTCGGCCGCGCGTGATGAGCTCAAGCCCGGCAGCGACATCGATCTTATTATTGAGTTCGAGCCGGGTCAGGCGCCGTCGCTGTGGGCCGCTCAGGATCTGCAAGAGGATTTCACCCGCCTCTTCGGCGACAGGCGAGTGGATATCGTGCCGCCCGAGATTCTGCGTAACCCCTATCGTCGGAGAAGCATCGAGCGGGATCTGAGGGTATTGTATGACGCTGCTTGAGCGGGGCGCCGCGCATCTTTGGGACATGCTCGACGCGCCGAGGCAGGTCACCGCGTTTTCGGCTGGTCTGGATCTGGATCAGTTGCTTGCCGACGCGAGAAGTCGCTATGCCATCGAGCGGGCGTTGGAAATTGTCGGCGCGGCGGGTTTCGGCGGAGACGGTATCGCGGCATCCCGAAGTGCCCTGGAAAGGGATCATTGGCTTCCGCAATGTGCTCGCGCACGAATACGGTGCAATCGACTATCGGCGCCTCTACACCGTCATCACGGACGGCGTTCCGGCGTTGATCGTCGCCCTGGAAGCCATACTGAAGTCAACCGAGAGCCCCGAGTGAATACGTCCTCTCTCGTCCAGAAGCTCTGGAACTACTGTAACGTCCTCCGCGACGACGGCATGAGCTACGGCGACTACGTCGAACAGCTCACCTACCTGCTGTTCCTCAAGATCGCCGACGAGCGCACCGAGGCACCGTACCACCAGCCCAGCATCGTGCCGCAGCAGTACAGTTGGTCCAGCCTGATCAAGAAGGATGGCGACGAGCTGTTTGACCATTACCGCCATGCGTTGGATGCGCTGGGTAAAGAGAAGGGCCTGCTCGGCCTGATCTTCAATAAGGCTCAGAACAAATTTCAGGATCCGGTCAAGCTGCAACAGCCGCTAGTCGGCATGCAAAAAAGGGTCGGGTCTAACATTAAAACAACGGGTCAGTCCACGGTTTAGAATGGTCGTCAGTTCGAGGACATACTGGTTCTCATTACGGATAGGCGGTGGCTGCTTTGGATAAGAAGACGCGCGCCGAATCTTTTTCGCACCCCAAGTACCATTTGCTAGCCGGATCCACGTAGCCAAGTTTTCGGCGTTGATCACGAGGCTAGCCCGTACGGAGGCAAGGCGTTCGAGGCATACTACAGCGCCGTCGTCGCCATCACGCTGCAGTCGACGGATGCGTGCACGGCATCACTTCTTCGAATCCATCAAAGAGATGGAGCGCTCGTGACCTTTCGCATCGTGAGCGAGATCATTAACAAGCATTGGAGCACTCCGAACGAAACGCCGGACTGGTAGAGGCCGGGCCTTTTCCGCGAAACCAGCCTGCTTGCCAAGGAGCTCCGTCCATCCATTTCGGTTGTCCACGTGCTGTGGACCATATTGCTTCCTGTACAAATGATGTTTGTCCATTATTGACATTTGTCCATGAAACGTGGACATTAATAATTAATGGACAATCACCCCGACAAACACAGGTTGCTTGGCAATGCCGTCGCTGCGGCGAAGGCGTTGGGGCTCGATATTACGGTTGCCGAATTGGAGCCGAAAGCCCGCGATCAAGGGGGCGCCGGCCGGTTGCGGCTGCGAGTCGATGGACAAGTCATTGAATTTGTGGCGCAAGTGAAGCGAGGGTTGCGCCCTGCCACCCTGGGCGCAGCCTTGCTGGCACTGGAGCGGTTGGGACCGGATGCGCTCTTGGTGACCGACTATGTGACCCCGCAATTGGCCGATGCGCTGCGGGAGCGCGGGGTGGCCTTCCTGGATGCCGCCGGCAATGCCTATGTGCATCGCCCTCCCGTGTTGGTGTGGGTCAAGGGGCAGCGCCCTGAGGAAAAGTTGACGCCGCTCACGGTTGGGCGGGCGTTCCAGGCCACCGGCCTACAGGCCGTTTTCGCACTGTTGTGCCGACCTGAACTGGTGACGCAGCCGTATCGCGAGATTGCCACGCTGGCCGGTGTTGCCCACGGCACGGTGGGCGTTGTCATGGCGGATTTGGCGCAGGAGGGATTCGTGGTTGCGTTAGGCGAGGCGGGGCGCCGACTGCGCAATCGCCGCCGGCTGCTCGATATCTGGATGGAAGCCTATGCCCGCACATTGCGACCGAAACTACTACTCGGCCGTTACCAGGCGCCGGCTGGAGATTGGTGGGAGCCGCTCGACGTTGCCGCGTATGAGGCGCAGTTCGGCGCTGAACCCGCAGCGGCAAAATTGGAGCATTACCTGCGCCCCGGCATCACCACGCTCTATGCCGAGAAGGTGCCGACTCGTTTGCTCGCCGATCATCGCCTGCGTACCGATCCTGCGGGCGACGTCGAAATCCGCAAACGCTTCTGGATCTTCAACTACCCCTGGAATCACCCGGACCTGGTGCCGCCGGTTCTCATCTACGCGGACTTGTTGGCCACCGGCGATGCGCGCTGCATGGAGGCGGCAAAACGTGTCTACGAGCTCTACCTTGCTGAACTTATCGACCAGGAATGAATTGCGATACCTTGCGGCACTGACCGCAGCTCTTCGCGCCGGGGCCGGCGATACACGGTTCTTCCTGGCGGGCGCGACGGCGCGGGACTTGTTGCTGTATTACGCGCACGGCATCGACCCGGGCCGCGCAAGCAGCTCAACTTCGTACAGCACATCAAGACCCTGCTCAAGGTCAACGGCCGCGCCGCTGTGGTGGTGCCTGATAACGCCCTGTTCGAAGGCGGCGCCGGCGAAACCATCCGCCGCAAGCCGCTGCACGAATGCGACGTCCATACCCTGCTGCGCCTGCCCACAGGCCTGTTCTACGCCCAGGGCGTCAAGGCCAACGTGCTGTTCTTCGAAAAGAAGGCCGCCAGCGAAACTCCGTGGACCAGGAAGCTCTGGATCTACGACCTGCGCACCAACAGGCACTTCACGCTCAAGACCAACCCCTTGAAGCGCGAAGACCTCGACGACTTCGTGAAGTGCTACAACCTGGCCAACCGCCACGACCGTAAGGCCACCTGGCCAGAGAAGAAGAATCCCACCGACCGCTGGCGCGCCTACGACTACAAAGACATGGTAGCCCGCGACAAAGCCAGCCTCGACATCTTCTGGCTGCGCGACGAATCACTGGACGACTCCGACAACCTGCCCGCGCCGGAAGTTTTGGCCCAGGAGATCGTCGACGACCTGGAAGCGGCGCTGGAGCAATTTAGGCAAGTTGCAGCCGAACTGGGCGCTGATGAAGCGACTGACACGATCCCGTGACTCTCGCCCTCATACCTCATCAGGCGTTACCCCGGGTGTTCAGGAACGGAGAGGAATGCAGCCACTCGGGATCCGGGTAGTACGCGAGTAGCACGGTGCCCCCGCGGATCAGCTTCACGATGGCGCTCTCTACCTTGGGGCTGAGGGCGAAGCAGCCCCAGCTCCGTCCCATACGGCCGTGGTCTTGCGCAAACGTTTGGCTCACGTACCAGGCGCTGTGCATGACGATGTCGCGGCGGTAAGCCGCGCCGTTGAATTCAGGGTTTAGCCCTTTCAGCCGCAGCGAGTACCCATGCTTGCCGTAGTAGGTGCGGCCCGTCAGGTAGACTCCGAGGCTGCTTGCGTTTGTGCCGGGCTTGTTGGAGAAGCGGGTTGCGTATTCGCCCCCGCTGCCTTTGCCGTGTGCCACGTAGGTGTAGAAGATTACTTTGCCGGTCCGCAAATCGGCGACTGCCAGGCGCTTCTTGGTGGACGGCAGAGAGTAATCGACGACCGTGACAAGGGGCTTGTCGGTCAAATGCCGCCGCCTGGCGTGGAAATAAGCGCTGATCGCACTCGAGATGGCTTTGGTACTGATGTTGGGTGCCTGCGAGTGAATTCTTCCCGCGAGCTGTTCCAGGTGCTTGCCGGCGGCCAGTCTGGCGTGAGCCGAACGCACGATAAAGAATGACAATGCCATGGCCGCCCATAAGGCTGTTCGCTGCATGCTGCTTCGTGCAGTAGCGCTAATAAGTCTTTCCACACGCACTCCTCCGCTGTCTGAGTCCCAAAAGGATTGCGGTCGATTCTAGCATTGAAGCATTGGATCAAGCCGCTGGGTAAGCGGTGACGTGGAAGTCCGCGCATTCGGTCGTTATTTCTGATGGGGGATTGCCGGGTTCACGGTTTGCCTTGCGATGATTGTCCGCTGGGGTTGGAATTGATGCAGCACCTGCTGCGCGCTGCAGACGCGGTTACCCGCGATGGATTGCTCGCAGCGCCGATGGGACACGAGCGCTTTCCGCCTATATGATCCCGCGCTCTGGCAAGGGCTTGCCCTCCACCAATCGTTGCCAGCCGAATCGCGTCAGATCGATGGTTTCATAACGGCCCTTCAGTATCAGTTCGGCCAGCGCCCGCCCGCAGCCCGGTGCATGCATCAGTCCGTGCCCGGAGAAGCCGGCCACCATGTGGAAGTTGCCAAGTCCGTCAGCACCCGGTCCGATGATCACGTTGCCATCAAAATCATTCTGATCATAAAGCCCCGGTAGTGTTGCTTTGCACCTGGTCGCTTCAAATTTCGGGAAACGATGCGCAAGCGCCGGCCAAACTGCATTTTCGAAGTAGCTATGATCGACATCGAAGTTGTAGCCACGCGGCTCCGCAAGTGTCGGTACGCCACCTGAATACCCACGCCCTTCAGGCCGAAACGCGAGCCGATCAGGATCCTTGAGATAAGGCAGCGGCTCAATCCCGTCCTGACATTCGAAATAGTGTTCGAACCGGCGGAGAGGCTCGATGGGCACCTCGAATCCGAGCATTGCACAAATTTCCTTCGCCCAGGCGCCAGCGGCGTTGACGAAGATGTCGGCCCCCACCAGCCGACCCGAAGCGCAACGCGCAGCCGTGACTTGGGTGCCGCTCCGATCCATGCCAGTTACATCCTCGGCAAGAAACTCCGCACCGAGCGACTGTGCCTTCTTGCGAAATCCCATTAGCACGGAATATGGATCGAGCCACCCGTCGTCAGGCGACAGCACCGCGGCCCCGAGATCATCAACGCGCATCGATGGAAAGCGCTGCTTGATCTCGTCGGGTTCCAGCCAAATCACGTTACAGCCAAGGCTTCGCTGTGTATCGTAATTGGCCTTCAGTACATCGAGCGAGGAGGGCGGAACGACAAAAATGTAGCCACCTTTCTTGAACCCGATCGCGGCGCGAGTACCCGCTATTGCCATGATTTCCGGAAAGTTATCGAAGAAGGGGATCGAGTAGTTCGAGAGCGCAATGTTCTCCGGCAAAGAAAACAGTGTTCGCACACCGCCTGATGCCCGTGGCGTGGAAGCAAGCTCGTAGGTCGGGTCACGCTCGATCACCGTAACGCCGATCGTGGGTGCCATGGTCTTTAGGAAGTAGGCGACCGCAGCGCCGATAGCGCCGCCGCCGATGATGGCCACATCCGTTTTCATCGTATCGTTCCTCACAGGGAATTCTCAGTTACCAACTTGATCCGCAACTAGGCGTCGACCGTTCAATGCCACGGTTCGCGCCATCGGACGTGCCAGGGGCTCGACAAAGCGTCAACGCCCCGCGTCATACTGCATGGCCGCTGGTTTTAGGGATGTACGGTCCTGGATAAGAACCGCCCGCCTGCCCATCGATACCGATACCTTGGCCGATCGGAGCGGACACTGGCAAGATATCCAATCGGCCCTGCTCGTGTGGGTCGACGAAAATGTTGCGAAGTACGGTTTAAAGCTGATCGATTCCAGGGTAATCAGCGGTGCATTTCAAATGACGGGACTGCCCGCTCGCAACCTGCCTGCCAATGATCATCCATTGCTCCAAAAAGCTGGCCGGCAAATTGCCGGATGTTTGCGATCCCGCTCGAGGAAGACTCCCCGCTAGGGAACTGGCACGGGCATCTTGTCATGGCCGACCGCCGTCAATGCGTGATGTTTTGTCACGATGCGGCGCGCTACACCGTGTTTGTCGCGGGGTAGCCCACGTCATGGATGTCGACCCGGTCGCGCTAGCATCCTGGCTCAATGATCGACCGGTGACGGTTTACGGGGAATGGCGACAGCCGCAAGAATCGATGCGGGAGACGGTGGCGCGGATTTAGGAGGAGGCCGATCCGCGCAACGTTTCGATCGGCCACCGGTTGCTGGAGCGCTAAGCGATGTCGGGTCTGAAACCGTCCGATCGGCTCGTCGCTTTGGCGCGGGGATCGCGTTAAATGCTACTCGGCAGTCCAGTGCTTCAGACCGCCTAACTCCAGCAGATACCCTTTGCTGCGCTGGTCGTAGCGGACACTGTAGCGAGTCGGATAATAGCCGGTATGGCTGTAATGAGCAGGCGTCTTCACCGGTGACGTCAGATTCGGTTTCGTTAGCAGGAAGGCCCGCGTCACCATCGGCTCGAGGAAGATAAGCTGCCCTTTGTAGTAGCCGTAGATAAAGGTGGCGGTGAAGGGCTTACCGTGGAACTCTGGCGCTTTGGTATCGACGGCGTGCACACCCATCTGGTTCACCGCGGTGTCCGGGATAACCTTGTAGTCCGGCGGAATGAGGTCGGCGTCAGACACCTTGGTCGCCGGATCGGTTGGTCCCGTGAAGGCAATCTGCTCCACGGCGGCTGGCGCAATGTTGTAGAAGTGGAAGTCGAAATGCGGCACGGTGTAGATGTGCGGCGGCGGATGGCCATGCGGGTTCCAGTCGATGACGACCTCTGTATAGCCGGTCTTCGGGCCGTGGGTCGGCATGGGCAGCGGAAACTCCCAGGAGCCTTCGGCGGATTTTTTGTTCAGCTCGGTCGGGAGCCCTTCTATGGCGCCGCGGCTCAGTGCTACCGCCACCGAGGACGGCTTGTTCGACGCGTCGGTCCGGACCACCACGTGGGCGGTGCCCTTGCCGATATGAACCCGTGCGCCCTGGTAGGTCGCGGCGTTGGCGATATTGCCAGCGCCTAACAGCGACGCGGTGGCGAGTCCAAGGCAGGCCCCTTTAACGAGGCTTTTGATTCGTTGTGTTATATGTTTCACGATTTCACTCTCTGGTGGTGTGCCGATCAAGGAATACTTTAGCTCAATGCACACGCAATATTTCCATGCCGTTAAAAAATAGTCACCACCAGGTTAAGCCAGCGTCTCGGCGGCACGTGGTGGATGTTATCGCGGCCGCCAAGCCGGTGATGTGACACAGCGTGGGCGCCCATTTGCGATGTCTGCCGGACGCTCATTCGGCAGCAGGATCACGGCCGAGAGCAGGCGATCGAGCTGATGTCGCGGTTAACATATGACGGTTCGCCGGCTTCAAGCCGACGCCCGAAAGCTTCTTCCGCTGATGGTTTCCGCGGTCGTTATCGGTCCGGGATCACGGGTCGCAAACGCGATACCAGCCCGCTAGCCGCTCCGGCGGATTGGCATTATAGTAAGGCCCGGATGGTGTGGGCGAAGGTGGATTGTAGTCCTGTTGGCTGACCATCCGATCCACGACATAAGACCGGTCCTCCGACCGATGATGAGGCCGGCGTGTTTTCGTTTCGTGAACCGTGGCGCGCATCGTTTCCAACCTGCAACAGTTTTAGGCCGGTGCGTTCCAGTACCTCTTGGGGAGACAGAAAGATGATAACCAGAAGATCGTTGCTCGGTTGGTTGTCCGGCGTTGGCGTCAGCCTCGCCGTGGCGGTGGTGGCAGTGCCGCAGGCGCATGCTGCCGGCCTGCTGAAGTCGCTGAAATCAGGCCAGAAAACCTGGATCGTTGGCACCGACGCCACTTTCCCGCCGTTCGAGCAGACCTCCACGGATGGCCAGAAGTCCGGTTTCGATATTGATCTGGTCAATGCCATCGCCCATCACATCGGGATCAACAAGGTCGAATTCAAACAGGTGCCGTTCGGTCAGCTCATTCCAGCGCTGCAGGCCAACCATATCGATTTTGCTGCCTCGGCTATCTACATCACCGCGACCCGCGCTAAGGTGGTGAACTTCTCCAAGTCGTATTTTACCGGCGGTCTGGGCGTGATGCTGAAGCCTTCCGACAACGCCATCCGCAAGCCGCATGATTTGGACGGCAAGACCGTGGCGGTGCAGGTCGGCACCAAGTCGGTGGACTGGCTGAGAACCCACCTGCCGAAAGTGCATCTGCTGATCGTCCAGACCAACGACCAGATGTTCCAGTCGCTGCAGAGTGGCCGGGCCGATGCAGTGGTCACCGGTTATCCGGCAGCGCGCTACTACATCAAGGTGCATGGCGGCGCCAAGATGGCCGGTTTCCTGCTGACCCATGAACGCTACGGCTATGCCATGCGCAAGGGCGACAAGGATCTGCTGGCGGCGGTCAACGGTGCGCTAGCGGCGATGACCAAGGACGGGTCGCTTAAGAAACTGCAGCACAAGTGGTTCGGTAACGAGTAATGAGTGAACTCGGGCTCCAGACGGTCATCTCGTCGATGCCGTTCCTGCTCCACGGAGCCCTGGTTACCGTAGAGGTCGTGGCGATGGCCCTGCTGCTCGGGGTCGTCGCCGGCATTGTCGGCGGTCTGTCCAAGCTGTCGCGGTTCCGCCCGCTGCGCTGGCTGGCGACGGCCTACGTTTCGGTGATCCGGGGCACTCCCTTCGTGGTGCAACTGTTCTTCGTCTACTACGCGTTTCCGCAGATCGGCATCAAGGTCTCGGCGATGGCCGCGGCGGTGGGAACGCTGGCGGTCTACAGTGGCTCTTACCAGACCGAGATCGTCCGCGGCGCCATCCAGTCGATCGAGTCAAGCCAGGTGGAAGCCGCCCGTGCGCTGGGACTGAGCGGATTCCAGGCGATGCTCTACGTGGTGTTTCCGCAGGCATTTCTGCGCATGCTGCCGCCGCTCGGCAACGAATTCGTGGCGCTGACCAAAAACTCCGCGCTGGTCTCGCTGGTGACGGTTCAGGAGTTGTTTCTGAGCGCCCAGATGGTGATAAGCAGCACGTTTCAGAACTTCGCGATTTTCCTCACCATCGGTATCATGTACTACCTCATGACCACGGCGGTGAGCGCGGTGACGCAGCTGCTGGAGCGGCGGCTGCGGGTGTACGTGTGATGACGGCGGAAATCGTACGCACCGAGGGCGTCAGTAAGGCTTTCGGCAAAAACGTCGTGCTGCGCGACATCGATCTGTCCATCGCCCGCGGCGAGGTGGTGGCCATCATCGGCCCCAGCGGTTCTGGCAAGAGCACCCTGCTGCGCTGTCTCAATCTGCTGGAGACACCTAGTTCGGGTGTGATTCGGTTCGAGGGGCAGGATATCGCGCACGGTGCGGTCAACATCAACCGGGTGCGGATGCAGATCGGCATGGTGTTCCAGCATTTCAATCTGTTCCCACACCTCAGCGTGCTGCGCAACATCACGCTGGCGCCGTCCAAGGTGCTTAAGCTGAGCCGCGACGAGAACGTCGCCCGCGCCCGCGAATTGCTCGCCAAGGTGGGCCTGCCGGAGAAGGAGGATGCCTATCCGAATTCGCTCTCGGGAGGTCAGAAACAGCGTGTCGCTATCGCCCGCGCGCTGGCGCTCAGGCCCCGGCTGATGCTGTTCGACGAACCGACCAGTGCGCTTGATCCGGAGATGGTGCACGAAGTCCTGGAAACGATGAAGACCCTGGCCGACGAGGGTACCACCATGGTGGTTGTGACCCACGAGATGGGATTCGCGCGGCGTTGTGCGAATCGCATCGTGTTCATGGACGAGGGTCGCATCCTGCTGGAAGCATCGCCGGGCGCGTTTTTCGCCAATTCCGACAATCCGCGGGTACAGCGTTTTCTGGAACGCATTCTGAATTGAGCCCAGTGCCGCGCCGTCGGCACGGCTCGCCCCATCCTCACGGCGTTTCGGATTGCCCTGAGGCGCACTGCGTCCGTACCTCCGAATCCTGCCCTGGTGACTGAAATTTTCCAGCGGGTGCGCGACATTGCGGAGCCACGCTCGCTGTTTGCGCTTCCGTCTGTCATGCAGTGAGATCGGCTGTCGCTGTGTGCTTCCGCGCGGGTCGCGGAGGAGCGATGTCGTATGCATTTGACAGATGCCTTTCCATCAAGTAAGTTTTTTGAACTTATAGATACTCTAAAATTAGATGCTATGTAGCCAGCAGTTGTGGGCCGCGGAATCAGGTCACAGTAAGCGGTTGCAGTGCACAGTGAATCCACAAAAGGGCGGTCAAGCTATGGCGTCAGACGTTACCGTGACGAGTCCGGTCACGGGTGAGGAGTTCCGGCCGAGTCACGAACCCCGTTACACGGGTATTGCCTCGTTCATGCGTGCGCCGTTGCTGGAGCGGCTGTCCGATGTCGACATTGCGCTGGTCGGGGTGCCGTTCGATGGTGGCGTGAGTAACCGTCCCGGAGCCCGGCACGGGCCGCGCGAGATCCGCAATATGTCCAGCCTGATGCGGACCACGCATCACGTTACCCGGGTCAATCCGTATGCGCTTTGCCGGGTGGCCGATGCCGGCGATGTGCGGTTCCGTTCGGTGTACGACCTCGAACGCGTGAGCGACGACATCGCCGGGTTTTTCGGCCAGCTCCACGCGGCCGGTGTTATGCCACTGTCCGCCGGCGGCGACCATTCCGTCACCTATCCCATCCTGCGGGGCATTGCGGCCGACGAACCGGTGGGGCTCATCCATATCGACGCCCATACCGATACCTGGGACGAGTTTATGGGTTCCAAGTTTCACCACGGCGGGCCGTTCCGGCTGGCCACGGAAGCCGGGTTGCTAGACCCCAGGCGGACCGTCCAGATCGGTATTCGCGGTGCGCAGAACACCGCCGAGGGCTGGGATTATTCGCTCCAGAAAGGCATGCGGGTCATCTTCATGGAAGAGTTTGCCGAACTCGGCGTCAAAGCGGTGATTGCCGAGGCGCGCCGGGTGGTCGGCGACGGCCCGGTTTATCTGTCGTTTGACGTCGATGGCCTCGATCCGGTCTATGCGCCGGGTACTGGTACGCCCGAGATCGGCGGCATCTCCACGCTCGAGGCGCAGGCGTTGCTGCGCGGCTTGCGCGGACTGGCATTCGTTGGCGGCGATGTGGTCGAGGTGGCTCCGCCGTTCGATCCCAGCGGTAACACCGCGCTGGTCGGGGCTACGCTGATGTACGAAATGCTATGCCTTTTCGCGGAGACGGTGGCCGCCCGATCCAGGAGCATATGATGCCGAATCACCGCTGGCCGGGGGACAAGCGCTGTTGCGTGGTGTTGTCGTTCGACGTGGATGGCGAGACCGCCTTCCTCGGCAGCCCAGGAGTGCTGGAGCGACCTGGTCTGCTGTCCATGGGCCGCTACGGCCGCGGGCCGGGCCTGGACCGGATTCTGGCCACGCTGAGCGCGCGTGGCGTGCCCGCCCAGTTTTTCGTGCCCGGCTATGTGGCGGAATATGACCGGTCGGTGGTCGCGCGAATTGTTGCGGCCGGCCACCCGGTCGGGCACCACGGTTATCGGCATGAGCCGCTGGAAGGTGTAGCCCCCGAACGCGAAGCGGAGATTCTGGCGCAGGGCATGGCGCCGTTGGCCGAGGCTCTGGGGTGCCGGCCACTGGGTTATCGGGCGCCGCTATGGGAGGTGACCCGGGCCACGTTTGGTTTGCTGGCAGCCGAGGGTTTTGTCTACGACTCGAGCCTGATGGCCGATGACCGGCCGTATCGGATCGCGCACGGGACGTCCCCGCCGCTGCTGGAATTTCCGGTGGCCTGGGCGCTGGACGACTGGGAGCAATATGCCTTTGTGCCGGGTGGTGGCGCGCCCAACGCCATCGCTGCGCCGGCCAAACTGATCGGCATGTGGCAGCGTGAATTCGACGCGGTCCGCAGTGAAGGCGGGTTTCTGTGCTTCACCATGCATCCCCAGCTGTCGGGCCGCCCGGGTCGTGCCCAGGCACTGGGCGAATTCATTGATTACATGACGGCAGCGGGCGACGTCCTGTTCACCAGCCTGGATCAGTTGGCGGGATGGTATCGGGACGGATCATTGCCGGCACCGACCGTGCGCGATGTGTTTCACGAGTTTCCCGGTTGAGCATGGGGTCGCTGGCGATGATCGCGCGGGGAGCCGGCCTGCGGCAAGCGGGTTGCGCCGCAGCGCAGGTACCGTCCAAGTGCGAAGGAGAGTGAGTCGGTGTCGAGCAGGCAAGATGTGGTAAAGGCTCCGGGTGACACCGGGAGCAATGTGCCGCAACCGTCCGGGGCCGCGTCCCGGACGCGCGGCGGCTGGCTGAGCATCCGCCAGCCCATCCCACGGACAAGGGGCCTGTTGCTTGGCGTGGGTGCGTGGATTCTGTTCATTGCCATCTGGTGGGGCGCGGTCATGGTGCATCTGACATCGCCGCTGCTGCTGCCCTCGCCGGATCAGGTGGTTGCCGCGCTTTACCGGCTGATCGCCCACAACGGATTCCTCTCGGATATCGGCATCAGTGTCCTGCGGATTCTGGTGAGCTTCACCATCGCCTGCGCCATTGCGATTCCTCTCGGCATCTGTATGGGTACGTTCGGCACCGTCGAGGCCTTTTTCAATCCGTTCGTGTCGGCCTGGCGCTATCTGCCGGCACCGTCGTTCATACCGCTGTTGCTGATGTGGTTCGGTACCGGGGAAGGCTCGAAACTGTCACTGCTCATCATTGGCGTCATCTTCTTTCTGATCACGCTGATCATGGACCACACGCGCTCGGTGCGCATGGAACTGTTGGAAACGTCCATGACCCTGGGCGGTTCACGCTCGCAGATCGTCTGGACGGTTGTCGTGCCCGCGGTGATGCCGGATGTGGTTACCGCAATGCGCCAGATGCTGGCGGTGAGCTGGACCTACCTGGTGATTGCCGAAATCATGGCGCCTACCACCGGCATCGGCGCCATGATGATGCGCGCCAAGCGGTTTCTTGAAACACCTGACATCCTGGCGGGGATAGCTGTCATCGGTGTGCTGGGGCTGTTGTTCGACATCGGTTTCAGACGCATCCACCGGGCGCTGTTCCGGTATCTGTATTAGGAGAGAGCGCACCGTGAACAACGCATCCAGTGCCGCGCAATCGGCTCCACCCGAGGCCAAGCTGCTTCTGAGGGACGTCCGCAAGTCGTTCCAGTTGTCCCGGACGGAGACCATCGACGCCATCACGGATATCACCTTCGATGTCCAGGAAAACGAGATGTGCGTCCTGCTGGGGCCGTCGGGCTGCGGGAAATCGACTGCGTTACGGCTGATCGCCGGCCTGGAGGAACCGAGCGAGGGCTCGCTGACCCTGGACGGGCACCAGATCGCCGGGCCGCACCGCGAGCGCGGCATGGTGTTCCAGGCCTATACGTCGTTCGACTGGCTCACCGTGACAAAGAATGTCGAATACGGTATGCGGCTCAACGGTGTTGCCAGGGCCGAACGCCGGGAACGGGCCGAGCATTTCATCGAACTGGTGGGCCTGAGCCGGTTCCGCAATGCCTATCCCAGACAGCTTTCCGGTGGCATGAAACAACGGGTTGCCATTGCCCGGACGCTGGCCAATGCGCCGTCGCTGCTGTTGCTGGACGAGCCGTTCGGCGCCCTCGATGCCGAAACCCGCTGGCATATGCAGGAACTGATGCTGTCCATCCTGGAGCAGTCCCGGACCACCGCGGTCATGGTGACCCACGATATCGAGGAGGGGATTTTCCTCGCTGACCGGATCATCTTCCTGACCCGCGGCCCGGGGCGGGTGGCCGAGGTGATGACCACCGACTTCAAGCAGGGCAAGCGGATCGGGTCCAAAGAAGAACTGCTGGCGCTGCCGGGTTATGTCGATATGGAGCGCCATATCATGCACCTCATGAGACAGCAGAGTAGTGCGATATAAAGCCTATCTGAAACCGAGAACGTTAGAGACTGAGGAGGAGCAAATGAAAATCATTAAAACGGTTCGGTTACCGCGGTATTTGCGGGGTTTCGCGACCGCGCTCTGGTTGTCCCTGATGCTGGCGGCCATGGCACCCGTAGCCATGGCCAGACAGACCATCACCATGGGGCTGAACGTTGGCTGGCCGGCCGACAGCTTCTACGCACTGGCGGTGGCCAAACACCTGGTGCCGCCGGGCTATGACGTGAAAGTCCAGATTCTGCAGGACCCGCTGACCGCCTATTCGCTGCTGGCGGCAGGCAAGCTCGACATCCTGGGTGGTACCTCGGATTACGTGCCGGTTGCCGTCGCCAAGAGTCTGCCCATTGCCGCGGTGGCCATGAACGATCTGTCCTACGGCACCGACCAGATCGTTGCCGGTCCCGGCGTGCGCGGTGCGTCAGATCTCAAGGGCAAGAAGGTGGCCGCGCCGCAGGCGTACATCGGCGAACTGCTGATGGGGTTGTATCTGAACAAGATCGGCCTGTCACCGAAGGACGTACAGTGGGTCGATCTCAACGCGCCGGACGCGGTGGGTTCCATGCTCTCGGGTGAGCTGGGTGCGGCCTACATGTATAACCCGTGGGTCTCCAAGGTCTTGAAGAACATGAAGGGCGCGCACGTGGTGGCGACCTCGGGGCAGTCGTACTATCTCAAGACGGGCATTCTCGGCGACACGATTTACATGAACCGGGACTTCGTGCGCGATCACCGCAAGGCGGCCCTGGCCATGCTCAAGCTGCGCTACCGGGCTCTGCAGTACTGGCACGACCATACCAAGGAGTCCAACGCCTTCATCGCCAAGTTCCTGAAATGGCCGGTGGCTGACGTGGAATCGGTCGTCGGGACCAACGGCAAATTTGAGAAGGGCGGCGTCTACCTGTTCGATTTTGAACAAGCGGCCCGCTATTGCGGTGTCATGCAAGGCGGGCTGCCGCTGGGGCTGAAGAACGGCCAGTGGCCGGCGGCCGCGCACTTAACCAACCAGTGGTGGATCAAACTGGGGCTGCTCAAACAGATGCACGATGTCACGCGGGGCATAGACTGCAGTCTGCTGGGGGATCTCGCCAAAACCGGCTTTCACCAGAAGATGTCGGCCCGGCAGTGACCCGGAATGGGCCGCGCCGGTGGCCATGCGGTAACCGCATCTGATCACAAAGAGTGTGGAGATGACGATGAAGTCCTTGATGACAATGGTACGCACGATCTGCGTTGGCCTTGGCCTGGTTGCTGGTGCGTCGCTGCTGGCGGCGACCGCTCAGGCCCAGCAGACCGTCCGGATCGGTGAGGTGGTGGCCTGGCCGTCATACAGTTTCTTTGCCCTGGGTGTGGCAAAGAAACTGGTGCCGCCGGGCTATGATGTGAAAGTCCAGATTCTGCAGGATCCGCTGACCGCCTATTCACTGCTGGCGGCAGGCAAGCTCGATATCCTGGGGGGTACCTCGGATTACGTGCCGGTCGCGGTGGCCAAGAATCTGCCCATCGTCGCGGTGGCCATGAACGATCTGTCCTACGGCACCGACCAGGTCGTCGCCGCTCCCGGTATCAAAACACCGGCGCAACTCAAGGGCAAGCAGGTCGCGGCGCCGCAGGCCTACATTGGCGAACTGCTGATGGGGTTGTATCTCAACAAGATCGGTCTGACACCCAAGGACGTCCAATGGGTCGATCTTAACGCGCCCGATGCGGTGGGTCCGATGCTCTCAGGGCGGCTCGGCGCAGCCTACATGTACAACCCGTGGGTTACCAAGGTCTTGAAGAACATGAAGGGCGCGCACGTGGTGGCGACCTCGGGGCAGCCGTACTATCTCAAGACCGGGATCCTGGGCGACACGATTTACATGAACAAGGATTTTGTCCGCGACCATCGCAAAGCGGCGCTGGCGATGCTGAAGCTACGTTGGCAGTCTCTGCAATACTGGCATGACCATACCAAGGCATCGAACCAGTACATTGCCAAATTCCTGCAATGGCCACTGGGTGACGTCCAGGCGGTGATCGGCACCAACGGCAAATACAAGAAGGGCGGCCTGTTCCTGTTTGACTTCGATGATGCAGCCCGCTACTGCGGGGTGATGACCGGTAATCTGCCACTGGGGCTTAAGAATGATCAGTGGCCGGTGGCCGCCCGCTCAACCAACCACTGGTGGATCAAGCTGGGGCTGCTCAAGCAGATGCATGATGTCACCAAGGGCATCGATTGCAGCCTCATGGACGCAATGGTCAAGTCCGGTTACCGGCAGAGCATGAGCGCCCGGGACTGATCATGGCGGCGGCAGGCAACCGGGGGCAGCGCGCCGCGGGCCCGCGCTTTGATTTCACCGGTCAGCGGGTCCTGGTGACCGGTGCCAGCCGTGGCATTGGACTGGGTGTCGCGCGGGGCTTCGCTGCGGCCGGCGCGGAGTTGTTCATCCTGGCCGATAACGACGGCGTGTTCGAGGCGGCCAGAACGATCGAACGGCAATTTGGCGTCGGGGTCTCCCCGTTGCAGGGCGATCTCGTGGAGGGACCGGCATTGCGCCGGCTGCTGGCGCCACTGGAGCGGCTCGACGTGCTGGTCAACAATGCCGGTATCGAGTTGCCCACACCCGTTGCGGATGCAGACGATGGGGTGGACGCCCGGTTTCGACGGGTGATCGAGGTCAACGTCATCGGTACCTGGAACGTGACCCGTGCCGCGCTGCCGCTGATGCAAGCGGGAGGACGCATCGTCGTGACCTCTTCCATCTGGGGCAGGACGGGCGAGCCGGGCTTCTCGGCCTATTGCGCATCCAAGCACGCCTTGCTCGGTTTGGTGCGCTCGCTGGCGCGTGAACTGGGGCCGGGCGGCATCAGCGTCAATGCGGTATGCCCGGGCTGGGTGCGGACCGACGCCTCGCTGCGGTCGTTGCGGGCCATGGCCACCGATACCGGCCACGATGTTGGCTCGCTGCTGGAGGAGACCCTGACCCGACAGGCGTTTAGCGGCTTCATGGAGCCGGACGATATGGCCGATACCTACCTGTTTCTGGCCTCGGATGCAGCCCGTAATATCACCGGGCAGGCGTTCACCGTGGATCGCGGCGAGGTGATGATCTGATGGGGGCGTTGACGGGCAGGACGGCGCTGGTGACCGGGGCCTCGCGCGGCATCGGCCGGGCTGTTGCCTTGGCGCTCGCGGAAGAGGGCGCGGCGGTGGCGGTCAACCACAAGGCGGAACCAGCGGCGGCTGAGGCGGTTGTCCAGGCGATTACCGCCGCCGGTGGCCAGGCCATCGCCGTTGCCGGCGACGTGGCGGTCGAGGCACAGGTCAGCGGTCTGTTCCAGACGGTTGTCGCGGCGCTGGGCGGTATCGATATCGTGGTCAATAACGCCGGAGTGATTCTGGAAAAACCACTGCTGCAGACCTCCATGAGCGAGTTCGATACGCTGATGAACGTCAATCTGCGCGGGACTTTCATGGTTGGTAGGGAGGCGTTGCGTGTCATGACCGGGCGTGGTCGGGGCGGGCGGTTGATCAATATTGCCTCGGATCTCGCATTTCTGGGGCGTGAATGCTTTTCGGTCTACGCGGCTTCCAAGGGGGCTGTGGTGGCCCTCACCAGGTCCTGGGCGCGGGAGTTTGCACCCGACATCCTGGTCAACGCGGTTGCGCCGGGACCGGTGGACACCGACATGCTGAGCCTGGCGACGCTGTCGCCCGAGTGGCGCAGCAAAGAGGAGGATAATCCGCTGGGTCGCGTGGGTCGTCCCGATGAGATCGCAGGGGCAGTGGTGTTCCTGGCCGGGCCGGCGGCGACCTTCATGGTGGGGCAGGTGGTGGGTCCCAACGGCGGCAGCGTGATGCCGTGACCGGCGCGCGATCCGTCGGGTGACGTCTATGCCGGGATTACGGGAAAAGAAGAAAGCCGCGCGTCGGCGGCGAATCCTCAACGCCGCAGAAGAATTGTTTCAGCGTCACGGGTTTGCCGAATCCACCGTCGATGAGATCGCCAGACTGGCCGATGTGGCGCCGGCCACCGTGTACAATTATTACAGTACCAAGGGTGATCTGCTGCTGGCGCTGGTGGCCGCGGGTGACCGCGAAGTCATGGCCGGCAGTCAGGCACTTATCGAGTGGCCGTCGGACGATCCGGTGCAAGCCGTTTGCGAGTTGTTACAGCGGTTCGTCAACAAGTCGCTCGACCAGGTCGATCGTGAGACCTGGCGCCAGGTATTTGCGAACAGTCTGCTGCAGGCGGGATCGGAACTGAGTCGCGGCATGATGGCCCTGAACCAGGAGTTCAGCGCCCAGGTCGGTCGATTGCTGGAGTGTCTCAAGGCTCACGGACGGCTGGCGGATGACTGCGACACGACAACGGCCGCTGACATCCTGTTCGGCATCAGCCACGCCTTGTTCATGGATCTGATCTGTGACGAGGCAATGACGCTGGCCACCTTCGACGGCGAGCTGCGGCACCGGATAAGCTTTGTGCTGGCGCCCTTGCAAACGGTCGGAGCGGCTTAGAACTGATTCAAGCGAGTGGGCTTCACTGCTTTGCCGGCGGTGTCCTGATCCGCGCCGAAAATGGCTCTGTCCTCGGCGCCGCCGGGATCAGCGGCGACGCCTCCGACAACGACGAGCATTGTGCGATCGTCGGTGTCCGGGCGGCCGGTTATATCTCAGATCCGGCCCAGCCGGTCAGCTGATCGCCGGTCGATATGGGTACAATGACCCGGCGCGGGTAGTGGCAGCCGGTTGCCGGGATGTCGCCGGTCGGGGGTACACCCTATAGCGTGATCGGTCGCATGATATCCGACTCCGACAACATCTGCTGCAGCAGCCGGTCGATGTCCGCGGTCGCGCCTGGCGGCAGTCCGCCGCCGGGATGGCGGACCCGGGCGCTGGCCATGAGGCCACGCCGGCGCAGGATTTCCTTGCGCATGGCCACGCCCGGCTGCTGCTCGAACACGATCAGCGGCAGGAAGCGTTGATACAGGTTTTCCAGTTTTTCGGTGTCGTTTGCACGGGCTGCGCTCACCATGGCCAGCAGCACTTCGGGAAACGCAAAACCGGTCATGAAACCACTGCTGCCGGCAGCCAGATCGAAGCGGCCGTAGAGTGCGCCCAGACCTGTCAGGATCGGGATCCGCCGGCTATCCATGGCTGCCGTCAGCGCACGGATCTTGGGTGCGGTTGGAACCGCTTCTGCCTTGATGCAGGCAACCTGCGGTATAGCCTTGATCAGCCGCAGCAGCAGATCCACCGACATGTGGACGCCGCTGGAGGCGGGATGATCCTGTACCACGATGGGTATTTCCAGGCCATCGGCGATGCGCTCGAAATACTCGAATACCCGGGCCTCGCTGGGCAGGGGCTCCTGCGAGGGTGTGACCATTACCCCGGCCGCACCCAGTGCCTGGGCCTGCAGACTGAGCGAACGGGTGGCATGAGTGCCGCGGTGACTGCTGCCGACAACGATGGGTAGGCGTCCATCCGCGGCCTCCACTGCCGTGCGTATGACAGCTTCGCGCTCGCTGTCGGTCATGCGGTTGGCCTCGCCAAGCACGCCGAGAATGGTTACCCCATCGACCCCGAGTTCACTCATGAACCGGATCAGCCGTACCAGCGAGGGCAGGTCGAGGTTCTCCTGTTCGTCGAATGGCGTCGCCAGAATCGGGAAAACGCCTTCAAACTGCACCGCCTGGGTCATGCAACGACTCCCTAATGACTTTATGACATGGTCGCGCGATAGTAGCACGCGACCCGGGTACGGCTTGTGGTGCCGGAACCTGACGCGCCGGTTGGCGTCCGAGTAGCTGCCGGCCAGGCATTCCGGTGTCTTGTCTATCGACCCGATTGGAGAGCGATAACGACCGTCCAGCGATGAGTTCCGAGAGTCAGCCACCCGAGTGGGATATCCTCGACACCGAAACCGGGAGCGAAATCCGGTTGCGGGGTGACTGGAGCCTGCTGGCGGTAACCGGGGCCGGGCGGCTTGACCCGGAATCTGGCACGGCTCGGTGATGGTGCCGGCCGGACCTGGAATCTCGAGCACATCCGGGCGCTCGACAGTGCCGGCGCGCTGCTGTTGTGGCGGGCCTGGGGCAGCCGCTACCCTGGGCGGCTCCGCCTGCGTGACGATCAGCGGAGCTGGTTCCGGCAGCTGGAAGACCTGCCGACGGCGACACCGCCGGCGCCACGCACCGGGTGGGATGCCCTGGTGGCGCTGGGGGCGGCGATCAGCCGGTTGTTTACCGAGGCGGCGGGCATTCTGCTGCTATCGGGCCAGGTCCTGCTCGATGCCTTGTATTGTCTGCGCCACCCGCGCGCCATGCCCTGGCGCACGATTTCCGCCACGGTTTACCGCGCCGGCGCCCAGTCGCTGCTGCTGCTGACCTTCATCGGTATTCTGGTTGGGCTGGTGCTGGCTTATCAGATGGCCGCACAGCTCGAAAAATTCGGTGCCAACTCCGCCATCATCGGGGTGGTGGGTCTCGCTTTTCTGCGGGAACTGGGCCCGTTTCTCACCGCCCTGATCCTGGTCGGTCGGTCCGGCTCGTCGTTGACTGCCGGTATCGGCGCCATGCATGTCACCGAGGAAATCGATGCACTGCGGGCGTTTGGGGTGTCGCCGACGCTGCGCATCGTCCTGCCGCGGGTGATCGGGCTGACGCTGGCGATGCCGCTGCTGGTGCTGTGGACCGATTTCAGTGGGATGCTGGGAGCAGTTTATGTATCCCAGAATTCGCTGGGCGTCGGTTACCGCATGTGGCTGCATCAGTTTCCCGCTGCCGTACCCTGGGTGAATTACTTCATTGGCTTGGCCAAAGGGGGTTTGTTCGGGGCGCTGATCGGACTGGTCTCAAGCTACTACGGGCTCAAGGTGCAACCCGATACCCGTAGCCTGACGGAATACACTACCCGGGCCGTGGTGGTGGGCATCGCCCTGGTGATCGCCATCGACGGGTTGCTGGGTGTGATGCTGTCACCGGTGGGTTTGGGCTGATGACGGTGCCAGCGCAGGAAGCGGTGGTGGAGGTGCAGGGTGTCAGCACCCGGTTGGGTCGCCGCTGGATCCACCGCGATCTGGATCTTACGGTGCGCCGCGGCGAGATCCTGGCCCTGGTCGGTGCCAGCGGCAGCGGCAAGACCACGCTGCTGCGCCAGATTATCGGCCTGATGCGGCCCACCTCCGGCACCATCCGCGTGCTGGGTAAAGCCGTACGTGGCACCGTGGGCTACGGTGGCCCGCAGTTGCCGGTGCAGTGGGGCGTGCTGTTTCAGCAGGGCGCGCTGTTCAGTGCCCTCAGCGTGTTCGACAATGTCGCGTTCCCACTGCGCGAACTCCGTGCCATAGGGCATCGCCTCGACGAGGCCAGCGTGCACGATCTGGTCATGCTGCAGCTCAAGCGGGTCGGCCTGAAGCCGGCCGATGCCTGGAAACGCCCGGCCGAGCTGTCCGGCGGTATGATCAAACGGGCGGCGTTGGCGCGGGCGCTGGCGCTCGAGACTGACGTGTTGTTTCTGGACGAGCCCACCACCGGGCTCGACCCGGATTCGGCCAGTGCCCTCGACAGCCTGCTCACGGAACTGCATCAGGATCTGAACCTGAGCGCGCTGATGATTACCCATGACCTCGCCAATATGGTGGCCGTCAGCAACCGGGTTGCGGTGCTGGCGGAGGGCAGGGTGCTGGTCACGGGTTCGCTGCAGCAGGTGGCGGCGGTCGATCATCCGTTCATCCACCATTTCTTTCACGGCCAGCGCGCGCGAGCGTTGCTTGACCGGGCGGACTGAGGGCGGCCAATGGAAGACCGTGCCCACGCCATCATCGCTATCAGCTTCCTGCTGCTGCTCGGCACCGGTGCGCTGTTTGTTGCCTGGTGGGTACAATCGGGTCAGCCAAAGGTCAAGGTATACGATATCGTGTCCCGCTACAGTGTGTCCGGCCTGTCGGTGCAGGCGCCGGTGCAGTTCAAGGGTATCAAGGTAGGCAGTGTCCAGCACCTGGGCCTGGATCCTGATCATCCCAGCCGGATCCTGATCCGCATTGCCCTGGTGGCCAACGCGCCGGTGACGCACGCGACCTATGCCAAGCTGAGTACCGCGGGGATTACCGGCATGACTTATGTCGCGCTGAATGATGGCAGCGGGGATCGCACCCCGTTGCGCACGTCACCGCACAATCCGGCCCGGATTCCGATCCGGCCCAGTCTGATGGGTCAGCTGGAGCAGTCCGGCAAGGCGTTGCTGAATCGCAGCGACCGGATCAGTAAACGTCTGAATGCCCTGCTGAACAGTGACAACCGCGACCGCATTGCCTCGATTCTGACTCACCTTGATCAGGCGATCAGCCAGCTGGTGGTACTGGAAAAGGCCGCGCTGCCGACCTTGCACGCCTTACCACGCCTGACCGGACAAGCCCGCCAGACGCTGGCCAGCAGCCAGGCGTTGCTGGATCGGTTGCAGCAGGACGCCGGGTTGGTCAAGTCGGTCGGCGATTCTGCCGGCGACGTGGTGCATCAGGTCAGCACCGATACGCTACCGCGGCTCAATACGCTGAGCGACAACCTCGACCACACGCTAAGGCATATCGACCAGCTTGTGCGTGAGCTTCGGAATAACCCGCAGAGCGTTTTGTTCGGCGCCCACGGACCCAAACCCGGACCCGGTGAGCCGGGCTTTAAGGCGTCCCGCCAATGAAGCGCTGGGGCTATCGGTTATGGTTGCCGCTGTGGCTGGTGCTGGCCGGCTGTGCGGCGCCCGCAGCCGTTCCGCAAAAGCACTATTCTCTGACCGCCGCCGTGGCCACCGCAAAGATGCCGGCGGCGCAGCGGCAGCCCAAGCTCGTGCTGCGGGTCGAGCGGGTGGCCGCTGCACCCTGGTTACGGGACCAGCGGATGTGCTACCGGCTGCGCTACCGCAGCCGGGCAGCCGTGGCCTATTACCGCGATTCGCATTGGACGGCGCCGGCATCGGCCATGCTCGGCCAGCTGGTACAGGACACGTTGGCGGGCAGCGGAATCTGGCGGGCGGTGATCGGCCCTGACGATGGCGCCCAGGCTAACCTGAACGTCCGCATCCGGCTGCTGGACCTGTGTCAGGATTTCTCCTCACCCCGGCGCAGTGCCGCGGTGTTCGATGCGCTTGTTACCGTGGTCCGTAACGATACCGGGGCGGTGATCGCGCAGCACGAGTTCAAGTACCGGCAGCGGACGCCGACGCCCGACGCGGCGGGCGGTGCCCGGGCCGAGCGGGTCGCGACGCGGGCCTTCGCCGCGGCACTGACGCAGTGGCTGGCCGGACTTGAGATCCGGCTATCCGAGGCGTTCAGCCTGACCCGCATCCCGGCCGTGCGCCGGGATGCGGCCTTTTCTTTCATAGCGGGATCGTCACGCCGGGCAATGGTGCCGCCGTTCATGCGCGCGTTGCCGGCTGGACGCGATGCTCGCCGGCCGGCAGCCACAGGCTGACCAGGGCAGCCAACACCATCGCGCCCACCAGCAGCCACAATACCGTCTGCGGACCATCCGCGCTCGCCAGTGGACCGAGTACGGCGGCGAGCGCGACGGCCGCCAGCCCGTTGGAGAAGCCGACGGCCAGACCCGAGCCGAGCGAGCGGTTCTCCGGAAAGATATCCTGGCCGATCAAAATGCCGAGCGGCAGGGTCGCAAACAGGGCAATGCCCAGCAGTCCCAGAAGGCTCCATTGCCACCAGCCATGGGTGACCAGAAATCCGGCCAGCAGTGCCGCGCCCAGTACGCTGGAGCCGGTGATCACCGGCCGGCGGCCGATCAGATCGGCCAGGTGGCCGCCGCCAACGTTGCCGATAATGCCGACCACCAGCATGACCGTGATGAGGCTGGCGCCGCCGACCAGCGAGTGGCCTTCCGTATGCCACAACACCGGCAAATAGGTGACTGAACCGAAGATGGTGAGCGCCCGCAGCATGGCAAAGGCCACCAATACCGCCAGCGGGTTGAGGTGCTGGCGCCAGGCGATGGGCTGGGCTTCGGGATGGCGCCTGGGTTGCTGCGGCAACCGCTGCCAGAGCAGGATGATACTGATCAGTGCGGGCAGGGCCAGTATCCATAGATATTGCAGACCCCAGTTGACCACAACCAGGCTGGCCAGCAGCGGCCAGACGCCGCGCCCGATTTCGCCGCCGACCAGGAACAGCGACATGCCAAAGCCGCGCCGGTTGCCACTCAAACCACGGGCGCCGGCCAGCGCCTGGGGATGAAACAGCGAGTTGCTGAGACCGATCACGACCAGCACCGGAATCAGTACCCATATCGTGCCGGCGAATCCCACCAGGGCGCCGCCGAGGCTCGAGCCGAGCACACCCAGCACGATGAAGGCCCGGCCACCAATGTGATCGGCCACCCAGCCGGTGACGGTCTGCAAGGCCTGTCCGATTAATAGCGCGGCCATGACGGTGCCGGCCAGGCCCACATCCTGATGTAGCGCCAGCAGCACGGCCGGCAGGACGCCAGGCAGGTAATTGGCGGCCCCGTCGTTGAGGAAGTGCAGCCAGCTCAGGCCGGCGAGGCGGGAATACTGCGGCGCGTATTGCGCGGAAGCCGGGGTCGCCGTCATACCGGTGAAGGTTCCGTGGTTGTCGTCATGTTGCGTTGTCCGAGCGTCATAGTTTGCGCCAGCAGCGCTGCCGGCTTACTCTTGCGTCCCGCGCCGTCGTGCATATGCGTAGCTACGACCTGCCATGCTCTGCGCGACAGGTGTGTTCCTAATGCCGGGTGCTGGGGCCGCAGAGTATAGCGCTTGCGGCATGCGGGCGGTGTGCGGAACCGCCGATGGCATGGTGTCAACCGCGACGACGAGTCGCATACCACAGATTTAGCGTTGTCGAAGAGGTTTGAAATGGCACAGCGAAACCGTTCGGTGGTTCGGCGTTCGCAGGGTTCCGGCGTCGGTGTCGACGCCGATGGTGACGCCGCTGTATCCTTCGGTAGCGTACCGGGCTGCCGATGCCGACCAGCTGGACGACATGTACGAGGGCCGCGCGACCGGCTTTGCCTATGCCCGGGAAAGCCATCCCAACGCGGAGATTCTGGCCGACAAGCTGGCCTGGCTGGAGGGTGCGGAAAGCGGGCTGGTGACCGGTTCCGGAATGGCCGCCGTATCAGCGGTGCTGCTCAGTCTGCTCGCTGCCGGGGATCATGTGATAGCCGGCAGTCAGCTGTATGGGCGCAGTTTGCGGCTGATTAGCCGGGAACTGCCGCGCCTGGGCTACGCCACGGACTTGGTCGATGTATGCGATGCGTCTGCCGTGGCCCAGGTTATTCGGCCCAACACGCGTATGATCCTGCTTGAAGTGGTGTCGAACCCGACCCTGCGGATCGCCGACCTCGAGGCGATCGGCGCGCTGGCCGAACAGCATGGCCTGATCCTGGCGGTGGACAATACATTCACCACACCATTGGCCCTGCGGCCGCTGGAATGGGGTGCCCACGTGGTGCTGCACAGTGTCACCAAGCTGCTGGCCGGACACAGTGATGTCACCCTGGGCTTTGTCACCGCGCAGGGGTCCGGGTTGATGGAGCCGATCAGGGACAATGCGGCGAGTTGGGGGTTTACCGCGAGTCCGTTCGACTGCTGGCTGGCCGAACGCGGTCTCAATACCCTCGAACTGCGGTTCCTGAGGGCTCAGGCCAACGCCGCCGCGCTGGCGAGCTTTCTGCAGCAGCAGCCGGGGGTGCGGCGGGTGTTGTATCCGGGACTCGACGATCATCCCGACCGGGCCCGGGCGGAGCGACTGCTGGGCGGTCACTACGGTAATATGGTCAGCTTCGAGCTGGATGGCGGTCGGCCGGCGGCCAATGCCATGTTGCGGGCGCTGGCGGACATTCCGTTCGCCCCGACGCTGGGGGACGTGGCCACTACAGTCAGTCATCCGGCCAGTTCATCACATCGTGGTCTGACGCCGCAGGAGCGCGCGGCGCTGGGCATCAGCGAGGGTTTTATCCGGGTTTCGGTGGGAATCGAGGATGGCGGAATCCTGCAACAGGAGTTCCAGCAGGCGATCGCAGCGTCCCGGATGGTGTAAAATGCCATCAGCCGACCATCTGTGGCCGGTCGGCTGATGCTACGTTGGCCTGACAATGGCCGCTGCAATCAACCCGGTATCGTTTTATAAAGCCAGAGACCGGCGCCTTATATAGTCGCAAGACGCGAGCAGAAACTGCCTACAAGCCAGCCGCCTACCAAGATGTCATTGGCGGCGTGGACTATCTTCGGAGTTTGGAGACTGTCGTTAGCGCGCTGTCCGGCAAGGTCGGCAAGACCTTGTCTGTGACTGAAGTCTTCTCTGGGATAAGGTCCAACATAAACTATGTTCATATCATTATTCTTCGCTCTGGCGGCACTGGTGCTCGCTCCAGCTGCTTTCGCCGCCAGTTCGACACCCGCCGAGCTGCATAGCCTACACCAGCGGATCGCCGCCTGTACCAGCTGTCATGGGCTGCACGGCCAGGGTTTTCGTAACGATTACATTCCCCGCATCGGCGGGCAGCCGGCCGGCTACCTGTTCCGCCAGCTAAAAGCGTTTCAGGAGGGACGGCGGGCCAACCCGGCGATGGAGTACATGGTGCGTTTCCTGTCTGACGATTACCTCCACGAAATCGCCCACTACTTCTCGGCACAACGGCCGCGCCCGACCATGCCAGCGACCTCGGGCGCCGATCGCGAGCTGATCGAGCAGGGCCGGCAGCTGGTTGAACACGGTGACGCCAAGCGCCACGTCAGAGCCTGCGCGGATTGCCATGGCGATGCGTTTGGTGGCGCGTTGCCCGATGTGCCGGGCATCGCCGGGCAGCCCGACGCCTACCTCAAGGCCCAGCTCGGGGCCTGGCGCAACGGTACCCGCCGCGGGGTCGGCGATAAGTGCATGCGGGAATGGTCGCACCGTCTCACAGCCCAGGAAGTCGCTGCGGTGGCGGCATTCCTGAGCGACAAGCCGTACGCGCTGCCGGCCGACATCCGGGAACCGAATCCGCGCACCGACTGCAGTGGAGGGCAGTGAGATGACTATTTCACCGACCACTTTGGCGCGGCGGGTACTCCAGCGGCTGGTGCCGTTTGCGGTGGTCCTGGGTGTCGCCGCCGGTGCGGTAGCGGTTCCGGCGCTGGCAGCACAGACTGCGCCGGATGCCCAGCAGATCGCCCACGGCAAGTATCTGATCCACGCCGGCGACTGCGTGGCCTGTCACACCAGGCGCGGTGGCCAGCCGTTTGCCGGCGGCCGTCCCATTCCCACCCCGTTCGGCACCATTTATTCGCCCAACATCACCCCGGACAACAAGACCGGCATCGGTCGCTGGAGTGCGGACGACTTCTACCGGGCGCTCCATGAAGGCAAGGGCCATGACGGTTCATTCCTGTACCCGGTGTTTCCGTACCCGAGTTACACCAAGGTGACGCGGGCTGATGTCAACGCGATGTATGCCTACCTGCGCAGCCTCAAACCGGTCGTCAACAAGCGTCCGCCCAACAAGATGCGGTTCCCGTTCAACCACCGTACCCTGCTGATCGGTTGGCGGTCGCTGTTTTTCGATGTTGGCACCTACCAGCCGGATCCCAGCAGGTCCAAGCAATGGAATCGCGGTGCCTACCTGGTCGAAGGTCTGGGCCACTGCTCGGCCTGTCATAGCAGCCACAACATGTTGGGTGCCACTGAGCGAGGCCGGCGGTTCTCCGGGGAGATGATCCCGGGGCAGGGCTGGTATGCGCCTGATCTGACCTCGGCCCAGGAAACCGGGCTGGGTAGCTGGTCGGTAGGCGAGATCGTGGATCTGCTGAAGACTGGCAAATCGGCTCATGGGGCGACCTTTGGACCGATGGCGGAAGTGGTGTTCAACAGCCTGCAGTATTTGCGTGACAGCGACCTTAAAGCGATGGCGGTGTATCTGAAGACGCTGCCGCAGCGTTCGGGCCAGGAGCAGGAGAGCAGCGGCATGACGGAGGAGGAGCAGGAAGCCCTGTTCAAGCAGGGCAGCACGTTGTACGCCAACAATTGCGCCCAGTGTCACGGCGATGACGGCCAGGGTCGCGGCGGCGTCTATCCACCGCTGGCGGGCAACGCGGCTGTGACCACGCCAGTGCCGGCCAATCCGGTGCGCATGGTGGCGCAGGGCGGCTTCGAAACGCCGACGGCGGCCAATCCGCGGCCGTATTCGATGCCGCCGTTTGCCGACCGGCTGAGTGACAAGCAGATCGCTGCGGTGGTGACCTTCCTGCGCGGCAGTTGGGGCAATAACGGCAATGCCGTGTCGCCCTCCGAGGTGGGTCGTTATCGCGGCAGCGATAGCGACCAGTAGCCGCTCGATCGGGCGCACCGCAGCCGGTCTGGCTGCGGTGCGCCCGGCTTTGCGCGGTCAGCGGTTCCGGACGGTGCTGGAGGCGGGGTAGTTCCGCTTCAGTTGCGCAGTGGCCTGAGTGTCGTCGGGGCGTGCCGGCGGCCCAATACGGCGCAGGCTACTGCGGCCGCCAGGGCTACCGCTGCTACCGCGAACAGCGGTCGGTAACTGCCGATCTGGTCGTAGGCCCAGGACATGCTGTAGCCGGCCGCCGCCTGGGCCATGGCGAACGCCGTGGTCATCCAGCCCCACGCCTGTTGCTGGCGGGCCAACGGCACCAGTTCGGCCACTCTGCCGGATGCCATGGTGACAACGCCCGGCACCAGCATCCCGACCAGTAATGACGACACCGCCAGTACCGGCGTTGAGCTCGATAGCAGCGGCAACGCGACCCCGGCGGCTTTTAGCGTCAGTTCCAGTGTCAGCCCGCGGTGGAAGCCGACGCGCCCCGCCAGTATGCCGGCCACCATTGGGCCGGTGACCGCGCCGACCCCGAACAGCATCCAGAAATGACCGCCGCTGCGCAGGCCGCGGCCGAGCTCACGGGCAATATAGTCGACCCAGAACAGGGTATGCGGTACGAAGCCTACCGCGTCGAGCGCGTAGGCAGTGAGTACCAGCCCGAACGCCAGCGCGGGAATCGGTGCCGCACTGCTCGCGCTGTGCCCCGCAGCCTGATCCGGCAGTGCCCGCCACACCGGCCAGCTGACCAGCGCCAACACACCTGCGAGCAGGCCCAGTGCCAGCCAGGTCAGGGTCAGGCTCAGCGCCGCCAGCCACGGCACTAGCGTACCCGCCAGAATAATCCCCAGGCCGACCCCGGTGAAGATCACGGCAGCGCTGCGTGGCCGGTCGCGGGCTGGTACCCGTGATAGCGCCGCGGGGGGCGCCAGCACCATCAGCAGGGCACCGGTAATGCCCGCCAGGCCGCGCCAGAAGGCGTACCAGGCAAACCCCCAGGGGCGGGCGCAGGCCAGTAGACTGATGACCGTAAGCAGCAGACTCCACCCCAATACCCGCCGTGGCCCCCAGTGTTGGGCAATGCGATGTGCGGCGACCGCGCCGAACAAATAGCCGAGCAAATTGGCTGCCCCAAGGTAGGCCGCACTGCTGGGACTGAACCAGTGTGCCTGGATCAGGGCCGGGATCAGCGGGGTGTAGGCGAAGCGGGCCAGGCCGATGCCGACGAGAATGGCGCAACCACCGGCCAGACCAAGCTGCAGTGCGGAAGGCGGATCTTGCATCGGGCTACTCTGATGGTCCGGAGTACAGCCAGTATGGCGGCGCTATGACATTGCGTCTAATGGCATCACTGGGCAGGATGCCGTGGGGTACCGTCGAGCGCCACCGGGACAGGTTCCTGTCGCGGATCGCTGGGCTGCTGCGGGGTTATGCGGAGATTACGACAATGCTGGCGTATCGTCGCGAGGGGCGCCCGTCGCCGGCCCTGGCAGGGTTGATCCAGGGTTTCCGGGGCGGCACGCAAGGCCAGCAGGGTTTTCGGGTCCTCGTCTGGACCAGGATCGGTGGTAGCCTGAGGATGCTCCGGTGGGCCGGAGCATCCGGATACCGCGGGTCAGTGGGTACGGCAGCTACCGAAAGCCGCACCCGGATTGACCCCCAGCCGGGCCAGGATACGGGCTAGCGGACAGAAGCCGGTGAACGAGGCCTGCAGCATGTTGGCACCGACGAATGCGGTCAGCCACAGCCAGTAGACGCTATGCACCTGGGACAGTATCAGCGATAGCAGTATCATCACTCCGGCAAAGCGGAACACCATCTTGTCAACGTTGAGGGCGGATTGCATGGCTTGAACTCCTTCAGAGGGCACGGGAATATGGCTGCGTGCGGCTTAAATTAAGTAATTGCTAAATTAGATAATGGAAATATACTATGGTTCCATGGCGTCAGCAATCGCTTTCGTCAGACTGATGCCCTGAACGCCAATGGCCTGGTGCGGAGGCCGGACAGGGAAGACTAAACATTCGGCGAGGAGAACACGCATGGCAGATATCGTTATCGTAGGCGCCGGTCTGGGTGGCATGCCCGCAGCCTACAGTCTGCGTAAGGAGCTCGGCAAAGAGCATGCGGTCACGCTGATCGGTACCAGCGATCATTTCCAGTTCACACCTTCCAATCCCTGGGTAGCGGTCGGTTGGCGTACGCCGCAGCAGATTCTGGTGCCGGTGGCGCCCCAGGTGGAAAAGAAGGGTATCCGCTACGTGGCATCGCCTGTAACCGCGATCGACGCCGAGGCGCAGCGGTTGCAACTGGGCAACGGTGAGACCGTCAACTACGACTATCTGGTTATCACCACCGGTCCCAAGCTGGCGTTCGATGAGGTGCCGGGCCTGGGTCCGGACGGCGGCCACACCCAGTCGATCTGCACGACGCCGCATGCCGAGGCGGCCTGGAACGCCTACCAGCGCTTCCTGGAAAAGCCCGGTCCGATCGTGGTCGGTGCGGTCCAGGGCGCCAGCTGCTTCGGGCCGGCATACGAGTTCGCGATGATCGTCGACGCCGACCTACGCCAGCGCAAGTTGCGCCACAAGGTGCCGATCACGTTCGTCACCAGTGAACCCTACGTCGGGCACATGGGACTGGGTGGGGTCGGTGACTCCAAGGGCTTGATGGAGTCCGAATTCCGCGACCGGCATATCAAGTGGATCACCAACGCCAAGGTGCTTGACGTTGGCGACGGCAGTATGCGGGTGGCCGAGCACGACAGCACCGGGGCGGCGTTGCGTGAGCATGAGCTGACGTTCGGCTTGTCGATGCTGTTGCCGGCTTTCAAAGGCGTTGACGCAGTGGCGGGGGTACCCGGGCTGTGCAACCCGCGGGGTTTCGTTCTGATCGATGAGCACCAGCGCAATCCCCGCTACCCTAATATCTTCTCGGCCGGCGTATGCGTGGCGATCCCGCCGGTGGAGCAGACGCCGATTCCGACCGGCGCGCCCAAGACCGGTTACATGATCGAATCGATGATCACCGCCATCGTCGAGAACATCAAGGCTGATATCGCCGGGCGTCCGGCCACGGCCAGGGCAACCTGGAACGCCATCTGCCTGGCTGATATGGGCGATCAGGGCATCGCGTTCGTGGCCCTGCCGCAGATGCCGCCGCGCAACGTGACCTGGGCCCGGCAGGGCAAGTGGGTTCATCTGGCCAAGGTGGCGTTCGAGAAGTATTTCATCCGCAAGATGAAGACTGGCAACACTGAGCCACTATACGAGAAAACCGTGCTCAGGGCGCTCGGCATCGAACGGCTGCAATCTGACCCGTCGTCAGGTAAGGCCGCCTCAGCGGACGTGACCGACGGGTAGCCGCGCCGATCCGGGATCTGGCTGTGGCCCATGCCATTGCAGGCAACGGCATGGGCTTTCATTTGCTGACCGGCACCGCTAAGGCGGAGCGCTGCCACACACCCATGAATCGGGCCCGGCTGGTGGTGACCCGTTCCGGCTATACCACGCTGATGGAACTTGCCGAGCTGGGCAAGCCTGCACTGCTGGTGCCAAATGTGCCACCGGCTGCACGCAGGCGTCGGATGCGCCGGCTCACGAGCTGACCTGGCTGTGACGGTCGACTGGCCCCAGCATGCGGGCGATGCGCTCGTCGGTCTCTCTGCGGGAAAGGTTGCCCAGCCGGGCCTGCTCCGGCCCGATGTTGACGAATACGGTCGGGCGGCCGGCGGTCAGAAAATCATAATTGTGTTCGCCGCAGGACCCGCCAGGCTGAAGCTGAAGTTGCCGCCCCAATTGGCTTGCTGCCACGCATCCAGCATCAGCTGCGCCGGCCCCAGCACGCCTGACCGGATCAGTACCTGGCTGAACTGCTCCCACCCGGACTGCTTGTCCTTCGTTCGAGCCCGCGTAGCCGGAGCCGAGCATATCGTAGCGCAGCCAGTCGCGGGCGGCGCGGACGTTCGCGCGTTGCTGACCCCACTGGCACAACTGGCCGCTCGCCATAAGGTAGCGATTGTCGCGATAACCCATCTGCACAAGGGCCAGGGTCAGGCGATGTACCGGGTCGCTGGCATTCGTGGCCGCCGCCCGCGCCGTCACCGCAGATAACGGTGCGCCTGTCATGGCGTGGGAGCCAGAGCCGGTTGTCCTTGCGCTATATATGTTCCGATTTCGGATGATATATAGCGATCGCGAGCGATACCGTAACGGCAGCGCTGATTCAACCAGTCCGCTTAACTGTATGTGTTTTCAACTGATTCTATTGCTCAATATCCGGCCTTCAGGCTCAGTTTCTTGCGTTTTCGCTGACGAGACCGCAGGAGGCACGAGGCATGTCTTGACGTTTTGATGGTGCTATGATAAGAAATATCATGCATATGCGGAAACTATATAATTACTTGATGGGCTCGGCGCTTCGCGCCAAGCCCATCGGGGCGGGTGAGCGGCAGAGGAGGCGAAGCGCGGTCCATCAATGCGAGTGGAGTCGGACACGCAAAGCGTGCCGCTCACCCGCCCCGTTATGCGCTAGACAGATAGAACGTCACGATGGCTATACCCGATTACCAAACTCTTATGCTCCCTGTGTTGGAGTTGGCGGCCGACGGCGCCGAACACAAGTTTCGGGATGCCGTGGACAAACTCGCAGATGAATTTTCTCTTACTGATGAGGAGCGTAACGAACTGCTGCCGAGTGGGAGTCAAGCAGTTTTTACGAATCGAGTCGGGTGGGCGCGGTCTTATCTTAAGCAGGCTGGGCTATTGGCTTCTCCCAGACGGGGATATTTTACGATCACCGAACAGGGGCAGTCTCTTCTGGCTGAAAAGCCGGATAAGGTAAATGTTTCCGTTTTGGAGAGATATCCGGCGTTCTTGGAATTCCGAGCGCGGAGACGGGATAAAAGCAACGATTCTGAAACGCAGACAATTGAAACAACTGTGTCTACGGACACTCCTGAGGATTCGTTGGCATCGGCTTATCGTACGCTACGAAGGAATCTGGAGCAGGAACTATTGGACGCGGTGACAGAATCCTCTCCAACTTTCTTCGAAAGAATGGTTGTCGATCTTCTCGTGAAAATGGGGTACGGAGGAAATCGGCAAGACGCTGGACGCGCTCTCGGGAAGAGCGGGGATGGTGGAATAGACGGAATTATTAATGAGGACAGGCTCGGATTGGATGTGATCTATATTCAGGCCAAGAAGTGGGACGCAACTGTAGGAAGGCCCGAAATCCAGAAGTTTGCGGGCGCTCTTCAGGGTCAAAGAGCACGAAAAGGGGTTTTTATTACTACTTCCAATTTTTCCAAGGAAGCTATCGAATATGCCTCGGCGATAGATTCAAGAATTATCCTGATAGATGGTAATCAGCTTGCTGCGTTGATGACCGAACACAATCTTGGGGTTTCGGTCGTAGGGCAGTACGAGGTTAAGAAGCTTGATACGGATTACTTCTATGAAGAGTAGCGCATAACAAGGGCGGAGGCGCCTGCGTTACCCGCAGAAAGTCAGACAGTCCGATGGCGAATAACTGGAACATTCCAACCTGGCTAGAGAAGGAGGTTAGGGAAAGAGATACAAGGTGTGTGTATTGCGGAGTCGAATTCACATCACCGAATATCTCTAGAAAATCTACCGCAAGCTGGGAGCATATAATCAACGACGCGAAAATCGTCAATCGTGAAAATATTGCGCTGTGCTGCTTTGGCTGCAATGCGAGTAAAGGGCAAAAGCGGCTTTCTGAATGGCTTCAGTCAGAATACTGCAAAGAGCGGGGAATACGTCCGGACACTGTTGCCCCGGTGGTCAAACAGGCAATCGAAAATGGACAATAGAAATACGCATAACATGGGCGATGGAGTCCGACGCTTGACCGCTTCCTCCTTTCGCTTTCGCTCCAGTCGGTCGCCCTCAAGCGCGGCTCATCGCCGACGTTAGGGCTCCCGTTATGGAAATTAAAACTTGTTCGAAATGCGAATGTTGCTGGGAAGGTGAAGACGAGCCTGACAACGAAAGGGTTTAACGGGGGCCAGGTCTTGCAATCTAACATCGTCTAGCTAAGGCTGAAGGATGCCCAGATCTCTGCTGTCAATTTTCACCGCAATGGAGCCACCCGTTTTCGAGCTAATGGAGCCACTTTGAGTGGTCATTTTCGGGCTCGAACGGGGTGATTATTTTCCGGCTTTTGCTCGGGAATCAAGCTCCGACTAAGATAGCCTGGAATTAAATACCGTGAACAATTAGATACTAATGTGCCTCAGAGCACAAAAAATAGCCGCTGACCCTTGCCAGCGAGTCAAAGCATGTGCCTCGTTCGTGGCACAAATCTGGCTTACCTCCCTACTGTCTGAAGATAAGCCCGATTAATCGTGGTTTTTGCAATGACTTACACACCATGTGCAAAGAGCGGATGCCGCGTTCAGGCGTTCGCGCGTGGCTGGCGTCCGAGCCGTTGTTCGACCTCCAGCACATGGCGTGTGGTTTTGATCACGGTATCGGGATTGAGGCTGATCGCGTCGATGCCGATCTCGACCAGATATTCGGCCATCTCCGGATAGTCGGACGGGGCCTGACCGCACAGGCCGGAGTGGATGTGATTGCGCTGGCAGCCCTCGACGGCGAGCCGGATCATTTCCTTGACCCCGGCGTCGCGCTCATCGTAATCGAAGGCCACGATTTCGCTGTCGCGGTCCACTCCCAGCGTGAGCTGGGTCAGGTCATTGGAGCCGATCGAGAAACCGTCGAAGCGTTTGGCGAACTGGTCGATCAGGATGATGTTGTTGGGAATCTCGCACATGGCGTAGATCTTGAGCCCATTGTTGCCGCGCTCCAGCCCGAATTCAGCCATTTTCGCCAGCACCTGGTCGGCCTCGCTGATGCGCCGCACGAACGGCAGCATGAGGATGACGTTGGTGAAGCCCATGGTCTCGCGCACCCGTTTCATCGCCAGGCATTCCAGCCGGAAGCCGTCGGCGTAAGCCGGATGCGCATAGCGCGACGCCCCGCGGAAACCGAGCATGGGGTTGGCTTCGTGCGGCTCGAAGTCGGCGCCGCCGATGAGACTGGCGTATTCATTGGTCTTGAAGTCCGACATGCGTACCACCACCGGCTTGGGCCAGAACGCGGCCGCAATGGTGCCGATACCCTCGGCCAGGCGCTGGACGAAGAAATCCGCGCCGTCGGGGTAGCCGCGGATAAGCTGTGCTATCGCGGCGCGCGCCTTGGGATCGCTGACCTTGTCGGGCTGCAGCAACGCCAGCGGATGGGCCTTGATGGACTCGCTGATGATGAATTCCATGCGCGCCAGGCCAACCCCGTCGTTGGGCAGGAACGACGTCTTGAAGGCGAGGTCCGGGTTGCCGAGGTTGAGCATGATGGCCGTGGCCGGGCGCGGGATGTCCCCCACCTCGGTACGTTCGACGTGAAACGGTATTTTCCCGCGATAGATCCGCCCGCTGTCGCCCTCGGCGCAGGATACGGTCACCGTCTCACCATCCGGGACCGACTCGGTTGCATCGCCGGTACCGACCACCGCGGGGATGCCCAGCTCACGGGCGATAATGGCCGCGTGGCAGGTGCGTCCACCGCGGTTGGTGACGATCGCCGCGGCCGTTTTCATGACCGGCTCCCAGTCCGGCGTGGTGATGTCGGCGATCAGCACCTCACCGGGCTTGAATTCGGCCAGGCGGGTCGGGTTGGCGATCACACGGGCACGGCCTGCAGCGATTTTCTCACCGACCGCACGGCCCTCGGCCAGCGGCTCGCCGCTGCCTTCGAGGGAATAGGTCGCCAGCGAGGTGGTCTTGTGCTGTGAGGCCACCGTTTCCGGCCGCGCCTGCACCAGATAAAGCCGGCCGTCGAGCCCGTCCTTGGCCCACTCCATGTCCATCGGGTGGCCGTAGTGGCGCTCGATATTGACCGCATAGTCAGCCAGCTCGATTACGTCGGCGTCGCTGATGCAGTAGCGGTTGCGGTCGGCTTTGGGGGTCGGCGTATTGCGCGTGGTGCGCCGGGTTTCGCCCTCCACGTAGACCATCTTGACCGCCTTGTCGCCAAGCCGGCGCCGCAGTACCGCCCGATGGCCGGCTTCAAGCGTCGGCTTGTGGACGTAGAATTCGTCCGGGTCCACGGCACCTTGCACCACATTTTCGCCCAGACCGTAGGCACCGGTGATGAACACCACGTCGCGGAATCCCGATTCGGTATCGAGCGAGAACATCACCCCGGAGGCGGCGAGGTCGGAGCGCACCATCTTCATCACGCCGATGGATAAAGCGACTTCGAAGTGATCGAAATTCTGGTCGACCCGGTAGTGGATGGCGCGGTCGGTGAACAAGCTGGCGAAGCAGCGCCGGCAGGCATCGAGCAGGCTCTCGTCGCCGCGGATGTTGAGATAGGTTTCCTGCTGGCCGGCGAAGCTGGCGGTGGGCAGATCCTCGGCGGTGGCCGAACTGCGCACGGCCAGGCTCAGGTCGTCGCCGTATTGCTGCTCGAGTTTGCGGTAGCCCTGGATGATCTCGTCGGCCAGATCGTCGGGCAGTCCGGCGCCATACACGATTTCGCGGGCCTGCTTGCCGCGCCGGGCGAGGTCGCCGACATCCGCCGGATCAAGCCCGTCCAGGGTGGCGCGCAACGCGTCCCAGGCGTCGGCCTGGTCCAGCATGTAGCGGTAGGCGTCGGCGGTGATGGCGAAGCCGTTGGGCACCCTGACACCCTGGCCGGAGAGCTTGCGGTACATTTCCCCCAGGGAGGCGTTCTTGCCGCCGACCGATGGGACATCGTCGATTCCTAACTGATCGAAGAACCGGATAAAACGTAAGTTCTCGGGCATGGTAGGCTCCTTGTGGTACGCCATCAGTGGGGGCGGGAGGTCGTCCACCGTACTCTACGGCTTGCCGGCTCGTCGCGCCTTGATCGCGGTCAATAGTATGGCTGAACAGCATGAGCCCGCCCTGGCTCACCCAGATCGCACAGGTCCCGATCGGGTGTCCGGCGTTGCCGCGGCGTTTCTTGTGAGGGGCTATCGCACCAGCAGCGCGTCACAAGGGGCCTGACGCACGATCGCCATCGCTGTGGAGCCCAGCATGCCGACCACCCAGCCACCCTGGATGCCGGCGACGATCAGGTCGACGTCATTCTCCCGGGCATACGCGTCAATGGCGTGACCGGCCGAACCGGCGCTGACGATGACCTCTTGGGCAGCCTCGTGGCAGCCCAGGTCGGCGGCCAGTTGCGCCAGGGCTTTGGCCGCCCGGCCCCGGTAATAGGTGGCCGGGTCGACATCCTCCGGTGCCACCCATTGGGTCGGCATGTCAGCGGGGAAGTGCTCGATCACATGCACCAGACTCACCCTGGCACCGTGCAGCCGGGCCTCCTGTAGCCCCTTCCTGGCGGCATCGCGGCTGGCATCCGAAAAATCTGTTGTGAGCAGCACGTGGTGGTAGTTGGTCATGGCGGCTCGATGCTCCACATAGACACGCGGGGTGACGCTTATGCGGCACACCACTTGATGTAACGCGAAAGCGACGTATTGGCTACTTATTGACGAAATGTAGCCTAATTCAATCCCGATTAAATTGACCCAGGTTAGTTATAAAGCGATCGGCCAGGCGTCGGTGTCAGAGAACTGGACACAAAGCAAGACGATTTGTGCTGAGTGGATCTCTATAGCGGAAGCCGCCATTACGGCAATAGCCGAAGCGCAGGCCGAGGAACTGACAGCAGCTCAAAGCGCATGTGCAATGACCCCCGACCCGAACCCATGCGCTGCGACTGCGGCCACCGCATCTTCTATGGCGAGCTGATTCGCTCGCGCTGCGCCAAGCCCGCCGACGGCTTGGCGCTGTGCCGGTGCAAGCGGTGGGTGGAAGTGCCGGTAACGGCAATCTATAGTTCAGACTGAACTCGCTTGAGCGCGGCTGCGCGCGGCGGTTCCGGGGAGCGGTCGTCAGGCTGGGATTACACCGTTTTGCAAGACCTGGCTCCGCGTTCCCGTCCCTGCGATGTTACGTGGAGGAAAGCTCACATGCATATCGCTAACCCAATCCAATTGTTCCGCCAGGCATGGCGCGTGGTTGGCCTATTGCTAGCCAGTACCGCCAGCGTGCTGATACTAAGCCCGGCCCAAGCCGCCCAGTCGATCAAGATTGGCGTCCTCGCTCCGGCAGCGGCCATCATCGGCAAGGCCATTTTCCAGGGAGCGGAGCTGGCCGCCGATCAAATCAATGCCAATGGCGGCGTCGCCGGTCGCCGGATTGACCTAATCAAGTACGACAACCACGCCTCCGCCTCGGACGCTGTTCGGGCTTTTCAGCGTGCCGTCCAGCAAGACCATGTGGTGGCCGTAACCGGCTCCTTCATCAGCGAAGTGGCACTGGCGGTGGAACCCTGGGCATCGCGCCTGAAAACACCGTTCATTATTACGGGTGCGGCCAGCACCCAGATCACCAAGAAGCCTCACGACAACTACAACCGCTACAAATACATCTTCCAGGACTGGCTCAATTCCTATCAAATGGGCAAGTCGGTGTGTGACTTCGCTCACGACACCTTGGTCGGTCAGCTGCACTATAAAACCACGGCGATCATGAGCGAGAACGCCGCCTGGACCAAGCCGCTGGACACAGCTTATCAGCAGTGCCTGCCGAATGCGGGACTCAAGGTGGTGGTTAAGGAGGTGTTTTCCCCGGACACCAATGACTTCTCGCCTATATTCAGCAAGATCGAATCGGCCAACCCGGATCTCATTCTCACCGGAATCGCCCACGTGGGCGTCAAACCGACGGTGCAGTGGCACAGCCAGCGCGTACCGATCCTAATGGCGGGCGTGAGCGGACAAGCCGGCGCCAGCACTTTCTGGGGCGCCACCAACGGCGCCACTGAGGGCGTGATCACCGTGAGCGCGGGCGCGCCTGGTGGCACGGTGACCAACAAGTCGGTGCCATTTCAAGATGCCTACCGCAAGAAGTTTGGCAGCGAACCCGCCTTCGACGCCTATTCCACCTATGATGCAATCTACCTCCTTAAGAATGCCATTGAAGCGGCACATTCGAACAATGGCGACAAGTTGGTTCAGGCACTTGAAAAAACGCACTACACGGGCACCTGGGGAACAGTCCGGTTCCAAGGCAGGAATTCCAAATACACTCACGGCCTGGTCTACGGCAGCGATGGCGTCCGCGGCGTGATGCTGCAATGGCAGGCGGGCAAACAGGTCACCATCTGGCCGAAAAAGGCGGCTAACGGCAACGTCATCGTGCCGGATTCCGTCAAGAAAGGATAGTAACCGCCATCGCCGGCCGTCGCGATTATTCGCGGCGGCCTCGCTTAAGGGCAGAAAAAAAGGGGGTCGGGTCTAGGAAAAAAGGGGGTCGGGTCTAGCGTTGATACAACAAGATGCGGCTTTGATCCCGAAACTGCATACACGTCTATGACTGCATAGGATCGACAGGCGATCCCTACCACGAAGGCGCTACAGGCAAGCTTTGCCGCACGGCCACCGCTGGGTAGACTTGGTTCGGGCTCTACGGGCGCCCATCTCGCGAAAGCGCAAGCACCCTCCAGGCAAGCTCCGTGCTTGCATACCCCTCCCTAGCCGATAGCGAGTAGGCTGGATCCAGGAGTTGGTATGCATATCGAAAAGTCCCATCAGGACCGCAGTCAAGCCGTTAAGTTGATCTTGCGCGAAGCGAAGAAATTGCATCGGGCGGCTGTTTCCGGAGCTCTTGCAACATCGCTTCCCATTCTGCGCAGGTTACTTGCCGCTCAAGTACTCCGGGGATTATCCCTCCCTGAACTCAGCCGGAACCGTAGCCTGGTTCAACGCAAGCATGTGCTACGCACATTGGCGATTGAGGCGGGCTATTCAAGTTGGGAGGAGTATCGACGTGTTCTTGGAGGCATGTCGCCCGAGCTGCTTCCACATTACGATATCGTTCGGCATACAGCAGGGTATCCAAACCTCTGGTTTCCTTCTGCCGCAGAGGCGGAGGTATACGCGGCGGCACATGGAGGGCGTGCAATTCGAGTCGGCCACCAAGGCGTTGTCTTTCCCGATATACAGCCCGACAAGCTAACGGGTTGAAGTCATTGGGTCGGTAGAGGAGTGCGTAGCACTTGAGGCCGACATTGTGAAAGAGGGGGCAGGTCTATAAATGCAGCATCGGGTGTTTGCGGACTTGGCCATTACCGGCTGCGCCGAATCGTCGCTACCGCCAAAGCGAAGTCGTTGGGCAGTTTTGGGTAAGCTTCAGCAGCGGCGGAATTTTGAATATCGTGTTGAAGACCGTGCTGCAGGAGATCATGTACCGGGCCGCGAAATTTGTGACCCATGCCCGTCACCGGATTCTGGACTTCGGGCGCGGGGTGGGTGCGCATGTGGAGGTGTTTGCCGCTGTGCAGGATCGATTGTGGAAGGCAGTGTCGCCGTGACGATGGGTCACCACCCCCAGCCCCCCATGATTAATAGTCGGGTGAATCCGAAGGGGGCGGCTTGTCGATGAGGTGGAAAATGTCAGGATATAGCCCCTGAAACAACACCCTGTTTGCCTTCAAACCCCGGCATATTGACCCCGGTGTCGTCGGTCACAGAAGCAACAAACCGGCTCGGCGGCTTAAAATTCATGCCGTTCGGCCTACAGGGAAAGTCTGAGGTCGGAGTAACACGGATTCAGCGGTACTTCAACGTGCCCCGCCGAAGGCCATCTTTTATCCTGATTAGCCCCGAAGCTCAGCGGCCAGTCTCATGTTTTGAGACAGCACGATGGGACAATGAGGCCACGTTCACCGAGGATCGCGAGCATGGCTATCAACCCCGTCCAGTTTCAACCCGGCCTGTCGATGGCGGGTTTCATTGAACGCTATGGCACCGAAGCCAAATGTTACCGCGCCCTGTACAAGACGCGCTGGCCGCACGGCTTTCGTTGCCCGAGGTGTGGCCAGCGGCCGCGCTCGCGGTTTCGGCGTGGCGGGCGGGTGTATTACCAATGCCGCTCGTGCCGACACCAGAGCACGCTGATCAGTGGCACCTTGATGGCCGGCACCAAGCTGCCGTTGACGACCTGGTATCTGGCGCTGTATCTGTTGACCACGACCAAGACCAACCTCTCGGCGCTGGAGTTGATGCGCCACCTCGGGATTAACTACAAGGCCGCCTGGCGGATCAAGCACAAGGTGATGCAGGCGATGCAGGAACGGGAACGCACACGTCGTCTCGAAGGCTTTATACAGATCGATGACGCCTACCTCGGTGGCGAGCGCAACGGCGGCAAGCGCGGCCGGGGCTCGGAGAACAAGCAACCGTTCGTGGTGGCGGTGGAGACCGACGCTGACCTGCAACACCCCCGCTTCGCGGTGATCGAGCCGGTTCGCGCGTTCGACAACGCCTCGCTCAACGATTGGGTACAACGGCGTCTGGCGGCTCCGGCGGAGGTCTACTCCGACGGACTGGCCTGCTTTGGCCGCGTCGTCGAGGCGGGTCATGCCCATACGGTGCTCAAAACCGGCGGCGGGCGCGCGGCGACCGAGGTGAGCGGTGCGCGCTGGGTCAATATCGTACTGGGTAACCTCAAGCGCGCGATCAGCGGACGTTACCACGCCTTCAAACAGGCCAAGTACGCGCGGCGCTATCTGGCCGAGGCGGCTTATCGATTCAACCGCCGATTTCGCTTGGCCGCGATGCTGCCGCGACTGGCACGGGCGATAATGCTGTGTGCGCCTTGCCGGAGCGGCGATTGCGCTTGGCAAGCAACTTTTAGGGCTGAGGATGAGGGCTAA
>CAVQMB010000022.1:0-17036 GCA_963713445.1 uncultured Gammaproteobacteria bacterium | reverse complement strand
GAAAAGCCGGTAAACAGCGGCAACGTCCTGATCACCCAAGCCCTGATCCCGGGCCTTCTGGAACAGCGTCCGCACCGCTTCTGTGACCGGCAGTTCAGCACCGCCCTCTGCGCCGTCGGCCAGAACGATGTCCAAATCTTTGAGCAAAAGATCGATCGGAAACTGCTTAGTGAAATCCCCGGCGAGCATCATGCCGCCCCGTGCCTTGTAATAAGGTGCCCCCAGCGCGCCACCGGTCAGCGTCTTCAGCACCAGTTGCGGATCGAGATCGAAATGCTGGCCCAGGGCCAGACCTTCCGCCAGCAAGCTGGTCATACCCGCGAGCATCAAATTGAGCACCAGCTTGAGCCGCGTTGCCTGCCCAATGCCACCACAGTCGATCACGGTCTTGCCCATCGCGTCCAGCAACGGTGCCGCACCCGCGACATCACCGGGCCGGCCGCCGGCCAGCACCACAAGCTGACCGTCCCGGGCGGGCTTGATCGTACCGGAAACCGGCGCGTCGACGAATCGACCGCCATGTGCCTCCACCAATGCGGCGGCCTCCATCGGTCGCCGCATGCGACACCGTGCTCATGTTGATCACCAGGGCATTCGGCTCGAGCGCGCTGGCGACACCCCTCTCGCCTGCCAGCACCGCGCGTAGTGCTGCCGGATCACTGACCATGATCACAACCGCATCCTTGCCGCGAGCGGCCGCAGCCGGCGATTCCGCCACCTCCACCCCGCTCCCGGCGAACGGCTGACTCCGGCTCCCGGTACGATTCCACACGGTCAACGCAAAACCGGCCCGGTACAGATTCCAGGCCATCGGTGCCCCCATGGCACCCAGACCGATGAATGCAGCGTTGTTCACAGAACACACCTCCGTCACCCATAACCAAACGGGGCCCGCAGGCCCCGCTCGACCAATTGCCAGGACGCGTTACAGGAACTTCTCAGACACCTGCGGAAACGCGAAATCCGCATAGGCCTGCTCGTTCACGTGGAACCAGGCGTATTCCATGTCGCGCCATTTGCGCCACTCGGTATAAATTTTGCGCCAGGTCTTGTCCTTCGACGCCAGATCCTCGTACATACCGAACGCACTGTCCTGCGCCGCACTCATGATGTCGTTGCTAAATTTGTGCAGTTTGACGCCTTTCGACAGCAGCCGCTTGAGCGCTGGCGGATTCTCGGCGTCGTAGTGCGCGATCATCTTGACATTGGCTTCAGCCGCAGCCGAATGCAGCGCCTCTTGATATTCCTTGGGCAGCTTGGCGTAAGCCTTGCGGTTGATCATCAGTGACAGCTGGGCGTTAGGCTCCCACCACGATGGGGCATAGTAATTCTTCGCGACTTGATAGAAACCGAGCTTTTCATCATCGTAAGGCCCCACCCACTCGGTCGCATCGATGACGCCACGTTCCAGAGCCGGATAGATTTCCGCCGCCGCCAGCGTTTGCACATTAACCCCTAGACTCGCCATGACCCGGCCACCAAACCCGGGAATGCGCATCTTCAATCCCTTGAGCGCGGCAAGGTCAGGAATCTCCTTGCGGAACCACCCCCCCATCTGGCAGGTGGTATTGCCTGCCGGCAGCGACAGAATGCCGAAGTCGGAGTAAACCTCTTTGTTCATCAGCTCGTTGCCACCGCCGTAGTACATCCAGGAGTTCTGCTGGCGGGTGGTCAAACCGAATGGCAGCGTGGTATCGAATGCCAGTGACGGATTCTTGCCGATATAGTAATAGCCCGCTGTATGGCCCATCTCCACCGTGCCCTGCTGGACTGCGTCGAACACCTGCAGTCCGCCTACAAGTTCGCCCGCGGCGTAGACCCGAATCTGAAACTTGCCATTGGTCAGCTGCTTGACCCGTTCCGCAACCCGGGTGGCGCCTCCGTAGAGTGTATCCAGACTGGTCGGCCAGCTCGCCGCCATGCGCCAGCGAACCGTACCCGCGGCACTGGCAATCCCGGGAACAGCCAATGCCGACGTGGCGGCAACCCCGGCAGCCGCTTTGCCGACAAAATCACGACGTTTCATGAGTCTCTCCTCTCGATTTATTGGTCCGGCGTGGGACGCTTACCCGGCAAGAGTATAACGTCTGCGCGACGGCATTGAAGCATGTCGGCACCAGGCGCTCAACCGGCCAGCAGGTGAACAAGCTGTGGGAACAGGATCACCAGCACCAGACCGATGACCTGGATGCCGATGAACGGCACCACCCCACGGTAGATCTGGCTGGTGCGGACGGAGGGTGGGGTCACACCGCGTAGGTAGAACAGCGAAAAGCCGAACGGCGGTGTCAGAAACGACGTCTGCAGGTTCATCCCGATCATCACCCCGAACCAGATCATGTCCACACCCAGATGGGTGGCAGCAGGCGCCAGCAGCGGCAGCACGATAAAGGCGATTTCAAAAAAATCGATGAAAAATCCGAGAACGAAGATGACCAGGTTGGCAACAATGAGAAACCCGACCTCTCCGCCCGGTAGATTGGTCAGGAAGCTATCGACCCAGAGATCGCCATTGAAGCCGCGGAACACCAGGCTGAACGCCCGCGACCCGACCAGGATGAACATCACCATCGCGGTAAGCCGGGTGGTGATGTCCATGGTGCCCATGAGAGTCTTCAGCGACAGCCGCCGGTTGGCAGCCGCCAGCAACATGGCGCCAATCGCTCCGAAGGCGCCTGCTTCAGTCGGTGTCGCCACGCCCGCGAAGATCGATCCCAACACCAACAGTATCAGGAACAGCGGTGGAATCATTACCAGACCCACTCTCAACAGGAGCTGGCCAAGGTCGTCGATGCGTTCTGACGCCGGCAAGGCGGGTGCGGCTGCCGGCCTGAACAGTGCCACGCCGCCGGCGTATAGCGCATACATGAGTGCCAGCGCGATGCCCGGCAGCAACGAGCCCAGGAACAGGCTCCCCACCGACACCCCCAACTGATCACCGAGAACGATCAGCACCACGCTGGGTGGTATCACCTGGCCCAGGGTGCCCGAGGCCGCAATGATGCCGGTCGACAACTCTGCCGAATAGCCGTAGCGCAGCATCACCGGCAGCGAAATCATGCCCATCGCGACGACGGTCGCCCCGACCACACCGGTGGCCGCCGCCAGCAGTGCCCCCACCATCACCACCGCCAGGGCCAGACCGCCACGCAGCGGTCCGAACAACTGCCCCATGGTCTTCAGCAGATCCTCCGCCAGACCCGACTTCTCGAGCATCGTGCCCATGAAGATGAAATACGGCACGGCCAGTAGCGTGAAGTTCTCCATCACGCCGAACACCCGCTGCGGCAAGGCCTGCAGCAGATGCATATCGAAGAAGCCGGACCAAATTCCGATCGGCAGGAACGCCAGCGCGGTCCCGCCCAGGGCGAACGCGACCGGGTAACCGGTAAAAATCAGCACCAGCAGACCCAGGAACATGACACCGCCCATCCAGTCACCGATCATAGCCCTTCCACCTCTTCGTGGCGGGGATACATATCGGCCAGGTCACCGCGTATTACCGCCACCGCCTTGATCGCCTGGGAAATGCCCTGCAGGATCAGCAATACCAGCGCAACCGGCACCACCGTCTTGATCGGATAGCGCGGCAAACCGCCAGGGTTGGAGGACATCTCATGGATCTTCCAGGAGAACTCCACCCAGTTCAGCGACAGCCACAACACCATCGTGCAGAACGGCAACAGAAACAACAGCGCGCCCAGCAGGTCCACCCAGGCCTTACCCTTGGATGAAAGGCTGGAGTAGAAGATATCGACCCGCACGTGCACGTTGTGCCGCAGCGTATAGGCGGCGCCCAGCATGAACACAGCACCGAACAGGTACCACTGCAATTCGAGGTAGGCGTTGGAGCTCAGATTACGCCCCAGATACGATCCGAGGTAGCGGACGGTGGCATTGTAAACGCCTACCAGTACCATGAGCAGGGTCAACCAGTAAACGATGCGTCCGATCCATTCGTTCATTGTGTCGATGCCACGGGCCAAGCCGAGTAGCTGCCGCATGCTGTTATGCCCTTATGCTGCTGTGAACAACAATTGCGAGATCGGAGGCCGGTGGCCCGGTAATCCGCTCGTTTGCCACAAAAATTCTGTAATTATCCCAGCCGCGCGGTGACATTAACAGACTGCGGCACGATAACCGGCTGCCAGCCAGGAGACCTGCAAAAATCACCCGCCATTGACAGCGGAGCGCCCGAACAGTCAATCTTTCTCCATTAACCGTTGTTGCCCTGCCGATTCCACCGGCCCGACCCAGCGCCATTGCCATTGAGGAGACCGTCTTGAAGGCGCCACCCTTCGACTATGCACGTCCCGAAACGCTACCGCAGGCGCTCGCGCTGCTTGCAGAACAAGGCGATGAGGCACGCATCATCGCCGGCGGCCAGAGCCTGGTCGCAATGCTCAACATGCGCCTGGCCGCGCCGGCCCAGCTGGTCGACATCGGCCGCATCGATGCACTGCGGGGCATCCGGCTTAATGGCGCCACGTTACGAATCGGGGCGCTAACCCGGCATCGCGAGCTGGGCCGGGATCCGCTGGTGGCCCGGTACGCGCCGCTGCTGACTCAGGCGGTGCCGCATATCGCCCACGAAGCGATCCGGGCCCGCGGCACGCTGGGCGGCAGTCTGGCCAATGCCGACCCGGCGGCCGAGTTGCCCGCCTGCGTGCTGGCGCTGGGTGCGACCCTGATCGTTCAGGGCCAGGCCGGCGAACGCCGCATCGAGGCCGGTGAATTCTTCCACGGACTCTATCAGACGGCTCTGGCTGCTGATGAAATTCTGACGGCCGTGGACATCCCGGTGTGCGAATCTGACGAACGTTGCGTGTTCCTCGAACTGGCACGTCGCGCCGGCGACTTCGCGCTCGCCGGAGTAGCACTCCGGGCGCGCGTGGACGCAGGGCTGCCAAGAGCTTTGCGGATCGCCTTGTTCGGAGTGGGTGAACGACCGTTACTGGCGCAAGGCGCAGCGGCGGCCGTCGCCGGCCAGGCCATCACCGCGAACACGCTGACTGCTGCCTGCCAAGCATTGGATGACGACATCGAGCCGTTCGACGACCCACAGGCGTCGGCCGCCACCCGCCGTCAGTTGATCCGCACTCTGTTAACCCGCGCACTGCAGCAACTGCAGGTAAAGGAGTCCCCGGCATGACGGGCGCAGCCCATAACATGCAACCCATCACACTAGCCGTCAATGGTCAGACGCTTACCCGAGCGGTCGAACCGCGCCTCAATCTGGCGGACTTCCTGCGTCAGGAACTGCAGCTCACCGGTACCCACATCGGCTGCGAACACGGTGTTTGCGGCGCCTGTACGGTGCGGCTGGACGGCGAACTGGCGCGGGCCTGCCTGGTGCTGGCGGTGCAAGCCGACGGCAGCCGGGTGGACACGGTCGAAGGTCTGACCGAAAGCGGTGAGCTGCGAGCACTGCAGGACGCCTTCCACGCCCGTAACGCGCTGCAATGCGGATACTGCACGCCCGCCATGCTGATCACCGCCGCCCACCTGCTGCGTGACAACCCATCCCCGGACCGCGCCCAGATACGCACCGCCATCTCCGGCAACTACTGCCGCTGTACCGGCTACCACGCCATCGTCGACGCCATCGAGGCCGTCACCCACGACCGCGATGGAGAACCATCATGACCGATACCCCGGGTGGCCACAGCCTTTCGGCCCTGGATCGCCCCAACAGTTACATCGGCAAGAGCGTGCCCCGGCCCAACGCTGCGCCGGTTACTGCAAGGCCGCGGGCGCTATGTCGACGACCGGGTACTGCCTCGCATGGTGTACGTGGCCTTTGTCCGCAGCCCTTATGGCCATGCCCGGATCCGGGCAATCCACAGCGACGCGGCGCGAGCCATGCCCGGCGTGGTGACGGTCGCGACCGGCGCCGATATCGCCCGAGTGTGCCAACCCTGGACCGGCACCCTGGGCCACTTCGCCGGCATGAAATCGCCGCCGCAATATCCACTGCCGCTGGAGCGTGCCTGCTGGCAGGGCGAGCCGGTGGCCGTGGTGGTGGCCGAGACCCGGGCCCAGGCCGAAGACGCCGCCGATCAGGTCGAGGTCGACTGGCAGGAACTGCCGGCGCTGACCGACCCCGAGACGGCGCTGGATCCGGCGACACCGGTGCTGCATCCGGATTTAGGCGACAACCTGGCGTTCGCGCTGCAGCTGGATGCCGGTGACACCGACACAGCGTTTGCGGAGGCCGCGCTGGTGGTCGAGGAGACATTCCATTTCGGCCGCCACACCGGCGTCACCCTGGAACCACGCTCGCTGATCGCGGACTACGATCCCTCGGAACAGCGCCTGACGGCTTATCACGCGACCCAAACCCCTTATCAGATGCAGGACGTCTATGCCCGTCATTTCGGCCTCGCCGAGGAGAATGTGCGGGTGGTCTGCGATGACATTGGCGGTTCGTTTGGCCTCAAGCTGCACGTGTACGGCGAGGAGATGGCCACGGTCGCGCTCAGCATCCTGCTGCACCGGCCGGTCAAGTTCATCGCCGACCGGCTGGAGAGCTTCGTCTCCGACATCCACGCCCGCGACCACCGGGTCACCGCGCGCCTGGCGGTATCGCGGCAAGGTGACATCCTGGCCCTGGAACTGGATGACCTCACGGGCATCGGGGCTTATTCGGTCTACCCACGGACCAGCGCCGTGGAAGGCAACCAGGTGGTGCGGCTGGCACCGTCGGCCTACCGGATCGAGAATTACCGGGCCACCCTCAAGGCGGTGTTTCAGACCAAGAACGTGATGTGCCAGTACCGCGCCGTCGGACATCCCATTGCATTCGCCGTCACTGAAGGTCTGATCGACAAAGCGGCCGGCCGGCTGGGAGTGGATCCGGCTGAATTCCGTGCCCGCAATTATCTCAATGAAGCCGATTATCCCCACAAGACCGCGGCCGGATTGTCACTCGAGCGGTTATCGCTGCAGCAATGCCTCGAACGTATCCAGCGTGACATGGACTATCCCAGCCTACGCGCCGAGCAGGCCACGCTGCGCAAACAGGGCGTCCACCGCGGTATCGGGCTGTGCACCTTTGTCGAGATCACCAATCCGGGGCCGGCGTTCTATGGCGTCGGTGGCGCACGCATTTCGTCGCAGGATGGCTGCCTGCTGAAACTGGAGCCGTCCGGCAAGGTCCAGTGTGCCATCAGCATTACCGAGCAGGGACAGGGTACCGAGACAGTCGTCGCGCAAGTCGTCGCCACGGTGCTCGGTGTCCCGCTGGAACACATCCGGGTCAGCACCGGCGACACCGACAGCACGCCTTACGGCGGCGCCACCTGGGCCTCGCGGGGCGCCGGGATCGGTTCGGAAACCGCTCTAAAGGCTGCCACCACACTCAAGGCCAATATTCTTGCCGTGGCCGGCCAGGTTTTGCAGGCGAATCCGGCAAGCCTGGACATCGTTGCCGGCGAGGTGATCGAGCACGCAACCGGGCGGCCCCGCCTGACGCTGGCCGAAGTTGGCCGGCTGGCCTATTTCCGCACCGACACCTTGCCGCCTGGGTTCCATCCGGAACTGACCGTGGTACGCCACTATGTGCCGCAAGGCCAGCCGTTCGCGTTCACCAACGGTATTCAGGCCTCCTACCTGGAGGTCGACGCGGACACCGGCTTCGTCACCTTGCTGGGCCACTGGGTGGTGGAGGACTGCGGCACCCTGCTCAATCCGCAACTGGTCGAGGAACAGCAGCGCGGCGGCGTGGCTCAGGGCATCGGCGCGGCGCTGCTGGAGGAATGCGTGTACTCGCCGGAAGGCCAGCTAGTCAACGGCACGCTGGCAGACTACCTGGTTCCGCTGGCCTCGGATCTGCCAGACATTCGGGTCAGTCACGTCAGCACGCCAACCCGCTTTTCTGAACTGGGGGTCAAAGGCGCCGGCGAGGCCGGCACCGCGGCTGCTCCGGGCGCGGTGCTAAACGCCATCAACGACGCCCTCGCTCCGCTGGGTACCCGTATCAGTCAGACGCCGTGCACCCCGCAGCGGATTCTCGAAGCCCTGAGCAAAGCATAATCAGATTAACCCAAAAAATAACCAGCCTTATTTTCTATGCATGACACGAGTGCCCCGCGGGACCACGCGCCCGACCACTCGCAACTCATCAGCGCCGCTCGATAATCCCCTTGAGCGCGCCAGCGCCTACTGTGTACTTGGGATCGACGAAATTACCCAATCTCACCTTGCCGCACTGACTCAACATCATGTAGGCATCCCATTTGTCGTAGCCATAATCCGCAACCATCCACCTAATCACTTCACGATAGGCAATCCGCGTCGCATCCTCTAGCGGTCTGGCGCTACCAATACCCATGATCATCGCTTCGTTTTCCAACCGCGGCCAATTGATCTGCCAGTCCTTGATCAGATCCACTCGAATAGTTGTCAAGCTGGAATACTCAACCGCAGTGCCACACACTTCGCCATCACCCTGAGACGCATGTGCATCACCAATAAACAGTCTCCCACCTTGCGAACGAACCGGCAGGTAGGTGATACTACCGGGCCCCATATCGGGCAGATCCATGTTGCCGCCATGCTGGTCGGGGGTCAGCGAGTTGATCGAATCTATTTCCGGTGAAACGCTCAACGTTCCGATATGAGGACGGTACTTGAGCACATTACGTTCACTCCAATAGATATGCTCGTCGTCGATACGGATACGTTTCACCTTTTCCGGCAACGGATCATTAAGCGTGGCGGTATACTCCGTTCCGGTCAATGCACCGAACTCAGGGATCAGGCAGCACGTGCCGGTGGGATTATCCCCGCGGGGCTCCATCGACTCGATGTAAACTGCTACCACATCGCCCTTCTCCGCGCCGTTCACCATGATGGGGCCGCACTGTGGATTGAGAAACGGCATGTGCAAGAGCTCGCTGGGCGAATCACTCTCGCGCGTGATTTTTCCGTCAAATGCGTCGCGTGTCTCAACGATTACCTTATCGCCCGGATCAACAGTCAATACCGGATCCGAATACGGTCCGATCGTATAATGGAATGTCCCCTGCATTTCCTCGGTAAGCCTATGGGTCTTGCCAAGCACACCTTTCGCAACACCACGCCTAGTCATGAACGAGTGTTCCATCCAACTACCACCCTGTAACTGATCATTGGCCATATCACCACTCCTGATATTTGTTCAAAGTGAAAGAATGCGACGGAGTTCGTCCCCATCGTGCATCCTATCCGAGGACAACTCTTGCGTAATCCGGCCTTTCTCCATGACATAACCGCGATGCGCGGTCGACCGCATCAGTTCAATGTTTTGCTCCACCAGCAGCACTGTCATGCCGTTCTCATTCAGCCCTTTAACAAGTTGACTGATCTCCTTGACAATATTGGGCTGGACGCCCTCGCTCGGCTCATCGAGCAACAGAATATCGGGCTCCCCCACCAGCGCGCGGGCAATGACCAACATCTCCTGCTCGCCACCGCTTAAGGTTCCGGCCCGTTGCCGCCGCCGCTCCCGCAAACGTGGAAATTGTCCGTACATATCCTCGATACGTTGCCACTTGCCGCCGCGCTCGAGTGCTCCAATCCGCAGATTGTCCTCAACGCTCATATGGGGAAACACCAACCTCCCCTGAGGCACATAACCGAAGCCGCCAATTGCCCGTTGTTCTGGCGCGAACCCGGTGACAACGCGCCCCCGATGGGCGATAGTGCCGGTTGATGCTGCCGTGAGGCCCATCACTGTGCGCATGAGGGTCGATTTGCCGACACCGTTGCGGCCCAGGACGCCGACCACCTCGCCACTGTTGACCTCCAGATCCACCCCTTGGAGGACATCACCACTACCATAGCCGGACCGCAAGCCGGTAATTTGCAACACGCTGGTCATTAAGGTTCCCATCCGGGCGGTGATGCGTCCGCCACGTTCTTAGCCAAGATATATTTCCCGCACATCTACGCGAGCCGCCAGATCGTCCATGCTACCTTCGGCAAAAACCTGCCCCTGATGCAATACCGTCACATGATCGGCCACAGCCCTGACGAACTCCATGTCATGCTCGACCACCACTATCGTCATTCCGGCTTTCTGCAGAGCACAAAGCGCCTGACCAGTGGCTTGTGTCTCGTCGACCCCCATACCGGCTGTCGGCTCATCCAGCAGCAACAAGCCGACCTGGGGCGAAATGGCGCAGCATATTTCCAACCATTGCTGCTCCGCGTGTGAAACACGGCTAACAAGTGGATTAGCAGTGACTAGCTTCGTGATTCCGAAAAGCTCGAGCGCTATTTCTCTCGCAACCCCCGTACCGTCACCCTTGGGAGACGTTTCCCGTCGCCGCTTTCTACCGAACACATCCGCAACCCGAATGTTATGTGCCACGTCGAGGTTCTTATAGGCACGATTACTCTGTAGCTTGACACCCACCCCACGACGCACCCGGCGGAACATGGGTTCGCGAGTGACGTTCACACCGAAAATTTCGATCGCGCCATGGTCGGCCGATTCGATGCCAGCAATCAGCTTGAATAATGTCGATTTACCAGCCCCATTTGGACCTATTAAACACCTGAGTTCACCATTAGCGACCGCTAAGGAGACATCCCTGGCAGGAGTGACACCGCCGAAACTCTTCCACAGCCCCTCCGTTTTAACAACATTAGCCACGTTCACTTTCCTCAGTAGTAACCCGACTATTGGAGTAGCCGAACCGCCGGGAGAAACGCCCCATCAAATTTGACGGCACCAGCATTGCCGCAACCAGCAGGCCACCTAAAATTATGAATGCGTATTGATTTCCTGCTGAGGAAAGTTGGTAAGTGAGCACATTGAGCGACAACGTCGCGATGATTACACCAAGCATAGTGGTTCTTCCACCCACCGCAACCCAGATAACTGGCAATGTCGCTTGTAACAACCCCATGGAGTCTGGCGTGATATAATTACCCCACTGAACATACAGAACACCACTAAGTCCGGCTAGAATTGCGGAAACGCTAAAGCATATCGACTGTATCATGCGAACATCATGGCCGAACAGTTCAGTACGCAATGGATCTTCACGTTGTGCCAACAACACATCGCCAAAACGCGAACGAACACAAAGAAGACAAATAATCCAAGCTAGCACCACTACTATAAGTACGTAAAAGAAAAGTGGTTTACCTTGCAACGCCTCCCCCGCAATACTCATGGGAGGAATATTGGTCATCCCATTATACCCTCCCAACAAAACTTGACCTACTTTCCACTGATAGCCAGCAGTCTGGCCCATAAACGTGGAAAGGATAAGGGTCAGAACGAGCGTCACGATCGGAACGATCCATGCTTCGACTCGGCCATAGAAAATAAAATAGCCGAACAGTACGGCAACGATCAGCGATGCAGCGAGAGCACTGAAGATGCCGACCAAACTTGCCACATCTGGGCTGGAGAGAATGTTGCCTGCAACAATGCCGTACAAATAACCGGACAGTCCAAAGAAGGCTACCTGACCAAAGCTTAGAACGCCCGCTATACCCCAGAGCAACGCCAGCCCTATTGCCATTGGTATGTTTAGAACATAGAATGCCGCTGTAGATGCCGAGTAATCGCTAGTTGAAAAGCCGTAAACACCTATGGCTATCCAAAGACAAGCGGTGGCATAATCCTCCAGTAAGAGTCGTCTAAACATAGCTTCACCAAACACCGTTATTATCGATATCATCCAATTAGATCGCTTTTTAGATCGCTTTCGAACGACTTAGGACAGCCAACGACGCTGAATCCAGTCAGAAAGGCCTTTTGGCAAAAGTCGAATCAAAATGAGTGATGCTAGCAACATTGCCACGATACCAATGAAAGTGCCAAACCATATGGTGGCGGGTGTTTCGGCGAGAGCCAGAAAGGCAGTACTACCTAATGCCCCGGCGATGACATTGGCGGATCCGCCAGTAACTACCGTAATGAACGCAGGTGCAACGTATTGCTGACCCATATAAGGTGCAATCGTGGTAGTTGGTGCCAACACAGCCCCGGCGAAACCCGCGAGAGCGCTACCCAAAGCAAACGTTAACATATAAACCCGCCCCACTCGGACTCCAAGAGCCCGCGCCATCTCCGGTTCCTGCATAGTGGCACGAGCCCGTAAGCCAAAGGCCGTGTGATAATATAAAATCCAGAGCACAAGGACAAGGAAAAGTGATAACGAAATCAGGACGATCCAATACCAGGAAAAACTAAAGGCGCCTACTGCGCCAGATCCAAATGGTATTGGAATTGATTGCAAAAATGGACCGAACAATAATAACGTACCTTGGGCAACGATAAGACTTACGCCCCACGTTACAACTAGTGCGGAAAGTTCTCGACCGTAGAAGCGCCGTATGAGCAATCGTTCGAAGACAATGCCAACAACACCCAGCGCAGCGAAACTAAGCAAGACACAGAGTGCAAACGGCAGACCTGCATGGTATGCAAATGACGCCACGTATGCGCCGATCATCATCAACTCTCCATGAGCAAGGTTGATGATGTTCATCATCCCCAAAATAACGATCAATCCAATCGCACTGAGCAGCAGGAAGGCCGCATTGGTGCCGAACTGATATAGCACACTCAACAATGAATCCATTACCCGATGTCCCCACGCCTGAGTAGAAAACTCTGGTCGCCTGACAATGCGGCGCCAGGCACTGTCGCTTACTTTGCCTGACGCCGTGTCACGACTATTATGCTTTGGACATCTTGGCTAGCATTTTGAAGAAAGGATCCTCCTGAGGGGCATATTGTTTATGTTCCGGATGGCGGACCAGATTGACGCCCAGCCGTTGTAACCACCAAGCTTCGATGGAAGGCCAGTCACGGACAAAGCTGATATTCTGCTTCTCGTCGGCTTTGGCCAACCGTATATAGTGAGAACAATGATGTGTTGCGGGTTCGAGAAAGACCGGCCCTTCCGGTGCCTCTATGGTCCAGCCGCTTTCCAGAACCTTGCGCACCGTCTCCTGATCCGTCGTCCCGGCCAAACGCACTGCCTTGGCGTAGAGATGAATGCTGAAATACGTGTTCTGCGCCATCTGACCGACGTAGGGATCTTTAGGGAACATCTTGAAAAAACGTTCCACGAACGCACGGTTTCTGGCGGTTGGAATTTCCGCCATGTAATTCACCGCATTATGCATATTGGCCATGGCCGGCGCATTGAACCGGAGATGCTCATAGCCTTGGGCCATGTTAATCGTCGATGCCATGGGGAACTTCAAGCCGGCGGCCGCAGCTTGGGGGTAATAGTTAGATTGATTCTGACCGACCATCAGTGTCATGACCCAGTCGGGCTTAGCCTGCTGGACCTTCGAAATGACCTGACTGAACTGACTGACGCTGAGGGGAACAAATTCTTCACCAATGATCTCGCCACCTACCAGCGGCGTATAAGCCCTCACCCAGGCGGCAGTGAGCTGACCAAAGTTATAGTCAGCAGCAATCGTGAAGCCCTTTGGCCCATACTTGCTTACCATGTATTGAACGACAGGAATAACCTGTTGCTCACACACCGCCCCTGTACAGAACGTATATTCGTCGGCGACGCCGCCTTCGTACTGGTTGGTGTAGATGTAAAGTTGCTTCGTTCGATCAACGATGGGCCGAATCGCTTCCCGTTCGGCGCTGGTAAAACCAGCCACCAGCACATCGACTTTATCCTCCTGGATCAACTTCCTGGAAAGCTGCTGCCAGATTCGATTGTTCGACTGACCATCTGGTGCGGACAGTTTGACCTGTTTGCCAAGTAAGCCTTTCTCACCAGACGGGATCAAGATCTCTTCCGCATCTTCGTAGAGCAATCCCGACTGATCTTCAGCACCTCCGTCAGAAAGCGTATCGATCTTTCCGTCGGCAGGGTTCAGTTTCAGCGTCGGCGCCATCTTTGCGCGTTTGCCCAGGGAGGCCAAGCCGCCGATTCCGACAGGGCCGCCCGCCAACGTCAGCCCTTGGTTGATCTCTGCAACCGCCAACTGCGCTGCGTGATACTTTTGCAAACCGTAAATCGCCAGATTTCCCGACAGATCTTCGATAAAGCCAATATTGACCCCTTTCGGTGCGGAAGCCGCCACTGCGGGTGCGCCCTCAAGCATCAGGCCGCCACCAAGCAGCGACCCCGCCACTACCGAACCCGCTCCCTTGATGAAGCTTCGCCGGCTTACATTCATTAGCGACTCACCACCGGTTCCATGTTCTTCGTTCACTTCTCCATTCTCTGAATTTTTATGAGATTCTACCCCATTTCTCTGCCGTTCGTCTTCATTCATTTGTCGATTCTCCTACTTTTGGCTTTTAGCAAAATTCATCATGGCATGAATGCCACAACAGCCCTCCGAAAACACTACAAACAGGCCATATACAAAAAACGTAACTAATTTCAATCAGCGCTGAATATACTACAGATCATGGAGTGCGCCAGTTCCATTCTATAGACAAATACAGGTACGCAAATCATTCCAGCATAATCGATTGCATCCCAACAGTGCACTATGATCGCTGTTAGACGGAGCCTAGTACTACCGCATTGGACGACCACATGTATATTGTTTAACGGATCCCGATGCACAAACTGCGGAGATATTCAGCTCTCCGCTCACCAACATCGCAGAAACCGCTTCTATAGGTAAGCGACGATCCATACTGGCATCACGGATCATGGAAAATGCAACACCGTCTTCAACATCGAAGGCACGCATCAGTCGGATAATAGCTAAACAGACTACCGGTCTCGCTTTGAGGCGTTGTTCTAGTTCTACCCTTTCCAGCGCCGCTCTCTTGCGATTTTCGAATGTATCGAACGCAATAATCAGATTAGCAAGTACACCTACCGAGCGGACAGGCTTCATCAGGCATGTCGTAGCACCCTGTTCAAGAACCCAATGAACGAGACTTGGCGTATCAGATGCCAGCAATGCTATCGATGGCCCATCTATGGCTTCAATAGTATCCGTCACACATTTCGCATTCCGACCAGCATCGGCATCAAAAAACACGACGTCAGTCTTGGGTACCGATGTATAAGAAATTGGCCAATACGATTGAACATCCATGCCGAGTCTGTTCAGTTGCTTTATTAGCAAGACTCTATCGCGGCACGGCTTAATCAAGACCAATGCCTTATAATCCCTGAAGCTGTTCCGTCGTGCCACCTTCATGAGCTTACTCTCAGCAGGCAGTTACTAGCTTGACTGCAATTCTAATGGCATGTTTCATCCCCCACCAATGTGCGGCGGCCTGTTTCCGCTATATCGATCCACACCAGATACGGATCAGGTGGTACGGGCTGCAGGGCCTCATTGATGATTTCAAAGGTTCCGTCACAGCGCGATACTCCAAGTCGAGGGGTTAGATAACTATGGTTATTGCTAGCATCAATTCTTACAATACCTTGAGGAGAATCCAATTCGACGGAATATAATGCATCTCTTACGTCGTCTACCTCAGTTGTACCTGCACGAGAAATCGCCTCCGCAAGTAGATATACTGTATTGTATGAGGCCTCTGCATCAGCTGATGTTACGGCGGCCGCGCCATATGCTGCCCGGTAGGCGTCAATAAATTTTTTATTACTCCTGGTTTCAATTGTAGAGAAATAGACGCTTGACGAAAGATGCCCTTCGCAGGCATCTGATCCTATTTCCAGTAGTTCAGGTTCACACAGAGTACAACTGCCTACTTTGATACCCTTCAGACGTGATCGCCGATGCTTAGCGACGGCAAAACTACGGTAGAAGGAGTAGCTTGACTCGCCAATTAAAGTATTCATTACAAAATCTGGAGAAACCTGTTCTATTTCTGATATAATCCGTTCCATATCACAATCTTCGATCTGTAGATAACGCTCGCCAACAAGTGATCCATTCTGAGCTACTGACAATTCTCTCACAATACGATTATTTTCCCAGGCCCAAACGTAGTTTGATCCAACGCAATAAATTTTACGACCGATATTTTTGAGAACATATCGAATCAGTGGGACCACATGATGATTGGGAGCTGCGCCGGTGTAAATGACGTTGTCGCTCGCTTCGAATCCTTCGTAATGTGATGGGTACCATAGCAATGCATCATATTTTTCGAAACTTGGAATGATCTCTTTTCGACTGGACGAGGTATAGCAACCCACTACGTGCTGAACTTGTTTTTTTTTCAGAAGATATTCAACATTAGCTAGATATCTTGATAAGTCACCTTGTGGATCACATGATTGTGGAACCAGCTGAAAGTCAAAGTGCCCGCTCGCATTTATTTCATTGAACGCGAGCAGCGCACCACAAAGCATTGCGCGACTGACAACCTGGTAAGGGCCCGCCGTGGAAAACAGAACACCAACCGGAATCTTCGGCTTTATGAGATCCATACGCTATCTACAAACCACAAAAAAGCCCCCGCCGTACCGATTAAGGTCCGGTGGGGGCTCCGTTGCCCTTGACCGGCTGGTTTAACTACGCCCAGCGGATCATGAATTAATCACGGCAGTTGTTCGCACCTGCCTTCTATCGGTTGTCTTTATGCATCCAAATAGTGGCCGCTGTCAAGCGACTGAGGGCAGCATCAGCCCTGCCGGCTGATCGACGCGACGCAGCAGGCCGGACGTCGCGAAGGGGGTTCTCACGTGTGGCAGCGACGATAACGCTGCAGTAGGTTGAAGTTGGCTAGCTGGAGGGGCAGCAAAAGCGCGTCAGGTGGACGTTGATGTCGGGCTATCGAGAGAGCCCCCGCAGGAACTGAACTCACCTGCTGCGCGCAGATAGTAGGCCGCACCGCCCTCTGAGTAGGACAACACTGCCGGCGATGATCAGCGCGACACCAAGCCATATTCTGCTGGAGCACGGCCGGCCCGAGCACAGCCAAATTGGCTAGACAGTACCCAATGTATTATCGCATCAGAGTATAGCAGCGCCGAATCTTCCACAGAACAAGTGCGGCCAGGAGACGCGATCGTAATGAAAGACCTGGCCCCGATAGCGGGCACGAACCCGGCAAAACCGGTTTTTGCCGGGCTATACACGGCGCCAGTGCTGGCGCCTTATGTCAACGCTTT
>CAVQMB010000021.1:0-115271 GCA_963713445.1 uncultured Gammaproteobacteria bacterium | reverse complement strand
CGCCCCAGTGGGCCACGGTTTCGTCGAAGGCCTCGCCAATGGTCTGGTACAGCAGGGGTTTGCTGCTGGTGCCGTTGACGTAGCTCTTGGTCAGCGCAGGCATGGGTCGGGCTCCTCCTGGTCTTTTGTCAGCCGAATAATACTATGGCTTCGGGACCCTGTAACGCATTGCCGGGCCCATCAGGGTCAGGCAACGGCAGTTGACCCGCGTCGAGGAGGCTGTAAGGCTGCGAGTTACCATGGCAACTGCCGGAGGTCGGCATGCGGTACGAGCTTTATTACTGGGCGGGCATCCAGGGGCGTGGCGAATTCGTGCGGCTGGTGCTGGAGGAGGCCGGGGTGGATTACCTCGATGTGGAACGCGACCCGGCGGCTGCCGCAACGGCCAGCGCATCGCTTTTGGGTCTCATGGACGGAGATGCCGTGACCCGGCTGCCGTTCGCGCCGCCGTTTCTCAAGGCCGGCGATCAGGTGCTCGCCCAGACCGCCAACATTCTGCTCTACCTGGGTGCACGCCATGGGCTGGCTGCGGCTGACGAGGCTGGTCGCTTATGGACCCATCAGCTTCAGCTGACCATCGCCGACTGGGTGGTGGAGATCCACGATACCCACCACCCGCTGGGCGCGGCGCTATATTACGAGGAACAGAAAGTGGCGGCCCGACAGCGCACGGCACTGTTCCTGGAACAGCGTCTGCCACGCTTTGTCGGTTATTTCGAAAACGTGCTGAGCCGCAACCCGGATGGCGATGCCTATCTGGTAGGTGCTCAGCTTAGCTACGCGGACCTGTCGCTGTTTCAGGTCATTGACGGGCTGCGCTACGCTTTCCCCATTGCCCTCAGCCGGATCGAACCGCAATATCCGAGGGTCGCGGCGCTGCATCGCCGGGTGGCCACGCGGGCGCGGATTGCGGCCTATCTGGCGTCTGACCGGCGCCTGCCGTTCAACGAGGATGGCATTTTCCGGCACTATCCGGAGCTGGATGGCTAGAACATTGCTGGCGGGTATCCCCGCGGTGGCCGGGCATGGCCGCCGCCGGTACGCCGCCTGTCGCGGCGGCGCTGTGTGGCAATATATCGTGTTGGTTGGCGGCTTCTCATAGAGGGGCCGCGCCTATGTCGCTTGAATGGTGTTCGACTCAGATCATGAAGCGCCTGTCAGTGATCATCATCACCAAGGATGAGGCGGCACGTATCCGGGCCTGCCTCGACTCGGTGGCTTTTGCCGACGAAATCATCGTGCTCGATGCCGGCAGCAGTGATGAGACCGTGGCGATCTGCCGGGAATATACCACCCGGGTCGAAGTCACCGACTGGCCGGGGTTCGGACCGCAGAAAAACCGGGCACTCGCGAGAGCCTGCGGCGACTGGATATTGTCCATTGATGCCGACGAGACGGTAAGCAACGCTCTCCAGCAAGAGATACGGGCCGCCATTGCCCGCCCCGATGCACCGGCTGCCTATCGCCTGCCACGGGCATCGTCGTATTGTGGCCGGGTGATGCGCCACGGCGGTTGGTGGCCGGATTATGTCGTCCGGCTGGTGCGCCGCGGGCATGGCCGCTTCAGTGACCGGCTGGTACATGAAGCGCTGGTGGTCGATGGGGAAATCGGAACGCTGACCGAGCCTTTACATCATGCCAGTTTTGATAATCTCGAGCAGGTTTTGACCAAAGTCAATAGTTATTCTTCGGCCGGCGCACGACAACTGGTTCAGCAGGGCCGCGACGCGACGCTGGTCGCTGCCATCGGCCACGGGCTGTGGGCGTTCGTGCGCAGCTATGTGCTGAAGCGGGGGTTTCTCGATGGTCCGGAAGGGTTCATGCAGGCGGTGTCCGGTGCCGAGGGTACATATTACCGTTATGTCAAACTCATGCTGCTGCGGAAACAGCCCACGCGGAAGTGAGCCTGCGACACTGTCGCCAAAGCAACTGTCTGGTACAGGGGGGTTGCCGTGATAATGCTAATATTCCGCCGAGCCGTGACTGGCAACTTGCTTTGGCCGGCGCGATGGTGGCAGTGACGGGGCTTTTTTTGAACGAATGAGGAGAGTGGGCCGATGGTGGTATTGACGATCAGCCTGGATGTTGCGCCCGAAAACCAGCAACCGCTGCAGGACTGCTTCACCGGTCAATTCGTCCCGGCGGTGCGCCGCCAGCCGGGCTTTGTCGACGTGCAACTGGCCCGGCCGCTCGGCGGCTCTGGTGCTGAGGGGATGCTCGTTCTGCTGTACTTCGAGACCGAACGGCAGCGCCAGGCCTGGGTGGCGACGCCGGAACACGAAACGGCCTGGAACGCGATGGCAGCGCTGTGTCGCGGTTTCACGCCCGTCAGTCACGAAGTGCTGGCGGGCGCCCGCTGAATCATCCCTTACGCTGCCGTCGCACGACGGCGTAGGTGCCGGGTGCGCCCGCTCGGTAACGCGTAACAACAACAGCGTGGTAGGACATATCATGCCTCGACAAACCGTCGACGATGTCGACCTATATTACGAACTGCACGGTAGCGGTACACCGCTGTTGCTGTTGCACGGTCTACAAGGCGATCTCAGCAATTTCGCCCGGTTGTTGCCGGGCCTGGCGAGACATCACCAGGTGCTGGCTTTCGACCAGCGCGGCAGCGGCTGGAGCGCCAAACCGGTGCAAACTTACAGTATGGCGCTGTACGCGGACGACAGCGTGCGGTTGATGGATGCGCTGGGCATCGGCAGCGCCCATGTGCTGGGTATGTCGATGGGGGGCATGATTGCGCAGGAGTTCGCGTTACGCCATCCGGACCGGCTGCGCGGGCTGGTACTCGGGTGCACGACACCGGGCGGTCCGCACGCAGCTAAGCTGGAAGGCGCCGCGCGCGAACATACCTATGAGACGGCCGAGCTGTCCGCGGAGGAGCGGGCCCGGCGGTTGGCGGCCGCCGGGTTCACCGAGGCATTCCTGCAGGCCAATCCGCAAGTGCTCGAGGCCCTGACTGCAGCGCGGAGGGAACGGCCGCTGGATGTGTCGGCATTACAGCGCCGCATGGCAGCTATCGATACCCATGACACCTTCGACCGGCTGGATGATATCAAGGCACCGACGCTGGTGCTCACCGGGCGCCCAGACAATATTATCAATGCCGACAATTCGCATATCCTCGCGGAACGGATTCCTCAGGCCCGGTTGGAGCTGATTGAGCCGGCGGGACACCTATTCTGGCTGGAGAGGCCGGCGGCGACCCTCGACCCGGTACTGGCCTTTCTGGCCTCCTGTGATGCTGACGACGCTGGCGTATGATCGAGTCCGGTATCGCGCTGCTCGCCAGCTTCATCATCGGCACGATTTCAGCACTGGGTTACGGCGGCATTGTGGTATTGATGGCGCTCGAAAGCGCCTGCCTGCCATTGCCTTCGGAAATCATCATGCCGTTTTCCGGTTACCTGGTGTTCACCGGACAAATGACGCTCTGGGGGGTCAGCCTGGCCGGGGCGATCGGCTGTGTGCTCGGGTCGCTGGTGGCCTATGCTGTCGGGCGCTTACGGCGGCCGGCCACTGGTGGCCCAATACGGCCGCTACGTGCTGATATCCCACCGTGACCTGCATCGGGCTGAGCGCTGGTTTGACCGCCACGGCGACATCACTATCCTGCTTGGCCGCCTGCTGCCGGTGGTGCGAACCTTCATTGCTCTGCCGGCGGGCATCGCCGGTATGAGGCTGGGGCGTTTCAACGGCTATACATTCATCGGTTCGCTGATCTGGTGTTACGGTCTCGCCTGGATAGGCATGCGACTGGGCGCCAACTGGAACCACTTGGGCGGGTACTTTCACCGCTTCGATGCTGTGATCATCACAGTGCTTGTTGTGGGTGCCGGCTGGTATGTCTGGCGCCATCTCAAGTCGGACAACACCGACTGACGCCACATCGAATTCAGGCCAGGGGAGCAGTGGGTGGATTATCTGTATGCGGGTGGTACCCGCCTCGAATATTGCTGGATCGGCCCGTCGCCGGATGCCGCGCCCACGCTGGTGTTTCTGCATGAAGGACTCGGCTGCGTCGCTATGTGGAAGGATTTTCCGCACCGGTTGGTGGCGGCCACCGGTTGTAGTGCGCTGGTCTACAGTCGCGCTGGCTATGGCGGTTCTGATCCGGTGGCGTTGCCGCGACCGCTGAGCTATATTCACGACGAAGGCCGCGTCGTGCTTCCGGCCGTATTGGATGCCGCGCGGGTGCGCCAGGCGATACTGGTCGGTCACAGCGATGGTGCGTCCATCGCCATTGTCAACGCGGGTGATGTGCAGGATTCAGCGGGTGAACGGCGCAGTGCTGATGGCGCCACATGTCTTTAACGAGGCGATCTGCGTCGACAGCGTCCGGCGGGCACGGGACGCCTACCAGATACCGATTTTCGCGCGCGGCTGGCGCGCTATCATGGTGCCAATGTCGACGTGGCATTCTGGGGCTGGAGCGGGGCCTGGCTGGATCCGCGGATTCTGGCATTGGGATCTGACCGAATTGCTGCCCGCGATTCGGGTACCGTTGCTGGTTCTCCAGGGGGAAAACGACGGTTATGGAACGGCGGCGCAGGTCGAGGCCATCGCACATGGTGTCGACGCGGCGGCGTGCAAACCGCCTGGCTGGCCGACTGTGGGCATTCCCCATTCCGGGATCAGCCCGCGGCGACGTTGCGGACAGTCACCGGCTTCGTGGACGACGTTCAGAATGCGCACCAGGGTCACCAGCCGGGCACCAAGACCGGCGAAAACGGCACCCATCAAATAGTCGATGCGCCGCTGCAGACGCTGGTAGGCCGCCTGTACGCCGGGGCGTGAGAACACCAGTGCTACGGCTGAGTACCACAGCGTCTCCTGTAAAGCCACGATGCCCACTGCGGCGATTCTCACCCACAATGGAGCGTCCAGCGGCAACAGTGCGACGAAGATACTGCCAAAGAAGATGACCACTTTCGGATTGCCCAGCGTCAACACGAAACCGTTCAGCAGCGCGCGGCCCAAGCGGGCTGGTGCCGGCGTCGCGGCGGCGCTGACAGGCGATTCACCGGCGTGGCGCCATGCCATCCAGCCCAGTGCGATGAGATACAGGCCGCCGGCGAGCTGGATGGCGCTGTAAATCGTCGCAAACCGGGTCATCAGGGCCGCCACTCCGAAAGTGGCCGCAGCCGCCCACAGTGACACGGCAGCGGCCACTCCCAAACTGGTCACAACCCCCACAGTCCGCGAATGGCCGGCGGCAGCCCGGGTGACCAGCAGGAACGCTGGACCGGGTGAAATGATACCCAGGAAGTTGGCAGCCGCCACGCTGATCAGGGTGAAAGTGTAAGACATTCCAGGTACTCCGGTATTTCCATGCCACAAGCAGCCGTCGTGTGCCACCGGCTCGCAACTCAAGCGTAGCATGGCCCACGGTGCGCTCGGGGGAATACCGATTGGTTAGTGCACCATCCTTTTGCGCGCCAGCGCCGAAGGCGTGGAGGAGGGCTGGACGCTGGATTTTCTCACCGATATCGGCTGCGATCTCGCCCAGGGCTATTTTATCGGCCGGCCGATGACGGACCAGGCAGCCGCTGCCTGGACGGCCTGATGGGGAGCGGCACATGTCAACCGGGGTTGATGAGAAAGCCGGAATCCAGTCAGATTCCGACCCACCATGACCGCTGCCAAGGTCAGCGCGAACGCCCGCCGAATATGTGCCAGGCCAGCGGCAGGGTGGTGGCGGCCAGGGCCAGTTTCAGTGCATCGCCCAGCAGGAATGGATACAGCCCCCAGGCCAGAATCGGCTTGTCCCAGCCCAGCAGCGTGCCCAGCCAGGCCAGGCCGGGCAGGTATATCAGGGCGTTGCCGATGAGCAGCATGGCAACGGCGCTGAGCGGCCGGCGATCCCAGCCGCGTTCCGCCAGCCAGCCCGTGGCGACGGCGGCCAGCAGGAAGCCCAGCAAGTACCCGCCAGTCGGACCCATCATGTAGGCCAGACCGATACCGTGCTGGGGTGTGTCCGCGAACACGGGCAGCCCGAGCGCGCCCCCGGCCAGGAACAGCAGCAGGGTGGCACCGCCCAGACGGGCGCCCAATAAGGCGCCGATCAGCAACACGGCCAGGGTCTCCAGGGTCATTGGTACCGGATAAAACGGTACCTGAATCTTGGCTGCAAGTGTCAGCAGGAGACTGCCGCCGACTATTAATGCAGCGTTGCGCAGTAACCGGTTGCCGTGGAGATCCGGCCACAGTTGATCGGCCAGGGGCAACGCGCGGGAGGAAGCGGTCATGCGAGTACTCCTAAAGCAACTGTCGAGTGATGATGACGAGGCTCACCGGAGCAGATTGTACCCGGCGACCGGGGATAAAGGTATTGGCCTGGCCGCAGCAGGCATGCCGGATTGCGTCCGGGTCATGCCCGACGGAACCGGCTGCGTAGCAGCAGCCGCTTGCGCGGGCCCATGACCTGCCAGATCATTTGCCAGGCATCGTGCCGCCAGACCGTGAACTCGCCCTGATACCGGTCGGCTCCGCAAACATGACGGCAGCGCCAGCAGCCGGTGCGCAGATCCAAGTCGTGGAACAGCTCGCCCGTCGGCAAATTCGACCCATCCCCGGCCGGGCCCGGTCAGCCGGAAAAGGTAGCGGCGGGTGCTGGCGTACTCATGCTGCTGCCAGCATAGCCGGCCGCGTTCGCGATAGCGTAAGCCGTTCCCGGCGCGCCGGAACAGCGCCAGACCAGTAAACCGCCCGTGGCAGTTGTTGAACCGGTCGGTGATGTCACGCTCGAGCCGCCAGCGGCCGGCCAGAAACCTCCCCAGGTCGGCGACCGGCAGCGGCTCAGGCGTCACCATCACCCAATGCCAGCAGCTCGGTTCCGTCATCGACCTGGTCACCGACTACGCAGTTGACATGTATAACCACGCCGGCACCGGGCGCGCGTATGGTGTGTTCCATTTTCATCGCTTCCAGTACCACCAGCGCTGTGCCGGCCTGGACGTGGGCGCCGGGCTCGACCAGCACCGCAGTGATGTTGCCTGGCATGGGGGCTGTCAGGCTGCCACCGGCGGCGGCGTCCGTGACGGTCGGGCTGAGCGGGTCGTGCAACTCAATCGAGTGGCGACCGAACAGGCTCAATACGGTCACGCTGTCACCGGTTCGGACTACCGTCGCGTGCAGCCGGCGACCGTCCAGTTCGACCTCCAGGACGCCGTCGCCGCCGGCACAGATCTGGGCGTGGATGCGACCCTCCGGCAGGTCGAGCAGGAACCGGTCGGGCCGGTAATGGGCCGTGATCATGAGTTCGCGCCCGGCGTCACGTAGCCACAAGGTATGGTGGTTATCGTCGTTAAGCCGCCAGCCACTGGTACTGTGCCACGGCGACCAGGGGTCGGCCGAGCGCAAGGCGGCAGCGCGGCCGGCCCGGTCGATACGGTGTAGTTCACTCAGCACGGCTATGGCCAGTACCAGGTCGGGTGCGGGTTCGGTGGGCGGGAACAGAATGCCATGATGGCGACCGATGAAACCGGTGTCGAACTCGCCGACAGCATAGGCCTGATGCGCCGTCAACCGGCGCAGAAAATCGATGTTGTTGGCGAGGCCGACGATTTCATAATCGGCCAGCGCACCGCGCAGCCGTCGCAGGGCGTTAGCGCGGTCGCTATCCCAGACGATCAGCTTCGCGATCATTGGATCGTAGTGGATGCCGATGCTGTCACCGGCCCGTACCCCACTGTCGATCCTGACATACCGACTTTCCACCGGCGTACGCAGGTGCTCCAGCCGGCCACTGGCCGGCAGGAAGTCGCGGGCCGGATCCTCGGCGTAAATGCGCGCCTCGATGGCGTGGCCATGAATGGTCAGCTGCTCCTGGCGGCACGGTAGCGGCTCACCGGCCGCTACCCGTAGCTGCCATTCCACCAGGTCCTGACCACTGATCAACTCGGTGACCGGATGTTCGACCTGCAACCGCGTGTTCATTTCCATGAAGTAAAAGGTGCCGTCCGGCTCGGCGATAAATTCCACCGTGCCGGCGCCGACGTAGCCGATGGCCTGGGTAGCGGCTATGGCTGCTGCGCCCATGGCGCTCCGCCGCTCCGCCGTCATGCCCGGTGCCGGTGCCTCTTCCAGGATCTTCTGGTGGCGCCGCTGGATCGAACAGTCGCGCTCGAACAGATGGAGTGCGTTTCCATGGCGGTCGGCGAACACCTGCAGTTCGATGTGTCGCGGCCGGAGCAGGTATTTCTCGAGCAGCACCTGATCGTCGCCGAAGGCTGAACTCGCCTCGCGCCGCGCTGCTGCCAGCGCGTCCGGGAAGCCATTGGCGCTCTCGACCACCCGCATACCCTTGCCGCCACCGCCGGCGCTGGCTTTGATCAGCACCGGATAGCCGATTCGTTCGGCTTCGGCGGCGAGCCGGTCCGGATCCTGGTCGGTGTCGTGATATCCGGGCACCAGTGGTACCCCGGCCGTGGCCAGCAATGTCTTGGCCGCGCTCTTAGAACCCATCGCCCGGATTGCTGTCGCCGGCGGCCCGATGAAGACCAGTCCGGCGGTCTCGCAGGCAGCAGCGAAGTCAGCGTTTTCGGACAGGAAGCCGTAGCCCGGATGGATGGCCTGGGCACCACTGGCGCGCGCCATCTCGATGATGCGATCACCCCGCAGATAACTGTCGCGGGCTGGTGCCGGGCCGAGCCGCCAGGCCTGGTCGCAGGCGGCGACATGCAGCGCCTCGCGGTCGGCGTCGGAATATACCGCCACGGTATGGATACCGAGCCGGCGGCAGGTGCGGGCGATACGACAGGCGATTTCGCCGCGGTTGGCGATGAGGATGGTGTCGAACATCGGTCTACATCCGGAAGACGCCGAAGGAGGTGCGCTCGATCGGCGCGTTGAGGGCGGCGGACAGGCCCAGTCCCAGCACCATGCGGGTGTCCTCGGGGGCTACCACGCCATCGTCCCACAGCCGGGCGCTGGCGTAATAAGGGTGGCCCTGGCGGTCGTACTGTTCCAGGATCGGCTGCTTGAAGGCAGTTTCCTCGGCATCCGGCCAGTCTTCTCCCCGGCGAGCGAGCCCGTCGCGGCGTACCTGGGCCAGCACGTTGGCGGCCTGTTCGCCGCCCATGACCGAAATCCGGGCGTTGGGCCACATCCACAGGAACCGGGGATCGTAAGCGCGGCCACACATGCCGTAATTGCCGGCGCCAAAGCTGCCGCCGATAATGACTGTGAACTTGGGCACCCGGGCGCTGGCCACGGCCGTGACCAGCTTGGCGCCGTCTTTGGCAATGCCGCCGGCCTCGTATTTGCGCCCGACCATGAAGCCGGTGATGTTCTGCAAAAACACCAGAGGAGTGCCGCGCTGGCAGCACAGTTCGATGAAGTGGGCCCCTTTCAGGGCTGACTCCGAGAACAGGATGCCGTTGTTGGCGACGATGCCGACGGGATAGCCGAACAGCCGGGCGAAGCCGCATACCAGCGTGGTACCGTACAAGGCCTTGAACTCGTCGAATTCGGAACCGTCGACCAGCCGGGCGATGACCTCGCGTACGTCGAACGGCTTGCGCAAGTCGGTACCGACGATGCCGTGCAGTTCCAGCGGATCATACAGCGGCTCACGCGGTTCGTTGAGCTCGATGGTCGGTTGCTTGACCCGGTTTAGGTTGCTGACGATACGCCGTGCGATGCCCAGCGCATGGGGGTCGTCGAGAGCGTAGTGGTCAGTGACACCGGAAGTGCGCGAGTGCACGTCGGCACCGCCGAGATCCTCGGCACTGACCACTTCGCCGGTGGCGGCCTTCACCAGCGGCGGGCCGCCCAGAAAAATGGTGCCCTGTTGACGCACGATGATCGCTTCGTCGGCCATCGCCGGCACATAGGCACCGCCCGCCGTGCACGAACCCATCACCACGGCGATCTGCGGAATGTCCTGGGCGGACAGCGTGGCCTGATTGTAGAAGATGCGTCCGAAGTGGTCGCGATCGGGAAACACCTCGTCCTGGTTCGGCAGATTGGCACCGCCGGAATCGACCAGGTAGACGCACGGCAGGTGGTTGTCGCGGGCAATGTCCTGAGCCCGCAGGTGCTTCTTCACCGTCAACGGGTAATAAGTGCCGCCCTTGACGGTGGCGTCGTTGGCGATGATCAGGCATTCCCGACCACTAACCCGACCGATGCCGGTGACCAGTCCGGCGGCCGGAACCGGCTCACCATAAACCTCGTGCGCGGCGAGCTGTGACAGTTCGAGGAAAGGTGCACCCGGATCGAGCAGGGTGCGGATGCGGTCGCGCACCAGCAGTTTACCGCGCTCCAGGTGGCGGGTGCGGGCGCGCTCGCCACCACCCTGCTTGACGATTTTCACCTGCTGCCGCAGGTCATGGACCAGCTCGGCGTAGCGGGTGGCGTTGCGGTGGAAGTCATCGGCATGGCTATCGACCGAGGTCGTCAGAATCGGCATGGGCAGGTCTCGTAGAGTGTTACCCCATCAACGGGTTTCTGAACAGGCAGCCCGGGTCGCCCCTCGACCCCGCTCAGCGCTGGCGTCCGGCAGCGGATGCGCCGCTGTGCACTTGCTTGAGCGCTGCTGACGGGGGACCACTCAGGCGCGGCCATCGGGGCGCTCAGTCGGCGGTCAGGGTACGCCCGATCAGCAGGCGCTGCACGTCGGAGGTGCCTTCGTAGATCTGGCATACCCGCACGTCGCGGTAGATGCGCTCCAGCGGGTAGTCACGCAAATAGCCGTAGCCGCCCAGAACCTGCAGCCCGGCCGAACAGACCCGTTCAGCCATCTCTGAAGCGAACAGCTTGGCCATGGCGGCCTGCTGCAGGCAGGGTTGACCGGCATCGCGCAGCGTGGCGGCGTGCCAGGTGAGCTGGCGGGCGGCCTCCAGTTCGGTCGCCATGTCGGCTAGCCGGAAGCCGACCGCCTGGTGCTCGATGATTGGCTTACCGAAAGTCTCACGCTCACGGGCGTAGGCCAGGGCGTACGCCAGCGCCGCGCGTGCCATCCCCAGGCACTGGGCAGCGATGCCGATGCGGCCGGCTTCCAGGTTGGCCAGCGCGATGCGGTAGCCCTCGCCCTCGCCACCAAGGCGGTTGGCGACCGGCACCCGGCACTGCTCGAAGCTGATCTGAGCGGTGTCGGAGGCATGTTGGCCCAGCTTGTCCTCGATCCTCGCGATCCGGTAGCCGGGTGTGTCGGTCGGTACGATGAACGCTGATATGCCCTTCTTGCCGGCGGCCGGATCAGTCACCGCAAACACCACCGCGACAGCGGCGTTTTTGCCTGAGGTGATGAACTGCTTGCTGCCGTCGAGGATATAGTGATCCCCATCGCGCCGCGCTCGCGTGCGCAGTGCCGCGGCATCGGAGCCGGCCTGCGGTTCGCTCAGGCAGAAACAGCCGAGCTGAGTGCCGCGCGCCAGCGGGATCAGGTAGCGTTCCTTCTGGGCCGCGTCGCCGAAGCGCAGAACCGGGCCGCATACCACCGAGTTCTGCACGCTGACGATGGTCGAGCAGGCACCGTCACCGGCCGCAATTTCCTCGATTGCGAGCGCCAGCGACAGGTGATCCAGCCCGGCGCCGCCCCAGCGCTCCGGTACCGTGATGCCGAACAGGCCCAGCCCGGCCATTGCGCTAAGTGCCGCGCGCGGAAACGTGCCGGTGCGGTCCCATTCGGCGGCGTGCGGCGCCAGTTGCTCGCGGGCGAACTGGCGTACCGTGCCGCGGATCAGCTCCTGCTCCTCGCTCAGGATCATCGCTCGATGGGCTCCCCGGATCGGAAAATCAATTCATCCATCACGTTGGTCGTGGATCTCGGGCCGGCTTAGGGCGAGTGACGGATGCCTCACGCGACCCGTTCGACGGCCATCGCCGTGGCCTCGCCGCCGCCGATGCAGAGGCTGGCGACCCCGCGCTGGAGGTCGTATTGCTGCAGCGCATACAGCAGGGTGACCAGGATGCGCGCGCCGGAGGCCCCGATAGGGTGACCGAGGGCGCAGGCGCCGCCGTGGACGTTGACCTTGTCGTGCGGCAGATTCAAGTCATGCATCGCCGCCATGGTGACCACGGCGAAGGCTTCGTTGATCTCGTACAGGTCGACCTGGTCGGCAGCCCAGTTGACCTTCTCCAGCAGCTTGCGCATGGCGCCGACCGGGGCAGTGGTAAACCAGGCCGGCTCCTGGCGAATGGGTGGCGTGGCCGTGAATCACCGCCAGCGGCGTGAGGCCGCGGCGTTCGGCCTCGCTGCGACGCATCAGCACCAGCGCCGCGGCGCCATCGGAGATCGAGCTGGAGTTGGCCGCAGTGACAGTGCCTTCCTTACGGAACGCCGGGCGGAGCTGCGGAATCTTGTCCAGGTCGGCCTTGAGCGGCTGCTCGTCCTGGGTCGACCTGGTGTTCGCCGGTGCGGTCGCTCAGAGTCACCGGCGTGACTTCGGCACTGAACGTGCCGTCTTCGATGGCCCGGCGGGCGCGGTTGAGCGAGGCGATGGCGAAACCATCCTGTTGCTCGCGGGTGAACTGGTAGCGGGTCGCGGTATCCTCGGCGAACGTGCCCATCAGCCGGCCCTTGTCGTAGGCATCCTCGAGACCGTCCAGGAACATGTGGTCGATCACCCGGCCGTGGCCCAGCCGGTAGCCGCTACGGGCCTTGGCCAGCAGGTAGGGCGAGTTGGTCATGCTCTCCATGCCGCCGGCGACCATCACGCCGGCGCTGCCGGCAACGATCAGGTCATGCGCCAGCATGGCCGCCTTCATGCCCGAGCCGCACATCTTGTTGACCGTGGTGCAGCCAGCAGCCAGTGGCAGACTGGCACCGAGGCTGGCCTGGCGGGCCGGGGCCTGACCCTGGCCGGCGGGCAGTACGCAGCCCATGATGACCTCGTCGATGTCGTCAGGGGCAACGCCGGCGCGTTCCAGGGCCGCGGCGATGGCGACCGAGCCCAGTTGCGGCGCCGACAGCGGCGCCAGAACACCTTGCAGGCCGCCCATCGGGGTGCGTGCCGCGCCGGCTATGACGATAGGATCGTGTGCCATGGTCAATCTCCCGTCAGCGTGAAAGGCGGGGGCGGGCGCCGGCCCCCGTCACGAGGTTTCGTCGAACAGTTCGCGGCCGATCAGCATGCGGCGGATTTCCGAGGTGCCCGCGCCGATCTCGTAGAGCTTGGCGTCGCGCAGCAGACGGCCGGTCGGGTAGTCGTTGATGTAGCCGTTGCCACCCAGCGCCTGGATCGCCTCCAGTGCCATCCAGGTGGCCTTCTCGGCGGCATAGAGAATGGCACCCGCGGCGTCCTTGCGCAGGGTGCGGGCATGATCGCCGCGGTCGCAGGCGGTGCCGACCGCGTAGACGTAGGCCCGGCTGGCGCTGAGAGTGGTATACATGTCGGCCAGCTTGCCCTGCATGATCTGGAATTCGCCGATCGGCTGGTCGAACTGTTTGCGCTGGTGCAGGTAGGGGACGACGGCGTCCAGGCAAGCCTGCATGATGCCAAGCGGGCCACCAGCGAGTACGGTGCGTTCGTAATCCAGTCCCGACATCAGTACCTTGACGCCCTGGTTGACCCCGCCCAGGACGTTGTCTACCGGCACCTCACAGTCGTCGAAGAACAACGGATAAGTATTGGAGCCGCGCATGCCGAGCTTATCGAGCTTCTGACCGGCGCTGAAACCGGCCATGCCTTTCTCGATCAGGAATGCGGTGATGCCTTTGGGGCCGGCCGCCGGATCGGTCTTGGCGTAGACCACAAGCACGTCAGCATCGCCACCGTTGGTGATCCACATCTTGCTGCCGTTCAGCACGAAGTGATCGCCCTTGCGCTCGGCCCGCAGCTTCATCGACACCACGTCGGAGCCGGCGCCGGGTTCGCTCATCGCCAGCGCCCCGATGTATTCGCCGGAGATCAGCTTGGGTAAGTAGCGTTGTTTCTGGGCGGTCGTGCCGTTGCGCCTGATCTGGTTCACGCACAGGTTGGAATGCGCACCGTAGGACAGCCCGACCGACGCCGAGGCGCGCGAGACTTCCTCCATGGCCACAATATGAGCCAGATAGCCCATGGCGCTGCCGCCGTAGTCTTCCTCCACCGTGATGCCGTGCAGGCCCAGGTCGCCCAGCTTACGCCACAGATCGGGCGGGAATTGATTGCTGTGATCGATGCCGGCGGCCCGCGGGGCGATCTCCACGGCCGCGAAGCTTTGAACGCTGGTACGGAGCAAGTCGACATCTTCGCCGAGAGCGAAATTCAGTGACGGCAGATGCAGCATGAGCTGTTCGCTCCCACTGGTGGTTTGGTCAACTTAGCTTAAGTAACGTTTACGTAAACGTCAATTAAGCCGGGATCACGCTGGACGCTGGCCCAGCCAACCGGTGATGCTGAGGCGTTCGCGCCGGGCTGGCAGCACTTCATGCTCGATGGTAGCACTGAGAAACAGAACCAGTGCACCGCCCCGGGGCAGAATGTCCTGCGCGGGCTGTCCGGGTGGATAGAGTCGCAGCGCGCCGCCGTCGTCGGAGTGCCAGTCGTCATTGAGGTAGAATACGCACGATACGCGCCGGTGCGGTGCGTCGCGGAATCGATCCAGATGGCGGCGATAGAATGCGCCGGGCGGGTATAGCGCCAGATGGGCTTCGAAGCCGAACAGTCCCAGATACAGGGTCCGGTTCAACGCCAGCCGAAGTCCCTCCATGCGCGTGAAGTAATGACGCTGGGCGACGGTGGCCGACGCTGGATCGAGCCAGCAGACCCGGTCATTGCGGATACTGGGCCGGATCGAGAAACTGGCCCCGCGACCAACACCGGCGTGGCGGAACGCGCCGCGCCGCCAGAACCGACGGCTGTCGCGGGCCAGCTGATGCCAGTGTTCTTCGACCATGAAATCGGGCAGCACCACCCACCCGGCATCGACCAGCCGTTCTGCCGAGTCAACGTCGACCACCGGCTGGGTCATGGCGCAGGCCCGCGCGCGCTGCCGGAACCGGTTGGGACACTGACCGTCCGGTTCAGCCGTCGGCCAGTTGCAGACCGGCCGGGCAGCTCACTCCGGTGCCGCCCAGGCCGCAGTAGCCGCCCGGATTCTTGGCCAGGTATTGCTGATGGTACTCCTCGGCATAGTAGAACTCGCCCGCCGGCTTGATCTCGGTTGTGATGCGTCCGTAGTTGGCGTGCTTAAGCGCCCGCTGATAGGCGTCGCGCGAGGCTTTGGCGGCGGCCAGCTGCTCTGGATTGCTGGTGTAGATACAGGAGCGATACTGAGTACCGAAATCGTTGCCCTGGCGCATGCCCTGGGTCGGGTCATGTGATTCCCAGAACGTCTGCAGCAATTGTTCATAGCCGATTCGGGCCGGCTCGAACACCACCAGTACCACTTCGGCATGTCCGGTCTGGCCGCTACAGACCTCATGGTAAGTAGGGTTCGGGGTGAAGCCGCCGGCGTAACCGACGGCCGTGGTGTAGACCCCGTCGAGTCGCCAGTACAGGCGCTCCGCGCCCCAGAAACAGCCCAGCCCGAATAATGCTTGCTGCAGTCCGGCCGGAAACGGCGGGCGCAGCGGATGGCCGGTGACGTAGTGGCGTTCCGGCACCGGCATGATGTCGAGCCGGCCCGGCAGCGCTTGATCGGGATTGGGGAGAGCGTTGGATTTGTGTAACAGCGACATGATGGACCTCATAAGCATAATGTGCGGGCCTCAATGTCCGGTCGTTCCGGCACGTCCCTTGCTATGGTTTCGGTCCGTCAGCGGCCTGTGTTCCGCAGGGCGCTGACGGCGGGCCTGGTACTGTCACCTGGCCGCTTTAGTGGATGGACCGAAACTCGCGTGGTTCGGTTCTTAGCTTGCTATTATCCTTGCGTTTATGCAATCGGGGGACCACGGGTGAGTACGACAGATGACCCGACGGTGACAACAAGGCCGGTGCCGGGGAAGCAATGGGCGGTGCCGGGGGTGGCTGAGCATGCGCTGCGGGAGCAGCTCACCAACGAGATCCATGCCCGTCCGGCGGTGGTATTGCGGGCCCCGTGCAAGGTGTCGCATCTGGCTTTGTTGTCGGGGGAGGCGGCGGATCAACCTGAACGCCACCATGTCACCGAGTTGTGCCGCCGGTTCGGTGCGGCCGGACCGCCGGCCGATTCCAATTACTGGTATGTCGACCTGGGGCCGTTCCGGCTGAACTGGGAACGTCACACCGAGTTCTCGACCTACACCTTCATCCGTCCTGAACGGTTTGCTGAACCGTTCCGCGACTGCGTCATAGAACGGGTCCCGCGGGACTGGCTGGCGGGCCTTACCGGCGAGATCCTGGTGGCCATCCACCTGGCGCTGGAGCCGGCCGAAACGCCTGAACGCAGCGCCGAGGAGCTGGCTGGGCTGTTTGCCTCGGACAACATTGCCGGCAGCGTGCTGTCCGGTGGCGTTGCCCAGGGGTGGAGTGATTTCCGCCTGCACGGCGATGGTTTCAGCCGCATTCTACTGCGCGATCAGGGTCTCAGTGGTCGCCAGGCGGGCCGTCTGGTGCAGCGATTGCTGGAGATCGAGACCTACCGCATGATGGCATTGCTGGCGTTTCCCCTGGCGCGGCGTATCGGTGTCCAGGTCAGCGAAGCCGAGGCCAAGCTGGGCACGCTGACGGCACAGCTCGCCGCCAGCGACGGCGGCGCGGATGATCACGCCTTGCTCGATCAGCTCACCGAGCTCGCAGCGGGAATCGAGCGGCTGGCGGCGGCAGGTAATTACCGGTTCAGTGCAGCCCGGGCCTATTATGCGCTGGTCCAGCGCCGGATCAGCGAACTGCGCGAGGCGCGGCTGGCGGCTCGGGCGCCGATCCAGGAATTCATGGATCGCAGGCTGGCGCCGGCGATACGTACGTGCGAGTCGGTCAGTGAACGCCTGGCGGTGTTGTCGGAGCGGGTGTCGCGTGCGGCTAATCTGCTGCGGACCCGGGTCGATGTGGAGTTGGAGCGGCAGAACCGGGATCTGTTGACGTCCATGAACCGGCGGGCGCAACTGCAATTGAGGCTGCAGGAAACGGTCGAGGGACTGTCGGTGGCCGTTATCAGCTACTACGTGGTCGGCTTGTTGGGCCACGCCTTCAAGTCGCTGGCAGCCTGGGGGGTGCCGCTGGAACCCGAGCGTTTGACCGGGTTGGCGCTGCCAGTGGTGGTGCTGGGCGTGTGGTTCGGTATCGGCCGGATCCGGCGCCGCGTGGCGCGCGAGGCGACGGCTAGCTAGCGCATCTGCGTACTCACCATCATCAGGCCCAGCTGTCAACGCGCCCCCGGCCACGGCCCCGGGGAGCGGTCGGGTAGGGTACGGCGTTCGATGTCTTCATGGTAGACGCGAAAACCCCGGGCCTGATAGTTGGCCAGGGCGCCAGGGTGATCCAGACTGCAGGTGTTCAGGGTCACCCGGTTAGGCTGTTGTTGCCAGGCCCGGCGCACCGCATGGGTTAGCAGCCGGCCCCCAAGACCCTGGCCGATGAAGCGCGGCAGCAGCCCGAAGTAGGCGATGTCGATATGGCCGGCCGGCCGCGGTGCGAGTTCATAATAGCCGGCCGGGGTACCGCGCCAGTAGGCGACCCAGGTTTCGACTCCGGGTTGCTGCAGCCAGTTGAGCCAGTTCTGGTATGTCCAGCTCAGGCGCTCGAGCCAGTACCAGTCGGCGCCAACGGCGCTGTACAGGAAGCGGCCGAGTTCCGGCAGCGGGATTTCAGCCTGGCGGATCGCGACGTTGGTCAGTTCGCCGGCTTTGGGTCGCAGTTGCCCAGGCGCGGTCATTTCCAGGTAATACACGGTCACGTCGACCGACTTCATGAAGCCTCCGCTAGCGGTTATCGATCATCTTCGATGTTATGGGCCGGCCGAGTCGGTCGGCCGCCAGCCTGGTCAGCAAGCGTTGTCGGTTTGGCCCTTGCAGCAACCGAAAGCCGGTCCGGTTCGACGTCGTCAGCCGTTTCCGATGCCTGATGACAGGCACTTGCAGCCGCGGCTGCGAAATGCACCGGCCGCAGCGCTGACCGATTGACCTCCAGGTGGAACACATCGAACCGGTTGTAGCCGCCGGCTAAGTCGTGGAACTGCTTGGGCTCGATACAGTCGTCGAGTCTGATGTCTGCGTACAGCAGGCCCTCGCTGTCGCAAAGTGGTTCGCCGATTAAGCTGCCGCTTGGATTCACCGCCATGGAAACGCCACGCGGGGTCTGGTCCAGGATCCGGCCGGCAGCGGGACCACAGCCAAGCAGTTGCTCCCGGGTATGGGCATCGAGGAACCCGGCAGCCACCAGATTGAAGCATTTGCCCTCGAAGGCATGGGCGGCGGCCCGTATCCGGATCGCATCAGCCAGATCGTAGTTGCCGCCGGCGGCCGGGTCACGCGTCGGCCAGGCCGGGGGATAGCTGGACAGATGGATCTGCTCTCCCTGGGCGATCAGCGTATAGCGCGCCAGCGGATTGGTGTTCTCGCCGCAGATCAGCATGCCGACCCGGCCGAGCGCCGTGTCCACCACGCGTAAGCCCGCACCGTCGCCGGGCGCCCAGGTGAGCTTCTCGAAGAACGTCGGCACCAGCTTGCGATGGTGGTTGAGCAGGCTGCCGTCGCTGCCGAACAGCAGGTTGCTGTTCCACAGGCAGCCGACGCTGGCGGTCGTGCCCTCGTTGATTCCGATCGACACCATGATGTCGTGACGGCGGGCGGCTGCGCTCAACCGGGCTACCTCCGGGCCGGGCACCCGGATCGCCGCCTGCGCCAGGCGCGTGAAGAACGCGTGGCTGTAGATTGGTGCCTGCAGCGCCGACCACAGCGGGAACGCCGGCACGTAGGTCTCGGGAAACACCACTAGCCGTGCCCCTGCCCGGGCGACCTCGGCGATGATTGCGCAGGCTTTGTCGATGGTCGCGGCGGTGTCCAGAAACACCGGGCTGACGTGGGCTATGGCCGTCTTGACCGGCTCATTGGCGCTCATGGTAATCGGTTCCAGTTGGGCCGTCGGTCGACTACAGCACGTTGCCGTTGGCGTCGCGGGGATCGATCGGCAGTTGTCCACCGAAATCACGGGTCTGCTCCAGCAACGCTGCCGCCGCCAGCACCCGGGCCTCGGAATGCGGTGGTCCAACGATTTGCAGACCGACCGGCAGGCCGTTAGCGGTCAGGCCGGCCGGCACCGATACCGCCGGACAGCCGACCAGGGTGATAGCGAAGGTAATGGCCAGCCAGTGGACGTAATTGTCGAAGCGCTGGCCATTGACCTCGTCGATGTAGCGCACATCGACATCGAACGGGGGCACGATGGCGGTCGGACACAGCAGCAGGTCGTAATGTTGAAAGAAGCGCGATACCCGCCGGAACAACCGGCCGCGCGCCAGCCCGGCTTCGGCGATGTCGCTGGCGGATTGGTTCAGGCCTTTTTCGATGTTCCAGATCACATCCGCTTTGAGCTGATCACGGTGGCGCTCCAGATGAGACTTGTGGCTGGCGGCGTAGTTGGCGGCCCGCAGTACCTGGAAGCTGTCGATGGCTTCGGCAAAACTGGGGCAGGCGGCCTCTACGGAGCTGCCCAGAGGGCCAAAGCGCTGGGCAGCTTGTTCACAGATCGATGCGACTTCCGGATCCACCGGCACGATACCCAGATCGGGACTGAAGGCAATCCGCGCCGGTGCGGTGGCGGCGCGCACGGCACTCAGGAAGCTGTGGTCGGGTGCTGGCCAGGCCAGTGGGTCCTCCGGATGCTCCCCGGCCATGGCGTCCAGTAGCAGCGCGCAGTCGGCGGCGTTGCGCGCCATCGGGCCGTCCACACCGAGGTTGTTCCAGGGCAACAGGACCGGGCCGTGCGCGACCCGTCCGGGTGTCGGCCGCAGGCCCAGCACGCCGTTGAAGCTGGCCGGCGTGCGCAGGCTGCCAGCCAGATCGGAGCCGGTGGCGAGCCAGACCTGGCCTGCTGCCAGGGCGGCCGCCGACCCACCCGACGAGCCTGCCACCGACTTGGCGGTGTTCCAGGGGTTGCGGGTCTTGCCGAACACCGGATTGAAGGTGCTGGCACCGGCCCCGAATTCAGGTGTGTTGGACTTACCGATGACGATGGCGCCCTGAGCCTCCAGCCGCTCGACCAGGATATCGGAGCGCCCTGGGATATAGTCGCTGTAGATGGGTGAACCATAGGTGGTACGCACGCCGGCGACGTCGGTCAGATCCTTGATCGCGATCGGCAGGCCACCCAGCAGACCGCGCGGGCGCTCGCCGGCCATGATCGCCTGGGCCTGTTGGCGGGCGCGGTCCAGGCACAGCGTGGGCAAGGCGTTGAGGTGTGGATCGGTGGCGGCGATGCGTTCGGCGGCGGCTTCGACCAGCTCCAGCGGCGTCACCTCGCCCCGGTTCAGTTGTTCGACGGCGTCGGTGGCAGTGAGCCGGTATAGTTCGGGTTGATTGCTCATGGTCGCTCTTGGGTAAAAGTTCGGGCCGCTGTGGCACTGCGGCCTGGGCGATCGTTCGGTTCGATCGGAATCATTTTGCCGGGAATTCTACTTCCGTTGTGTGGGTAAGCAAACCAGACCACGTACGCTGTGCGATCTGCCACTGGGTGAGGTATAACCCAATGCATGCCAGTGCGTCGCGATTGGACCCGGGGTGCAATCAGTGGGCGCATGCGGTTAGGATGAGTCGATGGGTAACACCGATGATAGGGAGATTATCGCATGGGTGCATTGTGGCTGCGTGCCGTGACTACGGTGGCGCTGACGCTTGCCCTGATAGAGGGGTGCAGTATGGCGTCTGCCGCGATGCAGAACGGGGTTGCCCATCCCCTGATCAAGGAATTCGAGCACTCTGAAATCCTGCGTTACGATCTGCGGCCTTTTGGCGACTACTTGCTGGTCACTGGCCGGGTCAGGCCGAGGCCTGGTGCGACAGGATCGCATACTGCAGGCATCCACCTGCGCGGCATGATTACCCGCTTCATCTTCCTTGCGCCCCCCAGCGCGTCGCTGCAGGCCGTCCAGCAGAGCTATCAAAAAGCGCTGGAAAGCAAGGGCTTCGAGCCGGTGTTTAGCTGCTCTGACAGCGACTGTGGCGGACCTGCATTCAACCGCCTGGTGGCGCAGAACGAACTGCATTTTACCGACGGCTATTGGGAGCAGCGTTACCTGGCGGCCCGCCGTGGCTCGGCTGAAGGGGCGATGTACGCCATGATTTATACACTGCGCAACGGCAACCTCGACCGCCCCGGGGACAGCCGTATCTACACCCAGGTCGATGTGATTGAGCCGCTGCCCGCGAACTACCTGGACGGTTCCCGCCGGGTCCAGGAGTAGACCACCTGCGGATCCAGCCCGGCGACGTCGAACAGCCGGTCCGGATCGAGTATGCGCAACTGGCGATAGTGGAATGTGATAATGCCATCGTCGCGCAGACTGGCCAGCACCCGGTTGACATGGACTCCCGTCAGCCCAGTCGCCTCACCGATGTGCTCCTGGGTCAGCGGCAGATGCATCTGGTCACTGTGATGTCCCGGCCACTGGCTGCGGTAGCGGATGAACAGTTCCAGCAGCAAATGCGCTACCCGGCGCCGCGCTGAGTGGCGGCCCACGCTGGTCAGGTGATCGTAGGCCAGGCTGCGGTCGCGCGACACCAGCCAGGCCAGCCGCAGGGCAATGTCCGGGTTTTTTCGCGACAAGCGGAGGAGGCTATCGTGGGGGATCATGCATACGGTGGCAGCGGTCAGGGCCTGGGCTGCGTAGGTGGCCATGGCGCCCTGGGCCGGGTGGAAGCCCAACACCGAGCCGGGCAGGGCGAAATGCAGGATCTGGCGGCGGCCGTCATCCAGCAGGGTGTAGAGCAGCACCCAACCATCAACCAGATTGTAGATCGCTTCACAGGGTTCACTCAGTCGGAACAGGTGCTGCCCGGGTTCCAGCCGCAGCTCGGCAGTCTTGTAACGTGAAATGGCAGCCAGTGTGGCTGGAGTGCAGACGCTGCAGAGGCCGTCGATACGTCCCCGGCAGGCTTCACAGTCGACTTCGAATTTGTCGCTCCAAGCAGCCACTTTTCCGGTGGGTTGGCTCATTTAGTTGGTTTCCCGCTGCAGCGTTTTCGATCCGGCCGTGGGTCGCATGCCGCTCTTGGTAGCCGTGTCAGAACCCCGCCCCGGCGCCGTCCGGCTGCCGGGTATCGTAGCTCTCGCGATTGACCGCGCCCCGGCGCCTGCCGCGCCGGCACGGCCATTGTTTGACCGAGTTTAAGGTTCGGTCCGTGTCCGGGCAGGTACGCTGGCACCAACGCAACTGCCGAGGGGAATACGTGTGGATGACGCGCCAACCGGATATCTCCAGTGGCGTCCACACACCGCAATCCTGGTTATGGAGTGCGGGTGCGGGCTGATGCTTTGTCCGTTCTTTGGCAAGTGTGACGGCGTATTGTTCATCGATAGTGCCGCCAAGTACCGGGAATTCAGACCGAATGCCACACGGACGGCCGTGGCTTTGTGTGACATGCTGCTGGCGCACCGTCCCCGGCGCCTGATCTGCGGCTTCGTCGGCTGGTCCGAAAAGGCGCGCCTGCGTGCGGCGGGGATCGATGTCCGTCTGGGCAGTTGTCTCTCTCCGATCGACCATTTGCAGTCCTGCTTTGAGGATTTGCCACCAGCCTGAGAATCGCGGCGGCGCAGTTCCGATGATCAGGGATTTAGCGCCGGGAAAACTTGATCTCCGTCAAAGACACAGTGCATGTCTTTGCATTAGTTTGCTTATCCGGTGACTCACGCCAGGACGGCATCACGTCAGCCCGCCGGCTGGCCCAATACACCCCGGAGGTCACAGCATGGCTCGCGTGGTTGTTGTATCCAACCGTATTCCCTCGACCGGCACGGACCGGACAGCGTCTGTCGGTGGTTTGGCGACGGGGCTGCTGGCGGCCCTGGAAGAGCAGGGCGGGGTGTGGCTGGGTTGGGATGGCCAGAAGGCGTCCGGTACCGACAAGCCATTGGCAATCAGGCAGCACCGCCCCTTCCTGCTGGCGGCGCTCAGTCTGACCGAGCAGGAAGTCGAGGGCTATTATGGCGGCTTCGCCAACCGCGTGCTGTGGCCGTTGCTGCATGAACGTATCGATTTGATCCGCTACGACCCGGCTGACTTTGCCGCTTATCAGGCGGTCAATCGCAAGTTCGCTGCGCGTTTGATCGAACTGCTGCAGCCAGAGGACTTGATCTGGGTGCATGATTACCATCTTATGCCACTGGGCCGTCAATTACGGCAGGCCGGCATATCCAGACCGTTGGGATTCTTTCTGCACGTGCCGTTTCCGGACCCGTCGCAATGGGCTGTATTGCCACATCATCGCGCACTCATCGGCGACCTGGCGGCGTATGATCTGATCGGCTTCCAGACCGAGCGTGATGAACGCAACTTCCGTGCGTATGTGAGCCGTTATCTGGGCGGTTCGGTCACCCGTGACGGGCGGGTATGGGTCGCCGGCCGCGGTTTTCGGACCGGAACGTTTCCAATTGGCATCGACGCCGAGCGGTTTGCCGCGCGGGCCGCTTCACCGCGGGTCAGGGCCATGCAGACCCGGCTGCGGCGCCATTTCCGTGACCAGCGCGCTGTGATCGGGGTTGATCGCCTCGACTACAGCAAGGGGTTGCCCGAGCGGTTGCAGGCCTTCGACCGGTTCCTGAGCAACTGGCCATGTTACCGGCGCCACTGCAGCCTGATCCAGATTGCGGCGCCGTCGCGGGAAACGGTGCCGGAATACCGAGTGTTAAGCGACACCGTGGCACGGCTCTCGGCGTCGCTTAACGGCCGCCACGGCGAGTTCGACTGGAGCCCGGTCCGGTACCTCAACCGGTCATTTGACCAAGCCCGGCTGGCCGCGTTGTACCGCTTCAGCCGGGTCGCTCTGGTGACGCCGCTGCGAGACGGAATGAACCTGGTTGCGAAGGAATATGTGGCGGCACAGGATGCGACTGATCCGGGCGTACTGGTGCTGTCGCGCTTTGCCGGCGCCGCCTGCCAGCTCGACGCGGCGTTGTTGGTGAATCCGCATGACATCGACGCTGTTGCGCAGGCGCTGCGCCGCGCTCTGAACATGCCGCGTAGCGAACGTGTGGCGCGTTGGGCCGAGCTCTGGCACGGTGTCCGGAACGCTGACGTCCACGACTGGCGGGTGCGTTTCCTGACTGCCCTGCGCCAGGCGCGGAGCCGAATGCTGCCAGCGGTACGGAGTCCGGGCATGGCCGCTTTGGGCCGGCCGCTTTGGGCCGTCCCGGCGACGTTGACGGTGGCGCGCAATAACCCGTCATCGGCGTCAACGGAAGGCCTGCTGAAGCCTCTGCCGGGCAATCCATTCCGGCACTGATGCCCGGCTCCTGGAACCTTTTCGGCCGGCACCGCATACTTACCCGTGGCATCATGGTTTACCTGCGTCGGCCACCGGCCGGCCCGTGAGGAGTGTTGTTAATGTCTGCTGCCTTCCGGTTCGCTGATGATCTGGGCCCGATCAAGCTGGTCGAGTTGTATCAGCCGGGCAGCGGACTCAAGGCCGTGCTGGCGATCGACAATGTAGCGATGGGGCCGGCCATTGGTGGTGCCCGCATGGCAGTGGATGTCAGCGCCGAAGAGGCATTCCGGCTGGCGCGCGCGATGACGCTCAAGAACGCCGCGGCCGGTCTGGCGCACGGTGGCGGCAAAGCTGTGATCGTGGCCGACCCCAAGATGGCTGTGGGAGCCAAGGAGCACCTGATCCGCAGCTTTGCCCGGGCGCTGCGACCGCTCGACGAATACATTGTGGGTCCGGACATGGGCACGGATGAAACCTGTATGGCCTGGATCCACGACGAAATCGGACGCTCGGTCGGACTGCCGGCGGAGCTCGGCGGCATTCCGCTGGATCAGATTGGGGCGACCGGCTGGGGGCTGGTCAACAGCATCGAGGTGGCTCGCGAGTTCGTCGATCTCGATCTGGCCGGTGCCACTGTGGCGGTACAGGGTTTCGGCTCGGTGGGTCGTCACGCCGCCCGCTTTCTGGTCGAACGGGGCGCCCGAGTGGTGGCCGCGGCCGATTCCAGTGGCACGCTGGTGGATTCGGCCGGCATCGACGTGGCGGCCCTGAGCACGCTCAAAGGCCAGGGTGGCAGCGTGCTGGATTACAGCCAGGGCGACAAGCGCGGCGGCGACGCCATCATCGATGTGCCCTGCGACATCTGGATACCGGCCGCGCGCCCCGACGTGATCCGGGCCGACAACGTCCAGCGGCTCCAGACCCGATTGCTGGTTCAGGGCGCGAATATTCCCTGCACGGCCGAGGCCGAGGCGTTTCTGCACCAACACGGTGTACTGGTGATCCCGGACTTCATCGCCAACGCCGGCGGCGTGATCTGTGCCGCCATGGAGTACCGCGGCAGCACCGAGGCCCAGGCCATGCAGGCGATTGCCGAGAAGATCACCGCCAATACCCGGGTTGTGCTGGAGCAAGCCCGTGCCGGCGGCCAACCGCCGCGGGCGGTGGCGGAGCAGCTCGCCCTGACCCGGGTGCGCAAGGCCATGACACTGCGCCGCTGACCCGAGCGCCTTAGCGGTGTTTGACCAGCGCCGTGGCGCGTTCCACCACGTGGTCTACGGTGAAGCCCAGTTGGGCCATGACTTCGTCGCCGGGTGCCGAGGCCCCGAACCGCTCCAGTCCCAAAATTGCGCCGTTGCTGCCGACATAATCGCGCCAGCCGCGTGGACTGCCGGCTTCCACGGCCAGCTTGGGCACGTCGGCCGGTAACACCGACTCGCGATAGCGCTCATCCTGGGCGTCGAATAGCTCCCACGATGGCATGGACACCACCCGGGCATGAATGCCCTGAGTGGACAGCCGTTCCTGGGCCGCCAGCACCAGCGCGACCTCGGAACCGGTGCCGATGAGCACGATCTGCAGCGTGCCGTTGGGTGCTTCCGACAGCACATAGGCGCCTTTGGCAACGCCGTCGGCGATCGGATGGCGCTGGGGATCGAGGACCGGCAGTTTCTGCCGGGTCAGCGCGAAGGCCACGGGTCCGCGCTGCTCCAGCGCCATCCGCCAGGCGGCGGCGGTTTCGTTGGCATCGGCCGGCCGCAGCACGGTTAGACCCGGTATCGAGCGCAGACTGAGCAGCTGGCTGATCGGCTGATGGGTAGGGCCGTCCTCGCCCAGGCCGATGCTGTCGTGGGTGAACACGAACAGGCTGGGAATGCCCATCAGTGCTGCCAGCCGCAGTGCCGGGCGGGCATAGTCGCTGAAGATCAGAAAAGTCGCCCCGTAGGCGGTGAGACCGCCGTGCAGGGTGATGCCGTTGACCGCCGCTGCCATCGCGTGCTCCCGTACACCAAAGTGCAGGTTGCGGCCGTCGCGGGAGGCGTGCGCGAAGTCGCCCTGATCCTTCATCAGGGTTTTGTTGGACGGCGCCAGGTCAGCCGAGCCGCCGACCAGCTCCGGCAGCTTCCGCATCAGCGCGTTGATCACCTCGCCGCCGGCACTGCGGGTGGCGATCGGCCCGGCGTTCGGCTGAAACGCTGGTATCGCTTCGGCCCAGCCCTCGGGTCGTTCGCCTCGCAGGGTCCGCTGCAGGGTCTCGGCCTCGGGCGGATAAGCCCGACTGTAGCTTACCAGCGCGTCCTGCCAGGCGTGCTCGCGCCGTTCGCCCTGTTCGTGGCTGCGGCGCATGTGTTCGGTGACCTCGGCGGGAATGTAGAAAGTCCGGTCCAGCGGCCAGCCCAGCTTTTCCCGGGTGGCACGCCAGGCGTCCGGGCCCAGCGGCTCGCCGTGAGCGCTGCCGGTGTCCTGTTTTGGGCTGCCGTAGCCGATGTGGGTATGGATTACCAGCAGCGACGGCCGGTCATGCTCGGCCTGGGCTGCCCGCAGAGCGGCATCGATGGCCGCCAGGTCGTTGCCGTCAGCCAGCTCCTGGACGTGCCAGCCGTAAGCACGGAACCGAGCGCCCACGTCCTCGGTGAAGGTGATGCCGGTGTCGCCCTCGATCGAGATATGGTTAGCATCATACAGGTAGATCAGTTTGCCCAGCTGCAGGTGACCGGCCAGCGAGGCGGCTTCGGATGCGACGCCTTCCATCAAGTCGCCATCGGAAACGATGGCGTAGGTGTAATGGTCGATCAGGTCATGACCAGGCCGGTTGAAGTGACCCGCCAGATGCGCTTCAGCCATGGCCATTCCGACCCCCATGGCAAAGCCCTGGCCCAACGGTCCGGTGGTGGCCTCGACGCCCGGGATGTCGCCGTACTCGGGGTGCCCCGGCGTCTTCGAACCCCACTGCCGGAAACGCTTGAGCTCACTCAGCGGCAGCTCGTAGCCGTATAAATGCAGCAGCGCGTATAGCAGGGCCGAGCCGTGACCGGCCGAGAGGATGAACCGGTCGCGGTCGAACCAGTGTGGATTGACCGGATTGTGGCTCAGGAACCGGTCCCACAGCACATAAGCCATTGGTGCCGCGCCCAGCGGCATGCCGGGATGGCCTGAGCCGGCCTGCTCGACCTGGTCCACGGCCAGAAAGCGGATCGTATTGATGCACAATTGATCGATATCGTTCATGAGGCACTCTCCTCGGAAGCGTTCGGGTATGCGCCGGATTCCGTCGATTGCCGGGATCAACGGCCGCTGAGCGCGGCCCGGTCGGCAACCAGCAGCTGATATGGGGTCTTCACCCGGGCGCCCGGGATGGTGGCGTCGCCACCGAGTAATGCACGCACCGCCGCGGCTTTGGCAGCGCCGCTGACCAGCCACAGCGCCAGCCGGCAGCGGGCCAGCAATGGATAGGTGAGGGTGACCCGCCGGTGACCTTGGTAGGCGCCGGTGGCGGCGACGTCGCGGTTGCTGACCTCCAGCACCGGGTCGCCGGGTACCAGCGAGGCGGTGTGACCGTCGTCACCCAGCCCGAGATGGACCACATCCAGGGCGACCGGGTCGCCGGCGTGCTGCGCCAGCGTGCTGGCATAGATTCTGGCCGCCGTTTCCGGATCGGCAGAGTCGGCGACCGGTACCGGGTGCAGGGCCGCACTGACCGGCAGGCACTCGCTCAGCTGGGTCAGATTGCGGGCAGGATCGCCGTCCGGTGCCCAGCGTTCGTCGACCTGAAACACGTGAACGTTGGGCCAGTCCAGGTGCTCCCGCCCCAGCGCCTGGAGCATCGGCCACGGCGTACTGCCGCCGCTGACTGCGATCAGGGCCCGGCCGCGCGCGTCCAGCGCCAGCCGGATGCGCTGCCTCAGCACCGCTGCCGCTGCCGTGGCAGCCGCATCACCGTCGGCAGCCCTCTTAATCAACATGGGCGCCGCCGTTGGCGGGACTGTTCCAGTGCTTGATGACCGGGCTGCCGCGATCAAATCCTAGCAGTGAGACAGTACTGGTCTGGAGCGTCAGGAGCCGGCCGTTGACCGGTTCCAGATCCACCCAGCGGGCTGCCAGGATGCGTAGCAGGTGGCCGTGAGCGAAAGCCACCACCTCCCCCTCGCAGCGCCGCAACCGCTGGATCAGCCGGTCGGCCCGCTGGCCCACCTGGGTCAGGGATTCGCCCTGGCGGATGGATGTGGTCCAGATGCTCCAGCCGGGCTGGTCCTGCTGCAGATCGGCGGTGGTGCGGCCCTCGAACTCGCCGTAATCCCACTCCGCCAGTTCCGCCACGATGGTGGTGGGCTCGAAGCCGCTTAGCCGCGCGGTCTCACGCGCCCGCGACAGCGGCGAGGACCACACCTGAGCGGCGCGCTGGCGCACTGCTGTCAGCGGTTCCAGGAGTGCCTTGGCCTGCTCACGACCACGCGCGGTGAGGGGGATATCCGAGCGGCCGGTATGGCGTCCATGGGCGCTCCACGGGGTTTCCCCGTGCCGGATCAGCCAGACATGTTCGACCATGGCTCAACCCTCGGGATCGTGCCAGCCGCCGAACGGCGCAGTCAGCGCATACGACTCGGATGGCCCCCAGCTGCCGGGTTCGTAAGCGTAAACCGGCGGATTCATGTGCAGTATCGGGTCGATGATCCGCCACGCTGCCTCGACCCCATCCTGACGCGCGAACAAGGCCTGGTCTCCCTTGATGGCGTCGCCGATCAGGCGTTCGTAGGGCAGGGCATTGTCGGACGGATCGCTGACCACTTCGAGCTCGACCTGGCGCCCGGACATGCCATCGCCGGACTGTTTGGCGCGGGCGCCGAAGGCAATCTCGACGCGTTCCGGGCCGAGCCGGAAGCGGATATGGTTGGCATTGGACACCACCGGTTCGTGGAAAATGTTGAGCGGCGGATGGCGCAGCCGCATGGTGACTTCGGTGGCATTGACCGCCAATTTCTTGCCGGCGCGGATGAAAATGGGGACGTCGGCCCAGCGCCACGAGTCTATGTGGATTCGCATGGCGGCGAAGGTCTCCACCGTCGACGACGGATTGACGCCGTCCTCCTTGCGATAACCGGCGAACTGGCCGCGCACCAGACTGTGGCCCGACAGCGGCCGGATCGCACGCAGGACTTTGGCCTTCTCGTCGCGCAGCGAACGGGCATCGCTGTTGACCGGCGATTCCATGGCCAGGATCGAGAGTACCTGCAGCAGATGATTCTGGACCACGTCACGCAGCGCGCCGACCTCCTCGTAGAAAGCGCCGCGGCCCTCGACCCCGAACTGCTCGGCCATGGTGATCTGGATGCTCTCCACGTAAGTACGGTTCCAGAGCGGTTCGAGAAAGGTGTTGGCGAACCGGAAGTACAACAGGTTCTGCACCGGCTCCTTACCCAGGTAATGATCGATGCGGAAGATATGATCCTCCGGAAACACCTTGAGCAGGGCGCGGTTGAGGTTGGTCGCCGACTCCAGATCGCGGCCAAACGGCTTTTCGACCACCACCCGGGCGCCGCGGGCACAGTGCGAATGGTGCAGACCGTCGATGACGGTGGGGAACAGGCTGGGCGGGATCGCCAGATAAAACAGCGGATTGTGCGCCTCGCCTAAGGCCTCCTTGATCTGATTAAAGACCTCGGTGTCGCGGTAGTCGCCGTCGATGTATTGTAAGCGGCCCAGCAGGTGCTCAACCGCCTCGCGGTCGGCGTTGAGGCCGTGCTCCTGAATGCTCTGGCGGACCCGGTCGCGTAGCTGGTCCACATGCCAGCTCGATTTGGCCACGCCGATCACCGGGAACGCCAGGGTGCCGGCCAGCTCCAGCCGCTCCAGGGCAGGGAAAATCTTCTTGTAGGCCAGGTCGCCGGTCGCGCCGAACAGCACCAGGGCGTCCGAGCGCTCTGCCTTATTGACCATCGTCTGATCCTATCTCCTGGTGACCGCCGAATTCGTTGCGCATGGCCGACAACACCCGATCGGCGAACTGGGATTCGCCGCGGGTGGTGAAGCGCTGGAACAGCGCACTGGCCAGCACCGGCGTCGGGGCGCCGGATTCGATTGCGGCCTGGATGGTCCAGCGGCCCTCACCGGAATCGGAAACCCGGCCCGAGAAAGCGTCCAGCTCGGGGTCGCGTGCCAGCGCATCGGCACTCAGGTCCAGTAACCAGGACGCGATGACCGTGCCGCGGCGCCACAGCTCGGCGATTTCGCCGATGTCCAGGTCGTACTGGAACGCTTCCGGATCGCTGAGCGGCGAAGTTTCGGCGTTCTGGCTGCGCTCCTTGGCGCCGACATTGGCGTGGCGCAGGACGTTGAAGCCTTCGGCGTAGGCCGCCATGACGCCATATTCGATGCCGTTGTGGACCATCTTCACGAAATGACCGGCACCCGCGGGCCCGCAGCGCAGATAGCCGTTGACCGCGGTTCCGGCGCGCTGGTCCCGGCCGGGGGTCGGTGCCGCCGCATCGATTCCCGGCGCCAGCGCCGCGAATACCGGATCGAGGCGCTCGGCGCTCTGCCGGTCACCGCCGATCATCAGGCAGTAGCCACGCTCCAGGCCCCATACGCCGCCACTGACACCGACATCCAGATAGCCGATGTTGTTTTCGGCCAGGGTCTTGGCGCGGCGGATATCATCGCGGTAGTAGGAGTTGCCGCCATCGATGATGGCGTCGCCAGCCGCCAGCAGTGGCGTCAGCTGGTCGATCACCTTATCGACCAGCGCGGCTGGCACCATCAGCCAGAGTGCGCGCGGTGGCTGCAGTTGGTCGACCAGCGATTGCAGCGAATCAGCGCCGTTGGCACCTTCGCTGGTGAGCTGCCCGACCGCGTCCGAATTGACGTCGAAGACCACGCAGTCCTGGTTCGCTTTGAGCAGCCGGCGGACCATGTTGCTGCCCATCCGGCCCAGGCCAATCATGCCGAGTTGCATATTGTTCTCCTTGTCGGGGAATCACGGGAAATAGGTTTCAGGCCGGTTGTCCGGCCGCGGCCTCCAGCAGGCTGGACAGCGGCACCCGGAAAACCCGCAGTCCCTGGCCGCGCAGGGCCTGGAAATCGCCGGCGGCCTGGGCCTGGAACAGATCGCCGAAGGTGTACTGACGGCCCGGAATCGGCAGGTCGGGCTGGGTATCGTCCAGCACCTGCAGGAACATGCCGGTGCGCGGGCCACCCTTGTGCAACTGCCCGGTGGAGTGAAGATAGCGTGGGCCCAGACCCAGAGTGACCGGCACCCGGTAACGATCCCGCAGCCGCTGTCGCAACTGCTGCAGCTGATCGTAACCGGGATTGTCCAGTGCCAGATAGGCCTGGATCGCGAGATAACTCCGGTCGTGCAGTAGTTCGAGCGCGTCGTCCGGATCGTCCAGGGACAACTCCGGGATGCCTTGCTCGAGCACCTGGCCTGCGGCCTGCTTGGCGGCTTCTACATTAGGTTGATTGAACGGGTTGATGGCCAGCAGTTTGCCGGCGATGGCGATTGCGAACTCCCAGCGGAATACTTCGGCGCCGATGCTATAGCGGTCGACATAAGGCAGCCGGATCACCGGATGACCGGCGTCAGCCAGCGGTTCCAGCGCGCGGCTGTCGCCGAGCGCCACGAAAATGCGATCAGAACCATAACTGTCGGGCTCGCCAATCGGCTCATCCACGACCGGCACGATGCCGACCCCACGTTTGCCGGTGGATTCGGCAATCAGTTGTTCCAGCCACTGGCCGAACCGGCTTATGGCCGCGGGCAGCAGCAGGGTGCATTTATCGTGACCGGCACAGGCCGCGGCACCCAGCGCCGTACCCAGCCGTACGCCCGGATGCTGACCGGCGCCGACGCTGGGCATACTGGCGGCGGCCATCTGACCGGCCCGCTTCAACAGCTCCTCGAGGTCAACGCCCAGCAGGGCGGCGGCGACCAGCCCGAAATGGGACAGCGCCGAATAGCGCCCGCCGATGTCGGGGTCATTGAAGAACCGCCAGCGGTAGCCGCGTTGTTCGGCCAGCGCTGCCAGCGGTGAGCTGGCGTCGGTTACCACGGCATAGCGGTCCGGGTTGTCGATGAGTGACGTGAAATAGTCCAGATGGCAGCGTGTCTCCAGGGTGTTGCCGGATTTAGATGCAAACACGAACAGGGTCCGGTCCAGCGGCAGGTGTTCCGCCGCCCGCCGTACGCTTACCGGGTTGCTGCTGTCCAGGACTTGCAGCTGCAGGCCGTCCGGGAACTCGCCAAAGGCCTGCTGCAGGACCTGCGGGAACAGGCTGGAGCCGCCCATGCCGCTCCACAGGACGTGGGTCAGACCGGCCTCACGGACATCGTGGACAAAGCGTCGCAAGCGCTCGATTTCATCGCCCATGGCCTGCGGCAGGTTGAGCCAGCCGAGACGATTGCTGACCTCTGTGGGGTCGGACTGCCAGACGCTGTGATCATGCCGCCAGATGCGTTCGACGATCTGGTCTTGCTCCAGCTCGGCCAGCATTTCCGCGACCTTGTCGGCCAGCGGGCCCAGCGATTCGCGCTCGACCGCGTTAGCCTCGCGCAGCTCGGCCTGTTTGCGCTTGATGCCCTCCAGCAACGAACGGTAGGACTTGCTGAAGGCGTCTTTGCCCTGCTGTTGCAGTTCCGCCGCCAACCGGTCGGCATCGATGCCGGCGGCACCGATCGCGGCGAGTATGGCGGCCGAGTCGCCACCATCGTCTGGCAGTGGTTTGCCGCCCCTGCCCTCTTTGGCGAACGCCAGCAGCGTGGCTTCAGGCATGGTGTTGATGGTTTCCGGCGCCGTCAGGGCGGTAACGTAGTAATCATCGGCCAGGTTCGGGTCCTTGGTGCCGGTGCTGGCCCACAGCAGCCGCTGCGGCCGGGCGCCAGCCCGGGCCAGATGGCGCCAGCGCTCGGACTTCAGCAGCTCCCGATAGCGCTGATAGGTCTGCATACCAATGGCGATGCCGAGCTTGTTGCGCAGTTCGGGCGGCAGTCGGTCTACCGAGGCTTTGTCCCAGCGCGAGACGAACAGCGAGGCCACCGAGGGCACGTTCAGGTCGAGCCGTTCCTCCAGCCGGTGTTCCAGGCCGCGCAGATAGGCTTCGGCGGCACCCTGGTAATGCTCGGGCGAGAACAGCAGCGTGACGTTGACCGGAATACCCTGATGGATCAGTGCCTCGATCGCTTCCTGGCCGGCCCGGGTGCCCGGCACCTTGATCAGGACGTTGGGCCGCTGCATGTGCTGGAACAGTTCCTGGGCCTGCCGGATCGAACCGGCAGCGTCGTCGGCAAGCTCCGGCGACAGCTCCAGCGATATGAAGCCGTCGCGGCCATCGCTGCGGTCGTAGATCGGCCGGAACAGGTCGGCGGCCCGCTGCAAATCCTCGATCGCCAGCTGGTAGAATAGCTGTTCGGCGTTCAGGTTGCTGTCGAGCTGCGCGCGGATGGCGTCGTCGTAGTCGTCGCTGCCAGCGATGGCGTGTTCGAAGATAGTGGGGTTGGAGGTGAGGCCGGTGAGGGCGAACTCGTCGATATAGTGTTGCAGGGTTCCCCGTTCGAGCATGGCCCGCCGGATATTGTCGATCCAGACCCGCTCACCGAGTTGATGGAGCGATTCGAGAGGATTCATGGCGCGTGCCTCCCTGTTGTTCGTTGGTGCATGACCCTCAGCAACAAGGGTGCCCGGGCACGAGCAGAAAGAATTTTAGCTGCTGTGTACCTTTACATGAGTATATGACCGCGATCGCCCGCGATTGCTCCGGCTGGTGGCATTACTAAATCGTTACTTTAGCGCATGAAATTGCCCGTGAGCCGGTAGCAACCGGCGCCCAGCGGCAGGCTCAGACGATGTTCCGCTCGACCAGCGGGCGATTGGCGAATAACCGCTCGATCGAAAGCGGCCCGAGATCCAGTGAGGTGTAGCGGCCGTAGGTTATGAGTTCACTCAAACCGCGGCCGACGGCTGGGGATTGCTGCAGACCGTGGCCACTGAAGCCGTTGGCGAGATACAGGTTGGACAGTCCCGGTACCGCACCGACGAAGGCATTGTGATCGAACAGATTGAGATCGTAGTGACCGGCCCAGGCCGGTCCCGGCTTGATTCGCTCAAAGGCGGGAATTCGCGCCGCCAGCCGGGGCCACAGGTAGTCTTCGAAGAACCCATGGTCGACCTCGAAGTCGTCGCTGTCCGGATCAGCCTCCGGTGGCGGTGCGCTACCGCAGATGAACCCACGGCCCTCGGGGCGAACGTACACACCTGTGGGATCGATCAGCAGCGGGCACCCGGGGACTGGCTCGCGGCAGTCGAACGTGAAGATCATCCGCTTGCGGTTGTGCACTGGCAGATCCAGCCCGGCGGCGCGGGCGATGGCTGGGCCACCGGCGCCAGCGGCGTTGACCACACTGGCACAGCCGAGCCGGCGGCCGTCGTCCAATGTGACCGCGACGATTCGCTCACCCTGGCGTTCGAAGCCCGTAACCTCGCCCGCCAGGTAGTCCACCCCCAGGGCACGGGCCTTGCGCCGGAAGGCTTGCAGCAGCCCGTAGCCGTCGAACCAGCCTTCGCCGGAACGGCCCCAGCAACCGACCGCCAGATCGTCGACGTGGAGCCAGGGGAAACGTTGCTGCAGTGCCTCGGGTTCCAGCCACAGAATATCGGCACCGCGCTCGAGCTGCAGGGCATGGTTCTGCACCAGCACGGGGCGGCCGGCGGCAGTGGCCAGAAACAGGTAGCCGGATTCGCGCAGGGCGATATCGGGCCGATCGTCATCGACGGCCAGGGTATCGCCGATCCGCCGCAGAAACTCGATGCCGTAGAGTGAGATGTCGATATTGATGGCGCTGGAATACTGTTGGCGGATGGAGGCCGCTGAGCGCGCCGAAGCACAGTGCTGATAGGACGGATCCTTCTCTATGACCAGAATCCGGCCCGGGAAATCGCGATTTGCCGCCAGGTGGTAAGCCACCGAGCTGCCGATGACGGCGCCGCCAATGATGATGACATCGTAGTGGGTTTGCAACGCGCTGCCTCGAGCGATCCCGTCCCGACTGTCCGGAGTCAGGCCCGAAGCACGGTTTTCTGGTACAGGTCACGGAACCGTCCGTCCGGGTCATAACGCCCTTTCAGGTTGTCGTAGACCGGTTTGTTGTAGATCGTCCAGAATGTGTCGCGATCGAAATAGGAATCCGAATACAGCGACTTGATGCCCCCCAGGGCCTGCACCTTGGCCTCGATCAGACGGTTGAAGTGACCGGGTTCATGAGGCGTGCGGCTTTTTACCACGTCCCAGAAGCCGAAATTGATGTAAAACGTATCCGGATCGGTGTGAAACAGCGGGAAATCGTGAGTCCGGTCATAGCATTGGAATGGGCAGGTCCAGACCGGTGTGATACCGATCTCATTGAGGAAGAAGTGCAGGAATTCAGGTGCGTTCGCGATCGGGATGTCGACGTCCTGGATCACTGATTCCGGATGGTTGCCGAGCAATCGATCGGCCTTCTTGGTCAGCCCCACCCGGCTGTTCCAGCGCATCACCTTGGTGTAGAAGACCGACGTCAGCCGCTTGCGCCCGAGCAGGCGCCGTACCAGCGGATGCTGTGCTCCCAGGGCCCTGGAACACCAGAACCAGTCCGTGTCCCAGCGCCAGATGTAATCCTGCACTCTGAGGTAGTCCTCGTCACGCTGGCGCAGCGACTGGTAGTAGATCCGGGTATAGGTGTAGTCGCTGGTGTAGGGCGCCTGGTCGGTGAAACGGCCGACGGTGACGACCATGTCGTCAGGGCCGAAAACCACTCCGTCGAGGAAATCGGCACCGTCCTGTCGGGCCTGGAGGTCGCGGAAGTAGTCGTCGGCGTTATCATGGTGATGATGGCGCAGATGCAGGTAAGGCCGCACCGGAATTACCCTGGCCTTGAGCCGGAGAATGTAGCCCAGCGTGCCATAGGAATTCGGCAGGCCAAAGAACAGGTCGCGGTGGTTGTTGTTGGGCGTGGCCGTAACCACGGTGCCGTCGCCCGTGAGTACGTCCATTTCCAGTACCGTCTCGTGCGGCAGTCCGTACTTGAACGAGGACGACTCTATGCCAATGCCGGTCACCGCGCCGCCGATGGTGATCGATTTGAGTTCGGGTACCACGCAGGGCATCACGCCGTGGGGCAGGGTGGCGGCTACCAGATCGGCGTACGGTGTCATGCCCTCGACCTCGACCCAGCCTGCGGTCGGGTCGACCTCCAGCACCTGATTGAAGTCCGTTACGTCCAGGCCAACGCGCGGACCGGCCGCGCGATCCCGAAACAGATTTGAAGTGTTTTTGTTCAGTCGGACCGCGCCGTCGGCGTGGCGGAGGCTGTCGATCAGGCGTTGTTTCTTTTGTTCGAAGGCAGCGCGGGCGGTCATTGACGCGGTCCGGTAACGGTGTCAAACGGCAAGTCTAGCAAGGGACTGCGTCACGGCCAAAGCGCCCCGCCTCTGGGACGGGGCGGAATTACCCAGTCAGTCTTCCGCAGGTCGGCCGTCGACACTCCAATCGCCCGGGCCGCGTGCAGCCAACACCAGCATGCCGCCGGCGATCGCCAGATCCTTCATGAAGTTGATGTATTGCATCTGATTGGCCAGATCGAAATGGAAGAAATATGCGGTGATGCAGCAGTAAACAGCGAAGATGAAGGCGACCCAGCGGGTCTGCCAGCCTACGATCAGCAGAATCGGCCCGGCCACTTCCAGAATGATGGCCAGGAACAGCAACTGCGGCGGTACACCGTGGCTCGCCATGTAGTGCTGGCTGGCGGCGTAGCCAGTGATTTTGTGAATGCCGGACGGCAGAAACAGCGGCGCGAACAGAAGTCTGCCTAGCAGGTCGATCAGGTTACTCAAGGAACGCATAAGCCAGATCTCCGGAAAGTTTCGTGTGCTTGTGCGGCAACCCGCTGCCGCAGTGGCGAGAGTATACGAACAATATTTGCCGTACGGGTCAACCGTTCGCCGGCGCCTTGCGCTGTGCTAGCTCACCAGCGTCAGCCCGACCGGGAGGGCATCACCATACAGGCGTTTGTGGTCAGCCTCGTCCAGTTCGCTGACCTCCTCGATCAGGCTGACCCAGTGGTCCGAGACCCTGGCGCCACGCAGTCTGGCAACGACCTGGCGGCGCAGACCACTGTCCAGATCCCGTTCCCGGTCACCGCTGAGTCGCGCCAGTGACACCGCTGCGAAAGCCGCCGGCTGCACCTTCTTCCAGTCCAGTTGAAGAACACGCTGGAGCCAGTCCGCGGCGATCACCCGCGGGACCACGTTATGGGCACTGCCGTACAGCGGAACCCGGGTACCCAACCGGCCGAGCGCCTGCCAGGTCTGCACCGATTCGCCCTTGTTGCCGAGCCGTTCCAGCAGCCAGCCGCCCAGGTCACTCTTGCGCGCCGGCCCCAGCCGTTCCAGACTGGCGGCAAGCCGGACCATGTCGTCGTAGCCGAGCTTGCGGGTTCCTTTGATCCGGGCTTGGCGGGACGGCGGCAATAGATAGGGCGTCAGTTCGGCCATAATCTGTTCCTGGGCAGCGCTGTCCAGCCCTCCGGCTACCCGGCGCCACAGCGTCCACCACTCAGCCCAGTTCTGGGCGTCCTTGACGTATTGCACGCCTTGCTGGTAGAGCGGCCACAGCTGCCCGATGCGCCAGTCGTCCAACGGATAGCCGTAACCGGGCCGCAGGCAGAAGCCGGTCAGATTGAACCACTGGCGCTCGTGATCGGCGCTGCGCCGGCGCCGGCGGGCGCCTTCCAGCAGCACGCCGAACAACGCGCGCAGCAGTGCCGTATCCCACTGATCGCGTTTGCCCAGTCGCTTTTCCAGGTCACTGCGTAACGTTTTTACGCCCTTGGGGTCGACCCTGCCAGAGCGGCCGCCATAGAACTGTTGCAAGCGCTCTGCGGCACCCTCGAAGCCTGCCGGCAACTGGGTCGTATCGGCCACTTGCCGGGTCTTCCCGCGCAACTGGAATTCCAGCTGCCAGCGCCGTGACGGCGAGTCTACGGACACGCAGTCGACGGCCAGGGTACCCACCTCGGTCAGCCGGCTGGCCAGTTCCACCGCCACTTCGCCCTGACCGGACACAACACTGGCTAATGGTGGCAACGGCACCAGGTGCTCGCTGTCTGCAGTAATCAGTTGGCCGGGACGATAGCGCTGGTCGGCGCTGGCAGTGGCCAGATGAAAACGTACCGGCTGGCCCAGTCGCAGCATGAACTGGCGTTCGGGCAGGCGCAGTTCCTGGCCCTCCTCGCTACCGCGCGGTAGCAGGCACACGGCTTGCTGCTGCTCTCCGTCGGCCAGCAGGAACACGCTGCGCGCCATACCGCCGCCGATCCGCACCCCGTGACCGCCGCGCGCCAGGCTGTAGGCGACCGCCCCGTGCGCGACGGCCCGATCCGGATGGGGGGTGTCCAGCAGCTGCAGCGGTGCACCGCGCCAGTGGCCCAGCAGTTCAAGTAGCCGCCGGCGCAGTGCATGGGCATGAAATACGCCGCCGTTTAGCAATACGGCGTCAGGGACCGGCGTGGTGCCGTCGGGCAGGCCCAGGGCCGCGCGGGCGGATTCGGCATGACGCTGCAGAAATGCGGCCAGGTGGCGACTGATCGCCGGGTCGGCCGCATACGGCAGGCCGAACTCGACAAGGGCGCCACGGCGGCGCTGGGGGTGCTGGTCGATGCCAGTCAGCGGCAGGAAGCCGTCGGCCAGCTCCAGTACCTCGGCACGGCTCAGCTCGGCCGAACGGGCCCCGCCCACCAGCCGGCCACCGCCACCCAGCAGCGTGACCGTGACGGCTTCCGGCGCGTCCTCAGCCAGCAGCCTTTCCTTCGCGCTGCGGCATTGCTGGACCAGCTGCGCGAGCTGGCCGGTGGCCAGTCGGTCCTGACTCAAGCGCTGTTCGATCCGGTGAGCGATTGCCAGGTCCATGTTGTCGCCGCCCAACATCAGGTGATTGCCTACCGCGATCCGGGTCAGACGCGGCTCGGATTTGCCGGGGTCGATCCGGATCAGGGTGAGGTCGGTGGTGCCGCCGCCGACATCGACCACCAGTAGCAAGCGGCTGTCGCCCAGCGCCATGGCCAGCTGGCCGCGGTGATCCGCCAGCCAGGCGTAACAGGCCGCCTGCGGTTCCTCCAGCAGATGCACCCGCTCCAGGCCGGCCAGGCGGGCAGCCGCGACCGTCAGCGCGCGGGCGTCCTCGTCGAATGACGCCGGCAGCGTCAGAATCAGGTCCTGGTCGGCTAACGGGTGGTCCGGAAAATGTAAGTCCCAGGCGGCGCGGATGTGGGCCAGATAGCTGGCACTGGCTGCCAGTGGGGAGATCTTGCCGACGCTGGGATCGGCACCCCAGGGCAGGATGGCGGCGGTGCGATCGACCGCCGCATGGGACAACCAGCTCTTGGCGCTGGCCACCAGCCGTCCCGGTACCCGTGAGCCGAGCTCCCGGGCCAGCTCACCGATGATGCCGGCGGGCAGCGGCTCGCCCAGATCCGGCTCCGGCCAGGGCAGTTGGCGGTCGCCTGCTGGCAGTTCCTCCAGCGTCGGGTGGTAGCGAAGCGACGGCAGCAGCGGCCGGGCCGCAACCTCTCCCGGGGCGACCAGTTGTTCGATCGGAAACAGCTCGATGGCGCTATTACGGTCGCGGCTATCGGCATAGGCCACCACCGTATGGGTGGTGCCGAGATCGATCCCGACCCGATAGCGTGGCGGTCGCGCCACGCCGGCTCAGGCCTCCTCGCCGCGGGTGTCGAACTCGACCTTCCAGACTTCCGGACCGGTGCGGGGAACCGCCTCCAGCCGTAGCGTGCCGACCTCGCTGATCGCGGCCCGCAGTCGCACCGGCACGATATCGCCCGGCGGGTGGTCGTCGGCCGGTAACTCGGCGCTGATCGGTTCCAGTTCCTCGAGTTCGTCCTCAAGCCACTCCTCCAGCACATCGCCGACCTGATCGTCGCGCCGGACCGATGACCCGAAGAAGCGGAACCGCACCGGTTCGCCGACCACGAGGCCGAATTCGTCCGGGAGCAGTGCACCCTCACTGCCTTCCTCCATCCCGAACGGCGCGATGCACATGGCGGCCAGTGGCGGTTCCATGCCAGGCACCGCCGGCATCGCGCTTTCAACGCCAACGTAATAGGCTTTGGCCGTGCCGCCGCGAATCCGCACGCCGCGGCCGCGGCGCGAATAGCTGTAAAAAGCCGCGCCGCGCGCCACCGCCAGATCGAGATCGGCGCCGGTCAACAGCCTGGCCGGTGGCGCGCTTTCGGCCGCCAGCCAGTCGTTAATGATTCCCAGGGTACGGTCGGCCAGGATGCCCGCTTTCAGCACACCGCCGTTGAACAGCACCGCCGTCGGGTGCAGGAAACTGGCCTCGGCCGGCAGCGCGACCCCCTCAAGATCACCCGCGGCATCCCGCTGACGGGCCAGAAATGCAGCCAGATGGCGGCTGATACCGGCATCCTGGGCGTAGGGCAGTCCCAGCCGGGTGAGGGCGGCGCGGGTGCGGCTCTGGGGACGCGCATCGGCCCCGACCATGGGGAAGAAACCGTCCAGCAGGGTGCGCTCGACGTCGTCCCGGGTCAGCTCGCTTTTGAGCGTGCCGCCGATCAGACGTGAGCTGCGGCTCGGCACCACGACCGGCACGCTGGCCAGGTCCGGATCGCCCAGCAACTGTTCCTTGGCGGCGCGGCAACCGTGGGTCAGTGCCTGCAACTGCCACAAGTCGAGTTTTTTGCCAGCGCCGGCCAGCCGGGCGCGGATCACATGCGCCAGTGCCAGATCCATATTGTCGCCACCCAGCAGAATATGATCGCCGACCGCGATACGGCGCAGTTCCAGATTGCCGTCTTGCTCGGTGACCACGATGAGCGACAGGTCCGTAGTGCCACCGCCGATGTCGATCACCAGGATGACATCGCCTTCTTCGACCTGCTTGCGCCAGCCCCCCTGGCTGGCCTGGATCCAGCTGTACAGGGCCGCCTGCGGCTCTTCCAGCAGGGTCAGGCGGGACAGGCCGACCGCCGTGGCGGCCTCAGCGGTCAGTTCCCGCGCCGCCGGATCGAATGACGCCGGTACCGTCAGCACGACCTCCTGGTCGCTCAGCGGTGCGTCCGGAAAAGCCTGATCCCAGGCAGCCCTCAGGTGTTGGATATACAGCGTCGAAGCGGCCAAAGGTGAGAGTTGTTCGATTTCCTCGGGTGCTTCCAGTGGCAGAATCGGCGTCCGCCGGTCGATGCCCGGGTGGCACAGCCAGCTCTTGGCACTGGCGACCAGCCGGATCGGCGTGCGGCTGCCCAGATTGCGGGCCAGTTCACCGACGATGAAGCGGCCGTCGTCATGCCAGGGCAGCCGCCGGTCGTCGGCCGAGAGCTCGTCGGCATGCGGCAGGTACACGAACGACGGCAGTTGCCGGCGGTCCTCGACGACGCCGGGGCCGGTCAGCTGCGGGACCGGCAGCACGTCCTGGCTCACCTGCTCGCCGTCGCTGGCGGCCAGGTCGACATAGGACAGTACGCTGTTGGTGGTACCCAGATCGATACCAACGGCGTAGCGCGCCCCGGCATCACTCATAATTCGACCTCCGCTGGTGCCAGGACGCTGACGTCGTGGCCACTGCTGATGCGCGGCAGGTCGCTGGCGCTGACCCGCCAGCCGCGGTGGACCAGTTGCCCGCTGAACGGCGCTGACCCGACCACGTTGCCGGTCAGGCGCCAGGCGCCGGCGTCAAAGCCGGCATCCAGGGTGATGCGGGTGCCTTCGTCACGGTCGCTCACCGGTTCGACAGTGAAGTACTTGCTGAGGACCTTGCGGCAACCCTCGTGAACCACCCGCACCGCTGCGCCAATCTCGGCGTCGGCGTAGCTGCCGATGTCCTCTTCCAGGAAATCGACCAGCCGGCCTTCCTGTTGCAGCAGGCCCAACAACTGCAGGGCACCGTCGGGCGCAGCGCTTTGCAGCGCGGCTGGCTCAACTGCCGGGGCCGGTTCCGGCACCGCCGTTGACGCCTCCGGTTGGGTGCTGACGCGGGCTGCGAACGCGGCGTCGGTCAACACCCGCCACGCCAGGGCCAGGCGCGCCAGGAAACCGGGGGGGAGACACTCATGGGCATCGCTCCGTGGCCAGATCAAGGCCGGCTATGCTACCACGAGCGATCAGGCGGGGGCAGGCGGCTAACGGGCCGGGAAGCCAGCGGCCGCGGCGCTGCAGCGGTTCGTGGGATGCACCTGAACCGGGGTGGGACGGTTCAGGCGTTGGCGCGCTGCAGCCAGGGCTTGCCAGGCATCGGGCGGTAGTCGCCGAAACGGGCCACCAGTGAGGCCGGATCATCGTCAACGACCAGCCCCTGGAGCTGGTCGCTATGGACAAACTGTTCGCTAGCCGTGTGCTGGAGGAAGGCGACCAGCTGATCGAAGTAGCCGTTGACGTTGAGCAGGCCGATCGGCTTCTGATGCATGCCGAGCTGGGCCCAGGTCAGGATCTCGAACGTCTCGTCGAGGGTACCGAAGCCACCCGGCAGCGCAATGAAACCATCCGCCAGTTGTTCCATCATCGCTTTGCGCTGGTGCATGGAATCGACCAGATGCAGCGCCGAAAGGTTTTCGTGGACCACTTCGCGCTTGCGCAGCACCGACGGGATGATGCCGATCACTTCGCCGCCTCCGGCCAGCATGGTGTCGGCAATGACGCCCATCAGGCCGACGCTGGCACCACCGTAGATCAGCCCTATCCGGCGTGCCAGCAGGATCCGGCCCAGCGCCCGCGCCGCCGCCGTGTACTCGCGGCGGCGGCCGTGACTGGAACCACAGTAGACACAGATTCGTCGCATGCAGACTCCTTGTTATACTCGCGACCGGTAAAACATTCGATCAGTATAAAAACCATTGCATGACAGCAGCATGACAGTCCCATTCATGGCTTACAAGCGTCTGACGGCCGCATTGTTCCGCTGCGGCGACTTGGAGTATTCCGGCTACGACACGGGCGCGAAAGCATGGCCGGCACGCTAGTCATTCATGTCAACAGCCCGCGGGCCGAGTGGTGGCGTGAGCGGCTACAGGCCCTGCTGCCGGAACTGCAGTGTCGCCTCTGGGATGATGCCGGTGACCCGGAGGATGTCGTCTATGCCGCGGTGTGGCGGCCACCGCCGGGAGGGCTGAAGCGGTTTCCCAGGCTGCAGGCGGTCTTTTCGATCGGCGCGGGAGTCGATCATGTGTTCAACGATCCGGCGTTGCCCGCTGTCCCGGTGATACGGCTGACCGGTGCCGCGTTGAACCAACGCATGCGCGAATACGTTGCGCTTCACGTGCTGCACTGCCACCGGCGCCAGAACGAGCTTGAGGCTGCGCAACAGGCCGGTCGCTGGCAGCAGGTGATCACGCCCCCGGCCGGTGACTGCGGCGTCGGCGTGATGGGGCTCGGTCAATTGGGCGGTGCCGCCGCCCGAACCCTGCACGGCCTGGGGTTCAGGGTGGCCGGCTGGTCCCGCTCGGCGCATGACCTGCCCGGGGTGGACTGCTTCCACGGTCCTGATCAACGGGATGCGTTTCTCGCGCGCACGCAGATGCTGGTGTGCCTTCTGCCGCTGACGCCGGCAACCGACGGTATCCTTGACCGCGAACTGTTCGATCATCTGCCGCGCGGCGCCTGGGTGATCAACGCCGGGCGCGGCGAGCATCTGGTGGAGGCCGATCTGCTGGCGGCGCTGGCCGACGGCCAGCTCGGCGGTGCGGTGCTGGACGTGTTCCGCACCGAACCGCTGCCGCCGGACCATCCGTTCTGGCGCCATCCCCGGATCACGGTGACCCCGCATGTGGCAAGCCTGATCGACCCCGAAACCGGCGGCCGGCTGCTCGCGGCCGGTATTCGCCGGTTCATGGCTGGCGATCACACGACCGGCGTGATCGATGCGGCGCGCCGTTACTAACCGGCCGCACAGGCCGCTGCTACCGGCGAGGACGGGTCGGCCGCGCCGTAGTGCATGCCGCTCGCGGCATCGGCCAGCACGGCACTGGGACAGGCGTAGAGCTTGGGATAGACCTTGAGATCAGCCGGTTGCAGGGTGAATTCTGCGGCGAGGGCGTCGAGCACGGCGGCCGGCAGGCGCGGGTCGACCTGAATGCTGCCACCGTTGGTGGCTTCGATCCGCGGCGTGTGCATGGCTTGTTCCAGCGTCAGGTCATAGTCCAGCAGCAGGGCGGTCAGTTGGGCCGTGGCCGGGACGATATGACCGGCGCCCGAGGCGCCAACGGCGAACAGTGCCCGCTGGTCACGTACCGCGATGGTGGGACACATGTTGGAGCTGTTGATGCGCTTGCCCGGTTCCAGCGAGGTCGGCCGGCCAGGCCGGGGATCGAAGTAACCGATGGCGTTGTTCATCAATATTCCGATGCTGGGCAGCACGACCTGACTGCCGAAGCGCTCCAGCAAGGTGTTGGTCAGCGCCACCATGTTGCCGGCGTCGTCGACCACGCTGATGTGACTGGTACAGCCCGGCTCCGCCGGTGGGCCGAGGCGGCTGTGATGGGCGGCGAACGCGGCGTTGAGCGCGCGGGCGTAGATTCGGTAGGTGTCCGGGCCGATGGCGGCGCCGGGTGCCAGGTCACGTTGAGCGAACGCCAGCATGTCCAGCAGCCGGCGGGCGCCGCTACTGGGGTCGGCACCGAACACCCGGGCTCCGCGATGTTCGCCGCTCAGCGGCTGGTGCCATTCGATCTGATACCGTTGCAGGTCATCGGCGGTGATGGCGCTGCCACCGCTGGCCAGGTCGGCGGCCAGGCGCTCGGCGAGTGGGCCGCGGTAGAAACTGTCCGGGCCCTGGTCGGCAAGTTGTCGCAGGGTGACGGTGAGCGCGTCCAGCGGCCGGTGGCCGTCCGGCTGTGGCGGGCAACCGTCGTCCAGGTAAAGCCGCGCTGCGGTCGGATCGCGCCGCAGCTGATGCAGTTGCAGGGCGATGTTGAGGGTGGCGTGCCAGTCCACCGGCAGTCCCTGCGCGGCCAGTGTGATGGCGGGTTCCAGCACCCGGTCGAAACCGATCCGACCGAAGCGTTGCTGGGCCGCGCCCAGGCCGGCGACGGCACCGGGCACGGCGATTGATCCGTAGCCACACCGGTTGCGGTCGCCCACCACGCCGGGATAGTCCATAAGGGTCAGGGGCGCCGCCGGATCGATTGGATAGTCGTCCGGATCGAGCGCGGCTGGCACCACACCCTGGAAATTGAGTGCGTAGGCGCGCCGTTCGGCGGCCCACCAGATCACCATGTAGCCGTTGCCGCCCAGGCCACACATCCAGGGCTCCACCGCATTAAGGGCGAAAGCGGTCGCTACCGCGGCATCGATAGCGTTGCCACCGTGGGCCAGGGTACGGGCGCCGGCGGCGGCCGCCTGCCAATGCTGCGCGGCTACCATACCGCCGCGACCGGCGACAGCGGGTTTGCGGATTTGCCATTGCTCACTGAACACGTTGATCCTCCGGATTTGCTGTCTGGCAACAGGATACCGGGTTGGCGCCGTTGTGGTGCAGCGGACGGATGTTTGGCGTAACATTCAGTTCCGCTATGCCATGCACCCCGACAGCTTTCGAATCGAGGACCGCCGCGATGCTGCCTGCCGATACCGTCATTGCTGCTCGCTGGATTGTTCCCATCGAGCCCGAAGGTCAGGTTCTCGAGCGCCACAGTCTGGTGCTGACCGGTGGCCGGATTGTCGATCTGATGCCGACCGACCAGGTCCATCAGCACTATCTGCCCGCCGAAACTGTCAATCTGGAACACCATGCGTTGCTGCCCGGCCTGGTCAACGCGCATACCCATGCCGCCATGACCTTGTTGCGGGGACTCGCTGACGACCTGCCGCTGATGACCTGGCTCAACGAACATATCTGGCCGGCTGAGGGGCGCTGGGTGAGCCCGGATTTCGTGCGCGCCGGCACCGAATTGGCGCTGGTCGAGATGGTGCGCGGCGGCACCACTTGCTTCAATGACATGTACTTCTTTCCCGACGTTGCCGCCGACTGCGTTCGCCGGGCGGGTTCGCGCGCAGTTCTGGGCCAGATCGTGATTGATTTTCCGAGTCCCTGGGCCCGTGATGCCGACGAATATCTGGCCAAGGGCCAGGCCCTGCAGCAGGCGCTGGCGGGGGAGCCGTTGCTGACCACCGCGCTGGCGCCGCATGCCCCTTATACGGTGAGTCCCGCGGTGCTGGAACGCGTGCTGGATCGGGCTGAGACCGACGACCTGCGGATCCATATGCATATCCACGAAACCGCGGCGGAGGTGGCCCAGTGGCAGAGCGACCATGGCGAGCGGCCGCTGGCTGCACTGGCGCGGCTGGGGCTGGTGAGTCCACGGTTGCTGGCGGTGCATATGACGCAACTGGAGCCAGCCGAGCGCGAGCAGATGGCCGCAGCCGGGGTGCATGTGGTGCACTGTCCGGAATCGAATCTGAAACTGGCCAGCGGCTTCTGTGCCGCGGCTGCGCTGACTGCTGCGGGGACCAATCTGGCATTGGGTACCGACGGCGCGGCCAGCAATAACGATCTGGACATGTTCGGTGAGCTGCGCATGGCCGCGCTGCTGGGCAAGGCCGTGGCTCACGACGCGGCAGTGTTGCCGGCGGAGCGGGTGCTGACGATGGCGACGCTAAACGGCGCCCGGGCGCTCGGTCTGGATAGCGAGATCGGGTCGCTGGTGGCGGGCAAGGCGGCCGACGTAATCGCAGTCGATGTGGCGTCGCCGGAGACCGAGCCGCTGTACCACCCCATCTCGCAACTGGTGTATGCCTGCGGCCGCCATCAGGTGAGCGATGTCTGGGTCGCCGGTCGGCGCTTGCTGGATGGGCGCGAACTGACCTGCATGGATGTGGATCGCGTGTGCGCCGAGGCACGAGCCTGGAGCGATCGGATCGGACCATGACCGAAGCCTGCCCGCGGCAGGCTGGCACAATCTAATCCACTCGTGCGCCGATCGAAACCGGTGCACGGCTGAACACAAAGGACATTGTCAATGACTACGAGTGTCAATGTCGATCGCGGTGAAATCGCGAAATTCGAGCAGCTGGCCAGTCGCTGGTGGGACCCGCACAGCGAGTTCAGGCCGCTGCACGAGATCAATCCACTGCGGCTGAATTACATCGATCAGCGGGTCGGACTGGCGGGTAAAAGGGTGCTGGATGTCGGCTGTGGCGGCGGTATTCTGGCCGAGGCCATGGCCAGCCGTGGTGCCGAGGTGGTCGGCATCGATATGGCCGAGGCAGCGATCGGCGTGGCCCAGCTGCATCAGCTGGAGTCCGGCGTCGACGTTGAATACCGGCATTGTGCCGCCGAGCAGCTGGCTGCCGAGCAACCCGGGAGCTTCGATGTCGTGACCTGCATGGAAATGCTGGAACACGTGCCGGACCCCGCGGCGGTGGTTGCCGCGTGCCGGCAGCTGGTGAGGCCGGACGGGCAGGTGTTTTTCTCGACCATCAACCGCAATCCCAAATCGTTTCTGTTCGCCGTCATCGGGGCTGAATACATGCTGCGGCTGCTGCCGCGCGGCACCCACGAATACCGTAAGCTGATCCGCCCGTCCGAGCTGGATGGCTGGGTCCGGACGGCCGGGCTGGAGATGGTCCACATGACCGGCATGCATTACAACCCGTTGACGCAGCGTTACTGGCTGGCGCCCGGTGTGGACGTCAACTACCTGGCACACTGCCGGGTCGCCCGGCCGTGAGTTCGTCCCGCCCCGCGGTGTCCTGCGTCCTGTTCGATCTCGACGGCACGTTGTTGGATACCGCGCCCGACATGGGCCGGGCTCTGAACCGCCTGCTGATCGAGCAGGGCCGGGCGGCACTGCCGGCGGATGAGATCCGTCCGATGGTTTCCCACGGATCGACCGGACTCCTGCGGCTGGGTTTCGGAATCGGCCCGGACGCTGCGAATTTCGTACCGCTGCGGGATCGTTTTCTGGCTCTGTACGGTGAGCAGTTGAACCGGGAAACCCGTCTGTTTCCGGGCATGGACGCGGTGCTGGAGGTCCTGGATGCCCGCAAGCTGCCCTGGGGCGTGGTGACCAACAAACCGGCGTTCCTGACCATGCCGTTGCTGACCGAGCTGGCCTTGGCGCGGCGCGCTGCCTGTGTCGTCAGCGGGGATACGCTGATCGAACGCAAGCCCCACCCGGCACCGTTGCTGTACGCCTGCAGTCAGGTTGGGGTGGCCCCGGCCGAGTGTATCTATGTCGGCGACGCCGCGCGCGATGTCACTGCCGGTCGTCGCGCGGGTATGACGACTGTGGTGGCGCGTTACGGCTACATTGGAGCCGGCGAACGGCCCGGAAGCTGGGGTGCCAACGGTCAGGTGGAGTCGCCGATTGCGCTGCTCGACTGGCTGGAGTAGCGATGGACGTGCACGATTATTGCGAGGCGCGTGCGGCCCCCGCGGGGTCGAGTCTGCGCTGCAGCCTGCTGTCGTTGTCCCTCGCCGAGCGTCAGGCGGTGGTTGCGCTGCATGCCTTGCAGCGGGAGTTGCAGGACTGCGCTACCGGGATTAGCGAGCCGGCAGTAGCCCGGCACAAGCTGGACTGGTGGCGTGAGGAACTGGGTCGTCTCCAGGAGGATCGCCCCCGGCATCCGGCGACACAGGCGCTGGCGGCGCGCCCCCCGGGCACGGCCTGGCCGGCAGACCTGCTGGCGGAATTGGCAGAGGCCGCGGCCATGGATCTGGAATACGGCAGCTACCCCAGTCTGGCGCAGTTGCTGGTGTATTGTCACCGTGGCGGCAGCAGCCTGGCGCTGCTCAAGGCACGCGCACTGGGCCAGCGGCAGTCCGGCACGGCGGCATTTGCGCACGAGGTCGGGGTGATGCTGGTGCTGGCGCGACAACTTCTGGGCGTCCGCTGGGCCGCCCGCGCGGGGCGTTGCTATATCCCGTTGGATGAACTGGAACGCTTCGGGGTACGCTTCGAGGACTTGCTGGGCAGCGCTACCGATGCTCGGTTGCGGGCGCTGTTCGCGTTTCAGCTGCAGCGCGTGCGCGAGTATCATAACCGCGCGCTCGCCCGGTTGCCCGACGCGGATCGGTACGCCCAGCGCAGCCAGCTGATGTTGGCGGAGCTGCTGCTGGCAGCGCTGGCCGAGCTCGAGAATGACGGTCTGCAGTTGCTGGAACGGCAGCTCAGTCTGACACCCATACGCAAGTTCTGGCTGGCCTGGCGTGCGTTGCGGCGCGAGCGGCGGCGGCGGACCCGGCACATGCGGAGTAGTAAGCCATGACGACAGTCAACGATTATCAGCCGGATCCGCAACTGCTGCGCGACCGGGTCATTCTTATCACCGGGGCCGGCGCCGGCATCGGTCGCGCTGTGGCCCGGGGGGCCGCGGCCCATGGCGCCACGGTAATCCTGCTCGGGCGCACCGTGCGGCCACTGGAGCAGGTCTACGACGAGATCGAGCAGGCCGGGCATCCCCAGCCGGCGATTTATCCGATGAACCTGGAAGGCGCCGCGCCCAAGGACTATACCGACCTGGCGCAGACTCTCGAGAAGGAGTTCGGTCGGCTTGATGGCCTGCTGCACAATGCCGCGTTGCTGCAGGCGCTGACACCGATCGTGCACTACAGTCACGAGCTCTGGTACCGCAGCCTGCAGGTCAACCTCAACGCACCGTTCCTGCTCACGCAGGCTTTGCTGAAGCTGCTCGAGCAGGCCGCTGATGCCTCCATCGTGTTCACCACCGACCGGGTGGCCGAGGAGGGCCGCGCCTACTGGGGAGCCTATGGCGTGGCCAAAGCCGGTGCCGAGACCCTGATGCGGATTCTGGCCAACGAACTGGAGACCAATACGGCGGTACGGGTCAACGCCATCGATCCCGGCCCGACCCGAACCAAGCTGCGGCTGCAAGCGTATCCGGCGGGTGATCGCAGCCAGTGGGCAGCACCGGAGGCGCTGGTGAACAGCTATCTGTACCTGCTGGGGCCCGACAGCCGTGATCTGACCGGGCAGGTGATCCGCGCGCAGGCGCGTTAACGCTGACGCACACGATTACGGCGGAGGCCGGGTTCGCGACGACGTCGGATTTTGGCTGGCGGCGCGGGTTCGGGCGGCAGTCCGGCCGCACTCAATAACGTGTTCAACATCTCACCGCTCAGTTCGTCCCAGTGACTGGGGCGCAACCCCCGGCGCAACGGCACCGGCCCGTAGCGTACCCGTACCAACCGGCTGACGGGTACGCCCTGGCTATCCCACAGCCGCCGTACTTCGCGTTTGCGGCCTTCCCGCAAAATCACGTGGTACCAGTGGTTGGCGCCGGTGCCACCGGCATCGATGATCTGGTCGAAGTGCGCGGGGCCGTCATCTAGCTCGACACCTTCCAGCAACCGGTCCCGCATTGGCTGATCCAATTCGCCCCGGACACGCACCGCGTACTCGCGCTCGATGCCGGTGGATGGATGCGTCAGCCGGGCTACCAGTTCGCCGTCGGTGGTCACCAGCAGAAGGCCCTGCGAGTTGATGTCCAGGCGTCCTACGGTCATCCAGCGACCGTTGCTGAGTCGTGGCAGCCGGCGGTAGACGCTCGGCCGGCCCTCGGGGTCGCTGCGGCTGCAGATTTCGCCTTCCGGCTTGTAGTACGCCAGGACCCGGCGTCGGGGTACCTCGATATCCACCCGGCGCCCGTCCAGCTCGATCCGTTCGCTACCGCTCACCTGAAGACCCAGGCTGGCAGTCTGGCCGTCCACGGTGATCCGCCCGACGCGAATCCAAGCTTCAATCTGTCGCCGTGAAGCCAGGCCGGCGCGGGCCAGGACTTTCTGTAAACGTTCAGTCATGGGTGTTGTCATCCGTAGTCGACGGCCGTGCTGCTGCTGGTGACCGGTCCGGTGCTGGCCCGCGGCGAAGGGGCCGGGGCCGAGGAGATCCGTAACATCGTATTATGCCATCAGGCCGTCGCGCTGGCCCGTCACCACGGCGAGCACAGCGGCCTGATCTGTCAGATCGACTATATCCGGCCGGAACATTACTGGCAGTGCCTGGTCAAGGACCTGAAGCAAGGCACCAGCTACCAGCAGGCCGACGAGAGCTGTCGATGAGGACGTTGATAGCCGTCAACCATCAACCGATGCCGTTTGCTCCAGAGCGGCGCCGATCGCGTCCAGATCCTTGATGTCGGCGAGCGGCGGCAGCTCACTCAGCGACTTGAGATTGAAATAATCGAGGAATTCCCGGGTCGTCCCGTAAAGCGCGGGCCGGCCCGGAACCTCGCGGTGGCCGACCACCTTGACCCAGCCGCGTTCCTGGAGCGTGCGAACAATGCTGGTGGAGACGCCGACGCCGCGGACCTCGGCGATTTCGCCTCGGGTAATGGGCTGACGATAGGCAATCAGGGCCAGCGTTTCCAGCAGGGCCCGCGAATAGCGTCCCGGTTTCTCTTCCCACAGTCGGCTCACCCAGGGCGCATAGCTAGGCCGCACCTGAATGCGCCAGCCGCCGGCCACCTCCGCGAGTTCAATGCCGCGCATCGCGTAGTCGGCGGCGAGTTCGGTCAGGGCCTGTTGCAGGGTTGTTCGATCCGGTGGTGCATCGTCGTCGAACAGGCGCTCCATTCGTTCCAGGCTGAGTGGCTCGCCGGCCGCCAGCAGCGCTGCCTCGAGAATGTATTTTAGCGGCGGCATCAAGCCCGCGCCCGCAGGTAGATCGGTGCGAGTGATTCGGCCTGCACCAGTTCGATCAGGGATTCGCGAATCAACTCCAGTACCGCCAGCAGCGTCACCACCACGCCCAGGCGGCCTTCGCTGGCCCGGAACAAACCGCTGAACGGGGTGAACTCGTGTGGGTGGAGTCGTTGCAGGATCTCACCCATACGTTCACGTACCGACAACTGCTCACGCCGCACATGGTGATGGTCGAAGTAATCGGCCCGGGTTAGCACTTCGCGCAACGCAGCCAGCAATTCACTCAGCGCAATATCCGGCAGTGGCCGGCTGGCACTGCGCGGCGGAGGCGGCGCAGTGCCGGTGAACAGATCGCGCTCCAGTCGCGGCAGCGCGTCAATGTCCTCAGCCGCCTGCCGGAACCGTTCATAGTCCTGCAGGCGCCGGATCAACTCCGCCCGCGGATCGGCTTCATCCTCACCCTCGGCCGTGGTCGGTGCGGGCAGCAACAGGCGCGATTTGATCTCAGCCAGCACCGCAGCCATGACCAGGTATTCAGCGGCCAGCTCCAGTCGCAGCGCCTGCATCAGCTCAAGATACGCCATGTACTGGCGGGTGATCTCGGCGATCGGGATGTCGCGGATATCCAGGTTCTGCTTTTTGATCAGATACAGCAGCAGATCGAGCGGGCCCTCGAAAGTTTCGAGGAACACCTCCAGGGCATCGGGTGGGATGTAGAGATCCTGCGGTACCGTGGTGAACGGTTCACCGCGGACGACCGCCAGCGGTTCTTCATCCGTGATGACGCCGACGGTGTCGGTCATGCCACTTAGCGATACCCCAGCCCCATGGCGCGGCGCACATCGTCCAGGGTGTCGGCGGCGACTTCGCGTGCCACTTCACAGCCCTCTTCGACGATGTTGCGCACCAGGTCGGGATTGGCTTCGTATTCCTGGGCCCGTTCCCGGATCGGCTTGAGTTCCGCCTGCACTGCGTCGATCACCGGCTGCTTGCACTCCAGACAGCCGATGCCGGCCGAGCGGCAGCCCTGCTGGACCCAGTCGCGGGTGGCGTCGCTGGAATAGACCTTGTGGAACTGCCAAACCGGACACTTTTCGGGCTCGCCCGGATCGCTGCGCCTGACCCGGGCCGGATCGGTCGGCATGGTCCGCAGCTTGCGCTCGATTTCCAAGGGTTCTTCGCGCAGCGTTATGGTGTTGTGGTAGGACTTGGACATCTTCTGGCCGTCCAGCCCGGGAATTCTGGATTCCGGTGTGAGCAGTGCCTGGGGCTCACTCAGAATCACCCGGCCGGTGCCGTCGAGATAACCCATCAATCGCTCGCGGTCGCCATGGGTGAGATTGCTGTGGTCTTCCACCAGCGCGCGCGCTTCGGCGAGCGCCTCGTGGACGCCCTGTTCCTGGTAGCGGCGGCGCAGATCGCGGTACAGGCGGGCGTTCTTCTTGCCCAACTGCCGGATGGCCTGCTCGGCGCGGTTCTCGAAGTTGGGTTCCCGGCCGTACAGGTAATTGAACCGTCGGGCCACCTCGCGGGTCAGTTCGACGTGAGCGACCTGATCCTCGCCGACCGGTACGTACGACGCGTGGTAGATCAGGATATCCGCGCTCTGCAGGAGCGGATAGCCGAGAAAGCCGTAGGTGTTGAGGTCACGGTCCTTGAGCTTGTCCTGCTGATCCTTATAGGTAGGGACCCGTTCCAGCCAGCCCAGCGGCGTGATCATCGACAGCAGCAGGTGCAGTTCCGCGTGCTCCGGAATGCGGGACTGGATGAACAGATGGGCGGTGCTCGGATCGACGCCGGCGGCCAGCCAATCGATGACCATGTCCCAGACCGTCTGGCTGATGATTTCGCGCTCTTCGTAATGCGTTGTGAGCGCGTGCCAGTCGGCCACGAAATAGAAGCATTCGTACTCGTGCTGCAGCTTGACCCAGTTTTTCAGTGCGCCGTGGTAATGGCCCAGGTGGAGTTTCCCGGTCGGGCGCATGCCGGACAGCACGCTCTGCGGTTTGCTGGTACTCAAGAGGGGGCCTCGATCGTCGATAAGTCGACCTCAGATTATACGCAGACGCTTGTGACAGCGACAAAAAACCGCTTATAGATAGGCCGAGGCGTCGCCACGGCCCTGACGCAACAGTTCCGGCGCCGGGCCGGTGAGGTCGAGCACGGTGGTCGGTTCGCGCGGGCAGGGGCCACCGTCGATGATCAGTTCGACCTGACCCGCCAGCCGCTCCCGGATTCCCTCGGGATCGTTCAGCGGTTGCCGCTCAGCCGCCGAGTGGCCGTTCGGCAGGATCAGCGTGGTCGACATCAGCGGTTCGCCCAGTTCGTCGAGCAGCGCCTGCACGATGGCGTTATCGGGCACCCGTATGCCGATGGTCTTGCGCTTCGGGTTCTGCAGGCGGCGTGGTATTTCGTGGGTAGCCCGCAGGATGAATGTGAACGGCCCTGGGGTGAGCGCCTTGAGCAGCCGGAACTGCGGATTTTCGATGCGGGCATAGGTGGCGATGTCGGCCAGATCCCGGCAGACCACGGTAAAGTTGTGCGAGCGGTCGGTCTGGCGCAGGCGCTCGACGCGCTCCATCGCGGCCTTGTCACCGATCTGCCAGCCTAAAGCGTAGCTGGAGTCGGTCGGGTAGGCGATGAGGCCACTGTCGTGCAGTATGCTGACGGCCTGGCGAATCAGCCGAGCCTGCGGATTGTCGGGGTGAATCTGGAAAAACTGGGTCATGGCAATCCCCCGTGCTGATCGGTGAACCTTAACATGTAGTGATGGCGGCGGCCACGAACAGGATTTCGTGGCGTTGCCGGCATCGGTTAAGATAGAAAGCATTATGATGAACGATCCAGTGGCGAATCCGACCAGATGAAACTACTCTCGGACTTTTTTCCGGTTATTGTTTTCTTTGCCGTCTACAAGCTGACCGGCAATTTCTATCATGCTACGGTGGCCATTATCATCGTCTCCACGGTGCAGGTCGGGTGGACCTGGCTACGGCAGGGCCGGGTCGAGCGCATGCCGCTGATCACCCTGGCACTGCTCATCGTGTTTGGCGGTATCACTCTGATGCTGCACGATGAGATGTTCCTGAAGTGGAAGGTCACAGTGGTTAACTGGTTGTTTGCGGTGGCATTTCTGGGCAGCCAGTTCGTTGGTCGCAAGCCGCTGATCGCGCACATGCTGGACAACGCCATGCAGTTGCCGAGCCCGGTATGGACCCGGCTCAACGTGGCCTGGTCGGGGTTCTTCGCGATCATGGGGGCCGTCAATCTGTACGTGGCATATTCTTATAGCACGGATATCTGGGTCGATTTCAAGCTTTACGGTATGTTGGGACTGACCTTGGTTTTTGTGCTCCTGCAGGGCGTTTATCTGGCCCGTCATATCGAACCCGTGGAGGAATCCTGACATGCTGTATGCCATCGTCGGTCACGACGTGACCGACAGTCTCGATCGTCGCCAGAGTGTACGTCCCGCCCACCTGGAGCGACTGCAGGCTCTGCAGGCCGAAGGCCGGCTGGTGCTTGCCGGTCCGTTTCCGGCGATCGACAGTGCCGACCCGGGTCCGGAAGGCTTCAGCGGCAGCCTGATCGTTGCCGAATTCCCCTCGCTGGAAGATGCCAGGCTGTGGGCTGAGGCCGACCCTTACGTCGAATCGGGTGTCTATGCCCAGGTCGAAGTGCTGCCGTTCAAGAAGGTGTTACCGGCATGACGCCACCCGGGCGTGTGGCGGCTATCGAACAACGGCTGCGCGAGGTTTTCACGCCGGGGGCGCTGGAAGTTACCGATGATAGTGCCGCCCATGCCGGGCACGTGGGGGCCCGCGAGGGCAAAGGGCACTTCAGTGTGGCGATCGTCGCCGATGCCTTCGCCGGTAAATCGCTGCTGGAGCGTCATCGGCTGGTCTACGATGCCCTGGACGCGTTGATGAAGACTGACATTCACGCGCTCAGCGTCCGGGCGCTCGCGCCCGACGAACTGTGACGCCTGCTGTGGACCGGGCCCGCCCGGTCCACAGCAACCAGGGCGGTTGCCATCCGCGACTGGAAACGCTGGTCACCCGTCACCTGCAAACCCCCTATCAGCGCCCGATTGCCGACCACACGCGGGCGGTGTTCGATCGGGTCGCGCAGCGTCTGACAGCGGCCCGATCGGTAATTCTGGACTCCGGTTGCGGGGTGGGTGAAAGCACGGCATGGTTGGCGCGCCGGTTTCCAGCGGCGCTGGTGGTCGGGATCGACAAGTCCGCCTGCCGGCTGGCGCGGCAGCCGGTGCTGCCCGCCAACGCTGTGATCCTGCGGGCCGAGCTCAAGGATTTCTGGCGCTTGTGTGTGCAGGCCGGCGTGCGCCTGCACAGGCATTACCTGCTTTACCCCAATCCCTGGCCGAAGGCCACACAGCTTGGCCGGCGCTGGTACGCGTCGCCGCTGCTGCCGACCCTGCTGGCGCTGGGTGGCGAGCTGGAGGTGCGTAGTAACTGGGCCCTGTACGTCGAGGAATTCGCCCGGGCACTGGCACTGGCGGGCATCCCGGCATGGGTCGAAAGGCTCGCCGTAAGTGACCCGATTAGCCCGTTCGAACGCAAGTATCAGACCAGCGGTCAGGCACTTTATCGGTCCCGCGCGGTGCTGCCACCGGTCATAGCAGTAGATTCAGTGCGGTCAGCATGACCACCAGATACAAGACAGTCACCAATCCGCCGACCCGCAGAAAATCGCTGACCCGATAGTTGCCCGGTCCGATGATCAAGGCATTGGCCTGGTGGGTCGGCAACAAGAACGAATTTGATGTCGCCAGCCCCACTGTAAGCGCACAAAGCGATGGGTCGATCGCGGTGACCTGGGCGATGTTCATTGCCAGCGGCACCAGCAGCACCGTCGCGCCGACGTTCGACATCACCAGCGTGAAGCCGGTCGCCAGCACTGCCAGGGCGGCCTCCAGGACCCAGGCGGGCACGTTCTGTAGATTGGCCAGCGTATGGCCGGCCACCCAGGCGGCGGTGCCGGTGGTTTCCATGGCGTGACCCAGCGGTATCAGCCCGGCCAGCAGAAACACCGTGCGCCAGCTGACGGCCTGATAGGCCTCGTCTACCGTCAGCACATTGCTGAGGATCATCCCGACAGCACCGGTGAGCAGAGCCAGCGCCAGCGGCAGTTGGGTGAACAGGGCCAGGGCCAGGGCGAACAGGAAGCAGATCAGCGCATGCCAGACCTTATGCTGGCGCAGTTTCTCGCGCGGGTATTCCGACGTCACCACAACGAAATTGCGGTCCCTTTCGAGCAGGGCCAGGTTGTCCCACGTGGTATGGCAGATCAAAGTGTCGCCCGCCCGCAACGGCAGATCCCGGATGCCGGTGTTGGTGGTTGTGTCGCCCCGGTGAATCGCCAGTACCGCGAGTCCGTAGGTAGGCCGGAAGCGCGTCTCGACGATGGTCTTGCCGATCAGATCGGAGTCGGGTGGTATGACCACCTCGCAGACGCCGGAGCGGGTATGCATCAGTGCCTCGGCGAAGGTACGCATCTGTGGCCGCAGTTCCAGGTCGTAGCGGTTGATGAAATACTGAACGGCTTGCGGGCCGGCCAGAATGCCCAGTACGGCGTCGGGTTCGATGAGGTGGTCGGCGGCGGGCGCGATCCGATTTTCACCCCGAATCCGGGCGGCGACGATACGCACCCGACCGGCTCGCTCGGCGACCCGTATGCTGCGCCCGATCAGGCGGCTGTGCTCGGGTACGTGGATCTCGTAGATTTCGGCTTCTATGCCATAAACCCGTTTGAAATACTCGGCGGTGCGTCCGCCCCAGGTGGCGGTGGCAGTGCTGGCAGGTGCCGGTAGCAGGCGGCGGCCGAACAGAGCGAAAAAGGCAATACCGGCAAGCAGCAGGCAAAGACCTACAGGAGCTACCGCAAACAGCGAGAAGGTGTAGGCCTGATGACTTGGCGGCAGCATTCGGTTGGAGCTCTGGATCAGGTCGTTCAGCAGGATTAGCGAGCTGGAACCGACGATGGTCATGTTACCGCCCAGCATGACGCAGAACGCCATCGGCATCGCCCATTGCCTCATCGGTCGCTGCATGCGGGTGGTAATGCGCGATACCACCGGCAAAAACAGCGCCACCGCACCCACATTGGGCATGAATGAGGATACCAGCCCCGCGCTGGCAGTCAGCAGGGTCAGCGTCCGCCGGTCCCGGCCCCGTCCGAGCCGCAGAATGGAATCCGCCAGTCGATACATGATGCCGGTGCGGGCCAGTCCGGCGCTGATGATCATCACCGCGACGATGGATAGCACGGCGTTGCTGGAAAAGCCATTCAGCAGATCGTCCGGCTTGAGCCGCATCTGCAGGCCGGGGATTAGCGTGCTCAGCCCGAGCAGGATCAGGATCAGCAGGGCGGCAACGTCGAGGCGCAGAATTTCGAACGCAAACAACACCACCGCCAGAGCCAGCAAGGCCAGGACGCAGACCATTGCCGGCGTCAGCGCCGCCGAATCGAGAATGGAGATCAGCATGGTGGGCCATCGATACGCATCTACGAATAGCTATAGACGATTTCGATGGATTATCAAGTAGTTTGCCGTCTCTTTACCTAAAGTTACTACGCGATTCAGTGGGTTGCGCGGCTTAGCTCCAGGATTGCCGCTGTCGGCGCTTGCAGTGTCCTTCTTGGGGGTCACGGATACGCGCACGTCAACAACGGGAACTGGCCTCCGGTCTGGTTATGAATCCAGGAGCTAACGCGCGCAGGGATCGTCATTGGCGCGCTGCTTCGCTTTTCCGCGCGCCAAACGGGCCGCGTTGATCTATGATTTGGGCGGCCGAGAAAAAAAGTCCATCCCGGACTGATAACCCATCGGTTGCTGGAGGTATGCGTATGGCGTTGGCGATCATCGGTGCCGGTTTTGGCCGGACCGGTACCATGTCGGTATATACGGCGCTCAATCTGTTGGGTTTTCCCTGCTATCACATGATCGAGGTAATACAGAATAAGCACAACAAACCGCACCTGGCCTTCTGGCGTAAGGTGGCCAATTCGGAACCCGGTGTGCAGCAGGACTGGGAACAGGTGTTTTCCAAATACACCGCCTCGTTGGACAATCCGGCCTGTTGTGTCTGGCGAGAACTGCTGGCGGCCTATCCCGATGCCAAAGTGTTGCTTACCGTTCACCCGCGGGGTGCTGAGGCCTGGTATGAAAGTACCATAGACACGATCTATTTCACCGAAACGATGTGGCAGTTCAAGGTGTTGGAACTGGCGACGCCGTTTGGGCGCAAATTCGGGGACATGTCTCGCAAACTGATCTGGCAGCGCTCGCACCAGGGCACGATGAAGGATCGGGACCGGGCTATCGCGCATTATCAGCAGCACATCGCCGATGTCAGGGCCGCTGTGCCGGCTGATCGGCTACTGGTGTTTTCCGCCGATCAGGGCTGGAAGCCGCTGTGCGAGTTCCTGGGCGTGCTAGTGCCGGACACGGACTTCCCCAATGTCAACGATCGGGCAGCGATCAAGCAGACCTTGAAGGAAATGACCCGGGGTGCCTACGCCATTGTGGGTGTTGCCGCGGTGGCTTTGGTCAGCGCGGTTTACGCTGCCTTACATACCTTTTTGTAGCAGGTTGCCGTGACAGGTCTGGCATGAATAACTCGATTCAATGGCCGGTGAAGACCCGCGAGCTTCACAATCATCACTTCGACTCGACCATCTGGAACGACTTTACGTTTCGGGACGACGACATCATCATCGCCACTTACGGCAAATCCGGGACCACCTGGACCCAACAGATTCTGGGTCAGCTCCTGTTCAACGGTGACCCGGACATTGCGGTCGCCGAGCTGTCCCCCTGGCTCGATCTGCGGGTGCCGAGGTTTTTCTGCATCGGGGTGTCAACGGCCGCTGGCAGGATGCGCTGAGCGCGGCCGAGGTGGCGGATTATGAACGTCGTGCCCGGGAAGAGCTTGGTGAGGCCTGTGCGCATTGGCTGGCGACCGGCGAAGGCGGCGATTGATAGCCGGCAGAGACGGCCGCAGCGTGAAGGCCAGAGCCCATGAATGATCTCCGGTTTCGCGGATTCAGTGCCAGCCGGAACCGCTACCTGCGAAAGCCGTTATAGTCGACCGGGTGCCTAATCGGCCTCACAGGAACAGGTTGACGGCAACGACGACGACGGTTAAATGCAGCAGCGTAACCAGGCTGCCGACCCGCAGGAAATCCTTCACCTTGTAGTTCCCCGGGCCCAGGATCAGGGCGTTGGCCTGGTGGGTGGGCAGTACGTAGGAGCATGAGGCGGCCAGCGCGACGATCAGTGCACACAGCGACGGATTGGCGCCGGTAATATGGGCGCTGTTCATCGCCAGCGGCACCAGCAGCACGGTGGCGCCGACGTTGGACATCACCAGGGTGAAGACGCCTGACAACAGTGCCAGTGCTGCTTCCAGGACCCAGGAAGGGGCGTTCTGCAGATAGGCCAGTGAGTGTCCGGCGACCCACGCGGCGGTACCGGTGGTCTCCATGGCATGACCCAGCGGTATCAGCCCGGCCAGCAGGAATACCGTGCGCCAGCTGACGGCCTGATAGGCCTCGTCCATGGTCAGCACCTGGCTCAGTACCATGCCCAGCGCCCCGGTGAGCAGTGCCACGGCCAGCGGCAGGTGGGTGAACAGGGCCAGGCCGAGCGCCAGTACGAAACAGATCAGTGCGTGCCAGACTTTCTGCTGGCGCAGTTCCTCGCGCGGGTATTCCGACGTCACGATGACGAAGTTACGGTTGCGTTCCAGCCGTGCCAGGTTCTCCCAGGTCGTGTGACAGACCAGCGTATCGCCGGCCAGCAACGGCATATCGCGCACGCCGGTCTGTTCGGTCTGCTCGCCGCGGTGGATGGCCAGTACCGCAAGACCGAACGTGGGCCGAAACCGGATGTCAGCGATGGTTTTGCCAATCAGATTGGAGTCGGGCGGGATGACCACCTCGCAGACGCCGGAGCGGGTATGCATCAGTGCCTCGGCGAAGGTACGCATCTGCGGCCGCAGTTCCAGATCGTAGCTCCGCACGAAGGCTTTCACGGCTTCCGGACCGGCCAGAATGCCCAGCACGGTGTCGGGTTCGATGAGGCGATCGGCGGCCGGAGCCACCCGACTTTCACCGCGGATCCGGGCGGCGATGATGCGCACCCGACCGGCGCGTTCGGCAACCCGGATGTTGCGCCCCACCAGGCGGCTGTGCTCCGGTACCCGGATCTCGTAGATTTCGGCCTCTATGCCGTAAACCCGCTTGAAGTATTCCGCCGTTCGCCCACCCCAGGTGGTGCCGCCGGTGCGCGCGGGGGCAGGAAGGAGGCGACGGCCGAACAGAGCGAAGAAGCCGATGCCTGCAAGCAGCAGGGCGATGCCGACGGGTGCGACCGAGAACAGTGAGAATGTGTAGGCCTGGTGATCCGGAGGCAGCATCCGGTTGGAGTTCTGGATTAAGTCGTTCAGTACGATCAGCGGACTCGAGCCGACGATGGTCATGTTGCCGCCCAGCAGGACGCAGAATGCCGTGGGCATCGCGATCTGGCCCATCGACCGGTTGGTGCGGGAGGCGATCCGCGACATCACCGGCAGGAACAAGGCCACCGTGCCGACGTTGACCATGAACGATGACACCAGTCCGGCGCTGGCGGTCAGCAGTACCAGGGTGCGTAGCTCGCGGCCCTGACCCAGCCGCAGGATGAAATCGGCCAGGCGGTTGGTCAGGCCGGCGCGGGTCAGGCCGGCCCCCAGGATCATTACCGCGACGATCGATAGTACAGCGTTGCTGGAAAAGCCCTTCAGCAGATCGGCCGGCTTGATCAGGTTGTGCAGCCCTGGCACCAGGGTCAGCAGGCCGAGCAGCACCAGGATCAGCAGAGCAGTAACGTCGATGCGCAGGATTTCGAAGGCGAAAAACACGACGGCCAGGCCGAGCAGGCCCAGCACGCAGAGCATTGCCGGTGTCAATGATGCGGAGGTTAGTATCGAGATCAACATGGCCCGGCCAGCTGTGGTCGAATGCGAATCTGCGCGCTGCCCGAAGAACAGCGGCAAGGACTGACGCAAACACGGATCCCTGGCTCGTGGCGACCACGTGCCGACACCGCCTAGACGGCTTGGAGACGCTCTATGGCCTGTGCTGGGCAGACCTCGACCAGGTGCTGCAGGCTGCCGAGCCCGGGAACGTGCAACTGCGGTGCAATAGTATAAAGAGGAAACAGCACGAAGGCACGTTGGTGTAACCGCGGATGGGGCAGTGTGAGCCGGGTGCTGGAGCGGATTTCGGAACCGTACAGCAACAGATCGAGATCAAGGGTGCGCGGACCCCAGTGGCGCCGGCGCACGCGCCGGTGGCGCTGTTCCAGGGCCTGCAGTCCGGTCAGCAGGTCAGCGGGACTGAGATCGGTGTCGAGGGCGGCGACGGCATTGATGAAATCGGGCTGGTCCTGGGGGCCGATCGGAGCACTGCGATAGAGTGGGGAGCGGGCCAGGCAGCGGCTTGCCGGCAGGCCATCGAGTTCGGCGAAGGCGCGTGTGATCTGGGCCTCAGGGTCAGCCAGATTGCTGCCCAGTCCGATGTAAGCCCGTACCGGCACGGGGTTGGCTCTCAACTGTCGGCGCGGGCGCTGCTGGGACGGCGTCGGCGGGTAGTGCCGCTGCGGCTGCCGCCGGCGCCAGTACGGGACCGGCTGGCAACGGCCTGTTCGCGTTCGTCCGGCGCCATGGCCTGTAACGCCGTCCACCACGCGGCCAGATCCTGCAATGGTTCGCCCGCTTCAGCACGGAGCAACAGGAAATCGTAGGCCGCCCGGAACCGGGGGTGTTCGAGAAACGCCAGTGCGCGCTTACCGGAACGGCGGCTGAAGCGGCCTTGCAGGGCCCAGATCTCCCGCATGGGTGTGGTGTAGCGGCGCGGCAATGCGCAGTGCCGGCTTTGGTGTTCGATTACTTCGTCGGCTGCTTGCTGCAGCGCCTCGGCCGGCTTGGCACCGGCTTCGATGAAGGCCTGCTGGCGGTCCTGAACCGGTCCCCACAGCAGCGCGGCATAAAGAAATGCCGGTGTGACCGGCCGGCCACTGGCGATGCGCTGATCGGTATTGGTCAGGGCGCGGACCAGCAAGGTACGGGTAAGTTGATGGTTGGGCTGACGCAGGCAGCGGTTGCTGTGCGGCAGCAGGTAGCGGAACAGCCCGTACAGTCGCAGCAGTTCGAAGATCTGCACGGCCTGACCGCCGAGAAACAGTTTCAGCAGCTCATCGAACAGCCGGGCCGGCGGTACCTGCAGCAGCAGATAACCAAGGCGGTGGATTGGCGCTTCGGTATCGGGGTGCAGGCGGAATCCGATCTTGGCGGCGAAGCGCACTGCGCGCAGCATGCGCACCGGGTCCTCCCGGTAGCGTTCCTCCGGGTCGCCGATTAGCCGCAGGATGCCCGCCTGGAGGTCAGTCATGCCGCCGGCGTAGTCCAATACCGAAAAGTCGGCGATATCGTAATACAAGGCATTGATTGTGAAGTCGCGGCGCTCGGCATCGTCCTCGATCGTGCCGAACACGTTGTCGCTGACGATCAGACCGTGGGTATCACGGCGGACTTCGGCGGCCGTCTCATCGAGTTCGTCCGGGTTGGACGGGGCCCGGAAGGTCGCGACCTCGATAATTTCATTGCCGAAATGGACGTGCGCCAGCAGGAAGCGGCGGCCGATCAGGCGGCAGTTACGGAAGATCTCCTTGACCTGTTCCGGATGGGCGTCGGTGGCGATGTCGAAATCCTTGGGCTCCAGGCCCAGCAGCAGATCGCGGACACCGCCGCCCACCAGGCAGGCGCGAAAGCCGGCGTTGTGCAGGCGGTATAAGACCTTGACCGCATTGGAGCTGATATTGCGGCGGGAGATGGAATGCTCAGCGCGGGGTATGACCGTTGGTTGCAGGTTACAGGCTCGATTCGCTTCCACCAAAGCGTCCATAGGCTATGCAAAAGAGTAAGTCTAGCATGCTGCCCATTGGCAGACACTGATTGCCGCGCTTGTTGTCTGCTGGTTTTGGCCGCCTCGTGTTGCAGTGCAACTTGCTGCTCTGCGCGGCCAGGTGTTATCAAGCACATTTAGCGGCAAGGTCATCGCTATGAATGACAGCACGCAGGTCAACCGGCACATCGTACTGACTTCGCATCCGGGAGCCAGCCGCCCGGTAGCGCTTCGCTGGGGTGCCGACAGTGCCCGCGAGCGCGGCCCCGTGATCGGTTCGCTGACCGATCCCGGCCGTCGCAATGTCGTCGGCGCCCATTACGGCGCATACGCCCTCTACCGGGCGCTGGCGGTGGCCGCCGGCAGCCTCAGCCCGGTACACCGGGCCGATCTCACCAATACCGCCCCGGTGCTGCCGATCGGGCCTTTCCCGCAGTGGGCCGATCCGGACAAGATCGTGTCGCTGGACCCGTACGGACACATGGTCGGGGAGGTGTTCGCCGACTATATTGCTGACGGCTACGATCTGCGTCCGACCATCGCCGTGACCCAGGCCCGGTTGACCATCCCCGAGCTGTGCCAGCATATCCGGGACGGTCACCTGAGCCCGGACAACGATATCCTGCTGTCGTCCGGCGAGGTTAAAGTGACCAAGGTGGCGGTGGAACCGGTCTGGTACCTGCCGGGTATCGCGCGGCGCTGTGCGGTAACTGAGTCCGCACTGCGGCGCTCGCTGTTTGAGCATACCGGCGGCATGTTCCCGGAGCTGGTGACTCGCTCCGACCTGAAGGTGTTCCTCCCGCCGATAGGCGGCCAGACCCTTTATATCATGGGCGATGTCGCCGCGCTGGGCGATCCCCGGCGACCGTTGACCTGCCGGGTACATGACGAGTGCAACGGGTCTGATGTATTCGGTTCCGATATCTGTACCTGCCGGCCGTACCTGATCCACGGTATTGAGGCTGCGGTCGTTAGTGCCCAGCAGGGTGGCGTAGGTCTGGTGGTCTACAACCGCAAGGAAGGCCGGGCGCTGGGTGAGGTGACCAAGTTTCTGGTCTACAACGCCCGCAAGCGCCAGCAGGGCGGTGACCGGGCAGACACCTATTTCGAACGCACCGAGTGTGTCGCCGGGGTCCAGGACATGCGGTTCCAGGAACTGATGCCGGATGTACTGCACTGGCTCGGCATCAGCCGTATCGACCGCTTTATCTCGATGAGCAACATGAAGTACGACGCGCTGGTCGGACAGGGGATCGAGATTCGCGAACGGGTGCCGCTACCGGATTATCTGGTGCCGGCCGATGCCCGGGTGGAGATCGAGGCCAAGAAGGCGGCGGGCTATTACAGCGGGGGGGCGGCGCTGGATGACGTCGCTCTGGCCGCTGTCCAGGGCCGCCGTTTGGCCGACTAGTGTCCAACAGGCAGGACCCGGCGACCGGACGGGCGGTGGCCTGGCTGCAGACGCCGCAGGCGATCCGGCAACGCTGTGAGCAGATCTACGCGGCCGCCGAGCAGGACCGGCTGGCGCATTTCGCGTTGCGGCCGGAGCGGCTGGCTGCGGCGGCTGATTATGTGCTGGCGGTGATGCGCGATAATTATCCCGATCTCGCCGTTCCCTATCACAGTCGCTGGCGCCATTTTGCTATCGGCGACCGCGACCACTGGGCCGAGCTGCGGGCCGCGCTGGATGTTCCGGCTGCCGAAATCGGCCGTATCCGCACCGAACTGGCTATCGTCAGTGTGCTACTGGATGCCGGTGCCGGTCCGGACTGGCACTATCGATACGGCGACGGCAACTGTTATACAAGGTCCGAGGGGCTGGCACTGGCCAGTCTGCAGATGTATGCGGACGGCTTGTTTTCGGCGCATCCGGACAGGCCGCTACGGGTCGATGCCGCCGCTTTGGCCGGACTGACGCCGGTCCGGCTGGCGGCCGGATTCCAGGTTACGGCCGGCAATCCGCTGGTGGGCCTGGAGGGCCGGGTGGCGCTGTTGCAGCGTCTGGCTGCGGCGCTGCAGGCGCAGCCAGAGGTTTTCGGTGCCGGCGCACGCCTGGGGGGGGTGTTCGACCGGCTGGTGGGCTGGGCTGACGCCGGCGGGTTGCCAGCCACCGCGATTCTTCGTGTGGTGTTGCAGGCGCTGGGCGGTATCTGGCCCGGACGGTTGGTACTGGGCGGTGTCAATCTGGGTGACGTCTGGTACCACCCGACCGCGTACAGCGCCGATCCGGCCGACGGCCTGGTACCGTTCCACAAGCTGTCGCAGTGGCTTGCCTATTCTCTTATGGAGCCGCTGGAAGAGGCGGGCATCACGGTCACCGCGCTGGATCAGTTGACGGGTCTGCCGGAATACCGCAACGGCGGGCTGTTTATCGACCTTGGCGTATTGGTGCCACGTGATCCGGACGCGCTGCAACAGCCGCAGCCGGTGGGGGCTGAGTTGGTGGTCGAATGGCGTGCGCTGACAGTCAGCCTGCTCGATCGACTGGCCGAACGGATCCGCGCTCAGCTGGGTCGGGATGCAGGCAGTTTGCCGCTGGCCCGGGTGCTGGAGGGCGGCAGCTGGGCGGCAGGACGCCGCATCGCCCGCCAGCGGCGGCCGGATGGCGGGCCGCCGCTAACCCTGATCAGCGACGGTACGGTATTCTGATCACAACCATACAAGGTGCGACCGATAACCATGCAAAATCTGACTGTCGTCGAACACCCGTTGATCCAGCACAAGCTCAGCCTTATGCGCCGGGTGGATACGGCAACCGCGGATTTCCGCCGCCTGCTGCGCGAGATCTCATTGCTGCTGGGCTACGAAATAACCCGCGATCTGCCGTTGACCACCCAGCGCATACAGACACCGTTGATGGCCATGGATGCGCCGGTGCTGGCTGGCAAGAAACTGTGTTTTGTATCGATCCTGCGGGCCGGTAACGGTTTGCTGGACGGCTTGCTGAATCTGTTACCCTCGGCCCGGGTCGGCCATATCGGCTTGTACCGCGACCCGGAGACCCTGGTCGCCGTGGAATATTACTACAAGGTGCCGCAGGATCTGGATGAACGGCTGGTGATCGTGGTCGATCCGATGCTGGCGACCGGTCATTCGGCCATCGCGGCCATAACCAGGCTCAAGCAGGGCGGCGCCCGGCAGTTCAAATTCCTGTGTCTGCTGGCGGCCCCGGAGGGCGTCGAGGCCTTCAACGAAGCCCACCCGGATGTCCCGATTGTTACCGCTGCACTGGATCAGCGGCTCAACGATCACGGCTATATTCTGCCGGGCCTGGGCGATGCCGGCGATCGGCTTTACGGGACCAAGTAAGCGCGGATCACGCTTCCACGATCTCCGTGTGCAGAGCACAGTCGGCCTTCACCGACTGGGTGATGAAACAGTGCTGTTTCGACTTTTCCAGCAGCCGGACGGCTCGCTCTCGCTCCGGGGGCGTGCCGGCCGGCACGGTGAGCCGGACCTGCAGGTCGAACCGGGTAAAGCGGATGCTGCCATCGACGCGGTCCAGAGTGCCCTGCGCCTGGCACTCCAGGGCGGCCCATTCAAACTTGGAGGCCCGTGCCAGGGCCTGGAATGTGAGCGTGTAACAGTCCACCAAGGCGGCCGTAAACAGGGTTTCCGGCGACCACTGATCGCCCGGGCCACCGAATTCGGCCGGCGGCGCGCTGGCCAGATCCGGTAGCTCGGGGCTGCGCAGGGTAACCGGCTGTTGCGGTCGAGTGCTGGCACTGGCTTGGTACGTGTGGGGGAACTGAGCCATGATTTGTCGTCCTCGGACTGGGGAATGGAGCTGAGCCAAGGCTACTGCAACTGGTTAGCTACTCGCTAGTGGGTCTGGTTCGAGACCACGGTCGGGCTCGGTTAGAATGGCGTACCATTCGCTAGCCATTCCTGCCAAGGATTCCATGACCGTATCAACCCTGACCGATCATGCGGCGGAGCTGATCCGAGGCCGCCGCACCATCACTGACTTCAAACCCGAGGCGCCGCCGTACGACGTTATTCGGGAAGCGCTCGATGCAGCCCGCTGGGCGCCCAATCACCATCTCACGGAACCCTGGCGGTTCTATCTGCTGGGGACCGAGACTGCCCGGGCTGTGGCCAGGCTGAATGCCGAACTGGTGGCGGTCAAGCGCGGCCAAGAAGCCGCCCGGGCCAAACTGGCGCAATGGCAGGCCAAGCCCGGTTGGCTGGTGGTGACCTGTGTCAATAGCGACGCAACCCAGCGTGCCCGCGAGGACTACGCTGCCTGCTGCTGCGCGGTACAGAATCTGATGCTGTACCTGTGGAGCACCGGCGTCGGCAGCAAGTGGAGCACGGGGATGGTGACGCGCGATCCGCGTTTCTACGACCTGATCTGGGTCGATCCGGCGGTCGAGACAGTGGTGGCGCTGTTGTCCTACGGCTACCCGGCCGAGATTCCGCAGACGCCGCGCAAACCTTTGACGGAGCTGCTGATCGAGTTGCCCTAAGACGAGGTTGACCGATAAACGGCCGCGTGTAGTGCGGCTATGTCAGTGCGGTTTGATCTGGGTCAATGCATCCCATCAGGGTATGAGGTCTACTGATGCCATGCTGAACAGCCGAACCGGAGGCAGTCCATGGCCAGCGCAAACCTCTTCGACAGGGCGCTGATCGAACGCTACGACACCAGCGGGCCGCGCTATACGTCGTATCCTACTGCGGTGCAGTTTCACGATAATTTCAGCGTTGCAGACTATGCCCGCGAAGCGGCACGGGGCACCGGCGAGCGACCGCTCTCGCTGTACGTGCACATCCCGTTCTGTGCCCGGGTGTGTTACTACTGTGCCTGCAACCGCATCATCACGGCCAACCGGCAACGCTCGGGTCCGTACCTGACCCGCCTGCGGCGGGAGCTGGCACTGCAGGCGCGGCTGTTCGACCGCACCCGACCGGTCGAACAGCTGCATTGGGGCGGCGGGACGCCGACCTTCCTCAGTGCGGACGAGATGCGTGGGCTTATGGCTGCTATCGGGGAGCACTTCCCGCTGCTTGACAACGATCGCGGGGAATACTCCATCGAAATCGATCCGCGCGAAGCCGATGCGGATACTATCGCGCTGTTGCGTGAACTCGGATTCAACCGTCTCAGCCTGGGCGTGCAGGACATCGACCCGGCGGTGCAGCAGGCCATCAACCGGGTGCAGCCGCTGGCATTGACCGAGAGTGTCGTCCAGGCTGCCCGGGCAGCTAATTTCCGGTCGATCAGCCTGGATCTTATTTACGGTCTGCCGCGCCAGAGCGTGGCGGGGTTCGACCGTACCCTGGATGCGGTGATTGCGTTGCAGCCGGACCGGCTGTCGGTGTTCAACTATGCCCATTTGCCGCAACTGTTTAAAACCCAGCGTCAGATCGATGCCGGCGAACTGCCGACGCCTGCGGTCAAACTGGCGTTATTGCAGCGCATAATCGAGCGTCTGACCGGCGCCGGCTATGTCTACATTGGCATGGACCATTTCGCCCGGCCAGATGACGAACTGGCGCAAGCTCAGCGGGCTGGCACCCTGCACCGCAATTTCCAGGGCTACAGCACCCACGCCGATTGCGATCTGATCGGACTGGGCCTGACCGCCATTGGCAAGGTCGGTGCCAGCTACAGCCAGAATGCCAAGACGCTGGATGCCTATTACGGGGCGTTGGATCGTGCTGAACTGCCGCTCATGCGGGGTGTGTTACTGAGCCACGATGACCGTCTGCGGCGGGCGGTGATCAACCAGCTCATTTGTCACTTCCAGCTCAACTTCACCGCTATAGAGGACCGTTTCTCGATCCGCTTTAATCGCTATTTTGGCGACGAGCTGCGGCGCCTCGAGGCCATGGCGCTGGACGGTCTGATCGATTTGAGCGTTGATCGTATCGTCGTGCGGCCGGCCGGCCGCTTGCTGATACGCAATATCTGCATGGTGTTCGACGGGTACCTGCAGCACCACCGGGAGCAGCGCTTCTCACGGGCGATATGAAGGCGTTGCGGCGGTAACTGGCGCTCCCTGGCAAGACCGGTTTGCGATAGAATCCGAAACTTACCGCAAATCACTTTTTATAACAGGAGGACAGTACATGTCCGATCGCATTGATCAGAGCCGTCGCCGTTTCGTCAAGTTGAGTGCCATTGGTATCGCCGTGACCCCGCTGGTAGGGCGCGTGGCCATGGCGCAGGAGAAGGTCAAGGAAAGCGATCCCACGGCCAAAGCCCTGGCCTACGTGGAGGATGCAACCAAATCGACCAACCCGAAATACAAAAAGGGCGAAGCTTGTCACAACTGCCAGCTCTATCAGGGCAAGCCGGGTGAGCAGTACGGTCCATGCCCGATCTATGGCGGTAAACTGGTCCATGTCAACGGCTGGTGCACCGCGTACGTACCCAAGGCAGGCTGATCCCGGGATGACCGAAACCCGTGCTCCGCAGCGGGAGCATGGGTTTTTTGATGGACGATCTAATGGACTAAGGGAGTGGTGTGGCCCATGTTGCTGAAGCATGTACTGGGACTGTTGCTTAGCCCGAAGCGGGAGTGGCAGGCAATACGGGGTGTGAGGAAGTCCATCGCCGCCGGTTATCTGGAGCTGGTCCTGATACTGGCACTGATTCCGCCGTTCGCGGGCTTTTACGGCACCACGCAGGTCGGTTGGCGGTTCGGCTGGGAAAGCCCGGTCAAGCTGACGGTGGGCAGCGCTTTGCCAATCGCGGTGACGTACTATCTGGCGATTCTGGTCGCGGTATTCATCGTGGCCAAGGGGATCCACTGGATGGCGCGCACCTACGGCGCCAATCCGACGCTGGGGCGTTGTCTGCTGCTGGCGGCTTTCACTGCTACGCCGTTGCTGCTGAGCGGCGTAACGCAGTTCTATCCGGTGCTGTGGGTCAATTTTCTGGTCGGACTGGGGGCATTGGCCTACACGGTTTATCTGCTCTACACGGGGGTGCCGATCATGATGGAGATCTCCGAGGAGCGCGGTTTTCTGTTTTCCTCGGCGGTGCTGACGTTCGGCCTGGTCGCGTTCGTGGCGTTGCTGGCCATCACCGTGATCCTGTGGGGTAGCGGTCTGGCGCCGGAATTTACCCACTGAGCGTTGACCACACTGATTGCACTGACGGTAGCGCTGGCGGCGGTTAGCCTGCTGTGGAGCATCCGCGCCGGTCTCGGCGCGGGGCTGCTACCACGCTGACCTTAATGTGGGACTGGCCGCTGGCGTTGTGCCGGTGATGATCTGTTGGTGGGTGTTCCGGCTGGTCGACCGGTAGCTGCCGAATCATCTGTTCATCTATTTGTTTGCCATTGCCTTATTTCCATAGCGCGAACTGATCGCGGGGTTTTTCGCTTTACATCGATCATCATTATTGATAATGATAAAGGCCTCGCATCGTTGGATCGTGCTGCAAGACGCCATGCCTCAAGCCTACTCAGCGGATCGATTGCAGGCCTCCCTTAAGCTCAGGAAGGGCAGTGCGGTTTATCATGTCCTGAAATCGGCTATCCTGCTGTATCAGAAAAAACCCGGCACGCCGCTGGTTGAACAGGCCCTGGCCGGGGAATTCGGTTGCAGCCAGGGCACCGTGCGCGAGGCGCTGCTGCGGCTACAGGAGGAGGGGCTGGTGGTGCGCGCCGGTTACCGGGGCAGTTTCGTGTCGGATATTTCGGCCGCCGAAGCCGCCGAGATGGTTGCCATCCGAATCCGTATCGAGACCCAGGGCGCGCGCCGGGCCGCGACCCGTATTGACACGACCGATCGCGCCCGGCTGGCTGAGATTATCGAGCGGATGGAGCGTGCCGCCCAGTCTGGCGATTGCTACGCGTGCAGCGATCTCGACCGCATTTTTCATCTCACTGTATTCCGGCTTTCCGGGCTGGATGCGCTGGAACCCATCCTCAACCGCTGTGCCTTGAACATGCACCGTTATACGGTCGGGGCCGATGCCTGCCGCTCATCTGCCAGCCTGGCGAAAACCGCCCGCCAGCACTGGATGGTGCTGGACGCGCTGGCCAGCGCTGATCCCGACCAGGCGGCCCAGGCAGTGCGACAGCATATCGAGGCGGTGGTCGACCTGGCGTCGCCGGTGCTGCATCAGGCCGTCGCCGCCGCCAATGAGGGTAAGCTCTAGATGGCTGCTCTGCTCAGCATCGATGATCTGCGCGTCGAATTCCAGACCGCGGCCGGGCCGGTCGGTGTGGTTCGAGGGATTTCCTACCAGGTTGACGCCGGCGAGACAGTGGCGGTGGTCGGCGAGTCGGGTAGCGGCAAGTCGGTCAGTGCACTGGCGGTGCTGGGCCTGATACCCAGTCCGCCGGGGAGGATTGCCGGTGGTTCGATCCGGTTCCAGGGTCGTGATCTGGTAGGCCTCGACCGCGAGGCGTTGCGCCGAATCCGCGGCCGCCAGATCGGCATGGTGTTCCAGGAACCGATGACCGCCCTCAATCCGGTGCTCAGCATCGGCCGCCAGCTGACAGAGACTCTGCGCCAGCACCTGGGGATGTCCAAGCGGGCAGCACGCGACCGGGCGGTCGATCTGCTGACTCAGGTCGGCATCGGAGATGGAGGCCGCCGGCTCAAGCAGTATCCTCATCACCTGAGCGGCGGCATGCGTCAGCGGGTGATGATTGCGATGGCGCTGGCCTGCGAGCCGCAGCTGATCATTGCCGATGAGCCCACCACCGCGCTCGATGTCACCATCCAGGCCCAGATCCTGGCGCTGCTCAAGGATCTGACCCGGCGTTCGGGTGCGGCATTGGTGCTGATCACCCACAATCTGGGTGTGGTCGCGCGCTACGCCGACCGGGTCAACGTCATGTACGCCGGCCGTATCGTCGAGCAGGGACAGGCGGGCGAGGTGTATGGCAACGCCAGCCACCCCTATACCCTGGGCCTGATGAATTCGGTGCCACGGCTGGACCGGCCACGCCAGGCGGCGCTTGATCCCATTCCGGGGCAGCCGCCCGATCCGGCACGGTTGGATCAGGGCTGTGCGTTCCGCTGGCGCTGCCGGTTCCAGACCGGGGCCTGCACCGTGCAGCCGGCGCTGGAGGCGGTCAGTCCGCAGCACCGCGCAGCCTGCTGGCGAATTGGCGCGGTGCAACAGGTGCACGCCGCATGAGCGCCGTCGCCGAAGCGGTGTCGCCGGTCGTTGCAACCGATACCCTGGTCGAGGTGGCTGAGCTTAAGAAGCATTTTCCGGTTACCCGCGGTGCTTTCCTGCGGCGGGTTGTAGGTCAGGTCAAGGCGGTTGACGGTGTGAGTTTCAGCATCCGCCGCGGCGAGACGCTGGGGCTGGTCGGTGAATCGGGTTGTGGCAAGACCACTATCGGTCGCTGTCTGCTCAAGCTGGAGTCTCCCAGTGGCGGCAGCATCCGGTTCGACGGGGCCGACATCGGCACACTTGATCGCGCCGCGACGGCCGGCTTCCGGCGCCGCGTCCAGGCGGTGTTCCAGGATCCTTACAGCTCGCTCAATCCACGCATGACAGTGGGCGAGATCGTCGGCGAGCCATTGCTGATCCACAATATCGCCGCGGACCGGCCGACGCGCCGGCGCGAGGTGCGGGAGTTGCTGGAACTGTGCGGTCTTCCGGCGGCATTGACCGAACGGTTTCCGCACGAAATGAGCGGCGGCCAGCGTCAGCGGGTCGGGATCGCGCGCGCGCTGGCGTTACGGCCGGATTTCATCGTCTGCGACGAGGCGGTTTCGGCGCTGGACGTATCGATACAGGCGCAGATCGTCAATCTGCTGGAAGAGCTTCGGGTTGAACTGGGGCTGACCTATCTGTTCATTGGTCACGATCTGAGCGTCGTGCGCCACCTGTGCCAGCGGGTGGCGGTGATGTATCTGGGCCGGATCGTTGAAATGGCTGACAGCGATCCGCTGTTCGCCGAACCGCTGCATCCTTACACTCGCGGCCTGCTGGCATCGGTCCCGGTACCGGACCCGGTGATCGAGCAGCAGCGCCCGGAACAACCGATCAAGGGTGAGTTGCCGAGTCCGCTGGCACCTCCACCTGGGTGTGTGTTTCACCCGCGCTGTCCGCTGGCTGTCGACCGCTGTCGCCAGCACAGTCCGGCACTGCGCGAACTGCGTGCTGGCCACTGGGTGGCCTGTACTGAAGTCGACCGCTGATATCCCGGACCCTGCGTCACCAGGAGGAGCACTACCGATGTTCGATAAGTACCTGAAAGCATTACCGGCCGCCGATCAGCAGCGGATCAAGGACGAACTGCGCGAAGCTCATGACTTTGATGCCAAGGATCCGCTGTTCGGCCTTACCCGAGACGACTTGTCGGGACCACGCCTTAGCAGGCGCAGCGTGCTGCGGCTGCTGGCTGCCTCCGGCACCCTGTCGCTGTATCATCTGCTACCCACTGGCAGCGCCATCCCGCCAGCCGAGGCAGCGACCCGCGGCGGGGTATTGCAGTGCGGCTGGGCGGGGGTCGGCGAGATCCGAACGCTCGATCCGGCGCAGATCAACCAGGTGCTGGAGTTCCAGATCACTTCGAATGTGCTGAGCGGGCTTACCCATATCAACAACCAACTCATCGCGGAGGGCGACCTGGCCGAGTCCTGGACGGTTTCCGCGGATGGTAAGGAATGGGTGTTCAAGCTGCGCAAGGGCGTCACCTTCCACAACGGTGACAAATTCACCGCCGATGATGTGCTCTATACCTACCAGCGTTCCAAAGATCCGAAGAAGTCCATCGAGTACCGGGTGCTGCACAACGTCGCTGACGTGATCAAGGTTGACGACTATACCGTCAAGTTCAAGCTCAGTGCGCCCCAGGCCTCATTCCTCGTCAAGACCCTGGAACGGGCCAGCGGTCGGGCCATGACCATCGTGAGCCGTGGCGCGTTGGAAAAGATGGGTGCAGCCAAGTATGGTCTCATGCCGGTGGGTACCGGGCCGTTCCGGGTGACGGAACACAAGCTTGGCCAGGGGCTGACACTGGAAAAGTTCGAACACTACTACGATCCGGAGCGGCCCAAGCTGGACAAGGTGGTGATCCAGCCCATCATTGATGCCGAACCGCTGGCCGCGGCGATGGAGGCCGGCGACATCCAGCTTATTGGCGGTAATCCGGTGGCACCGCAACTGGTGGGGCGGTTCGAGAAGAATCCGGATCTGGTGGTGAGCATTGTTCCAGGCCCCGGCTTCCAGAGCCTCTGGATCAACCCCTGGAAGGAGCCGTTCAAGGTAACCGACTTTAACAAGCCCCTGTCCGAACTGATGAAGGAAAAAGGTTTCATGGTACGGCTCGCCATTGCCAAGGCGCTGGACCGGGGCCGTTACCTCAAGCAGGCGCAGTTCGGCCGCGGGGTGGAGGCTTTCGGTTCGATCAATCCGGCCATGGCGTATTACTACGATAGCGATCTGGCCAAAACCAGTAACCAGCGCTTCGACCTCAAAGAAGCCCGCCGGTTGCTGGCCGCCGCCGGTTATCCCAACGGCAAGGGGTTCCCCGAGCTGCACCTGGAGACCATTCCGTCCAATCGCCGCGAGTCGCTGATTATTGCCGATATACTGCGCCGTAATCTGGGTATTAAGGTGAAGCTGCTGACCAAGGATTTCCCGGTTTTGATCGACGACTTCGACTCGATGAACTGGCACTTGCTGCGGATCGGCAGCGGTGGTGACTATGACCCCGATGACGGGTTGGTCGACTGGATGCAGACCAGCTCCAAGTTCAACGGACCCAAGCGGGACAAGTCCAAGTACCCGTTCGGCTACTTCTCGGACAAGCAGGTCGATTCGCTGACCGATCAGGAACAGCAGGAGACCGACCTGAAGAAACGCAAGGCGCTGGTGCAGCAGGCCAATAGGATCACTTCGGACAAGGTGGCCTGTGCGTTTCTGTATCACCCGGTCGATGTGCTGGTGCACAACAAGCGGGTGCACTATCCCAAGGTGAGCCGCATACCGGGGCTGGTGGACCTGGACCGGACCACAATCAGCAGTTAACCGCCGTGCGGTCACCCGTTCCATTCGGGGCGGGTGACCCATTGTCAGGCCGAGATTTATGACCCGTTACTTTCTGCGCCGGCTGCTGGGTGGCCTTATCGTCATGTGGGCGGTGGCCACGCTGGTGTTCTTCATGCTGCGCATCGTTCCCGGGGATCCGCTGGCTGCGATGCTGTTCGATGTCGATCCATCGGTCGCCGATATTCTGCGGCATCAGTATGGGCTGGACCAGCCGCTGTACATGCAATATTTCGTTTACCTGGGCCATGTGCTCCATGGCAACTTCGGCGCCTCGATCTACGGCAGCAAGACACCGGTCAGTGAGATCATCCTGCAGGCGCTGCCGCGGACGCTGTCACTGGCCACCTTGTCGTTTTTCGTCGCCCTGCTGATCTCTGTACCGGCCGGCATCCTTTCGGCATTGAAGAAGAATACCGCCACTGACCATGCGGTGACTCTGGTGGCATTTCTGGGGCTTAGCATGCCGGACTTCTGGCTCGGCATCATCCTGATCATCATCTTTGCGGCCAACCTGCACTGGCTGCCGGCGTTGGGCTATGTCTCACTGTCCGTCGGCTTCTGGCCGTGGCTGGAACGACTGATACTGCCCGCGATTACAGCCGGCACCGCATTTTCGGCCATCATCGCCCGGATGATCCGCTCGGCCATGCTGGAAGTGCTGAGCACCGACTACATGCGGGTGGCGCGCGCCAAAGGGCTGAATGAGCGCACCCTTATCTTCGTGCATGCACTGCCGAATGCGCTGATTCCGGTGGTTACGGTCATGGGCATCGCCTTCGCGCTATTGATGTCGCAGACGGTGGTTGTGGAAAACGTATTTGCCATTAAAGGACTTGGCCGGGCGTTGATCCAGGGCATCCTCAACCGTGACTACCCAGTGGTACAGGGCGCTATCCTGGTGATTTCAGCCATCTTTGTCTCCGCCAACCTGCTGGTCGATCTACTCTACGGGGTGATCGATCCGCGCATTCGTTACGACCAATGACCGATGGGGTTCGTGAGATGAGCAGCATCAGCGACGCCAGTGTGCTGGAACCCACCGACGGCGCACTCGCGCCGCCGCGCCAGCCGGGCCGCTGGCGCTTGCTACTGGCGGAGAAGAAGGCGCTGGTGGGGCTGACCGTGCTGACGGTATTGATCGTGGCTGCGATACTGGCACCCTGGCTGACGCCGTATGATCCCAACGCCATGATGTACAGCATGCTGTCGCCGCCGTCGCTGGCGCATCCGCTAGGCACCGACGACCTCGGCCGTGACCTGCTCAGCCGGATCATCTTTGGCACCCGGGTGTCGCTGTTCGTCGGCCTGTCAACGGTGGCCATCTCGCTACTGGCAGGCGTGTTGCTGGGGCTGATGGCCGGCTACTACGGTGGCTGGCTGGACACCATCATCATGCGTTACATCGACCTGCAATGGGCATTCCCCAACTTCCTGATCGCGGTTTACCTGGTGGCGGTGTTCGGCACCGGCCTCAGCAACGTCATCGTGGCGATCTCACTGGCGTTTCTGGATGATTTCGCGCGTATCACCCGTGGCATGGTATTGACCATCAAAGAAGAACAATACGTCGCCGCGGCCCGCACCATCGGCGCGTCCGACTGGCGCATCATGCTGCGTCACATCCTGCCCAACGCCACTGCGCCACTGATCGTGCAGGCCACGGTGAGCGTGTCTTATGCCATTCTGGCGGAGGCCACCCTGTCGTTTCTGGGGCTTGGGGTCGACGTCGACACGCCGACCTGGGGCTTGATCCTGAGCGAGGCCCGCGACTTCATTTCGCAGGCTTGGTGGCTGGGCGTGTTCCCGGGGCTGACCATCGTGCTGACCGTACTCAGCATCAACTTCCTGGGCGATGCGCTGCGCGACGTGCTGGACGTGCGCGGCAGCACATTGTGAGCGTCGCGATGAAACCGATCGTTTTGCGCAATGCGGACGCCGCGGAGTTTTTTTTCTCCGAGGAAGGCTGTTACATCACCGAGTTGTCCAACGGACCCGCTGATCCCGCGGTGTCCATCGCCCGGGCACGGGTGCTGCCGGGCGTCACGACCCGCTGGCACCGCCTGCGCGGCATCACCGAACGTTATCTGATACTGAGCGGCGAGGGTCGGGTGGAGGTGGGTGACGCGCCCGCAACCCGGGTGGTGGCAGGCGATGTGGTGCTGATTCCACCCGGCTGTCGTCAGCGCATCGCCAACCACGGTGATGGCGACCTGGTGTTTCTGGCCATCTGTAGCCCGCGGTTCGACCCCGCCTGCTACCAGGACGCCGAAACCGTGTGGGTCTGATCAGCGCCGCGGAGCTGGCTCAGGTGATACAAGGTGCTGGCGCCGCCGATCACGACGACCTGAGCGTGGCCGGGTAGGTTCATGGTTGCTTGCTCCTGCGCTCGATGGACTCGCATGATGGCATGCTGCAGGTCCATCAGAAAGCCGTTTGCGAAGATCAGACGGGTGTTCGCTGCCCGCGGGCATTGTCCTATACCGCATAATGGTACATCAGGACTCTCAGTGGAGGCATCATGGTGGCTGGCACCGATGGCCGGGAACATAGCGAACGCCGGGTCGGGGTGGAGATCGAATTCAGCGGCTTGACGGTTGCACGGGCGGCCGAGACGGTCCGGCGAACATTCGGCGGCACACTGCGGGCGCGGACGGATTATGAAATCGACGTGACGGGTACTGCACTGGACGATTTCCGGGTCGAAGTCGACGTCGCGCTGCTGAAGCGGCTCGGGCAGGCACGGAGCGATGGCGAGCCGGCGCCGGGCATGGTGGGGCAGCTGTCAGAGGATGTGCTGGCGGCACTCGCGCGCCAACTGGCGCCGTGCGAGATCATCTCGAGCCCGCTCCCTTTTGACTGCATGGCCGAACTCGACCGGCTGGTTGTGGCGTTACGAAGCGCCGGCGCCAGAGGCACTGACGATGCACTGGTGTACGCCTTCGGAGTACATTTCAATCCTGAGCCACCCGCTCTGGACAGTGCGACTGTGCTGGCCCATATGCAGGCGTTTGCCCTGTTGCATGACTGGTTGCTGAGCCGGCTCGACGTTGACTGGGTGCGGCGGCTGACGCCGTTTATCCGGCCGTGGGCGCGTCCCTACGTCGAGCTGATCCTGGCACGGGATTATGCGCCCGATCTCGATCGGCTGATTGATGATTACCTGGTCCACAATCCCAGCCGCAATCATGCGCTGGATATGCTCCCGCTGTTTGCCTATTTCGATCACCAGAGAGTGCGTGCGGTGGTGGACGATCCGCGTGTCACGGCGCGCCCGACTTTTCATTACCGCCTGGCAAACTGCCGGGTAGGCGACCCGCACTGGCGGCTCACGGATGAGTGGCAGTCGTGGCTCATGGTCGAGGCGCTCGCCGCCGATGCTCACAAACGTGCCGCGATGAGCCGCGACTACCGGCGGTTGTTACGCCGTCCATGGGGTGATCTGTTCGCGGAATGGTCGCAACGGGCTGGGGCCTGGCTGCGTCGGACCTGACCGTGGCCCGTTCAAAAGTGCCGTTGATTGGCGTGACCGGGCCGGTCCATGGCGGCCGTACCGCGTGGTTGTTCACCCGCCAGGCCTTGCGCTTGGCCGGTGCTCACAGTCAGCGTATCACGGCAAGCTCACGGGCGCTGTCACGGCCGCTGGATGGTCTGGTGATCGGCGGCGGTGATGACATCGACCCAGCGCGTTACGGCGAGGCTCCCCGCCTGGCAATCAAACTGGACCCGGAACGCGATGAACTCGAGTGGCGGATGCTGGGTCAGGCGGTGGCAGCGGGGTTGCCGGTGCTGGGTATCTGCCGGGGATCGCAACTGATCAATGTGTTCCACGGTGGCACCTTGCATCAGGATCTCACCGAGCTGATTGCGGGCCGGGTATTACGGCGGACATTGTTGCCGCGGAAACGGATCGTCATCGAACCCGCCAGCCGGCTGGCGGCGATCATGGGAACCACCGAAACCCTTGCCAACAGCCTGCATCATCAGGCTGTCAAGCAGTTGGCGCCCGGATTTCGAATCTCAGCTTATGATAGTGATGGCGTGATTCAGGCGTTCGAGGGCAAGGCAGGGTTGTTCTGTCTGGGCGTGCAATGGCACCCGGAATATTTGCCGCAACGGCGTGCCCAGCGCCGCATTTTCCGGGCGCTGGTGGCGGCGGCGCGTGCCGGCGGGGCGTGGTCACTGTAGTGCTAACCACCGTTGCCGGCTACCTGCTGTTGTTCGTCACCGCGTTCGGGGCGGCCAGTCTGCTGCCGTTCTACTCGGAGCCACTACTGGTCGGTCTGCTGGCGCTGCCGCGCTACGGTACTTTCGATCTTTGGCTGGTCGCAACTGCCGGCAATACGGCGGGGGCAGTGTTGAACTGGTGGCTGGCACGCTACCTCCGGCATTGGCAGGACCGGCGTTGGTTCCCGGTCAGCCGGCGCCAGCTGGATCGCGCCAGTGCCTGGTTTCAGCGCTATGGCGTCTGGAGTCTGCTGCTGTCATGGGCGCCTGTCGGGGGTGATGCGTTGACCGTCGTGGCGGGCCTGTTGGGCGTGCGGCTCGGAATTTTCCTGGTACTGGTGAGTATCGGCAAGGGGCTGCGCTATGCGGTGGTCATCTGGGTGACGCAGAGCGTGTTCGGGTTCTGATGCGGTCGCCCAGCGTCGTGGATTGCGTGCAGGCCGTCAGCTTAACAGCAGAGCAAGAATGGTGGGCACCGTGATCATCGCCAGGCCGGTGGCCAGCACGACGCTGGTACTGACGGTGGCGACGCCAACCTGATAGCGTTCGGCGAACAGATATGGGTTGATGCCGCTGGGCATGGCCGCCAGCAAAACCGCCACATGGGTCCACAGCGTCGGTAGCTGAAACACCTGCGCGGCCAGCAGCCAGACCAGTAAGGGGTGTACCACCAGCTTTAGCAGGACAAGGTAGGCGGCCTCCGGGAGCCGCCCGGCCAGCCGCTGGCGGCTCAGTGCAGCGCCCATCGCGAACAGTGCACCCGGCAGCGCCGCCTGGCCCAGGGTCCGGAGCGTGTGGTCGACCACTATGGGTAGGCTCAGGCCCAGCAGGTTCCAGCCGAGCCCCAGCACCAGGCCGACGAATATCGGGTTGCGCAGCAAGCCACGCACGGTATCGCCGGCTATGCGCCAGGCCGCGCCACGCCGCCCCTGCCCGGATTCGATCAACGTGGTCACCAGGGTAAACAGCAGCGGGCTGTGGAAGGCGATCAGCAGAAACAGGGGCAGTGCCGCGGCGTTGCCGAAGGCGGTCAGAACCAGCGGGATGCCCATCAGCACGGCGTTGGAGAACGCTGCTGCAAAACCGCGGATGGCCTGTTCCGGGAGCTGGCGCTGGTGCCACAATAGCCGGCTGCCCACCATCCCCAGCGCGAATACCGTCAGCGCCGCCGGATAATAGCTTAGCAACAGATTCCACGGTACCTGCGGCGGTAGCTGGGCGTCGGCCAGGCTGCGAAACAGCAGCGACGGGATGGCGAAATTGAACACGAAACGAGCCAGGCCCTGACTGGTATGCTGGTCGACGAAGCGCCAGCGCGCGGCACCGTAACCGAGCGCCAGGATGGCGAAGACCGGCCCGACAATGTTGAGCAGGGTGGTGAACATCAGCCACCCATCGGGAACACTGCCGCCAGCGCCGGTGCCAGAGGCCGCGGTCGGCTCAGCAGATTTGGCGCCAGCCGGTAACAAACAAGCCGGACGTAGCAGGCGGCGCAGGCTACGTCCCGCGCACCGGTAAGCAGACTCAGCACGGTTGTCGGTACGAATCGGTCGAGTGATTACGCGGCCGGCCACGCCATGTGACCGGCCGGCGGATTTTAGCTGCTATCAGGCCACGCTGTCGCCCCGTAGCCGGTTTGCCGCCGCCCGCGCGGATCCATCTCACTGTGCCCGGGCGTGGCGACCACCCGGCGGCTGCCGTGCGCAGTCTGGCGATTCCGCACTCGCGGCTGCTCAGCTCTCCGCTGTTGCCCGTTTTTGGACCAGCCGGCCGTGGTTGAAATCATCCACCGCCTGCATGAGTTCTTCGCGGGTATTCATCACGAACGGACCGTAATGCGCGATCGGTTCGCCGATCGGCCGCCCGGCAACGAGTATCAGTCGGGCCGGCTCAGCACCGGTTTCCAGCGCCACCTCGTCGCCGGGGCCCAGTACCAGCAGATGATGGGCCGGAGCGTCCCGCTCACCGATCCGGACCTTACCCTCGAACACATAAGCAAATGCCGTGTCGCTCGCCCCCAGGCTATGACTGAAGCGCTGCGTTGGCGCCAGGTTGACGTCCAGATACGTCAGGCCGGTATGCGGATCGTCGATCGGCCCGCGCTGACCGCCATACTCGCCGCTCAGTACCCGCACCGTGACACCGGGTGTTTCCACCGCTGGTATCCGCGTGGCTGGGATGTCGCGGTAGGCCGGATCCGACATCTTCTCGCTGGCCGGCAGGTTGAGCCACAATTGGAAGCCGCGCATCAGGCCATGATCCTGCTGTGGCATCTCCGAGTGAATGATGCCACTGGCGGCTTTCATCCACTGGACACCGCCGGCGGTCAGATCACCCCGGTTGCCCATACTGTCCTGGTGCAGCATGTGGCCGTCCAGCATGTAGGTAACGGTAATGAAGCCGCGGTGTGGATGATCCGGGAAGCCGGCGATGTAGTCATCGGGATCGTCGCTGCCAAACTGATCCAGCATCAGAAACGGGTCCAGCTGGCGCAGCGCCGGGCTGCCGATGGAACGGTGAATGGTGACGCCGGCGCCGTCGCTGACCCGGCTGGCGGAGACGATCTGGCGCAGTTCGCGGGTACTCATGGTTAATCTCCTGAGAAAGTCATTGCGTCTGACGCGTCACAATAAGGGCTGATTCCAGACATAAAAGAGATAAACATTAGAACCGGTCAATCGATAAACCTGATGGATGGCGTCAGCTGCGATTCGCCGGAGAGTGCCGTCAGGGTTGGCTGATGCTGGATCACCAGCTATTACGGAGCTGGCGCAGCTTGAGGAATACGGTTTTGGCATCCGGCTCGTCCGGCAGGTCCGGGAACGCTTCCCGCAGCCGGGCAATGATGCTCGGGTTGTGCAGCCGGAAGAAGGAATTGACCTGCTTTTCCTGCGCCAGGGTCGTGATCAGCGCATGGTCGGGATCCTGATCGGCGATCTGATCCAACAATATCCGGGCCATCTCATTGTCCGGCTCACGGTCGAGCGTGAAGCGCAGGTTGTTGCTGATGTAGTCGTGCCCCGGGTAGACCCGGGTGGTGTCGGAAAGTTTTGCCAGCTGACTGGCGAAGGTCTGGTAGAGCTCCTCGGGATGGCCGCCGTTATGGCAGTTGCCGGCGCCGGCATTGAACAAGGTGTCGCCACAGAACAGACCCGGCTGGTCGGTGTGTGACAGCAGGCACACGTGGCACATGGTATGGCCTGGCGTGTCCAGCACCTCGAGCTCCACTGTGTGACCCACCTTGACCACGTCGCCGGCTGAGAGTGCCCGGTCGATGCCGGGGATCTTGTCGCGGGCATTGCCATGGGCCAGCAGCCGGGCGCCGGTGGCCTCGATCAGCGGGCCGTTGCCGCCGATGTGATCGCCGTGTTCGTGGGTGTTGAGAATCTGGGTAATGGTCCAGCCATGCTCCCTGGCCTGCGCCAGGCACTTGCGGTGGTCCAGTGGATCGATCGCCAGCGCCTCGCCGGTCTCAGGGCAGGCGATCAGGTAGTTGAAGTTGCGGTAGGCGTTACCGGTCCAGATTTGTTCCACCAGCATGGTGATCTCCTGAGTCGAACGATCGCCAGAGTGTAGCATTGCCGCGGTCGCGGATTGGGTAAACTAGGGTTACCTTCTCAGCGCGAGCACAATCCTCATGCAGATTGCAGGACAGCGTTTTCTGGTGACCGGCGGCGGTTCCGGACTGGGTCAGGCGACCGCCGCCATGCTCATGGCGGCCGGCGGCCGGGTGACCATCGCGGATCTCAAACAAGCCGAATCCCTGGCCGGGGCGGCCTTCGTCGAAACCGACGTGGCCGAGCCTGCGGCCATGCAGGCAGCGATCGACCGGGCGGCCGGCCAGGACGGCGAATTGCACGGACTGATCAACTGCGCCGGCATCGCCAGCGTTGGCAAAGTCCTGGACCGCGACGGCGCCCCGCTCGATCTGAGTCGCTTCAGCCGCACCATTGAGGTCAATCTGATCGGCACCTTCAATGCCGTCCGGCTGGCGGCCCGGGTTATGGCCGGCAATAAGCCCAATGACGAGGGCGAACGTGGCGTGATCGTCAATACGGCGTCGGTGGCCGCGTTCGACGGCCAGATCGGGCAGGCGGCTTACAGTGCCTCCAAGGGCGGGATCGTGGCGTTGACGCTGCCGTTGGCACGCGAGCTGGCGCGCCACGGCATCCGGGTGATGGCCATAGCGCCGGGCATTTTCCAGACCCCGATGATGGCGGGGCTGCCGGCGGCTGCACAGCAGTCGCTGGCCCAGCAGGTGCCGTTTCCAGCGCGCCTGGGGCGGCCGGGGGAATATGCCGCACTGGTCCGCCAGATCATCGAGAATGTCATGCTGAACGGCGAAGTCATCCGCCTCGACGGCGCCATCCGGATGGCGGCGAAATGAACGGGCGCCGCACTGAGGTGATCGAACTGCCGGTGGTGGCGCCCGGCAACCGCCGCCAGCTCGTCGTGCACCGCTATGGCCAGGGCCGTCCCAAGGCCTATTTGCACGCCGGCCTGCATGCCGACGAATGGCCGGGGTTGCTGGTGTTGCAGCACCTGCTGGAGCGCTTGGACCAGGCGGCCGCGGCCGCTGCCATCCCGGGCGAGATCGTGGTGGTGCCGGTGGCCAATCCGATCGGGCTGGGTCAATTCGTCAATGGCTACCTCCTCGGCCGCTACGATTTCGATGCCACCGGCAATTTCAACCGTGGCATACCGGCGCTGGGAGAGCGCCTGGCCGAGCTGCTGGCCGATCAGCTCGGTGCTGAGTCCGCCGCCAATGCCGACCGCATCCGCACCGCATTGCGCAGCGCGGTGGCGGAACTGGCGCCGCAGCGGGAAGCCGATGTGCTCAAGGCCACCTTACTGGCCCAGTCGATCGATGCCGATTACGTGTTCGACCTGCATTGCGACCACGAGGCGCGGCTCCACATCTACGCGCCACAAGCCCAGCGCGCTGTGGCCGAGACCCTGGCCGCGGAGCTCGACTGTGCGGCCCTGCTGCTGGAGGAGGAGCCCGGCGGCGGCGCCTTCGATCAGGCCAACAGCGGTCCCTGGCGGGTTCTGCGCGAGCGGCTGGCCAACCCGGCGGTGCCGCTGGGCTGCTTCGCCTGCACCGTGGAACTGCGCGGCCAGGGTGACATCGACGACCGCCTGGCCGCGCAGGATGCCGCCGGCCTGTATCGGTTTCTGCAACGCCAGGGGCTGATCAGCGGCGATCCCGGCGCCGTGCCGGAGCGGCGCGGCGTCACCGTGCCGCTGGAGGGGGTCGACGTGGTGCGCGCGCCGGCCGCAGGGCTGCTGGTGTTCAAACGGGAGTTGGGAGATCAGGTGGCCGCGGGGGAGGTGATCGCGGAGCTGGTCGATCTCGACGCGGTCGGGCGGCGCAGCCCGATCCGTGCCGGTACCGCCGGGCTGCTGTTCACGCGGGTCCGCGACCGCCTGGTGCGATCGGGTCAGAGCGTCTGCAAGATTGCCGGCCAGCGGCCCCTGGCGTACCGCCGTCCCGGCCAGTTGCTGCAGGACTGAGAGTCACTGCTTTTCCTCGCGCGGGCGCAGGTGCGCGTACCAGCGCCGCTCGACCCAGCGGAACACGGCGATGATGATGAACGTTAGCGCCATGTAGAACACCGCGGCGGTGAGAAAGGCCTCGTATGGGCTGTAGTAGCGCGCGTTGACGATGCGGGCGGCGCCGGTCAGGTCGATGATGGTGATGACGCTGGCGATGGCGCTGCCCTGCAGCATGAAGATCACCTCGTTGCCGTAAGCCGGCAGCGCGCGCCGGAACGCGCCGGGCAGGATGATGCGGCGGATCAGCAGCCGGCGCGACATGCCGCAGGCCAGCCCGGCCTCGATTTCCCCGCGCGGGGTGGCCTTGATGGCGCCGCGCAGGATCTCGGTGGTGTAGGCGCCGGTATTGAGGGCGAAGGTGATCAGCGCGCACCAGTACGCCTGCTTCAATACCGGCCAGGCGAAGCTGTGGGTGATGAAACGGAACTGGCCGGCGCCGTAATACAGCATGAAGGTCTGCACCAGCAGCGGCGTGCCACGGAAGAAATAGCTGTAACAGAAGACCGCGCTGCGCAGCAGCCAGTTGCGCGAATTCGCGATCACGGCCAGCGGTATGGCGATGCAGATACCGACCGCCAGCGACGCGGCCACCAGTTTGACGGTGGTGACCAACCCTTGCAGGTAAAGCGGCAGATTGGCCGCGATGATCGAGAAATCCATGGCCGCTGTTACTGGTAGCCCATGCTGTAGCGTTGCTCGGCCCAGCGCAGCAGCAGCACCGACACCGTGGTGAACACCAGGTAGCCGAACGCCACCGCCAGATAGAAGGTGAACGGCTGGCGGGTGGCGCCGGCGGCGATGGTAGCCTTGCGGACCATGTCGTTGAGGCCGATGATCGAGACCAGCGCCGTGGCCTTTAACAGTACCATCCAGTTGTTGCCGAAGCCGGGCAGGGCGTGGCGGATCATCTGCGGTAGCAGAATCCGGAAGAACACCTGGCGCCGGCGCATACCGAAGGCATAACCGGCCTCCAGCTGGCCGAACGGCACCGCCAGGATGGCCCCGCGGAAGGTCTCGGTCATGTAGGCGCCATAGATGAAGCCCAGCGTCAGCACCCCGGCGATGAACGGATCGATGTCGATATAGCCGTCGTAGCCGAGCGAGCGGACCAGCTTGTTGACCAGCACCTGACCGCCGAAATAGATCAGCAGCATCAGCACCAGATCGGGAATGCTGCGGATCACCGTGGTGTACAGCGTGGCGATGGCAAACGCCGCCCGGCCTTTGGACAGCTTGGCCAGTGCCGCCACCATGCCCAGCCCGGTGGCGATCCCCAGCGACAACAACGCCAGTTTGGTGGTGAGCCAGGCGCCTTCCAGCAGGCTCCAGCCGTAGCCTTGCAGATTGAGCATCGGTGGCGTGCCGCCGGCCCTCCGGTCAAACCGGAGGGCCGGACATCGCTTCAGCTACCGTAAATGTCGAACGTGAAGTATTTGTGCTCGAGCTTCTGGTAGACGCCGTCGGCCCGGATCTTGTCGATCGCCTTGTTCAGGGCTTCACGCAGTGGATCGTCGCCCTTGCGCACCGCGATCCCGGCGCCGGTGCCGAACCATTTGGGGTCGGCGAAGCCCGGTCCGACGAAGGTGTAGTCCTTGCCTTGAGGCTTATCGAGAAAGCCGTCCAGGCCGGCCACCGAGTCCTGCAGTGCCAGGTCGATGCGACCCGCCTCGAGGTCGAGGTAGACTTCGTCCTGGGTCGCGTAGCGCTTGATGGTCACCGTGTTGCCGTAGACATCGGTCAGGAACCGGTCGTGGATGGTGGCGCGCTGGACGCCCACCGTCTTGCCCTTGAGTGCGTCCTTGTTAAGGTCGACCTTGCTGACGTCGGTGATCACGCCGTCCTGCTTGCCACTGTTCAGGAACTTGATCTTGGTGCCTTTGTGGCCGATGAAGCGCGCCGGTGTCTGGTAATACTTATGGGTGAAGTCCACCTTTTTCTCGCGCTCGGCGGTGATCGACATCGACGCTACGATGGCGTCGAACTTGTGGGCCATGAGTGCCGGGATCATACCGTCCCAGTCCTGCTGGACCAGGGTGCACTTGGCATCCATCGCCTTGCACAAGGCATGCGCGATATCGATGTCGAAGCCTTTTAGATTGCCCTGGTTGTCAACCCAGCTGAACGGGGGATAGGCGCCCTCGACCCCGATGCGGATGTTTTTGAGATCGGTTGCGCCGGCGGTCAGCACGAAACTCGTCAGAACCAACGTCAACAGGCCGTAGATCAACTTTCTCATTAGATAACTCTCCTTAGTTTTTGGGTGGTTGAATGCTTACTGCGACAAATGTCCGGTCAGGAATTGGCGACAGCGCTCCGACCGCGGGTTGCCAAAAACCTGTCCGGGAGAGCCCTGCTCCTCGATGACGCCCTGGTGCAGGAAAATGATCTCATCGGATACGTCGCGGGCGAAGCCCATCTCGTGGGTGACCACGATCATGGTACGGCCCTCGTCGGCCAGCGCGCGCATGACGCGCAATACCTCGCCTACCAGTTCCGGATCCAGCGCCGAGGTGGGTTCGTCGAACAGCATCACTTCCGGCTCCATGGCCAGGGCCCGGGCGATGGCCGCGCGCTGCTGCTGGCCGCCCGAGAGGTGGGCCGGATAGTAGTCCCGCCGTTCGTACATGCCGACCTTTTGCAGCAATGCCTCGGCCCTGGTAACGGCCTCGCGCTTCGGAATACGCAGCACGTGCACCGGCGCCTCGATCAGATTCTCCAGCACCGTCATGTGGGCCCACAGGTTGAAACTCTGGAACACCATGCCCAGCCGGGCCCGGATACGCTCGACCTGGCGCTCGTCGGCCGGCACCGGCTGGCCGCGCCGATCCCGGATCATCCGGATGGTTTCGCCATGCAGACTGACCGTGCCCTCGTCCGGCGTCTCCAGCAGGTTGGTACAGCGCAGGAAGGTGCTCTTACCCGAGCCGGACGAGCCGAGGATGGATATGACATCGCCGTCATGAGCGGTAAGGGATATGCCCTTGAGCACTTCGACGCTGCCGAACCGTTTATGAATATTGTCGGCCACCAGGGCCGGTGTCTTGTCATGCATGAGCCGCCCGCGGCAAGGTGCTACTATTTAACGGCAAACATAAAGTGGCTTTATACGCGAACAGCAACGCGTTGATCAATCAGCTTGATGATGATGGAGGAGCACATACATGCGACTTTTTTGGCGGATAAGCGGTATTGTGGGTCTCGCGCTGGCACTGGCGGCCTGCGGTCCGAGCAAGGAGGAACTGGCTTTGCGGGCCAAGACCAAAGAGCTCGCGCAGACCAAGGCGGAACTGAGTAAAACCCAGGACCAGCTGAGCAGCAGCCAGAAGCAAGTGGCCCAGCTCAAGCAGGACAAGGCCAAGCTGCAGGGGCAGGTCAAATCAGTCACCGGTGAGCTGGATAAGACCAAAAGCGAACTCGGCAACAGCCAGCAGCAACTGGCGCAACTGCAGCAGGCCCATAACCAACTACAGGGTCAGCTGAAGCAGACACGGAGCGACCTGGCTGATCTGCAAGCGGCCAAAGGTCGGGTCGGTGCCCGGTTAGAGCAACTCCAGCAGCAGTACGATACCCTGCAGCAGCGGTTCGCGGATTTCCGTGCCGCCAAGAGCCGGGTTGGTGCGCGTCTGGCCGAGGTGCAACAGGCGTATGACACCCAGCAACAGCGGTTTAGCGATTTCCGCGCCGCCAAGAGCCGGGTTGGTGCGCGTCTGGCCGAAGTACAACAGACGTATGACACCCAGCAACAGCGGTTTAGCGATTTCCGTGCCGCCAAGAGCCGGGTTGGTGCCCGACTGGCCGGCCTCCAGCAGGCTTACGACACCCAGCAGGAGCGGTTCAGTGAGTACCGCGCCGCCAAGAGCCGGGTTGGTGCCCGGCTGGCCGACCTCCAGCAGGCCTATGACACCCGGGGCGAGCGGTTTGCCGAATACCGTGCGGCCAAGAGCCGGGTTGGTGCCCGGCTGGCTGTCATGCAACAGGACTACGACACCCGGGGCGAGCGGTTTGCCGAATACCGTGCCGCCAAGAGCAGGGTAGGCGCGCGGTTGGCGCTGGTTGATCAGGTGTGGCACGCGCAGAAAGTGAGCTATGAGCACCGCGTGGCAGGGTTGAATCACCAGCGGGATACGATTACGGCCCGCTGGCAGGCCGATCAGCATGAGCTGGCCCGGCTCAAGCCGGCGCTGAAGGCGACCAAGCTGCGGATAGCGGTACTGCATAAGCGGTTGCAGACCTACGAGGCGGCTGCCAAGCGGCTGCGAGCGAGTGAACTGGCCGGCGGCTATCAGGCGGCCCAGCAGACCATTGACCAGATCAATGGCCAGTTGAAGGAGCTGAAAAGCAACCTCGATGGCATGCGGGGCCAGTTGCAACAGCCATGACGGGTGCGGCGGCCCGGGCCGTTTGCCCGGGCCGCCGTAACCTGACTACTTAGCGTGTCCCGGCATGAACAATGCCGTAACATCCTTGTGATTCAGCATCAATTTGCCTTCCTTAGTGACCTTGAGGTCGAATTCGTCGACCGTTTTGCCATTCTGTTCAGTGCGGTTGGAAAAGGCCATCAGGGCTGAAAGCATCGCCGCCGCCGATTTCTGCTTGTCACCCCCGACAGCGGCAATGGCCTTGTCAAGACCGGTCAACGTGAGCAGCATGTTGCCTACCGCACCAAATGCGGCCTGGGGGTCGACATGGGCCTGCAGCTTCAGATCGGCCCGGGCTTCCGGCGCTGCGAGGTAGGTGTGGTCGAGCCGCAGTTCGAGACCGTTGGTGCTCAGCAGCTGCATGAGCTGTGCTTTGATGTAGGCATCGCGCTGGCTGGCAGGCTGCTTTTCGCTGGTCAGGCCGATCCGCACCAATTCGTCGAGCAGCTTGGGCGGAATGTTGGCAACGGCAAGATCAAAATTGGCCTGATCCGGTGTCAGGCCCGGTGGCAGCGGGCTCATGGGGGTCTTGACGCCGTCCAGCCCGAAGTTCAGCCCGAAGTTCAGCCCCGGGGGCGATCCCGGTGCCGCCGGCGTCAGACTGGAACCCAGCGCCAGCGTGTGCAGCCGGGCCAGATCCTGTCCGCCCTGCTGGACCTGCATATCGGCGAGCCTGAACGCGACATGATAGCCGCCCAGCAATTTGACCAGTTCGGCCAGTTTCTCGAGCATCGGCTTGATGGCTGGTTTACCGGCACCGTTCGCGCCGCTCAACTGCTGGATCTCGTGGCCCAGTTGGCGCAGCCGGCTGTAGCTGTCGCCATGGGTTTCCGCCGTGCCCGTCAGGCTGCCCAGATGGAACGCTTTACCATCGGCGGTGAGTGCCAGACCGGACAAGCCTAAATGCTGCTGATTCTGCCAATGATCATCGCTGGTCACGGTGAGCGTCTGGTTGCTGGTGAGCTGGTCCAGGGTGGCACCGCCTGCTACGCCGGCTACTGCGAGTTTCAGGTTCTTGAAATCGGCCCGGGTGTGCTTGCTGGCCTGCAGCTTGTCCGACCACAGCACGGTCAGTTGCTGGCTGCCGATGGTCAGCGTAGCGGCAGGTTTGTCATTCTTGAGCAGTGGAATGCTGGCGGGTAGTTGCAGACTGATCAGAGCGTCGCCATCGGCGCGCGGTTCGACCGTGACCTGCAGCGGGCTCAAATCGATGCGGGTATTGTGAATGACCAGGGCGGCCTGCTTGAAAGTGGCCAGATAGGCGTCGCCCTGCGGTTGCAGGGTGTAGTTCTGATCCACCACCAGGTGCGCGGGCGTTTTCTGGATACGCTGCTGCAGCCAGTGCAGCGTGCCGTCGAGCAGTTTCCGGACCCGCTGCTCGCCGGGGCTGGCTGCCTGCGTTGACGGCTGCAGAGCCTGGCCCATGGATTTGAGCGTGGCTTTTAGCGACTGCAGCGCCTGCTCGGCCGCCTGGGCGCGGATCTCGGCCTTGTCCAGTTGCTGGCTGAGGGCGTCCCAGCGCTGGCATACGGCGGCGTGATCGGTATTGGCCCACGGGCAGGGTTCTGCCGCCAGCGCCGTGCTGGTGGCGAGCACCACACCCAGCACCAGAGTGGTGCCGCGAAGGCTCAATCGGGTCGCGGTTGGCATCGTTACGTCTCCTCTTATCAGCTTATCGACAGTCCTTGGTAAAGTGTCCGACCCCGGGGTCGGCAGGGTCATTGCCGCTGTGGCCGTTCGTCGCGCAAGGCCCGGCGCAGGATCTTGCCCACGCTGGTTTTTGGCAGCTCGGCGCGAAACTCCACCTGGCGGGGCACCTTGTACGGCGCCAGGTGCTGACGGCAGTGGCGGATCACATCATCTGGCCGCAGGCTCGGGTTGCGACGCACGACAATCGCCTTGACCTGCTCGCCGGAGTACGGATTAGCAATGCCGAAGACGGCCGCTTCAATGATGTCCGGGTGCGTGGTCAACACGTCCTCGACTTCGTTGGGGTAAACATTGAAGCCCGATACCAGAATCATGTCCTTCTTGCGGTCGACGATGTAGACGTAACCGCGCGCGTCGATCCGGGCCATGTCACCGCTGCGCAGCCAGCCGGCGGCGTCCAGGACCGCTGCGGTCTCGTCCGGCCGCCGCCAGTACCCGGCCATGACCTGGGGGCCGCGGATGCACAGCTCACCGGTGGTCCCCAGCGGGACTTCGCGGCCGTCAGGTCCGCGCACACTGACCTCCGTGGACGGCAGCGGCAGACCGATGCTGCCGTTGAAGTCTTGCAAGGTCAACGGGTTGACACAGACCACGGGCGAGGTCTCGGTCAGTCCGTAGCCTTCCAGCAGCGACGTTCCGGTAACCCGCTTCCAGCGTTCCGCAACCGACTGCTGCAAAGCCATGCCGCCGGCGATGGCTGCCTTCAGATGGCGGCAATCGACCTGGTCGAAGCCGGGGCTGTTGAGCAGTGCTTTGAACAGCGTGTTGACACCGGTCAGCACCGAGAACGGGTAGCGTTTCAGTGTCTTGATGAAATTCGCCAGATCGCGCGGATTGGTGATCAGCACGATATGCCCGCCCAGACGGGTGAAGACCAGGCAATTCACGGTCAATGCGAAGATGTGGTAGAGCGGCAGTGCGGCGATGACCACCTCGCGGCCCGGTTCGACGGTATTCTGCAACCAGGCCTCAACCTGCAGCACGTTGGCGATCAGGTTGCGGTGAGTCAGCATGGCGCCCTTGGCGAAGCCGGTAGTGCCGCCGGTGTATTGCAGGAACGCCAGGTCGTCAGGACCCAGCTCGACCGGCTGCAGGCGCAGTCGGCCGCCTCGGGCCAGCGCCTGAGCAAAGGTCACGGTGCCACGGATGTGCCAGCGCGGTACCAGCCGGCGCACGTGGCGCACCGCGAAATTCACCAGTTGACGGCGCGGTGCGGGCAGCAGATCGCCGACACGGGTGACGATGATATGCTCCAGCGGACAGTCCGCCAGCACCTGCTCCAGGGTATGGGCGAAATTCTCCAGCACCACAATGGCGCGGGCGCCGGCGTCGCGTAGCTGGTGGCGCAATTCACGCGCCGTATACAGTGGGTTTACGGCGACGGCGATGAGGCCGGCCCGCAGTACCCCGAACAGCGCCACCGGAAACTGCAGCAGATTGGGTAGCATCAGCGCCACCCGGCTGCCGCGGCTGAGGCCGAGCTGCTGCTGCAGGAAGGCGGCGAACGCCAGGCTGAGCCGGTCAATTCCGGCGTAATCCAGGGTATGACCGAGATTGCTGAACGCGGGGCGGTGGGCGAACTGGCTGAAACGTGTCTGCAACAGTTCGGGCAGCGAACGGAAGCGGCCGGGATCGATGGTTGCGGGCACGCCGGGCGGGTACTCCGTGAGCCAGATGCTATTCACTCCGTCACCTCTGGCAATGGCTACTCCGTCAACCCGTCGAGGCCAGTTATACTGACGCTGTAAAGTACGCTCAAGCTCCGCCCCGATCAAGCCTGGCAGGAGAGGCCGCGGTCTATGGTGATGGATTGGAATCGCCTGCTGTCCCGAACCCGTCTGGGTCGCGCCACTAAGGCAGCGACCGCCGATAGCCGTACCGAGTTCCAGCGTGACTTCGACCGTATCGTGTTTTCCTCGGCGTTCCGGCGCTTGCAGGACAAGACCCAGGTCTTTCCGCTGGCTCAGAACGATTACGTCCGCACCCGGCTGACTCATAGCCTGGAAGCTTCCAGTGTCGGTCGTACCCTGGGGACCCAGGTGGGTGCGGCGCTGATCGCCCGCTACCGGTTGTCGGCGATCGAGCCGGCTGACTTCGGCGCCATCGTGGCGGCGGCCTGCCTGGCGCATGATATCGGCAATCCGCCGTTTGGTCATGCCGGCGAGGACGCCATCCGCAGCTGGTTCCAGACCACTGTGACCGGCCAGACGGTGCTGGACCGGCTGGCTGAGTCGCAGCGGGCCGATCTGGTCGACTTTGAAGGCAACGCGCAGGGATTTCGCCAGCTCAGCCGGCTCCAGAGCCCGGCCAATCCCGGCGGTTTGCAGCTGACCTGCGCCACCTTGGGCGCATTCAGCAAGTATCCCTGTGCCGCCTGGGCCGTTGCGGATCGACCCGGCGCCGTAAGCTGGCGCAAGTTCGGTTTTTTTCAGGCCGATGGCGATGCCTTTGAGCAGGTGGCGGACGAACTTGGGCTGGCCCGGGCGGGTCCACAGCGCTGGCAACGCCATCCGCTGGCCTATCTGGTGGAGGCGGCCGATGACATCTGCTACCACATCGTCGACATCGAGGATGCCTTCCGGTTACGCCTGCTGAGCTATGACGAAGCTGCCGATTTGTTGTGGCCGCTGGCGGACACGGCCGGCCTGGAAGCCCGGCTGCGCGCCATCACAGTGCCCAAGGAACGGATCGAATACCTGCGGGCCAGGGCGATCGGCGTGATGGCGGAACAAGCCTGTACCTGCTTTCTCGCGCATGAGGCCGGACTGCTCGACGGGACGCTCGACGTCGAACTGCTCGACCTGGTCCCCAGCGCGGTGGCGCTGCGCACGCTTCGCAGCCGGGCGGAGCAGCAGGTCTATCTGGCACTGCCGGTGGTCGAGGTGGGCGCGGCCGGATTCCAGGTGCTGACCAGTCTGCTGGATACCTTCGTTGGCGCCGCCGAGGATATCGCGGCGCACGGCGGGCGGGCCCAGGCCCGCAGCCGCATGCTGCTGCAACTGGTGCCACCGCAGTTTATCGGACTGTCGGGGCAGCCGTCAGCAGATCCCTACCGGCGGATTCTTGGAATTACTGACTTTGTTGCAGGCATGACCGATCGCTATGCAGTAACCCTGTACAAGAAGATCACTGGCATCTCGCTTCCGGTCGGGTGAAAAGTGAGGGAAATATGTTGCACCGCACCAATATTTGCATTATATTGCAATGCACCATTCACCGATCACTGATGCTAGAGGGCGCTGCGATGTACGAGGAAATGTTTAATAAACCGTTTGCCAATGTGGAAGGTATGATCGAACCGATGATCAAATCGAACAAGTTGGCCGTGGCTCAACTGGAGCGTCTGGTGAGTTTTCAGATGAGCACTATGCAGAGCTACGTTGACTTCGGTCTGGAGCAGATCAAGTCGGCCGCTGAGATCGACAGCCCGCAGAGCGTACAGGCGTTCTGGAGCAAGCAGGTCGAAGCCGGCAGTGTGCTGCGCCAGAAAATGCTCGACGATGCCAAAGCCCTGGTCGACCTGGGCAACGGCATGAAGGACGAATTCACCAAGCTGGCCGAGGACAACGTCAAGGAGGCTAGCAAGGGCGCCCCCAAGGCAACGGGCTCAGCCGCTGCCAAGAAAGCCGCCTGACCGTCCCGCGATCCGGCTGCGCAATCGCCCGCTGCAATAGCGGGCGATTGCGTTGGGCTGCTTGCCAGTCTCTGCCGGTCAGACTAACGTGACCGGGTGAGCCCGACCGCCGCATCACCTCCGCTGATAATCGTCGCCGCCGGACCCGCCCAACAGCCGGCGGCCGCCGCCCTGGCGCGTGCCCTGAATCTTCCTGTTCACAACGCTGTGCCGGCATCGGATAGTGCCTGGCTGGTCGTCACCACCGAGCGCCTGGAACTGCGCGTTGCTGCGCTGGGCGGCGCCGTGTGCGCCGATTTCACCAGCCGCTTGCGGCTTCGCGGCGGCTGGCGGGCACAACCGCTGGCCCGGGCTGTCGGCATCAAGCCCGGTTTCCGGCCCAGTGTGATCGATGCCAGTGCCGGTCTGGGGGGCGACGCTGGCCTGCTGGCCTGCCTTGGCTGCCGGGTGCTGATGCTGGAGCGCTCGCCGGTGATTGGTGTGCTGTTGGGCGATGCGATGGATCGGAGCGGGGTGGCGGATGCCGGGCTGACGGAACGGCTTAGCCTGAAGGTCACGGATAGTCGTGATTATCTGGCGGCACTGCCACCTGAGCAGCGACCCGATGTCGTCTATTTCGATCCGATGTATCCCGATTTCGGCCGCACCGCCCGGGCGCGCAAGGAGATGCAGGTGTTACGCCGCATTGTCGGCGACGATGGCGACGCGCCGGCGCTGCTGGCGCTGGCGCTCGCCCGCGCCCGCCGCCGGGTCGTGGTCAAGCGGCCGCGGCTGGCGCCGGTGTTGGATGGACCGGCGCCAGCCCGCAGCCTCATCGGTAGCAGTACCCGGTTCGACATCTATCTGCGCGAGCCGCTGGGATGACCGGCGCTGGCCGGTGCATTCGCTAACTGCGGCTTTCAACCTGCCAGGTCCTGTTCGGCGTCGATCAACTGGTGCAGGCTGCGCCCGCCGAACGCCTGGCCGATGGCCTGATCGAGATCGGTCAGGGCCTGCTGTACGGCCGCCTCGTTAACCCGGATACCGCTGTCGTCGCTGCTTACCGCGTGGATGATTTCCAGCAAAGTGATATGCGCCACGTCGCGGGTCGGCAGATACACCGGGATCTCATCGTGACTGACCGCAATCAGGCGGCGCTGCTCCAGCCGCTGTAGTACATGCGGCAACAGCCCGGGCGGCAGCATGTGGCAGTGGCGCTCAAGCCGTGGGAAGGTCCAGAGCGGCTCCTCGCGAAGATGGGCCTTGCCAATCAGATACATCAGTTCCAGCCCTGCGGTTACCGCAACCCGGCCGGTCAGCGGTGCCTGTGCGATGCGCGGGTCGAGGTAGCGCGGATTCTGCAGATAGAAGGCCGCCTGGCCGCCGACCAGAATGATCAGCCAGGCGGTGTAGGTCCAGACGATGAACAGTACCACCCCGGCGAAGCTGGCATAGACCGCTGAATAGTCGGTCGAATCGACGATCAGTTGGGCGAATACGATGCTGGCCAGGATCCACAGCACGCCGGCCAGGATGCCGCTCAGCAGCGCCGTGGTGAGGTGGACGTGGGTATTGGGCACCAGCGCGTAGAGGATGGTGAACGCCAGGCAGATCATGGCGTAGGGCGCCAGCACGCTGACGCCGAGCAGCAGCGCCGCGAACGGCGTGTAATGCGTCAGCCATTGCACCACCGCACTGTGCAGCGCGGTGCGGGTCACGCCCAGCCCGAGGAACACCAGCAGCGGACCGATGATGATGATGCTCAGATAGTCGAGCAGCCGGCGCGGCAGATTGCGCGGTGTGGCAACGTGCCAGATGGCGTTGAAGGTTTCCTCGATCCGGTGGGTCATCAGCAGGATGGTGTAGAGCAGCATCACCAGACCGACCGAGCCCAGCACGCCCATCTGCAGATTCTGAATCAGATCGAGCAGGTGATTGGCGATCTCGAAGCGCTTGTCGCCCAGCGGCTTGAGAAAGTCGAACAGCAGCGGCCTGAACTGGTTGTGTACCCCGAACGCCCGCAGCACCGTGAAGCTGACCGCCAGCAACGGCACCACGGCGAGCAGGGTGGTGTAGGCCAGGCTCATGGCGCGCAGGCTGAGGTCGCCTTCGAACAATACCCGGACGATGCCGTAAGTCAGCCGGCCCGCGACCACCAGCAGCCGTTGCCAGCGTGGCCGGCTGTGCAGCGGCTGCTGCCACAGCACTTGCAGGAGCCACTGGTGTAGCTGGAGGAGGGTTTGCATCAACCGATCGTTTCCCGGGATAGAGCTGGCACCTGCAATAATACGGATTCAGCACGTGAATATCAGTGATTGGGGGTAATCCGAATGCACGACACACCGACCGCACCCAGGCGACCGCTCACCGGCGTGCGGGTACTGGAGCTTGGACAGTTGCTGGCCGGTCCGTTTGCCGGCACCCTGCTGGCCTATTACGGGGCCGAGGTGATCAAGGTGGAACCGCCCGGTAAGGGCGATCAGATACGCCGCTGGCGGGTGTTGAAGAACGACACCTCGCTGTGGTGGCGGAGCCTGGGGCGCAACAAGAAATGCATCACCCTGGATCTGCGCAGCGAGTGCGGCCAGGCCCTGGCGAGCCGGCTGGTGGCGCGTAGCGACGTGCTGGTGGAGAATTTCCGGCCGGGCACGCTGGAGGGCTGGGGGCTGGGCCCCGAGCAGCTCAACGCGCTCAACCCGGAGCTGATCGTCGCCCGCGTGTCCGGCTACGGCCAGACCGGGCCGTATGCCGCCCGTCCCGGCTACGCGTCGGTGTGCGAGGGAATCGGCGGTTTCCGCCACATCAACGGTTTTCCCGGCGGGCCGCCGGTGCGGCCCAACCTCAGCCTGGGCGACACCCTGGCCGGGTTCCACGCCGCCTTCGGCGTGCTGCTGGCGCTGCTGGCCCGGCGCAATGGTGAGGCCGGGCAGGTGGTCGACGTGGCGCTGTACGAGTCGGTGTTCAACATGCTGGAAGGCGTGGTGCCGGAATACGCCGGCGCCGGAGTGGTGCGCGAGCCGTCGGGCTCGACACTGACCGGCATCGTGCCGACCAACACCTACCCGTGCAGCGACGGCAAGTACGTCATCATCGGCGGCAACGGCGACTCTATCTACAAACGCCTGATGACGGCCATCGGCCGCGCCGACCTGGCCGACGACCCGCGCCTGGCCCACAACGACGGCCGGGTTGCCCACGAGCAGGAGATCGATGCGGCTATCAGTGCCTGGACCACGCGCGCAGGATTCCGCTGCAGTGCTGGCGGCCATGGAAGCCGCCCGGGTGCCGGCCGGTCCGATCTACAACGCCGCCGACATGTACGCTGATCCTCATTTTCAGGCCCGCGGCCTGTTCGAGACCGTTGAGGTCGATGGCGAGCCGCTCAGCATTCCCGCCATCACGCCCAAGCTGACCGGCACGCCCGGTGGGACCGACTGGCCCGGCCCGGCGGTCGGCAGTCATAATGCCGAGGTCTTTGGCGAGCTGCTGGGGCTCAGCGCCGGCGAGCAGGATGATCTGCACGCTGCCGGGGTGATCTGAACGGACCATGCCGATTCGTGCCGCCGGATTCCGCCCGGCCTGGTGGCTGCCGGGGCCGCATCTGCAGACCCTGTGGCCGGCGCTGGTGCGACGCCGGCCGCAAGTGGTACTGCGGCGCGAGCGGCTGGAACTGGCGGACGGCGATTTCCTCGACCTGGACTGGGGACCGCAACGGTCCGGTCCGGTGGTACTGATCCTGCACGGCCTGGAAGGCTCCAGCCGGTCCGGCTATGCACGCGGGTTGCTTGCGGCAGTCGCTGCGCGCGGCTGGCAGGGCCTGGTGATGCACTTTAGGAACTGCAGCGGTGAACCCAACCGGCTGGCGCGAAGCTACTGCGCCGGCGTCACCGATGACCTGGCGCACGTTGTCGGCGTGCTGCGGCAACGCTACCCGGCTCGGCCGCTGGCCGCGGTCGGCTACTCCCTAGGTGCCAGTATGCTGCTCAAGTGGCTGGGCGAAGCCGGGCGGCGCACGCCGCTGGCCACCGCCGCCGCGGTATCGGTGCCGTTCCTGCTGGAACGCGCGGCCCGGCGCATGTCGCTTGGGGCGTCACGGATCTACCAGTACAGTCTGCTGGCCTCGTGCAAAGCCAGCTACCGGCGCAAATTCGCCGGCCGTGACGATGCGCCGCTGGCGCTGGAACGACTCGGTGAATTGCGCAACTTCTTCGACTTTGACGACAGCATCACCGCACCGCTGCATGGCTACAGCGGCGTGGCGGACTATTACGCCCGTGCCAGTTGCCGGGCGTATCTCGCCGCCATTGCCGTACCGACGCTGATCCTGCACGCGCGGGACGATCCGTTCCTGCTGGCGGATGCGATCCCGTCCGAGCAGGAGTTAAGCCCGTCGGTGACCCTGGAACTGAGTGGCAGCGGCGGCCACGTCGGCTTCGTCGAGGGCGCCTGGCCCGGTCGCGGCCGCTACTGGCTGGAGCGGCGGATACCGACCCATCTCGGCGATCACCTGGCCTGACCGGGGTTGCCATCAGGCGTACGGTCATTTAACGCAGCTGGTCGAGTGGGACGCCCCACGGGCTTGCGCCGCTGCTGCCGGGTGTGCCGCTGCTCGTTCCAGGCACTAGCTGGACGATCAGCGTCAGGGTAATGGTGCTGTTTTCCGCTACGTTGGTGTAGGGAGACGGTTTCTCGCTGACCACGACACCCGCCGGCAGATCGTTCCGGTAGACGACTTCCACGGTCGTCTGCAGACCGGCCGACTGCAGGGTCATCGTGGCATCGGAGAAATTCTGGCCGATTACATTGGGCACGGTGACCTGGCCGGCGCCGGGCGGAGTCTGGGCGACCACCAGGGTTACCACGGTGCCGGCCTGGGTGATGGTGTTGGCAGCCGGGCTCTGGTCGACGACCTGGCCACCGGGTACGTCGGTACGGACCTCGGTACGTATTTTCACGCTGAAACCGGCATTTTGGACGGCGGCCTCGGCAGCGGCGGCTGACAGGCCGATCGTCTGCGGCACCGTCGCGGTGCCGCTGCCTGAACCGCTGGTGCCGGAACTGCTGCCGCTGGAGCTGCCGCTGGAACTACCGCCGGTGCTGGCAGGGAGGGTAATTGTGACCGTGCTGCGGGGCTTTACGGCGGCACCGGCTACCGGAATCTGTGACAGTACCACGCCGGGGGTGGCGGTTGGATCGGGTGCGGTGATGATGGACACAAATAAGCCGGCGCCGGTTAGCGCATTGGTGGCGTCATTCTGGGTGAGGCCGACCACGTTGGGCACGTCGACTAAGCCGGACGACACGGTCAGCGTGACGATGGCCGTCGGGACGACCTGGGTGTTGGCCGCCGGACTCTGGGCCAGCACGGTGTTAGCGGCCGAGGTGTCGTTCTGCTGCTGGGTGATGATGTTGCTGGCGTTGAAGCCGGCGGCCGTCAGGACCGACTGCGCCTGAGTCTGGGTGAGCCCGACCACGTTGGGCATGTTGACCGGCGCCGGGCCGGACGAGATGTAGAGCGTGACGGTGGAGCCGACGGCGACGGATGTGTTGGCAGCGGGCACCTGATCAGCCACTGAGCCGGCGGCAACGGTGGCGCTGGGGACTGTCTGGGTGGCGACAACCAAGCCCAGAGACTGGATGGACGCTTGAGCGATATCCTGTGTTTTTCCGATCACATTGGGCACATTGACAGTTTGCGGTCCGCTGGAGACAGTAATTGTGACCGCAGTACTCGCATCGACATTGGAGGTCCCGGCTGCCGGCGACTGGCTGATTATCGTGCCGCTGGCGACCGTGGAACTGCTTTGCTGAATCACCGTGATACTGTTGAAGCCCGCTGCTTGCAGCGTGGCCTGTCCGGCGGACTGCGCCATTCCCTTAACGTCGGGCATGGAAATGATACCCGCTGATTGATAGAGCGTGACGGCAGTATTCGGGTCGGTGAATTTCGTGCTTGCTAGCGGCACCTGTTCGGCGATTTTGCCGACCGTGATCGTCGAATCAGTGGTTAATTGGAGGACCGTTGGGGTACTGGTAAACCCTGCCGACGTCAACAGTGCTTCCGCGACAGCAGGATCCTTACCGACGACGTTTGGCATGGTGATGTCGGCATGCGCCAGCGGTAGCGCGACGCACTGAATCAACCCTATCAGCGCGAGCATCAAACAGGTTGTGAATAAACGCGTAATCGATCCCTGACGTAATGCCGGTGACACCCCCGTCACCCGTTTATAATTCCGGATCGGGTCAGTCATTGATACCGCACGACTTTTGCGTCCGCTGTTCATGCTCGGTTTTACAGGTGTGCCCACGTGACGCCCCCGCACTGGTGGTTCCGTCTTATCAGCGACAACATAGATTAGGTACCGACAAAGCCAGTAAGGCCTAATCTATTGATGCTTTGCTGCCAGCAACATGCACTATGCATGACTCAATGGCTTACTGACTTCACCCCGCCTTCGATCTGCCCGGCCAGACTCTGCACACCGCGCTTCAGCAAGCGGTCCTGCTGGCCTTTCAGCTCCACCTCGAAGTCGCCGACCAGCCGGCCGGTGCGCACGTCGACCAGATGCGCTTTGAGATACTGGAACAGGAATGTCGGCCGGTGCACGCGGCCCACCACCACAAAGGCCGCACCGTAGTTCTGCGCCAACTGCGCTGCCACGTCGGAATGCTGGTACAGATAACCCATGCCGGCGTTGGCCTTGTTCTGGGCCGCGGCGGGTATGTCGATCACCTTGAGCCCGTCATGGGCGAGTTGCTTGCGCAGCAGGGGCGCGACCTTGGCGGTGAAGGCCCTGGCCTGCGGCGTGTTCGGCTGCATGGTCAGGTCCTTGAGTTCGAAATTCAGGACCGCAATGCCATTTGCGGCCTGAGCGTTGAACGTCGCTGCCACCAGAAGCAGCAGCGACAGAAGGGTGGTGAATACGGCCTTTTGCATCAGTAGCGGCGACATCAATTCCCTGATTGCAGCAGATTGAGCACGCTCTGGAAGCGGGCGTCGACGGTCGCCGGCATGGTGGTACTGGTCGAAACGCCCATCGACTTGAACGGCGGCAGATCGGTAGTCGTGGGCGGCGAGCAGGCACCGACATTTTGCACCGTCCGGTAACCGACCATCTGCGAACCGCTGCCGTTGGGTGTGCTCCCAAACGGCACGATCCACACGCTGCCCCGGATCTTGTTCAGACCCTCGAAATGGAACTCATAGTAGGTATACGTGTTCTGGCTGCCCGGTATTTGGCTCGCCGGAGTGTCGACGATCACGGCGTACATATCCTGTGCCGTGTAGAAATAGCCCGTCGCAGGGATTTCCGGGCTCAGGATTCTGCAACCGCGAATGGCCGGCAGGCTGTTTGCCTGCCCGGTTTGATAGAAATTGAGGAGATCGCCGATCGGCATCAAGCTGCCGGTCAACATGCTGGTGGTGATATTCCAGCCGCCCAGAAGCTTGGACGGCTGATCCGGCCAGCCCTGGCTGAACCGCGTGATGGGAAAGCTCTTGCCGTTCCAGGACACGGTCGCGTGCGACCTGTCGATAAAGGTGATGGTGACCGTGGCGGGGCTGCTGGCGACACTCGGGGGTACATAATTGCAGCCGAGGCAGGGGCCGTTGCCCCACTGCTGGGCCTGGCCCGAGAAGATCCCATGGACGTTGTCATAGTGGCCGGATGCCGTGTACCAGGTCGGGTTTCCTGACTGATCGTAGGCGAAAATGCCTACCAGCAACTGATCGGACTGCTGCTCGATGTCGAAACCGTAGCCCGGCTCGCTGCTGTTGTACCACCAGCCGGGCTCCGGCTCGATGAAATTGCTGGCGCTGGCGGCAAAGGTCGCGCTGACCAGGAGTAGTGTGGCGACTAAGCGAATCATCAATCGACCTCTGTCAGTAAGCGGTAATCAACGAACCTGATCCAGTGGCAAGGTCCAGGGACCGGGTACAGTACCCCCGCTTCCAGGCTGCGTTTGCGCGACCAGCGTCAGGGTTACTGTACTACCTACCGTCACCATGGTGGTGGGCGACGGATCCTGACCGACCACCAGGCCGGCGGGGATGTCGTTGCGGTAGACGATAGTGACGGCGACCGCCAGATGGTCCGAAGCCAGAATGTTACTGGCATCGGCGAAGTTGAGCCCGATGACACTGGGTACCGCGACCTGACTGGGGGGGGTGCCACTGCTGGTGCCGGAGGTGCCACTGGTGCCCGACGTGCCGGAAGTACCACTGGTGCCGGAGGTGCCGCTGGTACCCGATGTCCCCGACGTGCCGCTGGTGCCGGACGTGCCACTCGTTCCCGAGGTGCCGCTAGTGCCGGATGTGCCACTGGTGCCGGCGGGACCTGACGACACCGTAATCACGACTGTCGTACCCGGGTTGACGGCGACACCCGGGGCGGGGGTCTGGCTGATGACGATGCCCGCGGGTACGGTTTCACTGGATGCCGTGACGATCGACACCAGCAAGCTGGCGCTGGTGATTTGATTGACGGCGTCGCTCTGGGTCAAACCGACCACGCTGGGTACGGTGACCATGCCTGTCGATACGGTCAGTTTGATCAAAGCGTCGGGCGACGCGCTGGCGCCCGCAGCGGGATCCTGCGCAAGGACGGTACCGGCCGCGGCAATGTTGTTTTGCTGCGCGATGACAATGTTGCTGGCGTTGAAGCCCACAACCGTCATGGCTTTTTCCGCCTGGTTCTGAGCAAGGCCGACTACATTCGGTACGGTGATGAGAGCAGCGCCGCTTGATACGAACAGCGTCACGCTACTGCCGACATTCGCTGTCGCGCCTCCGCTTGGTACCTGACTGGCGATTACACCCACCGGTACATTGGGGCTGTTCACCGGTTGTGTCGTGTAGGTGAGGCCTGCCGAGGTAATCGTGGTTTGCGCAATGATCTGCGCCAGACCCGTCACATCCGGCACGGTGACGCTCTGTAGCCCTGACGACACGAAGATCGTCACCGTGGTGTTCGGCGGTACCTGGGCCGGATTCGCCGGGATCTGGCTGATGACCTCACCTTTTGGCACGGTCGTGCTGGTCTGGCTTACGACCGTGACCTGCAGGCCGGCATTCTGCAGTGTCACGGTGGCGACATCCTGCAGTTGGCCGGTGACGTCAGGCACGGTAATCGGTGTCGGCCCGGTCGACACGAACAGCGACACCGGTGTGCCCAAAGGCACCTGCGTGCCGCTTAGCGGCGATTGCTGGAATACCTGACCTGCCGGAATGTCGCTGCGGGGCTGATAATTCAGTCCGAAGCCCAGGCCGAGATCCAGCAGGCGTTGTTTGGCGATGTTCTGATCCATGCCGGTGAAATCTGGCACTGTGACCAGCGTGGGGCCACTGGAGACCACCAGTGTGACCGTCGAACCGGGCGCCACCTGGGCACCGGCCGAAGGGATCTGGCCGATCACCGTGCCGGCCGCAACCGTGCTCGTTTTCGGCGTCGTCGCGACCTGCAGACCCAGAAGCTGGAGCTGTGCCGTGGCCTCGCCCTGAGTGAGATTCTGCCCGGAGGAAACATCCGGCACCGTTACCGGCGTCGGCCCCAGTCGAGATGAACAGCGATACCGCCGTGCGACTGGCCGACCTGAGTGTTCTTCAAAGGCGACTGCTCGAACACCTGCCCGGCAGGCACGTTGTGTTGGCCATGTATACCGTGCGGCGGAAACCGAGCCCCATGTCGAGCAGACGCTGGCTGGCGACGTTCTGATCCGAGTCCTGTCAGGTCAGGCACGCTGACAGTACGGGTCCGCTGGAGAGCGTCAGTGTGAGGATTGCGTTGGGCGGCGCTGGTGTGTTCGCCGCCGGGCTTTGATTCAGCACCGTGCCCGCAGTGGCAGCATTGCTCTGGTAGCCAAAGACGATATTGCTGGTGCTGAAGCCCGCTGCCACCAGCGCCTTTTGTGCCTGGTCCTGGGGTAGATTGACGACATCGGGCACCGTTATGGGTGCCGGACCCATGGACACAAAAATCGTGACCGGGTGTGATAGACCGACCTGTGTATTGGCCAGCGGCGACTGCTGAAAGACCTGCCCGGCAGGCACGCTGCTGTTGGCAAGGTACACCGGTGGCGGCACCGTCAGGCCGGCATCGATAAGATGCTGGCTGGCGACGTTCTGATCCTGGCCTATCACGTTCGGTACGGTAACGGTGATCGGGCCGCTCGACAGCGTCAGCGTGATCAGCGCGTTGGGGGGCCCCCGAGCCGGCGGTCGGATTCTGAGTAAGCACCGTTCCGGCTGGCGCATCGTTGGTCTGATAAGCGAACACGATATTGGCGGCATTGAAGCCGGCGACCGTGAATGCATTCTGGGCTTGATTCTGCATCAGTCCCACGACGCTTGGCACGGTTATGGGTGCCGGCCCTGTGGACACGAACAGCGTCAATGGGTGCAGCAGCCCAACCACGGTCCCGGGAGCGGGCGACTGATCGACCACGATGCCCGCCGCAACCCCACTCGAGGACTGATACTGGATGGTCGGTGCCAGGCCTGCATCGGTGGCGCGCTGCTGAGCGATATTCTGATCCATGTTCGTCAGGTCAGGCACCGTGACCGTGATCGGACCGGAGGACAGCGTCAGCGTGATCACCGCGTCGGGTGCCGCAAACGAATTGGCTGCAGGGTCTTGCGCGATGACAGTCCCGGGGTTCGAGCTATCGGTCTGATACCCGAACACGATGTTACTGAGCTTGAATCCTGCCGCCACCAGTGCGTTCTGGGCCTGATCCTGCGGCAGATTGGTCACGTCGGGCACCTTGAGGTTGCTTGCTCCGCTGGAGACCAGCAGGGTGACCGTCGATCCGACCGCTACCGCGATGCCGCCGCTGGGTGCCTGGCTGATGACCTGCCCGGCGGCAACGGTGGAACTGGCTGTCGGGACCTTGAAAGCCGAGAGCCCAACGGCCTGTATATTGGCCACGGCGATGTTTTGGTCCTGACCGACGACATCGGGCACGGTCACTGACTGCGGGCCGCTGGAGACGGCGAGATAGACGGTGCTGCCGGGTGCGGCGAAGGTATTGCCGGCGGGCGATTCGGTCAGGACCTGGCCGACCGGCTGGTTGCTGGTCTGCTGCAGCACCTGAAGGGCGAAGCCGGCCCCCTGGAGCTGTGCCTGAGCACTGGAGAGCTGGCTGCCGGTGACATCCGGGATCTTGACCGGGGTCGGGCCGGTAGCGATCTGCACCGAGACGCTGGAACCGAACGGTGCCGAGGTATTGCCCGTCGGTGTCTGGCTGATGACCTGGCCGGCCGGGTCGGTCGTGTCCACGACCGGCACGGGGTTGACCGTGAAGCCCGCGCCGTGGAGATTCGATATCGCGGTGGTCTGATCTTCGCCGATGACATCGGGCACGGTCACTGCCTGCGGGCCGCTGGAGACGGCGAGATAGACGGTGCTGCCGGGGGCGGCGAAGGTATTGCCGGCGGGGGATTCGGTCAGGACCTGGCCGACCGGCTGGTTGCTGGTCTGCTGCAGCACCTGAAGGGCGAAGCCGGCCCCCTGGAGCTGTGCCTGAGCACTGGAGAGCTGGCTGCCGGTGACATCCGGTACTTTGACCGCGTTGGGACCCTCGGCGATGTTGATGGTGACACCAGAACCCAACGGCGCATCTGTACCGCCCGCGGGCGATTGACTGACTACGGTACCGGCCGGGTGGGTCGTGTCGGTGACCTGAATCGGTTGGACTGAAAACCCTGCACCGCTGAGGTTTGCATGCGCGGTCGCCTCACCCTCACCCGTGACGTCGGGCACCGCGACCGGCTGAGGGCCGGTGGAAACAGCCAAGTACACGGTCGCGCCCGGTGCAGTGAAGGAGTTACCGGCAGGAGCTTGGTACAGGACTTTGCCCACCGGCTGGTTACTAATCTGTGGAATCGATTGTTCCTGTAATCCAGCCCCGAGAATCGCCGCCTGGGCTGTTGCCTCCTGATCGCCTTGTACATCAGGCACCTTAACCTTATTGGCTTGGCGCCGGGCCATCGGAGACTATGAGGAGTACCTCGGCGCCTGCATAAATTGTCGTGCCGGGACCGGGATACTGAGTGATTACAACGTCTTGCGGGACAGTGGAGCTATACTGGTACGAGTCAACGTAGTTGAGGCCGTGACTGGCGATTGTGTATGTGCGTCGGTCAGCGGGAAGTTGATGACATTCGGGACGGTGTTGGCATAAGCGGTACCGGCGAACGCGGAAAGCAGCAGTCCGATTAGCAGAAGATATTTCCTGAACACGGTAGACTTCCCCCTCTTCGCCAGGCACCGATGCGTACGGTTTGGTTGTTCAGTTGATGTTTAAGTTGTATTCAATCTGGATTATAGGCCAGTTTACCGGAGTTCAGCCAACGGTTGTGCCACCCACCGTCAGCGCATCGATTTTCAGCGTCGGCTGGCCGACGCCGACCGGCACCGCCTGGCCTTCCTTGCCGCAGGTGCCGATGCCGGCGATCCAGCGCCAGATCGTTGCCGACCATGCGATGACCCGGGTCAGCACGTCGGGGCCGTTGCCGATCAGCGTGGCGCCCTTGACCGGCGCCGTGACCTTGCCGTTCTCGATCAGGTAGGCCTCGCTGGCCGAGAAGACGAATTTGCCGGTGGTGATGTCGACCTGGCCGCCGCCGAAGTTGACGGCGTAGAGGCCGCGCTCGACCGAGCGCGATGATCTCCTCGGGATCGTGCTCGCCCGGCCAGCATGTAGGTGTTGGTCATGCGCGGCATCGGCAGGTGGGCGTAGGACTCGCGGCGGCCGTTGCCGGTCGGCGCGCGTGTTCATCAGCCGCGCGTTGAGCTTGTCCTGCATGTAGCCCTTGAGGACGCCGTTCTCGATCAGCGTCGTGCACTGGCGTCGGCGTGCCTTCGTCGTCGACGTTGAGCGAGCCGCGCCGGCCCTCGGCAGCGTGCCGTCGTCGACCACCGTGCACAGCGGCTGGCGACCCGCTCGCCGATGCGGCCGGCGAACGCCGAGGTGCCCTTGCGGTTGAAGTCGCCTTCCAGCCCGTGACCGATGGCCTCGTGCAGCAGCACGCCCGGCCAGCCGGGGCCCAGCACCACGGGCATGGTGCCGGCCGGGGCGTCGACCGCGTCCAGTTTGAGCAGCGCCTGGCGCACCGCTTCGCGCACGTAGCCCAGCGCCCGCTCGTCGTCGAAGAAGTCGTAACCCGACGCGTGCGCCGCCGCCGCTGGAACCCTGCTCGCGGCGCTCGCCGCTGCTCGACGATGACGCTCACGTTGAGCCGCACCAGCGGGCGCAGGTCGGCGGCCAGCCGTGCCGTCGGCGGCGGCTACCAGGATGGTGTCATGAGCGCCGCTCAGGCTGATGACGACTTCCTTGACCCGCGGATCGATCTGGCGGGCGGCGTGGTCAAGCCGCTCGAGTAGAGCGACTTTGTGCTCGGCGGCCAGCGTTCCGATCGGATCCAGTCGCCGGATACAATGCTCTGTGAGTCTCGGACTGCCGACCCACGGAACGGCCGCGGCCGCCGCTGCGGGCGATGGTGCGGGCGGTGTGGGCCGCCTCCAGTAAGGCCTCGATGCTGACCTCGTCGGAATGCGCGAAACCGGTCTGATCGCCACTCAGGGCGCGGACTCCGACGCCCTGGCTGACGCCGCGCGAGGCGTGTTTGACGCTGCCGTCCTCCAGCGTCCAGGATTCACCGCGACTGAGCTGAAAATAGAGATCACCGGCGTCGACCTGGTGGTCGAGCAGCGTGGCAAAGGTCCGGTCGAGGTCGGCGTCAGTCAGGCCGGCGGGTGTCAGCAGGGTGGCTCGGGCGAGGTCCAGGGTATCGGTCATGATCGCGCAGCAATGCAGTTTCGAGCGTTCGAGGATAACATGATGAACGGTGGTTCACTGGTGCCGGGTCGGAGGCGACTATGACGCGTGCCTTGACCGGTCGTCGTGAGGCCGGACGCCGGGCAAAAGTGTGGGGGTTGCTGCTGGTCATGCTGTGGCTGCCGGCAGTGGCCGGAGGGGCGGAACCCGCCTACGGCCGGGCCGCTGACGTGCGCTTCGCCCGGGTGCTGTGGCAGGCCCTTGAGCGCCTGCAGTTGGCCGGTCCGAAGGCGTATCAGACGGTGCCTTATTCGGGACTGTATCCGCACGGGTCGGTCCTGGAACTGCTGGATACACTGCATCTTACGGTGGACGGAGCCGCGGGCCCGGTGCTGGTATTGCGCAACTACCGGGGCCGGCGGTTGACCCCGCGAAGGGTGCGCTCCGCCCCGGACAAGTATCTCGATTCGATAGCGGTAATGTTTGGGCGGGACGGTTTCGATGCTACCGACCATGACTGGTTCTGGGCCGAGTTCCAGCCCGACGGTGCACTGAAACGAAACCCGGCAGGGCGCCGTCTGGCCGGGAGAATCGCTGGAAACAACGGCTGCATTGCCTGCCACCGGGCGGCACCGGGTGCCGACCTGGTGTTCAATAACAACCGCTTCCGGTAAGTTGTCGTGCAGTGTCGTCCCTGGATTATCGGACTGGGTACTGTATTGCTGCTGGCGGGGCTGGTGTCGTGCGTGCCGCCCGGTGGGTACGGCGGACCGGGCGGTTACGGCCGCAGTGGCGACGTGGCTTATGCCGGCACCGTCTGGCGCGCTCTGGAGCAGGCCCAACTGGCCGGTGAGCGGGCGATCCATACCCGACCGTTCGCCGGGCGGCGCCCGCACGGCGAATTGCAGGAGCTGATCGACGGGCCGCTGGAGGTCGCCGGTCACAGCGGTCGGGTGATCGTGCTGCGCAACTATGACGGCCACGCTGCCACCGGCGGGATCGTGGCCAATCAACCGCACCGGTTCCTCAAGTCCATCGCCGTCATGTTTCAGCGGCCTGGCTACAATCCGGCCCATCGGGACTGGTTCTGGGCCGAATACCGGCCCTACGGCCGGATCGCACACGACCGTGACGGTAGCGCGTTGGCCGGGCGCGTAGCCCAGTGCAGCCGCTGCCGCCGCAAGGCCGGGGCTGGCGATTATTGTGTTGGAACCCGACTGAGCGGACTAACTGAGAGAGGGTGTGCAATGCGTGACAAGGTCGATACCCGCCGCCGGCGCTGGTTGCATTATCTGGGCGCTGGGTTACTGAGCCTGCCACTGGCCGGCGTCAGCCGCGCCCAGGCCGCGCGGGTCAGCGAGGACGATCCGCTGGCCCGGCAGTTAGGCTACAAAGTCAATGCCAGCCAGGTCGATACCAAGCGGTTCCCCAAGCGGGCCGGTCCGGAGGGCGCCCAGCAATTCTGCCGCAACTGTCAGTTTTATCGCGGCGCGGCCGGCAGCACCTGGGGGCCGTGCAGCGTGTTCGGCAACCGGCTGGTGAACGCCGGCGGCTGGTGCAATTCCTGGTTCGCGCGTAGTCGTTAGGCCCGCCGCCACGGCGTCCGCATCAACCGCCGGTGGCCGGCTCGTCGGGCTCGGGCTCGCTGGCTTCCACCCGGCACCACAGCCGCCCGCGCGCCAGCCGCGCCTCGATCTGCGTGCCGCTGGCGACCGCGCTGGCGTCGCGCACCACGGTGCCGCTCTCCGGCTCGCGCACGATGGCATAGCCGCGGGCCAGCGTGGCCAGCGGGCTGACCGCCTCCAGGGCGTGGCTGGCGTTGGCAAGCTGCTGCCGGCGGGTGGTCAGCAGACGCCGCTGCGCGGCGAGCAGGCGTTGCTCGAGGTCGCTGCAATGCTCGCTGAGACGGGCGATGCGGACGCTGGGGTCGAGGTTGCGCAGGCGGATGTGCAGCCCGTCGAACTGCTGTCGGTGCTGCCGCAGCCGGATCCGCACGGCCTGGCGCAGGCGTTGTTCCAGTTCGTCCAGACGCTGACTCTGGTCCTGCAGCCGGCGCCCCGGGTGCAGGCGGGCCAGGCGCTGGTTGTGCCAGTCGAGCTGCTGCCGGGCGTTGCTCAGGCGCCGTTGCATGCCGGCCTGGAGTTGCTGGCTGGCACGCTCGAAGCGCGCCAGCCACTCGGCCCGATCCGGGCTGATCAGCTCGGCGGCGGCCGACGGCGTCGGTGCTCGCAGATCGGCCGCGAAATCGGCGATGGTGACGTCGGTTTCATGGCCCACCCCGGCCACTACGGGGATGGCGCAGGCGGCGATGGCGCGGGCCACGATTTCCTCGTTGAACGGCCATAGGTCCTCCAGCGAGCCGCCGCCCCGGACCAGCAGCAGGGCGTCGCAGTCGCGCCGTTGTGACGCTAACGCCAGCGCGCGGGCGATGCTGGCGGCCGCTTCGGCGCCTTGTACCGGCGTCGGATAGAGCAACACCGGCAGCGCCGGGAAACGCCGTGCCAGCACGCTCAGCACGTCGCGGATGGCGGCACCGGTGGGCGAGGTGATCAGGCCCAGGCGGCGCGGGAAGCGGGGCAGGGCACGCTTGCGTTCGGCCGCGAACAGACCCTCCTGCTGCAGCCGCTGTTTGAGCTCCTCGAAGGCGCGCCGCAAAGCGCCCTCGCCGGCATCCTCCAGTTGCTCGACCAGCAACTGGAACTCGCCGCGCGGTTCGTACAGGCTGATGCGGGCGCGCACCAGCACCTGTTGGCCATTGGTCAGCGGCAGGTTGACGTAACGGGCACGGTTGCGGAACAGCGCGCAGCGAACCTGGGCCGCGCCGTCTTTGAGCGAAAAGTAGACGTGACCGGAACTGGGCCGCGACAGGTTGGAAATCTCGCCTTCCAGCCAGATCAGCGGAAACCCGCCTTCGAGCACCGTGCGCACGTCACGGTTCAGCTCACTGACCGTGTAGACGCGCCGCTCCGGTGGTAGCCAGTCGTCAGTCATGGTGTTTCCGAATAAAAAAAATTAAAATACCGGGTTTTATATTTCACCAGTTTCAGGGTGTCCGTCCATGCGCATCGTTCAGGAAGCCCTCACCTTCGACGACGTTCTGCTCCTGCCCGCCTATTCTGAAGTATTGCCCAAGGATGTCGAGCTCAGAACGCGCCTGACCCGAGGCATCGAACTCAATATTCCGCTGCTCGCCGCCGCCATGGATACGGTGACCGAGGCGCGGCTCGCGATCGCGCTGGCCCAGGCCGGCGGCATCGGCATCATTCACAAGAACATGAGCCCGGAACAGCAGGCCGTTCAGGTCCGCGGGGTCAAGAAATACGAAAGCGGCGTGATCTCCGACCCGATCACCGTATCGCCCAACGTCAGCATCCGCCAGGTGCTGGATTTGACCCGCGCCCACCAGATCTCCGGCGTGCCGGTGGTCGACGGCGAGAACCTGGTCGGCATCGTCACCGCCCGCGACCTGCGGTTCGTGACTGATCTCGACGTGCCGGTGGCCAGCATCATGACCCCGCGCGAGCGGCTGGTCACGGTGCGCGAAGGTGCCAGCCGCGAGGAGGTGCGGGCGCTGCTGCATCAGTACCGCATCGAGAAGGTGCTGGTAGTCAACGACCGCTTTCAGTTGCGCGGCCTGATCACCGTCAAGGACATCCAGAAGTCCAGCGATTTCCCGACCGCCTGCAAGGACGAGCTGGAACGGCTGCGGGTCGGTGCGGCGGTGGGCACCGGGCCGGACAGCGAAACCCGGGTCGGGGCGCTGGTCGAGGCCGGCGTCGACGTGATCGTGGTCGATACCGCGCACGGGCATTCCCGCGGCGTGCTGGACCGGGTGCGCTGGATCAAGCGCAGTCATCCCAATGTGCAGGTGATCGGCGGCAATATCGCCACCGCCCAGGCCGCGCTGGATCTGGTCGAGGCCGGTGCCGATGCGGTCAAGGTCGGCATCGGGCCGGGGTCGATCTGCACCACCCGGATCATCGCCGGGGTCGGTGTGCCGCAGATCAGCGCTGTGGCCAACGTCGCCGCGGCGCTGGAACGCACCGATGTGCCGCTGATCGCCGACGGCGGTATCCGCTTTTCCGGCGACATCGCCAAGGCCATCGCCGCCGGCGCTCACAGCATCATGATCGGCAGTCTGTTCGCCGGCACCGAGGAAGCGCCGGGTGAGGTCGAGCTGTACCAGGGCCGCTCCTACAAGTCCTACCGTGGCATGGGATCGGTCGGTGCCATGAGCGGCTCGTTCGGGTCCAGCGACCGCTATTTCCAGGAAGGCCGGGCGGCCGAAAAGCTGGTGCCGGAAGGCATCGAGGGGCGGGTGCCGTACAAGGGATCGGTCGGCACCATCATCCATCAGTTGCTCGGCGGGCTGCGCTCCAGCATGGGTTACACCGGCTGCCACACCGTCGAGGAGATGCGTACCCGTCCGGAATTCACCAAGATCACCGGAGCCGGGGCGCGTGAATCCCACGTCCACAACGTTTCCATTACCAAGGAAGCGCCCAACTACCGGATTGACTAGCCCCGTCGACATGACCGACATCCATTCCGAGCGCATCCTGATACTCGATTTCGGTAGCCAGTACACCCAGCTGATTGCCCGCCGGGTGCGCGAACTCGACGTCTACTGCGAAATCTACGCCTGGGATGCCGGAGATGCCGCGGTCCGCGCCTTTGCGCCCACCGGCGTCATCCTCTCGGGAGGGCCGGAGTCGGTCACCGTGGCGGACGGGCCGCGGGCGCCGGCGGCGGTGTTCGAGCTGGGTGTGCCGGTACTGGGCATCTGCTACGGCATGCAGACCATGGCCGCGCAGCTCGGTGGCCGCGTGGAGGCGTCCGCCCAGCGCGAGTTCGGTTATGCCCGGGTCCGCAGTCACGGTCACTCGCGCCTGCTGGATGCGATCGATGACGACACCGATGGCGCCGGCCATCCGCTGCTGGACGTATGGATGAGCCACGGCGATCGGGTGGCCGAGCTGCCGTCCGGCTTCAGCCTCATCGCCAGCACCGAATCGGCCCCGGTCGCCGGCATGGCCGATGATGCCCGCGGCTACTACGGCGTCCAGTTTCATCCGGAAGTCACCCACACCCGCCAGGGCGGGCGGATCCTGCGCCGCTTCGTGCGCGAGATCTGCGGCTGCCACGGGTTGTGGACCACCAGTAACATCATCGAGGACAGCATCGCCGCGATCCGCCGGCAGGTTGGTGGCGATGACGTGCTGCTGGGCCTGTCCGGCGGGGTGGATTCCTCGGTGGTGGCGGCACTGCTGCACAAGGCCATCGGCAACCAGCTAGTCTGCGTGTTCGTCGACACCGGTTTGCTGCGCCTGGGCGAGGGCGACCAGGTCATGGCCACGTTCGCCCAGCACCTGGGCGTGCGGGTGATCCGGATCGACGCCGAGCAACGCTATCTGGCCGCACTGGCCGGCGTCGAGGACCCGGAGCAAAAACGCAAGATCATCGGCGGCCTGTTCATCGAGATCTTCGAGCAGGAGGCCGGCAAACTGAAAAACGCCGGCTGGCTGGCGCAGGGCACCATCTATCCGGATGTGATCGAATCCGCCGGCGCCAAGACCGGCAAGGCCCACGTGATCAAATCCCATCACAACGTCGGCGGTCTGCCCGCGCGCATGAACCTCAAGCTGATCGAGCCGCTGCGCGAGCTGTTCAAGGACGAGGTGCGTAACCTTGGCGCCGAGCTGGGGCTGCCGGCGGCCATGGTGCACCGGCATCCGTTTCCCGGACCGGGCCTGGGCGTGCGCATCCTCGCGGAAGTGAAGAAGGAATACGCCGACCTGCTGCGCCAGGCCGACCATATCTTCATCGAGGAACTGCGCCGCGCCGAACTCTACGACCAGGTCAGCCAGGCCTTCGCGGTGTTCCTGCCGGTGCGCTCGGTGGGCGTGATGGGCGACGGCCGCCGCTACGAATACGTGATCGCGCTACGCGCGGTCGAGACCATCGACTTCATGACCGCGCGCTGGGCGCAGCTGCCGTACGAATTCCTCGATCACGTCTCGCGGCGCATCATCAACGAAGTCGCCGGCATCTCCCGGGTGGTCTACGACATCTCCGGCAAACCGCCGGCGACCATCGAGT
>CAVQMB010000020.1:0-58354 GCA_963713445.1 uncultured Gammaproteobacteria bacterium | reverse complement strand
GGAACGTGTCAACCTGTTTTGTACAGTCATTTCAAAGTTAATGAATATTTGTCCTGCGCCGCAGCAACCCTGGGCAGCGTGGGGAAGTTCACCTGATCGGTAGCACCGGCGGCGATCTGCTCGGGTGTCACAGGATTGATGACAACGCGCGCTGGCGGCAGCTCAACCGTCGGTGGACCGGACACGAAGCGCTCGGGATGCTGCGCGTACCGTGCATCCAGGGCGAGCTGCTTGGCTTGCGCAACCTCGAGGTAGCGCCCGGTAAACACCTGCTCCGGGGTGTAGCCGGCGAGTCCGGCGTGATGATGGTCGAAGTTGTACCAGTCGAAGTACGATCCGCACCAGGCCCGGGCGTGGGCGCTGTGGTCGAACCGACCCGGATAGTCGGGCTGGTATTTCTGGGTCTTGAACTGCGCCTCACTGAAGGCGTTGTCGTTGCTGACACGCGGTCGGCTGTGACTGAGCACCACACCCATCTCGCTCATCAAATCGATATAGCGCTCGGCGATCATCGGCGCGCCGCGATCCTGATGGACCGTGAGTTCGCCAGCGTCAATGCGGTACCTGGCGGTCGCCTCGGCCATCAGTTGCTGGGCCAGCGCACTGTTCTCCTTGCGCGAGACCATCCAGGCCACTACGAACCGGGAGAACAGGTCCAGGACCACGTACAGCGTCAAATAGACACCGCGCGCGCGGGTCGGCAGTTTCGAGCAGTCCCAGGTCCAAACCTCATTGGGCCTGTGCGCCACCAGACGCGGGACCGCATGGTGTTGTGCGGTGCGCTGATCGCGGCGCTCGCCGTTTTCAGCGTGTTCGCGCAGGATCCGATGCATGGTGCTGACCGAGCACAGGTACTCGCCGCGCTCGAGCAGAGTGTGATAGACCTCCACGGGCGGCTGGTTGCAAAACTCGGCGCTGGTGAGCACAGCGTGTACGCGCTGGCGCTCTTCCAGTGCCAATGCCCGCGGCTGAAGTGCGCTCTTGCGCGATCTCCGTGCTGGGGCAGGTTCGCCCGCGCGTCGGCGCCTGGCATAGACGCTGGAGCGATTCAGGCCGAGCGCGTTGCAGGCCGCCTGCAGCGGAATGTGCGCCGGCCTCTCGTTGAGAACAACGTTCATTCGTCGTCCCCACTGTTCACGTGGTCGAGCATCTGCAATGCTTTTTTTTGCAGACTCAGACAGCCGTTGGCGATCTCCAACTTGCGTGTCAAACGGGCATTCTCACGGCGCAGCTTCTCCAGTTCGCGCTGCTCGGCCGCCAGCTTTGGCTGCGGTCCTGGCGCACTCTTCGACAAGGCTTGTTCGCCGCCCTGCGCCAGTTGTTTGCGCCAGACCTGAAGCTGGCTGCTGTAGAGGTGTTCGCGGCGCAGCAGCGCCCCGAGCTCTCCGCGCTGGCACTGGTCGGCCTGAGCGATGATGCGCAGCTTGTATTCGGTGCTGAATTGACGGCGCGTACGTTTTTCTAGCATCGGCTCCGGCACGACCTGAGAGTCTGGCAGGGAGATTGCGACGGGCTTTGGCATGTCTGATTGTCCTGTGTCCATCGCCCTGAAAACTATGTTATCCCAGACAGGTAGTGTCCAGGCTCAGGTTGACACACAGGGCGGGCGCTCCGAATTGCCGATCCGATGAGGCGCAGACGTAAAGCGCTTCGGAACTCTTGGTGCGATCTAACGAGTAGTAACCTGGCAGGCACAAAGCGCCGAAGCGCCAACAGCCGCGATCAAGGCCGCCTCCCTGCTACGTTGTGACCGGCGCCGCGGAGCATCGCATGAAACGCTCGGTGCGGCGATCATGGCTGCGATACTCTATCTTGAGTTTCAACCAGGGTCGCTGGTCCCGCGTGAGGTGTTCAACCAATTGGTGACGACCAAGAGCGCGGCGTCCTGTCGCGGGGGCCGCAGCCGGCGGCCATCGTACTCAGTGGGTTGCGGGGCGGCAAGAATCACTAACTGGTGATCCGGGCTTCATTTGGGATACCAAAGTGGAAAGTCACTTTCCACTTTGCGAACCCTGACAGGTTGACAGGGTGTCGGTCTGATACCAAACCGATTGTCGGGTGTCAGCGGTTGTGGGTATCGGGGTTAGACGGGGCCGTCGACGCCTGCAGCTCAGCGACCATGGCCTGCAGCTCGTCCAGTTGCTGGGCCAGTTCGCTCAGCTCGGCAATCTTGCCTTTGCGTTCCAGCAGACTCAGCAGTTGACCGGCAGCGGCGAGGTCGAGCTCGCCGCGTCCGACCGCGGTGGTGACAGCCTGGGCCTGCTCGGGCAGCGTGCCCTGGGGATCGGCCAGTGCGGGCACGCTGAGGAGCTGCCCTTCGAGCGGCGGACAAACCCGCTCAAGACACAGCCGCAGCGCCCGGGTATCGCCGGCGAGCGCGAGTTCGATGGCCTTATCGATCAGTTCGGTGGCGCGCTGCTCGAAGACTTGCCGGAGCCGAGTGCGCCGGTCGGACCGGCCCTTGGGTCGGCCGCGTGGATTGCCGGGATGACCGGGTTTGAACGCCATCGCGGGTACTCCTATATCAACCGCCACGCTCAGGCGGCGCTGGCCATTGTTGTTCCATTATCTGTTCAATCGCGGCCGCAGGACGGCCGCGCCGTGTCCCCCAAACCCGGCAACGTTTAGGCCGTCGGTTCGGTCTCCCGTTGGGTCCACCCCAGATCACGGCCTGGCTGGCCTCCCAGGCGTCGAGCGTCGCGCCCATGGCGGTGTGCTCTGCCCGCAGCTTGGCAACCATGTTAGGCGTCGGGATGATGTCCCCGGCCACGAGACCGTGACGAAGCCGACCCATGAGCTCGGCCACCAGGCCGGCAAAGTCGCCGCCGTGCGAGGGATCGCCGCCGTTGAGGAGGTCATAAAGCCGAAGCCCGATCTGGGCCGGCCGGTCGCCGCGCCGCAGCGTCATTTTGCGATCACTTGCCCGGGACGGCTCCGTCGCGCCCGGCCGGTCGCCCGCTTCCCATGACACGGCTGGGCTGACTGGGCTGACTGGGCTGGCCGGTGCCCCGTTCCGCGGCCGCCGGCGCTTGGGCGGGATCTTCGGGGTCGGCGCGGCGGCTTTCTCGCGGGCGCTCTTGACCGCCTGCTCCAAGGCCTCGGGGGTACTCGGTGATCGCTGAAGCCGGCTTCCTCAAGCGTCTTACTGATGGCCTGGTTCACCGCCTGGCGGGTTTTGCCGGTGAGCCGTGCCGTCGTACTGGCCGCTTTCCGGCGCGAAGTCTTGGCGAGTCCCGGGATGCCGGTCTCGGTGCTGTCCCTCGATCGTAGTCCCGGGAAGTGGAAACCCGGTTTCCACTTGACCGACAACCGGTGCAACATCCAGCAGGTAGCGCATGTCCTCATGCTCGCCACCGGCCATCAGCCGTTCGAACCTGCGCCACCATCGTCACCGTCTGCAGCCGCCGCTCCCGCGGGCTCAGCTCGGCCCGGTGCAGGTTCTCGATGATCTCGAGGACCTTGGCTTCAGCCGCGCTCACATCCAGGATGCGAGTCGGGGGATGCGGGGCTGATAGCCGGGCTGATGAGGAAAGGCCTCGGCGAGCTGCTGGTAGGCTGCCAGGCGGTGGGCGCCGGCAATGACCTCCAGCGTACCGTCGGGCAACGGCCGCGCGATGATCGGCGATTGCAGCCCCACGGCGCTGACCGAAAGCGCGATCTCGGACACCGTAGTCGGCTTCAGAGCACGCTGACGTTGGCCGATGCGGAGTCGATCGAGCGGGATTTCTTGGATGTCCATGTGTAACCTCCTCTAACACGATACTGTCTTCGATCGTGTCGTCACGACCCTGGGCGTGCAACGTTTTCGCAGCATAATGGGGGTGCAGATCCGCCATCCTGGTGGTTCGACTAGTGGCGTGCCGGCCCCCCGGTAATAGGGTGCTGACGTGACGGACGGGATCACGGCAAGCGCGGGGCAGACTCGCCGTTGCGGCCGTGCGGACCGGGGCACCGGGATGCGAACCCGGCTGAGATGACGACAGCTGTGACGAGCTATCGACAACCCCGAACCGCTCGCCCCGGCCCGGGACCGGTCATGCGCCGCCGGTCAACGCGCCACCCGTAAACGGCCACTTGGACACCCAGCACGCCACCGCTAGGGTCTTAGATCCGCTGAAACGCGCACGCCAAGACCTGCCCGGCATTGCCGTGCAATCAACTGAGACTACAAAGAGATCACTTTGGCGGCAGACGTAAGTCTGACGTCACGTCGATTCCGCAATTGCGGGAAATACTGCCGCAGTTGCGATGACTGCCCCGGGTCGTGACATAACAATAGGAAGCCATGTTCAACAACGCCCAGGAGGCGCAAACATGGCTACCGCAATCCTCAGACTTCCCGCCGTCAAGACCCGCACCGGCCTTTCCCGTTCCACGATCTACCTGCGCATCTCGGAAGGCCGCTTCCCCAAGCCCGTCTCCCTGGGTGGCCGTGCTGTTGGATGGTTCGAGGCTGAAGTCAATGCCTGGCTGAATCAGCAAATCGAGGCCAGCCGCAAGGCTGCACGGTAAGGGGGAGGCCAGAGCAATGACCACAAACAAAAGGGCCGCGCTGGCGGGCACCAGGCGACCCCGAAAACTTCTAAACACACCTGTAATTCTACCGGCATCGCGTTCCCGCCTGAAAGCGGCCATCGTCACCCTGGCGTGTGGGGCTGGTTTCCCATCGGAGCTGGCGCAGTGGATCAGCCGCATGGGGGGGCTGCGCGATGAATGATGCGATCCCCCAATTCCGCGACACTATCCGCGCCGCCGGGCTGGAGCCGCCGGACGTCATCGAGCCGGGCAAGCTGCATCGCTTCCCCGGCATCGGCAAGCGCCCGAGCAACCGTGCCGGATGGTGCCTGTTATTCGATGACGGGCTGGGCGGTTGTTTCGGCGACTGGTCTTCGGGCGTCTCAGAAACCTGGCAGGCCAAACGCGACAAGCCCTATTCACGGGCCGAACGGGCCGCCTTGCCCGCCGGGTGGAAGCGGCAAAGCGGAGATCGAGGCGGAACGCACAGCACGCCAGGCCGATGCCGCGAATCGGGCCGCCGCGATCTGGAATGCGGCTATCCCAGCCCCTAGCAACCATGCCTATCTGGTCCGAAAGGCATCCGGCCGCACGGCGCGAGATTCATAAAGGCGCGTTGGTACTGCCGGTGGTGGACTTCACTGGCAAGCTGTCCAGTCTGCAATTCATCGCCGCCGATGGCAGCAAACGGTTGCTATCCGGGGGGCCGCAAACGGGGCTGCTTTATCCCCGTAGCTGGCGACATGGGGAACCCTGCCCGCGTGATTATCTGCGAAGGCTGGGCTACCGGCTGCACCCTGGCTGAGGATGAACCCACCGCGCTGGTGCTGGCCGCGATTGACGCGGGCAACCTGGAGCCCGTCGCCCTGGCTGCCCGCCGCCGCTGGCCTTCTGCCGAGCTGGTGATTGCGGGTGACGATGACCGGCTGACGGCGGGTAACCCCGGAGCCACCAAGGCGCAAGGCTGCCGCCATTGCATCGGGTGCGCTGCTGGCCCTGCCTCAGTGGCCGGAGGATGCCCCGAAACATCTGACCGACTTCAACGACCTGGCCATGTGGTTGGCAGGAGGTGCCGTATGAGCGCCAACCTGTTGAAGTCCGCCGCGCCACCGCCGGAGGATTGGCCGGAGCTGGTGCCGCTGGATGCGCCCAACCTCCCGCGCCTCGACCTGGCGCACCTGCCCGGCTGGGCCGGTGACTATGCCCGCGCCATTGCCGCCGATACCGAGACCCCGCCCGAGCTGGCCGCCGGAATGATCCTGGTGGCCTGCGCCACCGCTGCCGCCCGCCGTCTGCGGGTGATGGTGAAACCGGGCTACTTCGAGCCCTGTAACCTGTGGGCCGTGGTCGCCCTGCCGCCCGGTAACCGCAAGAGCGCCGTACAGTCCGCCGCCACCGCGCCACTCTTGGCCTGGGAACGTGAACAAGCCGAATCATAACGCCGGAGATCAAACGTATTACCAGCGAGCGCAAGACCCTGGAGGCCCGCGCCAAGGAAATGCGTAACAAGGCCGCCAAGGAGAACGACGACAGCAAGGCCCAGGAACTGGCGCGCGAAGCGGCTGATATTGAAGCCGAGCTGCCCGACATCCCCATGCAGCCGCAGATATGGACATCGGACGCCACCCCGGAGCGGCTGGGCGGACTGCTGGCGGAGCATGGCGAATGCATGGCCTGGCTGTCCTCGGAAGGCGGCATCTTCGACCTGCTGCAGGGTCGCTATTCCAACGGCATCCCCAACCTGGACCTGGTGTTGAAGTCCCATAGCGGCGATGCCGACGGGTGGACCGGGGAGCCGCCCGCCGGTTTTCTTGGAAAGCCCGCGCCTGAGTATCGGCCTGAGCCCTCAGCCGGATGTATTGCGCGGCCTGGCGACTAAGCCGGGATTTCGTGGGCGGGGCCTGCTTGCGCGCTTCCTTTACCTGTTGCCACCGTCACCGTTGGGGTATCGCGCCCTGCAATCCAACCCAGTGCCTGCAGGAGTACGGGATGCCTATGCGGACGGCATCCGCGGCCATGCTGGATTGGGAGACCGCCACCGACGAACAGGGTGTTGAGCGCCCCCACCTGCTGCGCCTGAGCGAAGAGGCCTATGCGGATTGGTACGCTTTCGCCCAAGCCATCGAGGTGCAGATGCGCCCGGGCCGGTGAGCTGGAACACTTCACCGACTGGGCGGGCAAGGCACCGGGCGCAGCGGCACGTCTGGCGGGGGTGCTGCACGGGATCAAGCACGCCCACGGCATGCCCTGGGAGGCGACCATCACCGCTGAGACCATGACAGCTGCCCTGGAGATCATGGCCGTGATTGTCCGCCACAGCCTGGCGGCGCTGGACATGATGGGGGCCGATCCCACCATCGCCGCCGCCCGGCTGGTGTGGAACTGGATCGAACGCCGCCGACTGGACCGCTTCACGGTGCGCGAAGCCTTTAACGCGCTGCGCGGCACCTTCCCCCGTGTGGCAATGCTGCGCGATGCCCTGGACGCTTTGGAAGAACGTGGTTATGTGGAGGTGATCGAACCGTCGAGGGACGGTCCAGGCCGTCCACCGTCGCCCCTGGCGGGTCGCGGCCGGAGATTGCGAGGGACGTGGCGATGAGCTGGCGCGAGACACTGGGGGTCACCTTTCCAACCGAAGCACCCAATACGCACAATTCGCACAATGCGCAGAAATCTTCTGGTTCGGGCCATTGTGCGGATTGTGCGGAATTTGGGTATCGGGATTCACAGGAAGCCGACTCCACGCTGCTGAGACCCTGGCGCATGTCTGCCAGGGTCTCGACATCACACCCGCGGACGTTAAGGTGTCGCTGGCAGCGGAGGATATCGCGGACTGGCGCAAGGATACGATCAGCACGGCAACGCTGGCGGCATTCGCGCACTCTCTGGGCAGCACCGGGCTATGGAGCAGGGCCAGATCCCCCTCAGGCTTCACCGAGCGCGCGCATTGCCAGCGCTGCGGACCGGTCTGGTTGCGGGTCGCCGGTGAGGTGTCCGGATGCCCCTGGTGCTGGAACCGCGTTGCCGGGCTGCCGATACCCCGCCGTCAGCCGCTCCGCTGCGCTGACTGCCTTCATTTTGAGCGCATCGATCACCCGCACCTTGGCCATTGCGCCGCGGGCGAGCCGGAACGGATCGCCGGACTGTGGGACACGGACCAACGGTATTGCGAACGCTTTTTACCAGGGCCACAGCAAATCCATAAAAACCTACCAAGGCCCGTAAAGGGAGCAACAAAGAGGTGAACTCCCCAAATGATTTTGAAAACAATCTGGAGGCAGACATGGGCGGCATGGGTAGCGGACGGCATGGGTACACGGGTGCGAGAGACGCTACCCGACGAATACCGATCCGATCAATTGTTCGACCCTGGAAACGGAATAGCTTGCTCACCGCGCCTCAGTCCTTCGCACGGCAGTATTCACGAGATGTCGACGCGGTCGCCTCCTCCATCAGAGAGCTCACTGCACTGGACCAAGTGATTATCATCTACCGTCACCGCAGCGCCGGTGACGACGGTAAGAACGAAAAGCTATCCCTGGGTATTCCGTCTGTCTCGACTGGACCGGCTGTCACCTTGACGAGAAACGACCCTGGTTATAATTTGTCCAGCCTGTGGTTTTGGTGATAGCACATTATCGGGGCGGACTATTGGCATATCGCCACTGTTACCAACTGGCCTATGTTCGGGCTGGGCTAGATCTGTCTCACAATAGTGAAGTGAGGAAGGTCCCCAGGAAACACCTTACTGGGGGCCAATTGGGGGACCATCATAAAACATTAGTTAGTAACGTACTGATAATTTTACTATTTGCCTACGATACTGGCGGAGAGTGAGGGATTCGAACCCCCGGACCCTTGAGGGTCAACGGTTTTCAAGACCGCCGCATTCGACCGCTCTGCCAACCCTCCGGCGGTCAGCAGAATAGCCGAACTGCGAGTCTGATTGCAAAAGTAGGGATGAGCCACGCATTTGACATTGATCAATGACCACCGGTCGTGGACGCACTAACATAAGGCCAGTCCTCAACCACAAAGTCCAACAGGATTTGCGATGGCCCCTGTTCAGCCCCTGGCACCCGCCGACCTGTACCGGCACTGCGATCTATCGCAGCTTGACTTCTCCACCACCGACGAGTTGGAGCCCCTGACCGGGTTCATCGGTCAGGAGCGCGCTATCGAGGCCGTTGAGGTAGGTATCGGCATCGACCTGCCGGGGTACAACCTGTTCCTGCTGGGCCCGCCCGGTACCGGGCGGCATACATTCATACACTCGTTCCTGGAACAGCAGGCCGCCGGCCAGCCAGCCGCTTCCGACTGGTGCTATGTCAATAACTTCAACGAGCCCCAGCAGCCGCGGGCACTTGAGTTGCCGGCCAGGCGCGGCCGCCGGCTACGCGATGATATCGAGAAGCTCATCGGTGATCTGCAGGCCACGCTATCGTCAACACTGGAAAGTGAGGATTACCGGCGCCAGCGCCGGGCGGTTTGGGAGTCGTTTCAGGAACAGCAAGGCGCCGGCCTGCGGGAGGTGAGGAATCATGCCCACGAGCTAGCCATCGAGATGCTGGAGACACCAACGGGGTTTGCCTTCGCTCCGGTTCGCGACGATGAAATCCTGAATCCGCAGGCGTATAAAAAACTGTCACAGGAAGAACAGGAACAGATCCAGCAAGCGATCGCAACGCTGACCCAGGAACTGCAGCAGTTTATGCAAACCACCCCCCCGCGGGTCCGCGCGGCGCGCGAGAAAGTCCGCCAGCTTGACCGCCAGATTGCGTCGTTCGCGGTCGGCAGCCTGATCGACGATCTGCTCAAAGCCTATGCCGATCTGCCCGACGTTACCGCGTATGTCCAGGCGATGCGCGAAGATCTGGTTGATAACATCGGCATTTTCTGGCGCGACTCAGGCGATCCGGACAGCGCCAGCGATCACGGTGACGAACACGCTGCCGCTCAATCGCGCCACAGTGCCCTGGAGCGCTATGCGATCAACCTGCTGGTGGATCAGGACAACATTGCCGGGGCACCAGTGGTATTCGAGAAAATGCCGAACTACCCCCACCTGATCGGCAAGATAGAGCACGTTGCTGAGTACGGCGCCCTGGTCACCAACTTCCACCTGATCCGCGCAGGGGCGTTGCACCGGGCCAACGGGGGTTTTTTGGTGCTGGATGCAGTCAAGGTACTTACCGAACCGTTTGCCTGGGACGCTCTCAAGCGCACTCTTAAAGCCGGCCACATCCGGGTCGAGTCCCTGGGCCAGGAATATGGCTTGGTGAGCACCGTATCACTGGAACCTGAGGAGATTCCGCTTAGACTTAAAGTGATACTGGTCGGGGAACGACGCATCTATTACCTGCTCAAGGCGCTCGACCCGGAGTTCGCCGAACTGTTCAAGATCGCTGCTGATTTCGAAGACCGCATGGAGCGCACCAACGGTAACGAAGCGTTGCTGGCTCGGATCCTGGCGACACTCGCCAGCCAGGAAAATCTCAAGCCATTGGAACATGCTGCAGTAGCCCGGGTGATCGAGGACAGCGCCCGTTATGCCAGCGACGCCGAGCGCCTGTCGACGCAACTACGCCATTCCGCCGACCTGATCCGGGAAGCCCATTTCTGGGCGTCCAAACACCATCACACGCACATCAGCACCGCCGATGTCGACTGCGCGATTGATGCCGGCATCCGCCGCAACAGCCGGCTGCGGGACCGGATACGCGATGAAACCCTGCGCGGCACCCTGCTGATCGACACCGACGGTGAGCGGGTCGGCCAGGTCAACGGCTTGAGCGTCATGCAACTGGGTGATTTCGACTTCGGCCATCCCACCCGCATCAGTGCCCGGGTCACGCTGGGCAGCGGTAAAGTCATTGATATCGAGCGCGAAGTGGAGCTGGGCGGGCCAATCCATTCCAAAGGCGTATTGATCCTGGCGGGATTGCTGTCGTCGCACTACGTCACTGACCGACCGCTGTCGTTGTCGGCAACACTGGTTTTTGAACAATCCTACGGCGGCGTCGATGGCGACAGTGCCTCTTCGGCCGAACTGTACGCCTTGCTCTCGGCCCTGACCGGAATCCCGCTTAAGCAATCGCTGGCCGTCACCGGCTCAATCAACCAATACGGTGAAATCCAGGCTATTGGGGGGGTCAACGAAAAAGTCGAGGGATTCTTTGGTGTCTGCCAGGCGCGCGGCCTGACCGGATTGCAGGGCGTGCTGATTCCACAATCCAATGTCAAGCATCTGATGCTGCGCCAGGAAGTCATCGATGCGGTTGCGCAGCAGCGCTTCCACATCTATCCGGTCACGCACATCGACGAGGGTCTGGAACTGCTGACCGGCATCGTAGCCGGCGAACCCGGACCCGACGGCCAATTCCCTGCTGCCAGCCTGAATCAGCGCATCCGCGCATCGCTGATCGGATTCGCTGACCGCCGGCGCGCCTTCGGTGCGTCCACCGAGGAGAAAAAACAATGAGCGGCCGGACCGGCGCGCGACGGCGCCGCCGCATCATAATCACACTCGGCGACGGTACGCCTGAGGATTCGCTCCTGCGGGACGTCATGTTGCTGGCGGCCGGCGCGTTCAGCGAAATCGAGGGCGTGTTCATCGAGGATGCCGAGCTGTTCCAACTGGCCGCGTTGCCATTCGCTCGGCAAATATCGCGCGCCACCGGGCACGCGGGCCCTATTGAGGCCCCCGAAATCGAGCGCCACTTACGGCGTCAGGCCGAGCTCAGCCGCCAGACGCTGGCCACAGCGGCCGAGCGGGCGGGTGTGGCATGGCGGTTTCGCGTAACCCGCGGTGTGCTCGCTCATGTCATCAGCAGTGCAATCGACGAAAACGACCTGGCGGTATTGAGTGCCAGCCGCAGCCCGCTCACGCTGGCCACGGCAGCGCGTGGCGGACCGGTCGGTGTGGTGATCGACGGGACTGAGAGCGGCTGGCGCGCCCTGGAACTCGCGGCCAACCTCGCCCAGGCAAGCGGCCAGAGCGTGGTGGCATTTGTGAGTACGGCTGACCCGCCGGAGGCGGCATCCGGTGACACTGCCGACCAACGCCTGCAAAGCCTGCCGCACGAGATTCGCGCGATCCCGGCCGATGACGACGAGGCTTTGTTTACGGCACTCCACGCAGCCCGGCTCGGTGCTGTGGTACTGCCGGCCATGCGCGCATTAGCACATCCGGCCCTCGCGCGGCGCCTGCACCGCGACTTGGGCCTACCTGCGTATCTGATCCGCTGACCCCACCGCCGAGGTTATCGTTACATGCCGATCCATCTTCATACTTTGTTGCGCCAGCAAGCGCGCCATTCCGAGTGGGCCAACGCCCGGCTCTACGACGCCTGCAGCGCGCTCGACGACATCAGCTATCGCTCGCCACCAGGACCGGCGAGCGTGCACGGTCTGCTGAATCGATTACTGGTGGCAGACCGGATGATACTGGCCTGGCTTAGCGGTTATGACCCCGGCATCACTTCTCTTGACGAGGAACTGCACGGCAGTTGTGCGCGACTAATGGACGCTTTGGTGGCCGAAGACGTCAGCCTGGTCGAGCGCGTGCGCCGGCTGGATGACAGTTCACTGTTCCAGCCCGTCTCTTATAGCGACCTGGACGGCAACAGGCACACCAATTCACAACTGGAACTCATCATTACGCTACTTGAGCAGCAAGCCCGACTGCGCGGCGCCATCGCTGAACGACTGACCGAACTGGGCAGGGCTGTGTCGGAACTCGGTTTCATCGCTTATCTGCGCGAGGGCGGTTGAGCGACCACCGATCTGTCCCCGGGTACACATATCACATTTTGCCAAGCCGCGGCGAGGTAGCATTCCCAGTGCCGGCTATGCGGTTACAATACCGCGGCGATCCGGCACCAATAGGGCAAAACAGTACCATCACCATGACCAGATCTTCCATGCACTTTGTTCTCGGCGTCGTTCTGTGGTTCACCGGCGGGACTGTTCTCGCCGCTGATCTTCCGGTGCCCCCGCCACCGACAATCGACGCCGCTTCGTATGTCCTCATGGATTATCACACCGGACAGATCCTCGCCCGGAAAGATGCGGACAAACACCGCGAGCCCGCTAGCACCACCAAGCTGATGACGGCCTTCGTCACATTTCAGGATCTGGCTGCCGGCCGCGTCAAGCTCGCTACCAAATTTACCGTGAGTGAAAATGCCTGGAAGCAGATTGGCTCGCGGATGTTCCTCAAACCCGGCACTCAGGTTAGCGTCAATGACCTGCTGCAGGGTCTGCTGATCCCGTCGGGAAACGACGCCGCGATGGCCTTGGCCGAGGGTATCGGCGGCACTGCCGGCGGTTTCGTGAACATGATGAACGCGACCACCCGCAACCTCGGCCTGAAGAATACGCATTACGCCGACCCAACCGGTCTGCCGGCAGACAACCTGTACACCTCGGCTCACGACCTAGCCCAGCTGTCGCGGGCGACGATCCGCGAGTTCCCGCAGTACTACCACTATTTCAGCCAGAAAGACTACACCTGGAACAACATCCACCAGTTCAACTGGAACAAGCTGTTATGGCTGGACCCTACTGTGGATGGACTCAAGACCGGCTACACGGAAAATGCCGGCTACTGTCTGGCAGCCTCGGCCAAACGCGGCAACCAGCGCATGATCGCCGTGGTGATGGGCGTACCCACCGTCTCCAAGACAGACACAATGGCCAACTACAAGCACTTGGCCCAGGTCACCGACGCACTGCTCAATTACGGCTTCCGGTTTTTCGAGACCCGCCAGGTGGAACCAGCGGGCAAGATACTCGGTAAGCTCCGGGTCTGGAAGGGTACCGAAAAGTTTGTTGGCGTGGGCCTTGCCAAGCCGCTCTACGTCACCGTGCCGACGGGCCATTCTCAACAGATCAAGGTCACGACCCACATCAACCAGCAGGTGACGGCGCCAGTGAAGAGCGGCACAGTTCTCGGTCAGCTGGAGGTTTCTGCCAATGACAAGGTAGTCGCCCGGGCACCACTGGTTACACTCAAGGCCGTGCCTGAGGGCGGCTTCTGGCCACGGCTGCGGGACACCATGCTGCAACTGTTTTGAAAACCAGCGGGCCATGACAGCTATCAGCGACGAGCCCGGCTCACCCTCGCTCACCTGCAATGGTGCCGTTGCCACGCTGTGCCTGAATCGGCCGCGGCACCATAACCGCCTGGAGCCGGCAGACATCGAAGCCTTGGCCGGGCAGTTCACCGCCGTTGCACGAAACACCCGGCTGCGCGCGCTGATAATCACCGCCAAGGGCCGCAGCTTCAGTGCCGGCTATCATATCGGCGCCCTCCCCCAACATCCTGAGACAGAGGCCTGCGCCACACCGACGCCGTTCGCGCAACTGGTCGATCAGCTGGAAGATCTGCCAATCCCCACCCTCTGTGCCCTCAACGGTTCGGTTTATGGCGGCGCGACCGATCTCGCACTGGCTTGTGATTTCCGGCTGGGCGTCAGAGGCATGGAGTTACGCATGCCCGCGGCCCGCCTGGGTATTCAGTACTATGCGGGCGGTTTGCGCCGCTACGTCGAGCGGCTCGGCCTGAGCAATGCCAAACGGCTGCTGCTGACCGCAGCGACGCTAACGGGCGACGAGTTGTTGCGAATCGGTTTTCTGGACGAACTCATCAAACCGGCTCAGTTGCCGAGCCGCGCAGCGGACCTGGCCCAGCGCTTATCGGTAAATGCGCCAACCGCCGTCAGCGTCATGAAACGGGCCCTGAACAACATTGCCAGGGGGCACTATGACGCCGGCCAGATCGATGCCGGCCACCGCGCCAGCCTGGTCAGCAACGAAGCGCAAGAAGGACTCGCCGCGTGGCGCGAGAGGCGCGAGCCCGACTATCCGGATAGGGCAGACTGACTCAGGCGCCCGACTCACTCCCCCCGCTGCAACAGCCTCTGCTGCAGTGGTTCACGCTCAACCGAAGCGGCTCAGAATGCGCCCGGCCCAACTAGGGCGACGGTTGAACTTGACCGAGCCCCACCAGCGCCAACAGGTCGCGAATATTGTGCACACAACCGAGCGAGGCCAGGGCCTGCAAACGCTCGGGGTGATGCGCCCCGTAGCCGGCGCCGACGCCACTGACCCCAGCCTGTCGGGCCATTTCCAGATCGAACTCGGTATCACCAACCATCAGGGTATCCTGCGGCCCCACCGACAGTTCGGCCATAATTTCCCGCAACATCAGCGGATCCGGCTTGGAAGCGGTCTCATCGGCGCAACGGCTGCTGGCCAGATACCGGCCCAGCCCAGTCTGCTGTAGATCGCGCCGCAACCCGGACCGGCTCTTGCTGGTCGCAACCGCCAGCAGAACGCCGCTGTCAGACAACGCCTGCAACACGTCCACTGCACCGGCGAACAGCGCCGGCGGCCGCGCGGTCTGCGCGGCAAAGTGCTGCAGATAAAACGTCTTCAACCGCTCGTAATCACTCTGTTCATACTGCGGATAGAGCTGGCCGCAGGCCTGCGGCCAGGCCAGACCTATGATTTCCCGAACTGCCGCTCGAGGCTGCTCCGGCCAGCCCAGCTCCGCCCCGGCGGCCTGAATTGCGGCAACGATATGCTCAGTGGAGTCAATCAATGTGCCATCCCAGTCGAACACCACCAATTCGAAGCGTCGCGCAGACATAAGCCTAGATCCGGTCCATTAGCTGTTGGAGATCGGGACTCAGTGGGGCGCTGGCACTGATTTCACGTCCGCCCAGTAACAGACTGATGCTATGGGCATGCAGGAACAGTCGTTTCAGCCCCAGTGCCTTCATGGCCTTATTGAACTCCGCATCGCCGTATTTCTCGTCGCCGGCCAGCGGATGACCCAGCGCGGCCGCGTGCACCCGTATCTGATGGGTACGGCCGGTGTCTATGACCGCCTCCAGCAACGATGCCTGTGCCCTGATCGAAATCGGGGCAAACCGGGTCAGTGCCGGCCGGCCGCCCTCAGCCACTGTCACCAGGCGTTCCCCGCTGCGCAGCACGTTATTCCGGCTAAGTGCGAGGCGCACCACTTCGCTGCCCCGCTCCCACCGGCCTTTGACCAAGGCCAGATAGCGCTTGTCAGTCTGGCCCTCGCGCAACGCTGCATGAGCCGCCCGCAGTGAACCCGGGGTCTTGGCCAGTAACAGACAACCGCTGGTGTCGCGATCCAGCCGGTGTACCAGTTCCAGGAACGGCTGTCCCGGGCGCAGCACACGCAAGGCTTCGATCAGCCCGTAGCCCAGACCGCTGCCCCGGTGTACCGCGAGGCCACTGGGTTTATTAACAATCAGTAACTGATCGTCTTCATACAATACAACCCTACGCAACTCGTCAAGCACCCGATCCGGCGGGCGGACCGGCTCATCGGGCTGGCCCAGCCGCAACGGTGGAATACGCAGGGTGTCACCGTTGCGCAAGCGGTAGTCGGGCCGTACCCGGCCACCGTTGACGCGGACCTCACCGCGCCGCAGAATGCGATAAACGCGACTTTTGGGGAGGCCCTTCAGCTGTCGTATCAGGAAGTTATCGATCCGCTGGCCGGCCTGCTCGGCCGCCACCAGAACGGTGCGCACGCTGTGCGGCTTGCGCAACAGATCATCGGGCGAGTGGATATCCATGGCAGCGTCTCAGTAGCGCTGGAGCGCGATCGGTCAATGACGGGATCACCTTAGCATAACCACTGCAGCGAACCCATAAGCCTCAAGGCGACGCCCAACTTCCTGCACGCGAATGCGCTATTGTGGTCACCAGGCCGGCTCGGTAGAGTCGCCGCAGTAGCGTTGCGCGGGCTAGGCCGGGCTAGGCCGGGCAACGCCACCCTCCCTTCCATAAATCCACTGCTAACGCAACTGAGGAGTAACCGATGCCCCTGAGCGATATCGAAATTGCCCGTGCTGCCAACCAGCAGCCCATCAGCGAAGTCGGCGCCCGACTGGACATTCCCAGTGACGCCCTGCTGCCCTATGGTCACACCAAGGGAAAGGTCAGCTACGAATTCATTAAATCGCTCAAGGATCGACCCGACGGCAAACTCGTGCTGGTGACGGCAATCAGCCCGACGCCAGCCGGCGAAGGCAAGACCACCACAACCGTCGGGTTGGGCGATGGCCTCAACCGCATTGGCAAAAAAGCCGCGATCTGCCTGCGCGAACCCTCTCTTGGACCCTGCTTCGGCATGAAAGGCGGCGCCGCCGGCGGCGGCTATGCCCAAGTAGTACCAATGGAAGACATCAACCTGCATTTCACCGGGGACTTCCATGCCATCGGTGCTGCCAACAACCTGCTGGCGGCACTGTTGGACAACCACATCAACTGGGGTAATACCCTGGGCATTGACGCACGGCGGATCAGCTGGCACCGGGTGGTGGACATGAACGACCGGGCGCTGCGCGACATCGTCGTCTCGCTGGGCGGCCTGGGCAATGGGTATCCGCGCGAGGACAGCTTCGATATTACGGTGGCCTCAGAAGTCATGGCGATCTTCTGCCTGGCCCGTGATCTCAATGACCTGCAGCAACGCCTGGGCAACATCGTGGTCGCCCAGACCCGCGACCGCAAGCCGATTACCGCCCGCGACCTGCAGGCCGACGGCGCCATGACGGTGCTGCTGAAAGACGCCTTCATGCCCAACATGGTGCAGACTCTGGAAAACAATCCGGCCTTCGTGCACGGTGGGCCATTCGCCAACATCGCCCATGGCTGCAATTCGGTCATCGCCACCACCAGCGCCCTCAAGCTGGCCGACTACGTGGTGACCGAAGCGGGCTTCGGTGCCGACCTCGGGGCCGAGAAATTCTTCGACATCAAGTGCCGCAAGGCTGGCCTCAAACCCGACGCCGCGGTGATTGTCGCAACCGTGCGGGCGCTCAAGATGCATGGCGGAGTGGCTAAAGACAGCCTGACCACTGAAAACGTCGCCGCAGTCCGCAAAGGTGCCGCCAACCTCGCCCGTCACCTGCAGAACGTCAAGACCTTCGGGGTCCCGGTCGTGGTTGCCATCAATCAGTTCGTGCACGATACCGATGCCGAACTGCAAGCAGTAGGGGAAGTCGCCCGCGCCAACGGCGCCGAAGCCATCGTCTGCAGTCACTGGGCCAACGGCAGTGCCGGCACCGAGGAACTGGCTCAGCACGTGGTCGGGCTGTGCGAGCGCCAGACCAGCAACTTCGCCCCGCTGTACGACGACGAACTGCCGCTCTGGGATAAGATCAAGACCATCGCGACCAAGCTCTATGGTGCCGCCGACATCATCGCCGACAAGGCGGTAAGGGCCCGCATTGCACAACTCCAGGAGAACTATGGTCATTTCCCGGTGTGCATGGCCAAGACCCAGTATAGCTTCTCGACCGATCCGAACCTGCTGGGTGCACCCTCCAACCATGTCGTACCGGTCCGCGAGGTACGGCTCTCCGCCGGCGCCGAGTTCGTGGTGGCGATCTGCGGCGAGATCATGACCATGCCGGGCCTGCCGAAGGCGCCGGCGGCCAATAACATCCGCCTGAATGAAGACGGCTGGATCGAAGGCCTGTTCTGAACCCACCCCACCGCTGCCGGTCGAAAACCCCGGCAGCGGTCTTGGCCAACCCATAGCTGACGGTTAAACTAGCTAGTTAATAATCCGCCTGCCGTCGCTTATGGCGACGGCTTAAGGTTTTCGAAAACAAGGTTCATTTATGTCTGCTCCCACCGAAGTCAAGCGACAAATCCATCCCGGTTCCGGTCGTCGTCGCCGGATGTATCAGCCCAAGGGTCGCCAGGTCGAGCCACAGGCATTGGATGAGGTTCGCGCGCTGTTGGGCGAGCGTTCGCGCCAGCGCGACCTGCTGATCGAACATCTGCATCTGATTCAGGACCGTTACGGTCAGCTCAGTGACCGGCACCTGGCCGCACTGGCGCAGGAGATGCGCCTGCCCATGGCCGAGGTATTCGAGGTGGCGACGTTCTACGCGCATTTCGACGTGGTGGTCGATGCCAACAGTGCCGCTCCCGGGATCACCGTCAGGGTCTGCGACAGTCTCAGCTGCGCCCTGGTCGGCGGCGAGCAACTGCTGGCTGCTCTCCAGGCCCGCGCCGGAACCGGTGTCCGTGTGGTCCGGGCACCCTGCATGGGCCACTGTCATCAGGCCCCGGCAGTCGAAGTCGGCCACCATCACGTCGCCCAGGCCAGTGTCGAAACGGTACTGGCAGCGGTCGAGGCGGGAGATATTCACCCCTACATTCCCGATTACCAGAGTCTTGAACATTACCGTGCCGAGGGTGGCTATGGAGTGCTGCAAGCATGCCTCCATGGCGACCACAAGGCCGACGATCTGGTGCAGACGATGCTGGACGCACGCCTGCGGGGTCTTGGCGGCGCCGGCTTCCCGACGGGTAAGAAATGGCAGTTCGTACGCGGTTACAATGGGCCACGGCTGATGGCGGTCAACGCCGACGAGGGTGAACCCGGCACTTTCAAAGACGGTTATCATCTGGAAAACCGCCCCCACCAGTTTCTGGAGGGCATGCTGATCGCGGCCTGGACCGTGGACGCCAAGACCGTATATGTCTACCTGCGCGACGAATACCCAGCGGTTCGGGAAATCCTGCTCAAAGAGATCACGGCCGTCGAACAGGCCGGACTGGCGCCCCACTGCAAAATCGAGCTCCGACGTGGTGCCGGTGCCTATATCTGCGGCGAAGAATCGGCCATGCTGGAATCCATCGAGGGCAAGCGCGGTCTGCCCCGCCAGCGCCCACCCTATGTGGCCGAAGTCGGCCTGTTCGGCCGACCCACCCTGGTGCAGAACGTGGAGACGCTGTACTGGGTCCCGGAAATCATTCGCCGGGGCCCGGACTGGTTCGCCGGCTTTGGTCGCAACGGCGGGGTGGGACTGCGCAGTTACTCGGTATCGGGCCGGGTCCGCGAGCCGGGCGTCAAACTGGCCCCGGCCGGTGTCACGGTGCGCGAGCTGATCGACGAATACTGCGGCGGCATGCTCGAGGGGCACAGCTTCAAAGCCTACCTGCCAGGCGGCGCCTCCGGCGGCATCATGCCGGCAAGCCTGGGCGATCAACCGCTGGAATTCGGGATGCTGGAGAAATTCGATCATTTCGTCGGTTCCCATGCCGTCGTGATCCTGTCCGATCACGACAACATGAGGGATGTGGCGCTAAACCTGATGAAGTTTTTTGAGGATGAATCCTGCGGCCAGTGCACCCCTTGCCGGGTCGGCACCGAGAAGGCCGTCAAACTGATGCAGCAACCGACCTGGGACGAGCCGCTGCTGCGCGAACTCAGCCACGCCATGGCCGATGCATCGATCTGCGGTCTGGGCCAGGCCGCCGCCAATCCACTGCTGTCAGCTATGAAATACTTCCGTGAGGATTTGTCATGAATGCCAGCGTGTCCGAGACGATTCGCTTCTCCCTGAATGGTCAGGAAATCGACGCATTTCCCGGCGAATCCATCTGGCAGGCCGCCAAACGCCACAATACCGACATACCGCATTTGTGCTACGCCGATGAACCCGGTTACCGGGCCGACGGCAACTGCCGCGCCTGTATGGTCGAAATCGAGGGTGAGCGGGTGCTGGCAGCCTCTTGCGCGCGCAAGCCAACGGCCGGCATGAAAGTACACAGCAGCAACCCGCGCGCGAGCAGCGCGCAGCGCATGGTGATGGAACTGCTGGTGGCCGACCAGCCAGAACGCAACGTTGCCCACGACCCCGACTCCAAGCTGTGGCAATGGGCTGATCGCCTGGCCGTCGAGGGCAGTCGGTTTCCACGCCGGACCACTCCAGTCGCCGATCCCAGTCATCCGGCCATGCGGGTCAATCTGGACGCCTGCATCCACTGCAATCTGTGCGTGCGGGCCTGCCGCGAGGTGCAGGTCAACGACGTCATCGGCCTGGCGTTCCGCGGTCACGGTGCCAAGATCGTATTCGATTTCGATGACCCGATGGGCGAATCAACCTGCGTGGCCTGCGGCGAGTGCGTTCAGGCCTGTCCCACGGGCGCACTCATGGAAGCCACGCTGGTCGACGAGAACGGCATTGGCAAGACCGATCCGCTCACTGAGGTCGACAGCGTCTGCCCGTACTGCGGCGTCGGCTGCCAGATCACCTACCAGGTCAAGGACGATCAGATCGCGGCAGTACAGGGCCGCAGCGGACCCTCCAACGAACAGCGCTTGTGTGTCAAGGGGCGCTTCGGGTTCGACTACGTCAAACACCCCCACCGGTTGACCAAGCCGCTGATCCGGCGTGACGACGCGCCCAAATCGGACGATCCTAACGTCGACCCGGCCAACCCCTGGACCCACTTCCGCGAGGCCACCTGGGACGAGGCCCTGGAGCGTACCGCCAGCGGTCTACGCAGCGTACGCGACCGCGACGGCGGCAACGCGCTGGCCGGCTTCGGCTCGGCCAAGGGCAGCAACGAGGAAGCCTACCTGTTCCAGAAACTGGTGCGTAGCGGCTTTGGCAGCAACAATGTCGACCACTGCACCCGGTTGTGCCACGCCTCCTCGGTGGCAGCGTTGATGGAATGCATCGGCTCTGGCGCGGTAACGGCACCCTTCATGGCGGTGCGCGATTCCGATGTGATCATTGTCATCGGCGCCAATCCCACCGAGAACCACCCGGTCGCGGCGACCTACTTCAAACAGGCGGTCAAGGACGGCAAGACACTGATCGTCATGGATCCGCGTGGCATGGCGCTCAAACGCCACGCCACGCACATGCTGCAGTTCAAACCCGGCACCGACGTTGCTCTGCTCAACGCCCTGCTCAATGTCATCATTACCGAGGAACTCTACGACCGCCAGTACATGGAGGCCATGACCGAGGGTTTCGAGAACCTGAAGCAGGAGATCGCGCCGTTCACGCCGGAGGCGATGAGCGAAGTCTGCGGCATCAATGCAGAGACCCTGCGCACCATCGCCCGCACCTATGCGCGTGCAGAGGCCGCGATCATCTTCTGGGGAATGGGCATCTCGCAGCATACCCACGGCACCGACAACGCCCGCTGCCTGATTTCGCTAGCCCTGATCTGCGGCCAGACCGGTCGCAAGGGCACTGGCCTGCATCCACTGCGGGGTCAGAACAACGTCCAGGGGGCGTCCGACGCTGGGTTGATCCCAATGTTCTACCCGGATTATCAGGCCGTCAATTCCCCGGACGTCCGCCAACGGTTCGAAGACGCCTGGGGCACCTCACTCGATCCAAACCAGGGTCTGACGGTCGTCGAGATCATGGACGCCGTGCACGACGACCGGATCAAGGCGATGTACGTTATGGGTGAAAACCCGGCCATGTCCGACCCCGATGTCCAGCACGCCCGCCAGGCCCTGGCCAAACTTGAGCATCTGGTGGTTCAGGATCTGTTCCTGACCGAGACCGCCTGCTACGCCGACGTGGTCCTGCCGGCATCGGCCTGGCCGGAAAAGAACGGCACGGTAACCAACACCAACCGTCAGGTACAGATGGGTCGCAAGGCGCTGGAACTGCCTGGTAATGCCCGTCAGGACTGGTGGATCATCCAGCAGATCGCGCGCGGCATCGGTCTCGACTGGAATTACAGCGGACCGGCCGAGGTGTTTACGGAGATGGCAGGTCTGATGCCGTCGCTAAACAACATCAGCTGGGAGCGGGTGCTGCGGGAAGACTCGGTGACCTATCCCTGTGACGGCACCGACCAGCCTGGCAACGAGATCGTGTTCGCCGAACGTTTCCCGACCGCCTCGGGGCGTGGCAAGCTAGTGCCGGCCCAGGTGCTGCCGCCCAATGAACAGCCGGATAACGAATATCCGATGATCCTCACCACGGGGCGCCAACTGGAGCACTGGCACACTGGTGCCATGACCCGCCGAGCCAGCGTGCTCGATGCCATTGAGCCGGATCCGGTGGCCAGCATGTCGGCAGCGCAGTTGCAGAAGCTCGGTGTTGGTCCGGGCGACCCTATCCGTGTCAGGACCCGGCGCGGTGCCATTGAGCTGAGTGCGCGGGTCGACAATGCGGTGCCCGACGGGGTGGTATTTATACCGTTCTGCTATGCCGAAGCGGCGGCCAACACACTTACCAACCCGGCACTGGACCCATACGGCAAGATACCGGAGTTCAAGTTCTGCGCCGCCCGAGTGGAAAAAACCGAACCGGTGACCGCTTAACGTCACCCTCGTCCGACAGCGAGCCCCAGCACCGCGAGCCCGGCTCGCCCCACGCCAAGGACCCGGCCAGTGAACGGCACAGGCCCAATCAGCAAGTGGCGCTGGCTGGGCCTGTGTACGTTGCTGGTGGCCGCGCTGGCCACGGGTGTCGCCATCGGGTCCACGCCGCCGGCGACCGAGCGCTGGCTGGTCAGTCTGGCGCTGGCCGCCATCCTGCCGCTGGCGACCCTTGCCACGCTGATTGATTCGATTGCTTATTTCCAGGGCCGAAGACCCGTTCTGGGCACGTTGATGGCTATACTCACGGCCATGCTGATGTTGCTCAGCCTGGCCGCCTGGGACCAGTTCCATCGACTTGGGTGAAGCGCCCCGCAGACCGTGCCATACCGACCCAGCCACCTGACCATAAGGCGCCAGTGCTTCGCTATACTCGGTTCCTTGATGAGGAGGAATTGTCTCTATGGAAGCCGGTACCGTCACTACTCTACTAACCCGGCGGATCATTCTGGGTGCGTTTCTGGCGGCCCTGCTGGTCCTGGGCTACCGGGTGTTGGCGCCGTTTCTAGTGCCGGTGGCATGGGCGCTGATCCTGGTCTACGTTACCTGGCCGGTTTACAGGCGGGTCCGGACCGGGTTGCGGCAACAACCGGCCACCAGCGCACTGGTAATGACACTATTCTTGTGCGCGGTATTCGCCGTTCCCGTGCTGTGGGTTGTCGTCTTGCTTCGGACCCAGCTACCGGCCGGCTACCAGCTGCTGGCAGGTTATCTGGCCCAAGGCCCGCCTTCGTTGCCGGCGCCGATCGCGCATATCCCCTGGTTGGGGCCGGAACTGCAGCATTATCTGGACCAACTGTCGGGCGATCGCACCATCCTGACCCGTCAGCTGGTGCAATGGGCTGAGCCGCGGGTACGCGATATCGCCTCAGTGCTGGGTGATATTGGGCTCAATGTATTCAAGATTGTGTTCGCCCTGTTCACGGCGTTTTTCTTCTACCGTGACGGTGACCGACTGCACGACCAGACCCGCCGGGTGCTGCTGCGTTTTCTGGGTGAGCGGGCTCAGGTTTACCTTGATGCCATCGCCGACACTACCCGCGCGGTGCTGTATGGGTTGATTCTGACTGCCCTGGCACAGGGATTACTCGCTGGCCTTGGTTATTGGCAGGCTGGGGTTCCCGCTCCCGCCTTACTCGGTGCCATAACTGTAATTTTTGCATTTATTCCTTTTGGCCCCCCTTTTATTTGGGGCCTGGTAGGTGTCGGTCTTCTGCTCTCCGATCACACCCTGGCTGGTATCGGCCTGCTGCTCTGGGGCACGATCGTGGTCAGCCAGATCGACAATCTGATTCGCCCTATGGTGATCAGCAGCGCCACCCGCATCCCGTTTCTGCTAGTGCTGTTCGGCGTCCTCGGCGGCATCGGCGCATTCGGTCTGGTCGGTCTATTTCTAGGCCCGGTTGTGGTCGCCGTACTGCTGGCTGTCTGGCGCGAATGGCTCGAGGAGCAGGCAATACCAGCGGCATCCGACAGTGCCGAAAACCAGGATCAACACTGAAGGCAAGGCAGAGCACCACTGCCAGCCCGCTGACGTCGTCCGAGTCGCAACCAGTCCTGCTGATGGAAATCAGATGTGACCGAGCAGTCTTACCAGCAAATCGATGAGATACGCCAGATCCAGGATCAGTGCCAACAAGCCGTGCCACAGGTCAACTAATGGCATTGGATGTCCCAAACGTCCACCACCGATTTTGGTTGGATCTTAATTTACCATCGGGCATCGCACCGGAGCTTTGGTTCACGCGGCCGGTAGCACTGCCCAGAGCCGCGGCACGCCCAAAGTGCACCCGCGGCCAAAAAAACACCCGCCAAGGCGGGTCCGGGTGAAAGTACTGGTAAGTATCAGCACGTTAGGCACACGAAGTAACGAAATCCGCAGCATTGTTTCCGGGTCGATATCGAGCCACGCCCGGACTGCGAACTTCACGGTTACGGTAACAACATGCATGCGGGCTTCCTACTGCCAGATCACACCTTTCGATAAGGCCAGATCGTTTTCTATCTTGACATTGCCCGCCCACCGACTCGGAGGCACCGCCCCACAAAGCATTGGCCAGTTTTGCGGCGGCACGCGCCTACGCCAAAGCTATTGCGCCCAGCAACGCCTGACGGAAACGGTTCTTGAGATGGGCGCCATCCCGTGGCGGCAACACCAGCGGTACCGCCGCGACGGATACCTTTACCTGAGCGAAATGCGGTCCTGGCTCCTCGTGGATACGTTCGCGCAAATAGTCCACAGCCGTCATATCCGCTATCGTTTCACTGGAGGCGAACCCCGCCGCTGCGGCAATACCCGCCAGGTCAACCCCGCTGGCGGTATGGGTTTCCTGCATCCCGGTTTCGCCATAGCGCTCATTGTCAAGGACCACGATGGAGATGTTCCGGGCTCCGCAGGCCGCGATGGTCGCAAGGCTACCCAGACCCATCAGCATTTCGCCATCACCAGTGATGACCAGCACCGGTCGTGCGGGCTGGGCAAGTGCAATACCGAGACCCACCATAGCCGCGCCCCCCATCGCCCCCCATAGCGGGAAGGTAAGCGGATGATCAGCGACTGCGGCACAGTCCCAGGCTGGTGCGCCCAGCCCCGCGACCACCAGTAGCGTCCCGCGCTCGGCCAGGAGCTTCGCCACGACTTCGCGTCGATTGAGACCGTTCATTGCCGATTCGCTCATGGCAGGTCACTCCTTGAAGGTCTTGGCGCCGATAAGACGCTGGCTGATTAGCACCGCCACACCGACCCCGCTCTGGAAAGCGAGTTTGGCTGCAGCTGCAACCGTTGCACCTGCCTTCGCCGGTTCGTCAACCGGATAGCTCACAATACCCCCCAGCCGCAGTATCTCCGGCGCATTCTGTCCCATCGGCACTTGCCATGGATTGAATTCACCCCACTGCCCACGCATGGTCACGACCACCAGCAGCGGAAATCCACACACCCGGACAAGCGAAAGCATGTTTACGCAGTTGCCCACCCCGCTCGATTGCATCATCAGCACACTACGCTGACCGCCCAGCCAGGCGCCCGCCGCCAGCGCCACACCCTCCTCTTCTGTAGTCAGCGTCACCGTCTTCATGGTCGCGTCGGCTCTACAGAGACGGATCAGGCGGGCAAGGCCGCCATCGGGAACGAAACCGGCCTGCCGTACCTCCGCCTCCTGCAGCGCCTGGTAGACATCGTGCGACCAGTCGACCCCGGCGGACCCGTGCACGTCTTGACTCACTATCGATTCCTCCGCTTCCGAATTGTTACGAGATCCCGGCTCCTCTCCGAGCCTAGCCCGCCGCATCGGCATCGGCGGCGATGCCGAGGTAGATGTGCCTCACCTGTGGATCGTCCGTGAGCTGCTCGGCCGGTCCCTGGAGCACGGTGCGACCGGTCTGCAGAACGTAGCCATAGTCCGCAATGGCCAGCGCCAGCGGTATCGACTGCTCAGCCAGCAACAGCGTCAGACCCTCTTGCCGGAACCGCCCGAGCGTCTCGTAGAGATCCTCGACGATGGCAGGGGCCAGGCCCAGACTCGGTTCATCGAGCAATAGCAGTCGTGGCGCACTCATTAGGGCACGGCCAACTGCCAGCATCTGACGCTCGCCGCCGCTCAGGGTGCCTGCCTGCTGCCGACGCCGCTCCCGCAGGCGGGGAAAGAAGCCGTACACCCGCTCAAGCTGGGCCGGCACCCGCTTGCGGTCATGCAGCGGCGTCGCCCCCAGCAACAAATTCTGTTCGACCGTCTGCCCGACGAACAGCCGCCAGCCCTCGGGCGACAGCGCCAGTCCCCGGCCGACGATGGCAAAAGCGGGCAATCCGGTGAGGTTTTCCCCGGCCCATTCGATAGTCCCACTATGGGGCGCCACCAAGCCGGCGATAGCATTCAGAGTGGTCGTTTTGCCGGCACCATTAGACCCCAGCAGCGCCACTACACCGCCTTCCTCCACTTCCAGCGAAACATCCGCCACACCGACCAGATCGCCGTAGCGAACCTCCAGATGATCCACCCGCAGCTTCCCCATACGCGTGCCTACCTGTCCTGTCAGCGCCCGGGGGCAGGAGATATTATCAGCGGCCTGCTGCGACCTTCCGCTCCTGGCCCCGCGGCCGGTCCAGTGAACGCGGCTGCGACCGAGATAAGCCTCAATGACCTCGGCATCATCCACTACTTCGCGGGGATCGCCACTGGCGATCAGGCGCCCGTGATTGAACACCAGCAGGCGCTGGGTGAGAGTCAGGATCACCTCCATGACGTGCTCGACGATAACCAGCGTAATTCCGCTGCCGTGGATGCGGCGGACCAATTCGATGGCCAGTTTGGTTTCAGCCGGATTCAAGCCGGCCAGCGCCTCATCGAGCAGCAGCAAGTCCGGTTCGGTGGCGAGCGCACGGGCGATCTCCAGGCGCTTGCGGCCCGGGGTGCCAAGGCTGGTGGCGCGCTGCTGGGCGTGATCATGCAGCTCCGTCAGCTCGATGGCCCGCCACGCCGACGCCTCGGCGTCCCGCCGTCGGGGATGGCGCAGGAACGCACCCACCATGATGTTCTCCAGCACCGTCATCTCTTCGAAGGTAGCGGGAACCTGATGGGTACGCGCGATACCGAGGCGGGCATGCCGTTCGGGGGTGGCCCGGGTGACGTCGGTGCCGCGGAACAGGATGGAACCGGTGCTGGGCGCATGTTCGCCCACGAGGCAGTTGAAGAATGTCGACTTGCCCGCACCGTTCGGCCCGATCAGCCCGACGATCTCGCTTTCCCAGACCTCGAAGTCGACGCTGTCGACCGCAACGAAGTTGCCGAACGCCTTGGAGACGTTACGTGCCTCAAGCAGCACCTTGAACTCCGCGTCGCTGCCGGCGCAGCACCGCACGTTGCCAGATCTCGGCCAGTCCACCGGGTTCGAAGCGTGACAGCAGCATGATGATGCCGCCGTAAACCACGAACGTGATGCTGGGGTTGGTGCCGCCGTAGAGTGAATTCATCGTGGTGGCCAGCGGCACCAGGATAACCGCGCCAAGCAGCGGGCCGAACAGAGTTCCCGCCCCCCCAAGGGCTGCTACGATCACCAGCTGCACTGAAACCAGAATACCGAATACGCTGCCTGGATCGGCGAAACCGATCATCAGCGCATAGAGCGATCCGGCGACCGAGGTAAAGCCTGCACTCCACAGCAATGCGTAAAGCTTGTAGCGGCGCACGGGTACACCGAGGCTACGCGCACCGGCCTCGCTCGAGCGCAGCGCCCGCAGATAGAACCCCGTCCGGCTACGACCCAACACGTAGGTCACTGCCAGCAGGATCGCCAGCACTACCAGGAAAATGTAGTAGTAAGGCACAGCGCTGCGGTAAGACATATCGAGCCATGAACGCGGCACCGCGGGGCCGGAAAGGCCGATGGCCCCACCCACAAAAGACCAATTGGTAACCACGATGCGCACCAGCTCAGCAACAGCGATGGTGGCCATGGTGAAATAATGGCCTTGTAGGCGAAAGGTCGGCATGCCGATGAGAAGGGCCACAATCATGCTAACGATGATCCCGAAGGGAATCCCGACCAGCGGCGTGGTGCCGAGATGGGTATAGAACAGCAGTGGCAAATAGGCCCCGATGCCGTAAAACACCGCGTGGCCGACCGAGATCTGGCCGGCGTACCCGCCGACCAGGTTCCACGCCGAGGCCGCAATCGCCGACAGCAGGATTAGTGCTCCGGTGCGCTGGTAGAACGGTGCGGTAACCACCAGCGGGTATAGCAGGAACGCCAGCGCCACCAACACACCCAGCCATCTCAGTGAGCGTGAGGCCATGCTCACGCTTTCCCAAGCAAGCCGTGTGGGCGTACCCACAGCACCGTCACAAAGATTGCATAGACCACCACGTCCTTGAAGTCGGGGCTGATCAGGTAAGCGGACAGTGCCTCGACGACGCCGATAATGAGCCCCGCGAGCAAAGCTCCCGGCACACTGCCGAACCCCCCGAGCGCAACCACCACAAACGCGATCAACACCAGGGTTTCGCCGACGTTGGGGAAAATGGGGAAAAAGGTAGCCATCAAGGCGCCGGCTATGCCGGCACTCGCGCCCGCAAGGCCCCACGCCAGCGCCTGCATGCGATCGGGCCGGATGCCCATAAGCATAGCGGCGGTGGCATCTTCGGATACCGCCAGCATCTGGCTACCGATGCGAGTGCGCGCGAGCAGCAGATACATCCCCAGCGTAAGCAGCAGCGCCACCACGCCCGCCACGAACTGCGGCACGTTAACGAAGATCCCGTGCAGGTTCCAGGTCCCGCCGACCACATTCCCCGGCAGCGTGCGAAAATTGGCACTGAAGGCCCAGAAAGCGGCATAGCGGAGGAACAGCATGAGACCGAAAGTGGAGAGAATTTGGGCCAGCATCGGCCCCCTCATGACATGGCGGATCAGCCCCAGGTAGACCAGCACCCCGAGCATGAAAATCAGCACTGCGGCGGCGAGAACGAAAACCAACGGCCCACCGTGAACCAGGGTGTACACCCAGAAGGCGACGTACATCCCCAGCATGATGAACTCGCCATGAGCGAAGTTGACGACGTTCATCATGCCCCAGATCAGCGTGAGGCCCGAGGCAAGGAGGGCATAGATAGCCCCCAACAGGAGGCCGCCCACCACCACCTGGAGCAGTATCATGCGGCGGTTATTGCCAGCCCTTGTACGGATACACAATCGCGTGTTCGGCAGCGTCGCCCGGCCACACGGTCCGGTATTGCCCGCCGATCAACTGAATCAGGTACGTTGCCGCCTTGGTGTTCTGGCCGTTCTTGTCGAAGCGCACACCGCGATAGCCCACCAGCATGTCCTTTTGCGGCAGATCGGTCTTGCGCAGAGCGGCTGTGATCTTAGCCGGATCGGTCGAGCCCGCGCGGTTGATGCCGTCGGCCAGCACCAGCATCGCTTGCATGTCGCGGGCACTGGTGCCATCGAGGTCATGGCCGGTCGCCGCCTTGTACATCTCATTGATCTTATAGGTTCGGCTACCCTTCGCCCCCGTTTTCCAGACACTGCGGTCGATCACCCCTTGGGCGATGTTGCCGACCGTTTTCAGGAACGACGGGTCGGAGAAGCCGGAGTCATCACCGATCAGCACCTTCGGGCGGTAGTCGAGGTTCTGCATGGCTTTCATGTAGAGGATTGCATCCGAGGTGTAGCTGATGAAGATGACTACGTCCGGGTTGGCGCGCTTGAGCTGCAGCACCTGGGCGGAGACGTCAGTGGTATTAGCGTTGTAGGAGATGTCCGCGATGTCTTTGTAACCATGCGCCTCAGCTGCCTTCTTGACCACCTCCTGCACCGAGGTGCCGTAGTCAGTGTTCTCGTGCACGATGGCGATGGTGTGGACCGGATGCCCGGCTTTTTTGAGGTCGTTCAGAAACAGCATGTAATCCTTGGCGAAGTCAGGTGCGATCGGCGTGGTACGGAAGAAGCGCTTGAAGCCCCGCTGGGTTAGGTTGGAGGCCACCGAATCACCGCACACGTAGGGAATGCCGTAGCGCGCTGCCACCGCGCTCGCGGTCATGGTCACCGAGGACTGGTAGGCGCCGAGCACCGCTTTTACGTTGTCCTGGGTAATAAGCCGCAGCACCTGGCTCTGGCCGACCGACGGGCTACCCTGGGTATCGACCGAGGTGATCTTGATCTTGGCTCCGCCCAGATTCGGCAGCCCCGAGGTCGCAAACAGCGGCCCCGGGCCGAGCTCGGGATGCTTCTCGTTGACCAGCTTGGCGGCCAGCTTGACCGCAGCGAGAGCAGACTGACCGGCGACCGCGGCGTTTCCACTCAACGGGAACGCGACGCCGACGGTCACCGTCGCGGCAGCATTCGCCACAGGCGCGAGGCTCAACGACGCCACAAGCGAAACGAGTGCGATTAAGAGCTTCCCCATCGTTCTTGTCTCCTCAGTTATGTCGCCTTTGGTGAAACAGCTTGTTGTCCAGCCCGCCGCTGCAGGCTACTGCAATCCTAATAGCAGGCGAAACATGCTGCGAGTGTAGCGCTGGTGGAAACACCGGGCAAGGCAGGCAACAGCGGCACGCGACACCTGGAGACCGGCTCAAATGGCGTTGCTTGCCCGGTCGGCTAACGGTGGGAGAACAGCGCCAGACCTGGCGTCGATAACTCGGCCCGCAGGATGCAGCCGCTTTCCGATTCCGTAATGAACAGGCTCCGGTTGTCAGAGCCACCGTAGGCCAGATTGGTGTTGTGCAAGCCTTCGCAGGACTGGATCCGATAAGCCGGCTCCCCCCGCGCCGTGAACAGCCAGATGACGCCCAGGCCGATATGGGCGACAGCTATGTTGCCGGCGGTGTCGACGGCGAGACCATCCGGGCCGCCGCCGCCCGACAACTGAATGAAATTCTGCACCTTCGCCACCCGGCCCTGGCCCATCAACGGCACTCGCCAAACCGAGTTGGCCCGGGTCACCGCGACATAGAGCTGGGTTTCGGCCGGATTCAGGGCAATGCCATTAGGGCTGGGCACATTGTCGAGCAGACAGTCGACCCGGCCATCGCCGCGCAGGCAGAACACGCGCCCGCTCGGGTCGTGCAAGCCGGTCAAACCCTGATCGGTGAAATAGATGTCGCCGTTGCGCGCGAATACCAGATCGTTGACCGCTTTCAAGCGTTCCAGGTGCACCCGCTGCAGCACCGGCGTAACCTCACCACTGTCCGGGTCCAGCAGCATGATGCCGTTCTTGTAATCGGCGATGAAGATCCGGCCGTCCTTATGGATCTTAAGGCCGTTGGGTTCGCCATCGTACTCGGTGATCAATGTCCAATCGCCCGCCGGCGAGATGCAGAACACCCGGCCGAAAGGAACATCGACACAATAAAGGTTCCCGGCGCGGTCGAACGCTGGGCCTTCCAACAGCGAATGCGACGGATTGCCGGGGGGCTGCTCGGCTAACCATTCGGAGCGGCGCTCGGGCGAGCGATACTGCTCCGGCAGTCGGGTGAACACCTCGGTTTCGATCACTGGTGGGGGTGCGAACATTCCGCCAAGCTCCTGGATTAGGGTCGATGAATCAGCCGCCTACGACACAGTGGCCCGCAACTGCCGAGTGGCAGCATGGTCGATCCGCCCGTTTCCGTCCACCACCACCCGGTAATCCCGCCGGGCCGCATCGACTGAAACGAGGCCATTGAGCACATCGTCGGCTACCGCCTCGACCGGACGCTCGGTGGGGCTACCCAGGCCACCGCCGCCCGGCATCTCCAGAATCAGGCACGCCTTGGCCGGGACGGTCTGGCGCCCCTTGCCGCGCAGTTCCGTCCCGCCCGCCAGGCGTACCCGCCCGCGTTCACCGGACCCGCCGCCGCTGCGGCCGCGGGCGGGGTATTTGCAGCGGTCGAACATGGCCGAAATGGCAAAGGGCGCATCCTCCCGGTGACTGATTTCCATGACCTGACCCAGGCCGCCGCGATAGCGCCCGGCACCACCGGAATCGGGGCGGTATTCCTTCTTCCAGATGATCAGCGGGGCGACTGTTTCGTTAATTTCCACAGGCGTGTTACGCACCCCGGAGGGGAAAGCCGTTGCCGACAGGCCGTCCTTACCGACCCGCGCGCCGGTGCCGCCGCTGTGAAAGATGTTCATGGCGAACGGCTCGGCCTTGCCGTATTCGGCGTCCACCAGTCCGTGACCGCCCATCAACATGGGGTTCCACAAGGACGAGGAGCCTTCCGCCGGGACACCTTCGGCGATCGCCTGTTCGAGGCAGCCGAACACCACGTCCGGCAGCATCTGGCCGATCACATGGCGCGCGGCCACGGCACAGGGATGCGGGGCGTTGAGGATGGAACCCTGGGGCGCCGTGACCCGGACCGGGTCGAGCGAACCGCGGTTGTTGGGTATTGATCCGCCGACAAGGCAGCGCACGCCAAAGCTGGCGTAGGCCTCGGTATAGCTGATCGGCACGTTGATGCCGTAACGCGAAACACCCGAGGTCCCATCGAAATCGATGTCGATGCCGCTGTCAGAAATGGTGAGCGCGGCGACGAGATCGATTTCCTTGTCGTAACCGTCGATGCGCATGCTGTTTCGGTAGGTACCGTACGGCAACTTGCGGATTGCCGCCAGCATGGCCTCGCGCGACTGCGAGATGATCCGCTCGGCAATCTCGTCGAGAGTGTCGAGGCCGAATTCCGTCATCATCGCGATCAGGCGGCGGACCCCAGTCTGATTGCAGGCAGCCAGCGAATAGAGGTCACCTTCGACCTGCACCGGCTCGCGCACGTTGCCGCGCACGATCGCCAACAGTGCCTCGTTCATCACACCCTGTTTGGCGAGCGCCATGATCGGGATGTGAATCCCTTCTTCGAAAACCTGCCGCCCGTCCGGGCCGAAGCCGATACCGCCGACATCGACCACGTGGCTGGTCGAGGCGAACAGCGCCGCCGCTTTGCCGTTGTGGAAAGCCGGTGTGACCACGGTGAAATCGTGCAGGTGGCCTGTACCCATCCACGGGTTGTTGGTCACGTAGACGTCGCCTTCGGCCATCGTGTCCGCCGGGAACCGCTCCAGGAAAAACCCGACACTGGCGGCCATGGCGTTGACGTGGCCGGGCGTGCCGGTCACTGCCTGGGCCAGCATCCGGCCATCGAGGTCGAAGACACCGGCCGAGAGGTCGCCCGCCTCGCGCACCGAGGTCGAAAATGCAGTGCGGATCAGGGTCTGCGCCTGTTCCTCGACGACCGAGAGCAGGCGGTTCCACATGATCTGCATGTGGATCTGGTCGAGGGTGGACCGGCTCATCTCAGCTAACTCCCCGTCTTCCGGCTGAGCACAATATAGCCGAGTGCGTTGATCGCCGCATCGAAACGCGACGAGACGACGGTAGTGGTCTGCTCCTCTGCAATCAGCGCCGGGCCGGCTACCCGCGCACCCACGACGAGGTCCGGCCGCCAGTGGATACCGGCCTCTACCTCAGCGCCAGCCGCCGGGTCGAAAATACGCCGGTATGCCACCGGTGCAGCCAAAGGCCCGCCGTTTGCAACAGAGCCGGCCTTGACCGGGGGTGGCACCCTGGTCTGGACCGTGAGGGTCCAGCTAAGGATTTCCACGTCCAGGTTGGGAATGATGCGCCCGTAAAGCCGGGTGTAAGCAGCTTCGAAGGCCGCAAGCAGGCCGCGAGCGTCGTCCGGACTCAGATCACACACCGGCAGGTCCACGGCGATCTCGTGGCCTTGTCCAGCGTAGCGCATGTAAACCTGGCGGATTTCCGCGAGCTCGTGCCCCTGAGAGCCGGGTTCCACAATGGTCCGGGCCTCGGCCTGCATTTCGTGCAGGACGGCGTTGGCGGCCGCGGCATCGAAGGCGCCCAGGCGCAGGTAGCGGCTACGCACCACCTCGTAGGCGATGGGGGCCTTAAGGAAGCCGATAGCCGAACCGACGCCCGCGCCGGTCGGCACGACGACGCGGTCGATTCCCAATTTCTCCGCCAGCCGCGCGGCGTGCAGTGGGGCCGCGCCGCCGTAGGCGATCATGGCACGTTGGGCGATATCCTTGCCCCATTCGATGGCGTGTACCCGCGCGGCGTTGGCCATGGTCTCGTCCACGATCTCGCTGATACCGAAGGCTGCCAGGGTCGGCGACAGGTCGAGCGGCTCGCCGATGGCGCGCATCACGGCCGCCGCCGCCTTGTCGACGTTCAGAGTCACCGATCCGCCCGCGAAAGCCGCTGGGTCGATGCGGCCCATCACCACGTCGGCGTCGGTCACTGACGGCTCGGTCCCACCCTTGTCGTAGCAGGCCGGGCCTGGGTCCGACCCGGCACTTTCCGGGCCGACTTTGATGCGCTTCATGGCGTCGACGTGGGCGATGGAGCCACCGCCGGCGCCGATTTCGATCATTTCGATCACCGGGATCCGCACCGGCAGTCCGCTGCCTTTCATGAAGCGGTAGACGCGGTCCACCTCAAAGGTACGGCTGGCCAGCGGCGTCATGTCGTCGATCAGACAGATCTTAGCGGTGGTACCGCCCATGTCGAAGCTGACGACACGGGGCATATCCATTTCGGCGGCGATGCGGCTCGCCAGAATCGCGCCGCCCGCCGGGCCCGATTCCACCAGCCGGATCGGGAAGGCGACAGCAGTGTCGAGCGTGCAGAGCCCGCCGCCCGAGGTCATCATATAGAAGGGGCAGTCGAACCCGCGCATCGCCAAGTCGGCTTCCAGTCGGCGCAGATAGCGGCTCATAAGTGGCTGCACATAGGCATTGGCGCAGGTGGTGGACTGGCGCTCGTACTCGCGGATTTCCGGACATACCTCGAGCTAGACAGGGAAATGGCGACGTCGGGCAGGGCCTCGGCCAGGATCGCAGCGACCCGCTCCTCGTGTGCGGGATTGGCGTAGGAATGGATGAGGCCGACCGCGACGCTTTCGATTCCTTCGCGCTGCAGCGTCGGGATCACGCGCCGCAACGCTGTCCTCATCCAGCGGTATCAGGGGATCGCCCGCCGCGTTCAGGCGCTCGCGCACCGGCAGACGCAGATGCCGGGCAACCAGCGGCCTGGGACGGTCGATGTTCAGATCGTATTGTGCGAAGCGGTTCTCGTAGGCCATCTCGACGGAGTCACGCAGGCCTTCTGTCACGATCAGCGCGGTTTTCGCGCCCTTGCGCTCGATCAGCGCATTGGTCGCCAGCGTGGTACCGTGGATGATGATCCCGACCGTCGCCGGGCGCGATGCCAGCCTCGTTCAAAACCTTGGCGATACCCGTCAGCACGCCCTGTTCGGGTGCATGCGGCGTCGTCAGCGTCTTGGTGGTGATCTGCCTGTCCGGCAGCGCCAAAGCAACATCGGTAAAAGTGCCGCCGATGTCCACAGCCAAACGCCCGTTCCCAGCGGAAGCCTTCATTAAAGTATCCCCGGATTATCGTCGTCACGTTTGGCCCGATGAAGCAAGGCCGGGAATCCAACCAGCCCTGGCGAATACGGCTGGAGTGTAGCCGTGGTGCCGCCAGTGAACAAGGGACGGCATGCCATACGGCAATGCGGCAAGCCGGCGGCCGGCCATGGTCGAATTCCGGCGGCGCGCGCGTCAGGTCCCGGAAGGCGCTTTGTGCACTGGCGGTGCCTTGTCCAGCGTCAGTAGGACACTTAGATTGCGGAGCCCGTAGCAGCGTGTATGGCTATCGGCGGACTGTCGTCACAATTTAGTCACAGCCGCTTGATAAACGGAGAAGGCGAAGGGGCGCGAAACCCGTGTCAATCGTGCGTTCAGGACCCGCATAACGCACACAGTATATTGATTTTAATAGCATCCGAAGAGTACATAAAACTGTGCGAATCGGTGGGAAAGCACCCTAAATATACCCCTATGTTGCGCGGGATTACAGGGATACTGGTGGGACTGTGCGAGACAGCAGGATGGCTAAAACGCCTGCAATATTGCGGCGTTAGGTGCTTACTGAGATGGGATGGAACAACAATAGTGGCGCCCCGGGCAGGAGTTGAACCTGCGACCTTTCGCTTAGGAGGCGAATGCTCTATCCAACTGAGCTACCGGGGCGATGACGATAAAATCATGGAATCAAGCACGCCTGCCGGCAAGCCTGTGCGGGAGGATTCGCGCTGACCGCGGGGTCGAGTACCGCAATCCCCTTATGCCGCCAAAGGATTCTGGCCGATCGGGAATTGACCGTCAAGGCGGGCAGCCGAGCTTGCACTCGGCGTCCGCGGCGCGGAATTCACCAGCGGCGAGTATCAGCGTTTCCTGGCCGACCATCACATCATCAGCAGCATGTCCGTGCGGTCGGCCATTGTGGCGACAACACAGCGGCGGAGGGGATCTTAAGGATGCTCAAGCGCGAGCGGGTCAAGCGGCAACGCTACCAGAGCCTCACCGAAGCCCGAGCCAATCTGTTCGACTACATCGAACGCTTTGTAAGCAATGGGATGGACTCCTCCTCCCCCTACGTCCATGAAGTCGAGTAGGTTTGAGATTCGAAATCAAAACAGAGGAGGAACCCAGATGCAGCTTATACGCGTCGGTGTCGATATCGCAAAGTCGGTGTTTCATGTCCACGGCGTGGATCGCCACGAGCGCTGTCAGTGGCGGGGATGCTACAAGCGCGGGCAGTGGCTTGAGGCGATCTGTAAGCGTCTGCCGGCGGGCGCGGAGGTCGGCATGGAAGCGTGCGGGGCTTCGCACTACTGGGGCCGCGAGCTGCAGCGGCGTGGCTATCGCGTCAAGCTGATCCCGGCGCAGTTCGTCAAACCGTTCGTCAAGAGCAACAAAAACGATGCGGTCGATGCCGAGGCGATCTGTGAGGCAATGGGGCGAGCGAACATGCGCTATGTGGCGGTCAAGACGGTCGAGCAACAGGACCAGCAGGCCGCGCACCGCATTCGTGAGTCGCTGGTTGGGCAACGCACGGCGAAGGTCAATCAGATCCGGGGTCTGGCGGGTGAATACGGCTTGATCGCCCCGGTGAGCGTTCGCGCCCTGCGGCGAACCCTGCCCGATTGGCTGGAAGACGCCGAGAACGGTTTGACGGTGTCGTTCCGTGCGCTGCTCTCGGATCTGGCCGAGGACCTGAGGCGGCTCGATGAGCGCATTGCCGAGCTCAATGCCCAGATTGCCCAGCAGGCGAAGGCTGACCCGCGGGCGCGGCGTCTGCAGGCGTTACGCGGTGTGGGCCCGCTGGTGGCTACGGCGCTCACCGTGGCTCTCGGGGATGGACAAGCCTTTACCCGGGGGCGGGACTTCGCCGCCTCTCTCGGGCTGACGCCGCGCCAGCAAAGCACGGGCGGCAAGCCGCGCCTGCTCGGCATCAGCAAGCGCGGCGACAGTTACCTGAGGAAGCTGCTGGTCCACGGTGCGCGGGCGGTGCTGCGTCACGCCGCGGGGCGTGACGATGGGCTGAGTCAGTGGCTCAACACGCTTCGCCAGCGAAAGCATCCCAATGTGGTTGCGGTGGCGCTGGCGAACAAGACAGCGCGCATCGCCTGGGCGATGGTCCGCCGGGGTGTGGATTATGACCCGGCACTGGCCGCCGGCTCAGTCGCATAAAGAGGATGAGTGAGCACCCAATGAATTGACAGCGAGTCCACTTCTTCACGATTGCAGCGTCTAACGCTTGATGGCGAACAGGTCGAACCGACGTCGGCAAAACCCTGTTAGTGGCGAGAGCCTCTGAGCTCGTGTAAGCGTTTGGGAGCCGACGTGCGAATAGCCCATCAGGGTCCGATGCCCAGACAAGACAACGGCATCCTTGCAGAGACCGGATACACGTAGGCAGTCGTACCTTACTCGCAATCGAACGTTGGACTTGCAAATGAGGAGGAGTCCATACACGCCCTTAAATCAGCATCTATATTCGCCAGCCAGAATTCGCGAGACTGAGTCCTCTGTGTAATCTCTGGAGGAATCGACATGGCCGAGGCCGAGCGGCAGCAATTCTGGCACCGAGACGGTGTCCGAGTGGCAGATGTCCGGTCTGTCCGGTGCGGCGTTCTGTAAGCAGTACGCGCTCAGCTACCATCAGTTCGTTTACTGGCGAAGAAAGCTGGGCGCCAAGGTTGAACGCGAGCAGGCCGCGGGATCACGGTCGGGATTTACCCGAGTGGCGCTGGCTGCGCCGCCGGCGGCGAGCGCTGATGGGCTGACGGTCTTGCTGCCGGGTGGGGTGTCGATCACGGGGCTGGACGCCGGCAACGTGGCGTTGTTGGGCGCGATCCTCAGGCAACTGTGAGGCGCGAGCGTTACCTGCGTCCGTCGGTACGGATGCCGGCGATCTATCTGTACCGGGCACCGGTGGATTTCCGCAAGCAGGCCCAGGGACTGGCGCGGCTGGTGGAGCAGGAATTGGGGCACAATCCCTTCAGCGGTGCGCTCTATGCCTTCACCAACGGTCAGCGCAACAAGATCAAATGCCTGATGTGGGAAGACAACGGCTTCGTGCTCTACTACAAGGCACTGGCCGAGGAGCGGTTCAAGTGGCCCAGTGCTTCTGAGGAGCTGATGGCGCTGAGCGGCGAGCAGATCAATTGGCTGCTCGAGGGCTATGACATCAGCTTGCTGCAGGGGCACAGAAGGCTGCATTACGACAGTGTCGGATAGTCCTTCAAAAGTGCTTCAGGGCATTGTTTCTGTTATCATTATGCGGTGAAAAGAACGCCGCAAAATGCCCCTTCCAACCCCGACCTCGGCGCCCTGTCCGCCGCACAATTGCGGGCGATGGTGGTCGGTTATCAACAACAATTGGCCGGAAGCGGCCCTGCAAGAGCGTATCCTACATCCAGTTGCTCGAAGAATTGCTGCGGCTGAAGAAGATCCAGCAGTTCGCCGCCCGCAGTGAAAAGAACGCCGAGCAGGGGTCGCTGTTCGATGAAGCCGAACTGGAAGCCGGGATCGATGCCCTGCGCGATCAGCTCCCCGAGGAGGTCGAGGAAGAGGAGCAAGAACAGCCACCGCGCAGCCGGGCCAAGCGCCGCCGCCGCGGCTTCTCCGAGACGCTGGTGCGCGAGCGTATCGAGCTGAGGCTGAGCGAGGCCGAAAAGGCCGGAGCGAGCCAGGTCTTCTTCACCAAGGTGAAGGAGGAACTGCACCTCATCCCGGCACAGCTCAAGGTGCTCGAGTACTGGCAGGAGAAAGCGGTGTTCGAGGCCGGCGGCGAGCAGCAGCGCCTCGTCGCCGCGCCACGCCCGGTGCATCCGCTGGGCAAGTGCATCGCCACCCCGGCGCTGCTGGCTCATGTCATTACGGGTAAGTACGCCGACGGCCTGCCGCTGTACCGCCAGGAGCAGCACTTCAAGCGCCTGGGCCATGAGCTCAGCCGCGCCCGCATGGCGCACTGGATCATCGGCCTCGGGGCGGTGCTGCGGCCCCTGCTCGAGCGGCTGCGTGTCCTACAGAACAGCGGCAACTACCTGCAGGCCGATGAAACCCGCATCCAGGTGCTCAAGGAAGACGGCAAAAAGGCGCAGTCCGACAAATGGATGTGGCTCACCCGGGGCGGCCCGCCGGGGCAGGTCGCGGTACTGTTCGACTACGATCCGTCCCGTGCCGGCCGTGTCGCTGTGCGCCTGCTGGAGGGCTTCAGCGGCATTCTGCAGGCCGATGGCTACGGCGGCGTGCGACCAGAAGTCGCACAGATGTCTTGTTAAACCTAGAAGGAAAGGAGGATTTAACCCTGCGTTCTGCCGCAGGCGCCTACCGACAGGTGCGGACCAGTAATGGCCTGTACTGAGCTGTTGGGACAATACCCACTGGCATCATCGCCAAATCTGCGGCTGCGAAGCAGTAGATAGGACTGCGAGCCCAAACGCGGTAAGGGGGTTAGGCGGACTGGTATGGTGAATACATATGAACGACCGTTGACGCTTCGTTAAGCCGAACAAGCTAAATGGGCTGACAAGCTTGAACCAAAAGGTATCGCAAGTGTGGATTACCCTCGGGCCAGCAAGGGTAACGCAGACAAGGCACTGCCGGAGTAAAGGGCGCACCTAACCCAGTCTAGACATCCGTGTGGAACTGGAAAACCCCAGACTGTCCCACCGAGGGTGGAAGCCAAGCCGCAAGGCGGGGTGATGGCAGGCTGGGCGTAGGATGCTGGAAGAAGCGAATGCCTCGTTGTAATGATGAGGATAGAGGCTGAGAGCAATCAACATTGCCTCCGACCCCGAAAGGGTGGCTGACGTCTAGCGGGTCTCTTATGGCGAGAATATAGAAGCAGAAGATGAAATCAGCGTGGTGGAATAAACCGGGATATCAAACGCAGCTGCGATGATAGCCAACGGTACATGCGTTGTTCCGACAATAGAAAGCTGGGCCGAAGTCGATTGGCCTTCGGTTTACCGTCGGGTTCGGAAACTTCAATTACGTATCGCCAAGGCCGCTCGTGAGAAACGCTGGCGATCTATTAGGGATCTCCAGCGCTGTTTGACTCGGTCCTTTTCAGCAAAGCTGTTGGCTGTCAAAAAGGTCACCGAGAATCGTGGCAAACGGACACCCGGCATCGATGGTGTTACTTGGTCGACGTATGCTGCCAAGTTCGAGGCTGCGTGTTCATTGTCGTCCAAAGGTTACCGGTCATCCCCATTGCGACGGGTGTATATACCGAAAGCCAACGGTAAGAAACGGCCACTATCGATACCCACAATGAAGGACCGGGCGATGCAAGCGCTTTACGCGCTGGCGCTCGAACCTGTGGCGGAGACATTGGCTGCACCAAACTCTTTCGGCTTTCGCCCGCAACGATCGACTGCGGATGCGATTGAGCAGTGTTTTTGCTATCTCGCTCGCAAACCCGCGGCTCAGTGGATACTGGAAGCCGACATTGAAGGTTGCTTTGACAACATCGACACCATCTGGATGGAGACGCATATCCCGCTGGGAAAACCCGTCCTCCGGCAGTGGCTGAAGTCGGGGTTTGTCGATAAGAAGCGACTCTTCCCATCAGAAAAAGGTGTTCCCCAAGGTGGCATTATTTCGCCCATCATCTCAAACATGGTGCTCGACGGACTCGAACAGGTAATCGATGATTATCTGCCGAAGACGAGTCTGCGGTACCGTCGTGCCAAGGTGCACATCGTCCGCTATGCGGACGATTTTATTGTCACCGGCAGCACAAAAGAGATACTGGAACAAGAAATACGTCCGCTGATCGAAGCCTGCCTGTCAGAACGAGGTCTGATGCTCTCAAAAGTGAAGACGAAGATCACGCATATTGACCACGGCTTTGATTTTCTTGGACAGAACATCAGGAAGTATGATGGCAAGTTGCTGATCAAACCGTCACGGAAAAGTCAGCAGGCCTTCAAGAAGAAGGTCAGGTCGGTAATGAGCAAACTGAAGTCGGCGCCGCAAGAACAGGTGATACGAAGGCTCAATCCGATTATTCGAGGTTGGGCGCAATACCATCGTCATGTGGTCAGCTCAGTTGTGTTTTCAAAGATGGATGCCTGGATTTGGCGAGTAATATGGCGATGGTCAGTTAGACGTCACCCCAAGAAACCCAAGTCCTGGATAAAGCAGCGTTACTTCGTCAGGGAAGGGACAAGGGATTGGATCTTTGTTGATCAACGAAGTGACGTGTACAAGGCAGAACAGTGTCTGGATCGCGAAATCACTCAACCGCAAGCACCACGGTTGCTGTTTATGTCGTCAATCTGGATTCGTCGGCATGTAAAAGTGAAATCGGAAGCCCATCCCTACGACTCACAATGGGAAGTGTATTTCGAGCGTCGGCTCGATCGTAAGATGGTGCATGCCATGACGAAAACACTGCGCCACCTCTGGCGGAAACAGCTCGGCCGTTGTCCAGTCTGTCAACAGAAGGTCACTGTAGAATCTGGCTGGAATACCCATCACGTCCGTGCCAAGCTTCAGGGCGGTGCTACCGCAGCGAAAAACCTTGTCATGCTACATCCCGATTGTCACGATAGGCTTCACTCTCACGATCACCGGGTCCGAAATGCTGTATAGGGCCTTACTGAGGCTTGAGCCGTGTGCGGGGAAACTCGCATGCACGGTTCTTAGAGGGCTGGGAGCAGGTAACTGTTCCCGGCTACTCGACTATGCCCGGGTGTGCCGTGACAACGCCATCACCCGCATCGGCTGCCGAGTAGGCGGGGATGTTGCCATCCCCGCCCCTCACAGACCCGGACGTGCGGATTTCCCGCATCCGGTTCCTCACGCGGAGGGTTCGCTCATGGAACGGCGTATTGGTGAACGATCGTCGCTGGCGGCAAGGGGTAGCGCGCGAGCATGGCGCGCAAGCGCGACCACGGCAGGTTACTATGCCGGCCGCGCCGCCTGAGCCATTTCAGCCAGATCCGCACGAGTTGGTAGCGATACCACCGGACCCGGCGGCTGTTGCCGCTGATACCATAGTAGGCACAGTGACCCCGGATCATCCTGGCCAAGTGGGCGCGCTGTTCCCGGAATGGACGGTGGCGATTGTTCCTGCACCACGCCGATACCGAGGCCAGCGCACGCGCATACCGGTCTTTCGCCGTGATCTGGCGAACCACGTTCTTGCCCTTCAACGATTTCCCCCAGACATGGGTGAAACCCAGAAAGTCGAACGTCGTTCCCGACGTGGCCGGGTGAGGCCCTTTCGGGCGCTTGAACCGAAAGTCAATGAAGCGCGTCTTGGTCGGGTGAAGCTCAAGCCCAAACCGACCAATCCGCTTGCCTAATACGCGCAGCAACCGCCTACCGGACAAGTGGTCCTCAAAGGCCATCACCGCATCGTCAGCGTACCTGACCAGAAGGCACCGACCCTTAAGTCGCGGGCGCGCCACGCTCTTGAACCATCGGTCCAGCACACAGTGCAGGTAGATGTTCGCGAGCAGCGGCGAAATCACGCCATGGACGCAAAAGGGAACTTTGTTCGGATGAGGCCCTCAATGGGGTTGCAGCCGACCCTAGTGGCGGGTTGTCGCCGCCATGCCGGTCGCCACCGTGCATCGGGATCGAATGACGAATCGTGATGCTGTCGGTGGCCACGATCACCTCCTTGACCAGCAAACGCGTAATACGTTGACACTGTTCGACGTCAAGACTCTGGGCATTGGCACGCAGGCGTTGCAGAAACGCCGATAGCGTTTGCGCCAGTTGCAAGTACGCTGTCCGGTCAGCCAGCTGCGCCTTCAGGCTTTCCAGTTCTTCGGTGACTTGCTTCTCGCGCTGACGCAGCGCCGGCATACGCCGACGCAACTCCGCCAACGACAGCAGCTCTTCCTGGTAGGCGGTGAGCAAGCGGTCCGTACTGTTGCGAATCTTCGCTAACTCACGGGTCAGGCTGTCCTGCTGGCGTTTCGCTGGATAAGCGTCGCGCGCAGCCTGCAGCCGACGATCAATCTCGCTCTCGATCAGCCCCGGATCCTCCAGCAAATGTAGTACTTGCGTCCAGACCGTGTGCTCAAGCAGATCGAGGCGGATCGGGCGTTGGCTGCACCTCGCCTGCCCGCCGTAACGCCAGGCATCAGAGCCGAGACAACGATAATAGTAGATCGTGCGTGCAGTGGTGCGTGTGGAGCTACGGTAGAACGCATAGCCGCACTGGTGGCAGTGCACCAGCCCCTGGAGCAGACTGGGCGTGTGCGTACGCCGCGGCGAGTGCTTTTTATTGCTCTGCAGCCGCTCCTGCGCCAAGGCGAAGGTCTCGTCACTGACCAGCGCCGGCACGGCGATCTCGATCCATTGCTCACGCGGCAGTTCCTGATTGGCGCCGCAGCGCGCCGACAGCGTCCCACGCAGGCGCCGGGCGCGGTTGTTCAGGCGCTGGCGCGGGGCGAGTCGGGTTTTGCCGAAGCAGGCGCGACCGCAGTAGGCGGGGTTTCGCAGCATCGCCCAGACCGTGGAGCGATCCCAGCGTGATCCGCCTTTGCGGGTGGGTACACCCTCATCGTTGAGCCGCCGTGTAATGGCACCGATGCTCAGCGGCGCCTGTGTATACCACTGGAACACCTGGCGTACGACCCGTGCCTCGGCGGCCATGATCTCGTAGCCGGCCGGCTGATCGTCGTGCTTGCGCACATAGCGATAGCCATAGGGGGCGCCGCTCAGCACACTGACTTCGCCCTGGCGGGCGCGGTGGCGTTTGCCCCGGCGTGAGCGCTCCAGTATCTGCGCCCGTTCATATTCGGCGATCATCCCCTGGAACTGCAGCAGCAACTGGTCCTCCGCACGGTCCGAGGCGGCAGGCGCATGGACAAAGATCACCTCCACGCCACAACGTCCCAGTTCCTCGATCAGAAGCACTTGGTAGGCGTACTTGCGGCTGAGCCGGTCCGGCGAGAGCACGAGCACGGCCTGGATCTGGCCCTCAGCGGCCAGATCGCGCACCCGCTCCAGCCCTGGACGGGCGAGATTGGCCCCACTATAGCCTTCGTCCTGAAACACCCACTCATCGGCGACGGTGTAACCCTCGCGCCGAGCGAAGTCCACCAGCGCTGCCGTCTGGCTGGCAATCGTGTTCTCCTCCTTCTGCTGATCCGAGGAGACCCGAGCGTAGATCGCGGCTGTCTTCATCAGGCTCTGCCCTCAGTAGGGCGCCAACGCTGAGCGGGCGCTGGCGCTGTGGCACCAGAATCTCGTAGACCTGCGCCAGCTTCGCCGACAACAATCGGTCGAAGACGTATTCCAGATACAACCGCTCGCGCTCGTCGCGGCACTCAGCCACGCCGGTGTACCCGCTCCAGATACTCGGTAACGGCGCGAGCCACCGTCTCGCCGATCGTCACGCCGCTGGAGCGTGCATGGGCGCGCAGCTGCGCCGCGGTCTGCTGTGGCACCTTGATCGTGATGGGAATCGAGGGCGAGCTCGCCTCGAGTGGTCTGGACAGACGTTGGGCTTCGTGCCAATAACGATAGGCGTGGCGTCGGGACAGACCAAAGCGTTCGACCAACACCTCGACGACGTCGTTGAACGGTTTGCCCTGGCCAATCAGATCGAACGCCATATTCAAGCGCTGCACCTTTTCGGTACGAGTAGATCGAGCCATACGCCATAAACATATTACTCCTTAAGGCGCAAATCAAGCAGCGACACCGATCGACTCAGCGCAATCTCGCGATCGAACTCAAAGTTGGCTTTTGTGTTTATGGCGTGATCACCCCGCCTTGGGGTGTGCCCTCTCTTGTTCGGCGCAGGACACCCTGTTCGAGCACTCCTGCCTTGAGCCATTTGTCGATCATTCGACGCACAACGCCGTCCGTGACTCGCTGGTCGAGAAAGCTGCGCAGGTGCGTGTGGTCGATACGGTCGAAATACGTCGAGATATCGACGTCCACTACCCAGCGTAGCCCCTGGTCCATGAAGCCGTTGCGCAGCGCATGCAGCGCTTCATGGGCTGAGCGCCCCGGGCGGAACCCGTACGAGCACGGCAGAAAGTCCGACTCGTAGATCGGTTCCAGCAGGAGCAGAATCGCCCGCTGCGCCACCTTGTCCTCCAGGGTCGGGATGCCGAGCCCCCGCCTCGATCCATCCGCTTTCGGGATGTAGTGCCGTCGCACCGGTGGCGCCACGTAACGGCCCGACTTGATGCGCCCCAGCAGGGCAGTCAGGTTGGCCTCCAGCTGCGCGTCGTAATCGGCCGCCACGACGCCGTCAATCCCGGGCGCGCCGTCCTTGCGCGTCAGGCGATAGGCGTCGAACATCCAGTCCAGATCGATCAGGTGATGCAGCGAGTTAAACACCCGCTCCGGGTGCTTGCTCGCCAGACTGGCTATCCATTGCTGTTTCGTGAACAGGTTTGTGAGACTCAGAGTTCTCTCCCGTGTTTCCCGTCAATGGTTCCTCACGCGTGGCGACCCCCTTTCCTCGAGTGGGTCCCGGCGAGCCCGGTTCCCCACCGTCATCGGTACTATGAAGTCGCTACGACTTCCCACGGTGCATGCCCCTTGGCTTATGGCTTCGCCGCAAGGTCGCGCATGGGCTTGGTGGTTCGTGTTCGCCGTGGCGCTCCCGACAACAGCCAAGTCCGCCGCCGAGCCTGGAGAATTGTTCCGCCGGCTCCCCGAGTACCGGCTACCTCATGCGCACACCCGTGGGATCTCACAGGTTCCCTGGTGACCCATCCCGCGCCTTTGCCGTGCTCCAAGACCCCGGCCGAATCGGTCATCCTGGCCCTGGCGGAATTCCCGATGCTGCCCCCGCACCCAACACGACGAAGGCTTCAGCGATTACATGATTTCGTGGCTACCACACGGCTTTGACGCCCGCTGTCTACGCTTCACGACCCGCGTTGCCGTTGGCCGTGCAAGACTCGCTTCCTGGCTGACTGGCTCGGTCTTTACCAGGAGGGTGTCGAACCCTCTGGGTCACAGTGAAAGGTTTGTGTCTACATGACTCCTCCTTTCCAGGGCTTAGCCTGTCGCAAGCTGGGACCATGCCCGGCGCAAGTTCGTCGAAGCCGTGCGCGCCGCACCGGCCACCGGCAAGGCGAAAGGCAAGCCCAGCACGGCCGATGCGGCCTTGGGTTATATCGGCACGCTCTACGCCATCGAGCGTCAGGTCAAAGACCTGAGTGACGGCGAACGCTACCGTCTTCGCCAGCAACGCAGCCGCCCGCTACTGGATCAGTTCAAGGCCTGGCTGCAGGCCAACGCCACTCGGGTGATGAAAGGCTCACTGACCCGCAAGGCGATCGACTACACGCTCGGCCAGTGGCCCTATCTGCTCGGCTACTGCGAGCGCGGGGATCTGCGCATCAGCAACGCGCTTGCCGAGAACGCCATCCGCCCCTTCGCCGTCGGGCGCAAGGCGTGGTTATTCGCCGACACCGCCCAGGGGGCGCGTGCCAGTGCGTGCTGTTATTCGCTGATCGAGACGGCCAAGGCCAACGGACTGGAGCCCTCGGCCTACATCCGGCATGTGCTGGAGCGCATCGCCGAGGCCGACAAGCCGGACAAGCTCGAACGGCTGCTGCCATGGAACGTGGACCTGGCACCGGCCTCCGACAACACCACAACATCCCCCTGAGTCAAGACTGTCGATTCTGGGGCGCTTACCCGATACTCGTCGATGGCGATATAAGGCAACGCCCATGAAGGCGAGGCTCTCGGCGCGGTTGCGGCGGCTGGGCCGGTGAGAACGCCCGTATGATCGGCACCCGGGAACTGCAACTCTTGAGAGCGTTACAGCGCCATGCGGCGGTGGACCCGGTGAGTGTGCTGCCTGGTGATTACACCGCCGCTGAATACAAGGCGTTGAACCGCGCGGCACACCGTCTGGCCGCTAAAGGGTTGGCCAAGGTGCGCCGCATCTGGGGCCGCGACCGGTTGGGTAGACGAGCCGCTTACCTGTGGCTGATGCGACGGACACCGAGCCTGAGTACGTGGGCTTTAGGTCGCGCCGTGACCGCTTACGAGCGACGGCGCCCGGCATGACGAAACACGACCGGAAACGGGCCTTGAAGTGCGGCCCGGATGCCGCCGTTTGACTACTGGACGTTTTACGATCTACCCACGCCGGCACAGGCCCGAGCGGCACGGGCTGTGGTCGGAATTGGCATCCGTGAGATCGCCACGGAAGCCGACACAACCACCCGGACCGTCACCCGCTATTTGACGCACGAAAAGGAAGTGACGGCCGCTATTGTGAGGGCGGTTCAACACGTTTTTGAAGACCACGGTATCGAATTTTACCGCACCGATGACGGACATCCCGGCATCCGCCTGCCAAAGCAGACCTCGTGGCATCGCCCGGCATCGCGTAGCTATCGGCTAAGTAACCGACAAAGCGCTTGGTAAAGCCATTTGGTGCATTGTATGGGTGGACCTGCAGCAGTGTGCCGGTACGACGAGAGGGTTATTTACGGTAGATTGCTGCGCACGCACACGCGCGCGTGAGAGAAGGTGCGCAAAAATTGCAGGCTCCGCGCCGGTTGAATACGAGGGCCCCTGAGCCATGGCAGCGTGCCACGGGTACGCAGAGGCGCCCTTTTTGGCCACCTGCACCCGCCTATGGCTTGTTGTTTAGGCCCGGTACTTCACGAGGCTATATGAATTCATGACAATGGAAACGTTGAGCAAGGCCGAACTGGCCGCCGTCTTTGGCGTATCGCTGCCCACCATCGAGGCCTGGCTGAAACGAGGCCTGGCGTACAAGCAACGCGGGAGCCGTGGCCAGCCTTGGGCATTCCACCTGCCCGACTGTATCGCATGGAGAATAGAGGACGAGATAAGCCGCCGGATAGAGCAGGCCGACGGCCAGGCCCTAGACCTGAACTATGAGCGCGCCCGACTCGCCAAGGCTCAAGCCACCAAGACGGAGCGCGAAATCGCGATCATGGATCGCAAGCTGATACCGGCAGAAAGGGTCGAGTCGGTATGGGGCGGCATGATCGCGGCATTTAGATCCCGGATGCTGGCATTGCCTAGCCGCGTGGCGCCACAGGTAGCCGCAGAGAACGACCCGCACGTTGTCGACGCCATGTTGACCGACGTGTGCCACGAGGCGCTGACCGAGCTATCGGAATATGACCCTGACCAGTATTAACGCGGTCTCGGTACAAGCCGAGCCCGTGAACGCTAACAGGACATCACTGACCAACCGGATCGGCTGAATGTGGAGGCACGGCGCAAGCGGCTGGCGAAGATCGAGCGCCAGCGCCAGCACCTGCGCACGCTCTCGGGCGACGCCATGCGGCACCGATCGCGCGCGCGGCGTCTCTTGCCCCAGTAGAGCCATCGATTCGCCCGCGGTGCGGCGCCGTCAACCGGGCACAAACGCATTGATTCGGGAAGATGAACGCCCCTTTGCCGCGACCGCTGGGGGGCGTGACGGCCCCGGGGCGCTGCAGGCATTACCAAAGTGCTTGATCGCACCGGATTGCTTGCTATAGTGGGACGAAGATCAACACATCAATAACAAGTATCCATCGCACGGATGCCCGCGCCTCTTCGGCAAAGGGGCCTTAGATTGGGGGTATCCGATGACCACCTTAGCGCGCCGCCGCCATCCGCTGGCCCTGGCCGTGACCCTGGCACTCGCCGCTGGCGGCGCCCGCGCAGCCACCGTAACCGTTACCAGCAGTTTGGATGATGGCTCCGGCTGCACGCTGCGCGAGGCCATCAAAGCTGTCGACCTAGGCAGCGCGGCCACAACCGGATGCAGTGCCAGCTACAGCGGGACCTTCGTCAACCACAATACCATCGTGTTTGATTCCGGGGTGACATCTGTCTCGCTGAGTGGCACCCAGCTCAGCGTCACCAGTCTCGCGGCCCCGCTGACCATCCAGGGCAGTGGCCAGACCATCGATGCGCACAACAACTCCCGGGTGCTGGAGGTGGATTCCGCTACTCTCACAATTGGCAGTCTGACCCTAACCGGTGGTAGTACCTCCGGCAACGGCGGCGGCGTGTATGCCACGAACGCCAGCACGGTGACGCTGAATCACACCACGGTTTCGGGCAGTACCGCCGGCAGTGTGACGCTGAGTGGTGGTAGTATCACCGGCAACGGCGGCGGCGTGTATGCCACGAAAGGCAGCACAGTGACGCTGAATCACACCACGGTTTCGGGCAGTACCGCCGTCGACGCCGGCGGCGGCGTGTATGCCGCGAACGGCAGCACGTTGACGCTGACCGATGTCACCGTATCGGGCAATCTCACCCGCAACGGGCCCGGCGGCGGCTTGCTTGCCAATAGCAGCACGGTGATAGTGACCCGTGCCGCCGTTTTGGGCAATACCACCGCACAGGGTGGCGGCGGCGTGTTTGCCACGAACGGCAGCACGGTGACCCTGACCGATGCCACCGTCTCGGGCAATATAGCCATTGGCCTTTCAGGCGGCGGCGTGTATGCCAGAAGCGGCACGGTGACGCTGACCAATGTCACTGTCGCGGACAATATCGCCGGCTCCGGCGGTAGCGGCGTGTATGCCAAAAGCGGCACGGTGACGCTGGCCAACACCATCACCGCCCGAAATAGCCGCAGTGGCGCCGATTGCCGGAACGACGGCGGCACCGTGACCGCATATTACAGCTTGATCGGGGACACTGGCGCGCAGGCCTGTGACATCACCAACGGCAGCGATGGCAACATCGTCGGTGTCGATCCCAAGCTTGGCCCGCTCCAAGACAACGGCGGCCCGACCTCTACGCTGCTGCCAGAGAGCACCAGCCCGGCGATCGATGCCGGTTCGAACGCGCTCGCGGTGGACCCCGAGGGGAATCCGCTCACCACCGATCAGCGCGGCTTTGCGCGCATCTCGAACGGTACCGTCGACATCGGCGCGGTGGAGTATCAACAGGGCGTCGGCATCGTCCCGGACCCGGTCGACTTCGGCACCGTGACGGTGAATAGCGGGCCGTTCAACCAGACCGTCACCGTCAACGCCCCCGATGGCGCCTCGGCCAGCCTGGGCTCGGTCGGTCTCGGCACCCCGGCCGGGGCGTTCAGCCTCCCGGCGGGCGACAATCACTGCAACGATACGATCTTGAATGCCTCGACCCCGACGTGCACCCTGACTGTGGACTTCGATCCCACCAGTGCCGGGGCCGAGAGCACCACCCTGACGGTGCCCTACGACAGCGTCAAGACAGCCAGCGTCACGGTCCAGGGCAGCGCTACCCGCAATACGGTAACGTCAGCGGCAGCGGCCCGAAGGGCGCCAGCCTGATGTCATCGGCACCAGGGCAACGACGACAAAAGCGACCCCAATTGCGGTCTGGTCAGTGCCGAGTTCCTCGCGCCCGGCCCGACCCCACCCCGGGCGATACGGTGGTGGGTCCACCGGTCAGTTTCACCGTCACCGGCTGCACGCCCGGGGTCACGGCGACGCTACGTCTCGATCTCGGCGCGAGCCTGCCCGCCGGCGCGAGCGTCTACAAGTACGGCCCGACCCAGGCCGACCCGAGCACCACTGGTTCCCGCTGCCCGGTGCCAGAATCAGCGGCCCGACGGTGACCTTCAGTGTCACCGATAACGGGGACGGCGACACAGACCCCACCCCGGGCACCATCAGCGACCCGGTGGCCGAACTCAAAGCGCTACCCCCGCTGCCGATCCCGACGCTCTCTGTCTGGGGTGTGGCGCTGCTGAGTGCGATGCTGAGACTGATCGGGGGCTGGCCGAGGCGGCGGCGAAGAGAGTAGCCTCGGCGGCGCCTCATCGACGGGCGTAGACGCCGGGCGCGCGGCCGAGATCCGCCGGGCCACGCCGTGTTTCCCCCCTTGCCCGCCGCTGGGCAGGCTTTTTGTGGGCGCTGCCGTCCGCCGGGCTCGACCGGTGGCTGCGTGACATTGCTGCTTCGAACCGCTGCCCCCAAAGCCTGATCAATGAGGGCGACGATCGGCCCTGTGGTGCTCAGCCCCAGGGGCTTCTAGCGTTGCACCGAGTATGTGCGGGATCACCCAAAAACAGGCGCGCAGGCCGGTCCAGCGCGAGGGTCCCTGAGCCATGGCCAAGCCTCACGGGTACGCAGAGGCGCCCAATTTCGTCACCTGCAAGGCCCTATGGCTTGTTGTTTAGGCCCGGTACTTCACGAGGCTATATGATTTCGTGACAATGGAAACGTTAAGCAAGGCCGATCTAGCCGCTGCCTTTGGTGTATCGCTGCCGACGATTGACGCGTGGCTGCAACGCGGTATGCCATACCAGCAACGCGGCAGTCGTGGCCAACCCTGGGCATTCGACCTGCCAAATTCTATCGCTTGGAGACTCGAGGACGAGATAGGCCGCAGGATCAAACAGACAGACGGCCAGGCGCTCGATCTGAACTACGAGCGCGCGAGACTGGCGAAGGCTCAAGCCGACAAGGTGCAACGCGAGATCGCGGTCATGGATGCCAAGTTAATTCCGGCCGATCAAGTGGAGTCGGTATGGGGTCGCATGGTTTCGGCGTTTAGAGCCCGGATCCTGGCATTACCCAGCCGCGTTGCGCCACAGGTAGCTGTAGAGAACGACCCGCACACCGTTGACGCCATGCTGACCGATGTCTGCCACGAAGCGTTGACCGAGTTATCAGAGTATGACCCCGATCAGTATTAACGCGGTCTCGGTACAAGCCGAGCCCGTGAACGCTAACAGGACATCACTGACCAACCGGATCGGCTGAATGTGGAGGCACGGCGCAAGCGGCTGGCGAAGATCGAGCGCCAGCGCCAGCACCTGCGCACGCTCTCGGGCGACGCCATGCGGCACCGATCGCGCGCGCGGCGTCTCTTGCCCCAGTAGAGCCATCGATTCGCCCGCGGTGCGGCGCCGTCAACCGGGCACAAACGCATTGATTCGGGAAGATGAACGCCCCTTTGCCGCGACCGCTGGGGGGCGTGACGGCCCCGGGGCGCTGCAGGCATTACCAAAGTGCTTGATCGCACCGGATTGCTTGCTATAGTGGGACGAAGATCAACACATCAATAACAAGTATCCATCGCACGGATGCCCGCGCCTCTTCGGCAAAGGGGCCTTAGATTGGGGGTATCCGATGACCACCTTAGCGCGCCGCCGCCATCCGCTGGCCCTGGCCGTGACCCTGGCACTCGCCGCCGGCAGTGCCCAGGCCGCCACCATTTCGGTCACCGATTCTGGTGATTCGGGAACCGGCTCGACCTGCACCCTGCGCCAGGCCATCGTTTCCATGAACAGCCAGACGCTGCAAGCCGGTTGTGTCAACAGCGGTGCCGGCTTCGGCAGCAATGACACCATCCAGTTCGATCCCACTGTAACGTCGGTCTCGCTAAGCGGCACCCAGCTCAGTGTCACCAGCGGCACGTCGCTCACCCTCCAGGGCAGCGGCCAGACCATCGATGCCAACAATAACTCCCGGGTGCTGAAAGTCGAGTCCGCCACCCTCACCCTCAGCAGCCTGACCCTGACGGGAGGACGTTACAACAGGGGCGGAGGCGGCGGCATGTATGCCTTCTTCAGCACGGTGACGCTGACCGATTCCACCGTTTCGGGCAATTCCGCCCCCTTCGACGAACGCGCCGCCGGCCATGGTGGCGGCGTGCTCGCCGTGCACAGCACGGTGACGCTGGCCGATTCCACCGTTTCGGGCAATTCCGCCGGCTACCACGGCGGCGGCGTGTATGCCAACAGCAGCACGGTAACGCTGACCGATTCCACCGTTTCGGGCAATTCCGCCACCCTCACGGCGGCGGCGTGTTCGCCGTGCCCAGCAAGGTGACGCTGGCCAACACCATCCTGGCCAACAACCCGGGCGGAGATTGCAATGATTCGTCCGCCACCGTGACTGGACGCTACAGCCTGATCGATGACGCACAAACGCCTGCGGCATCAGCACCGGTTCCAACGGCAACCTCGTCGGTGCAACGTACGATCCCCAGCTCGGGTCACTGCAGGACAACGGCGGCCCGACCTATACCATGCTGCCGGCCAGCGACAGTCCGGCGATCGATGCCGGTTCCAACGCGCTTGCCGTGGACCCCGAGGGCCAACCACTCGCCACCGACCAGCGCGGCTTTGCGCGGATCTCGAACAAGACCGTCGACATCGGCGCGGTGGAATATCAACAGGCGGTTGCCGTGCTGGCGGCGCCGGCCGCCTACGACTTCGGCGCTGTGGCCGTGGGCCACAACCTGGGCGAGGTCGTTACGGTCACCAATGGCGACCAGCCCGTGACCCTCGGCAGCCTGGGTTTGAGCGGTGGTGGCGCCTTCAGCCTGACTCGTGATCAATGCTCCAGTCACTCGCTCGCCGCCCACCAGAAATGCACCGTGGGGGTGATCTTTGCCGCCCACCGCGGTCGGATCTACAGCGCCACGCTGACGATCCCCGATGACAGCGCCGCCACCCTCGCCACGGTCACCGTGCAGGGCAGCGGCACCAGCAACACCGTGAACGTCAGCGGCAGCGGCCCGGCCGGGTCCCACTTGACGGTCACCGGCACGACCAACAACCCCGGCGCCAACTGCGGGCTGGTAGAGGCCCACTTCGTTTCACCCGCGCCCAGCCCGCCAGCGGGCTACACCCTAGTGGGTCTACCGGTCAGTTTCACCGTCACCGGCTGCACCCCGGGGGCCACGGTCACGCTGAGCCTGGATCTCGGCACCAGCCTGCCCGCCGGGGCGAGCGTCTACAAGTACGGCCCGACCCTGGCCGACACCAGCAACCATTGGTACCCGCTGCCCGGTGCCAGCCTCAGCGGCTCGACGGTGACATTCAGTATCACCGATAACGGGGACGGCGACACCGACCCCACCCCGGGCACCATCAGCGACCCGGTAGCGGAACTCAAAGCGCTACCCCCGCTGCCGATCCCGACGCTCTCTGTCTGGGGCGTGGCGCTGCTCAGTGCGATGCTGGGACTGCTCGGCGGCTGGCCGAGGCGGCGACGAAGGAAGTAGCCCCGGCGGCGCCTCATCGGCGGGCGTAGACGCCGGGCGGGCGGCCGAGACCTGCCGGGCCACGCCGTCTTTCCCCCTTGCACGCCACTGAGCGGACTTTTTTGTGTGAGGCCGAAAACCTTGAAACGGGATGAACGGCTTAACGCTGCGACTCATGAGGCAATCCCATGGGACACTCATAGGACACTTCGTCGCAAACAGGGAGGATAATGGAGGACAATCTAGAACATCGGAGCTCAATTAAGCGATTGATATAATTGCGTTAACTTATCATTGCGGATCACCTTTCGTAGTATTCGACCGACTTGAAAACCGTTGACCCGCAAGGGTCCGTGGGTTCGAATCGTACCCTCTCCGCCAGTTGTGTAGATAAAGTGCTTAAATATTAGCAAGTTATTGAAATAAATTTTCAGACGGCCCCCCAATTAGTTCCCCATCATAGGGTTTCCGGGGGGGCACTCATCCCCCCCCATTTTGCGAAACAGATTCACCCCAGCAAAAACGTTGGCGTGCGGGTGATGGGGGGAAATGATCCGCCATGTCGGTCAAAGATCGCTTGGCCAGCTCCTCATGCTGTTCCTGTAGTCGATCGTAAGTCCGCCAGTGCATGTTCGTAGGCTTTGGGCCAATGCCGTCCAATATCCCCGGTCCCCAGCCGAGGCGGTCGCGAATTTTGTCGGCGCGCCGTGCCAGCCGTTCGGATCGCGGCTCACGCTGACAGGGATAGGTTGGTCGTAAGCGCCCCAGAATCGACAGTCTTGACTCAGGGGGATGTTGTGGTGTTGTCGGAGGCCGGTGCCAGGTCCACGTTCCATGGCAGCAGCCGTTCGAGCTTGTCGGCCGTGTCGGCCTCGGCGATGTGCTCGATGACATGCCGGATGTAGGCCGAGGGCTCCAGTCCGTTGGCCTTGGCCGTCTCGATCAGCGAATAACAGCACGCACTGGCACGCGCCCCCTGGGCGGTGTCGGCGAATAACCACGCCTTGCGCCCGACGGCGAAGGGGCGGATGGCGTTCTCGGCGAGGGCGTTGCTGATGCGCAGATCCCCGCGCTCGCAGTAGCCGAGCAGATACGGCCACTGGCCGAGCGTGTAGTCGATGGCCTTGCGGGTCAGTGAGCCTTTCATCACCCGAGTGGCGTTGGCCTGCAGCCAGGCCTTGAACTGATCCAGTAGCGGGCGGCTGCGTTGCTGGCGGACACGGTAGCGTTCGCCGTCGCTCAGGTCTTTGACCTGACGCTCGATGGCGTAGAGCGTGCCGATATAACCCAAGGCCGCATCGGCCGTGCTGGGCTTGCCTTTCGCCTTGCCGGTGGCCGGTGCGGCGCGCACGGCTTCGACGAACTTGCGCCGGGCATGGTCCCAGCAGCCGATGCGGGTGATGGCGTTGTCACGGCACACCCGGGCATAGTCGAGTAGCCGGGAACAGTTACCTGCTCCCAGCCCTCTAAGAACCGTGCATGCGAGTTTCCCCGCACACGGCTCAAGCCTCAGTAAGGCCCTATACAGCATTTCGGACCCGGTGATCGTGAGAGTGAAGCCTATCGTGACAATCGGGATGTAGCATGACAAGGTTTTTCGCTGCGGTAGCACCGCCCTGAAGCTTGGCACGGACGTGATGGGTATTCCAGCCAGATTCTACAGTGACCTTCTGTTGACAGACTGGACAACGGCCGAGCTGTTTCCGCCAGAGGTGGCGCAGTGTTTTCGTCATGGCATGCACCATCTTACGATCGAGCCGACGCTCGAAATACACTTCCCATTGTGAGTCGTAGGGATGGGCTTCCGATTTCACTTTTACATGCCGACGAATCCAGATTGACGACATAAACAGCAACCGTGGTGCTTGCGGTTGAGTGATTTCGCGATCCAGACACTGTTCTGCCTTGTACACGTCACTTCGTTGATCAACAAAGATCCAATCCCTTGTCCCTTCCCTGACGAAGTAACGCTGCTTTATCCAGGACTTGGGTTTCTTGGGGTGACGTCTAACTGACCATCGCCATATTACTCGCCAAATCCAGGCATCCATCTTTGAAAACACAACTGAGCTGACCACATGACGATGGTATTGCGCCCAACCTCGAATAATCGGATTGAGCCTTCGTATCACCTGTTCTTGCGGCGCCGACTTCAGTTTGCTCATTACCGACCTGACCTTCTTCTTGAAGGCCTGCTGACTTTTCCGTGACGGTTTGATCAGCAACTTGCCATCATACTTCCTGATGTTCTGTCCAAGAAAATCAAAGCCGTGGTCAATATGCGTGATCTTCGTCTTCACTTTTGAGAGCATCAGACCTCGTTCTGACAGGCAGGCTTCGATCAGCGGACGTATTTCTTGTTCCAGTATCTCTTTTGTGCTGCCGGTGACAATAAAATCGTCCGCATAGCGGACGATGTGCACCTTGGCACGACGGTACCGCAGACTCGTCTTCGGCAGATAATCATCGATTACCTGTTCGAGTCCGTCGAGCACCATGTTTGAGATGATGGGCGAAATAATGCCACCTTGGGGAACACCTTTTTCTGATGGGAAGAGTCGCTTCTTATCGACAAACCCCGACTTCAGCCACTGCCGGAGGACGGGTTTTCCCAGCGGGATATGCGTCTCCATCCAGATGGTGTCGATGTTGTCAAAGCAACCTTCAATGTCGGCTTCCAGTATCCACTGAGCCGCGGGTTTGCGAGCGAGATAGCAAAAACACTGCTCAATCGCATCCGCAGTCGATCGTTGCGGGCGAAAGCCGAAAGAGTTTGGTGCAGCCAATGTCTCCGCCACAGGTTCGAGCGCCAGCGCGTAAAGCGCTTGCATCGCCCGGTCCTTCATTGTGGGTATCGATAGTGGCCGTTTCTTACCGTTGGCTTTCGGTATATACACCCGTCGCAATGGGGATGACCGGTAACCTTTGGACGACAATGAACACGCAGCCTCGAACTTGGCAGCATACGTCGACCAAGTAACACCATCGATGCCGGGTGTCCGTTTGCCACGATTCTCGGTGACCTTTTTGACAGCCAACAGCTTTGCTGAAAAGGACCGAGTCAAACAGCGCTGGAGATCCCTAATAGATCGCCAGCGTTTCTCACGAGCGGCCTTGGCGATACGTAATTGAAGTTTCCGAACCCGACGGTAAACCGAAGGCCAATCGACTTCGGCCCAGCTTTCTATTGTCGGAACAACGCATGTACCGTTGGCTATCATCGCAGCTGCGTTTGATATCCCGGTTTATTCCACCACGCTGATTTCATCTTCTGCTTCTATATTCTCGCCATAAGAGACCCGCTAGACGTCAGCCACCCTTTCGGGGTCGGAGGCAATGTTGATTGCTCTCAGCCTCTATCCTCATCATTACAACGAGGCATTCGCTTCTTCCAGCATCCTACGCCCAGCCTGCCATCACCCCGCCTTGCGGCTTGGCTTCCACCCTCGGTGGGACAGTCTGGGGTTTTCCAGTTCCACACGGATGTCTAGACTGGGTTAGGTGCGCCCTTTACTCCGGCAGTGCCTTGTCTGCGTTACCCTTGCTGGCCCGAGGGTAATCCACACTTGCGATACCTTTTGGTTCAAGCTTGTCAGCCCATTTAGCTTGTTCGGCTTAACGAAGCGTCAACGGTCGTTCATATGTATTCACCATACCAGTCCGCCTAACCCCCTTACCGCGTTTGGGCTCGCAGTCCTATCTACTGCTTCGCAGCCGCAGATTTGGCGATGATGCCAGTGGGTATTGTCCCAACAGCTCAGTACAGGCCATTACTGGTCCGCACCTTCGGTAGGCGCCTGCGGCAGAACGCAGGGTTAAATCCTCCTTTCCTTCTAGGTTTAACAAGACATCTGTGCGACTTCTGGTCGCACG
>CAVQMB010000019.1:0-69726 GCA_963713445.1 uncultured Gammaproteobacteria bacterium | reverse complement strand
CTGATAACGCTGTACCAGAACATCAAAAGCACGCTTATCACCCTGCTGTACCCGCGCTACCAATTCATGATCGACAGTACGTTCGCCCATACGGGCTAACCCCTTTACGGTAAGGGGCACCCCGCGCCTAACCGATTGACCGGTGAGGTCACAGTTAGTTCGCCGAGGCACCAGGTAATTCCATTATTTTTTCTAAGAGATTTAACCGGGTCGATTAAACTTACACATGATTAACAATAGGGTATCGCAAAAAACCGACTTAAGCATGATTGTCGGCCATGGTCGGAGCAGCCTGCATTCGCAGCCGCAAACGTAACTGCCGCAGCGGTTCCACACCCGCATTTGCCGCTGTTACGACAATGGCCTGACGTCGCCACCGTCCAGTTGCGAATGTCAGGACCACCACCCGGGGATGCCAGTACCAGGCGAGTAACCGGCCTTGCCGCGTGACGCCTTTTCCAGAGACGATCTCAGCCTGGCCATCATCGAGCAGCACCAGCCGGCGCATGAACCCAGCGCTATCCGGCTCGGCGTGACGCCACCAGTAGTACCCTAGAGACACCGTAAGCAGTACCAGCAACATCCCGCGCACGGGCAACGGCAGTACACAAACCCAGATCGCGCCGGCAGCCAGAAGGTGTGCGGCCGTGAGGACACCGACCGTCACTGGGCACGGTCGCAGTTCAAGCCTGGTCGGAGGCAATACGACCTATCAACGCTTGCAGATCCGCATCGCCGGCCACCTCGCGACCACTCAGGTAGGCCCACAGCAACGGATCCGGAAGTTCCAGCAATGCCTCGAACCTCTGCTGTTCGACCGCTGGAGCCTGCTGGTAACGCTGCACCAGGTAGCCGAGCAACAGTTCGTCCAATTCCTTCATGCCACGCCGGCAACGCCAGCGCAGTTTGCGGTTCACCGTCGATCCACCATCAGTTTTTTGATTTCACCGATAGCCTGCGCCGGGTTCAGTCCCTTGGGACAGGTTCGCGTACAGTTCATTATGGTGTGGCAGCGATACAGACGAAAGGGGTCCTCCACCGCATCCAGCCGTTCTCCCGTGTGCTCGTCGCGGCTGTCGACGATCCAGCGATAAGCCTGCAACAGGATAGCCGGCCCCAGATAGCGCTCGCTGTTCCACCAGTAGCTCGGGCAACTGGTGGAGCAGCAGGCGCACAGAATGCACTCGTAGAGGCCGTCAAGCTGTTCCCGTTCTTCCTTGGACTGCAGCCGCTCTCGATCCGGTGGCGGCGGCGTCTCCGCTTGCAGCCAGGGCCTGATCGACGCGTACTGGGCATAGAAATGCGTCAGGTCCGGCACCAGGTCCTTGACCACCGGCATATGCGGCAGCGGATAGACCTTGACCTCCCCTTCGACATCCCCGCGCGATTTGGTGCAGGCCAGCGTGTTGGTGCCATCGATATTCATCGCGCACGACCCGCAAATCCCTTCGCGACAGGAGCGGCGGAAAGTCAGCGTGGGATCGATTTCGTTCTTGATCTTGATCAGCGCGTCCAGCACCATCGGGCCGCAACTTGTCCATGTCGACCACATAAGTATCGACCCGCGGATTCTCACCGGTATCCGGATCGTAGCGATAGACCCGGAACTCACGGGTGTTCTTGGCCGCACTGGGTGCCGATGCAGTCTGCCCTTGCGAATCTTGGAATTTGGCAGGAAGCCTGAATTGCGCCATGGTCGCGTTCAGCCTCAGTCTCGAGTTCAATACACCCGCTTCTTGGGCGGGAAGTGCTCGACCTCGTCGGTGAGCGTGTAGCTGTGAACGGGCCGGTAGTCGATGCGGACATCGCCGTCACCGTTCAACCAAGCCAGAGTGTGTTTCATCCAGTTCTCGTCGTCGCGCTCGGGGATAGTCCTCGCGGGCATGGGCACCGCGGCTCTCGGTCGCGGTTGTCGGCCGCACGAATCGACACCACAGCACAGCGCCAGCAGGTTGTCCAGTTCCAGGGTCTCGACCAGGTCCGAGTTCCATACCATACGAGCGGTCGGTGACCTGGACGTCGTCGAACGATCCGCACACTTTGTCGAGCTTGTCGATGCCCTCGGCCATCGAGTCGACCGGTCCGGAATACCGCCGCATGGCGCTGCATGGTGCGTTGCATTGCAGGTCCGGATTTCCGCCGTCGGCATGGCCACCCTTGGCATGGCGCAGCCGGTCGAACCGCTCCAGCACCTGCTCGACGCTGGCCGCATCGGCGCTTGGGCCAGCGTCTCGGCCCGGCTCGATCAGTTGCGCCGCACCGTTGGCAGCGGCGCGTCCGAAGACCACCATATCCAGCAGTGAATTCGAGCCCAGGCGGTTGGCGCCGTGCACCGACACACAGGCCGCCTCGCCTATCGCCATCAGCCCGGGAACCACGGTGTCCGGTTCGCCGTCCTTGACGGGTGACCACTTCGCCGTTGTGGTTGGTCGGGATGCCGCCCATGTTGTAGTGTGCCGTGGGCAGCACCGGGATCGGCTCCTTGGTCGACATCGACACCGGCGAAAATGCGTGCGGTTTCGGCTATACCCGGCAGCCGTTCGTGGATGCACCTCCGGCCCAGGTGTTCGAGATGAGGTGGATGTGGTCCTTCCTGCGGACCGACGCCGCGGCCCTCGCGAATCTCGATCGTCATGGCGCGGCTGACCACGTCGCGCGAAGCCAGGTCCTTGGCATTCGGCGCATAGCGCTCCATGAAACGTTCGCCGTCGCTGTTTGTCAGGTAACCGCCCTCGCCGCGCGCACCTTCGGTGATCAGGCAACCCGCGCCGTAAATGCCGGTGGGATGGAACTGGATGAATTCCATGTCCTGCAGCGGCAGTCCGGCGCGCAGCACCATGCCCTTGCCGTCGCCCGGTGCAGGTATGCGCCGAGGTGCAGGAGAAGAACGTGCGGCCGTAGCCACCGGTGGCCAGTATTGCCTGGGCCCGGAACGCAGTGCAGTTTGCCCTCCGCCAGGTCCCAGGCCAACACCCCGCGACAGACGCCATCGTCGTCCATGATCAGGTCGATCGCGAAATACTCGACGAAGAATTCGGCTTTGTGCTTGAGCGACTGCTGGTAGAGGGTGTGGAGCATGGCATGGCCGGTGCGGTCGGCCGCCGCGCAGGTGCGCTGGGCGGTACCCTCGCCGAATTCGGTGGTCATGCCGCCGAACGGCCGCTGGTAGATGTTGCCTTCGATCGGTGCGCGAGAACGGCACGCCGTAGTGTTCAAGCTCGATCACCGCCGGGATGCGCTTCGCGGCACATGTACTCGATGGCGTCCTGGTCGCCCAGCCAGTCCGAACCCTTGACCGTGTCGTACATGTGCCAGCGCCAGTCGTCGGGCCCCATGTTGCCCAGCGCGGCCGACATGCCGCCCTGCGCCGCCACCGTGTGGCTGCGGGTCGGGAAGACCTTGGTGACGCAGGCGGTCTTCAGGCCCTTGTCGGCCATGCCGAAAGTCGCGCGCAGCCCGGCGCCGCCGGCGCCGACGACCACCACGTCGTAGTTGTGTTCGATGAATCATAGGCAGCCATCTAACTCAGCCTCCGGACGTGGTGCGCAGCACGGCAAGAAACGCCAGGCGCAGCACCGACATCAGCGCAATCGCCCCGCACAGTACTAAAATGAATTTCATCGCCAGCAAAGTGATTGCTTGGCACCCTCACCGTGCACGTAGTCCTCGATCACCACCTGAAGACCCAGCATTGCATGGTAGAACAGACACCCCAGCAACAGGATCATCAAGGCGCTGTGGATCGGTGAACCGAACCAAAGCAGCGCCATGGCGCGGTCGCTGTGCACCAGCCCCATCAGCACAATCAGAAACCACAACACCAGCGGGACCAGCGCCAGCGCGGTCACACGCTGAGCCCACCAGTGACGCGACGCCCTCTTTGGCGGAACCCAGCCCTCGCACCCGGGCCAGCGGGGAACGTAAACCCATCGCGCTGCTCCTTTATCCGATGATCAGCCAGAACAGGAAAGTCAGCACCGTCGAGGCAATTACCACGGCTTTGCCGGATTTGTTGACCGAAGCAATGTCGAAACCGTAACCAGCATCCCAGCACAGGTGCCGAATGCCGTTGCACAGGTGATAGAACAGCGCCCAGGACCACAGAAACAGCAGCAGCAGCCCCAGCTTGGAGCCCAGCAGCAATTGCGCGGTAGCATAGCTTTGTGGTCCCGTCGCCAGCGCCGCCAGCCAGTAACTCAGCAGCAGCGTTCCGGCCGCGAGCGCGATCCCTGTGGCACGGTGCAGGATTGAAAGCACCGAGGTCAGCTGAGGCCTGTATACCTGCAGATGGGGCGACAGTGGACGTCTGTCCGTTGCCATGAATTCCACCTCTCGATTCAGTCTTTATTGCTGTAGGGGGTTGCGATTTAGCAGCCAGGCCGGCAGTTTAGCATGTTGCATTGCACAAGCTAAAAATCGATGCAGCGCCCGTTTTTTCCCAGTCGCCATAGCGGGTAGGTTCCGGCCCCTTACGACCGCCGACTTCGGTAGGATGCATCTGATCGCGGTCAGGCTGGGGAGGCGCCGGCTTATCCGGGCATTGCTCATCGACAGGTTCTTGTTCCATCATGAAGCTCCTGGATAAACGGCAAATTCTGACATTATCTGGCGCCTTATGGGGTGATGCAATTAACGTCCGTCCACGCGCCGGATATACCTGAAGCAGCTGGGAGTGCGCTAGCCCAATGAACCCGACTTGGTCGACCTTGCTGAGTGAAGCCGGGGCCCGGTTTGATAACGACCACATCCGCCACTTCGGCAAGCCGCATGACGAACTGCGCGCCGTAGCGGAAGAAACCATCGTCTGTCCACTGATCCACTACGGCATGCTGGCCGCGACGGGCCCTGATGCGGACAACTTTCTGCAGGGCCAGGTGACTACCGATACGGCCCAGCTGAAAACCGACACCAGCCAGCTGACAGCATGGTGCAACGCCAAGGGCCGGATGCTGGCCTGTCTCCGGCTCAGTCGCACCAGCGACGACACGCTTTATCTGCGCCTTCCCGCCACGCTGGCCGCACCGGTTCGTCAGCGGCTGCAGATGTTCGTCCTGCGCGCTCGGGTGGAACTCCGCGACGTTGGCTCCGAGCGGATACAACTGGGCCTCGCCGGCGCCGCCAGCCCAACGCTACTGGCCAGCATCATGGGCCGGGCGCCGGCAGCCGCCGATACCGTAATTCACACCGACGGCATCAGTGCCATCCGCCTGCCAGGTCCGTCACCGCGGTTCGAACTGCACGGGCGATTCGAACCCGCACGGCGCTTGTGGCAGCTGCTCGCGAACGAGGCCCGTGCGGTCGGCACCGATGCCTGGGACCTCGGCGAGGTGCGGGCCGGTCTGCCGGAGATCCTCCCGGCAACGCAGGACACTTTCATACCACAGATGGTCAACCTGGATCTGCTCGGCGGCGTGCACTTCGATAAAGGCTGTTACGTGGGCCAGGAAGTAATCGCCCGCACCCGCTATCTGGGCCGGCTGAAGCGTCGCATGCAGCGGCTGCGGTTCACTGCCAATGTCTGCCCGGCGCCTGGCACGGAGCTTTTCGTGAGCGACCCCCGTGGCCCACAAAGCGTCGGCCAGATCGTTCAGGCCGCACCAACGCCGGAAGGCGGATTCGAAGCCTTGGCCGTCATCGCCAGTGAACAGGCCGGCGAAGAGCTGCATCTCGGCAACATCGCCGGCCCCGCAATCACCTTGCTGGCGTTACCGTATCCGCTAACATGAGCGGGCAACATCAGCCATCCGCTTCCGGGCGCAGATGAGGAAACAGGATGACATCGCGGATCGAGGGTGCATCGGTGAACAGCATGACCAGCCGATCGATCCCAATGCCCTCGCCAGCTGCGGGCGGCAGACCGTACTCCAGCGCGCGGATGTAGTCTGCATCGTAATACATGGCCTCGTCGTCACCGGCATCACGGGCCTCGACCTGTTCCCGGAAACGCTCAGCCTGATCCTCGGGGTCATTGAGCTCCGAGAAACCGTTGGCGATCTCGCGGCCGCCGATGAACAGCTCGAAACGGTCAACCAGGTCCGGCCGCTGCTCATTACGCCGCGACAACGGCGACACCTCGGTCGGGAATGCAGTGATGAAGGTCGGATTCCTGAGTTTGTCCTCAACCGTCTCCTCAAACAGGGCCAACTGCACCGTACCCAACCCCGCATCGGCCGGCAGCTCCAGACCGAGCCGTTCGGCGACCCCGCGCGCTGCAGTCAGGTCACCCAAAACCCCAGGCGTGAGCTCCGGGTTGTAGCGTAGCACGGCCTCGGCCAGACCCAGCCGCTGGAACGGCGCACCGAAATCGAACGTCTCGCCCTGATAAGCCACCTGGGTAGTGCCGAGCACGCGCGCGGCCATACCGCGCAAAAGGTCTTCGGTCAGCTCCATCAGTTCGCGATAATCCGAATAAGCCTGATAAAACTCCAGCATGGTGAATTCCGGATTATGCCGGGTCGAGAGGCCTTCGTTGCGGAAGTTGCGGTTGATTTCGAACACTTTTTCGAACCCGCCCACCACCAGCCGTTTCAGATAAAGCTCCGGCGCGATACGCAGATACAGCGCCATGTCCAGAGCGTTGTGGTGGGTCATGAACGGCCTCGCCACCGCACCACCCGGAATCGGCTGCATCATCGGCGTCTCAACTTCCAGGAAACCGATCTGATTGAAATAGCCTCGAATGTGGTCGATCACCGCACTGCGGATACGGAACGTGCGCCGGGTCTCCGGGTTAACGATCAGATCCACGTAGCGCTGCCGATAGCGCAGCTCCTGGTCGGCCAGTCCGTGATATTTCTCCGGCAGGGGCCGCAACGCCTTGGTCAGTAGCTCGGCCCGCTCGATATTGACGTACAAGCTGCCTTTGTCAGATTTGCTGAGTATGCCCTGCACGCCGACGATATCACCCAGATCCCAACCCTTGATGGCCGCCGCCAGCTCGGCCGGCAACGCTTTGCGGTCGACATAGGCCTGGATCTGGCCGGACATGTCCTGAAGCACCAGGAAAGGGCCCCGCCGAGCCATGATCCGACCTGCCACAGCAACGTGCTGCCCCTGGTCGGCTAGTTCAGCCTTGTCCTTGTCACCAAAGCGTTCCTGCAGAGCGCCGGCCAGGCTATCACGGCGAAAACCATTAGGAAACGCATTGCCGTTGCGACGCAACTGGGTCAGCTTCGCACGGCGCTCGGCAATAAGCTTGTTGTCATCATATTGCTGTTCTGGCATCAAAACTCTCGCATCAAAACTCTCGCTTTGCGCCGCGCGTATACAATGCGGGCACTGTCGGATCGGGCCGCCTGGACGACGCCGGTAGCTTACAGGCCGCTTTTAAGGCTGGCCTCGATGAACTTATCCAGACCGCCGTCGAGCACCGCCTGGGTATTGCTGATCTCCACCCCGGTACGCAGATCCTTGATTCTGGACTGATCCAGCACATAGGACCGGATCTGGCTTCCCCAGCCAATATCAGCCTTGGTCTCTTCGAGTTTATCGGCCTCGACACGGCGCTTCTGCAGTTCCAGCTCGTAGAGCTTGGCCTTGAGCTGCTTCATGGCGGTGGCGCGGTTTTTGTGCTGAGAACGGTCATTCTGACACTGCACCACCGCCCCGGTCGGCAGATGAGTAATACGCACCGCCGACTCGGTCCGGTTGACGTGTTGTCCACCCGCGCCCGAGGCACGATAGACATCCACCCGCAGGTCGGCCGGATTGATGTCGATCGCAATTTCATCGTCGATCTCGGGCGACACGAACACAGCCGCAAACGAGGTATGACGCCGGTTGCCGGAATCAAACGGCGATTTACGCACCAGCCGGTGCACGCCAGTCTCGGTCCGTAACCAGCCGTAGGCGTAACCACCTTCGAGCCGGACCGTCGCACTCTTTATACCGGCCACTTCACCCGGGGAGGCCTCGATTAACTCGGTCTTGAACCCGTGCTCCTCGGCCCAACGCAGGTACATCCGCAGTAGCATGTCAGCCCAGTCCTGAGCCTCGGTACCACCCGAACCCGCCTGAATATCGAGAAAGGCATTGCAGGCATCGGTCTCGCCGGCGAACATGCGGCGGAACTCGAGGTCCTCCACCTGCTTCTGATAACCCGCCAGATCGGCAACGACCTCATCGGTCGCCGCGGCATCCGCTTCCGCGCCCGCCAGTTCCAGCAACTCCGCGGCATCGGCCAACCCCTGGCCAAGATGCTCGAGCATGAGCACCACGCCCTCCAGCTGGGAGCGCTCTTTGCCAAGAGTCTGGGCACGCTCGGGATCGTTCCAGATATCCGGTTGTTCCAGCTCGCGCTGGACCTCAGTCAGGCGCTCACGCTTGCCTTCGTAGTCAAAGATACCCCCTCAGGGCCTCGATGCGCCCTTGCAGATCCTCGATCTGTTGGAAGTACGGATTAAGTTCCTGCATAGGTAATGTACGCCCCTGGTTCCAAAACGAAGTATATTAAAACAGTAGGTGGCATTGTCGGAACCGCCAAGCGCTGCCGCCGGCCGTGGCGGGTTGCCTCACGACCCTCGAACGATGCCCGCCAGCCTCATGCCACCATGCTCATCAGACACCACCGGCACCGGATCGTCCAGGTTGCCGGCCAGCAGTTCCAGAACCGCTTCATGCTCTAGCGTCAGCATTTCACGTACCGCCAGCCATGAGCCGGTTGCCACTGCCCCACCGCATAACACCGTGCCAGCACGCCGGGCCCGGCGATATTCCGGCGCGGTCAAAACCCCAGCGTCATATTCCCGGGCGAGCACAGCATGTACCTCGCCGGCCACCTGCCGCCCTGCCACGCACAAACCCTCGGGTGGCGGTCGATAACCGCTGTCGACCAGTGCCCGGGCCTGCGCCCTGGCCACGTACAGCAGTTCATAGGAATTGAACACCACCGGATCAGCCGGCCGCAGCAATGCGAGCTGACGCGCTTCCAGCGCACTACCGCTAACCCGGCCGCGACCGATCAGGCAGGCATAACGGGCAATCAGCGCTCCCACCCTCCGGCGCGCCCATGACGGAAGCCACCCGGCAGGCCATTGCCACGCTCCCGCCGGCCACCGGAAAACCGAGCCGGGGATTGGCCGGACTCAGATAGCTTTCCAGGCCCGCCACTATGCGATCACAATGCTGGGCCAGTTCGAAACCAAACCCCACCAGATGCCCGCGCACAGCGGCGACCACTGGTATCGGCAACTGCCGCAACAGTAACACCACTTCTTGCAGCCGCAGCAGCCATTCCGACCTTGCAGCTGGTTGCCGGTGCATCAGCAGCCGGTCCAGTAGAGCGGGCCTGGTCGCCGGCCAAGGACACGGATAATGCAGCACCAGGCCGTGATAATGGCTCCGGGCGATACTTAACGCCTCAGCCATTACGACCAACGCATCATCGTCGAATGTGTCGGGCGTCACCGGCAGGTCGAGCACCCCAATGGCCTCGCCACCATCGCGAAGACTGAGGCCGGCAGCCTCGAACAGCGGCTGCCGGCCCGCTTCGGCGCCCGCGCCAAGCGGTGCCGGTGGCCGCAGCCACCGGCGATATACAGACTGCAACGGCAGCGCTGCATAGCGACCGCTTAATGGACTGTAGGCGCCACGCTCGCTATACACTTCGCGGACACGGGATACCCAGTCAGGCAATTCCCATGACGTTAAGGTCTGTCCTGCCGCAATGGCCCGGCGCAGATCGGTCGCCGTGTCCCGCCAGCCCAGCAGCTGCCACAGCTCCAGCGGCCCCCGTGCCCAGCCTAAACTCCACCGCAACGCCAGATCGATCTCCCGGGCATTGCGTACCGCTGATTCCAGACAGTATGCGCTGTAGTGCAACACATCCCGCAGCCAGGCCACCAGGAAGCGCGCGCCCGGCAGCAGACTGTCATGCAAACCCGCCCACATTGCCACCGGCCGATGGGGATCAAGCAGCTCGTGAATTGCGGCGGACGGCCCGAGCCGGATCGATCGGAAATCGTCGGCCTGGGGATCGAACACCAGCTGGCGCTCGCCGGCCTGTCGATAAATCGGCCCGTTGCCAAGCGTAACCGATTCGGTCAGCCAGGTCGGCAACCCCAGCCGGGTCAGCCACGGATCATCCTCCAGGCACCGTGCGAGCCGCGTCAGACTGGTAGCCAGGCTGGCACGTCCGAGCCGGTCGATCATCCCGAACACCGGGCGTGCCGGCGTACCCATAACGGCACTCACTAGATGGTCGGTGACGTCCGGTGCCAAACCAAGACGGTCAGCGTGATGACAGGCCAGCGCCAGCACTACCTTGGCGAGCCGGTTGACGGCGAATCCGGGCTGGTCCTTGCTGTGCACCACGCCCTTTCCCAGCGTCTGCACTGCAAATGTTTCCAGAGCGTCCACCACTCGCAGGTCGGTGTCCGGTCCAGCGACAAGTTCCACCAGCGACTGATAGCGCACCGGGGCGAAAAACTGAACACCGCAGAAACGCGCCCGCCACGACTCGGGCAACGCCAGCGCGAGTTCCGCCACGGTGAATTCAGCCGTGGTGGTCACCAGAACCGCCCGGCATCCCAGATGAGGTGCGAGCCGCGCCAGCAGTCCTTGCTTGGCATCAGCACTTTCGCCTACGGCCTCGATCACCAGATCGCAGGCGGCCAGGCGCCGCAGATCATGCTGATAGGTGGCCGGAGTAATCCGGTGGACCACGTCGGCAGTCGCCAGCGGCAACGGCTCACAGTGAGCCATACGGGCGATGGCGAGGCGCACTTCGCGCGCGGGATCGCCACCCTCCGCAGCCATGTCGAACAACAACACGTCGAGATCGGCATTGGCCAGATGAGCGGCGATTTGAGGCCCAAGATGGCCGGCTCCGAGAACAGCGACCGTGCGGAATACCATGTGCCCGCCTCAACTGCTCTACGGCTGATCCGGATGACAATCAGAATGAACGAGCACGACGTTCAGCCTAACCCGCGAACCAGCTTTCTCAACCGCAATGCGCGGCGGCGTCGATCCCCGCTGCCGTCACGATCAGCGCTCCACAGGCGCCAGCACCAGACTGGGGTAGTCACCAACCCGATAGTAGGGATGTTTGGTTCGCAGTTCGGCGATCGCCTGATCGCGTTCTGCCGGGGTCGCAAACCACTTGTAGGTTTCCCAGTCATCGCCCAACAAGTGCGCCGCACGCATCGGATCGCCCGGGGGCAGTGTCATGCGAATGCCGAATCGTTTTTGCGTTGTCGTCTGAGTCATCGTCGCCGGATTGTCGCGTGTTGAGAAAACGGGGACTGCCGGAACAGGCAGCAGGCATTATAACGACTCGCCCACGGCAACCATAGCATGCCAAGCACAGAAGCATGCTAGTGTGCTCACCGGGCAAACCCTACAATGCCCAATCCCCTACCTGGAGCTATCTTCATGCGACCGCAACTACCCGTAATCCTGGCTGCCATTGCATTGCTTACCGGCTGCCAGAGCCTGAACCAGGCCTGGACCCGTGCCAAGCAGGCCACAGCGACAACGTCTGACACCAGCGAGACCCCGCTTCCTGCAGCCTCCAAAACGACCCGCACCACCACTGGGAACCCGGCGCCATCGGAGCTTGGCCAACCCATTCACAGCAGCACTCCGTTGCGTTCTTTCAAGATCGCCAATCACAGTTATGCTGACGAAACCCGCGACTTCGGCACGCCTCCAGTGTCGGCGCTCATCCCGCCGAGTTACCACGGCCCAACCCCCGTGACACTGGCCGGCGGCCGGCTCATTACCACCTACCGACTCCGCCAACGGCTGCTCGGGAAACAAACCAAACCGGTTTTGATTAATACCCGGACTGGCAAGAGCACCGAAAGCATTCCCGGCTCCGTGTGGCTTGGCGGCGCCGGCCAGAACGGCCAGTTCAGCGGCCCGATTCAGGCCCGCATGGCCCGACATCTGAAGGCACTGACCGGCGGCAACAAGCGCCGCACACTGGTTTTCTACTGCACCGGCGTACACTGTTGGTCGGCCTACGATGCCGCCCTGCGGGCAGTCAATCTCGACTACCGCAACGTATATTGGTATCGCGGTGGCCTGCGGGCATGGTACGCCGCCGGTCTGCCCACCGTTACCGCCACCCAAAATATGTGGTGACGGCCTAGTAGCGGTAGCTCAGTTCCAGCACGTGCAGATTGACACCCGGATTGGGTTCCTTGATGCCGGCATCTGACATGTGCTGGAACCGGTAAGCCAGCGCGAGGTGCCGACTGAAGCGGTAGCGCACGGCGATGTGCGATACGAACTGCAAGTGCCCGCCCAGGCTCGAGCCGGCAAACTGGTAACGGCTGAGATAGGTGGGTTCGACGCCGATTTCCAGCGACCATGGCAGTGTACCCCGACGCAGCGACACCACCGGCCCGACCGAGACGAGGGTGGCATTTTCCCCGGTAGTGGCATGTAGCAGTGCCACCGATCCTTCGAGCCCACTGGTTAGCCGCCAGCCCGACTGCCAGTGGTACTGCCACGGCAATCGGGTGCGTGCGTACGCCTCATACTCACGGAACTTGACCGATTTGGCCCGCGCATCAAAGCCGACCCGGATCCCGGCACCCGTCAGTGCATCCGCGACGGCTGTCGTCGGCAATAGCATCAGGGCTATAAGGCAGGAAACAATCGTATTACGCAACGACATCACCCACTCCTAAGACCCCGCCAGCGGGTCAGGCAGTGTGCCACCACAAGCAGCAAGGCCAAAATCAGCCAGCCCAGCGACAGCCAAACCGCTCCGATCGCGAAAAACAGATCCGGGGCTTTCATCAATGTAGTCATCAGCGAGTCCTGGTAATAAAAAAACCAGGGATGATTGGGCGGAAACACCCACGAATGCCAAGTGTAAAACAAGCGTACCGGACCCACCAGCAGGACCCCACTGCCCACGGCCAGCAGCGCCACGCTCAGTCCACCGAGCAGACGTCGCGCCGGCGGCAGCGGCCGGCGCCGGTATACCAGCCACAGCGTCCAGCCCAGCAGCGTGAGTAACAGCGCAGCCGCAACCGAACGCCAACGGCTCAGCAGGCGACTGACATCCTGCAGATGAACAATCTCCGGGTCCGTCAGCAAGCGTCCGAGTACCCGCCCGTCGAGACTATGGTAGCGCAGTTGTGCCAAACCTCGGCCATTGTGTTCCACCGCCTCAGCTATAGCGGCGAACAGCCGCTCACGTTCGGCCCGGCTGGTAAGCTGAAACCCCGGCCGGTAGGGATTCTGCGGCGCAAATCGCGCGATCGTCCGGTCGATACGCAGAAGAGGATACCAGACCGGATAAAGAAACTGCTGCCAGGCCAGCAATCGCCACGCCAATGCCAGTGCGACCAGGAACGCGAGCAGCATATAGCTCCCCCAGTAACAACCCCTCAGTAGCGCACGCATGACGTCAACGAGGGGCAGTTGCACGTCCCATCGGGACAAGCCGGATCCCGGACGTGACACGGTATAATCAATCTCATGACACACCCTAGTGTAACGAGGTAACCATTTTGCAACGCGAAAGCATGGACTATGACGTCGTGATCGTCGGTGCGGGCCCCTCCGGGCTTAGCGCGGCCATCCGCCTCAAGCAACTTGCTGTTGAACACGATCGCGAACTCAGCGTGTGCGTGCTGGAAAAGGGTTCCGAGGTCGGTGCCCATATTCTCTCCGGCGCTGTTTTGGAACCGCGCAGCCTCAACGAACTGCTGCCGGACTGGCACGAACGTGGCGCCCCGCTGAACACCCCAGCGGCCAAGGACAAGTTCCTGTTCCTGAGCCGCGAACACGCCTATCGGCTGCCGACACCACCACAAATGCATAATCAGGGTAACTACATCATCAGTCTGGGCAATTTTTGCCGCTGGCTGGGTGAACAGGCCGAAGAGCTGGGTGTGGAGGTCTATCCCGGCTTTGCCGCAGCAGAGGTGCTGTATCACGATGACGGCAGCGTCGCCGGGGTGGCGACCGGCGATATGGGCATTGGCAAAGACGGTAAACCAACCGAGAATTTCCAGCCAGGCATGGAACTGCACGCTCAGCAAACGCTGTTCGCGGAAGGCTGCCGAGGCTCGCTTACCAAAACCCTGTTTGAACGCTTCCGGCTGCGCGACGGGGTCGATCCGCAAACCTACGCCATCGGCATCAAAGAATTATGGGAGGTCGACTCCGTCCGCCACCAACAGGGGTTGGTGGTCCACACGGTGGGCTGGCCGCTTGACCCGAGTGTCTATGGGGGGTCCTTCCTGTATCATCTGGAAAACAATCAAGTCGCTGTCGGTTTTGTGATCGGCCTCGACTACCAGAACCCCTACCTCAGTCCGTTTGAGGAATTCCAGCGCTTCAAGACCCATCCCGAGATCCGCCCGGTACTTGAGGGTGGCCGCCGCATTGCTTATGGCGCACGTGCATTGAGCGAGGGTGGCCTGCAGGCCATACCACGGCTGACTTTTCCTGGCGGACTGCTGATCGGCGACACCGCCGGCTTTCTCAATGTACCCAAGATCAAAGGCACCCATACCGCGATGAAATCCGGCATGGTGGCGGCCGAGTCGGTATTCGCTGCGCTGCGCGGCGGCGAGCCGCTGCGGGAAGTGACGACCTACCCTGAACAGCTCAAATCGAGCTGGCTCTGGCATGAGCTGGAGCAGGTGTCCAATATCCGTCCCGCCTTCCACTGGGGCCTCTTCGGCGGCATCGCCTATTCTGCGCTGGAAACCTATGTATTCAGGGGCAAGGCCCCCTGGACACTACGCCACCATGCCGATCACACTCGCCTGAACCCGGCCCGCAGCTGTGACCGCATCGAGTACCCGAAGCCGGATGGCAGGGTCAGCTTCGATCGATTGTCTTCCGTGTTTCTGTCCAACACCAACCACGAGGAGGATCAGCCCAGTCACCTGACCCTGACCGACGACAACGTGCCGATCTCGGTCAACCTGGCGCTTTACGATGCGCCCGAACAGCGCTATTGTCCGGCCGGCGTATACGAGATCGTGCGCGACGATGATGGTGACAACCCCCGACTGCAGATCAATGCCCAGAACTGCGTGCACTGCAAGACCTGTGACATCAAGGATCCGACCCAGAACATCCGCTGGGTAGTCCCGGAAGGCGGCGGAGGCCCAAACTATCCCAACATGTGATCCAGCCGAATGCGCCAGATCGGGTTATCATGCCGCGGAACCCCGTATGTTGCCCGCGGTCAATAATTCAACATCCTGAGGGAGGTATTAACGCATGGCCCAGAGACCGTATTCAGTCATCGACTCTAGCGTTCGCCAGGAATCGGCGCTCGCTACCAACAAGGTGTTGCGTAACACCTACATGCTTTTGTCGCTGACGCTGTTGTTCAGCGGTGTTACGGCATCCGTAGCGGTGGTCACCAATGCTCCGCCGCTGGGGCTGTTCAGCTTGCTGATATATTTCGGTCTGTTCTATCTGACCACCGCGCTGCGCAATAGCTCGTGGGGGATCGTCGCGGTATTTGCGCTAACCGGTTTCCTGGGTTATACCCTGGGACCACTGCTCAACATGTTCCTGAGCATGGCGCATGGACCCGAACTGATCGCCACCGCGCTCGGCGGCACCGGTGTCATTTTCCTGGCCCTGTCGGCCTACGTACTGGTTACCCGCAAGGACTTCACATTCCTGGGCGGGTTCGTAATGATTGGCATGCTGGTGCTGTTCCTGTTCGCGCTGGCCAATATCTTCCTGCAGATCCCAGCGTTGATGCTGGCGGTTTCGGCTGCAATGATTCTGCTGATGTCAGGCTTCATTCTGTGGGAGACCAGCAATATCATTCACGGCGGTGAAACCAACTACCTGATGGCGACAGTTACTCTGTACGTCGCGCTGTACAACCTGTTCGTCAATCTGCTGATGATACTGGGTGTGTTCGGCGGCCGCAGCAACTGATCACCGCCAGTGCCTGGTCAACCCTTGAAGGGCCCCGTATCACAGTGGGGCCCTTCGCTGCACGGGTTGGGTCATGCGTGCGCCTATCATCCCTCTCCAGCCCGGTGCTCTGCATCTGTGGCTGTTGCGACCTGATAACGTAGCCGATGCCCTGCTGAAACACTACCAGGATCATCTGCTCAATGAAGCCGAATCAATTCATCTCCAGCGGCTCAGGCTGCCCCGACTACGGCAGCAGTATCTGCTGACCCGTGCCTTGGTGCGCTGCACCTTGTCCCGCTATCGGGCGCTGCCCCCCGGGGGCTGGCGGTTTTCGTCGAATGCCCACGGCAAGCCCCATATCGCCAATTCGCAGGCGTGCGGGTTACACTTCAACGTATCGCATACCACCGGTTTGCTGGTATGTGCAGTAACCCTAGAGCGGGCTGTCGGCGTCGACGTCGAATGTACCGACCGGCGCAATCGGCTGGCACGATGTCGCGGCACGGTTTTTTTCAAGTCGCGAATGCCGGACGTTGTCGCAGTCTATCACCGGAACAGCACCACGATCGATTTTTTGCCTATTGGACCCTCAAGGAAGTCCTATATCAAAGCTCGCGGTTTGGGGCTGGCCATCCCACTGGGTCGGTTCAGCTTCGAACTGGACGCTCAACCCGGGACAATAACGCTTGAGCTTGGATCCGGCACTGGCCGACCGCGCCGACCATTGGCGCTTCTGGCTTTGGCAGGCCGGCCCACGCCATGGCTGGCGGCCTGCCTCGAAGCAATAGACGCCGGTCCTGCCGAAATCCGCATTGGCACACGGTTCCGCTGACCGAAACCGCACCGCAACCGGTTGTCACACCCATTGTTGGTCGCATCATCATCCTGACTGACGATATTCCTCAGACGCCCAGGTATTCATGCATGATCTCAGGCCGGGCGTGCAGATCGTCCGGCGTACCCTGATAGACCATATGACCGTTATTTATGATGTAGCAGCGTTGCGCGACGGACAGGGCTGCGGCCACGTTCTGCTCAACGATGATGATGGTCCGCCCCTCCTCCGCCAGTTGCCGGGCCACCTTGAGCAGATCCTGGACAATGATCGGTGCCAGGCCTTCAAAAGGCTCATCCAGCAGGATCAGCCGGGCATCGCGGATCAGCGCCCGGGCGATCGCCAGCATCTGTTGCTCGCCACCGGAAAGATCGGTGCCACGACTGCGCCGGCGCTCCCGCAGGCGCGGAAAATAATCGTAGATCCGCTCCAGCGTCCAGGGATGCTGGGCGGTGAGCGTTGCCAATACCAGGTTCTCTTCAACATTCAGACTGCCGAAGATACGCCGTTCTTCCGGTACCAGTTGAATCCCGCGGCGAGCGATTTCATAAGGCGGCAGACCACAGATATCGTCACCGGCAAACTTGATCGTGCCATTGCTGGGACGAACCGCTCCCATCAACGATTTAAGTGTCGTGCTTTTGCCGGCACCGTTCCGACCGAGCAACGCCACGACTTCATGCTCCTCGACCTCCAGGGAAATATCGAACAGGACGTGGGAATCGCTGTAGTAACTGTTGATCTTGTTAACTTCAATCAGGCTCATGCCTCTTCCACCCCTCCGAGATAGGCGTCCTGAACGCGCTTGTCACGCTTGATCTCGTCGGCCGTTCCTTCTGCGAGCAGCTCACCTTCGTGCAACACGCTGATGTACTCAGCCAGTTCGAAGATGGCGTCCATATCATGCTCGACCACGACCAGCGTGCGGCCGGCCTTGACCTGCTTGAGCAGCTTGACCGTATCGGCCCGCTCAGCCGGGCTCATACCGGCCAGCGGTTCGTCCAGCAGCAGCACATTAGGGGCGTTTGCGAGCGCCAGACCGATCTCCAGGCGACGCTTTTCACCATACGCCAGTTCGTTCACCCGCACACCGGACCGCGCCGTCAGATTCACCATCTCCATGGTCGCCTCGATATGAGCGGCGAGCCCTGGCACCCGATGCATGCTCGTCAACATATCCGGACGAAACTCACCACGGATCCGGGCAAGTACCGGGATGGCCAGATTCTGGTGGACCGTCAGCATGGCGAACAGCTGGTTGATCTGATAGCTCTTGCTCATGCCAAGCTGCGCCACCGCGGTCACTCCCAAACCTGTGATGTTGGCTCCATGCAGGAACACCTCCCCCTCGGTTGGCGACACCTCGCCAGCCAGCATCTTGAAGAATGTGCTCTTGCCCGCCCCGTTGGGACCAATGATGGCTCGCAGCTGCCCATCCGGAATGGACATGCTGACGTCGTGGTTGGCTACGATGCCACCGTAGCGCTTGGTAAGGTGGCGGCATTCCAGAGCGGGTGCCGTACCGTCGCCCGCTTTGGCGACAACCAGCGATACGCCGCCGGGCGCCATGTCACGGGCATGCGGCGTGTCGTGATGGAACGCATAATCCGGCACCTCGTCCTCGCGCAGGTGACCGTCGGGCACACCGGCCACCACGTGGCGGCCGGTGATGGCACTGGAGACTTCCTCCGCAGTGAGTCCGGCCCCTTGTCGCGGCCGCAGCCAGCGGCGAACCTCGCCTAGAATCCCGTAGCGAAACGCAGTTATCAGAATCACGAACACCAAGCCGAGAATCAGCTTCCAGGCCGGTGCCAGCAAGGCAACCTGTTGTACGCCGTCACGCAACCCGAGCCACACGGTGGCCCCCACCAGCGGCCCGAACAGCGTCCCGGCGCCGCCGATGATGCCTTGCATGACCAACTGGCCGGACGTGTCGAAACCAAACGCGTCCGGTGGCATGTAAGACTGCAGGATGCCGAGCAACCCGCCGGCGATCCCGCCGAATCCGGCCGCCAGAACGAACGCGGCCAACTTGTATTTGCGCACTGAATGCCCGGTCGCCAGGGCTCGCGGTGAATTATCCCGTAGCGCCGTCAGCACATGCCCGAACGGCGATAACACAATGCGGTGAGCAATCACATAGCTGACGAAGAAAAACACCGCGATATAGCCAAACAAACCCCAGCCGGTTTCCAGGGGGGTACCCAGCAATGTCGGTAGCGGCACCCCGGTAAGACCGTTTTCGCCACCAGTGAACGCCGACAGCGGTGACATGTCCAGAAAGTGGAACATTTCGGCGAACGCCAGTGTGATCATGGCGAAGTAGATGCCGCTGCGCCGCAGGGTGAAAAAGCCGACCACGACGCCGACGATCATTGACGCCACGGTACCGACTGCCAGCGCGAGCAACACGCTGGTCACTCCGCTGTGAATCATCAGGTAGGCTGACACGAAACCGCCGACGCCAAAGAATGTGGACTGGCCGAACGACAACAACCCGGTATAGCCGAACAAAATATCAAAACCCAGCCCAAACAACCCCCAGATCAGAATACGACTGGCCATATCAGCACTCACGCCAACCGACGGCAGCACCAACGGGCATAATGCCAGCGCGATCAGTGTGGCGAGTTCAGCGATCCAGGGGCGATCGTGGGAAACCCGGGCGAGCCATGTCATCATTCCCGACCCTCCACACCAAACAGACCCTGGGGTCGGGTGGCCAGCAACAAAGCCATCACGGCGAACAGCATGACCTGCGAATAGGCCGGGTTGAACATCGACGTCAGGCTGACGATTTCACCGGCAATAATCCCGCCGATTACAGCACCAGGAAACGAACCGACACCGCCAATCACGATCACCACAAAGGACTGCACCAGGATGGCTTCACCCATATCCGGCGTCACCGCCACAATGGGCGCATCGATGATTCCGGCGAAGCCGGCCGTGAGCGCTCCAATGCCGAATACCAACATAAAAACGCGGTAGACATTGATACCCAGCATGTTGACCATCAGGCTGTCTTCAATGCCTGCCCGCACGATCATTCCGATACGGGTCCGGTACAGCACGATATACAACAGTACCAACACCACAGCGACGATGATCATCACCTGGATACGGTAAGTCGGGTAGAACAGAAATCCGAGCCGGGTAATACCCTGCCCCCAATCCGGCGTCGCAACCCGCTGGCTGATCCCTCCGAACATCAACCGCACCAGTTCGGTCAGTACGATGCCGATACCGAACGTCACTAGAATCTGGTCTTCAGGCGGGCGTTGATAGTAGTAGCGCACGATGAGCCGTTCCATCAGCAACCCGACCACCAGTGAACCGAGCATGCCGCCCACCAGGGCGGCCGCAAACGAGCCGGTCCACTGCATGGCCACGAAGCCGGCATAGGCGCCCACCATGAACAGGGCGCCATGGGCCAGGTTGAGCACGCCCAGCGTTCCGTAGATGATGGTCAGCCCGGCACTGATCAGCGATAACAACAAACCGAGTGCCAGGCCATTGAACAACTGCGACAGAAACAGCGGCAGACTGGGCATACTCATGCAGTGTCCCCTAAGCCGTCAGGTATAGGAGCCGAGCTTGCAGCCGAAGTGATCGGCTGGCGGCATAACCTGGTCACCGGGCACCGATTTCACAATCTCGTAGAAATCGGCCTTGTTGCGCATGTCAGAAGGTTTCTTGCCGCGGATCACGATAACCGGCCGCACCAGCTGATGATCGGCGCCCCGCCACCAGACCTCGCCCAGACCGGTCTTGATGTGATCCCCCTTTTCGTACTGCTTTACCACTGTCGGCGGATGGAACGTGCCGGCGGCTTCGAGCGCATTGGCCCACAACATGGTTTGCAGAAAAGCAATGTGCGCAGACCACTCAGGCTTGCGCTTGTTGCGCTTCTCGAAATCGTCGACGAACTGTTTGGCAATATCGTTTTTCTCGGCCAGAGTCCACCAGAATTCGGTCGTGCCATAGACACCTTGCATCAGGTCGGCACCGACTTCCTGAGCCAGGAACGGCGCCATGTACGGCACTACCATGGTCATTTTCGACATCAGCCCGAATTGCTGTGCCTGCTTGATCGAATTCACCGCGTCACGGCCAAAACAGATGTTGACCAGCACGTCGGCACCGCTGTTGGCGATGTTCAGCAGATAGGTGGAGAAATCCGAGGTGCCGAGCGGCGACAGCTGATTGGTTACGGTTTTCCAGCCCTGGGCTTCGGTGAACTCCTTCATCGAGTTATAGACCGTGTGCCCGTAGGTATAGTCAGGCGTCAGATACGCCACTTTCTTACCGGCACCAAGTGCCTGCTTGATGACCGGCGCCAGTGCTTTGGAAGCGGTGTACGCATAGTGGCAGGCGCGGAAGCTATAGCGCTGGCAGTCCTTGCCCGTGGTGTCGTTCGAGCCCGTAATGGCGCCCAGGTAGATCGTCTTCTCGCGGTCGCACAGTTTACCGCTGGCGATGGCCACCGCCGAACTCACGCTACCGGTAATCATCATCGCCTTGTTCTGGCTGATGAATTTGGAGATATTCTGAACCGCCACGTTCGGCTTGGTTTCGTTGTCGACCACGTCGAACTCAATCTGCTTGCCGAGCACACCCTTCTTGAGACCAGGGGCATAGGCTTTAGCCAGCTCGGAGCCCTGATTGATATGGTCGATGGCCAGTTTGTAGCCGAGGATTTCGTCCTCGCCCGACGACGAATACGGGCCGGTGCGAGGCACACTGATGCCAACGAACACGCTGTTTCCCTTTACCCCCGCAGGGAAGTTGCCGATAGCCGGATAATCAGCGGCCTGCGCCAAACGGCTCAACGGCCCGGCCAGCATCATGCTGCCGGCGACACCGGCACCGGCCTTTAGAAAATCACGACGCTGAATCCCACTTTGTCCATCTTTGTGCTTGTTACCCATCTCAGTTTCTCCTCTTCGACTTCAGAGCTGCCTATGCTCAGTCATCCGCCCTTACGGGCACCATCCATTGTCATGGCGTCCCGCGAACGAGCGCCTCAACATTACAGCACACCGTCGCGGTATCGAATCGACACCCCGATTGAGCGTGCAGCATTCTTGGATTCCGGTGCGGCGATGTGTGGCCTTGTCCGTGCGTTTTGTGTTTAGGGTCACTTTCCATCGGCCCGGTTAGGGCGGTGTTACTTTCCGGCTGCCGTCTGTTTACCGGACCCAGCGACAGCCATTGAGATTCTACGGGAATTCGGTTCGCGGTAAAACCTCCGCCGCGAAGAAGCCACGCCCTTGCACGATAGTTACCCGTGTAGTAGGGTTCGATGTTAATTTGATGTTCTATCAGTGTTTTCCGCATACCTCCTCCAGGCTCATCCCACCGCCCCCAACAAGGAGCTTCCCCACTATGTCAGAGGCCAAGCAAGGCGACACGGTCAAAATCCATTACACTGGACGACTCGACGACGGTTCCGAGTTCGACTCGTCCATCGGTCGCGAACCACTGGAGTTCACACTCGGCGAAGGCCGCGTCATAGCGGGCTTCGAACAAGCCGTGGTCGGCATGACGGAGGGTAACAGCAAGACCGTTACCATCGCCGCTGACCAGGCCTACGGTCCGCGCAACGAACAAGCCATTCAGGACGTCCCGCTAACCTCACTGCCGGATCAGATTCGCGAGGATCTGCAGGTTGGAATGCGATTACAGGCCAACGACCCCAACGGTCAACCTCTGGTCCTGACCGTAACTACCATAGGCGAAGAGGCCGTTACCCTGGACGCCAATCATCCGCTTGCCGGCCAGGATCTGACCTTCGATCTGGAACTCGTTGAAATCGCCTGACCGAGACCGTCGCCACTTGCAATATGCCCCGGCGCTGGGCCTGCGAAAAAGGGCTGCTTTAAAGCAGCCCTTTTTCTTGCCCCCACCCGCTATCACATCTTCTGGGGCTTGAATATCTTCACAGTGACCAGCTTGCCATCCTTGATCGCCCAGTGCTCGTAGGTCCCCGAAACGTCACCGTGTTGATCAAATGCCTCGTCGCCTGCCGCACCGATATATTTAATCTTCTTGCCTTCTCCGATCAATTTGATGCCTTTGACCAGTTCACCCGGATGGATTTCAACCCCTTTGCCGTCGGTGACCTTGCGGATGGCATCACGGATCTTGACCCCATTGTCGGAGTTTGCCTCCGCCGCCGCCAGAATAAGGATGGCAGCCGCGTCATAGCTCGAGTCGATGTATGGCCGTGGTGGTAACTGACCGAATTTCTTCGTATACAGCTGCTTGAACGTTTCTGCTCCGGGTGTGTCCGGGGCCTTCGGCGCGGTTCCGTACGAACCGTCCAGATATTGGGCACCAATCGCCGAGATAATTTTTCTGGCTTTCATTCCGTCGGTGAAGATGAAATGGTTGAAGTACCCCTCTTCCAGCGACTGACGTAATATGGTGGTACCTCCGTCATCCGGATAGCCTATCAGCAACAGCGCCTGTGGCCCCCCTTTGGCAACACGATCCAGTTCACCCCGATACGAGGCCTTGTTCGGTTCGTAGGCGTTGGACGTGGTCACCTCGCCGCCCAGTTTCTCGAATGCCGCGGAAAAGCTTTTGGCCAGGCCGTCGCCGTAATCATTGTTGGTGTACAGAATGGCGACTTTCTTGGTGCCCTTGGCGTGAACCACCTGGGCCAGCGCAACACCCTGAAAAGCGTCGGACGGAACGGTGCGAAACAGGAAATCGCCATCGTCCAGTGTGGTAATGGTAGGCGCCGTCGAGGCCGGTGAAATCTGCGGCACCTGATCCGGTTTCGACACACTCAACGCCACCGGGATGGTGTTGCCAGAGGATAGTGCCCCAATCAGGCCCGACACGCCCTCGATCGACACCAGTTTCTTGGCCGCGTCGATAGCCGGCTGGGCCTTGGTCTGGGTGTCGCCGACTTTGACGTCGACTTTGCCGCCGAGCACGCCGCCATCCGCGTTGACTTCATCCGCCGCCATCTGAACGCCGTTAAGGCTGGACTGGCCGTAGGCCTCCAACCCACCGGTCAAGGGCATCAATGCGCCGAGCTTGAGACCGGCCGCGAGCGCTGGGCCGCTGACCAGCAGCGCCGCCAGTGCCGACGCGGCGAGCAGTCGTTGTTGTCGTTTCATCATCATGTGCTCCTGATAGTCCTCTCATGGTCAGCTAAACGATCGAGATATCAATCGTATATATAGTAGAAACAAAAAAGCCCCAGCGACGCAATCATCCCGGTTGCGGCGAGTTCAGCGCCGCGGTTCAGTATATTCGGTTCGGTCCTCTGTTGCCGGCGGCAAATGATCGTCGTCATCGAGGATACGATAAGCCGGACTGTCGAGGTCATCGAACTGACCGGATTTGACAGCCCAGAAGAAGAAACCGACTGCAATTGCGATTATGGCAACGCTGATTGGGATCAGAAGCACCAGAATGGAAAGCACCTCAGGCCCCCTCGACCGCCGGCCGCGCCACCTCTGACCGATCCTGGTGCCGCATGCTGGACACGCGACTCAAACGCAGCGCGTTCAACACCACGACCAGTGAGCTCATCGACATACCGGCCGCCGCCATCCACGGCGTTACGTAGCCGAGCGCCGCCAGCGGAATCGCAATGCTATTGTAGAGCACCGCCCAGAGCAGATTCTCGCGAATCACCCGCAGCGTACGACGACCATAATCGATTCCGGTCACCAACCGGTCGAGGCGATCCCCCAACAACACCAGATCAGCCTGGCTACGGGCCAGTTCGGTACCACCGGCGAGGGCCGCCGAGACCTGGGCCCGGGCCAGCACCGGCGAATCGTTGACACCATCGCCGACCATCAGAACGACCCGCCCTTGCTGTTGCAATTGACTCAATCGCTCAAGCTTGCCGGCAGGGCTCAGGCCACCGCGGCACCGCTCGATACCCAGTGCTGCGGCAACCTGAGTCACCACACCACTACCGTCACCGCTCAGCACCTCGACCTCGCAGCCACGGCGTTTGAGTTCAGTGACCACGGCTGGCGCTTCCGGCCGCAGTGTATCGGCCAGCTGGAATAACGCCAGCACGCCGCCGCCACTCCCCAGGACCACAGTACTAGCGCTGGCTGTGCCAACGTCGGGGACCGCCATCCCGCTGAGATCGGCTGCAAACGCCGGGCTGCCAATGCGATAGCGTTCACCGTCTATTACGCCTTCGATGCCCTGGCCAGGTCGCGCGACAAGCTCGGTCGGCTCATGGACCGCCGCCAGCGCGGCCGCCCGCAACGCATGCGCGAAAGGGTGCTCACTCGCACTTTCCAGCGCCGCCGCGAGCTCGCGACACCGTTCAGCCGAGACAGTCCCAACTGACACGGTCCGGACAAGTCGCGGTTGGCCCCAGGTCAGCGTGCCCGTTTTGTCAAAGATCACATAATCGACCCGGGCCAGGGTCTCCAGTGCATGACCCCGCGTCACCAGCAGACCCAGCCGGCCGAGTGCCCCGGTCGCAGCGGTCAGCGCTGCTGGCGTGGCCAAGGACAATGCGCAAGGGCATGTGACGACCAGTACCGACAATGTGACCCAGAAGGCATCCTCCGGCGACCACCAGTACCAGGCCAGGTAAACCGCGGCCGCGATGAGCAGGAGAATAGCCACAAAATGGCCGGCCACCCGATCGGCCAACTGCGCCAGGCGAGGTTTCTCCAGCTGGGCCCGCTCCAGCAACCGCTGCATAGCGGCGAGCACGGTATCCCGCCCGACCCGCTCGACCCGGACCGTCAACGGGCTCTCGACATTAATGGTACCCCCGACCACCGGATCGCCCGTCCGGCGCAAACGCGGGACGCTCTCGCCGGTCAACAATGCTTCATCCACGCTACTGGCGCCCTGGACCACCGTACCGTCCGCCGGCACAATCTCGCCCGGACGCACTATGACCCTGTCACCCGGCTGCAGTTCGGCCACGGCCACCTGTTCCATACCATCAGTATTCAGCCGGATCGCCAGCGCTGGCAACTGGCGGGCCAGCTCCTCGGTGGCGGCCGCCGCTTTCTGACGCCCCCGCATTTCCAGAAATCGCCCCAGCAGCAACAGGAACGTGAACATGCTAACCGAGTCGTAGTAGACCTCCCCGTGTCCAACCAAGGTGGCCCAGACGCTAGCCACGAAGGCGCCGCCGATAGCCAGGGCCACGGGCACATCCATGCCCAGCTGGCGCTGCCGCAGGCCAGTCCAGGCGTTACGGAAAAAAGGCCAGGCCGCAAACGACACCACCGGGACAGCGAAGACCAGGCTCATCCAGCGCAGGAACTGGCGCACCGACGGTGTCATATCACTACCGGCATACATGGCGATCGCGAGCATCATGATCTGCATCATCCCCAGACCGGCGACCGCCAACCGCATCAACGCCCGGCGCTGCTCGTCACGCGCCTGCTGCTCGCGGCGCGCGGGATCGTACGGCCAGCCCGGATAGCCGATCTCAGTCAGTCGCTGCAATACGGCACTCAGCCTGGTCACGGTCGGATCCCACACCAGCCGGGCCCGCCGCGTACTGAGATTGACCTGAAACTCGATTACGCCCGGCAGGTTACGCAGACCGCGCTCACAGCGCCGGACACAGCCACCGCAGTGAATACCCTCCAAAACCAGAGCTGTTTCCCGGGCGCCGTCGCTGCGCTGGCTGACAAACTGCTGCTGCAACTGGGGGTAATCATAGACCGCCAACCGGTCACCTGGCGCGACAGCCACGGTGGAAGCACTCATAGTGTAGCCCCTGCTCAACCCGGTTGCAGCGCTGCGCGCGGCCGCTTCGGCAACAGCAACCGGCCACTCAACCGCCACGCGCCATCGGCAGGCTCCACCAGCACCCGCCAGTCGGCTGCGCGCGGGAACCCGATGGTACCGCTAAGCCCGCCGGAGATATCCTGGTGCAGTTCGCCCTGGATATCAAACCGTGCCCGGGACGGGTGCACCAGGCGCAGCTCGACCCTGCGGATATCGATGCCGCTGAGCCGTACCCTGGCCAGGCCGGTATGAGGATCGTAGGTCAGTTCGCCATGCAATCCCAGCTGCACGGCCCGCCGCTCACGGTCGATCGTCCGATTGATGGCAAGCCCCTGGCGGTAATAGTCATCCACCACCAGATCGTCCGGGTTGTGCAGCGCAAGCATCAGGAAAACCACACCCACGATGACCGAGGTCAACGGCAGAGCAATCAAAAACCACGGCCAGAATTGTTTGTACCAGGGCACCATTGCCATCTCCTTGAGCAAGGCCTCAGTGCAGCACCGGGCCGAGGAAGCGGGCACGTTCCGTCACCCGCAATTCAGGGTTGTCGATCGCCTGCAGGGTGAACGTCACTGCAGTACTCGAGCGTTTGAGTTCCACTGGGTCGACCTTGAGGCTCACCACCGCACTGAGCACTTGTCCTGCGGGCACTTCGAACTCCTGGTGTTCCCCTTCCACCAGTTCCAGGTCATCGATGCCGCCGACCGATAAGCGGTAACGGTGCGCCTGCTGATCCTTGTTGAGGATCTTCAAGGTATAGACATTGCTGATCTCGCCATCCTGGGTCTGGCGGTACAACACATTGCGATCCCGGATCACGTCCAGCGCCAGCGGCGTGCGCAAGGCGATCGCGGTGCCCAGTCCAGCCATCAGCGCCAACAGCAGCAGCGAATAGATGATCACGCGTGGCCTCAGCAGTCGTACCGGCTTGCCTTCCAACGCGTTCTCGGTTGTATAGCGGATCAGTCCACGCGGGTACTTCATCTTGTCCATCACCTGATCACAGGCGTCGACACAGGCTGCACAGGCAATACATTCGTACTGCAGGCCATTACGGATATCGATGCCGGTCGGGCAGACCTGCACGCATAGGGTGCAGTCAATGCAGTCACCCAGCCCGCGGGCATGGGCATCAATGCCGCGTTTGCGCGAACCACGCGGTTCGCCGCGCGTGGTATCGTAGGAGATGATCAGCGTATTGCGATCGAACATCGCACTCTGGAACCGTGCATACGGGCACATATACAAGCAGACCTGCTCGCGCAACCAACCGGCGTTGCCGTAGGTCGCAAAACCGTAGAACAGCACCCAGAACGTCTCCCACGGACCGGTACTCAAAGACACCAGCTCCACCGCCAACTGGCGGATCGGCGTGAAATAGCCGACAAATGTAAAACCGGTGTAGAACGCATACAGAATCCAGAGCGCGTGCTTGGCACCCTTGATGGCCAGCTTACGGCCACCCCAGGACGCCCGGTCCAGTTTCATCTGCCGCATCCGGTCGCCTTCGATCACGCGCTCAATCCACATGAAAGTCTCGGTCCAGACTGTCTGCGGACAGGCATATCCGCACCACAGCCGACCGGCCAACGCAGTGAAGAAAAACAGCGACAGCGCGGCAATGATCAGCAGAGTTGTCAGATAAAAGAAATCCTGCGGCCAGAACGTGATGCCGAACAGATGGAACTGACGGGCAGGGAGGTCGAACAGAATGGCCTGTTTGCCATTCCAAGTGAGCCATGGCAGACCGTAGTAGAGTCCCAGCAGGACCACTACGGCCGTCACCCGCAAGCGGGCGAACAGCCCATGCACCTCGCGCGGATAGATCTTCTGCCGCTTCTGGTAGAGAAACTGCTGGATATCCTCGTTCCGGCCGCCGGCTCCATTGGGGAGCCGGCGGCCGGAACGCCGGGTACTGGCGTTGTCATTCATGGGCTACTGCTGACCGTGCGACAAGCTGTACACGTAAGCAGCCGCCAGATGCACCTTGTCGGCACCCAGGAAATCCTGCCAGGCCGGCATGTGGCCCTGACGACCATAGCTCACGGTCTGGGTAAGAATGCCGCGCGAGCCACCGTAAAGCCAAGTACGGTCGGTGAGATTGGGCGCGCCCAGGGCATGATTGCCCTTACCGTCCGGGCCGTGGCAGGCAGAACAGATCTGTTTGAAGGTGGCCTCGCCGGCTGCACCGGCTTCCTTGCTGACCATGCCGCTCAGACTCATGACGTAGGCCACCACGTTCTCCACGCCCGACTTGCCGAGCACCTTACCCCAGGCTGGCATAACACCATTGCGCCCGTGCAGGATGGTTTGCTGGATGGTCTTCGGCTCACCGCCGTAGAGCCAGTCCTTGTCGGCCAGGTTGGGGAACCCCGGTGCGCCCTTGGCATCCGAGCCATGACATTGCGCACAGTTGTTCACGAACAGGCGGCGGCCGATACCCAAGGCCTTGGGGTCCTGGCTCAGGGCCACGATATCCTGCTTAGCGTAGGCCGCGAAGATCGGTCCGTAGCGCTTGTGCGCAGCTGCCATCTCCTGCTGGTACTGGCCCTCCTCGGTCCAGCCCAACAGCCCCTTGTAGTTGCCCAATCCAGGATAAAGCACCAGGTAGATCAACCCGAACACGATCATGGCGTAGAACATGATCAGCCACCAGCGCGGCATCGGGTTGTTGTACTCGCTGAGTTCCCCATTGTCCCAGGTATGGCCGGTAGGCTCGCCAATCGGCACCTCGCCCGGCTGGGTCCGTGAGGTCCAGCGGATCAACCACAAACAGGCCCCGATATTGAGCAGCGTGACGATTGTGACGAACCAGCTCCAGAAACCGCTCATGACCGATCTCCCTTATTGTCATCGTCCTCGTCCGGACGGTCTTCCCCGCGAAACGGCAGCTGGGCTGCTTCGTCGAAGTCCTTTTTGCGCCGGCCGCTGTAGGCCCACAGCACGATGCCGATGAACACCACCAACAGCACCACCGTGAACCAGCTGTGGAATATCACCATGACGCCGTCACCTCCGTGGCAGATCGGTGCCCAGGTTCTGGAGGTACGCGATCAGCGCATCCAGTTCGGTATGGCCAGCCGTAGCGGCCTTGGCGCCGGCGATGTCCTTATCCGTATACGGCACGCCCAGCAACCTCATTACCCGCATTTTGCGCGCGGTCAAGGACCCATCCAGCTTATTCTCCGCCAGCCATGGGAAGCCGGGCATGTTGGACTCCGGCACCACGTCGCGCGGATTCATCAGGTGGACCCGATGCCAGGCATCGCTGTAACGGCCACCGACCCGCGCCAGGTCGGGGCCAGTACGCTTTGATCCCCACAGAAACGGATGATCCCACACGAACTCGCCCGCCACCGAGTAATGGCCGTAGCGTTCGGTTTCGGCCCGAAACGGCCGGATCATCTGCGAGTGGCAGTTGTTGCAGCCTTCGCGGATGTAGATATCGCGGCCTTCCAGTTGCAGTGCCGTGTACGGCTTGAGACCCTCGACCGGCGCCGTGGTCGCTTTCATGAAGAACAGCGGCACGATCTCGACGATTCCGCCGACGATCACCACCGCCAGTATCAGAATGGTCATCAGGCCGATGTTGGTTTCAACTTTTTCGTGACCCATTGCTTGTCTCCCTGACTCAGGCGGTCGCGGGTACCGCCACTTCCACCGGTTTGACGCCGAAGATGGTGCGCCATACGTTGTAGGCCATCACCAGCATACCGCCGAGAAACATCAGACCACCCAGGAACCGTACTGTGTAATAGGGATATACCGCCTTGACGCTTTCGACGAAGCTGTAGGTCAGGGTGCCGTCGGGGTTGACCGCGCGCCACATCAGTCCTTCCATGACCCCGGCAATCCACATTGCCGTGATGTAGAGCACGATGCCAATGGTGGCAACCCAGAAATGCACTTCGATCAGCTTGACGCTGTACATCTGAGTCTTGCCAAACAGCCGCGGAATGAGGAAATACAGCGAGCCGATCGAGATCAGCGCAACCCAGCCCAGCGCGCCGGAATGAACATGACCGATGGTCCAGTCGGTATAGTGCGACAGCGCGTTCACAGTCTTGATCGACATCATCGGACCTTCGAAGGTCGACATGCCGTAAAACGACAGCGACACGATCAGGAATCGCAGTATCGGATCGGTACGCAGTTTGTGCCAGGCCCCGGACAAGGTCATCATGCCGTTGATCATGCCACCCCAGCTAGGCGCCAGCAGAATCAGCGACATCACCATGCCAAGCGACTGCACCCAGTTGGGCAGCGCAGTGTAGTGCAGGTGATGCGGCCCGGCCCAGATGTAGATCGAGATCAATGCCCAGAAGTGTACGATAGACAGCCGGTACGAGTAGATCGGCCGTTCGGCTTGGCGCGGCACGAAATAATACATCATGCCGAGGAACCCGGCGGTCAGGAAAAAGCCCACCGCGTTATGGCCATACCACCATTGCACCAGAGCATCAATGGCACCGGGATAGACTGAATACGACTTCCACAGACTAACCGGAACCTCGGCGCTGTTGACCACATGCAGCAAAGCAATCGTCAGAATGAAGGCACCATAAAACCAATTGGCCACATAGATATGCTTAACCCTGCGTTTTGCTATGGTACCGAAAAACACATACGCATAAACCAGCCACACGATGGTGATCAGTATGTCGATAGGCCATTCCAGCTCGGCGTACTCCTTACTGGTGTTGAAACCCAGCGGCAGCGTAATCGCGGCGCCGACAATCACCGCCTGCCAGCCCCAGAAACTAAACGCCGCCAGCCGATCGCTGATCAGTCGAATGTGGCTGGTGCGCTGCACCACGTAATATGAAGTACCCATCAGCGCACAACCGCCAAACGCGAAGATCACCGCATTGGTATGCAGTGGCCGCAAATGGCTGTAAGTAATGTACGGAATGTTGAAATTGAGTACCGGCCAAACCAGCTCAGCGGCAATATAGACCCCCACCGCCATGCCCACTATGCCCCACACCACCGTCATGATGGCAAACTGGCGTACTACCTTGTCGTTATATGTCGCTCTTCCAGACATCGTCCTACCTCAGATCTCCATGATCAAGCGTAGGCTAGCCGGAACGGGGCTCCACTTTATTGATCCAGATCAAGGAACCATCGCCGGGCACTGTGGCAGTGTGACGTGGCGTGTGCGCAGATAACGCAGGCTGTTATCGGGTGCCCATGCTGCACTGCAGCGCACTTTCGGGATCGACCCCGATGGGCTAAGATAAAAAGCTGTCCCGCAAAAAATTATCTGCCATCGCAACCATGCCCGATACTGTGAGCGAGCAGCTCCCCAAAAGCCTGCCGCGCTTCTCACGGCCCAGCAGCGAACTAAAAATTCTGCTGCTGGAGAATGTCCACGAAAGCTCTGTCGAGATCCTGCGCGATGCCGGTTTCGGCCGGATCGAACGTCATCCGCGTTCCCTGCCCCGCGAAGAACTGCTGGCGGCGCTGCGTGATACTCACTATATCGGCATTCGCTCGCGTACCCGCCTGACCCGCGAACTGATCGAAGCGGCTCCCGAGCTGCGCGGCATCGGCTGTTTCTGCATTGGTACCAACCAGGTCGATCTGGCAGCGGCCCGTGAGCGGGGCATAGCGGTATTCAATGCACCTTTCTCCAACACTCGTTCAGTCGCGGAACTGGTAGTCGCCGAAGCCACCTTGCTGCTGCGAGACATTCCCCGCAAGAACGCCAGCGCGCACCGTGGCGAATGGCGAAAATCGGCGACCGGGGCATTCGAGGTGCGCGGCAAAAGTATCGGTATCATAGGCTACGGCCACATCGGCACGCAGGTCGGGTTGCTGGCTGAGAGTCTTGGCATGCGGGTGTATTTCTACGATATCGAGACCAAGCTGGCCCTGGGCAATGCCACGCCCATCCGCAGCCTCAATGCGATGCTGGCGGAGGTCGACGTGGTTACCCTGCACGTGCCGGAAGCGCCTGATACCGTCAACATGATAGCCTCGGACCAGCTTGCCAGGATGCGTCCTGGCGCAATTCTGATCAACGCCTCACGCGGTACGGTAGTGGACATCGATGCATTGGCCGCGGCGCTAACCAGTGGTCATCTGCGGGGGGCGGCCATCGACGTCTTCCCACGCGAGCCGGCGTCCAACGATGAGACCTTCGAATCACCACTGCGGGCCTTTGACAACGTCATCCTCACGCCCCACGTCGGCGGCAGCACCGAGGAGGCGCAGCAAAGTATCGGCGTCGAGGTGGCCGAGAAGCTGATCAAATTCAATGACAATGGTTCCACTCTTTCCGCGGTCAATTTCCCCGAAGTCTCACTGCCGCCACACCAGGGCACCTACCGGCTGCTGCACATTCACCGCAACCGGCCCGGCGTGTTGGCGAGCATCAACCGGGTATTTTCGGACTCCGGGATCAACATCGCCGGTCAGTCCCTGCAGACCGACGCCAGCCTGGGCTATGTGGTGGTCGACTTCGATGTCGCTGACGATTTCGACATCGACAAACTGGACCAGCTCAAGCGGATCGATGGCACCCTGCGTGCCCGTATCGTCAGTCGCTGACCCGCTGACCGCCCCGGGATCACCGCGGTCAGCACTTAGTGTGCCGTCAGCCTCGCATGCGGCCGCCTCCGGGATCGTACATGGGTCGCAGACTGGCATCGGCCGGCACCCGCTCTCCGCCAACCTCGATTTCCCAGCGGCCGCTGGCCACGTAGTCGCGATCGACCCCGGCAGCACACTTGACGTAGCCCAAGCCCACCGCCGCACCCAGGGTGTGGCCATAGCTGCCTGAGGTCAGGTAACCCACCAGCCTGCCGTCGCGCCAGATCGGTTCATGGTGGTACAGCAGCACCTCAGGATCGTGCAGGACAAACTGAAGCAGGCGTTTTCTGAGCGGCCGCTGGGTTTCCTTCTGGCGTAACACCGCGTCGCGGCCAATGAACGCAATACTTTTGTCGAAGTGACAGACGAAACCGACGCCCGCCTCCAGCGGAGTGTCCTCGTCACCGATGTCATGGCCGAAATGCAGAAACTTCTTTTCGAGGCGACAGGAATCGAGGGCGTGCATACCGGCCAGCCGCAGTCCATGGGAGGCCCCGTGGTCCACCAGGACATCGTACGCATGGCGCGCCTGATCGACCGGTACATACAGTTCCCAGCCAAGTTCGCCCACATAACTCACCCGGGCCGCGCGGGCTACTGCGCAACCGATTTCGACCGGCTGGACCGTGGCGAACGGGAACGCTTCGCTGCTGAAGTCGTGCGACGCCACCGCGCCCAGCAACGAGCGGCTATGCGGCCCCATGACGCCCAGCACCGCCCAAGCGCTGGTGATGTCGCTCACGAAGCAGTGCGCGTCCGGCGGGACCTGACGGTTCAGCCAATCGAGATCGCGACCGCTGACCGCGGCGCCACTGATAACCCAGAACTGGTCCTCAGCCAACCGCTGCACGGTCAAGTCGGCCTCGATGGTACCCCGTTCATTCAGCCAGTGGGTGTACACGAGCTGCCCGGTTGGGACATCAATATCCGCCGAGCAGATGCGCTGCAGGACCCGGCAGGCGTCACGGCCGGCAACCAGATACTTGGCAAAACTGGACTGGTCAAATAAGGCTACCCCTTCACGGACCGCGCGATGCTCGGCGGCCGAATACTCGAACCAATTCTGTTTGCCGAACGAATAGCGATACTCGGGCCTCACGCCCTCCGGGGCGAACCAGTTCGGCCGCTCCCACCCCGCAACCTGACCGAAGCAGGCCCGCTGCCCGGCCAGCCGGTCGTGCAGCGGCGACTGGCGCACGTTGCGGGCAGTGGCAAACTGCCGGAACGGGTAATGGTGATCGTACAGCAGGCCGAGTGTCTCTGAGACACGTTGTTCCAGGAACCGCTGGGTGCCCATCACCGGATGCATCCGCCGGATGTCGTTAGTCCACAGATCCATTGGCGGATGGCCACCGTCGATCCACTCAGCAAGCACTTTGCCAAGGCCACCGGAGGACTGGATGCCGACCGAGTTCAGACCACAGCCAACGAAAAAACCACGCGCCTCGGGCGCCTCGCCGATATGGAACTGATCATCCGGGGTGAAAGACTCGGGTCCGCAGAAGAAGCTGCGCCAGCCGACCCTCCGCAGGGTTGGCACGCGCTCCATGGCATCCTCCAGCACCGGCATCAGCTGCTCTTCCGGGTGCCCCGGCAGCTCGTCAAAGCAAAACGCCTCGGGGATGCCATCCATTCCCCAGGGACGGGCGTGGCGCTCGAACGCCCCGACCAGTAGGCTGCCGGCATCCTCGCGATAATAGGCGCAGCGGTCATGGTCACGTAGCACCGGCAACCTAGGCGGAAGTTCGAGCTTTTCGGTATGCGCATAGTAGTGTTCACAGGCATGCAACGGGATGTTGACCCCCGCCAGTCGCCCTAGCGAGCGGGCCCACATACCAGCGCAGTTCACTATCACGCCGCTGGCAATATCACCGTGATCGGTGACCACACCGGTCACCCGCCCATCGCCACACCGCACGGCATCGACCTTGACCCCTTCCAGGCAGCGAGCGCCGTGCAGCCGGGCGCCTTTTATGAACGCCATGGTGATGTCGATGGGGCTGGCCTGACCGTCATGGGCCACCCAGATTCCACCGATGAGGTCATCAGTGCGCACCAGCGGATGCAACGCCTTGATCTCCTCGGGTGCGGCCAGTTCCACCCGGGTCACGCCAAAGGCATTATTCATCGACGCTACCCGCCGCAGCTCCTCCCAACGATCGCGCGAATGCGCTACCGTCACACTGCCTACCTGACGAAAGCCGGTTGCCTGGCCAGTCTCGGCTTCCAGTTGTGCCAGCAAGCCCATTGAATATTCCGTCAGTCGGGCGTGCGACTCGCTAGCCCGAACTGTACCGATCAGCCCGGCGGCGTGCCAGGTCGTGCCACAGGCGAACTGGCGCCGCTCCAGTAATACGACGTCATTCCAACCCAGCTTGGCCAGATGATAAGCAACGCTGGCACCGATCACACCGCCGCCGATGACCACGGCACTGGCTCGTTCGGGCACATTGATAGTAGACATCGGAGTACCTCGACATTGGGATTGTTCAGTACACGGCTGGGGTCAGTACACAGCTGGGGTCAGGAATCAACTCACTTCGCTGATCTGGTCGCCACCACTGGCAACCGGTTCAGCATGAGTCACAATCATCAGGGCCTCGCCGTCGAGTTGAGGCGATAGCCTCTCTGCTATCACAGCGCCGCCGCTCAAACCCAACCGGTGCCGGCTGCGGCCGCGGACCAGATAGCATCACACCGGCGGCGCAATATCCGGGATTTGAAGTGATCAGACCAGGCGCCTTCCCGTCACCAGATCGACGGAAGTAGCCCATTCCCCGGCATTGATCTTCTTGCTATCAGTCGGTTGCACCCGGGTTATCTTGAAACGACCATCAGCACAAACCACGGTGAAGCCGTCGGCGTCGATGGCGACGATCTCACCCAACTTACCACCAATACCGGCCGGATCTCTAGCTGGCAATGGCTTGGCATCAAAGATCTTGAGTTTTTGGCTATCGAGCATCGCCCAGGCACCCGGAGCTGGATTACACCCGCGGATCAGCGGATCGATCTGGCGCCAGGACTTGCCCCAATCGATGTGCGCATTGGCAGCACCGCAGCGACCTTCATAGCTTGCCTTCGTCTCGTCCTGTTTGATGCGGGGTGCTTTGCCTGCCCGCACAAGATCAACGGCTTCGAGCATCGCCTCGACGCCCATCGGGAACAGGCGGTCGAAATAAACTGAGCCGAGGGTGTCAGTGTCGGCAATAGGCGTCGTCTTCTGCAGCAACACGTCGCCGGTATCAAGGCCATTATCGGGCCAGAAAATCGACAGGCCGGTTTCCTTCTCACCAAGTATGATCGGCCAGTTGATCGCCGAGGCGCCGCGAAAGGCCGGCAGCAGCGAGGGGTGGTACTGGATCGAACCGCGGGTGGGGATGTTGAGAAACTCTTCCGGCACAAACAGCGTAACAAACGCCATGACCTGAAGATCGGGTCTGAGTCCCTTGAATTCGCCCCATACCTCCTGCTTGCGATAGGAGGTCGGCTGATAGACCGGCAGATTGGCGGCAAGCGCCGCTTCTCGCAACGGGTCCGGCTTGGCGCCCTCCTTCTCCGGCGCGACATAGACCGCAATCACTTCCTCGCCGCGTTTGAGCAGTGCTTCGAGTACTGCCTTGCCGAAGGCCTGTTGGCCATGAACCACAATACGCATCGTAAACGTCTCCGCTTTCTCGTTTGACCGCCCCCAGAACCGCCACGAATGCTCAGACGATCACCGGGTTTGAGTCAGGCTACCACGCACGGACAACCCTTAACATGGGCCATTAACGGCCCGTACCCTCATGCGGAGTGACGCGAAACCGGAACCGGTATGCTGCAACTGTAGCGGGTGCTCCTTAGACGGGGCAGTGATTCACTCGCGCTGTACCAACACCAAAGCCTAGTCGCTACCGACAGCAGTCTAAGCGCATATCGCCGGAGCGCTGCCAGTATTCTAAGGTTACCGCCCGTCGTCGCTCTACCGCCGATACATGTTTAACGGCGGAATCATGCCTACAAAAACTAATAAGGGGTTAGCCCGCTTAGGCTAACCCCTTGCTTTGTTTGGCTCCCCGGGACGGGCTCGAACCGCCGACCCGCTGGTTAACAGCCAGCTGCTCTACCGACTGAGCTACCGGGGATTGGAAAGAGCGCAAATGGTAAATTTCGATGCGGCAGCTGTCAATACCTTGTCAGCTCAGGAGCCGCGACATGCGGTCCAGCGCATCGCCCAGTATTTCTAGACTGGTCGCAAATGACAACCTCAGGCTGCCGGGAGCACCGAAGGCCGAGCCTGGCACCAGTGCGACACCGGCTTCGTTGAGAATGAATTCAGCCAGTGCAACATCGTCATCGATACCCTCCAGCCTAGCGATCACTCCACTGCAGTCCGGAAACGCATAGAACGTGCCGTCACCGGCGATGATGTCGATGCCGGGAATGGCGCGAAGCCGCTCGACCACGAAATCGTGACGCTGGCGGAATGCGGCAAGCATCGGTGTAATGCATGACTGATCACCGTCCAGCGCCGCCCGTGCCGCCGCCTGCGACACCGAGCAGGGATTGGAGGTGCTCTGCGACTGGATTTTGCTCATGGCCTTGATCAGCACCGCTGGCCCGGCACAATAGCCGATGCGCCACCCGGTCATGGCATAGGCCTTGGAGACACCGTTCAGCACCACCGTCCGCTCGCGTAGCGCCGGGCAGGCCATCACAATGTTGCAGAATGGCGCCTCCGCCCACAGGATATGCTCGTACATGTCATCGGTGCCGATTACGATATCCGGATGCTGGCGCAGCACTTCAGCCAGTTCGGCCAGCTCCTTGCGGGTGTAGGCGGTGCCAGCCGGGTTGGACGGGCTGTTCAGAAACACCAGGCGGGTACGCGGCGTGATGGCGGCGGCAAGCTGCTCCGGCGTGATCTTGTAACGGCTGGCAATGGTCGTAGGGATAATCACCGGCTCAGCGTCGGCCAGTAACACCATGTCCGGATACGATACCCAATAGGGTGCTGGGATGACGGCCTCATCGCCAGACCCCAGCAGCACCTGCGCGAGGTTGTAGCAGCATTGCTTGCCACCGCTGGAAATCATGACCTCGTCGACACTGTACTCCAGCCCGTTATCACGCTTGAACTTATTAACCACGGCTTGCTTGAGCGCCGGCGTACCGCCGACAGGCGTATAGCGGGTCTGACCGGACTCGATGGCGGCAATGCCAGCCCGGCGGATATGTTCAGGCGTGTCGAAATCCGGCTCGCCGGCACCGAGGCCAATGACATCACGGCCTGCTGCCCTGAGCTCCGCCGCGCGCGCGGTCACTGCCATGGTCGGGGAAACTTTGATGCGCTGGACGCGCTCTGATAACTGACTACTCACTTCAATGGACTCCCGTTTGACATCGCCTAACGATCAGCCGATTGTAAGCCAACCCGGCGCGACGCTTTAAGGATTATGGCCGCAAATTTCCAGCTCAACACCCGCTACCGTCCTGCCGGCGACCAGCCCACTGCGATCCGCGCACTGGTCGAGGGACTCCAGCAAGGCCTGGGCTATCAGACCCTGCTGGGCGTCACCGGTTCCGGCAAGACCTTCACCATGGCCAATGTCATCCAGGCATTGCAGCGCCCGACGCTGGTGCTGGCGCCGAACAAGACCCTGGCGGCCCAGCTTTACGGCGAGATGCAAGATTTTTTCCCGCACAATGCGGTAGAGTATTTCGTTTCATATTATGACTATTACCAGCCTGAGGCCTATGTTCCGGCGTCGGACACCTATATAGAGAAAGATGCCTCGATCAACGAGCACATCGAGCAGATGCGCTTATCCGCCACCAAGGCGATCCTGGAGCGCAAGGACACTATCATCGTCGCCACCGTGTCGTCGATCTACGGCCTCGGCGATCCGCAGTCGTATATGACCATGATCCTGCATCTGATGCGCGGCGACCGCATCGACCAGCGCGACATTCTGCGGCGGCTGGCGGAACTGCAGTACACCCGCAACGATCTGGAACTGACCCGTGGCACCTACCGCGCCCGCGGCGAGGTCATCGATGTCCATCCGGCCGAGGCTGAACGCGAAGCGGTCCGCATCGAACTGTTCGATGACGAGATCGAATCGCTCAGTTATTTCGATCCGCTCACCGGCCAGGTACTGCGGCGGGTGCCGCGGCTTACCATCTATCCGAAAACGCATTTCGTCACGCCGCGTGACAAGCTGCTGGGTGCCATCGACAAGATCAAGGCCGAGCTGCCCGAGCGGCTGGCCGAGTTACGGGCTCTCGACAAACTGGTGGAGGCGCAGCGGCTGGAGCAGCGCACCCTGTACGACATCGAGATGATGACCGAGCTCGGATACTGCTCCGGTATCGAGAACTACTCGCGGCATCTGTCAGGCCGCCAGGCCGGCGAGCCACCGCCCACCCTGCTGGACTATCTGCCGCCCGAAGCACTGGTAATCATCGACGAATCGCACGTCACCGTGCCGCAACTCGGCGGCATGTATCGCGGGGACCGCTCGCGCAAGGAGACGCTGGTCGAATACGGCTTCCGGCTGCCGTCGGCGCTGGACAACCGGCCACTACGCTTCGACGAATTCGAACGCCGCGTCGGCCAGACCGTGTTCGTCTCGGCGACACCCGGGCCCTATGAGGCAGCCCATGCCGGCCAGGTCGTCGAGCAAGTGGTTCGGCCGACCGGGCTGGTCGACCCAACCATCGAGGTCCGTCCCGCCAGCAGCCAGGTCGATGACCTGCTCTCCGAAATCAACCTTCGGGCGGCAGCCGATGAACGGGTGCTGGTAACCACCCTGACCAAGCGCATGGCGGAGGATCTGACCGATTATCTCGGTGAACACGGCGTACGGGTGCGCTACCTGCATGCCGACATCGAAACCGTCGAGCGGGTCGAGATCATTCGCGACCTACGGCTGGGTGAGTTCGACGTACTGGTCGGCATCAACCTGTTGCGGGAAGGGCTGGACATGCCGGAAGTGTCTCTGGTGGCCATTCTGGATGCCGACAAGGAAGGGTTCCTGCGTTCCGATCGCTCGCTGATCCAGACCATCGGCCGGGCAGCCCGCAATCTCAACGGCCGCGCCATCCTCTATGCCGATAACATCACCGGCTCCATGCGCCGCGCGATCGACGAAACCGACCGCCGCCGCGACAAGCAGACCGCCTATAACGAGGCGCACGGCATCACCCCGCAGAGTATCCGCAAAGCGGTAGCCGACATCATGGAAGGCGCGCATGCCCCGCACGCGCCCGCGAGCCGGCGGGCGGCCAGGGTTGCCGATCACAACGCCGAGTACGCCCGCTTGCCGCCGGCCAAGCTGATGCGGAAGATCAAGCAGTTGGAACAGCAGATGTTCCGCCACGCCCGCAACCTGGAATTCGAGGACGCCGCCCGGCTGCGCGACGAAATTGGACACATCCGGTCGCTGGGCCTGGAACTGCCGGACAGTAAGGTGGGTTAATCGCCCCGCAGTCGGTCCCGGTGGGCGGCGACATAGTCCCTGAGCACCGGCCAGATCCGCAAGGCGCGGGCATAATAGCCGGCCTCGCTGCGAAATTCACCCAGCCACTCCGGCGTGGGCTGGAGCGGCTGGCCAATCCTCTGGACGGTGCGACGGGTCAGCGCATCTATGTCCTCCAACCAGGCGGCACCGAAGTCACGGCCCGTGCGCGGTGCGTCCGAAAGACCCTTCAGCCAGCCCGCGTCACGCCGCAATTTGATTTGTGCCAGTTCAGTGGCTAGCGCCGCCGGCGACCGCTCCGCCAGATCCTGGTAATGACCGGCCAGAATCTGCATGCGGGCTTGGACCGAACTGGCAGCGCAATGTGGCAGATAGTGACTCGGAACGGCGTCGAGACTTCCCATGACCGCTAGCCGCTCATTTTGCGGCCGCAGATCCTCGCGCCGCCAGGACCGGGACGGTTCCGGCATATGTGGCAACCCCCAGTTGAAGATAAAAAACAGCGCGGACGGATCAACGAAGTGCAAGCTATCGCCGAGAACCAGGTCCTCGTTGCGCCCGCTAGGAAATACACAGGGAATCAGGCGCCGGTTGTCGATCCCGGTCAGGGTGGTGGTCATCAGCCCTTCGTCGAGCGCCAGCCAGGTGAGTCCTGCGGCCTTTCCACATGAGTCGCGGTAGCGAGTCCGGCAATTGCCGTGCCTCGATAAAACGGGCCACCCGAGCTGCAGATTCCTCTGTGCGGGTGTAAAGCCAGTCCATACTCGCGGTGCCGGGATCTCCCAACGTGGAATTCACGCTAATGCCGACCGTTGCATCCGGTGCCAGGCTGGCTAACATCTCGGCCGGCAACTCGCGCAGCCATGCGGAATCGTGGTAGTCGAGGCCGAGGCCGACAAACAGGTCAGGCAGCGCTTGGCCCAATGCATCCAGGTGGGCCTGAAATGGATTGATGGATTCAGGTCGAGTGGCTGCAAACAACTCATCGGAAGATGAATACAGGAACAGGTCCTGATCGCCGCCGTTCAGCCGAAGTCCGGGCCGATTGAATGCGTGGCTGCGTGGTTCCACGTAGCAGTCGTCGTCGAGTGTCAGCTGCTTGCAGCCGGCACCCAGCAGCGTCGCGGTGTTACGGGCCTGCCCGATTGTGGTGAACTGCGGGAACCGTAACGGCGACAGCAACCATTGGATCACATCCCCCTGGTCCGGCCACATACCACCCAGTTCGTCGACCAGTCGCATGCGAGCCGCACGACCCCAGTAGTCACCCATCAGTCCAGTGTTCTGCAACCAGTCACGAAACATCCGTTGATTCTGCTCGACATTCCCGGCATCGCGTGAATCGTCGATCAGCACGATCCGCGGGCCAGGCGCCATCGTCCGCAAATACACCGCACTACTCTCGAGCAACCGGGCCAACAGCCGTGGCCGGTCACAGGTGAGAATCGACAACATCCAGGGCGTGTCAGCCAGGCCGTGCGCCGACTGCCGTGGCCCGGCCAGCCGGTCCAGGAATTCCTGCGCCGAGATCAGCAGACCGTTCTGGTACAAGTGCTGGATGACGGCCGTCATTTCATCATCGGAGGCCGGGAAGTCCGGCAACGCCTTGCGGATCGCCTGGCGATGCTCCGGTATACTGCGGAAGTAGTCGAGCCGGTCCAGAACCGGCGCCACGTTGCTATTCACCACGCCTGATCGCAACGTGTTCCGATTGACCGCCAGGTACTGATCGCCACCCACTGAATGGAACGTCAGCGCGTCGCGTATCAACAGCGCCGACAGATCGTCGGCGGGCCTTGCAGCGCCGCCCACTTTAAAGGAAAAACTGTAATTGATCGACTGACTCACACCTGCCCCCGAAAGTACGCCGCGCCAGATCCTGGTTGCTGGCGGTTGAGCGATTGTGCTTCATTGTGCCCGACAACAGCCCACGAACCTAGCCAGCCCGCTGGAGCTTCTCCGCCAAGTGATGCAGCAGACGCCTTATCTTAAAGATCTCGTTCTTCTGGGTGGCGGTCATAGCCACGTCGCCGTGCTGAAGCACTTCGGCATGAAACCGTTACCCGGGCTGCGCATCACGCTGGTGACGCGTGACGTACACACCCCGTATTCAGGCATGCTGCCAGGTTTCGTCGCCGGGCATTATTCATTCGATGAATGTCACATCGACCTGGCACCGCTGGCGCGCTTCGCCAACGCCCGCCTGATCCACGCCGAGGCCCGCGGTCTCGATACTGAGCAGCAACTAATCCGGCTGCCGCGGCGGCCACCGCTGCGCTATGACGTATTGTCCATTAATACCGGTTCCCGCCCTGCCATGCTGGCCGTGCCGGGCGCCGAAGAACATGCCCTGCCGGCCAAGCCAATCGACCTTTTCCTGCAGCGGTGGCAGGACATCATAAGCCGTGCCCGCTCGCAGGCAACATTTCGCGTGGTAGTGGTCGGCGGCGGCGCCGGCGGCATCGAACTGGCGCTGGCCACGCAATATCGACTGCACAATGAACGACGTGCCGCCGGCGGCGACCCCAGTGGCGTTGTCCACACCATCGTCACCGCCAGCGATGTCATTCTCCCGAACCACAACGCCACAGTGCGCGGTATGTTCCGGAAGGTACTGGACCAACGTTCGATCCGCTGTCTTTGCGCCACGCCGGTTACCCGGGTCGACGCGAACTCGGTGACACTTGCCGATGGTACCCGGCTCGCAGCCGATGTCGTGCTGTGGGTCACTGAGGCCAGTCCGCCGCACTGGTTGCGAACGAGCGGCCTGGCCCTGGATGAGCGTGGCTTCATCCAGGTCGATGCAAGCCTGCGGTCCCCGTCCCACACGCAGGTGTTTGCCGCCGGCGATGTGGCCACCGTTATGGGCCACCCGCGCCCCAAAGCCGGTGTGTTCGCCGTCCGTCAGGGCCGACCGCTGGCGTTCAATCTGGGCCGCGCGCTCACCGGCAAACCGCTCCGAGTGTTCCGGCCCCAGCGTCGGTTTCTGAGCCTGATCAGCACTGGCGACCGTTATGCTATCGCCAGCCGCGGACGATGGGCGCTGGCAGGCCGGGCACTGTGGCGCTGGAAGGATCATATCGATCGCGCGTTCATGGCGCGCTACAGCAATCTGCCCGAGATGACGCCGCCGGCTCCGGACATCGCAGCGGGACTTACCGACGCATCCACCCTCGCTCACTTGCGAGCAGAGCCGATGCGCTGCGGCGGCTGCGCATCCAAGCTCGGTAGCGGGGTCCTGGAGCGCGTCCTGCAGCGACTGGACATACCTCCCAGCCCGCACGCAGTGCTCGAACCTGGCCGCAGCGACGACGCCGCCGTGCTGGCATTGCCGACGGAGCGGTTACTGGTGCAGTCGGTGGACTATTTCCGCTCTTTGATCGATGATCCCTACCTGTTCGGCCGGATCGCAGCCAATCATGCACTCGGCGACCTCCATGCCATGGGCGCCGAACCCCACTCAGCATTGGCCATCGCCACCCTGCCCCAGGCCAGCGAGGTGCTGCTGGAAGATCAGCTATACCAGTTGATGGCCGGTGCGTTGCGTACCATGAACGAACAGGGTGCAGCGCTCATCGGCGGCCATTCCGGCGAAGGCACCGAGATGGCGTTCGGCCTCAGTGTCAACGGCCTGGCCTGGCGCGGTAGGTTGTTGACCAAACACGGTCTGCAACCGGGCGATGCCTTGCTGCTCACCAAACCGCTGGGCACTGGCACCTTATTCGCGGCTGCCATGCGCGGGCGGGCACGCGGCCGCTGGCTGGACGCGGCGGTTAACCAGATGCTGGTATCGCAACGCGCAGCGACCGACTGTCTGCAACGGTTCGGCGCCACCGCCTGCACCGATGTCACCGGCTTCGGTTTGCTGGGGCATTTACTGGAAATGCTGCAGGCCAGCCGCGCTGGCGCCGCGCTGTATCTGGCCGCCGTGCCCGCTCTGGACGGCGCCCTTGAGACCCTCGCCCAGGGTGTTGTCAGCTCGCTGGCACCGGACAATCTGCGCGCACGCCGCGCCGTGCAAGCGGATCAATCGGTGCGCGACGATCCGCGGTTTCTACTGCTTTTCGACCCCCAGACTGCCGGCGGCCTGCTTGCAGCGGTCCCGGCAGAAGAGGCACCGGCGTGCCTGCAGGCCCTGCAGCGGTCCGGCTATCCGCTCGCAGCGCAGGTCGGCTACGTCGAAGCCAGAGGGTCGCCGGAGATCCGCTTGATCAGCGGCTAATCCGCGTCGGTCGTCGCGGACAAGACACTGGGGGGCGGCGGCCGGATGACCACCGTCTTGATCCGGTTGCCGCTGATCTTGACGATTTCCACCGGATGACCAGCCAGTTGCAGATTGGTACCAGGCGCAGGAATGGTTTCCAGGTATTCGGTAATCAAGCCGTTCAGCGTCTTCGGCCCGTCGGTCGGCAGATCCCAGTGCAGCGTGCGGTTGAGCGTACGGATGGCGACGCTGCCATCGACCAGGTAGCTGCCGTCGGTCTGGGATCGGATATGGCGGCGGGCCAGCGCCATCGGATCGGTGGTAAACTCGCCGACGATCTCCTCGAGGATGTCTTCCAGCGTAATCAGACCCTGCAGATCGCCGTATTCGTCCACGACCAGGCCGATGCGCTTCTGCTCCTGTTGGAAGTTCAGCAGCTGGGTATGTAACTGGGTACCCTCCGGCACGTAGTACGGCGGCTCGATCAACTGCTCCAGTTCGGCCCGGGCGAAACCGGACTGGCGCGCCAGCGGGCCCAGCACCGTACGCATGTGCAGAAAGCCGACCACCTGCTCGATGCTGCCGCGATATACCAGCAGCCGGGTGTACTGACTGCGTTTGATTTCGGCGAGGATTTCGCTCCAGTCATCGTCCAGATCGATGCCTTCGATCTCGTTGCGCGGCACCATGATGTCCTCCACGGTGACTGCCTCGAGATCCAGTATGCCCAGCAGCATATTACGGTGCCGCGCCGGAATCATGCCGCTGGCCTCCAGCACCACGCTACGCAGTTCGGCTGGACTGAGCGCCGCCTGATTGGCCTCGTCATCGATCACCCCGAACGGTTTCAGCAGACCGTGAGCGATGACGTTGACCACCTTGACCACCGGATGCAGCAACTTCAGCAGCGGTTCCAGAATCAACGACGCCGGATAGGCGATACGCTCGGGATGCAGCGCTGCCAGGGTCTTCGGCGTCACCTCACCAAACACCAGCAACAGCAACGTCAGCAACAACGCGGCGATCGGCACGCCGGCCTCGCCAAACAGCGCCAGTGCGATCACCGTGGCCAACGACGAGGCCAGAATATTGACGAAGTTGTTGCCCAACAGTATCAGCCCGAGCAACCGGTCCGGGTGCCGTAGCAACCGACTGACCCGTTGGGCGGCACGGTGGCCACCGCGCGCGAGATGCCGCAGCCGATAACGGTTGATCGCCATCAGGCCGGTCTCGGCACTGGAGAAGAATGCCGACAACAGCAGCAGCACCACCAGAGCCAGCAACAGTAGACCTAAATGTGTATTGCTCAAAAGCGGACTTCCTCGGCTTGCTCCGGCTGAGGGAAACCGGGTCAGCGACGCAGGATGATCTCCAGCACCAGCTTGGTGCCGAAGTAGGCCAGCATCAACACCCCGAAGCCGACCAGCGTCCAGCGGACCGCAATCCGCCCGCGCCAGCCATAGCGCCAGCGTCCCCATAGCAGTGTTCCGAAGATAAGCCACGCCGCGATAGACAACGTGGTCTTCTGAACCATGTGCTGAGCGAAAATATCTTCGATAAACAGAAAACCGCTAAGCAGCGCCAGTGTGAGCAGGCCGAAGCCCACGCCGATCATCTGGAACAGCAGTGTTTCCATGGTCATCAACGGTGGGACACCGTGCAGAAACCCGCCCGGATTGCGGTGACGCAACCGGTGATCCTGCAGCGCCAGCAGCAAAGCTTGAACGGCAGCCAAGGCCAGCAGCCCGTAGGCGACGATGGAAATGACGATGTGCAATTCCAACGGCCAGCGCTCGGCCGGCACGATATGACGAATCGGGAAAAACAATCCCAGCAGCACGGTCACGGCACAAAACGGTAACAGCAGAATGCCGAGATTTTCCAGCGGCCCCAGAGTAGCCATCACCAGGAGAAGCAGTGCCATGATCCAGCCGGTCACCGACAAGGCATGGAAGAATCCCAGATTGACGCCCCCCGGCACGAACACGGTATGACGCAACAGCAGCGCATGCACCACCACGGCAACCGCCATTACCAGCAGTGGCCAGGCCTTGCTCGGACCGGTGTTCCGCTCCGCCCGGGCCAGGCGCAGGCCGAGCAGCGCCCCGGCCAGGGCGTAGAACACCGCAGCCGCAACGCCAAGCACCACCGGATGTAACAAGCTAATGTTCACCGGAGCGAGCCGCTCACGGACCGCACACCCGGCCAGCAACCCGTCGCCTCGCGACCGGCGAAAACCATGAATGAATTCACAAGTTCATTGACGGAATGATCTTTTTTCCAAGTTTGACAGACTCAGAACGCCAGTCAAGGCAACCCAACCTTACCGCTGGGATCGATGAACGCGATGCCCGGCGAAACCGAGCACTGCGACGTTTGGCCTGTGCGTCGACACTCATACCGGCCTGCCGGGCAGTCATCGCCAGCATAGCCTGTTATTATTCGGCATCATTCATTCTTTCGTTAACACTCAACGAGAGGTCACAATGGAATATCTGCACACCATGGTACGCGTCAGCGATCTGGAGCAGTCGCTGGATTTTTATTGCAACAAGCTCGGTTTGGTGGAAACACGCCGCATGGATAACGAAAAAGGCCGCTATACCCTGGTCTTTCTAGCCGCTCCCGGGGATGTCGAGCACGCCCGCGAAAACCAGGCACCGCTGGTCGAACTGACCTATAACTGGGATCCGGAAGAATACACCGGCGGGCGCAATTTCGGGCATCTGGCTTATCGGGTCGACAATATCTACGACTTGTGCCAGCGCCTGCAGGATAAAGGCGTGACCATCAACCGTCCGCCCCGGGACGGCCGCATGGCCTTCGTACGGTCACCGGATGGCATCTCCATCGAGTTACTGCAGCAAGGTGACAGTCTACCGCCCGCGGAACCGTGGGCATCGATGGCCAATACCGGCGCCTGGTAAGCACCGCCGCTCATCCGAACGACGACGGGCCCGCCGCTCGCTGGGCGGGTCCACCTACAAACCGTAAAGCTCGGTTTCCGCCAGCAGCCGTTCGGGCGCCGGCTCGCCGCCATGAACAATCGGCGCCCCGGCCGCGGCTGCCGGTCGGCCCACTGGTCCCAGGGTGCGGCGATCCAGGGCGATACTCTTGACCAGCGCACACACTGCCACACCCGGCTGCAGCCCGAGCTCCGCTACCGTCTCCCGCGTAACCCGCGCCCGCAACCGCAGCGGTGGCGCCAGCGCTACAGTCACCTCGGCGAAGGCACCCGCCTCAACCTCAACCGTTTCGATCCGGCCTTCCAGGATATTGCGAATGCTAATGCCGCGCGGTCGTTCCAACGCCAGCGCCACATCGCGGGCACGGATACGGATGCGCAGGGAACTGCCGAGCGGTTCGGCCAGATGCGGTACCTTAAGGGTTTGCCCGGCCAGATCCAGCAGGGTCAGCGCATAGCGGTCATCGTGCCCGGCCACCCGCGTATCGAGCACGGCACCCGCCTCGAACCGTCCGGTCAACGGCTGCAGGTCCGAGCGCGCCATGATCTCACTCACCGTGCCGTGCACCAGCATGCGCCCCTGCCCCATCAGGGCCACGTCATCAGCCAGCCGGGTGAGTTCATCGATGGCGTGGGTCACATAAATCACCGGCAACCCAAACGCCGCTGGCAGACGTTCGATATAGGGCAGAATTTCACGCTTGCGACCGCTGTCGAGTGCTGCCAGCGGCTCGTCCATCAGCAGCAGCCGGGGCGCGCTCAACACGGCCCGGGCGATCGCCACCCGCTGGCACTCGCCACCCGAAAGGGTAGCCGGTAAGCGGCTTAACAGCCGCTCCAAATCGAGTGCCGCCACCACCTGCCCGAGGTCTGGCCGGGTCAGCCCGCGCGGTGCACGACGCCAGGCATAGCGCAGATTGCCGGCCACGTCGAGGTGATTGAACAAGCGTGAATCCTGGAATACCATAGCCACGCCACGCCGGTGCGGAGGAACGAACAGCCCGCGCCTGTCGTCCTGCCAGCACTCGCCGGCCCAGCTCACCCTGCCACGGGCCCGCTGTTCCAGCCCGGCAATCACCCGCAGCAGGGTGCTCTTGCCGGTCCCGGACGGGCCGAACAAGCCCGTGATCCCGGTCAATGGCAGACGTTCCGCGAGTTCCAGACGAAACGACGGAAATCCAAGAGTACAGTCCAGACCGAGTTCGGGCATCCTGTAATCCTCGTCAGATGCGCACCGGAAAACGCCGGTTGAAGGAATACACCGCCAGTAGCACCAGGAATGAGAGAATCAGAATACCCACCGACAGTGTATTGGCCTGGGCATAATCCAGATTCTCCACCTGATCATATATCGCTATCGACAGCACCCGGGTCTGCCCTGGGATATTCCCGCCAACCATCAACACCACACCGAATTCGCCCAGTGTGTGGGCAAAGCTCAACACGGCGGCGGTTACGTAGCCCCGCCGGGCCAGCGGTGTGGCGACGCTAAAGAATGCATCGAGAGGTCCCGCCCGAAGTGTCGCCGCCGCCTCCAGCGGTCGCCGACCGATCGCCTCGAAAGCACTCTGTAAAGGCTGCACCGCAAACGGTAGCGAATACAGCATTGAGGCCAGCACCAGGCCGCCGAACGAAAACGTCAAGGCGTGGCCGGTCAACCTGACCCAAAAGCTCCCCGACCGGCCCATGGGGTCCGAGCACGATCAGCAGATAAAATCCAAGAACCGTAGGCGGCAGTACCAGTGGCAATGCCACTACCGCTTCGACCATCACGCGCCAGCGGCGCTGACTGAAGGCCAGCCACCAAGCCAGCGGCGTCGCGATGATCAGCAGCGCCACCATACTGGTGGCGGCCAGCTCGAAGGTCAGCCGGACCGGCTCCAGGTCGGGCCAGACCAGATTCATGAACCAACCTCACCCCTTAGGCACGGCATAGCCGTAGCGTTCGATGCGCCGGCGGGTAGCGGGCTTCTGCAGGAACGCCAGAAAGGCCCTGGCGGCCGGGTTATCGGCGCCATGTTTAAGCAGAATGGCATCCTGGCGGATCGGCTGATACAGCTTTGCCGGCACATCCCAGCGGCTGCCGGGCTGGGCATTGCGCGGGTTCAGCACGTAGGACAGCGCGACAAAACCCAGCTCCGCGTTGCGCGTGGCCACTAACTGGAAAGTCTTGCCAATGTTCTCACCCTGCACCAGCTTGGGCTGTAGCGTGCGCCACAGACCGAGTTTCTCCAGCGCCTGGCGGGCCGCCAGGCCATAAGGCGCCAGCTTCGGGTTCGCCATAGCCAGATGCTGAAACTGCCCGGCTTTCAGGGTCGCGGCACCGTCTCTGCCGACCCGGTCGGGATCGGCACTCCACAGGGTCAGACGCCCGGTGGCATAGGTGAACCGGGTACGCTCCAGCCCCTGGCCGGATTTGCCGAGCAAACGCGGACGGCGCTGATCGGCGGCCAGGAAAACATCAAATGGTGCGCCGTTGCTGATCTGCGCATACAGCTGTCCGGTCGAGCCGATGACCACCTTGAGTCGATCGGAGGTCGTCTTTTCGAACAGCGGCTTGAGTTGCTGCATGGGAGCGCTGAAATTAGCGGCCACCGCTACCGTAGCGGTGGCAGGATTCGCCCAGACTAACGGTCCGAATGCGACAGCGAGTACCAGTGTGATTAAGAGATGCAGCAATCGCTGAAGCGTCATTACGGTTATCTCCCGCAGCGGGTCTGGTTTGTGTACCCGATATATTCAATCGTATATATCGGGCTGTCAACGATACGGCACACCGCGGCTCAGACCGTGTCGTCAAGCTGGCTCTGCAACAGAGCGAAATCATCAGCCACCGCGGCTTCGCTCAACGCCTCCATCCGGCGGTATCGACGCACTACATTTTCACCCAGCGGCGTCAACCAGGCGCCGCCACCGCCGCTACCACCCTTTGCGGTCGCCACCAGCGGTTCCCGGAAAATGGCATTCAGTTCGCTGACCAGTAGCCAGGCCCGCCGATAACTCATCCCGGTCGCGGCTCCGGCAGCAGCGATGGATCCGGTTCGGCCGATGTCTTCCAGCAGTCGTACCTTACCGGGACCCAACGCCACCCCGGGCCGCAATACCAGGCGTAGTCGGGACCCCGGAGTCTGATGACGCATCTTGCGGCACTCCAAGTTATCGGGAATGGCTGGCGAGCTTCCGGTAGCCCGCGCTTGCTGTCAATCCCTGTAACCGGCAGCGATGGTATGCTGGTCGGGTGAATTGTTAGGCCCCGCGAGTCCATGAGCGCACGCGACTTTTTCTCGATTTACCGTCACGGCTTCATCCGCGCCGCCGTTGCCGTACCCGCACTGCGGGTCGCGGATCCGGCTTACAACCTGGCCGCCACGCTCGCGCTGGCCCGCCAGGCCGGGGATCAGCAAGCTGCCCTGGTGCTGTTCCCGGAACTGGGCTTGTCGGCATACTCCAACGAGGATCTTTTCCAGCAGGATGCCTTGCTGGAGGCCACCTCGACGGCACTCCGCGAGCTGGTGACGGCGAGCCGCGATCTCATCCCGCTGCTGGTGGTCGGCGCGCCGCTGCGTGTCGATGGCCGGCTATTCAACTGTGCCGTGGTGATCTACCACGGCCAGGTCCTGGGCGTGATTCCCAAGAGTTACGTGCCGAACTACCGCGAGTTCTACGAAAAGCGCCAGTTCAGTGCGGCCCGCGCCGCACTGGCCGATAACATCGAGGTACTGGGCAGCCGGGTGCCATTCGGCAATGACCTGTTGTTCGCAGCCGGCAACCTCCCGCATTTCGTTCTGCATGCGGAAATCTGCGAGGACGTCTGGACACCAGTGCCACCGAGCAGTTGGGCGGCCCTGGCCGGAGCCACTGTGCTGGTAAACCTGTCAGCCAGCAACATTACCATCGGCAAGGCCGAGTTCCGGCGTGAGCTGTGCGCGGTGCAGTCGGGTCGATGCCTGGCAGCTTATCTGTATTCCGCCGCCGGGCCCGGCGAATCGACCACCGACGTGGCCTGGGACGGCCAGGCCATGATCTACGAAAACGCCGAGTTGCTGGCTGAATCCACACGTTTCCCGACCAGCCCCCAGCTGCTGACCGCGGATCTTGATCTGGAGCGCCTGCTTCAGGAACGGTCACGCCAGACCAGCTTTGCCGACAGTATTGAGGACCACCGGGAGCGGTTACGTGCACTGCGACGGATTCCGTTCGATTTCGCCGTGCCGGCCGACGCGGTGGCGCTGCAAAGGCCGGTGGAACGATTCCCATACGTGCCCAGCGACCCGGAACGGCGTAACGAGCGCTGCTTCGAGGCCTATAACATTCAGGTTCAGGGGCTGGCGCAGCGGCTGCACCAGAGCGGCATAGGTCGCCTTGTTATTGGCGTCTCCGGGGGCCTGGATTCGACCCAGGCGCTGATTGTGGCGGCCCGCACCATGGACCGCCTGCGGCGGTCCCGGAGCGACATTCTGGCCTATACCCTACCCGGCTTCGCCACCAGCGAACACACTCTCGGCAATGCCCGTTCCCTGATGCAGACGCTGGGGGTGAGTGCGGGCGAAATCGACATCCGGCCCTCGTGCCTGCAGATGTTCCGCGACATCGGCCATCCCTTCAAAGACGGTGAGCCCGTTTACGACGTCACCTTCGAGAATGTGCAGGCGGGCGAGCGCACCTCACACCTCTTCCGGCTCGCCAATCAGCACAACGCCCTGGTCCTGGGTACCGGCGATCTTAGTGAGCTGGCACTGGGCTGGTGTACCTACGGGGTCGGCGACCATATGTCGCATTACAACGTCAACGCATCGGTACCCAAGACGCTGATCCAGCACCTGCTACGCTGGGTGATCGACAGCAGCCAGTTCGACGCTGCCACCAGCCGGGTGCTGCAGTCTATTCTCGCCACTGAGATATCACCGGAATTGATCCCCGGCGATGATGACGAGCGACCCGCACAGAGCACCGAAGAGCGCATCGGCCCCTACGAATTGCAGGATTTCCATCTTTACTACACTACCCGCTACGGTTTCCGGCCCAGCAAGACCGCATTTCTGGCGCATGCTGCCTGGAGCGATGCCAGTCGCGGCCGATGGCCGGCAGGACTGCCCGAAGCCGGGCGCCATGAGTACGATCTGGCCACTATCCGGCACTGGCTGGAAGTGTTCCTGTTCCGCTTCTTCCAGATCAGCCAGTTCAAACGCAGCTGCGTCCCCAACGCGCCCAAGGTGGGCTCCGGCGGCTCGCTATCGCCACGCGGCGACTGGCGCGCCCCCAGCGATGCCGAGGCCACAGTCTGGCTGGACGAATTGCGCTGCAACGTGCCGGAGTAACTGATGAACGTGCATCTGCTAGGCTATCTGCTAATCGTCATAGGCCTCGCTGACCTGGCACTGGCGGGCTGGCTGCAGCGTCAGCTGCACAACGCGTCACAACGTGCCCCGACCAGCGCCCGCAGAGTCACCCTGCTGACCCGCGGGTCGGGCCTGATTGCGTTAATCGCTGGAGCGGCGCTGGTGCTGCTCCGCTAACGCCCAGACGACGTGCTCGCGCACCAGCGCCGAGGCATGGTCATGGCGTCTCTCAAGCGCTGCCACAATCGCATCCGAATAGGGTGCGTTGCCCAACGCTACGGCGATATTGCGCAGCCAGCGTTCGTGCCCCAGCCGCCGGATGGCGGAGCCCTCGGTGCGCTTCAGAAACGTGGTTTCATCCCAGTTGAACAGTTCGATGAGATGAGCGGCGTCCAGACCGTGGCGGGGCAGGAAATCCGTTTCCGGCGTCGGCTGGGCGAATTTGTTCCACGGGCAGACCAGCTGGCAGTCGTCGCAGCCGTAAATCCGGTTACCCATCGCCCGCCGGAACTCGCGCGGAATCGGTCCGTGCAACTCGATGGTGTGATACGACAGGCAGCGACGGCCATCGACCTGGTACGGTGCCACGATGGCCTCAGTGGGACAGACGTCGAGGCAACGCCGGCAGCTGCCGCAGTGGCTGGTCGCGGGCGTGTCCACCGGCAGCGGCATATCGACATAGATTTCGCCCAGGAAAAACCACGAGCCGCTGCCGGCATGCAGCAGGTTGCTGTGCTTTCCAATCCAGCCCAGTCCAGCCTTCTCCGCCAGGGCCTTCTCCAGCACTGGCGCGCTGTCACAGAATACCCGGTAGCCGAAGGGTCCGGCGGCCTCCTCGATCCGGCTGGCCAGCTGCTGCAGACGCCGCCGCACCAGCTTGTGGTAATCGCGACCCAGTGCGTAGCGGGACACATACGCCCGCGCACCGTCCGCCAGTACCGACCACGGCTCGGCGCCCCGTGGCGGCCAGTAATCCATGCGTGCAGCGATCACCCGAAGGGTTCCAGGCACCAGTTCAGCCGGCCGGGTACGCCGGCTGCCGTGGCGCGCCATGTAAGCCATGTCGCCGTGGCAACCGGCCTCAAGCCAGGCCTGCAGCCGTTGTTCATATCCTTCGAGGTCGCCGTCACAGATGCCGACCTGTTGAAATCCCAGATCGCGACCCCAGCGTTTAATAGTCAGTGCCAGAGCCGGCCAGTCATGGCCGTTGCGGCTGGATTTTGCGGCTGTTGACGGGTTATCGTGGCGCATAAGGATTGGGGAACGGCAAAGCGATGACGCTAAACGACGGACTTCCGGTCGCATTGTACCGGAGTGAACAGGTCCGCGAACTGGATCGGCTTGCCATCCAGGAACGCGGCATTCCGGGTTATGTCCTGATGAACCGGGCCGGTGCGGTGGCATTGACGGCATTGCGCTAGCGCTGGCCGACGGCCGGCTCGATCGCGGTAGTCTGTGGTGCCGGCAACAACGGCGGGGATGGCTATGTGCTGGCGCGGCTGGCACATGAGCATGGCATCCAGGCCCATGTGCTGGCGCTTGCCGATCCGGCCAGCCTGCGCGGCGACGCCCGTCAGGCCTGGCAGGATACGGTGGACGCCGGCGTCCAGGTACTGCCGTTCGAACCGACCGGACTGGATGCGGTGGACGTCATTGTCGATGCCATGTTCGGCACCGGGCTGGCGCGGCCTGTCAGCGGGGTATGGCGGACCGCGGTCGATGCCATCAACGAACGACCCATACCGGTTCTGGCCATCGATATTCCATCCGGCCTGCAGGCCGATACCGGCGCGGTGCTGGGCTGTGCCGTTCAGGCGACCCTGACGGTGACCTTCATCGGCCTCAAACAGGGGCTGTTCACTGGTGAGGCGCCCGACTACTGCGGCGAGATCCGGTTCGACGATCTGGCGGTCCCGGCCAACATTTACGCCGAACTGGCACCCGCCAGCTGGCGCTATGCCGCCGCTGACCGCGCCGACATCCTGGCCCGGCGACCACGCACAGCCCACAAGGGATTGTTCGGCCACGTACTGGTCATTGGTGGCGATCACGGTTTTGGCGGCGCTGCCCGCATGGCTGCTGAAGCCGCGGCCCGTGGCGGCGCTGGCCTGGTCAGCGTCGCCACCCGCTCCGAGCATGCCGTTGCCCATGCCGCAGCACGACCCGAAATCATGTTCCGCGGGGTGGCCACCGCGACCGACCTCGCACCGCTACTGGAACGGGCCACCGTGGTTGCGTTGGGTCCCGGGCTGGGGTGCGGGGACTGGAGCGTTACCCTGTGGTCCGCTGCACTTGCCAGCGGTCTGCCATTGGTGCTGGACGCTGACGCCCTCAATCTGCTGGCGCGCTCACCACAACGGCGTGACGACTGGATCCTGACGCCGCATCCGGGTGAAGCCGGCCGCCTACTCGGCGGCAGCACCGCCAGTGTCCAAGCCGACCGGTTCGCGGCAAGCACCCAGCTTACCCAACGCTACGGCGGCACCGTTGTCCTCAAAGGCGCAGGCAGCCTGGTCAGCACTGCCGGTCGCAGTCCGGCCTTGATTCACGCCGGCAATCCAGGCATGGCGACCGGCGGCATGGGGGACGTACTGACCGGGGTCATCACCAGCCTGCGAGCTCAGGGCGCACCGGTGTTCGAAGCCGCCTGCCTGGGCGTCTGGCTGCATGCGACCGCGGCCGACCATGCGGCGCTGGCAACCGGTGAACGCGGTCTGCTGGCCACAGATCTGTTCGGTCCGCTGTGCGCCCTGATCAATCCGTGACCATTACCCTCGACCTGGATCTACCCGACAGCGCGGCTACCGAAACCCTGGGGGCCCGACTCGCCAGGCTGTTACCGGACCACGGTGTGGTTTATCTCCATGGAGACCTGGGCGCCGGCAAGACTACGCTGGTGCGCGGCCTGCTGCACGCACTGGGCCACCCGGGGCCAGTGAAGAGTCCCACCTACACCATGGTGGAACCCTACACTGCCGGTGGTCGTCACGTGCTTCACTGCGACCTCTACCGACTGGCTGATCCGGAAGAGCTGGACTATCTCGGGCTGCGCGACGCCAGCGACGACGCGCTGATCCTGATCGAGTGGCCGGAACGCGGTCTGGGCTGGCTGCCATCCGCCACGCTTGAGATAACCCTCAGTTCCAGCAATGGAGGCCGTCATTGCCAGCTTGCAGGCGGCAACGGGGGATTGCATGTCATTACCAGCTTGTCGCAAAATACCAACACTTAAGGGAGATTGTTGTAATTTCCACGTTAATACAAATATTCAACCGTGAGATTGCAGCCGTGACGACGAATCCGCTGATGAAGCTAATCGCGGCACTGCTTTTGTGTTCATTCAGTGCGCTAGGTGTCGCTGGCCAGCTAGAGGTCAGCGGCGGACGAATCAATGTGTTGCCTGACGGATCTCAGGTAGTGTTCAGTCTCAGCGGCGCGCCCGCGTATCGCAGCTTTCTGCTGCCGAACCCGCCGCGCCTGGTAGTCGACCTCAAGGACACCCGCGCGACCGATTTGCGTGCCGGGCTGCGCTCGAACGATGTCAAGGACCTGCGCAGCGGTAGCCGCCGCGGCACATTGCGAATCGTACTTGACCTCAGGCGGCCGATGCTGGCCCGGGCGACCGTGGTACGCCACAACGGTGATCATCTGGTACTGGACCTGTTTCGCAATCACCGCCCCATTTACCGGGATCCGGCCAATGTCGCGTTCAACCAACCGCAGGCGATTCCCGCCGACGCCAGGATCATCAAGGTCGCAATGACCAGGAAGCATCTGCCAAGGCTGAAACTGCTGAGCATGAAACCAACGCCCACCGATGCTCAGCACGTTATTGCCAAACCCACACAAGAGAAAACGTCAACGGCCGACCACCACCAGCGGCATGCCGAAGCGCCCCGTAACAGCCGGACGGCCAGTATCGAGCGGCCGGCCGCAGCGCAGCGCAGCCCGCATACGAGCAGTGCGCCGCAGACCACCCCAAGAGCGCTTATTGCGCCATCTGACCTCAAGCTCCACCGGCGCGATATTCTGGTAGCCATCGACCCGGGGCACGGCGGCAAGGACACCGGTGCAGTCGGACCCGATGGCATCGAGGAGAAGAACGTCGTGCTGGCGATAGGCAAGAAACTGAAGCGGCTCATCGACGCCCAGCCGCACATGCATGCATTTATGACACGGAACCGGGACATCTTCATCCCGCTTCATGAGCGCATTACCATCGCCCAGCGCCATAAGGCTGACCTGTTCATCTCGATTCATGCCAACTCGACGCCGGGACTCGCGGCCAACGCCACCGGTTCGATGGTTTTCATGCTTTCGACCAAAGGAGCTTCGAGCACGTTGGCGCGCTGGCTGGCAAAGTCTGAAAACGATTCCGACGAAGCGGAGGGGGCGCTCGATATAGGCGACCAGAAGCTGCGGAAAGTGGTGTTTGACATGGTCCACGATGCCATCCTGGCCGACAGTGACGACCTCGCCAAAGACGTACTGCAGCAACTGGGGGATATCGGCGACCTGCACAGCGACCGGGTCGAACGAGCCAATTTCGCCGTTCTCAAAGCGCCGGAGATTCCGTCCATCCTGATCGAGACGGCCTTCATCTCTAACCCCACTGAAGAGCACCAGCTGGCCAACAACCGCTACCAGCAGCACTTGGCCGGAGCCATCCTGCAGGGCATTGAAGCTTATGTGGATCACCGGCCGGGACTGGGCCTGCGCATTGCGGATAAGAAAGCACCCGATACCCGCCCCTACACCGTTCGCAAAGGCGATACCCTGAGCACCATTGCCCACCGTTACGATGTCAGCCTGGACAATTTAATCGCGGTTAACGGTCTAAACGACGCGCATTATATTCCGGCGGGAGCGACAATCCAGATTCCCGGCGGTTGAACGCCAAGCCGCTGAATTGAAGATCATCATCAAGCACTGATGGGGTACATAGCCCCTGTGGTTACGGGAATTGCCAATGTAACACTCGAACTTTCGATAGTCCGGCAAATTGAAAAACCGCTCCGCCTTGGCATAAACATTATCGATTGTGGACTGCGGAATGGGATGATTGGAAATGTAAAAAAAGCCAATGTCATGCGCCGCCTCAGCCAGCGCGTCGGCAACCTTCCGTTTGTCAGCCAGATTGCTGCGAAAGAGCGGTGCGACATCAATAACGGGCAGTGTTTCAACGGCATACTGCTTGGCGCCCAGGACACCCTGGCCGCCAGTATGACCATGTGCCGTGCGCTGTTGACGCTGTCGCGAGGCTGCTTGGAAATCGGTAGCGCGGTCATATCAGGCCTCCTATTTTTTTGCAATTAGTAACATTCAAATGGAACCTTTCGTGAACGAGGCAGAGAACACAATCCGATTGAACTCAACCCACTATTCTGCTACTGGAATGTTACCATTCCTTTCTGTCAAGTCCGAATTTTTAGCACTGGTGTAACATCCTTGGGTAAATGACTGACGCGATTGGTCACATGCCGTATCGAAAACGCAGTCAAACACCGTGCTCGCCGCCAGGCCACGCTGTGAATTGCTGCAGATTCCTGGCAAACCATGCGTTTTTGACGCTGTCAGGCTGCGCCGCAGCATCTGGCACACGCCATGCATAATTCAGGAAACAAAGCGTTTAATTTAAAGGCCCGCCATGGACAGCGCGGCGAAACGTCAAAGACTGTGTACGAGGTCATGTGTGCCGGCAACCGCGCGCGATACCGGGCAGACCGTCACAGGCCGCACCGGCAGGCCACCAGACCAGCGGGGATGTGGCATCGGCGACGACATCCACTACACTCACTCTATATTCTCCTGACGGCCCAATGCCCTTACCTGTAGCCAACGAGAAACTCGTGGAATCGACTCGCGATCTCAAGCTCGACAAAACCCCAGGCAGAGAACAGTTTTTCAACGATTATCTGGTCCAAAACGGGGTGGTTAGTCAGGCGCAAATTGCCGCAGCGGTTCGGCTCCAGAAACAGCACCGGGCACTGCTGGGGGAACTGGGCATCAAACACGGCTATTTCACCCAGAAGGACGTTGATCAGATTCTGGCAGCGCAACAGGGCAACAAACGTAAGTTCGGCGAAGTGGCCATAGCGATGGGCTTCATCAAGGAGGCGCAACTCCATGATCTCCTTGAAGCGCAAAGCAATAATCACTTTTATCTCGGTGAGGCCCTGATCGCTCTGGGCTATCTCAGCCAGAACGACATGTACCGACACCTCGCTGATTTCAAGCAAGCCACCAATGTCGACCATCTGGAACTGGCGGATGTGCTTGAGGACACCTTCGATCACGCGGTAATCGAGCAATCCGTCAAATTAATTCATGAGTTTTTCTACAGCGAGGGATCGGTGGCGAAAGCCGTCGCTGCCGACAAAGAACTGCCACCACCCAATCAGTACAATGTGTACGCTACGCGCTATGTCATCAAGAAGAAAGGATTCTTCCAGAAGAAATCCTATTACTCGATCAGCGTGCTTCTGCTCAGCTCGTGGAATCATCTGATCGGCGGCAACGCCTCAGCCAATAACAGTCTGGATGATCCATCTGGCGAACAGGCCGTTGCCCGGAAACTGACCGATCTCAACGACTTGTTGTGCAATCGTCTCGGCAGGCTCGGCTATGACTGCCAGCACGGCCCTGTACAAACCACCATCCCGCCTTTCAGCCACTGTCTGTCGATACGCTACGAGACTTCGATCGAACCACTCTACGTAATTTACACCGAGGATCTATAGCGAAGCCGGCAACACCCGGCATGTCCTGGACAGACCGGCGTGGGAAGACCGATACTAAAGGCCGAAACAGGCAGCGAGGAAGCGTCGTTTAGCCCACGGATAACGTTCGAGGATTGTTACTTGGTCGATCAAGGCATCAACGGATTTTATCAAGACCTCAAACGCCGGGCCCACTATCTGCAGATCATCAACGAGCTGGCTCTTGGTCTGCTGCAACAGTCGTCGATGGATGACATATTGTGGTTGGTCGCCAAGAGTGCCATCGCACAGCTCGGCTTTCTGGACTGCGTAATCTATCTGCTTGATGAAAGCGGTCAGACGCTCATCCAGCGGGCGGCCCACGGACCCAAGAATCCGGTTGCCAAGGAAATTCTCGATCCCATCGTTGTTCCGCTTGGCAAGGGCATCGTTGGTGCAGTCGCGGTGACCGGCGAGCCGGAGCTGGTGCGGGACACCCAAACCGATGATCGATACATCCTGGATGACGAGGCCCGCCAGTCGGAACTGGCCGTGCCGATCTTCTTTGAAGGCAAGGTCATCGGGGTCATCGATTCCGAGCACCCGCAAGCGAACTTCTATACCCCGGAACATCTGGAAATCATGACCACCATCGCCTCGATGGCGGCCACCAAGATTGCCTCAGCCCTGGCCATCGAGCGCCTTCGGGAAACTGTCGACAAGCTGCATGCCGCACAGCGCGAATTGCACTATCAGGCCACTCATGACCCGCTAACCGGACTCTACAACCGGCGCCAGTTCGAGGTCTGTCTTGACCGGGCGCTCGCCTCCGCCCGGGATCACGATACCCGGCACGTGCTCGGGTATCTGGACATTGATCTGTTCAAGATTATCAACGACACATCCGGTCATGTGGCCGGCGACAATCTGCTGCGCCAGCTAGCGGGTTTGTTTCAGCACAGCGTCCGCGATGACGATGTCGTAGCTCGCCTGGGCGGCGACGAATTTGCCCTGTTGATGCTGGATTGCGATCTGGCGAAGGCGCGGACACGCATTGAGCAGCTGCGACGCCAGGTTGAAGAGTTCCGCTTTGCCTGGCACGGACAAATGTTATCGGTAGGTGTCAGTATTGGCCTGTCGTCGATCGACGCCAATTGCCCTAGTGATGATGTTGCGCTGAGGATGGCGGACACGGCCTGCATGATGGCCAAAGAGGGAGGCCGCAACCGCGTGCACGTCTACCACGACGGCGACGCTGATCTGCACCAGCGTTATCGGGAAATCCACTGGGTATACCGCCTCAACCAGGCGCTCGACGACAAGCGCCTGCAATTCTTCTGTCAACCGATTGCTCCGGTCAACGCGGGTAGCTGTGATGTGCCCAGCTACGAAATTCTGCTACGACTGGTCGAGCCCGACGGAACGCTGGTGATGCCGAACGATTTCCTGCATGCCGCCGAACGCTTCGGCCTTTCGACTCGACTCGACCGTCACGTCATCAGCGGGGTTCTGGAATGGCTGGCCGCCCATAAGGCCCGGTTGCCACAACCAATGCTGGTCAGCATCAATATCTCAGCTTATTCGCTCGACCACCCCGAGCTCTACGACTACATCGTCGGCGAGCTGCAACGCACTCAGGTGCCGGGGTCGACGCTTTGCATCGAGATCACCGAGACGGCGGCAATTGCCGATCGGGGCAGGTCGTCCGGGTTCATCCGCCGGCTCAAGCAACACGGCTGCCGGTTTGCGATCGATGATTTTGGTAGTGGCATGACGACTGTGGGGTACCTGCGGGATCTGCCGGTCGACTACATCAAACTGGACGGCACATTGATACGTCGCATGACGGACGATCCGATCGATCGGGAACTGGTGCAAACCATAATCCACATTGCCCATATGCTAGGCGTCAAGACGGTCGCGGAATACGTCGAGACCGAATGCACACTGGCGCTGCTGAAGGAGCTCGAAATTGACTGCGCTCAGGGCCACCTGATCGGCGAGTCCATGCCTTTGTCAGACATACTGTTGAATTGATCCTGCACTAACCACGCCGGCCCCGCTAACCGGCCACCGCGCTTTTCCAGTATCATGCGCGCAGAATTCAATCTACCCGATGATCCAACAGCATGCTTGTTCTCCCCGGTAGTCCGGCACTGTCCCCCTTCCGGCTCGCCCGCCTTTCCATCCGGTTGCTTGACCCGCTACCCGACCTGGTCGAGATCGCGGCGCGTTACCAGCATTTTGTCGAGCTCGATGCGCCGCTGACCGCCGGAGAACGCCAGGTACTGGAGCAACTGCTGCGCTACGGCCCGGATGCCACTCACCCTCAGGCACCCCGTCCGGCCGATCTGCTGGTCACCCCGCGCCCGGGTACACTGTCACCGTGGTCGTCCAAAGCCACCGATATCGCCCGCCAATGCGGGCTGGGCAAGGTACACCGCATCGAGCGCGGCATTGCCTGGAGGCTTACGACCACTGAACCGCTGTCGCGGCAGCGGCTTGCCGCCGCCGGGCCACTGCTGCACGACCGCATGACCCAGGTGGTGCTTGCAGGCGACGCCGACCCTGCGCTGTTGTTTGAACACGCCGCCCCACGGCCGCTGCAGACCATCGCGGTGCTGGCCGCTGGGTCAAAAGCCCTGGCCGAGGCCAACGAGGCGCTGGGTCTGGCCCTGGCGGCCGACGAGATCGATTATCTGGTGGCGGCGTTCCGCAAACTGGGGCGCGATCCCACCGACGCCGAACTGATGATGTTCGCCCAGGCCAATTCCGAACACTGCCGGCACAAGATTTTCAATGCCCGCTGGATCGTCGACGGGAAACCCCAGGCGCATTCCCTGTTCGAGATGATCCGCTGCACTCATGAGCGGGCGCCCGCGGGCGTGCTGTCGGCTTACCATGACAACGCGTCAGTCATCGCCGGGCAGCGCGCACTCAGGTTTTTCCCCGCTGGAGGGAATGGCGGCTATCGCTACCACGACGAGCCCGTCCACATCCTGATGAAGGTCGAAACTCACAATCACCCGACCGCGGTGTCGCCCTACCCCGGCGCGGCCACCGGCGCCGGCGGCGAGATCCGGGACGAAGGTGCGACCGGCCGCGGTGCGCGACCCAAGGCCGGACTGGTGGGCTTTTCGGTATCCCATCTGCGTATCGAGGATTTCCCGCAACCGTGGGAATCGGCCGACCCACGGCCGGCCCGGCCGGATCGCCTCGGCGCTGGACATCATGCTGGACGGCCCGATCGGCGCCGCATCCTATAATAATGAGTTTGGCCGCCCGGCCTTGTGCGGTTATTTCCGCAGCTTCGAGCTGCGTCATCAAGAACACTGGTACGGCTACCACAAACCGGTCATGATCGCCGGTGGACTGGGCAACATCCGGGCCGATCACGTTGCCAAGGCAGCGCTACCCGCCGGCACTCCGATCGTGGTGCTGGGCGGCCCAGCCATGCTGATCGGCCTCGGTGGTGGCGCCGCCTCCAGCCGGGCCAGCGGTCGCGGTGCCGAGGCTCTGGACTTCGCGTCAGTACAGCGCGACAACGCCGAAATCCAGCGCCGCTGCCAGGAAGTGATTGACCGCTGCTGGGCGCTGGGCGAGCACAACCCGATCTTGTCCATCCACGATGTCGGCGCCGGCGGTCTGTCCAATGCCCTGCCCGAACTGGTCCATGACGCCGGTCGCGGTGCCCGCGTCGAGCTGCGTGAGATCCCCAGCGCCGATTCCGGCATGAGTCCGCGCGAACTATGGTGCAATGAAGCCCAGGAACGCTATGTACTGGCCATTGCCGGTGATGCCCTGGCGAGGTTCGGCGAGCTCTGCGAGCGGGAGCGCTGCCCGTATGCGGTGCTGGGCGCCGCCACCGGGCAGGAGCAGTTGCTCGTGGATGACCGCCTGCTGGGCCGGGCGCCGGTCGATATGCCGCTCTCGCTGCTGCTCGGCAAACCGCCGCGGATGACCCGCGATGCACGCCACGACCCGCCGTCCGCGCAACCGCTGGCATGCAGCGGTATCGCGCTGCATGTGGCACTCCGCCGGGTGCTGCGGTTTCCCACCGTGGCGGCCAAGACCTTTCTGATCACGATCGGCGACCGCACCGTCGGTGGCCTGGTAAGCCGCGATCAATTGGTCGGCCCGTGGCAGGTTCCGGTCGCCGACGTTGCCGTTACCGCCAGCGGTTTCCGGAATCAGACCGGCGAAGCCATGGCGATGGGCGAGCGCGCCCGGTCGCCTTGCTTGAACCCTGCGGCATCGGGCCGGCTGGCGGTCGGCTGAGGCCATCACCAATATCGCAGCCGCGGCGATCGACCACCTCGGTGACGTCAAACTGTCGGCCAACTGGATGGCGGCGGCCGGACACCCCGGCGAGGATGCGGCGCTGTTCGATACCGTGCGCGCAGTGGCGCATGGAGCTGTGCCCGGCGCTGGGCATCACCATTCCTGTCGGCAAGGATTCGCTGTCGATGAAGACGGTCTGGCACACCACTGCCGGCGAAGACCAGTGTCCGTCGCCGCTGTCGCTCATCGTCTCGGCGTTCGCGCCCGTCGAGGACATCCGCCGCACCCTGACGCCGCAGTTGCGTACCGATCAGGGTGATAGCGAGTTACTGCTGATCGACCTGGGACGCGGCAAAAACCGGCTGGGCGGCTCCTGCCTGGCCCAGGTCTACGGCCAGCTGGGCGACAACCCCGCCGATCTGGACGACCCGGCCGACCTGAACGCTTTGTTTGAGTCGGTGCAGTCGCTCAACCGCTCCGGTCTTTTGCTGGCCTATCATGACCGTTCCGACGGCGGTCTGCTGGCGACGCTGTGCGAGATGGCTTTTGCCGGCCACTGCGGCTTTGACGGTCCGGCTGACATTCGCCAGCCAATCACCCTCTGGCGGCCCTGTTCGCCGAAGAACCTGGCGCCGTGCTGCAGATCCGGGCCGCCGACCGCGCGGCCGTGATGAACCGGCTCGCTGGGCCGGTCTGGCCGGCTGCAGCCACGTGCTCGGTCCGGTAGTGCCCGGTGATCGACTGGTCATCCGCTCGGCGTGACACTGTCGTGCTGGATGAATCACGGCTGGCGCTGCATCGCGTCTGGGAGGAAACCAGCTACCGCATGCAGGCCCTGCGCGATGACCCCGAATGCGCCCGCGAAGCCTTCGACACCCTTCTGGACAGCACCGATCCCGGGCTGCACGCGGCGCTGAGTTTCGATCCGACGGACGACGTCGCCGCCCCGTTCATAGCCCGCGGCAGCCGCCCCCGGGTCGCTGTGCTGCGCGAACAAGGCGTGAACGGGCAGATCGAGATGGCGGCCGCCTTCGACCGCGCCGGTTTCGACGCCGTCGACGTCCACATGAGCGACCTTTTCGCCGGTCGCCACCGCCTGTCCGATTTTCATGGTCTGGCGGGCTGCGGCGGTTTCTCCTACGGCGACGTGCTGGGTGCCGGCCAGGGCTGGGCCAAATCAATCCTCTACCACGCCGCCATGCGCGCTCAGTTCGCCGAGTTTCTGGGACGCGCCGACCGCTTCGCGCTGGGCGTCTGCAACGGTTGCCAGATGCTGGCAACGCTGCGCGATCTGGTCCCCGGCGCCTCGCACTGGCCACGCTTCGTGCGCAACCGTTCCGAACAGTTCGAAGCCCGCTTCAGCATGGTCGAGGTGCTGGATTCGCCCTCGCTGTTTTTTCAGGGTATGGCGGGATCGCGTATGCCGGTCGCCATCGCCCATGGCGAAGGCCGCGCGGAGTTCACGACGTCGACTGGCGCTGACCGGGCGGTGGCCGAACGGCTGGCTACGTTGCGCTTCGTCGACCACCACGGCCGGCCCAGCGAAAACTATCCCGACAATCCCAACGGCTCGCCCCTTGGCCTCACCGGCTTCACCAATGACGATGGTCGGGTCACTATCCTGATGCCACACCCGGAGCGGGTATTCCGCACCGCGCAATGGTCCTGGCACCCGGACGGCTGGGGCGAGGACGCATCGTGGCTGCGGCTGTTCCAGAACGCACGAGACTGGCTGCGCTGACTGCAGTCACGACAAGACTGATATGGCGCCGCTTATATTCAGTAACGCCGCACTAGATCGACCCGGTTTCGCAGTGGCTGACCGCAGCCAAGCCGGCGCAGGTTGTCCGCAATCAGCGGTGCCGCGGTCTCGGGCATAGTGAGTCCGGCGACGTGGGGCGTCAGCCGAACCTTCGGGTGAGTCCAGAAGGGATAGTAGACGGTGCCGGTTCCTCGGCACAGACATCCAGCATAGCCCCGGACAGCTGCCCGCTGTCCAGTGCCGCCAGCAAATCGGGCTCCACCACATGGCCGCCGCGGGCGACGTTAATGAAATAGCCTCCGTGCGGCAGTTTTGCCAGCGTCGCCGCATTGATGATGCCACTGGTCTCCGGTGTAAGCGGCAACAGGCAAACCAGAATATGACTGGCGGCAAGGCATGCGTCGACCCGCCAGAACCATGATGGCAGACAATGCCATCGAGTTGCTTGGGTTGCCGGCTCCAGCCATGCACGGTGAAACCGAGTCCGGCCAGGCGCAGGGCACAGTCGGCGCCGATAGCGCCCAGGCCCAGCACCCCGACGTGGCGCTCGCTGGTCTGCCGCGGCTGCAGCTGTTCCCAGCGAGCGGCGCGCTGCCGGGTACGGTAAACGTCGAAACAGCGATGCCACCATAACGCGGCGGCGCAAACGTATTCGCTCATCTGCCGGACCAGCTCCGGATCGACCAATCTTACGATGGGTACCTGCCGCGGTAGCTCCGGATCGTCGAACAGATAGTCCACACCATGGCCGAGCCCTTGGATCACCCGCAGATTCGGAAACCGTGCCAGCGCGCCGGGTGACGGCTTCCAGACCAGCGCAGCAGTGACCGTCTCGGGATCGGGTGCATCCGCGCCAATCGCCAGCTCGAGCTCCGGCATGGCCCGGGCGAACGCATCCTGCCATGCCGCCGGATCATCACCGGCACTAAGCAACACCGCCCGCATGGTCACAATACCTCAGCGATGGCCCGGCCAAGTTCCCAGTCGTCGCCTTGCCGCCCATGTCGGGGGTCCGCGGCCCCTCGGCCAGCACCGTCTCGATCGCCTCCACGATCGCCGCCGCGGCCTCGCATGGCCGAGATGCTCCAGCATCATGGCGCCCGACCAGATCTGGCCGATCGGATTGGCGATGCCCTGGCCGGCGATGTCCGGCGCCGAGCCGTGCACCGGCTCGAACATCGAGGGAAACTCGCGCTCCGGATTGATGTTGGCCGACGGCGCGATGCCGATGGTGCCGGTCGCCGCCGGCCCCAGGTCGGACAGGATGTCGCCGAACAGGTTGCGAGCCCACCACCACGTCGAACCAGTCGGGGTGCAGCACGAAATGGGCGGTCAGGATGTCGATGTGGTACTGGTCGGTACGCACCTCGGGATAGTCGTCGGCCATGGCCGCGAAGCGCTCGTCCCAGAACGGCATGGTGTGGATGATGCCGTTGGACTTGGTCGCCGAGGTCAGGTGCCGCTTGCGGGCGCTTCTCGCCAGCTCGAAGGCGTAGCGCAGAATGCGGTCGACGCCGCGGCGGGTGAAGACATTCTCCTGCACGGCCATCTCGTCCTCGGTGCCGGGGTAGAGCCGGCCGCCGATCTCCGAGTACTCGCCCTCGTTGTTCTCGCGCACGACCAGAAGTCGATGTCGCCGAGCCCGCGTCCCGCCAGCGGCGACCGCACGCCGGCAGCAGCCGCACCGGGCGCAGGTTCACGTACTGCTGGAACTCGCGCCGGATCGGGATCAGCAGGCCCCACAGCGAGACGTGGTCCGGCACCCGGGTAGCCGACCGCGCCCAGAAAGATGGCGTCGTGCCCGCGGATCCGCTCCAGTCCGTCCTCCGGCATCATGCGCCCGTGTTGCGCGTAGTACTCGCAGCTCCAGGGAAGCTCGTCCCACTCGAAGCTGATCGCGAAGCGCGCCCGACCGCCTCCAGCACGCGGATGCCCTCGGGCACGACCTCATTGCCGATGCCGTCGCCGGGGATCACGGCGATGCGATAATGACTCATGCTTAATCTCCTGGCGGTAGGGATTCGCCACGCAGCAATGCCTTCAGCGTGGTCATCGATGATGGGTACGTCAAGTTCGCGGGCTTTAACCAATTTACTGCCCGGATCGGCCCCGGCAACCACATAATCCGTCTTCCCGGAAACACTACCCGTCACCTTGGCACCCAGCGCTTCCAGACGTGCTTTGGCCTTGTTCCGGGAGAACCCCTCCAGTGTCCCGGTCAACACGAAACTGCGCCCACTCAGTGGTGCCGCTTCGCGGCGGGGGGCCACCTCCGGCCAGTGGATGCCGGCCTGCAACAGCCGGTTGATAACGTCGTGATTGTGCTTCTCCCGAAAAAAGGCATGGACATGGGCCGCCACCACCGGGCCCACGTCCGGCACTTCCTGGAGCGCCTGTTCATCCGCTGCCTGCAGCGCCTCCAGCGTGCCGAAATGAGTTGCCAGCGCCTGCGCGGTGGCTTCGCCGACTTCACGAATGCCCAGGGCGTAGAGAAATCGGGCGACTGTGGTTGCCTTGCTGCGCTCCAGGGCCGCGATCAGATTGGCCGCCGACTTCGCGGCCATGCGGTCCAGTCCCGCGAGCGTCGCGGCCTCCAGCTGGTACAGATCGGCCGGGCTGCTCACCCGTTCGCGATCGACCAGTTGCTCAATAAGCTTGTCACCCAGACCGTTGATATCCATGGCCCGGCGGCTGGCAAAACGCCCCAGTGACTACGCCGCTGGGCCGGACAGAATAAGCCCCCGACACAGCGGTGCACGGCTTCGCCAGCGACCCGTTCGACCGTCGAGCCACACACGGGACAGGCTTCCGGCATGTCAAATTCGGCGGCGTCGGCCGGGCGCTGCTCAGTCACCACCCGGACCACTTCCGGTATGACGTCACCGGCCCGGCGCACAGTCACCGTGTCGCCAACCCGCACATCCTTGCGTCGGATCTCGTCCAGGTTGTGCAGCGTCGCGTCCGTTACCGTCACCCCCCCCACGGTAACCGGTGCCAGCCGCGCCACCGGCGTCAGGGCACCGGTACGCCCGACCTGGACCTCGATCGCGAGCACCCTGGTAACTGCCTCGCGCGCCGGAAACTTGTGGGCTATGGCCCAGCGCGGCGCCCGGGCAACGGTGCCCAGTGTCCGTCTCTGCCCGAAATGATCGACTTTGTAGACTACACCATCGATCTCATAATCCAGGTCGTCGCGCCGCCACTGCAGATTCCGGTAGTACTGCAGACAACCGGTCACAGCCTCGACACGGCGCCATTCCGGGCTGGTGCGCAGCCCAGATCTCGTAACCAGCCCAACAGCGCGCTCTGGCATTCGGGCGTCTCACCGCCATCGACCTCGCCGAGGGCATAGCAGAAAATATCCAACGGGCGCTTGGCCGTCACTTTCGGATCCAGCTGGCGCAGGCTGCCAGCCGCAGCGTTGCGCGGGTTGGCGAAAGTCCGCTCGCCGTGTGCCACAGCCTGCCGATTGAAGGCCTCAAATCCGGCCTTGGGCATGAACACCTCGCCGCGCACCTCCAGCACAGCGGGCCAGTTCTGGCCGCGCAACCGCAGCGGGACCGCGTCGATGGTGCGGATATTGTGGGTCACATCCTCGCCGCGGGTACCATCACCCCGGGTTGAACCGCGCACCAGACGCCCGTCCTCATAACGCAGGCTTACCGCCAATCCATCCAGTTTGGGTTCAGCAACATAGCCCACCGTCTCGATTTCGAGCCGCTCCCGCAGGCGTCGGTCGAAAGCGACGACCTCTTCGTCGCTAAAGGCATTTTCCAGCGACAGCATCGGCACCCGGTGTTCGACTTCGGTAAAACCGCTGGCGGGTGCCGCACGACCCGCTGGGTCGGCGAATCGGGCGTGATCAGCTCGGGATATTGTTGTTCCAGTTGCTGCAGTTCGCGCAACAGCCGATCATAGTCGGCGTCCGGGATCTCAGGATCATCAAGTACGTAATAACAATAGTTGTGATG
>CAVQMB010000018.1:0-46720 GCA_963713445.1 uncultured Gammaproteobacteria bacterium | reverse complement strand
ACGCATTGCTTTCCCCCTGGGACACTGGGCCTCACGGTGAACATGGTGGCGGGGCTCGATCACCAATTTACCGCGCACTAAGTTGCGGCCGATGAGCAAAAGGATAGATAGAGCCGGTGCGGTCCGCCAGGTTGACTTCCACTTCCTCGAAAATATGTCCCAGACAGAGGCCCAGCTTGACCACCGACCGCCGATGAAAGCCGCCACCCCGGCGTTTGATTTTAGCAATACGAGAAATGCAACCAAGGTACCTGACAAAAACATTAAAGATCGATGGGTTTCAATCCGCGCGCCCGTGTAGGGCGCGACTTTCTCAAGCCCGACAGTCGCACCTACCCTGTGAAAGTTTCAATCCGCGCGCCCGTGTAGGGCGCGACGGGGCACTGGTCTGCTGGTCGATGCCGAGGCCGCTGTTTCAATCCGCGCGCCCGTGTAGGGCGCGACCTCCGATTTTTCCGCAGCCTGTGTGGCCGCATCGGTTTCAATCCGCGCGCCCGTGTAGGGCGCGACTGTAGGTGTAGGGCTTTCCGAGCACCGCGTTGTGGTTTCAATCCGCGCGCCCGTGTAGGGCGCGACAACACTCGGTCAAGCTGTGTCACGACTCTCAACAGTTTCAATCCGCGCGCCCGTGTAGGGCGCGACGCAAGTGGGCGAGGACGTCGGCGTGGTGCAGTCGTTTCAATCCGCGCGCCCGTGTAGGGCGCGACGAATTTCATTGCAGTGCTCCACGACCTAAAATGGTTTCAATCCGCGCGCCCGTGTAGGGCGCGACGCTGCGAAAGCGCTCAAAGAGGGATGGTCAGTTTCAATCCGCGCGCCCGTGTAGGGCGCGACCCTCGGTTGGCGTGGACGCTGACGCGCCGTATGGAGTTTCAATCCGCGCGCCCGTGTAGGGCGCGACATGACCATAGCGGCGTACGTTTCGACGGTGCGCCCGTTTCAATCCGCGCGCCCGTGTAGGGCGCGACCATGGGCGCGATCCTTGTCGGCGGCGCGCTGTCGCAGAGTTTCAATCCGCGCGCCCGTGTAGGGCGCGACATGCGCTTATACATGCCGTGGGCCACGGCGCGGCGGTTTCAATCCGCGCGCCCGTGTAGGGCGCGACTTCGTGGACGGCACTCGGACAGGCGCCATGTTGCCGTTTCAATCCGCGCGCCCGTGTAGGGCGCGACCAATTGATATCGCATCTATTCAGGCTGATGCGTCGTTTCAATCCGCGCGCCCGTGTAGGGCGCGACGAGTCATTCGCGCCGATTTGCGGACATTTCCGACGATGGTTTCAATCCGCGCGCCCGTGTAGGGCGCGACCGTGGATTGCCGTGGACGATTCAAGCGCTTATTACATCGTTTCAATCCGCGCGCCCGTGTAGGGCGCGACATTAGGCCCTGTGCAAAAGTCTGGCAAGCACTGAGATAGTTTCAATCCGCGCGCCCGTGTAGGGCGCGACCGTGCCAGGCACCATGGCGCGCGGCACGGGTAGGTTTCAATCCGCGCGCCCGTGTAGGGCGCGACCCTGGCGGCGAGGCCGGCAACGTGCAATCCAGGTTTCAATCCGCGCGCCCGTGTAGGGCGCGACCTGACGATGTAGCCGAGCATGCTCAGCCGAGAGTGGTTTCAATCCGCGCGCCCGTGTAGGGCGCGACCGGGCTGACCGGACACGCGCAGCTACCGTGGCAGGTTTCAATCCGCGCGCCCGTGTAGGGCGCGACGCGGTCGGCCAGCGCCGCGATCAGACTGCGATACGTTTCAATCCGCGCGCCCGTGTAGGGCGCGACTAGGTGCATGACATGACCTACTAGACGCAAGACAGTTTCAATCCGCGCGCCCGTGTAGGGCGCGACCTGGAGCGGTCGCGGTCGTTGAGCAGCTGGAGAAGTTTCAATCCGCGCGCCCGTGTAGGGCGCGACGTCGAGATCCATGCGCGAGATCGCGTGTTTCAATCCGCGCGCCCGTGTAGGGCGCGACCCGACTACCGTCAATGAAGGGCATCGAGATGTTTCAATCCGCGCGCCCGTGTAGGGCGCGACTGCGTGCATGTAATGCATTGAAAATAATACCTAAAACAGTAAGAATCTGCGAACCTTGACTGAAACTATCAAGACAATCGCTTATCCCCCGCAATAGGACCAAATTAGCTTTCAAGTCAAACTGTTAAAGAACCGCGAACCTGCCTGCAATAGGGATTCAGCTTCAGGTTCGCAGGAAATTCAGAACACCAAGGGACCATTGAGATCCAAGGCAGGCTTGGCGCCGACATGTTCAATCTTGCGTTGCCAGTTACGGCCCAGGTAATAGAAACGAAGACTATCGACATTCTGGTCGATCAGTTCACACAAGCGCTGCTTGAGAACCGTCCACTGCGCGGCATCGACCTCGATCTCGAATACCGAATACTGGACCCGTTGACCATAATCCCGGCATGCCTTGGCAATGCGGCGCAGGCGGCCTGCCCCATCGGGATCGGTCGTGCTGACATCGTAGCTCACCAGCACCATCATGTCGGACTTTCCTTACTTCCAGAGAAAAGGTGGATAGCCGTCGAGATCCCCCCGAAGATGCCGTGCCATCAACTGAGCCTGCAACGCCGGCAAAAGCCCGATGGGGGCTTTTTCTTCAAGAAAAACATGCACGACCTCTTCACGCTTACGTTCCTGATAGGCGGTCAGCACCGTTTTACGGGATGAATCCGACAACAGCACTGCACCGTTGTCCATGTACGTGAAGTCTCGTTCCCCTACCTGACGGCGGTTGATCAATGACAACGCTAGCCGATCGCCGAGCAACGGCCGGAATTCTTCCGCAAGATCCAGTGCTAGGCTGGGTCGCCCGGGACGATCCCGATGCAGGAATCCAACCGCGGGGTCCAGGCCAACCGTTTCCAGCGCCGAGCGGCAATCATGGATCAACAGAGTGTAAAGAAACGACAATAGGGCATTGACCGCGTCACGCGGTGGTCGGCGGTTGCGAGTTGTGAACCGGAATGTTGAAGAGTCGCGCCGTATCAGGGTATTGAAAACACCGAAGTAGGCTTGTGCCGCCTCGCCTTCGAAGCCCCGCAGGTTATCGACGCGGCATTCATGCAACAAATTTCGTGCGACACGCCCCAAGCGCTGCTGCGCAGCACTCAACGATTCGGCCTCGGAATTAGCAAGCTTGCCACCGTAATCTCGTAGCGCACGACTCAGGACCGCCCGTTGATTGTGGACTTTGCCGGCAAGCACGCCTCTGACGATCAACGCGCACCGGTCGACATCGTCGCTACGACGATACTGCTCCCGCCGGAGTAATACGTTACCGGATACGGGTCCCTCAACCCGTGCCAGAAACCGCCCGTTCGGGCTGAGAAAACTGATGGTGATACCCCGTTCAGCACAGAACCCCATCAGCGGCGGCGATACCAGCACACGGCCGAAGCACACCAGGCTTTCGAGCATGTGTACCGGCAGCCGCGCACGCTCCTGGGATTCGACCTCCATGACGACATTAGCACCATCCTTGCGCAGCCAAGCACCCTCGGTGGTAACGTACAGGGTGTTCAACTGCCGGCGCACGGTTTCATTCCGCGAGTTGGCGTTCTAGCCATTTGCTTACGGTTCGGCGCTTGCCCAGACTGCGGGGTTGGCAGAGTTCGAGCAGCGAGCATGCGTCACAACGCTTGGGATCGTACGTGGCGGCTGGCGTTTGTCCTTCGTCAATCAGGCGCCGAACGTTCTGAACTGTCTCTGTGGTCAAGGCACGCAGATTTCCATCGAAGACCACCGCCCGGCGCCGGCGGGTTTTGCCATAGAAGAGTGCGCCCTCCGGAATCCTGGTATCCAGCATGTCCTCCAGGCAAAGCGCCTGGGCACACAGCTGTACTTCGTCGGCCTGGTGTCTTTTGGGACGTCCGCGTTTGTATTCCACGGGGTAGGGACGCAGGCCATCCGGACCATCATGAAACTCCACCACATCGGTCACGCCCGTCAAACCAAGCGACCGGTTGATGACGGGCATGGCGGTCGCGGTCCGCACACCATGACGCATCGCGGTTCCCGGTTCATCGGCGCGATCGTGCATCAATCGACCTTCGGCGGTGTACCGGTTTTCGGACCACAGGCGCTCGATATGGATCAATGCACATTGGCGCGGGCAGTAGAGATAGTGCTGCAAAGCAGATAGGGGAATCAGTTCGTCATCATCCATGGCCTGGCGGCTCCGCCTACAGCCGTTCCTCGATGGTAATGCCTGTCGGCAGGTCTTCCCGGTTAATGGTAACCCGATAATCAGCAAAGCCGCGCGCAGGCGTATCCTGCTCACCCTCGGTTCGCTGGACGTGGACACGCTCGAACAGCGTGTGCGCTGGCGCATTGCCCATCGGGTGATCATGACGAAACACGATCAGCCTACGGGCGGACATTTCACCGCGAGCGGCGGAGTGATCGTGCTCGAACATGTTGCTGAGCGAACGCCACAGTAAATCAAGATCGCCATCCGAGAAACCGGTGCGCTCGGCCAGCTTGGCCGATATGAACCCGTGGGCACGATACAATCCATAGGGAATGATGTGCTTGCGGCCCATGGTACGTTCCTTCTCCAGATCCCGCTCATTGGTCACCGCCATGCGTGTGATCGATACCTCGAGCGGGACGACCGGGTCAATGGAGGCGGCGAAGGCCATCTGGATGGGGCCGCGCACTTGCCCGCAATTGACTTCGGTGGTCATCACTGCGCCAAAGGCGCGGACATCGAAGAAATTGGTGCACATCCAGCGGGTCAGCTGGTCGGCTTTGGCCTTGTCTTTTGGCAATTTCTTGGTTTCAGGTTCTATCGACAGCGCCTCGTAGGCCTTGTGGTGTTGACTGTTGAGGACCGCTTTTTCCTGCATGTAAATGGCGTAACCCGGTTCGGCTTCCTTTTCCAGGCTGACGTAGTTGCGGATCTTGCGCTTAAGGCAGACATCGGTGACCAGTCCCTGGTTAGTCTCCGGGTCCAGACGGGGCAGATTGCCGGCATCCGGGTCGCCGTTGGGATTACCGTTGGTTACATCGAACAGATAGACAAATTCGTAACGATGGGTGATGGCGCTCACACTTCTGCTCCCTCTTGTGTTTCTGCATTCTCGCCGGCTGATTCAGCGACATGGCGAGCGAACCGGGACTGCGATTGATGGTAGTAACCGATCGCGAACCGGCCTTGATCCAGCATTTTCAAATTGCGTGGGAAATGACTTTCCAGCCCGTCCACGATCTCGCCGATCTCACGCTCCAGGGTATGCGCCAGGCCCGGTTTGTCCTTGCGCAATCTGCTCAGGTGATGCTGGGTATTACGTAATAGCACCGGAAATACCGATGCAGGCGTAGCGGACGCGGCCCCGTAATAGCGGTCGCGGATGGTGGCGTTGATCTGCCGGCCCAGCGCCGCTCGTTGGACATTTTCCAGTACCGCAAACAAACGCCCCAGTCGATAACCGGGATCGATGGATTCCTTGTCAAGACTCACAGGCACCTCCTCTTCGATTCCCTTGACCCCCATGCGCCTGTCGCGCGTGAGGACGGATTTGCAAAGTGCGACCCGTAGGCCGGAAATGTCGCCATCGGCCCGCATACGCATAATGACGTTCGCCAGCAGACTGCGCGGATAGCGGCTGCCGGTGAGAATGGCACGAGTCATTTCACCCGCCAGCAATGGTGGGATGTTTTCTGCCTTACCCTGCGCAGCGGTGGTGTACAGCAGCCGCCAGATGGCCGGGGGCGTCCTCCACGGCACAGGTTCCAGCAGAAGGTCGATATAGTGTTCCGCCATCCGTCGCGCGAAGAATTCCAGGCTGCCCGCCTGCCAGAAACGGATCGAAAGCCGGGATGCGTTGGGCGATAGGCCAAGTACAAAAAAGCGGGTATCTTCGTCGAGTTCCGGGCGGAGTTCGTGGAGAGGCCGCCCCCGAGCGATACCCTCCAACACTGAACGCACCCGGGCAGATTCCTGGGCATCGGTCGGCGGGTCGGCGAGCGTGGCAAAAAGATCTTCAGCCTGCTCTGCACTCTCGGAATCCCGGGCCAGCGCCCAGAACACCACGGTGGCATCGCCGATTTGCAGCCGTTGGCGATTGTGTTCATCGCGACGCAATAGGTGATTGAGAACAGTCGTGTAGGCAAAGGCGACCTCCTCGGCTATCGGAGCATTATCGCCTTGCTGTTTGCCGTAAGAGGTGAACGCGTCAAGGTTAAACGAGACGATGGAGGCACCTGAACTCTGCGCGCCATTGACGCCCTTGATTGCAGGGTGCAAGCGGGCCAGTGGCAGGCGCTTACCGGTGATGAGGCAAGTCCCCTCGTTGGACTTAGTACCCGCCAACATCCGAGCACGCGTTTCACGTGCGGCTGATCGCTGGTGGAGGTACTGCTTTTCACCATCCAGCCTGAATACCATGTTGCTATCCAGCATTTCCGCACGGAATAGCGGTTCGTGGAAATTCTCGGGTGACCACTTATCCAGAAATTCCAGCAGCGCTTGGATACCGATGTCAGTGTCACTGGCGAGCAGTTGCCGGTGAAGATCCTTAAAAGCCTGGTGCTCCCGCGGAGTTCTTTTTTTCGCCTTTTCGTCGGATTTTGCAGTTACACCTAGTACATAGCTGGTCTTGTCCCAAAACAGACAGGGAGCGATGTTTGATGCCCTCTTCGGCGGTTGTGGAACCAGCAACCTGCGAGCGCTAGGATTCTTGCCGGATGTATCTCGAATGTCTCGTACGTCGATTAAGTGTCCGTCGCGAGACAATATCAGTGCATAGCTGATTTTTTCCTCACTGTAGCCAAACGGCGGAACCTGCTTATCTTCGATGAGGCGCTGGTAGTATTCGTTGAGTGCGGCCAGGATCATCCCTTCACCTCCTCAGCCTCGAATGGCGGCACATCGATGACACCGTCGACCATGCGGGCACGAAAGAACCGTGGCGTCATGCCGTTTTCGAAATCGATATCGTGCAACATCCAGCCCAGATCGCGCTCGCCGACCAGTCCCGTGTCCACGGCCGGCATGACCTCCTCCGATTCGATGAGCGTGAATGCCGCCGGGAACTCGCGCACCCCCAGACACGGTGCGTGGAAACATTGCCCCTTGCGGGCGCGGCGATTGAAGATGTCTAAATGTTTGCCGGGGTTGTCAGTGTGGTCGGTATGCGACGTCAGCTCGAAATGCGCCTCGATGACGTAGCCTACCGAGCGTAGCACGGTCGCCGCTCGTTGTTGCCTGTCCTCCTCGATCAAATTGACCAATCCGTCCGTACGGCCTGCTTTCATAGCCTTTCCAACCAATGCCGCTGACAACTTGTGCCCGACCTCGTTGCGGCGGATCGATTCGAAACGGATGGGTTTCAGCACGTGAATGCGATCGACGATCCAGCGGATCGCCGGTTTCCAGTGAATAGCTTCCAGAATCCCGCGGGCCGCCGATGGCGTGATGACATCGTAGGATACCCGCTCCACCTTCATTTCCGGGCGTGTGAAGCAGGCCCGTTCTCCCCAAACATGCAATCGGACGCCAAAGGCCATGAGCACTCCTTTTGATGGTCCAATTCACCCTATTCGTCCGACGGGTGATTGGTGATTTGCTACCAATTCAGCCGATCGGCCTCCATATAAGCCGGATTCTCCCAGTGCAGACCGAACTGTTCATCGTATAGGTCGGGATTCATCAAGGTCATGAACTGTTCACCGTAGCGTTCGGGGGCTACCGGCTGAATAGCACCCGCCTCACGCAGCATAGCAAAACCCTGGCGCGGTACCTGTACGATATATGGCTGCAATCGCCGTGCGATGCCGCCAACGTGTTCGGCATGCTCCAAGACACGCAGGGCCTCATGAGCATCGTCATCGAAGGGGACGATCACGGGCTGCTGAACGCTCTCGATCATGCGAAAATCGTGTGCCACACTCTCGAAGGGCAGGCCATCAAGCCCCGCATTCTGGAAGCGCTCAAGCAGGGCGTGTTTATCCAGCTGAGAATCCCGCCCATCGCGTTGCCAATAGAGCGTCTGGAAATACGCCTCGATAGCCTCTAGCGCCAGTGGATCGTCGCGATGGACACGCAGCACTTCACGGCTGACTTGGGCGAACTGAGCCAGCTCTGGCGGCGGTGCCCAATCCGGCGCGGCAAAAATAATGACTTCGCTCGCCTCCGGTGGCTGCAATCCCTCGCGATTGCAGCGTCCGGCGGCCTGGGCAATGGAGTCCAGACCGGCTTCGGCGCGCAGTACCCGTGGAAAATCCACGTCGACGCCGGCTTCGATCAACGAGGTGGCGACCAGCCGGCACGGTTTTCCATCGCTGAGTCGTTGGCGGACCCCGGCCAATACCTGGCTGCGGTGTTTGGCACACATCAGGGTCGTCAGATGGCGTGCCCCCGGCTGATCGCCGATCAGCTCGAACAGGGCTCTGGCGTGCTGGCGATTGTTGACGATACAAAGCACCTGTGCGCTGCCCCGCATTTGTTCAGCCAGAGCCGAATCATCCAGCTCACCAACGTAACGGACACTGACACGCTTCAAGGCCGTGTAAAGTCGCCGTGGACAAGGCGCCAGTTCTCGCACATCGCGCAGCCCCCCCGCAAAGCTGGCATCAGGATCGTCGGTTTCCTGCAGGGCGGGTTGGGTTGCGGTGCACAACACGACGCTGGCGCGGTAATTCAGCGCTAACTCGTCCAACGCGGCCACGCAGGGACGTAGCAGCTTGAGTGGTAGCACCTGAGCTTCGTCCAAAATAACTACGCTGTTGGCGATGTTGTGCAGTTTGCGGCATCGGGAGGGCCGGTCGGCGAACAGACTCTCGAAGAACTGCACCGCCGTGGTGACGACAATCGGTGCGTTCCAGTTCTCCATGGCGAGATTCAGCTTCTCGCGTGACTGCCGAGCCTGGCGACGATCGTCCGTGAAGGCACTGTGATGTTCGAGCACGGCGTGTTCACCAAACGAACCCAGGGCCTCGCGGAACACCGCCGCGTTCTGCTCGACAATGCTGGTGAAGGGAATGACATAGATGATGCGCTCCTGACCATGTCGTAACGCATGGTCCAGCGCGAAAGTCAGTGAGGCGAGTGTCTTGCCACCGCCGGTAGGAACGGTGAGCGAGAACATGCCAGGGGGCAGGGTTGTTTTGCCGCGCACATGAGCAAGGATTTCTGCGCGTAAACGATTAACATCGGAGTCTGGCTCGAAACTGTTCAGGAATTCATCCAACGGTTTCCGCAGTTCGGCCAAGGATGGTAAGCCTCCACGCTCGATACAGCGCCCCTCAACCTTGGCGTAGAACGCTTCAGTGTCCAGAAAATCGGCATCGACCAAGCAGGAAAACAGCATGCGAGTGAAAAACGCCAACTGGAAACCCGTCCGATCTTTCTGACGGATTGCCAGATGAGGTGGAACCAGCCGGTCGGGTAATTCAAGCTCACCATGCCATGCAGGTACCAATTGCGGGGTGTTTGCCGTCAAGCGGTCTTTCAACGCACTGCGTTCACCTGTATCGCGACCGTTTGCCAAACCTGCGTGATGGCCGGCTATGCAGTAGGCCAGCATAATCCCTAACTGCCGGCCGAAACGTTCCACCGCAACCTTGGCGCCTGCAGTGGAATGATCCACGCGGCCATAATCACCCGTTAGACGTTGTTGAAACTCCGCGGTGTATTTGCCGAGGTCGTGTAGTAGCCCGGCGATAGAGCCCATCTCCTCGGCATTGAAGGGGCCAGCGAAGCCTCCGGCAAGCTGGCCGGTGTTTTGCAGATGCGCATTCAGCAATTGCCAGTTTTCTTTGCTGGTGGAATCCGTTGAGTGTGCATAGAACATGAGCAAAGTAAGAAGGCGCCATGTCGGCTTAGTGGCCCTTTGCACCCCAATCTTGGAGCACAGCTTGGCTATTACGAATCAATATAATCATATCGTAGTATAGCCTATATCATGGGTAATAGAGGCTCATTTTGCATCCAACATAAAGCAACGGGTGCAAGAGTGTTGCCGCGGCCCAGCTCGATGCCACCCCAGCTGTCACGTCGGGCCGACCCGACGGTGCGACAGCAAAAGCTGCGGCGGCGGATCGATGTTGGCTCCCCTGAGGACACTGCAGCGCGTTGGCGGAGGATTTCTTCGGCGCGCTCGCGAACCGCGGCGCGCTATCACGGTGATCCCCAGGTTCCGAGCAGGCCGATTTCTGCGTCAAGTAATGGAAATCGTTCGACATATAGCCTATCTTCGATAGCGTAATCCCAACAATCACGCACTACTGGAGGACGAGACATGCCCACACTGCGTGCCCAGCTGCTGTTGTCGGCCACCCTGATACTTGCCCTGCTGACCGCGGGCCCGGCACTGGCAGCCGGCAAGACCCAGCTCACCTGGTTCGGCCACGCGGCCTTCCGCATTGTCACCCCCGAGGGCCATGTATTGCTGCTGGACCCCTGGATCACCAACCCCAGCAATCCCAAGGGCAAAGAGGATCTGGCGGCGCTGAAGAAAGTCGACCTGATTTTCGTCACCCATGGCCACGGTGACCACATTGGCAATTCGGTCGATATTGCCAAAACGACCGGAGCCACGCTGGTGGCGAACTACGATCTGGGTCGAGCGATGGTGGCCGATCTGGGCTACCCGGCCAAACAGGCCACCATGGCGACCCTGGGCAATACCGGCGGAACGATGTCACTGCTGGACGGCGAGGTGACCGTGACCCTGGTGCCGGCGGTGCACGGCTCCACCATCTCGCTCCCGGCGAAGGATGGGCAGCCACCTGAAGTGCGCTCCGGCGGCAATCCCAACGGGTTCGTGATCAGCATTAAGAACGGACCCACGTTGTACGATACTGGTGATACTGATGTCTTCAGCGACATGCGCTTGATCCGCCGCTTCAACCGGATCGACGTCATGCTGGCCTGCATCGGTGACCACTTCACAATGGGACCCAAGCGTGCGGCATTAGCGGTGCGGTTCGTCCGGCCGAAAGAGGTCATCCCCATGCACTATGGCACCTTCCCGGTGCTGACCGGCACGCCGGCAGCGTTCCGCAAAGCCCTGAAAGCCGAGCACAGCAGAACCAAGCTGCGGGTCATGAAAGTCGGAGAAACCATCGACTTTCCGGAATGATTCGCCACCCCGGCGGTCAATAGACCGGGCATCGTCTGCGGCACGTCTGCATGGCGGCGTGTCGCCTTACGCCCGCTACGACGCCGGGCCGCCCGCAATCCACCGTTCGACTAAGGAGGCCAGTCATGGCTCGCTATACGCTCTATGGTTTCAACGCCAGCACCTATGTGCGCACCATTCGTATGCTAATGCTGGAGAAAGGCATCGATTACGACCAGGTGCCGGTCAACATTCTGCAGGGTGAAGGCCAGACGCCGGAGCACAAGCAGCGGCACCCGTTTGGAAAGATACCGGCGCTGGAGGCCGACGGCGTGCAATTGTTTGAAACCGACGCCATCGCCGAGCTCATCGAAGGCCAGAACCGGGGCACGCCGGCTTTCATTCCCGATGACGTGGTCACCCGCTCACGGATGCGGCAATGGATGGGCTGCATCGACGACTACACCTATCCCGATATGGTCGGGACACTGGTGTGGCAGCGGGTAGTCAATCCGATCCTGGGCGAGGCCACTGACGAACAGGTGGTGATGGACGCATTACCAAAGATCCGTTACCACTTCGGCCTATTCGACCAGCAACTGGGCCAGACACCCTATCTGGCCGGCAGCGACATCACGCTGGCCGATCTCTACCTGGCACCGATTATGGCCTACGTGGCCATGACCCCGGAGGGCACAGAATTGATCGCGGGGCACGGCAACGTCGCCCGTTGGTGGGACCAAATCCAGCAACGACCCAGTTTCCAGCAGACACCGCCACGCTGACGGCGCCCAGTCGGCTTTCATGCGGTCGCCGGGATCACACTACTACCGATAACGCCGGGATGCGGTCGCTACGCTCATAATGCGGCGCCCCCGGTGGCCGGTGTCGCCCCAACCCTGGAGTGACGCCATGACCCAACGTAGCCGTGACGCGGGCGACCGCTTCGACCATCTCCCGCAGCCGGCCCATCCCCGGCAGCGCCGCGAACCGCTGCCCTGGCAGCACCCGAAAGGCCGCGAGGATGATCCCGAAGCGCCGGCACGGCTGCAACGGCTCATCGACAGCCCGACCTACCGGCCGGGCGACCAGGATGTCGCGTTCCTCAACCGTGACGATACCCGCGGCGTGCGGCTGCAGGTGGATTACCTGAAACCCGAGCTGCTGCTGCAGGAACACGGAATCCGCCACACCATCGTGGTATTTGGCAGTACCCGCATCCCCGAACCCGCCATGGCGCAGCGCCGGCTGACCGAGGCCAAGCGCCAACTGGCGGCGGCACCCGATGATGCCGAACGGCGCCGTCGGGCACAGGTCGCCGAGCGAATCGTGGCCAAGAGCCACTACTACGGGGTGGCACGTGAATTCGGCCGCATTGCCGCTCAGGCCGGCGACCGGCGGCGCGGCGAGCGGATCGTAGTCATGACCGGCGGTGGGCCCGGTATGATGGAGGCCGCCAACCGGGGCGCTTTCGACGCCGGAGCCAGGACCGTCGGCCTCAACATCACCCTGCCCCACGAACAATTCCCCAATCCCTACATCACTCCCGAGCTGTGCTTCCGGTTTCACTATTTTGCGCTGCGCAAGCTGCATTTCCTGCTGCGGGCCAAAGCACTGGTCGCCTTCCCCGGCGGCTACGGGACCTTCGACGAGCTGTTCGAAACCCTGACTCTGGTGCAGACCCGAAAAATCCGGCCTTTGCCCATTGTCCTGGTCGGCCAGTCCTACTGGAAGCGGGCCGTCGATATCGATTTCCTTATCGACGAAGGCGTGATCGATGCCGAGGACGGCGAGCTGTTCTGGTATGCGGAAACAGCGGAGGAAATCTGGCAGAGTATCCTGCACTGGCACCATGCCAACGGCGAGCCACTGCTCCCCGGGGCCGTCAGCGCACGGTGAGTGAACCGAACCGATAACAAATCAATCGAGGAGATGTCATGAGGATATCCTTCCACGGGGCCGACCGGGGCGTCACCGGTTCCTGCCATCTGGTCGAGTGTGCCGGCAAACGCATTCTGATCGACTGCGGTATGTACCAAGGCGGCCACGAGCTGGATGAGGAGAACGCCGAGCCGTTCGGTTTCGATCCTGCGGACATCGACTACCTGCTGCTGACACACGCCCATCTGGACCACTGCGGCCGGATACCGCTGCTGGGCCTGCGTGGTTTCCGGGGCGAGATCATCACCACAGCGGCATCGCGCGAGCTGGCGCGGCTGGTATTGCTGGATTCGGCCCATTTGCAGGAAGAAGAGGCACGCTATCAGCAGCGCAAGTCGGCCCGCCACAGCCGCCACCGGCACCACCAGCATGGATCGGAGGAACCGCTGTACACGGTGCTCGATGCCATGAACTGCCTGGATTTCTTCGGCCGCAGTGCGCTCTACGATCAGCCGCTGCAGCTGGCCCCTGGCATCCGTGCCACGTTCATCGACGCCGGCCATATCCTCGGCTCGGCCAGCGTGCTGCTGGAGCTGACCGAAGATGCACACCAGCGCCGGGTGTTGTTTTCGGGCGATCTCGGCAATGCCGGCCGGCCACTGCTGCGCGATCCGGTGCCACCCCGGAATGTCGATGTCGTGATCATGGAAACCACCTACGGCGACCGCCTGCACAAGGCCATGCAACCAACCGTGGATGAACTCTACCGGGCCATCAACGACACCTTCCGCCGCGGCGGCAATGTAATTATCCCCACGTTCGCCCTGGAACGGGCCCAGGAACTGCTCTATTTTCTGCGCGAGGGCGTTCAGACCGGCGTTTTATCCAGCGCCACCCAGGTGTTTCTGGACTCGCCGATGGCCATTTCCGCGACCCGCATATTCCAGCACCATCCGGAATGCTACAGCGCGGAGACGGCCCGGCTGTTCAGAAAGGGTGGCGACCCGTTCCAATTGCCCGGCCTGCACTTCACCCGGGAAACGGCGGAATCCATCGCCCTTAACCGCATCGGCGGCGGCGCCATCATCATGGCCGGTTCCGGCATGTGCACCGGGGGCCGCGTACGCCATCACCTCAAGCACCATCTCTGGCGTGAGGATTCGAGCGTGGTGTTCGTCGGCTACGCCGCCCAGCACACCCTGGCCCGGCAAATCATCGACGGCGCCCACACGGTGCGCATTTTCGGGGAAAGCATCAAAGTGCGTGCACAGATCCACACGATCAACGGCTTCTCCGCGCACGCCGACCAAAACGAACTCCTGGCCTGGCACGAGGACACCGGGCAACCACACACGACCTACCTGGTCCACGGCGACGAGGACGCGATGCGGCACTTCGCCGGCCTGCTCAGCGGCACCCGGGTGGAACGTCCCGCTCTGGGCCAGAGCTTTACCCTGTAAGCAGGCCCCGCGTCAGTAATCGTAGAAAACGCGGTCAGTCTCCGCGCGCGCCGGGCCGCTGCTACCCGGCCGGATCCATTTCAGTGGTACTGACAGGGCCTGATCATGGGGGCTGTACAGGCGGTAACGCCCGTCGGGTAGGCGCACCGTGAACTGCGCCGAAGCCCCTGGTTTCAGGGCTGCGGTGTGCAGGCGAATGCTGGTCGAAGGCCGTGGCCCGCTGATATAGAGGGCATGCGATTGCGTGCCCCTGTTGATCACGGTCAGCCGCGCCGACGGTGCCCTGATGGCGATGTTGTTGAAGCCGAACCCCCCATCCCGCAGGATGATCGTGACCGCCTTGACCGGAAGGGCAGCGGTGCCGGATACCGTGGTGGCTACGCTGACGGCCGGCACGACCGCCAGCACCATGGCAAGTGCCCATCTGCGCAACCCAAGCAACAAAAAACGCGTCATCACAGGTACCTCGTGAATTACTTGCTGAGGTACCTCCATCCGATCATAGGCTTGGTTGTAGGTTCCCCGTCATCAAGCAGCAGGCCGACCCAAGCGCAGGGTTAGCGGCCGCGGAACCGGGGTTTGCGCTTTTCCACGAACGAGGCCACGCCCTCCTGGAAATCATCCGAGCCGCGCAGCCGGCCGTAGGCCTGCCCTTCCAGCTCGATGGCCACGTGCAGCGGCGCATCCTGGGACGCGTTGAGTACACCTTTAATAGCACGCTGGGCCAGCGGCGAGAACTCCCGCAATTCATCCACCAGCCGGTCGGTGGCGGCTTCCAGCTCGGCATCCGCCACCACCTCTAGCGCGATACCCCAAACATAGGCCTGTTGGCCAGTTACGCGACGTGCCCGCATGACCATGTCCTTGGTCCGCGCGCCACCAATCATCTTCTGCAGCCTCGCCGAGCCGCCCGAACCCGGGATCATGCCGATGCGCATTTCCGGCAGCGCAAACCGGGCGCTTTCGGCGGCGATGCGGAAATCACAGGCCAGCGCCAGCTCGAAACCGACCCCGAAACAGTAGCCGCGCACCGCCGCGATCACCGGCTTGCGGCAGCGTTCCGCCGCCGCCACGTTCCAGGCCAGGTGGGACACGTGCTCCGGGCTTTGTTCCATAAATCCGGCGATATTCCCGCCGCTGGAGAAGTGCTGACCGTCGCTCCTGAGCACGATCACGCGCACCTGATCGTCAGCATCGAGCCGCTCGAATGTGGCCCGCAGCTGCTCGCGCTCGATCATGCTGACGACGTTGTAGGGCGGCCGGTCCAGGATGATATCGGCGCGCTTGCGCTCACCATCGACCAACACCCGGAAACCATCCAGAGCCGGCGGCCGCTGGTTCAGTTCATTATTGGAATCTGCACTCATCTGCATTCGCTCACGGTTCGGTTGACAGGGTTCAACACGGCAAGGTGGTCAAAATCAGTCATCGCGATCGTACTCACCGGCGACGATTTTGCGGCGCAGGATCTTGCCCACCGGTGATTTGGGAATGGCGGTCACGAATACGTATTCACGCGGGCGTTTGAAGCGGGCCAGTGACGACGCCAGGCAGTGGTCGTCCAGATCCGCAGCGCTGACTGTGCCGCGGCGCTTGATGAAAGCGACGACCCGCTGGCCCCAGCGCTCGTCCGGCAACCCAACCACGGCGACCTCGTCCACCGCTGGATGAGTCGACAACGTGTTCTCGATCTCGGCCGGCGAGACGTTCTCACCCCCGGTGATGATCAGATCATCGACCCGACCGGTCACGTACAACTCGCCGTCGGCATCACGGTAGCCGGTGTCGCCGGTGAAATACCAGCCGCCGCGCAACGCCCTGGCATTAGCATCGGGCCGGTTCCAGTAACCGTCGAATGCTTCGTCACCCGCCAGGTCGGCGATGACCTGCCCCTCCTCGCCGATCGCGGCCAGATCGTCCGGCCCTTCGGCAGCCAGCCGCACCACCCGGATCCGCTGGTTGATGCCGGCCCGGCCGGCCGAACGCGGCCGGGTGGCGACAGCGTCGTTGATGGTGAACGTATAGACTTCCGACGAGCCGTAATGATTGACGAACAGGTCGGGCCGGAACGCCTGCTGCACCCGCTGCACCAGCCCTTCAGCCATCGCCGCGCCAGCGTAGCCAAGCTTGCGCACCGAAGCCACTGCCGCACTGGAAAACGACGGGCAGCTGATGAGATCGTGATAAAGCGTCGGCACCAGATACAGATTGGTCAACTGCCAATCGCGGATGGCGGCGACCGCCTGATCGGCGTCGAACCGCGGCAGGCATACGAACAGCCCGTCGATCAGCGCCATGGCCAGCAGCGAACGGACCCCCATGGTGTGGTACAAAGGCATTACGCCCAGGGTCCGTTCCCCTCTGCGGTACAGATTCTGCGCCACATGAGCCAGTGCGGCGGCCCGCTCCTGGCGGTGGCGGCGTGGCACACCCTTGGGGCGACCGGTGGTGCCGGAGGTGTATAGCATCAGCGACACAGCGTCGGCATCGACCCGTGGGGTCGCCGACGCTGGCGCCGTCCGCATCAGGTCAGCAAACGCAAGGTCGCCGTTTCCCGCCGGGCCGATGGCGATGCGCGGGATCCTGGCAACGGCCTGAGCCGCGCTGACGGCCGGCGCGGAATAGGCCTCATAGACCACGGCCCGGGCGCCGGCGTCGCCGGCACAATAGTCGATGTCGGCGGCCGTCGCGCGCCAGTTCAGCGGCGTAACGATGACGCCCAGGAATTGGCAAGCCCAATGTACCGTGGCTGTTTGCCAGCGATTCTGCAGCACCACCAGCAGGTGATCACCCGCCTCCAGGCCCAAGCCGGCGAGGCCCGCCGCGACCCGGCTGATCCGCTCGAACCACTGGGCGTAGCTGAGCTGCAGCTCACCGTCGATCAGCGCGAGCTGGTCCGGACTGCGCTCCACCGTCGCCAGAAACGAACGCCCCAGATCAAGCATGGGCGGCTACTCCGGTTGGGTTGGCGCGACGCTGTGCGGCAACTTCCAGCACCGCACGGACGATACCAGCGTAACCGGTGCAGCGACAATAGTGGCCCGACAGCATCTCGCGCACCGCGGTTTCATCGGGATCCGGACATTGCTCCAGGAACTGGCTGCACGAGATCAGGATGCCTGGCGTACAGAAGCCGCATTGCAGCGCGTGGTGACGCCGGAACGCCTGCTGCAGGTCATTCAGGCCGGTGTCATCGGCCAGCCCCTCCACCGTCGTCACCGCCTGCCCGTCGACTTGTACCGCCAGCGTCAGGCAGGCCCGCACCGCAGCGCCGTTGATCCGCACCGTGCAAGCCCCGCACAGGCCATGCTCGCAGCCGGCATGGGTACCGGTTGCGCCCAGCTGCTGGCGCAGGAAATCGAGCAACAGGGTACGCGGTTCAGCCCAACCGCTGCGCTCGCTGCCGTTCAACACCATGCTGACCCGCTGCGGCTGGGATCGATCGTAACGTTTCATGAGGTCACCTCACGGATGAGTTCGAGGCCCAGACGACGCACCATTTCGCGCCGATAGGCCGCGCTGGCGTGGGGGTCGTCCTCGGCCCCGAGGCGCCAGGCCAGATCATTGAGAGCATCCTCCAGATCACTGCCGTTGAGCCGCGGCAGTGTCTCCACCCAGGGGCGGTCGGCCACACCGCCGACGCCGATACGTAATCCGTCATCGCCCCGGGTGACCGCGACGGCAACGATGGCGAAATCGCCATGGCGCAGTGCAATCTCGGCAAAACCACAACGCTGACAAGGCCCTGCGACCGGAAACCGGGCTGCAATGAGCAGTTCCTCGGGCCGGCGGGCGGTCAACAGCAAACCCTGGAAGAAGTCCTGCGCTGCCAGCACCCGTTTGCCCTGGGCGGACTGCAACACTACCTCGCCACCCAGCGTCGCCAGACACAGCGGCAGTTCCGCACTGGGATCAGCGTGGGCCAGGGAGCCGCACACGGTCCCCCGGTTACGGGTCTGGAAATGCCCGACCCAGGGTAACGCCCGCGCCACCAGTGGTACCGCGCCGGCTAGTCGGGGATACTGCTGCAGTTGGGCCTGGGTAACCGCTGCGCCGATCGTCAACATGGCACCCTGCTCGGCCATGCCCCTAAGTGCAGCCAATGCCGTAATGTCGACCAATACCTCGGGACGAGCCAGGCGCATGTTGAGAATCGGCATCAGCGACTGGCCACCTGCCAAAACCCGGGCGTCCTCCCCGTGGTCCGCCAACTGCTCCAGCGCCTCGTCCAGGGTATCCGGACGCACATAGTCGAACGGTGCCGGCTTCATGACCACCCCCGCAAACGTTTGAACAACCGGCGCCAGCCGCTGCGGCGCTGCGGCACCCCTGGGGGCGTTGCCAGTTCGGCGTCAAGCCGCTCGAACAACTGACGCAGGATAATCCGGGTGGCGCCCTTTAGCATTCGCGCGCCGACGGCGGCCAGCTTGCCGTTGAGGCGGGCATCATAGTCGTAGTCGATCCGGGTGCCGTCAGCAATGGTGTGCAGGCTGACCCGGGCACGGCCTGCGGCCGAGCCCAGCGCACCGGTGCCGCGGCCACTCAAGGTGAGGGCGCTCGGAGCGACCAGCTGACTGAGCTCGACCTGGCACTGGTAGCGGCCACGGATCAAAGCCACCCCGAGATCGATGGTCGCGGTGAATCGATTGTCACCGGCCGGCCGCAGATCACGGCAACCGGGGATGATTCGGGCCAGGGTGGCGGGATCAGTCAACGCCCGGAACACTGTGGCGGGCGATACCGGCACCTGGTGGCTGCCGCTGGCCGTCAACCACGGCTGACCGGGTTCCCCGGGTGCGATAATCGCAGCTCCGTTCGGCGGCGGCCGCTCCTTGATGCCGATCAGCGCCCGCACCCGGGGTGGTGTCAGCGGCAGGGTTACGTCGTTGACGCCGAGCGCGTCGGCCACCGCGTTGGCGATACATACCGGCGTGCTCATGCAGTTGCCTTCGCCGAGCCCCTTGGCACCCAGCGGCGTGAATGGCGACGGCGTCTCCATGTGCAGTATCACCGGATCGGGCACCTCGGGTGCGGTCGGCACCAGGTAATCGGCGAACGTACCAGCCAGGAAACTGCCTTCAGGTCCGTAGCTGAATTCCTCGTACAAGGCGGCACCCACGGCGTGGGCGAAGCCGCCGCGAATCTGGCCGTCGGCCAGCGCCGGGTTGAGCAGCTTGCCGGCATCATGCTGGGTCACGTAACGGTCGATGCGGACCCGGCCGCTGTGGCGGTCGACCTCCACACCACAAAAATCGAAGATGAAGCCGTAGACCCCAGAGCTGTTGATGTGATCGTCAGCATCCGGCGCTGCCAGTCCGGGTGGCGACCAGAACACCGTCTCGCGCAGCGCCGGTTCGCCGTCGTCGGGTAGCAGGCCGGGTGACCAGTGGGTGCCTCCCGCCACGCGGTGAAAAACCAGTGTCCGGCTCGGATCCCGGCGCGCAAACAGCATCCGTCCGGCAAACTCGATCTCGTCCGCGGCCACGTCCAGTAGCGGCGCCGCCAGCCGCGTCATGCGCTCGCGTACCCGCCGCGCCGCCAGATGGGCCGCGCCCGCAACAGCGCCAGCGAAGCGGCTGGAATAATTGCCGGCGGCAATGCTCCAGGCATCCTTTTGCGTGTCCAGTTCGACATTGACCGTGATGTCCTCCGGTTCCAGCCCCAGAACATCGGCCACCACCTGCGCCAGCACCGTGCGATGCCCCTGGCCCTGGGGCGTCGACGCCACGCTGACACTAACCGAGCCGAGCGGATCGACATTGACCGTCGCACTGGCGATGGCACCGTTCTTGGGACCAGCCCGGGCGCGTTCCTCGGCGCTGAGCACCGTGGTAATGTAGCCCATGTTGGAGATCGACGGTTCGACCACCGCCGCGTAGCCAATGCCGTACAGCCGCCCGGCGGCCCGTGCCGCGGCACGCCGGTCCAGCAGCACCGCCAGATCACCGTCATCGATCGCCGCGGCCAGTGCCTGCGGATAATCGCCAGAATCCAGCAGCGCACCGGCCACGCTGCGGTAAGGAAACGATTCGGCCGGTACCAGATTGCGGCGGATCACATCCAGCGGATCCAGCCCCAGCTCCCGGCCGATCTGGTGCATCAGCCGTTCCAGGGCGAAATACATCTGCGGCCCGCCAAAGCCGCGATTCAGGCCGCTGGGCGTCTTGTTGGTCAGCACGACCCGGTTACGCACGGCCAGATGACGGATGTCGTACGCACCGGTGAGGTTGCCATGCATGCGGTAAAACGTGGCCGGCTCAGGGGCCCGCAGATAACCGCCGCAGTCATCGATCTGATCGTAATCCAGCGCCTGCACCCGGCCATCGCCCGCGACCGCGGCCCGTAGTGTGGTCACCCGGTTGGTGGCCGAGGATGCCGCCTGCAGATGTTCCAGCCGGTCCTCGACCCACTTAACCGGTGCTCCCACCTTGCGCGCGGCCAGCGCCATCATCACGATGTAGGGAAACACCGCTTGCTTGATGCCGAAGCTGCCGCCCGAATCCGGTGGCGTGCGCAGCCGCAGCCGGCTGCCCGGCACCTTGAGTGCCCGCGCCATCACCGGATGCAGCGCGAACGGACCCTGAAAATTAGCCAGCACGTCGTAGCTCTGGTCGGACGGCTGGTAATCGGCGACAACCACATAGCATTCGATCGGCGTGCATGAGTTGCGCGGGTAGCGCACAGTGATACCGACCGCGTGATCGGCAGCCGCGAACTGCCGTTCGGGCTCGCCGTAGCGGTAGCTCCGATCGCTGACGACGTTGCTGCCGACCGCCGGGTGCAGCAGGGGTGCATCGGCCCCGGCCGCCGCCTCGGGGTCAACCACGGCGGGGGTCTGCTGGTAGCTAACCCGCACCTGCTCGAGCGCATCCTCGGCCAGGTAGCGGTCCTCGGCGATCACCACGGCCACCGGTTCGCCGACGTAGCGCACGCGATCCACCGCCAGGCACCAATGCTCCATCGGTTGCTTGACACCGACCACGAACGGCTGCGACCAGGCCTTGACGTCGGCACCGGTCAGTACGCCGCGCACGCCCGGGCAGGTAAGCGCCGCAGTGACATTGATGTCGCGGATCAGAGCATGGGCATACGGCGAGCGCAACACGGCCGCCTGCAAGGTTCCCGGTTTGACGCCCAGGTCGTCGGCATAGCGGCCGCGGCCGGTCAGCAGGGCAGCATCTTCCAGCCGCTCGACCGGGCGGCCGAGATGACGTGATGTAGCGCAGCTTCGGGTGGTATCCAGCGCAATGTCTCCTGCCGTAACGGCTTCTGCACTACCTTAACCGTTCCTGCCGCAGGACGGGCTACCTCAGCGACCGACTATTTACCCTGGTGTCTGATTTTTTGGCTCGGCCGGTAGTGGGTCGAAAACGTCGACAATCCGGCGGTATTCGCTTGGCGTAATACCCAGGTGATGGCGGAAAAAACGGGTGAAATGACTCTGCGCACTGAAGCCGAGGTCATGCGACAACTCCCCCAGACGGGTCGCCGGGTCACCGCCCAGGCGGCGCGCGGCGGCATCCATGCGCAGGGTATTGAGGAACACGCCTGGCGTGACATGGGTGCAGCGACGGAACTGGGCGAAAAAGTGAGCCCGCGACAGACCCACCTGGCGCGCCAACCAATTCATATCGATCGGCCGCCCAAGATGGGCTTGCAGATAGGCGATCGCCCGACCGATGCGCGGATCGCGCGGCGGTCGCAACAACCCGCCCAACAGCCGATCGGCCCGACGCCACTCGGAAAACGGCTCGATGATGCCCAGCATGAGCTCGAAGATGAAGGACTCCACCCGACCCTGCTCCAGCGGTTTCCCTGCCAACAGACCGGACACCAGTTGCTCGGCTAGCGAGCGGACCCGGCGCGGAATGGGTATCGACGGCTGCGGGAAGAACCGGGGATGGCCGCTGACCTGGAGCGAAGCCTGAATCGCGGCCAGCCAGCCCGGCTCGATATACAAGGCCAGTATCACTGTGTGCAGTGCCGCCACCGCATGGGCGTAAAAGTGAGGTTCCCAGGCATTAACCAGCACCGCGAGGTCGTCGGTCAATGGCTGCAGCCGGCCACGCACGTTGAAATGGGCATCGGCACCGGCGACTTTGAGCAGCACATGACACTGCTGGTGCGCGTGCGGCACCAGCGATTTATTCATGTCCAGCAGGGCCACCCGTCCGAACCTACCCTGCAGGATGCCGACAGCGCACGACATAACGTCATCTCTCCAGCCTTGGTTGGGCTGAATCCATTACACCTGCAGTCTACGGAGGTCAAGCATGGAGCCGGCGCGCTGTAACCCGTGATAGCCTGACAGACATTTCTAGCGCGAGATCAGGCCATCATGACGCCCGCGACCGAACACCCGTTCTCCAGCCTCACTCCCGATTTCGTCATCAATGCAGTGGAAAGCCAGGGCTACCGCTGTGACGGCCGCCTGCTGGCACTCAACAGTTATGAAAACCGGGTCTACCAAGTCGGCCTTGAAGACCAGACGCCGCTGATCGCCAAGTTCTACCGGCCGGAGCGTTGGAGCGATGCTCAAATTGTCGAGGAACACGAGTTCAGCATTGAATTGGCCGGGCACGAACTGCCGGTGATTGCCCCGCTGCGGAATCAGGCCGGCGCCAGTCTGTGCCGCTACGGCGCGACCGAATCGCCGTTCCGGTTCGCGCTCTACCCACGCCAGGGGGGGCATGCACCGGAATTCGACAATCTGGACAACCTGCTTATCCTGGGTCGATTGCTGGGGCGGATCCATCTGATCGGCGCCAGCCGGCCATTTGTCCACCGGCCGCGGATCGACAGTCAACGTTTCGGCCACGATAGTGTGACCTTGATCAGTGCGGGGTTTGTGCCGCCCGAGCTACAGGCATCCTACGACAGCATCACTGATCTGCTGCTGCAACGCATCGACGAAATCATGCGCCGCGCCGGTGCCATCGACTATATCCGGGTCCACGGCGACTGCCACGCGGGCAACATGCTGTGGCGCGACAACGTGCCCCATCTGGTGGACTTCGATGATGCGCGCATGGCGCCGGCGGTCCAGGATATCTGGATGATGCTGTCCGGTAACCGGCCGCGCCAAACCGCGCAACTCGCCGAACTGCTGGAAGGCTACAACGAATTCTTCGACTTCCGACTTCGCGAACTACAGCTCATCGAGGCCCTGCGAACGTTGCGGATACTTTATTTCAGCGCCTGGCTGGCCCGACGCTGGACCGACCCGGCGTTTCCGCACAGCTTTCCCTGGTTCAACACGGCGCGCTACTGGGACAACCACATCCTCGACTTACGAGAACAGCTGGCCGCCCTGGACGAGCCGCCGCTGAGCGTGATGTGACAGCCTTCCACACCACCACCGCTGGTCAATCCAGGACCATCACGGTATCCACCGCAGTTGCCCCGGTGCCGCCGAGCAACACCGGATTGAGATCGAGCTCGCGCAACCGCGGGCCGGCGGCCGCGCCGAACCGGGCCACGGCACAGATCATGTCGACCAGCGCGTCCCGGTTGATCGCCGGGCGCCCACGCACCCCCGCCAATACCGCACCGCCTTTGAGTTGATCAAGCATGTCGTGCGCCTGCGCCGGGGTCAGGGGACAGTGCCGGAAGACCACGTCGCGCAGCACCTCGACCAGAACGCCACCCAGTCCAACCATAACGACCGGCCCGAACACACGATCCCGGTGCAGGCCGAGCACGATCTCGACCCCGCCCGATACCATCGACTGCACCACAACCCCCTCGACGCGGGCATCCGGGCGCTGGTACCGGGCCCCATCCAGCAGCTTGCCGAATGCCTCCGCGACGGCCCGTGCATCCCTCAGATTCAGGCATACACCGCCGATTTCGGTCTTGTGCAGGACATCGATTGATTCGATCTTCAGTGCGACCGGATAACCCAGTGACTCAGCCGCCGCAGCAGCAGCTTCGGCGGTAGCGGCGAACTCGACCGGGGCCGCGTCCACGCCGCACTCCTGCAGCAGTTGCACGGCCGGCACTGTCGGCACCGGTCCGGGCACCGGCGGCAAAGCCAGCCGCGGCAGACTGATGGCTTGCCGGCCTGCCCGATCTGCCTGCCAGCGGCGCCGCGCGGCGGCGTACTGGATCAGCCCGGCGACCGCATCGACCGCCGGCTCAGCGCCGCGCAACACGGCAATCCCGCGGGCCCGCAAGGCCTGGACCGCCGCCTCGGGCGCCGCCACCCAGGCAACGACAAATGGCTTGGTGGCACGGGCCTTGATGGCTGCAAAAATCTCGACCAGTGAATCGACATAGGCATCCATCAACTGCAACCAGACGATACCCACACAAACCCCCGGATCGGCCAGCATGCGAATGACGCTTTCGCGCAGTACCGCTGGCTGGGCCACGAACTGCCCGGTTACGTCGACCGGATTGGCGGTGGTACCGAAACCGGGAATGCAGGACTTGATCGCTTCCTGGGTCGCCGCCGCCAGCGCCGGCACCCGCAAGCCGATTTCCTCGGCACGGTCGGCGATCAATACGCCAGCCCCACCCGACTGGGTGGCGATGCCGATGCCATCGCCGTCCGGCAGGGCGCAACAGGCCAGCACCTCGGCCAGATCCAGCATGTGTTCTTCGTTGCGGGCGCGGATGATCCCGTATTGGCGTATGACACCGTCGAACACGGCATCCGTGCCGGCCAGCGAGCCGGTGTGTGACGCCGCCGCACGGGCACCGGCCTGCAGCCGCCCGACCTTGGTCAGCACCAGTGGCTTGCCCAACTCCAGAGCGCAGCTGGCGACCTCGATCAAGCCGGCACCATCCTTGACCCCTTCGATGTAGCCGGTACCGACCCGGATTCGGGGATCGGCAATGACCTCACGCATGACACTGGCAAAAGTCACGTCCAGCTCATTACCGGTATTGACGAAGTAGCCAAAACCGAGTCCACGCAACCGCGCCAGCGCCATGATCGCGGTGCCAAAGGCGCCGGACTGGGAGACGAATCCGATCGGTCCGGCCGGCACCTCGCCGTCGGCATACTGACTGAAGCTGGTCACCACACGCTCGAAGGCGTTGATCAGACCCAGGCAATTGGGGCCGCACAACCGCACGCCGGCGGCACGGGCCACCGCCAGCAGTTCGTGCTCCAGAGCCTGGCCGGCCGGGCCGATTTCACCGAACCCCGACGCGAACACGATCGCCGCGGGTACACCCTTTTGACCCAGTGCTCGCACTGTTTCCAGCACCTGGTCGGCGGGCAGCACCACCACTGCCAAGTCAACCGGACCGGGAATGGCGGCCAGGCTAGGGTAACAGCTCAGTGAACCGATCCGGGGATATTTGGGATTGACTGGATAAATCGCGCCCCCATAGCCTTTGTCCAGCAGATGCTTCAGCGGCCGCCCGCTGATCTTGCGGAAGTCGGCCGACGCTCCCAGTATGGCAATCGACCGCGGTTTGAGCAAAGCCACCAGTGCCTTGTCCGATTGCCGCTCGCCCTCCCCAAGCGCGCTAGCCATTGGGTTCGCCTCCTCGGTTTTGTCCGCCAGATGGGTTATTGATGGGTTATTGTTATTGTCAGCCGGGCTCAGCAAAAGGCCTGGATTCCAGTCTGGGCCCGGCCCAGCACCAGTGCATGAATGTCGTGAGTGCCTTCCAGCGTATTGACCGTTTCCAGGTTCATCAGATGGCGGATCACATGATATTCATCGGAAATCCCGTTGGCACCGTGCATGTCCCGGGCCATACGGGCAATCTCCAGGGCCTTGCCGGCACAGTTTCGTTTCAGCAGCGACAGCATCTCGGGTGCCGCGTCCCCGCGGTCGCGCAGGCGGCTGAGACGCAGGCATCCAAGCAGACCCAGCGTGATCTCGGTCTGCATGTCAGCCAGTTTCTTCTGGACCAACTGATTGGCCGCCAGCGCCCGCCCAAACTGGCGCCGGTACAGCACGTACTCGCGGGCCGCGTACCAGCAGAACTCGGCCGCCCCCATGGAACCCCAACAAATCCCCAGGCGCGCATAGTTGAGGCATCCGAACGGCGCTTTCAGACCGCTGGCGTACGGCAGCAGATTCGCGTCAGGAACATGGACATCGTCCATAACGATTTCTCCCGTCGGCGACGCCCGCACCGAGCACTTGCCGTGGATGGTCGGCGTGGCCAGACCCTGCATACCGCGCTCCAGGATGAAACCGCGGATCGCGCCTTCGTCATCTTTTGCCCACACTAGCATGATGTCGGCGATCGGCGAGTGGGTAATCCACAGCTTGCTGCCGGTCAACCGCCAGCCCCCGGTAACCCTGCGCGCGCGGCTCTGCATAGAGCCGGGATCGGAGCCGTGATTGGCTTCCGTGAGGCCGAAACAGCCGAGTAGTTCACCAGCGGCCATGGGCGGCAGGTAGCGCTCCCGCTGGGCCGCCGAACCATAGGCATAGATCGGCGTCATGGCCAATGCCGACTGCACCCCGCAGGCCGACCGGTAAGCGGTATCCACCCGCTCGAACTCGCGCATGATGAGACCATAGGCAACACTGTTCACTCCGGCGCAGCCATAGCCTTTGAGGGTCGCACCCAGAAAGCCCAGCCGGCCCATCTCGCGCATGATCTCGCGATCAAACTTTTCCTGCCGGCTGGCTTGCAGAATCCGCGGCATCAGCGATTCTTGGGCATAATGGCGCGCCGCATCCCGAATCAGGCGTTCTTCCTCAGTTAGTTCATCTTCCAGCAGAAACGGATCGTCCCACTGGAACCGGTCCGACATGCGAATAAACTCTGAGCGGTTTTCCACAACCGCCATGGAATCGGTCGCCATCGGCATTCCTCCGATATCTCAGATCCGTTCAATGACCACGGCGATGCCCTGACCAACGCCAATACACATGGCCACCAACGCGTAACGTCCGGCCGAACGCTGCAGTTGCCTGACAGCACTGAGCAGAATCCGCGGGCCGGATGCGCCCAAAGGATGGCCCAGCGCGATCGCGCCGCCCTGGGGATTAACCCGCGGGTCGTCATCATCCAGTCCGAGGCCGCTGAGGCAGGCCAGCACCTGGGCGGCGAAAGCCTCGTTGATCTCGATCACATCCATATCGGCCAGCGACAGGCCGGCACGCTCAAGCGCCTTGCGCGACGCCGGTACCGGCCCAAACCCCATCAGCCGTGGTTCCACCCCCGCTACCGCACTGGCCCGGATCCGGGCGACCGGCACGGCGTCTGCGAGCTGGCCAGCCTGGGCCGTAGCAAGCATCAGGGCCACCGCGCCATCGTTGATCCCGGACGAACTGCCGGCCGTGGTCACCCCACCCTCATGCAACGGCCGCAGGCGCGCCAATGCTTCCAGGTCCGTGCCGGGCCGCGGATGCTCGTCTTCGGTGACGACCATCGGATCGCCCTTGCGCACCGGCACCGTCACCGGTGCGATCTCCTCGGCAATGGCCCCGGCCACGCGGGCGGCTTCATATTTGCGCTGTGATTGCCACGCGAAACGATCACACTGGTCCCGACTGAGGTCGTATTCGCGGGCCAGGTTATCAGCCGTCTGAGGCATCGTGTCGGCACCGAATAACCGCTCCAACTGTGGATTGGGAAAGCGCGCACCGACCGCCGAGTCGAAGATTTTGATGTTGCGTCCGAATGCTGCCTCGGCCTTACTCATCACGAACGCCGCGCGGCTCATGCTCTCGACCCCGCCGGCGACCATCACCTGCCCTTCTCCACAGGTCATCGCGTGGGCTGCGGCGACAACAGCCCCGAGACCACTGCCGCAGTTGCGCTGCACCACCGTGCCACCGACCGCCACTGGCAACCCGGCCAGAAGACCCCCATGGCGCGCCACGCAGCGACTGTCCTCACCAGCCTGATTGGCGCAGCCAATAATCACATCTTCAACTTGTGCGGCCTGGAACGGCGAGCGCTTGACCAGTTGGCGGATAACGCCAGCCAGCAGATCATCCGGCCGAACCCGGGCCAATGCGCCGGCGTGGCGGCCGAACGGTGTCCGCAAACCGTCGTAGACGTAAGCATCAAGCATGGTGTCGTTGTCCTCGCTAATCAGATTCGGTGTTCGGCTGGCGGTGGCCGCCGCGGCAGCCATGCCGAAATAAATTATGAGTGGTCCGCCGCCACCCGGCGGCAGCCACCGTGACCCGGTTCAGGCTTCCGGCGTGAGCAGCGACACCCCGAGCCGGGCGCGCCGGGACAACCAGACGCTGGGGCGGTAGCGCGGATCACCGTACGTGCGCTGCAGCGCCTGCAGCACCCTGAGCACCCGCCCGGCTCCCAGGGCGTCGCCAAAACTCAGTGGTCCCATTGGATAGTTCAGCGCCAACCGGGGTGCCTTGTCGATATCATCCGGGGTTGCGCCACGATGCTGGGCAATGCTAGAAGCGATGTTAACGATCATCGATACAATCCGCTGCGCCACGAAACCAGGACTGTCGTGCAGTACCGTTACCGGCACACCATCTCTGGCGAGCAGCGCATGCGCGGCGTCTCGGTAGCGGGAGGCAGTCACCGGCGTGGTCATGATCACCCGTCGTTTGGCCATGTCGAACAGGGTATCCACCGCCACCGTGCGCGCCGGGTCCAATCCCTGGGCGAGAGCCGCATTGGTCGCATCGTCGCCGATCGGTGTCACCAGACACAAAGCCGAAGGCCCGGGCCGGTCACCCAGCTCCAGCGGGCTGTCGAGCTGATGCAGCAATGCCGTCAGGCGGTCCCGCCCGACCGGTTCAGCGGCACTCACCCAAACACTGTCAGGCGGCACCGACGGCGGTGCTGGCTCTGCCGGAAGAATCGGTTTGCCTTCGTCGAATGCGTAGAAGCCACACTGGGTTTTACGACCCAATACGCCGGCCTCGGCCCGGCTTCGCATCAATTGCGACGGGCGATAGCGGGACTCGTGATAACTCTGCTCATAGATCAATTGAGTCGCCGGATGGGTCACGTCCAGGCCGGTGAGATCCATCAGCTCGAATGGGCCCATGCGAAACCCCGCGCAGTCACGCATGATGCGGTCGACATCGGCAAACGAGGCGATCCCCTCCTCCGCCAGGTGGGCGGCCTCGATGGTGAAGCCGCGGCCGATCCGGTTAACCAGAAAGCCGGGGGCGTCGGCGACCCGCACCGGCTCCCGGCCCATACGGCGGCCGATCGCCGCCAGCACGTCGGCTACGCCCGGCGCGGTCATCTCGCCGTCAATCACCTCAACCAGCTTCATCAGCGGCACCGGGTTGAAGAAATGCATGCCGGCGATGCGGGCTGGATGCCGGCATGCTGAAGCGAGTGTGGTGATCGACAGCGACGAGGTGTTGGAGGCCAGAATGCACTCCGGCGCAACGCTATCCTCCAACGCCGCAAAGATACCCTGCTTGGTCGCCAGGTCCTCGATCGCGGCTTCGATAACCAGCTTACAGGCCCCCAGCTCCGTTAGCGTCGCGACCGGTTCAATGCGCCGCAACACCATATCCGGATCCTCCGCCAGCCGCCCCTTCTCGGCTGCCCGCCACAGCATGTGCTGGATGAACCCGCGAGCCTCAACGGCCGCCTGTGCACGGCTATCGAACAGCAGCACCCGCATGCCCCCCACGGCCGCGACCTGGGCGATACCCCGGCCCATAGTGCCGGCGCCGACAACCCCCACGGCCAGATTGGGTTCGTTCGGGTCTAACGCCACGGCGGTTTCTCCTTTGTCGTGTGATGCTGGCGGCAAGACCGGCGCGGCTGCCGCGAAGATGATTTGAATTGACAACTTATTGAGCAGCCAGTTATAAGTCAAATAGAAGTATGTGATAGTGATCATTCATATCATGAATCTTAGATCCTTCGATCTTAATCTGCTGCCGGTTTTTGAAGCCATTCTCAGCGAAGGCAATCTCACCCGCGCCGCCGCCAAGTTGGGAATGAGCCAGCCGGCGATGAGTAACGCCCTGGCCCGTTTGCGGACCACGCTGGAAGACCCGCTCTTCGTCCGGACACCGCGCGGCATGGTCCCCACCGGACGCGCCCGCTTGATGCGGGAACCGCTGCACCATGCGCTTGACCTGGTTCAGAGCATGCTGCAGGAGAATGCATCGTTTAGCTATCGCTCCTCCACCCGAACTTTCTCAATCGCAGTGGAGGATTACGGCGAGGCGGTCATCATGCCCCGGTTCATGGACTGGCTGATGGATATAGCACCCGGCGTCCGCGCCCGGATCCGGCCCGAGCGCAGCGCGGTGTTACGCGAAGAACTGCAGAACGGGACGGTCGATCTGGCAATCGATTACTTCCGCCTGCGCGATGAGGACTTCAACAACGTCAAGCTCATCGACGACGAACTGGTCTCGATGGTGCGCCAGGATCACCCGGTGGTGGGTGACAGCCTCAGTCTGGAGCAGTACGTTGCGCTACCGCATCTGATGCTAACGCAGCGGGATTCGGCCGGTTCGGTGGTTGATCGTGCGCTGACCCGGATGGGGCTGGCACGTGATGTAGCCCTGGAGGTCCCGCATTTCCTGTCCATGCCGCTGATTGTCAAAAACACCGATTTCATCTGTACGCTGCCCCGGCGCATGGCCATGCTTTACGCTGAATATTTCCGGATCAAAATCCTCAGGGCGCCCATCGAATTCCCGAAAGTGCCGATATTCCTGGTCTGGAGCAAGGCCATGGACCATGATCCCGGCCACCAGTGGTTGCGGGACTCGCTGGCCGATTTCTGCCAGCGACTTTAATCCGATTGCTGCCGCCGGCCATGCTTAAGCCACATGGCAACTCGCTCATATTCGGCTGGTCAATAATGCTCATAACGGAATTCCATTGGCCTTATATCGAGCGCCGAGCTAGGCTTGCTGGTGAACGACGGAGAGGATCGGCGTTACTAACGACAGACGGCCCTGGCTAAGGGTGGCAGAGGGTATCCGCCCATTAGCCGTCCGCCTGTTGAGGCGATGACTGGACTGCCAACCCGCGCGGTCCGGCATCCATAACAAGCCCAACCCACCGCTGGAGGACACCGATGACATTCAGAAATGTGCGCAATCTCTTGATCGCTGCCATAGCGTTCCCGCTGGCATTGGCCATAATGCCGGTCGAGGCCGCCAGTCCGCAGACTATTCGGCTGCTCACGGCACCTCTTGGGACCGGCTCCTACGTTCTGGGCACGGCACTGGAGAAGATTTCCACTGAAGCCAAAGGCGACATCCGCGTTAGCAGCTCGCAGAGTCCCGGCTTCATCTATAATCTCAAGAAAATCACGCGCGACCGCCAGGCTCAGAAAGACACGGTTATCGGCTCGGGTGCGGGACTTCTCAGCCTAGCCGTGAACGGTCAGCCACCCTTCAAACGGAAATACGCGCCGCTCAAGCTAATCGCCAATTACGTGGTCGAAGGCACCTGGCTGGCGACCCTGGACCCCAATATCAAAAGCGGCCAGGATCTGGTCGGCAAACGTATAGCACTGGGCCGCACTGCGCAGATCAACTGGGCTGTCGAGCCCCGTGAGATTATCCAGTACGGGTGGGGCATCCCGTTGAGTAAACTGCATATCCAATATGTCGGTATCAAACAAGGCGCCAATGCCTTGCTCAACGGAACCGTGGATGCCGCTATTGTAGGGGCTTATTTCAACCCGGCCACCGGCAAGGTGGTCGCCAGTCCCCAGACGCTGGAGCTGATGTCTTCGGGTCGCAAAGTGCATTTCATTCCCTGGGGCAAAGCGGCGGTGGAAAAAACCGCCCAGCACGGTCTGGCCATCCGGCCGTACGAACTGCCCGCCGGCAGCATGGACGGCGTCGACAAACCGCTGGAAATCTTCGCCGACAACACCGCCTGGATGGTCTCAGCCAATTTCCCGGCCAATGCCGCTTATGCGCTTTCCAAGATGATCATCAACAACGTAACGCGCTTCGGCTCGTTCAACGCCACCGGCAAACTGATGACCAAACAGATGCTGACAGCCGGCTGGAAAGACTCCGAGATCGCTAGCGGTGCCCTGAAAGCTTATCGCGAAGCCGGCCTGGTGAAATAGCTGCAGGTAGCGCACGGCCTGGTCCGCAGGTTGGCACGCGTCAAGGCGGCTTCGCCAACGGGCCGCCTGATTCCTGCGGACGGGCCGAAGCGCCTTGCGAGACCCTGTGCAACTGCGCCGACGGGATCACAGACCCCGACTTGCCCGGCCAGCCCCGTGGCCCCTTCTCGGAGAGGCGCTTGATGAATCGGTCCAGACCAGACTTCCTGACCATTGTCACCGTCGTGGTGGCCGTGACCATGGTAGCGTTCCAGATGGCCAGCACTCAGATCCTGTTGGTAACGGCGTACCAGTTTCAGGACATTCACCTCGCTTTCCTGCTGACGCTGATCTTTCTCGGTGCGCTGCAGCGCGCACCCTCGAAGCTACGGCGCATGCTCGCCGGAGTCCTGCTGATCGGCGGGCTGGTCGCAACGGCTTACGTGTTCCGGAACATCAATCAGCTGCAGATGGATGCCGGCTTTCCGGACACGATGGAAATCGCGGTCGGCGTACTGCTGATCGTGCTGGTGATCGAAGCCACCCGTCAGGCATGGGGTTGGCTGCTGCCGGCGCTGTCGCTGGCCATCATCGCCTATTACGCACTCGGACAGCATCTGCCGGGACTGCTGCACCATCCCCGCTACGACGCCGGCTACATCGTTTCCGATCTGAGCATCGGCCTGTCGGGAGTGTACGGGACGTTTCTGTCGATATCGGCCAATCAGGTGTTCCTGTTTGTGGTGTTTGGTGCCCTGCTGTCGGTGACCGGCATCAACGACTTGTTTTTCGAGCTGGGCAAGATAGCGGGGCGGGTTTTCAAAGGCGGTCCGGCCCAGACCGCCATCATTGCCAGTTCGCTGATCGGCATGGTGTCCGGCGCCGCGGTCGCCAACGTGGCCACCGTGGGTTCGTTCACCATTCCCTATATGAAACGGGTTGGCTTCTCGCCGGAGATGGCCGGTGCAATCGAAGCCAATGCGTCGACCGGCGGTCAGATCATGCCACCCGTGATGGGCGCCTCCGCATTCCTGCTGGCCACTTTCGTCGGCGTGCCCTACAAAACTGTAATGCTGGCGGGGATCATTCCCGCCATTCTGTTCTACTGGGCCTGCATCCTCGGCGTGCAGTTCTTTTCAGTGCGCCACGGTATCGGCGAAACGCGGGATGCCATCGACTGGCGACTTGTGGGCGCCCGAATCTTCATGTTCCTGACCCCGCTGGCCGTACTGATAGGGCTATTGTTCCTGCGCTACAGCCCTGATTTTGCGGCCTTCTGGGCGATCATCATCACGGTCGTGCTGAGCCTGCTCACCAAAGCCACCCGCCCCTCACTGCCACAATTCATCGAAGCGGTTACGCACGGTGCCGTGACCGGCGCCCGCATAGGCATCACCCTGGCTATCGTCGGCATCATTGCGGAAACCATCATCACCACCGGGCTGGGCAACAAGCTGGCCGAGGTCGTCAGCCTGTTCAGCGGAGGCAACCTGCCTCTGGCGCTGTTTCTGACCATGTTCGTATCGCTGTTCCTGGGCATGGGCGTTCCGACGACTGCCGCTTACAGCCTGGTAGCCATCATCGTCATACCATCGCTTGTGACAATGGGTGTCGCCCCGCTGCAGGCCCATTTCTTCGCCTTCTATTTCGCCGTGGTTTCCGCACTGACACCACCGGTGGCGCTAGCCTCACTGACGGCGGCCGGCATTGCCGGCGGCGATTACATCAAGACGTCGATGAATGCTTTCCGGCTCGGCATACCGGCCTTCGTGATTCCGTTTTTGATTATCTACAATCCGGGCCTATTACTGGAATTCCATCGCGTGCTGCCTGATCTGCTGTCGCTGCTGGCCATTTTCTGTGCTATCACGGCCTCGACGGCATTCCTGTTCAACTGCGGCCTCAGCCGTTTTACTGGCGGCGAGCGCCTGTTGACCGGCGCCGGTTCAGTTCTGCTGTACGGTTATGCCTTCACCGAGCCCGTACAACAGGTCGACAGCACCGGATGGCTCTTGCTGATAGCCGGCCTGGCCCTGCTGGGATTGACGATCTACCGCCAGCTGGCACGGCGTGCCGCAGACCCGGACCAGCGGGGCCCGATACTGAAACCGCTCGCGGCAACACCCCCTGGCGGCAAGCCGGCGCTTAAACAATGACGCCCGTACCCAGGTCACGCCGCTTCAGAGGCGCCGTTTCCGCAGTCGGTACCGCACCTGTTCTGGCGGCGGTGCAGGGCGCGCACTTTGCCATCACTTTCCGATAGTCACCGCATTAGATGAGAACTCACCATGCCTTTGGTTCTGCTGGAACACCCCTATGACGGGGTGGCGCTACTGCGCCTGAATCGGCCGGCGGCGCGAAACGCCCTGAACACCGACTTGCGGACACAACTGGCCGCGCTATTTGCGCAACTCGGCGACGATGCCGCCACACGCAGCATCGTGATAACCGGTGACCGCAAGGCGTTCGCCGCAGGAGCCGATCTCAAGGAGATCGCCGGCGACACGCCCATCGACATGCTGCAGCGGCCCGTTCTGAAGCTGTGGCGTACCATTGCCGGTTGTCCGAAGCCGGTCATCGCCGCGGTCAACGGGGTAGCGCTCGGCGGCGGCTGCGAGCTTGCCCTGCACGCCGACATCATCATCGCGGGCGAGCACGCAACCTTCGGTCAGCCGGAGTTGCGGGTGGGCATCATGCCGGGCGGCGGGGCCACTCAGCGCCTGATGCGCGCGATCGGCAAGTACCAGGCCATGCTGCTGTTGCTCACCGGCGCGCCGGTGAGTGGTGTCCGCGCGGCCGCGCTGGGGCTGGCCAGTGAGACGGTTCCTGACGACCAGGTCCTCGAGCGTGCACTGGAAATCGCCCGCACCATCGCTGACCTTCCGCCAATCGCTGTCCGGCTGACCAAGGAAGCCGCACTGGCTGGCGCCGACGCGGCGCTGGACACCGGCCTGGCGCTGGAACGGCACGCGTTCGAACTGCTGTTCGCCAGCCATGACCAGAAAGAGGGAATGCAGGCCTTCATCGATAAGCGGGAACCCCGGTTTGAGGGCCGCTGATTCCCGACAACTGCAGGATTAAACGATGGCAACTCCGAACCCCCAACCCGATAGTCGATCCCCGGCGGTGTCGGCAGACACACTCATCGCCGACCTGATATCCCGCGCCCGCTCCGCGCAGCGCACCTTCGAGGCGGCAAACCAGCAGCGGGTGGACGAGATCGTGACCGCGGCCGGCTGGTCAGTGCTGGAACCAGCGCACAACCGGCTGCTGGCCGAACAGGCGGTGCGCGATACCGGCCTGGGCGTTGTGGCCGACAAGATCACCAAGAATCAGCGCAAGACCCTGGGTTTGCTGCGCGACCTCAAGGGTGCGCCGTCAGTGGGTGTGATCGCCGAGCACCCCGAGCGTGGCATCGTCGAAATCGCCCGGCCAGTCGGTGTGGTAGGCGCCATAACCCCATCCACCAATCCGGTGGCGACCGTGGCCAACAAGGTCCTCAATGCACTCAAGGGCCGCAACGCCATCATTGTCGCGCCGTCGCCGAAGGGGGCCGGCACTTGCGCCCGGTTGTTGCAGTGGGTCCAGGCCGAACTGGACCGTGTCGGCGCACCCGCCGACCTGGTACAGATGCTGCCGGCGCCGGTCGACAAGACGCTGACCGCGGCCCTCATGCAGCAGGTCGATCTGGTCGTCGTGACGGGCTCCCAGCGTAACGTCCGGGCTGCCTATGCCAGCGGCACACCAGCGATCGGCGTCGGCGCCGGCAACGTCGTGGTCATCGTCGACGAGAGCGCTGATCTAGCCGCTGCCGCCAGCAAGATTGCCCGCTCCAAGACCTTCGACAACGCCACCAGTTGCTCGTCCGAGAACAACCTGGTGGTGGTAGGCAGTGTCTATGACGCCCTGCTGACCGAACTTCGCCATCAAGAGGGCGCTCTGCTTAACGCCGACGAAAAGCGCAAGTTGCAACATGCCATGTGGCGGAGCGGCCAGCTCAACCCTGACATTCTGGCACGCCCGGTCAGCACCATCTGCGAAGTTGCCGGCCTGACCCGGAACGAACTGACCAAGGCACGCTTCCTGATGGTCGAGGAAGACGGGGTCGGCCCCGGCGCACCGTTCTCGGGCGAGAAGCTGTCGCCGGTTCTGGCCGTTTACCGGGCCGGCGACTTCGATCAGGCCTTTGATCTGACCCGCGCCATCTATGGCTACCAGGGAGCCGGACACTCGATCGGCATCCATACCAGCGACGACAACCAGGTTCTCCGGTTGGGACTGGAGGCGCCAACCTGCCGGGTGATCGTTAACCAGGCCCATTGCTTCGCCACCGGCGGCAACTTCGACAACGGCCTGCCGTTTTCCCTGTCCATGGGTTGCGGTACCTGGGGCCGGAACAGCATCTCCGACAATCTCAACTACCGGCACTATCTCAACATCACGCGTATAGTCCGCACCATTCCGGCCCGGAAGCCCAGTATGGACGACATCTTCGGCGACTACCGCCGGAAATACGGGCTTTAATGAACTCAACGTGCGCGAGTGTTATGACTTATGATCCGGATTGAACACACCGGCACCGTCAGCACCCTGGTGCTGGACCGTCCCGAGCGGCGCAATGCCTTGAGCAGCGCGATGATCGGACAACTGAAGGAAGCCATCGAAGCGGCTGGCGCGGATCCCAACTGCCACTGCTTGGTCATCAAAGGCGCCGGCGCGCACTTCTGCGCCGGCCGTGAACTGACCCCGGGCCTGGCCCGCAGTCTGGAACCCGTGCTCGAGTACGATGACGCCTATGGCGCCGTCTTCCAGGCCCTCGTCGGCCTGCAGCAGCCTTCGGTTGCGGTCGTCACGGGATATGCCGTTGCCGGCGGCTTCACCCTCGCGATGGGTTGCGACTTCGTGCTCGCCGACGAAACGGCGCGCTTCGGTGCCATGGAAATGAAAAACGGCTTTCCGGCCGCGATCAACACCGCACTCCTCTCCCATCTGGGAGCGCCCCGCAGCGCTCTCGAACTGCTGCTGCTGGGTGATCCGGTACCCGCGCGAACGCTGTTCGAGCGCGGCCTGATCAACCGCCTGGCACCCGATGCTGCCGCTCTGGCCACACTGGAGCGGACCTTTACCGCTGCGCTCGCCGCGCTCGACCCGACCGCCGTCAGACTTGCCCGGGAGACCTTCCAGACGATGCGGGCGATGCCGTTGAACGAAGCTCTCACCTATGGCAAGACGCTGAACGCCTTGCTGCTGGCGTCCGGTCGGATCGAGCAGGCCGCCGAGGCGTTCAGCCGCAACCGCCGACCGCGCTGACCAGTCGAAACCTCCACCCCGGCAATCCTCAGGGCCTCACTCTGGACAACCTGCTGACCATCGAAGGGTCCCTGGGACCCATCTTCGTACTGGTTCTGATCGGCTATTTCTGCGCCCGACGCTCGTTTCCTGGCACCGGATTCTGGGCCGGCGCCGAGCGCCTGACCTACTTTGTGCTGTTTCCTGCCCTGCTGATCGACAAACTGGCGGTGGCAAACCTCAGCGATTACAGCATTCTGCCACTGGTGATCGCTATTGGCACAACCCTCACCGCCGGGACCTTGCTGCTTTATGCCCTGCGTCCCTGGATGCCGATCGGCGGACCCGCCTTCAGTTCCATTTATCAAGGCAGCATACGCTTCAACAGCTACGTCGCGCTGGCCGCATCGGCTGCGCTGTGGCACCAGCAAGGCGCCATTCTGGCGGCTCTCATGATCGGGCTGCTGATCCCTCCCATCAATGTTCTGAGCGTGCTGGTACTGAGTCGTGAGGCCAGCCACACCCCTTTGCCTGCCCGCACTATTGCCTGGGCCCTGGCCCGCAATCCGTTGATCGTATCCTGCCTGATTGGTATTGCGCTCAACATAAGCGGGCTGGGACTGGTCTATGGCAGCGCCACTGTCATACAGATACTGGCCCGGGCGACACTGCCCCTCGGTCTGCTGGTAGTCGGCGCCGGCCTGCAGCTGGATGTCGCCCGGTCACGGCCGGCCGAGCTGGCGATGGCCGCTGCCGTCAAGCTGATAGTGCTGCCCGCGATCGCCCTGGCGGCGAGTTACAGCGTTGGCCTGGCCCCGCTGGAAACAGCCATTCTGGTATTGTTCGCGGCCATGCCGTGTGCACCGTCATCCTACATCCTGGCCCGGCAACTCGGTGGCGACGGGCAACTCATGGCCGCCCTCATCACTACTGAGACGGCCCTGGCCATGCTGACTCTGCCGGTGGTCCTGTCGCTGGTCATGTGATCACTGTCCGCCACACACTGGCCAGCCATCGCTGCTGCGGCCGCGGCAACCCTCGAGGCCGATAATAGTGGGTCAGCGGTTGAAATCCGGCCGCTGTCATGAACTGACGCCACCCCTCAAGGTCGTGGTAGGCGCCATAGCGACCACCGTTCCAGCCTTCTTCGTTGTTGCCCCGAGGATTCGAGCTGAACAACACGCCACCCGGCTTCAGCGTCGCGTGCAACTGCCGCAACACCCTCGGCAGGGCCACAGTGGGCACATGAAACAGACTGGCGTTGGCGAACACGCCGTCGAAACAGGCCGCTGGCAGGTTCAGCGCCAGAAAGTCCTGCTGCCACACCTCACAATCGCTGTGAACGCGGGCCATGGCGGCAAAACGGGCCGCGCCCTCCAGACCGACGGCGGTATGACCCATCGCTGCGAACGTCTTGAGATCCCGGCCCGGCCCGCAACCGAAATCGAGCACCGTGCAAGGAGGCCCGTTATCGATATGGCTTAGCAGGGCTGCAATGTTCTCGCTGACATCGTGATCGCGAGTGCCCTCCCAAAAGGCGTCAGCCCGCTGGTCGTAATAATCCAGGGTCAACTCACTGACTTGCTTGATTTCCTGTGGCTCGGAAGTCATGGCGGCGAAATAATCTCCCGACGTTGGTACATACCCCGACAGTGGTAGCCGTCGTAACGGTGCCATCCCGCTGCTACTTGCACATCATCATACTCACAGGTCGGCGCGCCGGATACCACGCTGCCACCGCGGAGAGGGTGATCCATCGATCGTTGCTGCAGTTTCCCAGCTGTCACCAATGACTCGGGCTTGAAGCGATTGTTAATTCGGATACCTAAGTGGTGAGCTACGAGTGATGTCGCCGGTCGTCGTCAATATCGCAGCGCCTTATCAACCCGGTTTCGCAGTGGCTGACCGCTGGCGAGCCGGCGCAGGTTGTCCGCAATCAGCGGTGCCGCGGTCTCGGCCATGGTGAGTCCGGCGACGTGGGGCGTCAGCCGAACCTTCGGGTGAGTCCAGAAGGGATGGTCAGGCGGTGCCGGTTCCTCGGCACAGACATCCAGCATAGCCCCGGACAGCTGCCCGCTGTCCAGTGCCGCCAGCAAATCGGGCTCCACCACATGGCCGCCGCGGGCGACGTTGATGAAATAGCCACCGTGCGGAAGTTTTGCCAGCGTCGCCGCATTGATGATGCCACTGGTCTCCGGTGTAAGCGGCAACAGGCAAACCAGAATATGACTCGCGGCAAGGCATGCGTCGAGCCCGCCAGAACCATGATGGCAGACAATGCCATCGAGTTGCTTGCGTTGCCGGCTCCAACCATGCACGGTGAAACCGAGTCCGGCCAGGCGCAGGGCACAGTCGGCCCCGATGGCGCCCAGGCCCAGCACCCCGACGTGGCGCTCGCTGGTCTGCCGCGGCTGCAGCTGTTCCCAGCGAGCGGCGCGCTGCCGGGTACGGTAAACGTCGAAACAGCGATGCCACCATAACGCGGCGGCGCAAACGTATTCGCTCATCTGCCGGACCAGCTCCGGATCGACCAATCGTACGATGGGTACCTGCCGCGGTAGCTCCGGATCGTCGAACAGATAGTCCACACCATGGCCGAGCCCTTGGATCACCCGCAGATTCGGAAAGCGTGCCAGCGCGCCGGGTGACGGCTTCCAAACCAGCGCAGCAGTGACCGTCTCGGGATCGGGTACATCCGCGCCAATCGCCAGCTCGAGCTCCGGCATGGCCCGGGCGAACGCATCCTGCCATGCCGCCGGATCATCACCGGCACTAAGCAACACCGCCCGCATGGTCACAATACCTCAGCGATGGCCCGGCCAAGTTCCCCAGTGGTGGCATTACCACCCATGTCCCGGGTCCGCGGCCCCTCGGTAAGCACCGTCTCGATCGCCTCCACAATCGCCGCCGCGGCCTCGTCATGTCCGAGGTGCTCCAGCAACATGGCGCCAGACCAGATCTGGCCTATTGGATTGGCGATGCCCTGGCCGGCGATATCCGGTGCCGAACCATGGACCGGTTCGAACATTGAAGGAAACTCACGCTCTGGATTCAGGTTGGCCGAGGGTGCGATGCCGATGGTGCCGGTCGTAGCCGGCCCCAGATCGGACAGAATGTCGCCGAACAGGTTCGAACCCACCACGACGTCGAACCAGTCGGGGTGCAGCACAAAATGCGCCGACAGAATGTCGATATGGTATTGGTCGGTACGCACCTCAGGATAGTAGTCGGCCATGGCCTTGAAACGCTCGTCCCAAAACGGCATGGTGTGGAAAATGCCATTGGATTTGGTCGCCGAGGTCAGATGCCGTTTGGGGCGCTTTTCTGCAAGTTCAAAGGCATAGCGCAGAATGCGATCGACGCCGCGGCGGGTGAACATATTCTGCTGCACGGCGATCTCGTCCTCGCTACCGTGATAGAGGCGGCCACCGATCTCCGAGTATTCGCCTTCATTGTTCTCGCGCACCACCAGATAGTCGATATCGCCGAGCTCGCGTCCCGCCAAGGGCGATTGAACGCCAGGCATTAACCGTACCGGGCGCAGATTGACGTATTGATGGAACTCACGCCGGATCGGGATCAGCAGGTTCCACAGCGACACGTGATCCGGCACTCCAGGGTAACCGACCGCACCCAGAAAAATGCCATCGTGATGGCGGATCCGCTGCAGTCCGTCAGCCGGCATCATGCGCCCGTGTTGCGCGTAGTACTCGCAGCTCCAGGGCAGCTCGTCCCATTCAAAGCTAATCGCGAAGCGACGCCCCACTGCCTCCAGCACACGGAGGCCTTCGGGCACTACTTCACGGCCGATCCCGTCGCCGGGTATCACGGCGATGCGATATTGAGTCATGCTTAATCTCCTGGCGGTAGGGCTTCGCCACGCAGCAATGCCTGCAGCGCGGCTTCATCTATGATGGGCACGTCAAGTTCGCGGGCTTTAGCCAATTTACCGCCCGGATTGACCCCGGCAACCACATAATCCGTGTTGCCGGAAACACTACCCGTCACCTTGGCACCCAGCGCTTCCAGACGGGCCTTAGCTTCGTCCCGGGTGAATGCCTCCAGCGTGCCGGTCAGCACGACACTGCGCCCACTCAGTGGTGCCGCTTCGCGGCGGCGGGCCACGTCCGGCCAGTGGATGCCGGCCTGCAACAGCCGGTTGATAACGTCGCGGTTGTGCTTCTCCCGAAAAAAGGCATGGACATGGGCCGCCACCACCGGGCCGATGTCCGGCACCGCCTGAAGGGCCTCTTCATCGGCTTGCTGCAGCGCTTCCAGAGTGCCGAAATGGGCCGCCAGTGCCTGCGCGGTGGCTTCGCCGACGTCGCGGATGCCCAGGGCGTAGAGAAACCGGGCCAATGTGGTTGCCTTGCTGCGCTCCAGGGCCGCAATCAGATTGGCCGCCGACTTCGCGGCCATGCGGTCCAGGCCAGCGAGCGTCGCGGCATCCAGCCGGTACAGATCGGCCGGACTGCTGACCCGTTCGCGGTCGACCAGTTGCTCAATACGCTTGTCGCCCAGGCCGTCGATATCCATGGCCCGGCGGCTGGCAAAATGCCTCAATGACTCACGCCGCTGGGCCGGGCAGAATAAGCCCCCGACACAGCGGTGCACGGCTTCGCCATCGACCCGCTCGACCGCCGAGCCACACACGGGACAGGCGTCCGGCATGTCAAATTCAGCGGCGTCGGCCGGGCGCTGCTCAGTCACCACCCGGACCACTTCCGGTATCACGTCACCGGCCCGGCGCACAGTCACCGTGTCGCCGACCCGCACATCCTTGCGGCGGATCTCGTCCAGGTTGTGCAGCGTCGCGTTGGTTACCGTCACACCCCCCACGGTAACCGGTGCCAGCCGCGCCACCGGCGTCAGGGCACCGGTACGTCCGACCTGGACCTCAATCGCGAGCACTCTGGTAACTGCCTCTCGCGCCGGGAACTTGTGGGCTATGGCCCAGCGTGGCGCCCGCGCGACGGTGCCCAGTGTCCGTCTCTGCCCGAAATGATCGACTTTGTAGACCACACCATCGATCTCGTAGTCCAGGTCGTCACGCCGCCACTGCAGATTCCGGTAGTACTGCAGACAACCGGTCACGGCCTCGACACGGCGCCATTCCGGGCTGGTGCGCAGGCCCAGATCGCGTAGCCAGGCCAACAGCGTGTTCTGGCATTCAGGCGTCTCACCGCCATCGACCTCGCCGAGGGCATAGCAGAAAATATCCAACGGGCGCTTGGCCGTCACTTTCGGATCCAGCTGGCGCAGACTGCCAGCCGCGGCGTTGCGCGGGTTGGCGAAAGTCCGCTCGCCGTGTGCCACAGCCTGCCGATTGAAGGCCTCGAATCCGGCCTTGGGCATGAACACCTCGCCGCGCACCTCCAGCACAGCGGGCCAGTTCTGGCCGCGCAACCGCAGCGGGACCGCGTCGATGGTGCGTATATTATGGGTCACATCCTCGCCGCGGGTACCATCACCCCGGGTTGAACCACGCACCAGACGCCCGTCCTCATAACGCAGGCTTACCGCCAATCCATCCAGCTTGGGTTCAGCAACATAGCCCACCGTGTCGATTTCAAGCCGCTCCCGCAGGCGTCGGTCGAAAGCGACAACCTCTTCGTCGCTAAAGGCATTGTCCAGCGACAGCATCGGCACCCGGTGCTCGACTTCGGTAAAACCGCTGGCGGGTGCCGCACCGACCCGCTGGGTCGGCGAATCGGGAGTGATCAGCTCGGTATATTGTTGTTCCAGTTGCTGCAGTTCGCGCAACAGCCGATCATAGTCGGCGTCCGGGATCTCAGGATCATCAAGTACGTAATAACAATAGTTGTGATGTTCAATGGCGCGCCGCAGGTCGTTGCCACGCTCCCGAACCCGACCGGGGACGGTCATGAATCGACCGGCGCTGCCTGCCGCTCGAACTCCGCCGCCTCCGACCGCAACCTGATCATACCCTGGGTATTCATCCGGCTCCGCCGATCATCGCACACGGTGCCGCCGAGCCGGCGCGCGATCTGGCCGGCCACGGCAATCATCCGGTCGACGGCCGGCACCGCCCTGAGCGGTCCCGGCAGCTTCATAAACAACAGCAACCCGGGGGTGCGCAAGGCCGCCAACTGCTCACGGTCGAATGTTCCCGGTTCGCGCAGATGGGCAATGCCGAAAATCGCTCGCTGATCGCCTGAACCGTCACCAAGACATTCCCACACCCCGCCGGCGGACAATTGCAGGTGTAAGTCATCGCACACTGCCGCGACGGCGGTACCGGCGAACGTCTGCCCAGCCGGTGCCATTACTGTCAGCAGCACCGTCATCTGTCCTTGGTCCTGCGGCCGGCGGACCTCGCCAGCCGGGCTGCGCGACGGCCGGCCCGGCACCGTATGGGCCGGTGCCGGCCGGGTGGTAACGCCGCCCGACGCCCTGCCCGGCTTGGACGATCGGGCGGTGGTCTCATCAGCAGTACCCGATCGTGCCGTGGAATCCTCCTCAACCGGCGGCGCCGGCGCGGGTTTCGGGTCTGAGACTCGCGATCCCGGCGAGCCTGTAACTTCCGACCGTGGCTTCAGGGATTCCAACTCAGCCGCTGGTCCGGAGTCCGCTGCCCGGCCTGTGGCGCTCACAGTCGCCTGTTCCGCCGCTGTACTCGCGATAGCCTCCACAGCAGCCGTCTGGTCGGCCGAAATGCCGCCGGGCGGGGTGGGCGCCGGTTCGTCTTCAGGCAACGGACTCACCCGCTCCTGGCCATCCAGCAGTGGTTCGTTCTCCGGGACCAGCGCCTGCCGTCGACGCCGGCGCTCGGCGATACGAGCGCGAATACGTGCCCGTATCCCCCACAGATAGATCGCCGTGATGACGGCCAACCCGATGCCGAGCAAGATCAACCGCAGTTCAACCACCACTCACTCCTCCGCTTGCGTCGCTCATTATACTGCCGCCAAGCGCACCGCCTCGTCCACATCCACTGCTACCAGTCGCGACACACCAGGCTCGTACATGGTCACCCCGACCAACTGCTGGGCCAGTTCCATGGTGACCTTGTTATGGGTCACGATAATGAATTGAACCTGCTCGGACAGCTCCTGCACCAACCGTCCAAAGCGCCCGACGTTGGCATCGTCTAGCGGTGCATCGACTTCGTCCGGCATCCAAATGGCGCCGGGTTAAGCTGGAAGATGGCGAACACCAGTGCCAGTGCACACAAGGCCTTTTCGCCACCGGACAGCAAATGGATATGCCCGACACGCTTACCGGGCGGTCGCGCCATCAATGCCACACCGGCGTCAAGGGAATCCTCGCCCGTCAGCTCCAGATAAGCCTGGCCGCCTCCGAACAGCCGCGGAAATAGCGCCTTCAGATTACCATTGAGGTGGTCGAAGGTGTCCTTGAAACGGGTCCGGGTTTCCCTGTCAATTCGCGCCATCGCGGTTTCCAGGGTGCTGAGCGCCTCGCACAGATCGGCGTCCTGGCAGTCCAGGTACGTCTTGCGTTCGGCACTCTGCTGGTACTCCTCGATCGCGGCCAGATTGATTGCACCGAGCCGCTGGACACGTTCGCCAAGGCGCTGCAACTCGTCGGTGAGATTCTGTTCGTCAGCCGCCTGCGGCAGTTCGGCCAATACGCTCTGCGGCGTGGTTTCCAGTTCCGCCGCTGGTCCAGCAGATGCTGACGCTTGACGCCAGCCTCACTGGCGTCAAGCCGGCGCCGTTCCAGTCGCTCCCGTAGTGAATAGGCCTGCTTTTCGGCCTGGCCACGCTGCTGTTCAAGTGCTTTGGCCGCCGCATCCTGCTCGGCGACCGCCTGGCGCGCTTCGGCTACGGTGCTGTCACTCGCCAGTCGCTGCTCCAGCAACCGGTCGAGTGCGGCCCGAAGCGGCGGTTCCGGATCTTCGGCCAGACTCGCGGCCAGTGCCTGGTGGCGTTCTCGCAATTCCCGGGATTGCTCCTGCAACCGCGCCAGGCCGAGCTGCAAAGCCTGTTCGCGACTGCGCAACTGCTGCAGTTCCAACGCATGGCGCTGTTGTTCAGAACGGGCCTGATCCGCCTGATGCCGGACCGCCTGCAACGCTGACTGCAGGCGTTCGCGTTGCTCGGTCAGCTGCCGGCGCTCACCCGCAAAGCGTTCATTCTCAGCCAATGCCGTCTCCAGTCGCTGACGCGCTGAGCCCAGTTCTGCAACGACCTCGCCTATCTGGAGTTCAAGTTCCTGCAACTCATCCTGGAGATGCTGCCGGCGCTCCTCGTGCAGGTGCTGCTGGCGAACCAGCGCGGTCAACCGCTCCTGCAGCCGGGCATGTTCACGGTAGTTCTGGTTGACTTGTTCCTGATACCGCTGTGCTGCAGCATCGGCCTCACTTAAAGCACTATCGAGTTCCTGCAACCGCCGGTCGCAGGCCTGCACACCGTGCACATCGGCTGTCAACCGGTGCTCCAGGGAGCGGATCTCCCGCTCACGCAACAGCACGCCGTCATCCCCGTCACCACTACCCCGGACCCGCAGCCAGTGTCGACCCAACCAGATAGCGTCACGAGTCACCACGGACTGCTCCGGCTCCAGCTTATGGCATCGCTGAGGGCCTCAACCAGACCGTCAGCCACGATGATGGACGCCACCAGCGGTTGCAGTGCCGTAGCCCCGCTGACCCGGGCTGCCAAAGTATCCCCCGGAACGCCAGCAGCAGGCGCGGCAGACTCCTGCAGCAGCCGTAGCGGGACCGGGCGGTCGCTCGCTCAGGGTGGTCGCATCGAACCGTTCGAAGCCGATGCAGCGGGCATCCAGCCAGTCCTCCAGCACCGTCTCCAGGGCCGACTCCCAGCCCGGCTCGACGTCGACGTGTTCGGCCAGCTGGGTCGCCTGTTGCAGCCCGCGCGCCGCCAACCAACGCGTCAACTCACCGCCACTGGTGCCCAAGGCCGCCTCCTGCAGCGTCTGCAACGACGTCAGACGTCCCTGATCGCTCTGCTGGTGATGCTGAGCCGCGCGCTGAGTTTCCAGCGCCACCGTCCGCTCACGGTCGAGTTCGGCCCGGCGCCCGCGAACCCGGGCCAGCTCTGCCTCGGCAT
>CAVQMB010000017.1:67500-141043 GCA_963713445.1 uncultured Gammaproteobacteria bacterium | reverse complement strand
GCTATCTGGTTGGGTCGACACTGGCTGCGGGTCCGGGGTAGTGGTGACGGGGATGACGGCGTGCTGTTGCGTGAGCGGGAGATCCGCTCCCTGGAGCACAGGTTGACAGCCGACGTGCACGGTGTGCAGGCCTGCGACCGGCGGTTGCAGGAACTCGATAGTGCTTTAAGTGAGGCCGATGCTGCAGCACAGCGGTATCAGGAACAAGTCAACCAGAACTACCGTGAACATGCCCGGCTGCAGGAGCGGTTGACCGCGCTGATTTGCCAGCAGCACCTGCACGAGGAGCGCCGGCAGCATCTCCAGGATGAGTTGCAGGAACTTGAACTCCAGTCGAGGTCGTTGCAGAACTGGGCTCAGCGCGTCAGCGACTCGAGACGGCATTGGCTGAGAATGAACGCTTTGCGGGTGAGCGCCGGCAGCTGACCGAGCAACGCGAACGCCGGCAGTCAGCGTTGCAGGCGGTCCGGCATCAGGCGGATCAGGCCCGTTCTGAACAACAGCGCCATGCGTTGGAACTGCAGCAGTCGCGCAGTCGCGAACAGGCTTTGCAGCTCGGCCTGGCGCGGTTGCAGGAGCAATCCCGGGAATTGCGAGAACGCCACCAGGCACTGGCCGCGAGTCTGGCCGAACTCGGAACCGCCGCTTCGGGCCGCACTCGACCGGTTGCTGGAGCAGCGACTGGCGAGTGACAGCACCGTAGCCGAAGCGCGCCAGGCGGTCGCCGAGCAGGATGCGGCGGCCAAAGCACTTGAACAGCAGCGTGGCCAGGCCGAAAAGCAGGCCTATTCGCTACGGGAGCGACGGAACGGCGGCGGCTTGACGCCAGTGAGGCTGGCGTCAAGCGTCAGCATCTGCTGGACCAGCTGGCGGAACTGGAAACCACGCCGCAGAGCGTATTGGCCGAACTGCCGCAGGCGGCTGACGAACAGAATCTCACCGACGAGTTGCAGCGCCTTGGCGAACGTGTCCAGCGACTGGTGCAATTAATCTGGCCGCGATCGAGGAGTACCAGCAGAGTGCCGAACGCAAGACGTACCTGGACTGCCAGGACGCCGATCTGTGCGAGGCGCTCAGCACCCTGGAAACCGCGATGGCGCGAATTGACAGGGAAACCCGGACCCGTTTCAAGGACACCTTCGACCACCTCAATGGTAATCTGAAGGCGCTGTTTCCGCGGCTGTTCGGAGGCGGCCAGGCTTATCTGGAGCTGACGGGCGAGGATTCCCTTGACGCCGGTGTGGCATTGATGGCGCGACCGCCCGGTAAGCGTGTCGGGCATATCCATTTGCTGTCCGGTGGCGAAAAGGCCTTGTGTGCACTGGCACTGGTGTTCGCCATCTTCCAGCTTAACCCGGCGCGATTTTGCATGCTGGACGAAGTCGATGCACCGCTCGCGATGCGAAGGTCGGGCGCTTTGGACGGTTGGTGCAGGACTGTCCGAGCAGGTTCAATTCATTATCGTGACCCATAACAAGGTCACCATGGAACTGGCCCAGCAGTTGGTCGGGGTGACCATGTACTAGCCTGGTGTGTCGCGACTGGTAGCAGTGGATGTGGACGAGGCGGTGCGCTTGGCGGCAGTATAATGAGCGACGCAAGCGGAGGAGTGAGTGGTGGTTGAACTGCGGTTGATCTTGCTCGGCATCGGGTTGGCCGTCATCACGGCGATCTATCTGTGGGGGATACGGGCACGTATTCGCGCTCGTATCGCCGAGCGCCGGCGTCGACGGCAGGCGCTGGTCCCGGAGACGAACCACTGCTGGATGGCCAGGAGCGGGTGAGTCCGTTGCCTGAAGACGAACCGGCGCCCACCCCGCCCGGCGGCATTTCGGCCGACCAGACGGCTGCTGTGGAGGCTATCGCGAGTACAGCGGCGGAACAGGCGACTGCGAGCGCCACAGGCCGGGCAGCGACTCCGGACCAGCGGCTGAGTTGGAATCCCTGAAGCCACGGTCGGAAGTTACAGGCTCGCCGGGATCGCGAGTCTCAGACCCGAAACCCGCGCCGGCGCCGCCGGTTGAGGAGGATTCCACGGCACGATCGGGTACTGCTGATGAGACCACCGCCCGATCGTCCAAGCCGGGCAGGGCGTCGGGCGGCGTTACCACCCGGCCGGCACCGGCCCATACGGTGCCGGGCCGGCCGTCGCGCAGCCCGGCTGGCGAGGTCCGCCGGCCGCAGGACCAAGGACAGATGACGGTGCTGCTGACAGTAATGGCACCGGCTGGTATATGTTTGCCGGTACCGCCGTCGCGGCAGTGTGCGATGAACTTCACCCGCAATTGTCCGCCGGCGGGGTGTGGGAATGTCTTGGTGACGGTTCAGGCGATCAGCGAGCGATTTTCGGCATTGCCCATCTGCGCGAACCGGGAACATTGACCGTGAGCAGTTGGCGGCCTGCGCACCCCCGGGTTGCTGTTGTTTATGAAGCTGCCGGGACCGCTCAGGGCGGTGCCAGCCGTCGACCGGATGATTGCCGTGGCCGGCCAGATCGCGCGCCGGCTCGGCGGCACCGTGTGCGATGATCGGCGGAGCCGGATGAATACCCAGGGTATGATCAGGTTGCGGTCGGAGGCGGCGGAGTTCGAGCGGCAGGCAGCGCCGGTCGATTCATGACCGTCCCCGGTCGGGTTCGGGAGCGTGGCAACGACCTGCGGCGCGCCATTGAACATCACAACTATTGTTATTACGTACTTGATGATCCTGAGATCCCGGACGCCGACTATGATCGGCTGTTGCGCGAACTGCAGCAACTGGAACAACAATATACCGAGCTGATCACTCCCGATTCGCCGACCCAGCGGGTCGGTGCGGCACCCGCCAGCGGTTTTACCGAAGTCGAGCACCGGGTGCCGATGCTGTCGCTGGACAATGCCTTTAGCGACGAAGAGGTTGTCGCTTTCGACCGACGCCTGCGGGAGCGGCTTGAAATCGACACGGTGGGCTATGTTGCTGAACCCAAGCTGGATGGATTGGCGGTAAGCCTGCGTTATGAGGACGGGCGTCTGGTGCGTGGTTCAACCCGGGGTGATGGTACCCGCGGCGAGGATGTGACCCATAATATACGCACCATCGACGCGGTCCCGCTGCGGTTGCGCGGCCAGAACTGGCCCGCTGTGCTGGAGGTGCGCGGCGAGGTGTTCATGCCCAAGGCCGGATTCGAGGCCTTCAATCGGCAGGCTGTGGCACACGGCGAGCGGACTTTCGCCAACCCGCGCAACGCCGCGGCTGGCAGTCTGCGCCAGCTGGATCCGAAAGTGACGGCCAAGCGCCCGTTGGATATTTTCTGCTATGCCCTCGGCGAGGTCGATGGCGGTGAGACGCCTGAATGCCAGAACACGCTGTTGGCCTGGCTACGCGATCTGGGCCTGCGCACCAGCCCGGAATGGCGCCGTGTCGAGGCCGTGACCGGTTGTCTGCAGTACTACCGGAATCTGCAGTGGCGGCGTGACGACCTGGACTACGAGATCGATGGTGTGGTCTACAAAGTCGATCATTTCGGGCAGAGACGGACACTGGGCACCGTCGCGCGGGCGCCACGCTGGGCCATAGCCCACAAGTTCCCGGCGCGAGAGGCAGTTACCAGAGTGCTCGCGATTGAGGTCCAGGTCGGACGTACCGGTGCCCTGACGCCGGTGGCGCGGCTGGCACCGGTTACCGTGGGGGGTGTGACGGTAACCAACGCGACGCTGCACAACCTGGACGAGATCCGCCGCAAGGATGTGCGGGTCGGCGACACGGTGACTGTGCGCCGGGCCGGTGACGTGATACCGGAAGTGGTCCGGGTGGTGACTGAGCAGCGCCCGGCCGACGCCGCTGAATTTGACATGCCGGACGCCTGTCCCGTGTGTGGCTCGGCGGTCGAGCGGGTCGATGGCGAAGCCGTGCACCGCTGTGTCGGGGTCTTATTCTGCCCGGCCCAGCGGCGTGAGTCATTGAGGCATTTTGCCAGCCGCCGGGCCATGGATATCGACGGCCTGGGCGACAAGCGTATTGAGCAACTGGTCGACCGCGAACGGGTCAGCAGTCCGGCCGATCTGTACCGGCTGGATGCCGCGACGCTCGCTGGCCTGGACCGCATGGCCGCGAAGTCGGCGGCCAATCTGATTGCGGCCCTGGAGCGCAGCAAGGCAACCACATTGGCCCGGTTTCTCTACGCCCTGGGCATCCGCGACGTCGGCGAAGCCACCGCGCAGGCACTGGCGGCCCATTTCGGCACTCTGGAAGCGCTGCAGCAAGCCGATGAAGAGGCCCTTCAGGCGGTGCCGGACATCGGCCCGGTGGTGGCGGCCCATGTCCATGCCTTTTTTCGGGAGAAGCACAACCGCGACGTTATCAACCGGCTGTTGCAGGCCGGCATCCACTGGCCGGACGTGGCCCGCCGCCGCGAAGCGGCACCACTGAGTGGGCGCAGTGTCGTGCTGACCGGCACGCTGGAGGCATTCACCCGGGACGAAGCTAAGGCCCGTCTGGAAGCGCTGGGTGCCAAGGTGACGGGTAGTGTTTCCGGCAACACGGATTATGTGGTTGCCGGGGTCAATCCGGGCGGTAAATTGGCTAAAGCCCGCGAACTTGACGTGCCCATCATAGATGAAGCCGCGCTGCAGGCATTGCTGCGTGGCGAAGCCCTACCGCCAGGAGATTAAGCATGACTCAATATCGCATCGCCGTGATACCCGGCGACGGGATCGGCCGTGAAGTAGTGCCCGAAGGCCTCCGTGTGCTGGAGGCAGTGGGGCGTCGCTTCGCGATTAGCTTTGAATGGGACGAGCTGCCCTGGAGCTGCGAGTACTACGCGCAACACGGGCGCATGATGCCGGCTGACGGACTGCAGCGGATCCGCCATCACGATGGCATTTTTCTGGGTGCGGTCGGTTACCCTGGAGTGCCGGATCACGTGTCGCTGTGGAACCTGCTGATCCCGATCCGGCGTGAGTTCCATCAATACGTCAATCTGCGCCCGGTACGGTTAATGCCTGGCGTTCAATCGCCCTTGGCGGGACGCGAGCTCGGCGATATCGACTATCTGGTGGTGCGCGAGAACAATGAAGGCGAATACTCGGAGATCGGTGGCCGCCTCTATCACGGTAGCGAGGACGAGATCGCCGTGCAGCAGAATATGTTCACCCGCCGCGGCGTCGATCGCATTCTGCGCTATGCCTTTGAACTTGCAGAAAAGCGCCCCAAACGGCATCTGACCTCGGCGACCAAATCCAATGGCATTTTCCACACCATGCCGTTTTGGGACGAGCGTTTCAAGGCCATGGCCGACTACTATCCTGAGGTGCGTACCGACCAATACCATATCGACATTCTGTCGGCGCATTTTGTGCTGCACCCCGACTGGTTCGACGTCGTGGTGGGTTCGAACCTGTTCGGCGACATTCTGTCCGATCTGGGGCCGGCTACGACCGGCACCATCGGCATCGCACCCTCGGCCAACCTGAATCCAGAGCGTGAGTTTCCTTCAATGTTCGAACCGGTCCACGGTTCGGCACCCGATATCGCGGGCCAGGGTATTGCCAATCCGATCGGTCAGATCTGGTCAGGTGCCATGCTGCTGGACCACCTGGGCCATGAAGACGCCGCAGCCGCGATCGTGAAAGCCATTGAGACGGTGCTTGCTGAGGGACCGCGGACGCGGGACATGGGCGGTAATGCCAGTACCGAGGAACTGGGCCGTGCGATTGCCGGGGTATTGTGACGATGCGGGCGGTGCTGCTCAGTGCTGGTGACGATCCCGCGGCATGGCGGGACGCCTTCACCCGGGCCATGCCGGAGCTCAAGCTGGCGATTGGCATGGATGTACCCGATCCCGAAACGGTCACCGCCGCGCTGGTGTGGAAGCCGCCGCCCGGCGCGCTGGCGCGCTTTCCGAATCTGCGGCTGATCCACGGACTCGGCCATGGCGTGGATTATTTGTTCGACGATCCGGAATTACCCCCCGGGGTGCCGATCGTGCGCTTGGTCGATCCTGAGTTGGTGGCTCAGATGAGTGAGTATGTGTGTGCCGCCGCCCTCTGGTGGCACCGCCGGTTCGACCAGTATCGCACATTGCAGCGGGCTCACCGCTGGGAACAACTCGCACCTGAGCCTACCGCCGCGTGTCGGGTGGGTATCCTCGGCCTGGGCGCCATAGGAGCGCACTGCGCCAGCCGTCTGGCCATGCTGGGGTTCACCGTGCATGGCTGGAGTCGGCAACCCAAGCAGCTCGATGGCATTGTCTGTCACCATGGGGGTGAGGGGCTCGACGCCTGTCTGTCCGCCAGTCATATTCTGGTGTGCGTGTTGCCATTAACAACGGAGACTGCCGGGATCATCGATGCGGCGAACCTGGCAAAGCTCCCGCAAGGCGGTTGTTTCGTCAACGTTGCCCGCGGCGGCCATGTGGTGGAGCCTGATTTGCTGGGGGCACTGGACAGCGGACAATTGTCCGCGGCCATGCTGGATGTCTGTGCTGAGGAACCGGCGCCGCCTGATCACCCGTTCTGGACTCACCCGAAGGTTCGACTGACGCCTCATATTGCGGGCCTCACCATGCCGGAAACCGCGGCGCCGGTGATCGCGGATAACCTGCGCCGGCTCGCCAACGGCCATCCACTGCGGCATCTCGTCGATCCGGTGCGGGGGTACTGATTTGTTAGAGCCCACTTGTAGCCCAATCGCCAGTTACTTCGGTAGGTTTCCAGCTCGATTGGTGCCCAGCTCACTGGGTACTTCAACTCCGGCAACTTGTTCAGTACCGGAGGTCATGCTCCGTTCTTCATCGGACTGACGACCCCGGGTAACTACGGTGAGGTCAGCCCGCATCCGCTGCACCCGGGAGCCGTCCGGGACTCCGTCAACCACTTCTTCGTCCGAGCCAACGGTGGCTTTGTGTCGCAGACCGGTGGTGGGATGGAGCGCTGGGATGGCACCACCATCTACTCCAAAGAACTCAATCTGACCTCGCTGTTCACCGGCAGTACCTGGAACAGCACCATTCCCGACAACACCACGGTGATCTTTGTCCTGAAGTCCTACTGGACCACGCAGAACACCTTCCTGGACATCTACGATTCCAACTGGAATCTGCTGGCATCGAACAATGTCACGGGTTGGAGCTGGTTCAGTCCAGCGGTAAACAACCCCACGACCTGGTACGGTGGTGTGGGGCTGTTGGTGCAAACGTCCTATCCGACTCCTCCGGCTCCCAAGGTTGATGTGACTGTTTACAACCGGGATGCCAACGGAGTAGCCATTCAGCCATTCCCCTACGTTCAGTCTGGCGATCCGAACTACGTCACCGGTGAGCTGAACAACACGCTGCCCTCTACGGCTGCCGCGTACAACTGCTCGGCTAGCTGGGGTTCGGTCGCCATGGCTCTGCTCTATAGCTGATCACTTGCCTGGGCTGTTGCCCGGGACACTTGGTGTAGGCTTAGGTGCCTGCTTCGGTGCGAATGGGACCAGATTGATTTCCACGGTATATTGACCACCACCAGGAGGACCAATCCGTATCGCGGCGTAAATCCCGTTGATGGAGCATGGGGTGTCAGCGTTGCACTCCTGAGTGGGGGCGTCGTTCCCATCGTGTTCTAGGTACAAGAGAACGCTCCCGTCCACCTCAGACTGGACTGCCTGTGGATCCCATATACCACCCACAGGTGGTCCAGAGAACTTGTAGAGGTTCATGACGTAGCAGCCGTTGCCTGTGAACAGGTACCACGTAGCTGAGCCATACTTGTCGTAGGCTGTGTAGAACCCCCACAGCTCCGGGCACTTGTCTGTGCCACCGGTCCTGATCACTGTCAGTCCTTGCCCTGACTTATCAGGATCCCACCACACGGAGGGCATTGATTCGGTCTTGAGGTGAGCTACGGTGCAAGCCGGGGCAGGAATCGGGTAGCACCAAGCCATCGCCTGGCCCGACCCCAGCATCAACCCTGCGACAACCAAAGACCCAACAAGCGCTTTCTTCATTCCTTTCTCCTGTCTTAGACGCAACAGCAGTTGCATTCTGGAGACAGCTCCCTGAACAAAACCTGAACAACCTCAGAGGTACAACTATGGACATCGTGAGTGCCGTCAACGGCTTTCTCACCAGCATCGACTTCAGCAAGCTGGTGCCCATCCTTCTGGCTCTACTGAGCTTCGTCATCATCCTGCGGCTGCGGACCTTCGGTCAGAACCTGGCTGCACTGTGGTCACTCAAGAGTGCCACCTTCGTACGCAAAGGTGACCTGGTGCGACTGCCGACTGCTACCGGTCATGCGGACGGTACCATCACCGAGGTGCACCGGACTCACGTCGTGGTGGACATGGGTGAGGCTGTGAAGCACATCCCGACCAAGGAGTTTGCCTACGGCACCATCACCGTGGTCAAGCCGGAGCACCGGGGTGTGCGGATCTGAGGAAACTCAGTGGTACCGGGGTAGTACCTGCAAGGATGATGGGGCGTGCAGGGATCGAACCTGCGACCAATGGATTAAAAATCCACTGCTCTACCATCTGAGCTAACGCCCCAAGCTGTGCCTAGACCAGGGTATCCTGCGGTGTATCTCCGTAGGTTACCCTGGTTTGCAACTTATTGACCTAGAAGCCATTATAGTGCCTTCAGGAAATACTTAAAAGTGCACTGCTCTACCAACTGAGCTAACGGCCCTGGGAAGTCGCGAATGATACCGGATTTTGAGGATTTGGCAACCCCTCAACCCGCATGTTGCCTGCATTCACGACACTTGACTGACGGTCCAGGTTTCAATTGCAGAGCACCATGCTAGTCTGCCAAATGTATTCCTAACTACGCACCGGGCTCGAACGACGCAGTCTCTAGTCCTCAGCGCAGCTGTTTGAGGCGGATGGCACCAAGACTCGCCGCCAGGCTGTTGGGGTAGGACTGTTCCAGTTTCTCAAGCACCTGCCGGGCCTTGTCTTTGGCGCCACGCTCGCTGTAAATGTAACCAAGCTTGAGCAAAGCGTCCGGAATCTTGGAACTGTCAGGATAGTTCTGTCCCAGCGCCAGAAACGCCTGCTCGGCCTGGTCGAAATCGCGTGTCGCATAGTACGACTCACCCAGCCAGTAATAGGCGTTTCCGGTTAAGCTGTTGGCCGGATAAACGTTGATAAAACGCCGCAGATCCCCGATTGCATCTTTGTAGTTCCCCGCGCGCACCAGCGCAACACCTTTCTGATATTCTTGCTGCGCGGCCTGCGATGGTCGTGGCAGTGACGATTGTGCGGGTGGGGAAGCCGACGGTGGTGGCGGCAGATTCAGATCCGACTGGTTGCCGGCTGGCGGCGGTGAAGCCGTGGCGAAAGACGGCGGCTTAGCCACACCCGGCGGCGGCTGCCCGGACGCGTTATCGTTTTCAGTGTTCGGTGGCGGCGTCACGCCGAGCTTCTGCTCTAGCGCCTGTACCCGCTGCTCAAGTGCCTGATAGCCACCACCTTGCTGTCGATACTGCAGCATCTCCACCTCACCCCGTAACTGGCGTATCTGATGTTCCAGTGTCTGAACCCGATTGAGCAAGTTCAGCAGCAGCGGATTGCCGTTCTGCTGAGCTATTGCCGGCTGCAGCATGAATACGGTCAGTGCAGCGGCCAGTAACGGACGTAACCAACGCTTCATGGACGCACTCTCATGATGGCGTGTTGTCAATATGCGAACTCAACGCGGCGGTTAAGCCGCCAGCAGGATTCTTGGTGACAGAACGCCACCGGCCGTTCCTCGCCATAGCTGAGCGTCTTGATCTGGTTCGGCGACACACCCGAGGCGATCAGTGCGTCACGCACGGCATTGGCGCGCCGGTAGCCGAGGCCGATATTGTATTCGCGAGTGCCTCGCTCGTCGGTATTGCCTTCCAGGGTCACCACAGTCGAGGTGTGATCCTGCAGATACCGCGCCTGGGCCGCTATCACCGGCCGTCCCGAAGACGGAATCTCCGAGCTGTCGAAATCAAAATACACCGTGCGTTGGGCACGCGGAGTACCGGGTCCTCCTACGATTTTCCCCTGTGGCGTCTGTCCCGGCTGATATCCATAGGTATCGGCTACCCCGCGGGTATCGTAGACCGTCTGTCCCGATGTGCCCGTCGCCCCCGGTGTGCCATTGGCGGAACCCAGCCCGCCGCCAACCTGACCGGTGGATGCACAGCCCGCCATGAGCACCAATACCGCAACGACGCCAACCAGCCTTCCAAGAGTCATTGTTTTACGGGTCATTGGTAATGCCTGCCTTAGTTGGTAAACGGTGACCACGCGGGTTCACGCACATTGCTCCCCGCCAGTTGCAAACGCTGAGTAACCTTGCCATCAACCGAGACAACCGCCAGCACACCGCGTTCTCCGGCGACGGTAGCGTAGATAATCATACGCCCGTTGGGTGCAAAGCTCGGTGACTCGTCCAGCCGACCACGGGTCAATACATGTAGCTTGCGACTGGCAAGATTCAGCACGGCGACCCTGAACTGACCGCCTCTGACCCGGTGTACCAAGGCCAGCAGGCGGCCGTTCGGCGAAAACTCGGCACGGGCGTTATAGGAGCCATCGAAGGTCAGCCGGCGCGGCCGGCCACCACTTACTGGAATCTGGTAGAGCTGGGGACTTCCACCGCGGTCGGAGGTAAAAACGATGGTCTTGCCATCCGGTGACCAGGCAGGCTCAGTATCGATGGCCATATCATTGGTCAGGCGCCGCAATCCGCCTGAAGCCAGATTGAGAATATAGATTTCCGGATTGCCGTCGCGCGACAGTGTCAGCGCGAGCCGCTGGCCGTGAGGGGACCAGGCCGGCGCACCATTGATACCCGGCCTATCGGATACCACACGCCGCTTGCCCGTGTAGAGATTCTGCAGCACGATCTGGGAGCGATGGTTCTCGAACGAGACGTACGCCAGTTGGCGGCCGTCTGGCGACCAGGCCGGCGACATGATCGGCTGGTTGGAACGGAGCACCACCTGCGGATTATAGCCATCATAGTCGGCCACCGAAAGCATGTACTCGCTGCCGCTTTTTGAGTGCTGCGATGAGATGTACGCGATCCGGGTACTGAAAATACCGCGCTCGCCAGTCAGCCGCTGATAAATCAGGTCACTGATATGGTGGGCCAGCGGCCGCAACTGGTTGGGCTGTACGGTAAATGACTGCCCAATCAACTGGTTGCCCTGGAACACGTCGACCAGTTGGAACACAACGCTATAGCCATTGCCAGCCGGACTGACGTGTCCAACAACCATGTAATCGGCTTTCAACTGGCGCCAGTTTTGCAGATTGATACTGGAGAAGCTATCCGGCTGGCCGGGGAACTGGCTGGAGGGCAATGTATTGAAGCGTCCCGAAATATGCAGATCGTCGCGCACGATCGTCGCAATCCGGCCGTCGTCGGGTAGCGCGACCCCGGGGGCCGCGCGAAATGGCACCACAGCAATCGGCCAGGCACCGGATACACCTTTGGTGATTTCAATGGTCAGCTGGGCGCTGAGCCATGCTCAGCACAGCTGTCATCAGCAGTACGACCCATACGGTCATGCGGGCAACGGCTTTCAAGAGCTAGCCCTCCGGATTGAACTTGAAGTTGAATGACTGGAATTGGGCCCGCGCTTGCGGTTCATCGGGCACCGGCAATGGCGAGGCCCGGTGTACCGCGGCCACGGCGGAACGGTCGAATGCCGGATCGCCACTAGAATCGACCACTTTGACACTGGTGACGTTGCCAAGCACATCGAGCTGAATATTGAGCAGGCAGTGCAAGCCGTGCCTGCGTGGTCCCTGGCAGCAACCAGTTGTGCTCCACCCGTAGCGTGATGAGCCTGGTGTACTGAGCAACCAAATTAGACTGCTCGCGCTGGCGCGCGGTCGCGCGCAGCGATTGCGCCAGTTGCCTCTGAGCCTTCTGTTCCGCCGCCCTGACGTTTGGCTTCAGCTGCTTTGCGGGCTGCCTCCTCGGCCTTGCGCTGGGCGGCCTTTTTTTGGCTTGCTCGGCCTCACGTTTGGCTTCCTCAGCGGCCCGTTTGGCCCGCTCACGTTTCGCCTCGGCTGCCTTGCGCTTGGCCTCTGCTGCCTTACGGGCAGCCTCTTCTGCCGCCCGCTGCTTGGCAGCCTGCTCCGCCTGCTTCTTGGCCTGTTCGGCTTGACGCTTTTCCGCGGCGGTGCGGCGCGCCGCTTGTTCTGCCTGATGCTGAGCCGCCGCGGCCTTTTGTTCAGCCTGCTTGGCAGCTTCCTCGGCCTGCTGGCGTTGTTGCTGAGCCTGCTGGGCGTCTTTTTGGGCCTGCTCGCGCTGGCGCTGTGCTTCCGCCTGCTGTTGTTTGAGCTTGGCCAGCCGCTGCTGCTCCTGCTGCCGCTTGCGCTGCAGTTCAGCGGCCTGCTCGGCGGCCTGTCGGCGCTGTTCCTCGGCCGCCTTCAGCGCTGCTTTACGCGCTGCATCCTGGGCCGCAAGTCGTTGTTCCTCGGCCTTGATCTGGCTGTCATTTACCACCACGGCGGCGATCGGCTTGGCGGTATGGGGCATAGCGGCGGCCGGCGCTGACCCATCCAGCAACTGCAATGGCTGGAACGCGAACCACAGCACCACGGCCACTGCGGCATGCACCAGCACTGCCAGGATTGCTGATGAGGTGTCTTCGAAATAGCGCCGCCAGCGCGTACGCATCAGAGCACCCCCGCATCCGCCTCAGGATTGTGCCGCTGGCGGCGGCTGGGTGGAAAGCCCCACGCGCGGCGCTCCCGCCTTCTGCAGCAGAACCATGGCCTGGATTACCTTGCCGTAGTCGACCGCTGCATCGGCCTTGACCACGACCGGCGTTCTTGGCTGCCGGCGCAGTACCGCGCTAGCATATATCAATGCCTGCTTGGGGCTCATCGGCTGGGCCGCGGAGCCGACCAGATGCATGAAATACGCCCCGTTGTGGTCAACCTCCAGAATCAGGGTGCGGATTTGACTGGGCGGCAACGTCTTGGCCTGCGCTTTTGGCAGATCAATCTGGACGCCCTGATTGATTAACGGTGTGGAAATCATGAAGATCACCAGCAGTACCAGCATCACGTCGATATATGGAACGACATTGATATCGGCCACGTGGCGGCGGCGATGACTGCGAACGCGCCGAGTCATGCGATCTGCTCGCTGGCTTCACTGTATCCGCCAGCCACTGCCGGGCGCGGTGGTTGCGCCTGGCGCTGGAGGATATTGACGAACTCGTCCATGAAGGTCTCGTAACGGCTGACCAGCCGTTCCACCTCGGTGCTCGAGCGATTATAGGCCACCACCGCCGGGATCGCCGCCAACAAGCCCATTGCGGTGGCGATCAAGGCCTCGGCGATACCCGGCGCGACCTGTCCCAAAGTCACCTGCTGGACGCCACCAAGAGCATGAAAGGCGCTCATAATACCCCAGACCGTTCCGAACAAACCGATATAAGGGCTGGTTGAACCGACTGTAGCCAGCATCGGCAGATGCGTGTCGAGTTCGTCTACTTCGCGGGCCAGCGCCGCCCGCATCGCCCGCTGGGCACTACCGGCCAGAATTACCGCATCCATGATGCCACGGCGCCGCAGCCGCAGGAATTCCTGGAAACCGGCTAGAAAAATGGCTTCCAGACCAAATGCATCAGCATCATCCCGACGGATACGGGTATACAGTTCCTTAAGGTCGACCCCAGACCAGAAATTGTCCTCGAAAGTATCGGCCTGGCCGCGCGCGTAGCGCAACGCCATGCGCTTTTTGAAGATCGCGGTCCAGGAGGCCACGGAAATGAGTAGTAGCAACACCAACACCAGCTGTACGACCAGGCTGGCGTGAAAAATCAGGTCTACCAAATTGGTTTCAGCTCCCACCCTGCATCTCCGTCAGTAGCGACGCTGGAATGGCTTTTGGCCGCCAGGTGTTGATGTCGACACAGGCAACCTTGATCGCACCGCCGCACAGCATTTCGCCGGCGGACGCCGCCGGCCGCACCACCTGCTGTTCAAACCGAAGGCTGGCCCGGCGTGCCTCGACGACCCGGGTACGCACCTCCAGCAGGTCATTTAAACGGGCCGGCACACGATAGTCGAGCGCGACCTCGCGAACCACAAACGCCAGCTTCGCCACCCGTGCCAAATCGTCCTGTTCGCAGCCTATGGTGCGCAGCCATTCGGTCCGAGCCCTTTCCATGAACTTCAAATAATTGGCGTAATACACCACTGCACCGCAGTCGGTGTCTTCATAGTAGACTCGCACCGGCCAGCTGAAGGTTTGCACACGAGACCCCGTAAACCCGGTTAACGGCGGTTTATTGTATCAACCCGTTCCAGGCTGGCGATCCGGTTGAACAAAAATTGAACAACCACCTGCTCCCTACCGCGATATATAATCTCATACATGATTCGAGTCAGTGTGCTCCTCGCATTGTGCGCCTTAATGGCTGCCTGCGCCACGCCGCACACCGTGGTTGTGGGGCCGCCCCTGAACGAGGTGCGGGCTAATCCGGGCGCGCACAGTGGCCAGCGGGTGCGGTGGGGTGGCCGCATAGCACGGGTCGAAAATCAAGCCCATGACACGTTAATCGAAATCGTCCAGCAACCCTTGCTCAGCAACGGCCTGCCGGAAACGACGCCGACCAGCACCGGCCGCTTCCTCGCCCGATTCGACCGTTTCGTGGACCCGGTGATCTTCGCACCCGGTAAGCGCGTGACCGTCACCGGTAACCTATACGGTGTTCGCTCGGGTCGGATTGGTCAATACCCCTACAAGTTCCCAATTGTGGAGGTGACCACATAACGATTGTGGCCGGAGCGGGAACCGCCACGGATCATCTGCTATCACGATCCGTGGTGGCCAGGCGGGTATTTCGACGCCTATCCCCGGCCTTACCCGTATCGCTAGCGCTGAACCCAGCGCACTACCCGGGCCACGCCACGAATGCTAGTATCTGCGGATTGTCAACAGTCCGTAGCCAGACTTCACAGGATGCCTTGATGACCGCGATTGACCTTGAACACGCCCGTTATAATATGATCGAACAGCAGATCCGGCCGTGGGACGTGCTCGATCAGCGGGTGCTCGACACTCTGGGCAGCGTACCACGCGAGGATTTCGTTCCGGAACGCTACCGGCGCCTCGCCTTCGCTGACGTTCGTATCCCGCTCGGTCACGGCCAGACAATGATGAATCCCAACGTGGAAGGTCGCCTGTTGCAGGCACTGGCCATTGCACCGGACGATAGCGTACTCGAAGTCGGCACCGGCAGCGGTTTCCTGACCGCCTGCCTGGCGCAACAGAGCGCCCGGGTGGATTCGGTCGACCTGTTCCCCGAATTCATTGAACGTGCCCGCGGTCTGTTGCGCCACCACGGCGTGACTAACGCCAGCCTGTTCAGCGACGATGCCCGGCTCGACTGGGGTGATCAGCTATATGACGTCATTGCCTTGACTGGCGCACTGCCGAAGCTCCCGGATAGTTGGCGGCGCCGCTTGGCCACAGGCGGACGGTTGTTCGCCGTCGTCGGTGTGGAACCAGTGATGGAGGCGGTGCTTGTGAGCCGTGTCGGGGAACAGGAGTGGGAGCAGGTCAGTCTGTTTGAAACCGATCTAACGTATCTCGTTGGTTACGATAAACCGGCCAGTTTTCAGTTTTGACGTTATTTTACTCTACCGTATCATCAGGAAGTAGCAACGCAAAAGGTCGAGCATGCGCATTTTTAAGTCCCTGGTATTAGGTACCGCGCTGAGTATTGCCAGCCTTGGCGCGGCTCAGGCAGCTACCGGGCTGCTCGAGATCTATCACGAAGCCCAGCAAAACGATCCGCAGCTGCAGCAGGCGGCGTCCAATCGCATGGCCCAGCGCGAGCTGCTGCCGCAAGCGCGGGCTCTGGAACTGCCCAATCTGAGCGGCCAGGCCACCGCCTCGCGTAATTTCCCGAACAATGGCAATCGTGGCAATTACAACAGTCATAACTACGGTCTGTTCCTGGACCAGCCTATCTACAACCGTGGCAACCAGGTGCGCGTGCGGCAAGCACGGGTAACCCAGAAGCAAGCCAACGTCGATTACACGACCGCCAAGCAGAACCTGATAATGCGAGTGGCGCAAGCCTACTTCGATGTATTGTCGGCCGAAGCGGACGTCACCTTCGCCAAAGCCAACAAGGAAGCCATCGGGCGTCAGCTGGAACAGGCGAAGCGGCGCTTCGACGTCGGCCTGGCGACCATCACCGATGTGCAGGATGCTCGAGCCCGTTATGACCAGGCCAATGCCACCGAAATTCAGAACCGCAACACCTTGTCCGACAAAAAGGAAGCGTTGCGCGAGATTACCGGCCGTTTTTATCCCGAGCTGAGGGATCTCAAAAGCAGCATCCCGATGACCATGCCCAAACCGGCCAGCCAGAAATACTGGGTCGATCAGGCAGTCAAGCATAATCCCAGTCTGGAAAGCGCATCCTACACCGCTGACATCGCCCATCAGAATATTCAGCTGCAGCGCTCCGGTCATTACCCGACACTGGATTTCACGGCTAGCTACAGCGACAGCGACAACGGCATATTGTCGCAGCGCGGTGGTGCGGTGGGACTGCAGCTCAACATCCCGATCTATCAAGGCGGAGCAGTCAATTCACGTACCCGGGAAGCTGCCTACAAATACGAGTCCGCCAAGCAGAATCGCGAACAGGTGCAGCGGGCGCTGGTGCGTCAGGTCCAGGATGCCTACCAGAGCGTTCAGAATGCCATCAGCCTGGTAAAGGCCCTCAAGCAGGCCGCCGTCTCCGGCCGCAGTTCGCTAAAAGCCACGGAAGCCGGCTTTCAGGTGGGCACGCGTACCATTGTTGACGTCCTGAATTCGCAGAGCGCCCTGCTCGGCTCCGAACGCGATTACGCCAAGGCCCGCTACGGCTACCTGATGAACAAGCTGAGCCTGAAGCAGGCGGCTGGAAACCTGAGCGAGGCTGACCTTGAGCGCATTGAGCGATTGCTCAAAAGCAAATAACGGTTCGGCAGCCGGCTTCCTCGCGTTAGGTCGCAGCGTACTGGAAATCGAAGCCCAGGCCATCGACGCGCTGCAAAAACGGCTCGACGACTCGTTTGCGCATGCCTGTGAGATTTTGCTGGCGTGCGGCGGTCGGGTGATCGTGCTCGGCATGGGCAAATCGGGGCACATAGGCAATAAGCTGGCTGCGACGTTCGCCAGTACGGGTACACCGGCGTTTTTTGTCCATCCGGCCGAAGCCAGCCATGGCGATCTGGGCATGATCACGGCCAGCGACGCTGTGGTGGCGCTGTCAAACTCCGGTGAAACCAATGAAATTCTGACTATTCTGCCGCTTATTAAGCGACTCGGCATACCACTGGTCGCATTGACCGGAAAGCCGCAGTCGACCCTGGCGTCCGCGGCAACTGTACATATTGATGTCAGCGTCGCCCAGGAGGCCTGCCCACTGGGCCTGGCACCGACTGCCAGTACCACGGCGGCGCTGGCTATGGGCGATGCGCTGGCGATCGCCCTGCTTGATGCGCGCGACTTTTCCAGTGCTGACTTCGCGCGCTCGCACCCCGGCGGCCGACTTGGCCGGCGGCTATTGCTGCGTGTCGGTGACATCATGCACCGTGGTGACCGCATCCCGTGCAACCGGCCTGACGACGCGTTGCCGCAGGCGTTGCTCGAGATGTCCGGCAAGGGACTGGGCATGACCGTGGTGACCGACAGCGACGACCGCGTGTTAGGGGTATTCACCGACGGCGACCTGCGCCGGACACTGGAACAGCGCCTCGATTTACATGCGCTTCAGATTAAGGATGCCATGACCACACCTTGCGTTACGGTGTCAGCGGATCTGCTTGCGGCTGAAGCGGTGCAACTGATGGAGGCCAAGCGAATTCTGGTGCTGCCGGTAGTGGACGGATCGCAGCGGCTCGTCGGCGCCTTCAACATGCACGACCTGTTCCGGGCCGGTGTCGTCTAGTGGCCAGGCCTTAAGTCCCGGCATGCTGCGGTCTACCCTGTTGTATGGGACGCTGTTGCTGCTGGCTGGCGGCAGCATCTGGCTGTTGCTCACGTTGCGCAACTCACTGCGCAGCGGCACGCCCGTGGTGCCGCAAGGCCCGCCGGTGTATCTGGACCATTTCATCGCCACCCGTATGAACGCCCAAGGCGTCAGGCTGTATAGCCTAAGTGGACCGCATCTGCGGGAACTGGCCCATAACCGGGGCACCGAAGTCACCGATCCGCAGATCGAAACCTTTCGCGACGCCAGCCAGCGCGACTGGAAGATCACCGCGCGGCGTGGCTGGCTGTCACCCGATCATTCGCTTTTGATCCTCAAACAACGCGTGGTCGGACAGCGCGCACCGACCACCCACCAGTTGGCCTTGACCTTGACCACAGAGCAGCTGCTCTACCGGCCTGACCAGCACCTCGTCACCAGCCCGGCCGAAGTCGAGCTGTCATCCGCCACCGGCTGGCTCAAAGGCCGTGGTCTGTTGGCGTACCTCGATTCCCGTGAGGTTCGTCTGCTGCACGACGTTCAGGGACAGTATGCCGCCGCTACGCCTTAGCCTACTTACACTACTGTTATGCAGCAGTACCGCCCTGGCACTGCCAAAAGACCGTAGCCAGCCAATTCATCTGCAAGCAGATCAGGCCAGCTATAACCAGCGCACTGGCGTTAGTGTCTACACCGGTCATGTGGAGGTCAGCCAGGGCAGCATGTACCTGGCGGCCCATAAGGCCACCGTCTACTTCGATGATCAGGGCCGGTTCCAGCGGGTCGAGGCGGTCGGCAAGCCGGCCCGGTTTCGCTATCGGCCGAGCCTCGGCAAACCGGTGATTCACGGCGTCGGTGACCGTGTGGTGTACAATGCCGAAACGGCGCTGGTAATCGTGACCGGTCACGCACACTTCACCCAGGGCCGGGACCAGTTCACTGGTCAACGCATCCGCTACGATCTGGTCAAGGACGTGGTCCACGCCAGCAGCGGGGGCGGCAAGCGCATCCAGTTCACCATTCAGCCACGCTCGGCCAAATGACCGGCAGTCAGCTTTGCGCCCGGGACATCGTCAAGCGCTATCGGGGCCGCCAGGTGGTCGACGGCGTGTCACTGACAGTGAACAGCGGCGAAGTGGTCGGTCTCCTCGGTCCCAACGGCGCGGGCAAAACCACCAGCTTTTACATGATCGTGGGTTTGATCGGCTGTGATGCTGGCCGGGTGGTACTCAACGAACGCGACATTACCCGCCTGCCAATGCACGTCAGGGCTCGCCAGGGGATCGGCTACCTGCCGCAGGAACCGTCAGTGTTTCGCAAATTGTCGGTATTCGACAACGTTTTGGCGATTCTCGAAACGCGTCCGGACCTGGATCGTAGCCAGCGCCTCAACGTTGCCGAGGAACTGCTCGAGGAACTGCATGTAGCGCACCTGCGCGACCAGGTCGGGATCAGCCTGTCCGGTGGCGAGCGCCGGCGGGTTGAGATCGCCCGGGCACTGGCGGCCAACCCGCGCTTCATCCTGCTGGACGAACCCTTCGCCGGTGTTGATCCGCTCTCTGTGGCAGACATTCAGCGTATTATCGAGCACCTGCGTGACCGCGGCATCGGGGTGTTGATCACCGATCACAACGTCCGCGAGACGCTCGGCATCTGTCACCGTGCCTACATCCTCAGCGACGGCCATGTGATCGCCGATGGCACTCCCCCTGACATCCTGGCCAATCCTCAAGTAAGGCAAGTCTACCTGGGCGAAGGGTTCCGCCTCTGATCCTGCGCGACAGACTGGCACAACTTATGCTGTAAGCTATAATCCCGTAATCACAGGGATCGCTTACTCACTTGGTTTTGACGCAACGCTTTCATGCGACAATCGCTTCAACTTCGGCTTGGCCAGCAGCTCACCATGACGCCACAACTGCAGCAGGCGATTCGTCTGCTGCAGTTGTCCAGCCTGGAACTGCAGACTGAAATCCAGACTGTGCTGGAGAGCAATTTCATGCTTGAGCAGGCCGAGGATGCAGAGACGGCGGCCACAGGCGACGACAGCCCCGGTCATGATGAACGGGCCACAACCGCCTCCAGCGACGACAGACTGCCTGCGGAACTGCCCGTCGACAGCAACTGGGACGACGTCTACGACAATTATGATGGCGCCACCAGTTTTTCCCACAGCGACAGCGGTGGGGGTGGCGGCGAAGAACAGCAGATGACGCGGCAGGAGTCGCTGCACGACCACCTCGAGTGGCAGTTGCGGCTGACGCCATTCAGCGAGCGTGACCGGCTGCTGGCTGATGCCATCGTCGATGCCATCAGCGACACGGGTTATCTTTCACTTTCACTGGACGACATCCGCCAGGGATTACCCGCCGAATTGGCCATAGGCAGCGACGAAATGGAAGCCGTGCTGCACCGGATCCAGCAGTTCGACCCAGCTGGAGTTGCCGCCCGTGATCCGGCAGAGTGCCTGCTGCTGCAGCTCAACCAGCTTCCAGCCGATACACCATGGCTGGCGCCGGCGCGACAGCTGGTCAGCCAGCACCTGACACTGCTGGCCGGTCACGATTACAGCACCCTTATGCGGCGGCTGAAAGTCAGTCGCGACGACCTGCGCGCCATCGTCGAGCTGATCCAGAGTCTTAACCCACATCCCGGCGCGCTGCTCGGTGGCGATAATACCGAGTATGTTGTCCCCGATGTGTTCGTGCGGAAGCGCAATCACAGCTGGCAAGTCGAGCTTAACCTGGATAATGCGCCGCGACTGCGCATCAACAGCCACTACTCCGGCCTGATACGGCGCGCGGACAACAGCTCCGACAATGTCTCGTTGCGCAATCAGCTTCAGGAAGCACGCTGGTTCCTGAAGAGCCTGCAGAATCGCAATGAAACCCTGTTGCGTGTCGCCAGTTGCATCATCGAGCACCAGCGCGGCTTTCTGGAACACGGTGAGGAGCACATGAAACCTCTGGTCCTGCGTGATGTCGCCGAGGCGCTTGAGATGCATGAATCCACGATCTCGCGGGTCACCAGTCGCAAATACATGCATACGCCGCGCGGGATATTCGAGTTCAAGTACTTCTTCTCGAGCCATGTCGGCACCAGCGACGGCGGCGAGTGTTCGGCGACCGCCATTCGCGCCATGATCAAGAAACTGATCAGCGCGGAGAACCCATCAAAAGCCGTTGAGCGATAGTAAAATTGCTGAACTGCTGGGCAGAGAGGGAATCAATGTGGCCCGTCGCACCGTCGCCAAGTACCGTGAACTGCTGGCGATCCCCTCATCTTCCGACCGCAAACGACTGGCATGAAGCGACAGTGCCCGTAGGGCCCGGCAATGCAGTCGGTCGGTCATCCATACCTCACTAACGATACATAAGGAGTCTGCGATGCAAGTCACTCTGAGTGGCCATCACGTCGAGATCACCGATGCTCTTCGCAACTACGTCAACGGCAAGCTCGAGCGCATCGAACGGCATTTTGAATGGATCACCTCGGCACAAATCATCCTTAGTGTGGAAAAACTGATTCACCGGGCTGAAGCCACGGTGCATGTCGCCGGTCACGATTTGTTCGCCGACGCAGCCCACGAGGACATGTACGCGGCCATCGACACGTTGATGGACAAGCTCGATCGTCAGATCAGGAAGCACAAGGAGAAAGTGACCGATAAGCATCGCACCGACAAGAACAACACGCCACCAGTCGACTGAGCAAAACCGCCATGAACCTCGGCGAGCTGATCGTTCCGGAGCGGGTCGTCTGTCGCACCGACGTGGCGAGCAAGAAGCGGGCCCTGGAACTGCTGGGTGAGCTGCTCGCAACGGCGGAGCCCGGCCTCGACAACCGCATCGTCTTCGACAGCCTGCTGGGCCGTGAGCGACTGGGGAGCACAGGCCTGGGGCACGGTGTCGCCTTACCGCACGGACGACTTAGCAACACGCCCCGGACCATCGGGGCGGTGGTGAAACTGGCGCAGGGCGTCGACTTTGACGCCCTGGATCAACAACCGGTGGATCTGCTGTTCGCATTGGTGGTTCCCGAACACTGCACCGATGAACACCTTAAGATTCTCGCCTATCTCGCCGAGATGTTCAGCAATCAGGACTTCTGCGAGCAGCTGCGAGCTGCGGCCGATAACGACGACCTCTACCAGCAGCTAGTGGCCTGGCGGCCACCCGGAGGCTGACCCATGGAGACCGGAGAATCGTTCGCTGAATGTGCCGTACATGGCGTGATGCTGGGCGTGGACGGCATGGGCGTCCTGTTGCGGGGTGCCAGCGGCAGCGGCAAGAGCAGCTTGGCGCTGGAACTACTGGACCGTGGCCACTGCCTGGTCAGTGACGATGCACCGTTGCTCCGAATCGACCGCCACCGCCGATTGCTGGCCCGGGCCAGTGAACTGCTGCACGGCTATCTGCAGGTCGGCGGGCTGGGTGTGATCGACGTCGGTAAGTTATTCGGGCCCACCGCTATAGCAGGGGAACAACCCCTCGACCTGGTGATTCAGCTGAGTGCCTCGGCGCCCGCGCCCAGCAAACTCGAACCTGACAGCCAGCGCTGCCGGCTGCTGGGTGTCGAACTGCCGGCATTCCGCTTGGTCGCTGCCGCCGGACTCAACCGGGCGCTATGGGCCGAATGTGCCGTCCGGCAACTGCGGCTCCGCCAGTGCGGATACCACGCCGAGCGCACCCTGACCGAGCGCCAGACGGCCGCCAGCGCGGGATCATCGCCATGCGCATGATCATCGTCAGTGGCCTGTCCGGTTCGGGCAAGACCATTGCCCTGCAGACACTGGAGGATCTGGGCTATTACTGCGTCGACAATCTGCCGCTACAACTGCTGCACTCGTTTGCCGAGGCGGTGCTGGCACGGGCCGGATCGCTGGAACAAGCCACCGCTGTCGGAATAGATGCGCGCAATTTTCTTGATCAACTGGCAGGCTTTCCCGACCTGCTGAGTGAGCTGCAACGCCTCGGCCTGGACATCGAGGTGCTGTTCCTGCAAGCCAGCGACGAGGCCTTATTGCGACGCTATAACGAAACCCGCCGGCGCCATCCGCTGGCCTTGCAGCAACAGCCCCTGCTGGAGGCGATCCGTGATGAACGCCAGTTGTTGAACGAGATCACAGCCCACGCCACGCTGGTCATCGACACCAGCCAGACCAATGTCCACGAACTGCGCGAACTGGTCCGCTCCCGGGTACAGGGCAGCCGCGGCAAGCCCATGACCCTGTTGTTCGAATCGTTCGGCTTCAAGAACGGCATCCCCACCGATGCCGACTTCGTGTTCGATGTTCGCTGCCTGCCCAACCCACACTGGGATCGCAAGTTACGCCTGCTGACCGGGCTCGACAAGCCGGTACGCGAATTTCTCGAAAGCCAGTCGCTGGCCGGTGAACTGCTGGATGAGCTGACCCGATTCCTGGAAAAATGGCTACCCCGATTTGCAACCAGCAGCCGCAGCTATCTGACAGTCGCCATCGGCTGTACCGGCGGCCAGCATCGCTCGGTTTATGTTGCGGCCCAACTGGCCGAACATTTCGCCCATTGCCAGCCACAGGTCATGACGCGCCATCGGGAACTGGGCTAAGAGGAGACCGCTACAGTGCTGGAGCGCGAAGTTATCATCGTCAATCGGCTGGGCCTGCATGCCCGGGCAGCCGCCAAGCTGGTGAGCCTGGCGGCCGGCTTCGGCTGCGATATCCAGCTGCAGAAGGAGCAGCGCGAGGTCAATGCCAAAAGCATCATGGGGGTGTTGATGCTAGCGGCCGCCCAGGGTACACGACTGACCCTAAGGGCCAGTGGCGAGGATGCCGAGCAGGCACTGCAGCAGATTGAGGCTCTCATCGAGCGCCGCTTCGACGAGTCCGAATAACGTCCCCGTGGCGATCCTGGCGGCGCCCGGAGCCAACTGTTGCCGGTGTGACAGCCGGACCGCTGTGTTGCGGCCTGACGACAGCTTCCACCGGGTCTGGCCCGTCGAAACTCATCCGTTGATGGCGCCGGCGGTCAGACCGGACACTATACGGCGCTGGAAGACCAATACCAGCGCTACCACCGGGACAGTGACAATGACCGATGCCGCCATGATGTTACCCCAGGGCAGCTCGAACTGGCTGGCGCCGCTGATAAGCGCAATCGCCACGGGCACGGTGCGCTCGTCGTTGCTAAGCGTAAAAGTAAGTGCGAATAGGAATTCGTTCCAGGCGGCGATGAAGGCCAGCAACCCGGTAGTCACCAGTGCCGGCCACAGCAGTGGCAGGAAGATCTGGGTGACGATAACGTGGGTGGGTGCGCCATCGACCAGCGCGGCCTCCTCCAACTCGCGCGGCAACTGGCGCATGAACGTGGTCAGGACCCAGACCGTGAACGGCAAGGTAAAGATCATGTACGCGATGACCAAGGCCAGCAGATTGTCATACAGGCCCAGTGCCCTGATCAATTCGAACAGCCCCGATAGCACTGCCACCTGGGGAAACATCGACACTCCCAGAATGCTGAGCAGCAGGGTACGGCGACCACGAAAACGTACGCGACCGAGAGCATAAGCCGCGCTGACACCGAGCAGCAGCGACACCAGCACCACCGTACCGGCGACCATTACAGAGTTGAGAATGTTCCGGCCAAACGGCTGTTGGCGGAACAAGGTCAAGTAATTGCCGAAGTTCCAACTGACCGGGAACCAGTCGACCCGGAACAGGGCTGTGCCAGTCTTCAACGAAGTGATGATGGCATAGTAGAAGGGGAATACGCTGTAGACCACGATCACCACGACCAGCAACCAGAACCCACAGCGGCGCAGCAGACGGCGACTCATTGCGCCCCCCCCGGATCGAACCGGACCCTGCCCAGCATCAGATAGACCACGGTGCACAGCGCGACAATGAAAAACAGCAAAGTGGCGGCGGCGGAACCGTAACCGACCTCCTGGAAATCAACCAGTTGCTGACGCACATAGACCGACATGGTGATCGTCTCCGGACTGTTGGAGGTCAACACGTAGACCAGATCGAAGATGCGCAGCGCATCCAACAGCCGGAACACCACCGCCACCAGCAAAGCCGGGCGAATCAGCGGTAAAGTCACCTGGAAGAATACTCTAACCGGGTGCACGCCATCGATCCGGGCCGCCTCGTAGCAGTCCAGCGGCAACATCTGCAGCGCCGCCAGCACCAACAGGGCCACAAACGGCGTGGTCTTCCAGACATCGGCGATGATCACCGAGGTCATCGCCAGATCCGGCGCCGCGGTCCAGGCGAGCGGCTGACTGATCAGGCCGAGCCCCTGCAACAGGTAATTAATCACGCCGTACTGGTCATTCAGCAGCCAACCCCAGAGTCGGGCCGAAACCACGGTCGGCACCGCCCATGGAATCAACGCCGCGGCGCGCACCAGGGCGCGGCCCGGAAAAGCCTGCTGTAGCACCAGGGCGATCACGGTGCCCAGTACCGTCTCCAGGCTAACGGATACAGCGGCGAAATAAAGCGTGTTAAATACTGCGCGCCACCAGTCCGGGTCGGCCAGCAACCCGTACCAATGGCCCCGATAGTAGGTCAGATAATTGGCAAACCCGACGAAGTGTGCGCCGGCCAGATTAGTCAGATTGGCATCGGTAAACCCGAACCAAATGGTCCGGACCAGCGGCCAGCCCGCCACCAGGGCCAGCACCAGCAGCATCGGCGACAGATACAACCAGGCACTGCGGACCCGGCTGCGCTCCAGTCGCGAGCTTGACGTCGGCACCCCGCTACCCGCGCCAGCGACTGCCGCCGTAACTCATGCGGTTGAGGCGCCGGGCCAGCGCCCTGAGGCTTGCTGCCGAACTGCGCTGCCCGGCCAGCGCGGCGTGCACCGAATTCCAGAACGCGTGACTGACCCGATTGTACTTGATGCCGGTGGTTCGGGACGGCCGCGCCACAGCATGACGCAGGATGGGAAGTAGCCGGCCGAAAAACGGGTTGGCTTTGAGTACCTGGGGGTCGTGGTAAAGCTTTAGCAAAGTCGGATTGTAAGCACCCCTGATAGCGCGCTGTTTCTGAACCGCCGCACTGGTTAAATAGAGCACCAACTGCGCCGCCAGTCTCGGATGCCGCGAATAGCGCGACACCGCCAGCTGCCAGCCACCCAGTGTGGCAACGTGGCGGCCATCGGTCCCACCCTTGGGCAGCACCGTGACGCCCACTTTACCCCGCACGCTGCTATCGGCGCTCTGGGCGAGCGCCCAGGCGTATGGCCAGTTGCGCATGAACACCGCATTGCCGGACTGAAAGACACCGCGCGATTCCTCCTCAGCGTAGTTCAGCACCCCTTCCGGGCTGATGGTTCCGATCCATCCGGCAGCCTGCCTGACGGCGGCCACGGCACGCGGGTTGTCAATGGTCACCCTGCCATCGGCCGCCACGATGGTGCCGCCGTTACGGCTCGCGATCCATTCCAGGGCATCACAAGTCAATCCTTCGTAGGCCCGACCCTGCCAGACGAACCCCCACATCCGACGATGACCAGCGGCCCGCTGGGCGGCCTGAATGCGGCGAGCCGTAGTGGTGAGCTGGGCCCAGGTCCGTGGTGGGCTGGCACCGTACTGGACCAGTAAATCCTTGCGGTAATACAGCAGGCCGGCATCAGTGTACCAGGGTATCGCTACCAGCCGCCCGGCAATAGTGTCGTTGGCGATCAGAGTACGGAAGAACGCCTTGCGGTGCGCGCCCAGGTACGGTGCGAGGTCGATAAAATGGTGCGCCAGAATTCCGGGCCACACCACATCGATCTGGAATACATCAATGTCATCGGCCCCGGCGGCCAGCAGTTGCTGGTACAAGGCCAACCGTTCGGTGGTCGAGTTGGGGGTCGAAACAACCTTGACTCGGTTACCGGTGCGTGCCGCCCACGCCTGGGATTCATGGCGGCACAGGGTCAGCTCCTGGCCTACCGCACCACAGGAAATAGCCAATGTCGCGGCGCGGCTTGTGACCACCGTGAGCAGCAATGCAACCAGCAGCGCCATCTTCGGTGGCTGCTGCACGCCGCGCCTGCGGCAGCCGCGGCGGCAACCATCCACCCATGCGTCAGCGGTCGCTATGGTCTCCGGCACCGGCCTGATCACCCAGCGTACGCAGTTCCCCGATGCTCTCGTTCCAGCGCCGATCGAGCACCTCAAGAGCCCGCTGCTGCGACGTGTTGATCATGCTGCTGATCTCCTGCAGGACGCCAATGGCACGGCCGTAAGCCGACGCGATCAGCGCCATCTGCTGCTGTTGCCACTCCGCCGGCTGCTGGGCACTGGTCAGCTTACCGGCTGCAGCAGCGGCTTCCCGGGTCGCTTCGTTCAGCAGTTCAGTCTGACGCTGCATGACCGTCTGAGCCCCGCTCAGCAACAGCCGATTGGCTTCCAGCAATGCCTCCATGTTCTTGCGCTGGCTGTCCAGCATGGCCGGCAGCTCGGCACCCTTGGGCGCACCGTAGCTCTCCAGCAGCTGCCGCCATTCGGCCAGCGCCTGGCCAGGGTCGAACAGGCGCATCATTTCCGTGGGATCGAAGGGGTTGGGTTGTTTCGCCATGGTGGTTCCTCCGGATGCGTTACGATCAACGAACTCCGCCGCTTCAGACCATACGCCAGGACCCCGTTGCGGGCAACCAGCCCGCGGACAAGCGACACCATCCTGAATCAGGTCGTTTTCTTCCCGGCACCCCGAAAGCCGCCTCGGTCAGCAACCGCCATGCCGGCCCGCTGGCGATCACGCTTGAGCTCCTCGGCCAGCAGGAAAGCCAGTTCCAGCCCCTGCGAGGCATTGAGGCGCGGATCGCAGTAGGTATGATAGCGATCTCCCAGGGCGTCATCAGTGATGGCCTGCACACCGCCGGTGCACTCGGTCACATTCTTGCCCGTCATCTCGACATGAATGCCGCCGCCATAGCTGCCCTCACCGGCATGTACCGCAAAAAACGTGCGAACCTCATGCAGGATGCGTTCGAACGGCCGCGTCTTGAAACCGCTGGCCGATTTTATGGTGTTACCGTGCATGGGATCACAGGACCATACCACCGCGCGGCCCTCGCGCTGCACAGCGCGGATCAACGCAGGCAGACCGTCAGCGACATGATCGGCGCCCATGCGCACGATCAGGGTCAGACGACCGGGATCGTTGTGCGGATTGAGCCGATCGATCAACCGCAACAAATCATCGGTGGTCAGCGTCGGCCCGCACTTGAGCCCGATCGGATTGTGGATGCCGCGAGCAAACTCGACGTGACCACCATCCGGATCACGGGTACGGTCACCAATCCACAGCATGTGCGCTGAACAGTCGTACCAGTGCCCGCTGGTCGAATCCACCCGGGTCAGGGCCTGTTCGTAAGGCAGCAGCAACGCCTCGTGAGAGGTGAACAAGTCCGTCTCACGAATCTGCGGGGTGGTCTCGGATGTCAGGCCACAGGCGCCCATGAAGGCCAGCGTCTCGCTGAGACGATCGGCCAGCGCCCGGTAACGCGCGGCCTGCGGGCTAGCCTCAACGAAATCCAGCGTCCAGCGGTGCACCTGATGCAGGTCGGCAAACCCGCCCTGGGCGAACGCCCGCAGCAGGTTGAGCGTAGCCGAGGCCTGGGAATAAGCCGTCAGCATGCGGGTCGGATCAGGTGCCCGACTGGCCGGATCGAACTCCAGGGCATTGATGATATCGCCCCGGTAGCTGGGCAACTCCACGTCGCCCAGCCGTTCCGTCGGCGCCGACCGAGGCTTGGCGAACTGCCCGGCCATGCGGCCGACCTTGACCACCGGACAGGCCGAGCCGAAAGTCAGTACTATCGCCATCTGCAGGAGCACACGGAAGGTATCGCGGATGGTGTCGGCGCCGAACTCCGCGAAGCTCTCAGCACAGTCGCCGCCCTGCAGCAGAAACGCCCGTCCGGCCGCCACTTCGGCCAGCGCACTGCGTAACCGGCGTGCTTCCCCTGCAAACACCAGCGGTGGAAAGCGGCTCAGGTTATCTTCGACCCCGGCCAGGATCGCTGGATCGGGATAATCGGGAATCTGCTTGATCGGTCGATCGTGCCAGCTCTGCGGGGTCCACTCGGGGGTCATGCCTGCTCCGGTTGTCGGGTCAATCAGCGCTTGGCCTCAGGGGCTCTGAAGCCGCCGCACCGGCATGATCACGCAAAACACGGGGGGCCGCAATCGCCTCGGCACCCGACCCGCAGACGACTGCGGCCCGGCGCTGGCGGTTCACACCTCCAGTGCCATCCCGTCCCACGACACTTCCCAGCCAGCGGCGTTCACGGCAGCGCGTTCCGGACTGTCATTGAGCAGTATCGGATTGGTGGTATTGATGTGAATAAATACCTTACGGCCAACACCGAGGTCCTGGAACGCAGCAATCGTGCCGGTCTCGCCCGCAACGCTCATGTGGCCCATACGCTGGCCGGTTTTTACACCAACGCCATCCCGGATCATCTCGTCGTCGGTCCATAAGGTGCCGTCGAAAAACACCAGCGGCGCACCCCGCAACCGCTTAGCCAGTTCCGGGGTTATCCGGGCACAGCCGGGAATATAGAAAAACCGCGTGGTACCGGCGTCGTCGAGCACCTGCAAGGCGATCGTATCCTCTGCGACCGAACCAAAGTCCGGACCGGCGCTGGCGTCTTCCAGCCACAACGCGACCTTACCCGGCACCGCGAACGGCACCACGGTTATGTCAAGCGGCTGGCCATCCGGCCGCTGGAGCGGCTGCGGCTGCTCCAGCGCAAGTGGGGTACGGCTGACGAACTGTGGATTCAGCACGTTGAAAATTGAATTGGCTGCCAGCACGTCCAGCACCCGGCGGGTGCCATAGAGTGCCAATGGCTGGGATTCACGCAGATTGAGCAACCCGGCCACATGGTCGACATCGGCGTTGGTCAGCACGGCCGCCTGGATCGGGCTCCAGCGCAGCGGATCCGCAGGCCGCGGTTGTAGCACGGAATTACTGTTGATCTGCTGACGCAGGTCGGGCGAGGCGTTGAACAGTACCCAGTGCCGGCCGTCAGCGCTGACAGCGATCGACGACTGGGTGCGCTGGCGCGCCGCCGGATCATCCTGTCGGGCCCGCCGGCTGTTGGGATGATTGCAGTTCCATTGTGGATAACCGCCGCCGGCAGCGGCTCCCAGAACGCGAATGTGCATGCTGTGCTCCGAGGTTGAATTCAACCGTAACGACGTTCGAACCCGCGCATGAAATCCACCAATGCCTGCACGCCTTCGATCGGCATGGCATTGTAGAGGCTCGCCCGCATGCCACCGATCACACGATGGCCCGTCAGGTTTACCAGGCCGGCCTTGCCCGCCTCCGCGCGGAAGGTGTCGTCCAGTTCGCTATTGGCCAGCGTGAACGGTACATTCATCCGTGACCGACAGGCCGGGTCGACTGGATTGTGGTAGAACTCGGACTGGTCGATCGTCCCATAAAGCAGTTCGGCCTTGGCCCGGTTACGCCGTTCGATCGCACTCAGCCCGCCCTGGCTCTTGAGCCACTGAAATACCAGCCCCGCCAGATACCAGGCAAAGGTACAGGGCGTGTTCTGCAGCGAACCGGCTTCAGCCTGGACTCGATAGTCGAACACCGTCGGGGTATCCGGGCGCGCTTGCCCCAGCAAGTCAGCGCGCACGATGACCACGGTCAGCCCGGCCGGACCGATATTCTTCTGGGCACCGGCGTAAATCAGACCGAACCGGCTGACGTCCAGCGGCCGTGACAGCAGGGTCGAGGAAGCGTCAGCCACCAGCGGTACCGCCGGGTCGGGAATCCAGTCGAACTCGACCCCGCCGATGGTTTCGTTCGGGGTATAGTGCAAATACGCCGCGCCAGGATCGCACCGCCAGGTTTCAGCGGCTGGAATGCTGGTGAAGCCTTGGGGCTCGCCGGAAGCAACCACATTCACCTTGGCATACTTACCAGCCTCGGCGATGGCGCGCTGCGACCAGTGCCCGGTATTAACGTAATCGACCTGCTGCTGCTGACCCAGCAGGTTGAGCGGCACCATGGCAAACTGCGCACTGGCGCCACCCTGCAGAAACAAGACCCGATAGTCGTCGGGAATGCCAAGCAACTCCCGCAGGTCGGCCTCAGCCTGTTCCGCAATCCCGGCAAAGCGCTTGCCGCGGTGGCTCATCTCCAGCACCGAAATTCCGCCACCGCCCCAGTCCAGCAGTTCCTCCCGGGCCCGTTGCAGCACTGGCAACGGCAGCAGCGCCGGCCCCGGGCTGAAGTTGTACGGTCTTGGCATGACGTCGCCCTCGCTGGTTTCCGGCTGCATAGTACGGCAAGGTCCCCCCCGCGACAACGCCAGGCCGGCGGCCGCCTCCATCGGCGGGAACGCGGCGCCACCCTCCCCGTCAGCTGCGCATCCGGCCACCCTTTGGATCGTACAACGGTCCCTCAACACGCCGCGCCGGTCGCCGCTCACCGACGATCTCAACGGCAAAATCGCGGACCGTGGCCAGTTCACTCGGGACATAGGCCAGCGCAATGCTGTTGCCAACCGTGTGGCCGTAGCCGCCCGAGGTGGCCCACCCAATCAGCTGATCCTCATGATAAACGGGTTCGTCGGCCACCGCATCCGCGTCGCCGGCAGCGACCGCCAGCGTAATCAGGCGCCGCTGGGGGCCGGTATCCCGCAGCGCTTGGGCCGCCGTCCGGCCAATGAAATCCCCCTTGTCCAGCTTTACGAACCGCCCCAGGCCGGCCTCGAACGGATCGTAGACCGGCGTATATTCGTGCAGCCAACCGCCGAAACTCTTCTCTAGCCGCAAGCTGTTCAGGGCATAGCCGCCGAAATGGCGTAGCCCCAGGTCGGCACCGGCGTCCAGGAGCGCATCGTACAGCGCCCGCTGGTAATCGGCCGGCACCCAGATTTCATAACCGAGTTCGCCCGTGAATGAGATCCGCCCAACCCTGGCCGGAACCATACCCAGAAACATATCGCGAAAGGCCAGGAACGGGAATGCGGCGTTGGAAACATCATCCCAGCACAGCCGGCCCAGCAGTTCCCGCGATTGTGGGCCGGCGATCGCGAATCCGGTCCACTCGCTAGCCAGACTGTGAATCGCCACCCCGGTCGCCGGCCGCTGCTGCTCGAACCAGCGTCGGTGGATACCCTCATAAGCCCCTGAACCGAATACATAAAACGAGTCCGCGGTAGCTCGCGCCACGGTCAGGTCGCCGATGAGCTTGCCGTCGTGCTTGAGCATCGGAGTCAGCGTCAGCCGGCCAGGCGGGGGCAGTCGGTTGGCTACCATCCGGTCCAGCCACGCGGCCGCTTGCGGCCCGCTGATGTGGTGCCTGGCGAAGTTAGAGATCTCCAGCAACCCAACACCGGTGCGGACTGCGCGGCATTCCTCACCAACCGTTGCGAAGGCGTTTGAACGCCGGAAGCTCAGTCGCTCGGTGGGCTCGCTGCCGACGGCTGCAAAATACAGTGGCGCCTCCAGCCCATAGCCGACGCCAAAGACCGCATTGGCGGACTTAAGCCGGTCATAGACCGGCGAGGTACGCAAGGGTCGGCCGACCGGACGGACTTCGTTGGGATACGGAATCGAGAAGCGTAGCCCATAGAATTCACGGGCGCGGGCGCTGGTATACGCCGGCGTGGCGTACGGGCCAAATCGGGCGACGTCCATCGCATAGACATCGACGCCGGGATCGCCATGCACCATCCAATTGGCCAGCGCCAACCCAACACCACCGCCTTGGCTGAAGCCGGCCATAACGGCGCAGGCGACGTAGAAGTTGGGCCGGCCTTGTACTGGCCCCACCAGCGGGTTGCCATCGGGGGCGAAGGTAAACGGGCCGTTGATGGTGCGCTTGATTCCGGCATCGGCGAGAAACGGGAAATGCTGAAAGGCGACCTCAAGCCGGGCACCGATGCGGTCGAGATCAGGAGGCAGCAGTTCCTGGGCGAAGTCCCAAGGCGTGTCCTTGGGTGACCAGGGCACCGCATTCTTTTCGTAGGTACCGAGCAGAAACCCCTTCTGCTCTTGGCGGGTGTAGATTTCGCCCGCGAAATCCAGGGCATGTGGCAGTTCACTCTCGCGAGCGGCAATTTCCGGCACGGTCTCGGTGACCAGATAATGATGCTCGATCGCCAGCACTGGTAGTTCCAGCCCTACCATCCGGCCGACTTCACGTGCCCACAGCCCACCTGCGTTAACCACCTTCTCGGCGCGGATCGTGCCCTGCTCGGTCTCCACGTCCCAGCCCCCGTCTGCCGTCGACTGCAGTCCCGTGACGCGGGTGTGGGTGTAGACCTCGGCGCCGTTAAGCCGGGCGGAACGGGCGTAAGCGTGAGTCACCCCGTAAGGATCGATATGCCCTTCCAGGGGATCGTACAGCGCTCCGACGAAATATTGCGGATCGAACAACGGGTGCCGTTCCCTGGCCTCGTCCACACTGATCAGACGGCAGCCGTCGTTGCCCTGCACCCTGGCCTTGCCCTGCATGATACGCAGGTAATCCAGCCGCTCCTCATTGTCTGCCAGCATGATGCCGCCGGTCAGGTGTATGCCGCAGGACTGGCCGGACCGTTGCTCGATTTCCCGGTACAGCTCGATGGTGTATTTCTGCAGCCGGGCCACATTTGGATCGCTGTTTAAGGTGTGCATGCCGCCGGCCGCATGCCAGGTTGAGCCTGCGGTCAGTTCCGCCCGCTCCACCAATACGACATCCTTCCAGCCCAGCTTGGTCAGGTGATATAGCACGCTGACCCCGACCACCCCGCCGCCGATCACCACCACTTGTGCATGGGTTTTCATGATGCTCCGCGAAAGCTATGGATTGTTGATCTCATGGTGCCGTGAAACTTCGGTGACGCCGCCCGACGATGGGGCCGTGAGCAGCACCGCCCGCAGCGTGGCGGATCCGGCCATTAACCATGGCCGGATGGCCACCACACGCATCATCGGGCTGCGTGGCCCGTGATATATTGCTGAACTGAAGCTGATGGATGAAATTGCAGATCATGGTCGTCAGTTCATCGGCGCACCGCCAGCGGCCTTGCGCCGGGCGACGAACGCCTGCAACGCCTCATGCCTCGAAGGCTCCAACGGCGGCGGCTGGTACTCCTCCAACAACTGCCGGTATATCCGCCCGGCCCGCTGAGTCGCCGTCAGGCCACCAGCCTCCTGCCAGGTCTCGAAATTGCGCCAGTCCGACAACAAGGGCTTATAGAATGCGGTCTGGTAGCGTTCCAGGGTATGGCGGGCGGCAAAGAAATGCCCGCCGGGTCCGACTTCCCGGATGGCATCCAGCGCCAGCGTGGCCTCGTCGACTGCCACCGGCTGCAGGAACTCGGCCAGTGCCTGTAACATTTCGGCGTCAATGATCACTTTTTCGAACGATGCACTGAGCCCGCCTTCAAGCCAGCCCAGGCCATGATGCAACAGACTGGCACGCCCGAGCACGGCGGGCCACAGGGTCATCTGCGACTCGTACACCGCCTGGGCATCGGGCGCATTCGACGCGTTGACGTTAGAACTGCGGTACGGTACCCCATAACGTCGTGCCAACTGTCCGCCGATCAGCGTAGCCCGGGCGTTTTCCGGGGTGCCGAAGGCGGGCGAACCGGTCTTCATGTCGACATTGGAGGTAAACCCGCCGTACATCACCGGAGCGCCGGGATTGACCAGTTGCGTGAACGCGATGCCGGCAAGCGCTTCGGCGTTCTGTTGGGCTAGAGCACCCGCCAGCGTGACCGGTGCCATGGCACCCGCCAGCGTAAACGGTGTGATTACCAGCGGCTGATTGCGCCGGGCCAGTTCAATCATGCCCCACAGCATTGGCGTGTCGTACTGCAGCGGCGAATTGGCATTGATCACGCTGAACAGGCTCGGCTCCCGGGCAAGTTCGGCCTCGTCAAGCCCACGGACGATGCGCACCATCTCCACCGTATCAAGAATACGCTGACGGCCCAACGCGTAGGCGCGCAGCGGCTTGTCGGTCAACTCGATCATCGCCTGCGTCGCATCCAGATGGCGCAAGGCCGGCTCGATGTCGACCGGTTCGACCGGATGACCACCGATCAGATGGACGATGTTGAGGCTCTGGGCCAACCGCAGCAGATCGCAGAAGTCAGCGAAGTTACCCGTGCGCCGACCGCGCGCGCAGTCGGTGACATTGGGTGGACTGCTGACCATGGCGAAATTGATGTGCTCGCCATCGAATACGATGTCATGCGCCGGATTGCGCGCATGCAGCGTGAACCGCGCCGGCACAGTGGCCAAAGATTGCTCTATCAGGGCACGGTCGAAGCGCACGCGTGGACCATCGGACGATACTTCAGCGCCGGCGCGGGCGAGAATCTCACGGGCTTCGGGCAGCAGAAAGTTAATACCGATCTCCGCGAGAACGGTCAACGAAGCCTCGTGAATGGACTCGAGCTGATCGTCACTGATGATTTTTAACGGTGGATAAGTATTACGCAACCGCCTGAACGGCGGCTGCACATAAGTGCTACGGCGCGCGCCACGAGCAGCATGACGTCGTCGCTGCGACGGTCGGGACATGATACCTGCACTACAGTGATGACGACCGGCTTATGTTAAAGCAGCGGCAACCGGCGATTTGTCACCGATCCGACATCAACTGTCGTCGATTCGCAAACGGCGAATCAAAACATATTCAGCTCCAGCTTGGCTCGCATCGACATCAGGTCCGGACGCCACGGTGGATCCCATACCAGATCGACCCGGCATGATTCGATGCCGTCGACCGACTCCACCGCCTCCTGAACCCAGCCCGGCATGGCACCGGCCACCGGACACCCTGGCGCGGTCACGGTCATCACGATATCAGCGTGGCCTTGCTCTTCGTCCAGTTCAATCTGGTAAATCAGTCCCAGTTCGTAAATGTCGACCGGAATCTCAGGATCGTAAACGGTCTTTAGAGCTTCGATAATACGGCCCTCGATCTCGCTCTGCGGCACATACTCCTGCGACCCTTCGGACCGGGCCACCGGCTGCTCGTCGCTCGTCAGGAAATCAGCGTCACTCATGCTTGCCCTCGCTTTACTCGGTCGTCACCGCTTTGGCCTGATCCTGCAACGCCGCCTGCAGGGCATGCCAGGCCAGCGTAGCGCATTTGACCCGGCTGGGATAATCCCGCACGCCGGTCAGCACGGCGAGCTTTCCCAGTTCGGGCGGTGCGCTGCCGTCGCCGGTGACCATGTCGTGGAACTTGCCGAACAATGCCTCAGCTTCGGCCACCGGCTTGCCCTGCAGTGCGGTCGTCATCAGCGATGCCGATGCAGTGGAAATAGCACAACCCTGGCCCTGGAAAGTGACCTCTTTGATCACGCCATCTTCGACATTGGCATAAACAGTGATCTGGTCACCGCACAGGGGATTGTGTCCAGCGGCGTGGTGGGTGGCCGGATCAAGCACCCGGAAATTGCGCGGCCGCTTGTTGTGATCCAGGATCACTTCCTGGTAGAGCTCACGGAGCGATTCATCCATCATGCGAACAGCTCCTTGACTTGGTGAATGCCATCAATCAACGTGTCGACCTCGGCCCGCGTGTTGTACGCTGCAAATGAGACCCGCACCGTGGCCGGCACCCCGTAGCGAGTCATCACCGGCTGGGCACAGTGGTGACCGGCACGCACGGCAACCCCGGCCTGGTCCAGCAGGGTGGCAATGTCATGCGGATGCACGCCCGGTAGTACGAACGATAACACCCCGGCTTTATCGTGCGCCTCTCCGATGATCCGCAGTTCAGGCACCTGGCGGCAACGCGCCGTGGCATATTCCAGCAGATCCTGCTCGTGTTCGCGGATCGTCTCGAGGCCCACCTCGCGCACCCATTGCAGCGCCGCGCCCAGCCCGATCGCGCCGCTGATGTGCGGCGTACCAGCCTCAAACTTATGCGGCAAACCGGCATATTCGGTACGCTCGAAGCTGACTGAGAGAATCATTTCGCCGCCGCCCTGATAGGGTGGCATCGCTTCCAGGTACTCGGCCTTGCCATAGAGCACACCGATACCACTGGGGCCATAGACCTTATGGCCGGAAAACGCGTAGAAGTCACAATCAAGCGTTTGCACGTCCACCGCCAGATGGGGCACCGCCTGTGCTCCATCCAGCAGCACGGGCACGCCATGCGCATGGGCTCGATCAACCATCTCGCGCACCGGGTTGATGGTCCCGAGCGCGTTGGACACGTGCGTCAGTGCGAGCAACCTGGTCCGTTCACCCAGCAGCTCCTGATAGGCCGCCAGATCCAGCTCCCCGTTGTCCTGGACCGGAATCACCCGCAGATGGGCCCCGGTCTGCTGGCACAACATCTGCCAGGGTACGATGTTGGAATGATGCTCGATCGCACTGATCAGGATTTCGTCGCCGGTTCCCAACTGACTGCGTCCATAGCTTGCCGCCACCAGATTGATCGACTCGGTGGTGCCACGGGTGAAGATAATCTCGCGGATGGAGCGGGCATTGATAAACGCACGCACCGTTTCGCGAGCTGCTTCATGGGCGGCCGTGGCGCGCTCCGACAAGGTATGCACGCCGCGGTGCACGTTGGCGTAGTATCGACTGTAGCAATCGCTGATGCTGTCAATCACCGCCTGCGGCTTCTGACACGATGCGGCGTTGTCGAAATAGACCAGCGGGCGACCGTGCACATTCTGCTGCAGAATGGGGAACTGCGGCCGCAACCGTTCAGTCAGCATGTCCGAACGATCCGCCGCGGTCGCGACCGCATGCAGTTCACTCATGGGGCATTATCCTCTTACAGGGCATCCGGAAAATAGCGTGCACTCAACAGTGCCTCCAGCCGCTCGCGCAGCCCGGGCAGGTTCAGTGCCTCGAGCTGCTCGTTGGCGAAGGCAAACACCAGCATGGCACGGGCCTGCTCGGCATCCACCCCCCGGCTGCGTAGGTAAAACAGCGCATCCGGGTCAAGGAAGCCGACCGTGGCGCCGTGCGCGCACTTGACGTCATCAGCCAGGATTTCCAGACGCGGATTGGTATTGACCAAGGCCCGCTGCGACAGCAGCAGATTGCGACTGGATTGGCTGGCATCAGTCTTCTGGGCCTTCTCCACGACCTTGATCAACCCATCGAACACGGCCCGTGACTTGCCATTGAGGACGCCCTTGAACTGTTGCCGACTGCTACCGTCGGGCTGGCGGTGCTCGACCTGTACATGATAGTCGGCCAGCTCGCCGTCCTCCGCCAGGCTGAGTCCATGCAAACGACAATCGGCACCGGCACCTTCCAGACTGGCCATGACATCCGTCCGGTTCACCCGGCCACCCGCATTTAACAGCAAGGCCACCAGCTGGGCTTCGGCGGCCAGGCTCAGCCGCAGACTTCCCACATGCAAGCCGTCCGCCGCCTCCTGCTGCATTTTGTGATAACGGCAGTTAGCGCCTCGCTCCAGCAACAACTCGGTCTGGGGACAGGTCAGATACCCGCCATGGCCACGATGGTCCTCGACCACCTGCAGTTGCGCCGATTTTTCCAGCACAATCAGATTGCGCGGATAGCAAGCACTATCCGTCCCCTCGCTGTAATAGACCAGCTCCAGCGGCTGCTCCAGGCTCTTGCCCGAACCTACATGAACCAGTACGCCATCCTGCAGCAAGGCATCATTGAGCGCCGCAAACGGCTGGCTAGCCAAGGCCGGGGCCCGACCCAGATGACGTTCGACCAGGGCCGGCTGCTCCTGCATGGCGGTACCCAGCGGCAACACCGTGACACCTCGGGGCAGCGGCTCGAGGTGTGACAGCGATGCCTGGAACCGGCCGTTTACGAACACCAGCCGCGGACCGTCAGCAAGGCGTTCCGGCAGCCGCCCGGTATCCACCAGCGAACCGTCGGTGCGCATGAAATTGCGTCCCGCGAAGTCGCCCAGGTCGGTAAAACGCCACGATTCCTGGCGTCGATTCGGCAGTCCGAGTCGCTCGAACCGCTGTCTGCCAGCCTGGCGGAACTCGCTCAGGAAACCCGGCTCGTCACGCTGCAATCGCGCAAAGTCGTCCTGAAACGGATGCTGACGCAGAGTCGCCACTTCAGCCATGGTGCCTCCTCAGGCGCCTGTCCGCGGCGCCACGCGGGCGGCCTCGCGATACAGCGCATAGCCCTGATCCTCCAACTCCAGCGCCAGTTCTTTGCCACCGGTGCGGACGATGCGACCACCCACCAGCACGTGCACCACATCCGGTACGATGTAATCCAGCAAGCGCTGATAGTGAGTAATCACCAGCAAGCCGCGGTCGGCGTCACGCAATGCATTGACGCCGTCGGCGACGATACGCAAGGCATCGATGTCGAGTCCCGAATCGGTCTCGTCCAGCACCGCAAAACGCGGCTCCAGCACCGACATCTGCAGCACTTCATTGCGTTTCTTTTCACCGCCGGAGAACCCTTCGTTAACCGGCCGGCGGAGAAACGCCTCGTCCATGCCAACCCTGCGCATGCGCTCGCTGACCAGTTCCCAGAACTCCATGGCGTCGAGTTCCGGCTCACCCCGCGATTTGCGCTGTGCATTGAGCGCCGCCTTGAGAAAATAGAGGTTGTTGACACCCGGAATTTCCACCGGGTACTGGAATGCCAGAAACAGGCCGAGACAAGCCCGTTGTTCGGGTGCCAGGGAGAGCAGATCGTGCCCGAGAAACTCAATCGAGCCGGCGGTGATCGCGTAGCCCTCGCGCCCGGCGATGACATTTGCCAGCGTGCTCTTGCCGGAGCCGTTCGGCCCCATTATGGCGTGCACTTCACCCGCCTTGACTTCCAAATCGATGCCTTTGAGGATCGCTTTGTCGTCAACGCTGGCGTGGAGATTACTGATCTTTAACATCGCAACTCGCTTTCAAGCTTTGTTCGAAAATTCAACCGCGTCATAAACGGCTCTGGCGAAACCACGGCCGTCAGCCCACTGTTCCCTCGAGCTTCAGTTCCAGCAGTTTTTGAGCCTCGACGGCAAACTCCATCGGCAGTTCCTTGAACACTTCCTTGCAAAAACCGTTGACGATGAGATTGACGGCGTCTTCGGCACTGATGCCGCGCTGCTGGCAATAGAAAACCTGATCATCGCTGACCTTTGACGTGGTAGCCTCGTGCTCGACTTGGGCGCTGGGATTCTGCACCTCGACATAAGGAAACGTGTGGGCGCCACATTGATCGCCCATCAGCAACGAATCGCACTGGGTGTAGTTGCGCGCGTTCACGGCCGTTGGCAGCACTTTGACCAGGCCCCGGTAGGCATTCTGACCATGCCCGGCCGAAATACCTTTAGAGATGATCGTGCTACGGGTGTTCTTGCCCATGTGGACCATCTTGGTGCCGGTATCGGCCTGCTGCCAATCTCTGGCGATGGCCACCGAATAGAATTCGCCTACCGAGTTTTCGCCGCGCAGCACGCAACTGGGGTATTTCCAGGTGATGGCGGAACCGGTCTCGACCTGGGTCCAGGAAATCTTCGCGTTGCGGCCCTTACACAGGCCACGCTTGGTAACGAAATTGTAAATCCCGCCCTTGCCGTTCTCATCACCCGGGTACCAGTTCTGTACCGTCGAGTATTTGATTTGCGCATCGTCCAGCGCAACCAGCTCGACCACCGCCGCGTGCAGCTGGTTCTCATCACGCATCGGTGCCGTACAGCCTTCAAGGTAGCTGACATAGCTGGCTTCTTCGGCCACGATCAGGGTGCGCTCGAACTGGCCAGTGTTGGCGGCATTGATACGGAAGTAGGTGCTCAGCTCCATCGGGCAACGCACGCCTCTGGGGATAAAGCAGAACGAGCCGTCAGTGAACACCGCCGCGTTCAACGCAGCGAAGAAGTTATCCCCCGCCGGCACCACCGTGCCCAGGTACTGGCGCACCAGCTCCGGATGTTCGCGTACCGCCTCCGAGAACGAGCAGAAAACAATCCCCTGCTCCGCCAGCTTGCTCTTGAAACTGGTCGCCACCGAGACCGAATCGAATACGGCATCCACCGCGACGTTGCCGCGCACCCCGGCCAGGACTTCCTGTTCGGCCAGCGGAATGCCCAGCTTCTCGTAGGTCTTGCGGATCTCCGGATCGACCTCGTCAAGACTCCTGGGCCCGGCATCCTTAGGCTTGGGTGCCGCGTAGTACGAAATCGCCTGGTAGTCAATCGGCATGATATTGAGCCGTGCCCAGTCGGGCTGGCGCATGTTCAGCCAGTTTCGATACGCCTTGAGCCGCCATTCCAGCAGCCAGTCGGGCTCGTCCTTCTTGGCCGAGATCAGGCGGATGACATCCTCACTCAAGCCGGGTGGAACGGTGTCCTGTTCGACCTCGGTGACGAAGCCGAACTGGTAGCCACGTTCGGTCAGCTGTTCCAGGGTCGAGGCATTATCGGGCATAGGTCGTTGTCCTCATCGACGAACGGTTCGATGGATGGCAGGTTTCAGGGCGCAGGCGCCACACTGTAGAACGGGGTTACCGACACGGTATGAGCCGGCGCCAGGCGGCTCATTTCCTGCAGGCTGATGCCCTCCAGCGCGCCCCGAATCACGTGGTTGATGCGGTTCCAGTGGTCATTCACGTTACAATGCGTCTTGTAGACGCAGGATCCGGGATCGTCGGTGCTGCATTCGGTGATCGCGATGGGCCCTTCCAGCGCCTCGATCACGTCAGCGACCGAGATCGCCTCCGGTCCACGCGCCAACACGTAACCACCGTGCGCGCCACGCTGAGACACCAGCAAGCCGGCTTGAGCCAGTGCTTTGAGAATTTTGCTGGCCATCGGCGGTGGCAGGTGGCATTCACGAGCCAACACCGCGGCACTGTGGGCACGCTCAGCGGCTTGCACCATCGCCGTCATCAACACGATGCCGTAATCCGTCTCGCGAGTGATCCTGAGCATTGCTGTCGGTTGCGCCTCGCCAATCAATTAGTACAAGTTTAGTGCTATATAAGCATGGATAGTTCCATCAAGCAAGCTTTCCGGAGTACAGCATTTTGCGGCCTGCACATTGCGCTGCAGCAATCTGAATGCTGCAGGTGCAAAATTGGGTTGACAGTGCAGCCGGCAGTATTCAGTATCCCTCATATAGCAAAATCGTTGTGCACCTGCTAAAAACGGAGAACTGAACGATGAACAAACGCGTGGCGGTGGTGACCGGCGGCATTGGTGGCCTTGGCACAGCGATGTGCCGCGACCTGTCGCATCAGGGGCGCACAGTAGTCGCGGCCTACTATCCAGCCGAAGAAATGAAAGCCATGAGTTGGCGGGAAGAACGCAAGGCGGAAGGTTTCGACATCGCTGTCTATCCAGTCGATGTCACCGATTTCGAAACCTGCCGCTTACTCACCGAGCAAGTGGAAAAGGATCTCGGCGGGATCGACATCCTGATCAACAGCGCTGGCATCACGCGGGATTCCACCCTGAAAAAAATGGAAAAGCGGATGTGGGACGAGGTCATCAACACCAATCTCACTGGTGCTTTCAACATGACCAAGCAGGTGTTCGCAACCATGCTTTCAAACGGCTGGGGTCGGATAGTCAATATATCCTCAGTCAACGGGCAGAAAGGCCAGTTCGGTCAGGCCAACTACTCCGCCGCCAAGGCGGGCATTCACGGACTAACCATGGCTCTGGCCCAGGAAGGCGCTCGCAAAGGGGTCACCGTGAACACCATCTCGCCCGGTTACGTTGCCACCGAAATGGTGATGGCGATGGACCAGTCGGTGCGTGACAGCATCGTCGCACAGGTTCCGGTTGGCCGACTCGGCAAACCGGAGGAAATTGCGCGGGTAGCGGCATTTCTCACCGCTGACGCTTCAAGCTACATTACGGGCGCCGACTTCTATGTCAACGGCGGTCTATACATGCATTGACATAAACTCGACACTGAGCGCCAAATCGGATTTAATCACGGTTTTCCCCAATTCCTGCCTGACTGCGCATGAGCGAATCTCGGCTCATTAAGAAGTACCCGAACCGCCGCCTGTACGATACGGCCATAAGCAGCTACATCACGCTTGAGGATGTCAAGCGGCTGGTTCTGGACTATGAGAAATTCCGGGTCATCGACGCCAAGACCAAGGACGACATAACCCGCAGTATTTTGCTTCAGATCATCAGCGAGGAAGAAGAACAGGGCAGCCCTATTTTCACCACAGAGGTGCTGGCCCATATCATTCGGTTCTATGGCGATACGCTCCAGGGCATGATGGGCACTTACCTGGAGAAAAGCCTGCAATCCTTCGTCGAGCAGCAGCATCTGGTCCGTGAACAGATGAACAATTTCATGGGCAAGAACCCGCTAACGCTCATTTCGGAACTGGCCGAGCGTAACCTGTCGATATGGCAACAGCTCAACGAGCGGATCTACGCGCAGTACCGCAAGGATGAGCCGGACGCAGACCGGCCGGACAAACCCACCGGCGAGGACTGAGCCCGAGAGCCCGCTGCTTGCGCAGAACAGCCCGGTATTTCCACTGGGCCGTGTCAGCTCCCGCTCGCCTTCTTCTGTTCCTGCCACTGCCGCAAACGTGCCTGCAATCGGGCCCTTTCAAACGAATTCGCCCCGGAATTACGCAAGCCCAGCTTGGCCTGTTTTATCGCTTGATCGATATTACCGTTGATATAGCTCACTTCGGCCAGAGCAGCATGGGTGAGCAGCGGTTTACCGGCACGTTGTGCCGCCTGGGCGTAGAGCTTGAACAGACTCGCATCGCGAGGCCGGCGCGGAAGATAAGGCTGCAGTAGTCGGAGCGCCTGCTTCGGATTGCCCTGCGCGGCCAGGGCCCGGCCATAGCTCATCGCCAGGGTAAAATCATCCGGATACAGCTTGCCGGCCTGCCTGAACAGTGCCCAGGCCCGGCCTGTTTGGCCGGCCGACAGCGCAATCTCCGCCTGTTCGATCCGCAGTGCCAGATTGTCGGGATCGGTGCGCAGTAAAGGCACCAGCTGGGCGGCCGCCTTGTTGTAGTGACCAGCACGCCGTAATGCCATCACATAGCCATAATGCTCAGCTTCCTCGTTCTGATAATCACCGGTAGCCAACAGTTGCTGAAAATGATGGATCAGGGCCGTGGTATTGGGCGTGGTCAGCACCTGTGCGCGAACTTTCGCGAAAAAATACCCTTCGCTGCTGGGTCTGCGCTTATGCGGACCAAGCCCCAACCGGTTTTCAATGTCGGCCAGCCGCGCCACCGGCAGCGGGTGAGTACGCAGGAAAGCGGGTACACCCGGCAATTCCTGCGAATGCTGTTCCAGATATTTGAAGAAGCTCGCCATACCGTCTGGATCGTATCCGGATCGCGACAGCAAACGGAAGCCAACTCGGTCTGCCTCCTGCTCGTTGCTGCGGGTGAACGTAATCTGGTGCTGCGCACCAGCCGCCAGAGTGCCCATCAGGGCTGCTTCGCCGGCCTGACTGTTGCTGTTACTGGCGGCTGCAAGCACCGCCGAGGCGATTGCAGCCGCCGCCATCGGCAACATCATCTCGTGTGCTTCGGCATAAGCCCGCTGAATGTGGTGCTGGGCGACATGGGCTATTTCATGGGCCAACACACCAGCCAGCTCGCTCTCGTTGCGCGTGGCTTCCAACAGGCCGGTATTGACGCCGATGAAGCTACCAGGCATCGCAAAGGCATTGATAGCCGAATCATCGACCCAGAAAAACGTGTAGGGCTGGCCATCGCCGGCATTCGACGCGATCCGCTGCCCCACCGAGTTGAGGTATTCCTGCAGTTGCACGTCGTTGATGACGGCATTCTGATCGCGCAGCCGCCGCACAGCCTTGGCACCGAGCTGGCGCGCTTTATGGTCGCTCAGATACTGCGACGACGGGTCACCGAAGTCCGGCAGCCGTAGGCTAAGGTTCTGCGCTGACACTGAACTGCTTACCAGCAGTGCGACAAGACTCAGTACGATGATGGCGGCACGTTGAAACATGGCTGTGTTAATCCACACGATAATCACTCATCAGACTCGCAATCCGGTGCCGTGTTTCGCCCTGCCTGAGCAATTTGCAAAGATCTTAGCACGCCGGTCCGCAGCCCCTTCCACACCACCGGACGCGCAGCAGACAGCGACCGACCTGGCCACAACCGAACGTTCGAAGCCCCGAAGGCCCGGCGCACGGTCTGGTGCAGACTAATCCATCGGCTCTCTGATGCTTATAGCCCCGCGCAGTTCGCCGGCTTGATAGCCGACTGCACGGTCAGGAGGATTAAAGGGTTCGTTGACCGCCGCAACCGCCATCATGCCGGCAAAACTCCCGCCGTTAGGTTCGGCAGAATGGGCACGATACGCCCTGCTCCCGCGCATCAGATTACTCGGCCGGGTTTGCACCCTGCCCGGTCCGCGTCACCTCGCAGCCATGACAATCTCTTACCAACAAACCATCCAAGCGGCTAACGCCCGAATCACGTCGCGGCATGGCTTGAACCTCCCGGTTGTTGCAAGCACACCACCATCATACACCACAGCTACAATGGCTCGAGGCGCCACGTGGCGTTTCGCTGCCGCCTGATCAACCCCTACTTCGTCCTTCCAGATCTGACTCAGTCATCGCGGAACACTCGTGGCGCATGGTCGTTCCAGGCGGCAGCCACGGTCGCGCCAATCCGCAGATACCCCGCCTCACTGCTGGGCAGATCGGTCAGCAGAGCCGTCTTTGCTTCCAGACCGGCACAGACCCGCGTCACTGCCATGAAGAGCGTCCGACTTCTATGTCAGGTTTCAGCCACGGTTCACCGCGATCGATTATCATACGCCGTCGCCAACGTGACTTTGGATGGATCTCTTGACCAGCTGTGATTGCCTGATCGTCGGTGCCGGTTTTAGCGGTGCCGTCAGTGCCGAACGACTCGCCAGCGCCGGCCAAAGGGTTGTGGTCTTGGAGCGACGCGACCATGTCGGTGGCAACGCCTACGATCATCTGGACGGCGACGGCGTGCGGGTGCACCGCTACGGCCCGCACATCTTTCACACCAACTCGGAACGAGTATGGCGCTATCTCTCGCGCTTCACCCAGTGGCGGCCCTACCAGCACAAGGTGCTGGCAGAGATCGATGGCCAGCGGGTACCGGTGCCATTTAATCTCAATTCTCTCCAGGCCTTGTTTCCGACCACTACTGCGAGGCGGCTGGAACGTCGTCTGATTGGCGAATTCGGCTACAACACCCGGGTACCGATCCTCAAGCTCCGCCGGCATGCCGATCCCGCACTCCAGGAACTGGCGGCTTTTGTCTATGAGAAGGTCTTCCTGGGTTACACCCGCAAGATGTGGGGGTTGACACCGGAACAACTGGCGCCGTCGGTGACCGCGCGGGTGCCGGTTAGCATCAGCCACGATGACCGTTACTTCCAGGATCGCCACCAGGCCATGCCGGCAGCCGGTTACGCAACGCTGTTTGCCCGCCTGCTCAATCACCCAAACATCGTCGTGCGTACCGGGGTTGACTTCTTTACCGAGCGCCATCGCATCAAAACGCGGCGCATCATCTACAGCGGCCCGATCGATGCGTGGTTCGACGACTGCTACGGACCGCTTCCCTACCGCAGCCTGCACTTTGAACACCGTCATCTGCCCCGATGTGAACGTTATCAACCGACCGGAACTGTCAACTTCCCCGACGACAGGCCCTATACCCGGACCAGCGAATTCAAGCACCTGAGTGGTCAGCAACACCCGGGCACATCAATCGTAACCGAATATCCGCTGGCCGCTGGGGAGCCCTATTACCCGATTCCCCATCCTGACTGCGAAGCTCTATACAAGCGCTACCAGGCGCTGGCCGACGCCCAGGCCGACGTGCTGTTTCTCGGGCGACTGGCAACGTACCGCTACTACAACATGGATCAGGTCGTGGCCGCCGCACTAGCAAAATGCGGTGTCGACGAAACATCATGACCATTCGCCTCAGCATCGTCACTCTGAACTTCAACCGGCTGGCTGAAACGCAGCACAGTGTCACCCAACTCCGTCAACTGCTGGTCGGGCGCAACGACTGCGAGGTGATCGCCGTTGACAACGGCTCGAGCGACGGTAGTGCAGCGTGGCTCGAAGCCCAAAACGATTTTTTACTACCGCTGCTACGCCCCGGCAATGGAGGTATCGCCGGCTATAACGATGGTTTCGAACGGGCCCGCGGGGATTACATTCTGGTGCTGGATGACGATTCGACTCCCGCCGATAGCGCCACTCTGACCCGGCTGATCGCACTGCTCGATGCCGACCCCGGGCTCGGCGCCATCGCCTGCCGGATCGATGACCGCTACGGCCAACGGGTCTGGAGCTGGCACCTGCCACGGCTCGACCAATCCGGTCCCAGCATGGCTTTCGTGGGTTGCGGATTCGCCATTCGCCGCGACCTGTTTAGACGCATCGGCTGGTATCCTGCTGAATTCTTTCTTTACCAGAACGAGCTGGATGTGGCGATCCGGGTGCGGCTGGCGGGCTTTCGCATCCACTATGAGCCAGCGTGCCGGGTCACTCACCGCACCGCCGGCCAAGGCCGTGCCAACTGGCGCCGGGTGTATTTCCCAACGCGCAATACGCTTTGGCTGCTGCGCCGCTACGCGCGTTATCCACAGGCTACTTATCTGATTGCCTCGCGCGCCGCCATCGGCCTGTTTCAGGCCGTCCGGCTGTGCCAGCTGCGGGCCTGGTTAAGCGGCCTGCGCGAAGGTCTGCGGCAGCCGCTACCGCACCAGCCACTGCCGGCCGAGCTGTGGCGTGAATTCATGCCATTGTGGCGTCAGAACAGTCTCTGGCATCGGCTCACCGGGCGTATATGAAAATCCTTTACGTCAACTGGGCGCCACTCTGGCGTGGCAGCGAGGCCGGCAGCGGGGTCGGCGGCTATGTCCAGGCCATGGCCCGACAGCTGGCTGCACGTGGCCACGAACTGCATGCGATCAATGCCGGCTACAGTTACGATCTGCGGCTGCGTCCACACTGGCAACAACGCATCAGCGATGGAATCCAGTGTCATGAGCTGATCAACGGGCCACTGCTGGCACCGGGATTCTTCAACTTTCGGCATCCATTGCAGGATCTGGACGATGACCGCAGCCTTAGTCTGTTCCAGCAGCGTCTGCAGCATATCGCGCCGGACATCGTGCATTTTCACAACATCGAGGGCTGGGCGGCACGGTGCATCGAGCGGGCTGTCACCAGCGACGCCCGAGTGCTGTACTCGCTGCACAACTATCACCCGATATGCAATCAGATCAATCTGCTCTACCGCAATCGCCAGCCCTGCACCGACTTCGCCGACGGCAACCGCTGCCGCGACTGCCTGCGTCCGATACCGCCCGGTCCGGCGCACGAGCGGCTCCGGCGCCGGGTCCTGTTCTATCTGCGGCAGCGTCCCGGGAGCGCCCTGCTCGCACGCCGTGCGCGGCGCCGCGCGGTACGGCGCCAAACCGCCGATAGCGGCCCGGGGCCGTTGCCTGGTGCCGCCCCGGCCGCGGCCTATCGGCAGCGCCGCGACGGCATGCTGGAGGCGCTAGGGCATTGTCATAGGCTGCTGGCGGTATCCAGCTGGGTCAAATCCGTCTACTGTGAGCTCGGGCTGGACCCTGCGCGCGTCGTGGTCAACCATATCGGCACCGCGGTGGCCGAACAAGGGCCTCGGCTGGCGCGGCCGGCAGCTACGCGCAGCAATTCGGCTGAACCGCTGGAGCTGGTTTTTCTGGGCAGCGCCGACCAGCACAAGGGTTTGCCGGTGTTGCTGTCTGCGCTCAACAGCATGGCCGACAGCGAGCTCCGCCGGCTGCGGCTGCATCTCTATGCCCGCGGAATCGGTGCGCTTGACACCCAAATTGCACCACTGCACGCCCGACTCGCGGGGCTGCAAGTGCGGGATGGCTATCGTCACGAGGAATTGCCGGCGCTGCTGGCCGGAAAGCACCTCGGAGTGGTTCCGCCGATCTGGTGGGATAATGCCCCGCAGGTCGTATTCGAGCTGCTCGCCTTCAAAGTGCCGGTGCTGGGTGCCCACATCGGCGGTATCCCCGATTTTGTCCGGCACGGCAGCAACGGTTTGCTGTTCAATCCCGGCGACGCTGTCGATCTGATCAGCAAGCTGCGCCAGGCACTGAACAGTGCCGACCTCACGGCCCAGCTGCAGGCAGGCATACAACCACTGAAGACGTTATCTGCGCACGCCGATGAGCTGGAAACGTTCTATCGCGGCACTGCCCTCTGAACTGCTCGGGCTGAGCGCACGGGCGGCCCGGTATTGCGCGCCCCACAACCGCGCCTTGTATTGGCTCGCCAGCAGCGACCCCAACTATTTGCTCTGGCTGCTACGTCACAAGCGGCCGCTGGTAAACCAAGCGGCCGCACCGCCACGTTCGCGGGAACCGCTGTTCAGCGTGCTGACACCTGTCCACAATACCCGCGCCGACTGGCTCCGCGAAGCTATCGATTCGGTCCGCAACCAGACTTTCGGCGCCTGGGAGCTGATTATCGTCGATGATGCCTCCACCACACCGGCGACCCTGACGGTGCTCGCCGATTGCACTGCTGGCGAGCCCCGAATCACGCTGTTGCACAACACGGCCAATGCCGGTATCGCCGCCAGTACCAATCGCGCCGCACGCGCCGCACGCGGACAGTATCTGGTGCTGCTCGATCACGACGACACCTTCTATCCAGATACTCTGGCCACATTCGCCCGGGCCATAGCGCAGAGACCGGACGCCCGTCTGCTGTATGCCGACGAAGACCGGCTCACCTCAACCGGCCTGCGCGAATTGCACGACTTCAAGCCGGCGTTCTCGCCATCGCTGCTGGAGATGTGCAACTATATCCTGCACCCGTTGTGCATTCACTCCGAGCTGTGGCAGGAGGCTGGCGGCCTGCGCAGCCGCTTTGACGGCTCGCAGGACTATGATCTGTTGCTGCGGCTGGTCGATGACGGCACACGACCCGTGCACGTTCCGGGCATTCTCTACAGCTGGCGGCAGGGCTCTACCTCAATGGCCGGTGGGGCCCTCAAGCCACACATCTATCAAAGCGGCCGCCACGCCCTGCGCGCCCATCTGGCACGACGTGGCGAGCAGGGCTGTGTCGTTGACGACCGCGCAAGCGGCGCCGGCAACTATCGGATACGCTTCCAGTTGCCAAGTCGGCTACGCGTGCTACTGGTTGCCAACGTCGAGCCGCCGAATCTGCCGGACGGTTGCGAGGCAACCCGGATCAAGCCCCCGACCGGGGGGATAGCCGCACTGGGGGAGCATAAGGTCGCCCGTTTCGATGCGGTCGTCTGGCTAACCGATGACCTCGAGAGCAGGGACTGGAGCTCGGCGCTCGGCGAACTGATCGGCTGGTGCCGGCGTAGCGACGTGGGCGTGGTCGGCGGCCGCCTGCTGACACCAAACGGCCGCATCCTGCACGCTGGACTCAGCCTGGCTCCAGGCCAATACCTGCGCGCCGATTTCGCCCGGCGCGCGCTGCACCGAACGCCGGCCGCCTGCCGGCTACGCGACTGCCTGGCGCTGGCCCCAGGCGCGTTAGCCATGACCGGTCCCAAGCTGGCGGCGCTGCTGGGCACCAGCCCACTGCCGCCAATGGCTTGGTGGGCGGCCTTGTGCCTGGCCGCCAGAGATCGCGACTGGCGCGTTGTCTACACACCGTTCGCCAGTTTCCGGAGCAGCCGGCCACCGCCGCTCCCAGACGCTACCACGGTCAAAGCGCTGCTCGCCCACTACGCCATCGACCGGGACCCCTTCCGTAACCCGTTCCTGACCTCGACACGCTGGAACGATCTGCGCTTGCCCTTGCAATGGCCGCTGCTCGACCGCGTCGTTGCAGCGCTACTGAACCGAACGCATCGCGCAGACCCGCCACCATGATGCTTGCACCACGTCTTTACAACAGGACGAAGTCACCGCCCTTACCCCGCAATGTCACCGCCGAGTCGGACAGTTTGGCTACAATGTGCTCTTAGATCACCGTCGTTTCGAACGCTAATGTGTCGTTACCTGACGTCGGCAAATGCAATGAATTCGGGAGATTAAAACACTATGAACACTACGTTGTCGTGCTGGCAGGATCGCGTAGAGCTGGCCGCGGCTCTGCGCTGGGCCGACCGGCTTGGTTACACGGAGGGGGTCTGCAACCATTTCTCGCTGGCGGTGGCCGACAGCGATGGCGTGGTGCACGGCAATCGTTTTCTGATCAACCCTTATGGCTGGCACTGGTCGGAGATCACCGCATCCAGTCTGGTGTTATGCAACGCCAACGGTGACGTTCTCGAAGGTGATAACGAGGTCGAGGCCACGGCCTTCTTCATTCATAGCCGGATCCATCATCAGGCCCCGCACGCGACCGCAGTCCTGCACACGCATATGCCCTATGCCACCGCTCTGACGCTGCTTGAGGACGGCCGATTGGCGATGTGCGAGCAGAACGCGCTAGCTTTTCATGATCGCATCGCCTACGACGACACCTACGCCGGACTGGCCCTGGACGCTGAGGAAGGCGACCGGATCGCCGGGCGGCTCGGTTCAGCCAATGTGTTGTTCATGGCCAGCCATGGCGTAACGGTTACCGGACCTAACCTGCGCCAGGCGTTCAATGATCTTTATTATCTGGAGCGGGCCTGCCAGGCCCAGGTGCTGGCCCGCTCAACCGGCCAACCATTGCGACGGCTGTCAGACAATGTCATCAAGAAGACCGCCAATCAGTTGCAGGAAGAGTTCCCCAGGGTCGCCGAGCGCCACTTTGCTGCACTGCTGCGGATATTGGAAAGAGACCAGCCGGACTACGCAAGCTGACCCGCTGGCGGTCGACCACTATTCCCAATCCCAGGCCAATCCGCTACGCTTAGAGATTGCCTTCAAGAACGCAACGCCGAACCGACAATCATGAGTGACAAGCCCCTCAACCGCATCAGTGCCGCCATCACCCAACCCAAGTCCCAGGGTGGATCGCAGGCCATGCTTTACGCCACCGGCCTTACCGACGAGGACATGAACAAGGCCCAGGTCGGTATTGCCAGCGTCTGGTACGACGGCAATCCCTGCAACATGCACCTGCTCGATCTCGCAACCCGGGTGCGTGAAGGCGTCAGAGCAGCCGGTATGGTCGGCATGCGGTTCAATACGGTGGGCGTATCCGATGGCATGTCGATGGGTACCCGCGGTATGAGCTTTTCGCTGCAATCGCGTGACCTGATCGCCGACTCCATCGAGACGGTGATGGGCGGCCAGTGGTACGACGGCTTGATCACCATTCCCGGTTGCGACAAGAACATGCCCGGTTGCTTGATCGCCATGGGCCGGGTCAATCGGCCGTCATTGATGGTTTATGGTGGCACTATCCGGCCCGGTTGCGGCACGCAAGTGAAACAACCACTGGACATCGTCTCGGCGTTCCAGAGCTATGGCCAGTACCTGGCTCACACCATCAGCGAAGCCGAACGGGACGATATCGTTCACCACGCCTGCCCCGGGGCAGGTGCCTGCGGTGGCATGTACACGGCGAATACCATGGCTTCGGCGATCGAGGCCATGGGCATGAGTCTGCCTTTCAGCTCATCGACCCCGGCGACCGAAGCAGGCAAGCTGGAGGAATGTCAGCGGGCCGGCGAAGCCGTGAGGCTGCTGCTGGAGCGTGACCTCAAACCGCGTGACATCATGACCCGGGAAGCCTTCGAAAATGCGATTACCCTGGTGCTGGCGCTGGGCGGCTCGACCAATGCGGTGCTTCACCTGATCGCCATGGCCCGGTCGGTCGACGTTGCGCTCACCATCGACGACTTCCAGAGCTTTAGCGACAAAGTGCCACTGCTGGCTGACTTCAAACCCAGCGGCCGCTACGTAATGGAAGACCTGCACCATATCGGCGGCATCCCGGCCGTTATGAAGTACCTGCTGGAAAACGGTTTCGTGCATGGTGACTGTATGACGGTTACCGGCCGCACGGTGGCCGAGAACCTGGCCGACCTGCCGGGCCTGGCTGGAGGCCAGGAGATCGTCCGGCCGCTGGCCGATCCGATCAAGGAAACTGGCCACATACGCATCCTCAAGGGTAACCTGGCACCCGGCGGTTCGGTTGCTAAAATCACCGGCAAGGAAGGACTCAACTTCAGCGGGCCGGCACGCGTGTTCGACCAGGAAGAGGCCATGCTGGCCGCGCTCGAACAGGGCCGGATCCAGAAAGGGGACGTCGTCGTAATCCGCTATGAGGGCCCCAAGGGAGGCCCCGGCATGCCGGAAATGCTGACCTGCACATCGGCCATCATGGGTGCCGGCTTAGGCAAGGATGTCGCCATGCTGACCGACGGTCGCTTTTCCGGCGGTTCGCACGGTTTCATCATCGGACACATGGTGCCAGAGGCCCAGGAGGGCGGCCCCATCGCGCTGATTCAGGATGGCGACCGCATTACCATCGACGCCGTCAACAACACACTTAGCGTGGATCTCAGCGCAGCCGAGTTGGATCGGCGCCGGACCCAGTGGACGATGCCGGCCTACAACGCCGAACGCGGCACCTTGCTGAAGTATATCAAGACGGTCAAAAGTGCCTCGGAAGGCTGCGTGACTGACGAATAGTGGCTGTCGAAATCGAGCGCAAATTCCTGCTGCGGGATACCGGCTGGCACGGACACACGTTCCGCTCGGCCCGGATCCGACAGGGTTACCTGCTTAACGACACCGGACTCTCGGTGCGGATACGCACAGCCGGCAATGAAGCCTGGCTGACCATCAAGGGGCCAAGCCATGGCCTCACTCGAGTCGAATACGAATACGCGATTCCACTGCAGGACGCCGAACAGATGCTGACCAATCTGTGTCGGCGTCCACTGATCGAGAAGACCCGGCACTGGCTGAATCACGCCGGACACACTTGGGAAATCGACGTCTTCGAAGGCGACAATATGGGCTTAACGGTGGCCGAAGTCGAGCTCACCGATCCCGACGAAGAGCTGGAATTGCCGACCTGGATTGGTCGTGAAGTCTCTCGCGACCCACGCTACCTCAACGCCAACCTGGCCCGCCACCCCTATCGGCAGTGGTAACCCGGGTCTTGCGCATCCGTCTGAAGGACCAGCGCCTGCGGCTGCTGGTCAACGGCGAAGCGGTGTTGGATTATCCAGTGTCAACCGCTCGCAATGGGCCGGGCGAGCGCGACGGCAGTTACTGTACGCCCCGTGGCCATCACCGAATCCACAGCAAAATAGGTGCCGGTCAACCACTCGGCACAGTGTTCGTCGGGCGGCGACCAACCGGCGAGCGCTACAGTCCGGTATTGGGCTCCCGTTATCCCGAACGGGATTGGATCCTCACCCGCATCCTTTGGCTCGAGGGTCTGGAACCCGGCTTCAACCGCGGCGGTGAACGAGACACCATGGGCCGCTACATCTACATACACGGTTGCCCGGAGGAATTACCGTTGGGTGTGCCCTTGTCGCATGGCTGCATCCGTATGGCCAATGCCGATGTGATCGGCCTGTTCGCGCGGGTAGCGGTGGGCGACCGGGTAACGATCAGCGATTGATTCGAAACCTTCTTCCGCCAAGGCGCCCTGGCCTGCTCATGCGCCGGCGGCACGTTTGCGCAGCGCGCCGATTACGCTCTTAAACTCCTGGCGATTGTAGTCGTTCAGGTCACTCAGGGTTCGATGCGCATCCAGCATCGTTCGCGCCATGGCGGTTCTGCTGGGTTCATCGATCTGCAGCAGCTCGGCGTCGCCCAGATGACAATTGCCATCGCACTGACAAATCTCGAACACATCCTCGAACCCCATACTCTCCAGCACAGCATTGACATCGTCGTTGGTCGAAATCAACAAAGGTTTCCGATGAAACCGCCCATGCATGAAATTGGCAACCTTGGCCAGCAGCCCCAGGTTGGTACTATCAATGGTCGTGGTTTCGGTAAGGTCGATGGCGATACGGTCAAAGTCGCCACGTGCGAACAGGCGGTTGAGGAACTCGTCCAGAGCGCAGCTCATGGTACAGCGGATATCACCTACGAATTTCACCACGTAGATGGTGTCCCGCTTGGCATAGTAAATGGCACCACTAGTCATGTAATCAGAAGCCTCGCTTGACGAGCAGCACGGTAACGTCATCAGGCAACGCATCACCGATACTGTCCATACCCAGGCGCCGACACAGCGTACGCAGGGTAATCCGTGGATTGCTGAACATGCCCAGCAAATGGTTCAGTTTAGCTGATAATTTGGACTGCGGCAGCAGTTCCAGGATTCCATCGGAAAACAAGGCCAATACGAAACGCTCCGGAAGCGTCACCATGGCACTTTGGTACTGCGCGAAATCGAACAATCCCAGCGGTTTGCCTTTGGCCTCCAGGTAATGCGCTTCCCGGCCATCGTAAAGAATCGGATAAGGGAACTGGCCAGCATTACAGCAGCACAAGCGATTGTCGCGGTGACTCAACACACCATAGAACATGGTCAGATGTTTGCCCATATCGCTCTTGAGCATATTGTGATTAATCCGATCGAAAATCCGGCCGGGCTCGAGAATGCCGCGATTCTTGCCCTGATGCAGCAGCTCGAGATAGCGATTCATGTATGACTTGAGCAGTACGGTAACCATCGCAGGAGACACACCATGGCCCGCCACGTCCGCAACATAGAATCCAGTGTGTTCATCATCAATGCGAAAGTAATCGACGAAGTCCCCGCTCAGATACAGCGACGTACAAAGGCGACGGTTAAATCTGAGAGGGCCGATCTGCAGCCCATCGTGCGGCAGCAATTGGAACTGAAGCCGCCGGCCGGACTCCTCGTCTTCACGCAGTTGTCCGAGTCGCTCACGCAATTCGGCATTACTGCGGGCAAGGTCCTCTAACTGACGGCGATCGCCGCTGCGCCGATCTGCGGCCTTGCGGGCCGCACCAAGGGTCCGCCGCACCGCTTGTTCGGTCAACGGTTTGAAGAGGAAATCACTGGCTCCCAGCCGGAATGCGCGCACCACAGCGTCGACGGCCACGCCATCGGACAAAGCAATCACGGGAATCTCATCGGTCTGCCGACGAATCGCGGACAATGCCGCAAAGCCACGCTCATCGGCGACATCAAGATCGCACAGCACCGCACTTACGGGACGCTCCTCGAGAACCGCCAGGGCCCCAGTGGCATCCGCAACCGGCACTACCGACAGGATTTGACTCAGAAGATGGCAACTGCTTTCATCAGTTGCTACGACGACTACCGGACCCGGTTGACCGCTCCTCACGTCAGGCGCCATTCACGCCGCTGACGTCGACCACAACAGCGGCTCACCACCATTACAGCACCCAGCGAGCGGCAAGAGGGGTTGCTCATCATCGGGTAAAGCGCTGGATTAGCACTCTCAATAGTGTGTGCCAAAACAAAGGCACTGCCGGAACGTTGCCAAGATTGGGATGTTAGGGTAGCGCCAGCGGCGCAAGCTGATCAAGCACCGTATCATCATAATTTAAAGTGGAAAAGCAATAGTTTAATCAAGATGAAAATAGTTCTGCCGTCATGCCGTTAGGCGCTCTGATCATTGGTTTACACGGACTGGAACTTACCGCTGTCGAACGAGAACTCCTGCGCCATCCGCTGGTTGGCGGCGTAATCCTGTTCCAGCGCAATTACGACAATCCCGAGCAGATCGCTGCGCTCAATGCGACGATCCACGCCCTTCGCGAGCCGCGGCTGCTGATCACCGTAGATCATGAAGGCGGCCGTGTGCAGCGCTTCCGCGCCGGCTTCACCAAGCTTCCGGCAATGCGCCGAATCGGCCAGTTGCACGACCGCTCCCCCTGGCAGGCGCTCCAGGCGGCCACCTTCTGCGGCTGGCTGCTCGCGGCGGAACTGCGCGCCGTGGGGGTTGATCTCAGCTTCGCCCCGGTCCTCGATCTCGATTATGCCGTCAACCCGGCCATCGGCGATCGGGCGTTACACCGCGACCCGGAAGCCGTCGTAAAGCTCGCGCAAGCACTGTTACGCGGGTTGCGGCGTGCGGGTATGGCCGCAGTCGGAAAGCACTTCCCAGGCCATGGTGGCGTCAAAACCGATTCACACCTGGAAATCCCGGTCGACCCGCGCCGCTACAGCGACCTTGTGGATGCCGATTTGTTGACGTTCGAGCGGCTGATCCGGCGCGGACTACCCGCCATCATGCCGGCTCATGTCATCTACCCTGCGGTCGACAATCGACCGGCTGGTTTTTCACCCGTGTGGCTGCAAACTGTACTGCGTCAACACCTCAGGTTTGCCGGCACGATCATAAGCGATGACCTCGATATGGCCGGCGCAGGCTGGGCCGGGGGGCCGGCCGAACGGGCTGCGGCCGCTCTCGACGCCGGTTGCGATATGATTCTGGCCTGTAACGATCCAGCGGCGGTCACCACCATCCTCGATTCCCTGACGGTCACGCCGGACCCAGCCGCCGAAGCCCGCCGGCGTCGACTGTGCGGACGAGGGACCGAAAGCGGGCTCGCCATGCTCACCCAGCAACCAACATGGCATCGGGCGCGGCGCCGTCTGGCCGAATTCCTGGGCGAGAGCGATGCTTGACCGGCGCCCCAGCGCGCGTTTTACTGCACAGACCTAGCGGTCCACTACGACTACGGACCAGCGCAACACGCCAACCACTGAGACACCGATGACTGAAATTAACGCCGAGCATGCCCGCACAGTGCTGCGGGAAGCAGATTTGCTGTTTCCCGTCAAAACCGTCAATAACGCTATCGAGCAGCTTGCCGAACGCATCAGTACTCATCTGCGCGAAGCGGATCCGCTGGTGCTTGTCGTCATGAATGGTGCGCTCATACCCGCCAGCCTACTCTTCGTACATATGGATTTCCCGTTCCAGATCAGCTACCTGCATGTTACACGCTACCGCGGTGCCACCCGTGGTGGTGAGGTTCACTGGGTTGCCCGGCCGGGCATCGACATTCAGGACCGCACCGTACTGGTAATCGATGATATCTTCGACGAAGGCCACACACTGCGGGCTATCATCAACGAACTCAACGACGGTGGCGCAGCCCGCGTCCTGAGTGCCGTCCTGGTCAACAAGCAGCACTCGCGCAAGGTCGATCTGGCGGTCGACTTCGTCGGTCTGGAAGTACCGGACCGCTATGTTTTCGGCTGTGGTATGGATTACAAGGAATACTGGCGCAATCTGCCCGCCATTTATGCGGTCAAGGATCTGTGATGACGCGCATCGCAATCATCGGCGGCAGCGGATTAGATCGGCTTGAAGGTTTGACGCTGGAGCGGCAGGAGGCCGTTGACACACCATATGGCCAGCCGTCAGCGGCACTTAGCTATGGCCACTTCGGCAATCATGAAGTAATTTTTCTGGCCCGTCACGGCGAGCACCATCAGTTCCCACCACACCGCATCAACTACCGCGCCAACATTTGGGCCCTGCGCCAGTCCGGTGCACAACAGATCATAGCCGTTGCTGCGGTCGGCGGCATCAGTTCCCCCATGAGGCCACAGCGTATCGTTATTCCGCATCAGGTAATCGACTATACGTGGGGTCGTAGCAACACCTATTTCGACGGCCCACCGGCCCCCGTCAAACATGCCGAGTTTACTCAACCCTACCATACACCACTGTGCCAACGCCTGATCGACGCCGCCGCCCGCGCCGGCATCGATAGCGTGGCATGTGCAGTGCTCGGCGTGACCCAGGGGCCACGGCTGGAAAGTGCCGCGGAGATCGAACGCATGGCCCGTGATGGCTGCGATCTGGTCGGCATGACGGCATTACCGGAGGCCGCCTTGGCACGCGAACTGGATCTGCATTACGCGACCTGCGCGTTGGTCGTCAACTGGGCCGCCGGCAGGTCCGATGAACCGATCACCATGGCCGCAATCGAGCACCATCTGTGCGACGGCATGGCACAGGTGCGGCGACTGCTCGCCACGACACTCGGCTGACGGCTTCATGGCCTCGCCCAAGAGTCCATCGCGTGGAAAATGGACCGCCCTCGGAGTGCGCGGCACGGAATAAACTTGCCACAATCGCGCGAGGCCCCCCTGCTACCGAAGATTGCGGCTTGCGCTGAGTGTTATCATCACCTAAGCGGTTGCGAACCGCAGCAGCGTCGCCGGTAGCAGCCCCGCTGGACGACCGGGCCCGGGCCGCGACCGGCGCCTGCTAGCGGTTTATGCTGCGATATCCCATGGACACCCCACACGGATGCGACGGGTAGCCCGTGTCACGAAACGACAGCCGAGCCGAAGGAGTCTTATGCCTTTATTCAGCCTGCTACTATTTCTCGTTGTTGGTGCTGCTGCCGGTTGGATCGCAAGCACCTTAGTGCGCGGCCACGGCATCGGTTTGGTCGGCAATCTGGTGATCGGCGTGATCGGCGCCATCGTCGGCGGTCTTCTGTTCGGTCTACTGGGCCTGCAGGCAACCGGCCTCATCGGCACTCTGATCATGGCCGTGGTCGGTGCCATCGTACTGTTGGTCGTGATCAACGCCTTGCGTCGAGTGTGAGCGACGGCCAGCCGGCAGGGCAGGACAGCTTTCAGCGCACCTCGCCATAGCCCAGTCGTTGCGCCCGCTGTTGCTGCGTGACCAGGTAGCGGTACGCCGACGCGGGCAGGCGCACGAAATCGTCGATCAGCAAAGCCGTGCGCGCCGCCTCCAGCGCAGGATCGGTCAACGCGGCGCGTAGCCCCGCCCACAGTCGCCGCAACCGGTCCGGCTCGATACCGGCGCGGGTGATGTACGGTAGCGCAGGGGCGCGCCGACTGAGCGCCAACACCCTTAGGGCAGCAGTTGCCTGCGGTCGATGACGACGCAACAGAGCAAAGGTAACGCAATCAATTGCCGCGACGTCGGCCCGACCGTTGCGTACCCAATCCACCGATGTCACGTGGCCACCGCTGACCACGACTTTTTGGAAAAGTGGCTGGTGACGGCTTAGGCGGGCCAGACTGTAACGCAACGTATTGTAGCCGGACTGCGAGGCGATCATGTTGACTGCACAGACGTGGCCATGAAGTTCAGCCAGACTGGTGGCCGCGTCTTCATTCCGGACAATGATCGCGCTTCGATAGTACGGGCCCGAACAACCGAGAGCAGAATATGCGGGCGTCGCTAGCGGCTGGACTCGGTCGGTTAGACCGTGGGTCAAATCCCAGCCACAGCACTGGCTGAGCAGCAGCCCGGAAGCCTGCCATTCCGCCCCGAACTCGCCACCGCGGAGCAGTTGCTGGGGTACCTCGGTGATTCCGGCAGCGGCCAGTGCTCGCCGCAACCCAGACCACCAGGCATCGGTTGCCTCGTACAGCTCCGGCAAATCGTACATGGGCAGACTGGCGAGCATAGGCAACGGCTCCTGGACAATGGCCTGTCGGTGACGGCTGGATTTACGTAGCATGGCATCCCCTGATCATCCAGCACCAGAGCGCGAAAACGTCATGCCACTTTGGCTCGTCAAACTGGGGGGCAGCCTGGCAGGCTCAGCACGACTATCCGCCTGGCTGGATGCCCTGACCGCAGGTGCCGGGCAAACCGTGCTGGTGCCTGGCGGGGGCCCGTTCGCAGATACCGTCCGGTCGGTGCAACGACAATGGCGGTTCACCGACGCGGCGGCTCACCACATGGCACTGCTGGGCATGCATCAGTACGGCCTGATGCTGTGCGACCTGGGTACACGACTGGTACCGGCCACCAGCGAGCGCGCCATAAGGTCCAGCCTGGCCGCCGGCCTCGTGCCTGTCTGGCTGCCGGCGCCGATGGTACTGGCCGCACCGGGGATCGAACAATCGTGGCGGCTGACCTCGGACAGCCTGGCCCTGTGGCTTGCCCGACGGCTGAACGCCACTCGGCTTGTGCTGGTCAAATCAATCAAAATATCAGGCAGTGCCGATACTAATGAGCTGGCCCAAGCGGGCATTGTCGATCCCTTGTTTCCCGACTATGCCCGGAACAGCGATTGTGCGATAGTCTGCCTCGGTCCCGACGAGTCGGGGCGGTTGAAGCACGCGTTCGCTCCCAGCGAGCTACCCGGTACAGCGTCAACGCGCGGAAACTTAGGAGATAAACCCATGGCCGATCGACGCCAAGACCGCATCTACAGCGAAGAGGAAATACAAGACCGGTTGGCGCGGGAACTTCCCCACTGGTATTACGAAAACGGCTGGATTCGGCGTAAATACCGCACCAGTAGCTGGAAAGCCACGCTGATGGTGGTCAACACTGTAGGCCACTTGGCCGAGGCCGCCTGGCATCACCCAGACATCGCCGCATCGTATGCCTTCGTGGTGGTCAAGCTCATGAACCACGCGGCCAAGGGCGTCACCGACAAGGACTTCGAACTGGCCCGCAAGATCGAAGAAGTGGTCCAGTGGCAACCGGGTGAAGATCCAGCCAGCGCCCTGGAAGGCACGCCGGACGATCCCCGCTTCAAATACATCAAGTACGACACCGCGGGCTGATGGCAAAAAATCCCTCACCCCGCTTTGCCTGGGCATTGACCGGTTCCGGCCACTACCTTGAGGAGAGTATTGAGCTGATCAGCCGGCTCGATGACGTTGATCTGTTTCTGAGCAAGGCCACCGAAGAAGTACTGCACATGTACGGCTACGACAAGGCGCTGCGCGAAGCCGGCATCCGCACGTTCAGGGACAACACCGCGAGCAGTGTGCCAGTCGGTCAGCTCTATTTGGGCGAATACCATACCCTGGTGCTGGCACCCGCCACGTCCAACACGGTCGCCAAGTGCGTGGCCGGTATTTCCGATACACTGGTTACCAATATGTACGCCCAGGCAGGCAAGTGTCACATTCCATCGGTTGTGTTCGCCTGCGACACCGCACCGGTTGTGATCACGCCGGCGCCGGGTCGTATGGTAACGGTGTACCCGCGAAATGTTGACCAAGAATGCGCGGACCGACTGGGGCGGTTCGAATACACCACTCTCGTCAGGGACATGGAGGCACTACAAAACGCGCTGGACGAACGCCAAGCATGGCTGAACGCGAACACATTCTGTTCCTGACTGGCCGGCTGGCTTACGACAGCCTGTGTCGGGAGTTAGCCAGCCTAGCGGATCGGCCGTTCGACTATACGGTCCATAACCTGGGGTTGTCGGTAGCCGCGCTAATGACCACTGCGATGATCCGGCGCCGGCTCACCGATACACGGGGGACTGACCGGATTCTGGTGCCGGGATTATGCAGCGGCCCGGTAACAGAACTTGGCCAGCACTTTGGCATTGCCGTGGAAAGAGGCCCGAAGGACCTCAAGGACCTGCCGGAATATTTCGGTCGCCGCGGGTCACCGCCTGACCTAAGCCAGTACCGCATCCGGATCTTCGCCGAAATCGTCGATGCGCCACAGCTCGATGTCCAGAGTATTCTGGACCGGGCCGCAATGTACCATGCCGATGGTGCCGACGTAATCGATCTAGGCTGCCTGCCAGAGACGCCATTCCCGCAGCTGGAAGACGCCGTGCAGGCCCTCAAGGCCGAAGGCTATCAGGTCAGTATCGACTCGCTCGATAACGAAGATCTGTTGCGCGGCGGCCGGGCCGGCGCCGACTACCTGTTGAGCCTCAAGGAAAGCAGCCTGTGGATTGTTGACGAGGTCCCCGCCACCCCCGTGCTGATTCCTGAGCAGGCCGGCGATGTCGATTCTTTGGTCCGGGCAGCAGAAACACTGCAGGCCCGCGGTCGGGCACTGCTGGCTGATCCGATCCTGGATCCGATCCATTTCGGACTGACCGATGCGATAGTGCGCTATCGCACGCTCCGCCAACGATTACCGCAAGTACCCATTATGATGGGCACTGGCAACGTCACCGAACTGACCGACGCCGACACCGCGGGGATAACGGCTGTGCTGCTCGGTATCGGTTCCGAATTGGGAATCGATGCCATTCTCACCACTCAGGTCAGCAGCCACGCGCGCAGTGCGATACGCGAAGCTGACCGGGGGCGGCGCATGTTGTATGCCGCTTGGCGGGAAAATCGGCTGCCGCGTGACATCGATGCCGGACTGCTGGCACTGCACGAGCGCAGGCCATTCCCTTATGCCGCCGCGGAGATCGCGGAACAAGCGGCAACCGTTCGCGACCCCAGTTTCCGGATCCAGCTGAGCGCGGGAGGGATTCATATCTACAATCGTGACGGCTACCACCAGGCCACCGATCCGTTCGCCCTGTTCCCGCATCTCGGTGTCGAGCAGGATGGTGCTCACGCTTTTTACTTAGGCGTCGAGCTGGCACGCGCCCAAATCGCCTGGCAACTGGGGAAGCGCTACTACCAAGACCGCCCACTGAACTGGGGCTGCGTGGTCCCGGAGCCAGACGACAGTGACAACAACGAGTACGTCGCCACGGGCACCACCCTTCAAGCCCCCCGGCGGCGCGACCCCGACTGATCACACATCCGTTATGAGCTTCATTCTGGAAACCCTCGTCACGACCCGCAGTGCCGATGGCTCCGCCCATCTCGCGCCGCTTGGCATCCGCGAACAGCATGGCCTTGTGCTACTGGCACCATTCCGGCCTTCGCGTACGCTGGACAACCTAGAGCGCGATCGCTGTGCCGTGGTAAACATGACCGACGACGTCCGGATATTCGCCGGCTGCCTGACCGGTCGCCGTGACTGGCCGGTGCGCGCCGCCACCAAGATCCCGGGCTTCGTCCTGAAGGCGGCGCTGGCGCATCGTGAGCTGGAAGTCGCGCGCCATGAAGACGACGAGCTGCGACCGCGGTTCTACCTGCGGGAAGTCCACGCCGCCAACCATGCCCCGTTCTCCGGTTTCAACCGGGCTCAGGGCGCGGTCATAGAGGCCGCTATCCTGGTCAGCCGCCTGCCCATGCTTCCACCCGACAAGGTCGAGCGCGAACTCGATTATCTGCGTATCGCTATCGATAAGACTGCGGGACCCCGCGAACGCGAGGCCTGGAACTGGCTGTCAGCACAAATCAGTGCGTTCCGCGCCGGGCGCTGAGCTGGTCACTTGCAGCCAGCCGCGACGTGTGCCGCAATGTCGTACACTCGGATGATGTCGGCCCCCGGCCGCTGCCTGCTACCGTACGGTACGGGGCCAACACTGAAGCTGTGGCGCCAGCAGACGCAACGGCCGAGCGCCACCCGGCTTTTCCAGCAGCGGCCCTGACCGGATAACCGCCGCGCCGCAATGGGTCAGCCGCTTGCAAGGCCGACCCAGCAGGCTGCGCCCGCTGCTAAGTTCGCAGTCAAAAGCGGGATAGACTGCTAGCACTCCCGTCAGCCACCGCCCAGCAGCCTTTTGAGCCAGCCAAAGAAGCCGCCACCTGCCGCTGGCGGCACGGCCGGCCGGGCTGGGGCGGGCTCGGGTGCGGTCCGCGTAGCAGCGGGTTGCGGTGACGGTTCCGGCGCGGGGCGGGCCGGTGGCGGCTCGGGCATTGCGACTGTCGAACGCGGCGCGGTTGCCGCGGCCGGTCGGACTACCGATTGCACAGCACCCCGCCGCTGCGCTTGGTGATGCCGCCGCAGAATGGAATCCTGCGGCTCGGCATGCGACCCCTGCGCGCCTTGGTAATGGCGGCGCAGTATGGAGTCCTGCGGAACGTTTGCAGTCATTGTGTGGCACTCTCCATTGGCGAATGGTTTGCGATCATCAGACTGGACTTGTTGACGCTTACTAATAGTTCATCACGGCGTAATTAGCAATGAAACCGCGCATCAGCCGACGGCGCGGATGCCGTGCAACACCCGGAACGCGGTATCGCGAGCGGTAGCCACGAAATCCCGCATATACGCCAACGTCTGATCGGTCTCGCGCACTGCGGCATACAGGGTACACCAGAATGGTTCCCGGCCGAGGGGCCGCGCGGCAATATAGTCCCGTGCCAGGTATTCCGTCAGTACCCAGCTGGGCAGCGCCGCCACCCCGCGACGGCTCGCGACCAGCTGCATGATCATCGCAGTCAGTTCCGTCGTTCGGACCGCGGCCGGTTCGATTCCGGCGGGATCAAGAAAATGCTTAAAGACATCGAGCCGCGCACGCTCCACCGGATAAGTAATCAACGTCTCATCGGCCAGATCCTGCGGTGTAATCCATGACTTGGCCGCCAGCGGATGGGTTTTGGCCAGCGCCAGCATACCCTGATAGCGGAACAAGGCCCGGTAGCTGAGCGATGCATCGTCGACCGGATCCGAAGTCACAACCAGATCGACGTCGCCACGCCCCAGAGCCGGGATTGGTGCGAAACTGATACTGGTTAGAATGTCCATTTCCACCTCCGGCCAGTTATCGCGGAACAAGTCCATGGTTGGCATCAGCCATTCAAAACAACTGTGACATTCAATGGCCAGGTGCAGGCGCCCAGCCCGGCCGCCCGCCAGGCGCACCAGGTCACGATCACCCGCCGCCACCGCGGGCAGTGTCTGGTCCGCCAGGTTCAACAAGCGCTGTCCGGCCGGTGTGAAACGCAGCGGTCGGGTCTTACGTATGAACAGCGGCAAGCCGTAATAATCCTCGATAGTCTTGATCTGGTGAGACAAGGCTGATTGAGTCAGATGCAAGCGTTCCGCCGCCTGGGCCAGGCTACCGCAGTCTCGCAGCGTGGCAAGAGTGCGCAAATGTCGTAGTTCCAGAAACACGATGATTCCTGTCTGATGCAATTTTATCCAATATGAAAATTATTCATCTTATATGTTAATTCAATGAACTTGTCTCAAGTACTCATTGTAATGACAATGCTGCTCATCATCAGCAAATATTTCCCCGATTATGTCCAATGAACGCATAAACCTGCTGCGTCAGCTGTTGGGTCAGCGCATCGCCCTGCTCGACGGCGGGATGGGCACGATGATCCAATCCTACCGGCTAGCCGAGGCTGATTATCGCGGCAAACGGTTCCGGGACTGGCCCTGCGATCTGCGAGGCAACAATGACCTGCTGGTGCTAAGTCAGCCGGCACTTGTCCGTGAAATTCATGATGCCTATCTAAAAGCCGGCGCGGACATCATTGAAACCAATACGTTCAATGCCACCACTATTGCCATGGCCGACTACCAGATGGCCGACCAGGTGATCGAGATCAACCGGGCTGCCGCGACACTCGCGCGACAGGCGGCTGATTCCGCGGCTGGTTGTGACGGCCGGCCGCGCTTCGTCGCCGGCGTACTGGGACCGACCAACCGCACAGCGTCGATCTCACCCGACGTCAACAATGCCGGCTATCGCAACATCACTTTCGCCCAGCTGGTGAGGGCCTACCGCGAAGCCATTGGCGGCTTGGTTGACAGGCGGTGTCGATCTACTATTGGTGGAAACGGTGTTCGACACCTTAAACGCCAAGGCCGCGCTGTTCGCCGTGCAGCAGTACCAGGCCGAAGCTGGCATCACGATTCCGACAATGATTTCCGGTACCATCACCGATGCGTCCGGACGCACGTTGACAGGTCAGACCACCGAGGCGTTTTACAATTCGCTACGCCACGCCAATCCGCTTTGTATCGGACTGAACTGTGCTTTGGGTCCTTTCGAGCTGCGCCCCTACGTCGAAGAACTGGCCCGCATCAGCGAGTTCCCGGTTTCTGCGCATCCCAATGCCGGCCTGCCCAATGCCATGGGTGGCTACGATCTCGACCCGGACACCATGGCGGCCGAAATCGGCGACTGGGCCCAGGCCGGGTTCGTCAATATTGTGGGCGGCTGCTGCGGCACCACTCCTGAACATATCCGGGCGATTGCCGACGCCATTCATGAGATCAAGCCGCGCCAGCCAGCGCAACCGACGCGGGCATGCCGCCTGGCCGGACTGGAGCCCTGCACGATCGGTCCGGAGTCCCTGTTCGTCAATGTCGGCGAACGCACGAACGTCACCGGGTCGGCCCGTTTTAAACGCCTGATCAAGGATGGTGACTATGACACCGCGCTCGAGGTGGCGCGACAGCAGGTTGCCAGCGGCGCCCAGTTGATAGATGTCAATATGGACGAGGGCATGCTGGACTCGAGTGCCGCGATGGTGACATTTCTCAACCTGATCGCCGCCGAGCCGGACATTGCGCGGGTACCGGTCATGATCGACTCAAGCAAATGGGAAGTGATCGAATCCGGATTGCAGTGCGTGCAGGGCAAACCGGTGGTGAATTCAATCAGCCTGAAGGAAGGCGAGGAGAAGTTCACGGCTCAGGCGCGGTTGGTGCGCCAATACGGCGCCGCCGTGGTGGTCATGGCGTTTGATGAACAAGGGCAGGCCGATTCGCTGGAACGACGGCTGGCCATCTGCCAACGCTGCTATCAGATCCTCACCGAAAAAGTGGGCTTCCCCCCTGAAGACATTATCTTCGACCCCAACATTTTCGCCATCGCTACCGGGATTGACGACCACAATCATTACGCGGTGGACTTCATCGACGCTATCGGCGCCATCAAGTCCGAACTGCCCTATGCGCTGACCAGTGGCGGCCTGAGCAACGTTTCGTTTTCGTTTCGCGGCAATGAGGCCGTAAGCGCGAGGCGATGCACTCGGTATTCCTCTACCACGCCATTCGCGCGGGTCTCGACATGGCTATCGTCAATGCGGGTCAGCTGGCCATCTATGAAGAGATACCCGCCGAACTGCGGGAGCGGGTGGAGGACGTTGTTCTCAATCGCCGTCCGGAGGCTACTGAACGGCTGCTGAGATCGCCGAACGCTATCGTGGCGAACGGCCGAAGGCGAAAGCAGGAAGACCTGACCTGGCGCGAGTGGCCCGTCACAAGCGACTGGAACACGCTCTGGTCAAAGGCATCAACGACTATATTGAGACGGACACCGAAGAAGCCCGCGCGCAGGCTGCGCACCGCGCCACTGGATGTCATCGAGGGCCCGTTGATGGATGGCATGAATGTGGTTGGCGATCTGTTCGGCGCCGGCAAGATGTTCCTGCCACAGGTGGTCAAGATCGCGCGGGTCATGAAGAAGGCCGTGGCGCATCTGACCCCGTATATTGAGGCGGAAAAGAGCGCGACGGGCGACGTCCAACGGCAAGATCGTGATGGCGACGGTCAAAGGCGACGTGCACGATATCGGCAAGAACATCGTCGGTGTGGTGCTGCAGTGCAACAATTTCGAGGTCATCGATCTCGGCGTCATGGTGCCGGCCCAGAAAATCCTGCGACAGCGCGCCAGACGAACAAGCGACCATGATCGGACTCAGCGGGCCTGATCACGCCGTCGCTGGATGAAATGGTGCACGTGGCCAAGGAAATGCAGCGCCAAGGGTTTGACATGCCGCTGCTGATCGGTGGCGCCACCACGTCGGCCATGCACATCCGCGGTGAAGATCGAACCACAGTACCAAGCCGGCGTCATTTACGTAAAAGACGCCTCCCGTGCAGTCGGCGTGGCTCAGCGATTGATCGGCGTTGAACATCAGGACTTGCTCGAGGCAACCCGCAGCGATTACCAGCGCAAACGTGAACAACACGTCAGCCGCCGCGAGCGCAGTCCATTGCTGGCACTCAGCGCAGCCCGTGCCCGCAAGCCCGAGCTTGACTGGCAGCACTACAAACCGCCTCGCCCGCATCAGCCGGGCATCACCGTGCTGGCGGATTACCCCCTGGCGGAAATAGTCGAATGCATCGACTGGACACCGTTTTTTGTCGCCTGGGAATTGCACGGAAGGTTTCCGCGCATCCTCGACGATGAGAAAGTCGGCCGTACAGCCCGCAAGCTCCATGATGATGCTCTCACCATGCTGGATCGCATCGTAACCGAGCGCTGGCTGAGCGCTCGTGCCGTGTTTGGCCTGTTTCCGGCCAACCGGGCCGGCGATGACGACATCATCGTCTACACCGACGACAGCCGTCAGCAGCCGCGGGCTACCCTGCACCATCTGCGGCAGCAGAGCCAGCGCCCGGAAGGCAAGCCAAACCGGTGTCTGGCGGATTTCATCGGTCCGCCCGGGGTACCGGACCACATCGGCGCCTTTGCGGTTACATGTGGTATCGGCCTCGACGAACGGGTCGCCGCGTTTGAGCAGGCCCACGACGATTACAGTGCCATCATGCTCAAGGCTCTGGCCGACCGTCTGGCGGAAGCGTTTGCAGAACGCCTGCACGAACGGGTCCGTCGTGAGTTCTGGGGCTACGCCCAAGACGAGAAGCTGGACAATGAGGCTTTGATCAGCGAGCGCTATCAGGGCATCCGCCCCGCCCCCGGCTACCCGGCCTGCCCGGACCACACCGAGAAGGCCGCCCTGTGGCAGCTGCTGGATGTAGCGCACACCGCAGGAATCCAACTCACCGAGTCATATGCCATGGTACCCACAGCAGCGGTCTCGGGCTGGTACTTCGCCCATCCGGAGGCCCGCTATTTCGGGGTTGGTAAGATCAACCGGGATCAGGTCAAGGATTATGCGCGCCGTAAGGGAACAACGGTGTCCACCGCTGAGCGCTGGCTCGGACCCAATCTGGCCTACGATACCGACGAATGAGCGGCCACGGCCACCGCTCCGCCACCGGCTCAGATCTGAGCCGGTGGCGGAGCAATTTCAGAATTCCACCCGGACCCCCGCATTGACGGTATAGTGACTCAAACCACTGTAGCCCAGGATACGCTGATAGTTGATAAAACCCGCCGCGCCATTGGCAAACTGCGTCGAAACCCCCAGCTGCAGATTAAAATAATTACGGTCCAGTTGGTCAGTCGGAATAAGGAAAGTGGTATTGGTTGGATCATTGACGAAATGGCCGCTGACGCCGTTGCCATTGGTCTGAAACTCGTGGACCCACTCAAGGCCGGCGTAGGGCAGCATCACGCCCCAGGACTGACTGACTGCATAGTTGACCCGGCTACCCAGAGCCAGCGTCAACGATTTCAGGCTCTGGCTATCCATCGCCACCCCCCAGCCTGATCCGGGAACACCAACCGCACCGACCGGCTCACTATAGCCATCAACATTGGTCTTAATGTATTGCAGACGCGCACCCGGCACCAATGTCAGGGCACCGCGGTGCATTTCATAGCCGCTGCGCACGGTAACACCGTATTGCTTGCCGCTGAAGCTACTCGCGAAAGTCTGCTCGACCGGCGCCTGTGTGGACAGATCGAAATTGAGCCGGCGCGACTGATCGTAGCTGGTGTCCGCATAGGTAAAACTACCGTCGACAAAGAATTGATTGCTCTGATAATAGGTTCCGAACACCGTGAGACTCCAGGTTTTTGCGGCCAATGAGCCGCGACCGCTGTCGATACCGGCGTCAGCCTTGGCATAACCAATAGCCCCACCGGCTATCAGGCGATCGCTGAACCGGTAATCAACACCGGCGGTAAGACCGGTCGCATGGTAGCCATAACCCTCCACGTTGATGGTCCGGTCCTGGCTGCCGGAACTGAAGCGCCCGCTGATGAAACCACCCAACCGGCTAAAACTGTCGCTGTCGTTGCTGGCGGCGCCTCCCGTCATGTCGGCCAGCATTTGCCGCAACTGGGCGCCGGATAACTGCTTGCCATCGACGTCGAGTTGCAGATCGGCCAGGCTGAACCCAGCAATACCTCCACGCAACGCAGCCATGCGGGCAGCGATGTTGCTGGTTTGCAAAGCCATGCTGTTGAGCGCGGTATTAGCCGGCGTGGTTGCCATGTCAGGCGTAATCTGGCTCAGGGCCACGGTTGCATTGGGATCACCGCGATTGGCAGCGGTAACAAATGCATCGCAGTCATCCTGCAACTGCTGTGCAACGACGCCTTGCGGACAGATCTCCGAAATGACCTGCTGAACGGTTTTCTGCCCCGGCGTGGTGCTGACGTCGGCAAAAATTACAATGGTGAAGGTTTCCCGGACTACCTGATCAGCGGCTGGATTACTGATTGTCAGCGTCACCAAAGCCTGACCGGGTTCCTGATAGGTCACGCTGATCGGCCCAGCCCCAGCATAGGCTCCCCGGCTGGGCGCCGGCACCGAAATCCCAGTTGAACCGGATACCGGAGTCAGCCGGCGCCTCGGCCTGAAACACGACACTGTTACCGGCCACCACATGGGTGGTAGAAACATGCCCGTAATTCTGTGCTACCGCCAGAACCCAATGCGGCACCAGGAATGGGCCCAGCACACAGGCCAGTGCCCCCGCCAGGAAAAGCCAAGATCGCCTATCTTTCATTTTGGTTCACTCCCTTATCGACCAGTATCTGCACATAAGCCACATTGACAAAGAAGACGGTCACCAGCCAGTAACGATCAAAACTGAGTTCAAAACAGCCGGCCAGCACTAGGCAAATGAAGAAACCCAAGACTGCGGCAAAATGTCGACGCAGCACCGGACCGGCACGCCGCATGCTATGTGTAATGCGGACCAGCACCAGCGCCAGTAACGCCAGCACTGCCATCAGGCTGACCACGCCACGCTCGGCGAGTAGCTCGAGATAAAGATTATGTGGCCAGGGGATATAACGTGGATCGGTCACCACCCAGTTCGGCAGCGCCAAAGCATGCAGGTAGGACGGCCCCAGAACGCTGAAAGCATAAGGCCCCTGCCCCCATAACGGGGAATCCAGGAACATGTGCCAGGCAGCCAACCACAACGGCAACCTGGTATCCCAGGTGCCGTGCAGAATCTTGCCAGTGAGGGCGAAGCCGCCGGCAATACCATCGACGGCAACGAAGACCAGCCCCACGAGCACACCGGCACCTAGCAGCCATCTGGTCCGAGTACGCAACACCAGCAATACGACAGCCAACCCCAGCACGATGGTCGCAACGGCAAGCCGACTGCGGAAAATGATCGTCAAACCGAGACTGGAACCCAAGACTAGGACCGCAAACATCCTTACAACCACGTGGTCTTCGCCGGAAGCGAGTGCAATCGAATGCGGTGCGAGCAAGGCCAGTATCAAGAGATCGTTGGGTACGGCAAGATAGGGTAGGTTCGCCCGTGCCATCCACTGACTTGGCGTCTCTCCTGGTGCAGCCACCACGGTCAACGCCACACTAACGATGATGGCCAGCGATAGCGCCAAGAATGCCCGCTGCAGCCAGTGAAGATCACCTCGCCGGAAATCCTTCAACAGCACCAAAACAAGCAGGCCCGACGAAATCAGCGGGAGAATCGCCGGAGCACTGACCGAGCGGTCAATCGACAGCCATACGCTGACAATGGTCGCAACAACAAATAAAATCAGTAGGTTGAGTACCGGATCGGACACAAAATGCCGCATTGGGCGACCCAGCATCAGCGAAACAAGAGCCGTCAGGCCAACGGCGAAAAAAGCGAGCGCCGGACTCAACGGCAAACCGTAAGTCGTCAACGCGACCGCAACAGCGATGTACGGAGCCAACCGGCACGCTTCCATGGAAAACCGCAATCCCCCAGCCCTGTACCTGTTTAATTAGCAGAGGCCAAGTCAATATGCAATTTTAAGTGCCGGTTATAGCGCCCTGTAGATGGGAAGCCGATGTCGCGGGCGGGCTTAGCGCGGGTGCGAGGGTTACTGGCGGGGTATGGTGGGACGCCAAACTAAGAACCCCCTGCGCTATGAGGGCAGGGGGTTCTGGGGGATAAGCGCCTGGCGATGACCTACTTTCACATGGGGAGGCCCCACACTATCATCGGCGCTGGACGGTTTCACTTCTGAGTTCGGGATGGGATCAGGTGGTTCCCGCCCGCTATGGTCGCCAGGCAAACCGGTTGGGGGTGGACGCTATCAGCTATCAGCTATCAGCTATCAGCTATCAGCTATGGCTCAGCTATCAGCTATCAGCTATCAGCTATCAGCTATCAGCTATCAGCTATCAGCTATCAGCTATCAGCTATCAGCTATCAGCTATCAGCGACAGGATAAGCCGCTGGGAGTGACGATCACGCCCCTGAGATTGTGAGAGTATCTGCTGCTGCACCGAGCGCATCTCCAAACGCCTTGGGTGTTATATGGTCAAGCCGCACGGGCCATTAGTACTGGTTAGCTTCATACGTTACCGCATGTCCACACCCAGCCTATCAACCTCGTCGTCTTCGAGGGCCCTTTAGGAGGCTCTAGGCCTCGGGAGACCTCATCTTGGGGCACGCTTCCCGCTTAGATGCTTTCAGCGGTTATCGCTTCCGAACATAGCTACCCGGCAGTGCCACTGGCGTGACAACCGGAACACCAGAGGTTCGTCCATCCCGGTCCTCTCGTACTAAGGATCAGCCCCCCTCAAGTCTCCAACGCCCACGGCAGATAGGGACCGAACTGTCTCACGACGTTCTAAACCCAGCTCGCGTACCACTTTAAATGGCGAACAGCCATACCCTTGGGACCTGCTACAGCCCCAGGATGTGATGAGCCGACATCGAGGTGCCAAACACCGCCGTCGATATGGACTCTTGGGCGGTATCAGCCTGTTATCCCCGGAGTACCTTTTATCCGTTGAGCGATGGCCCGTCCATCAGGAACCACCGGATCACTAGGACCTGCTTTCGCACCTGCTCGACGTGTGGGTCTCGCAGTTAAGCACCCTTCTGCCCTTGCACTCGTTGCGCGATTTCCGACCGCGCTGAGGGTACCTTCGCGCTCCTCCGTTACGCTTTGGGAGGAGACCGCCCCAGTCAAACTACCCACCAGACACTGTCCTGGACCCGGATCACGGGCCTCAGTTAGAACCCCAAGTCAGCCAGGGTGGTATTTCAAGGTCGGCTCCAGACAAACTGGCGTCTGCCTTTCTCAGCCTCCCACCTATCCTACACAAGCTGACTCAGAATCCAGTGCCAAGCTG
>CAVQMB010000017.1:0-62500 GCA_963713445.1 uncultured Gammaproteobacteria bacterium | reverse complement strand
CAAAAGGTTTCAGTATATCCTACAGAGCTGCCGTTACCATTACGGCATCCTCTGCGCAGGGCCGGCTGCCAGTGTTAATCCGGGCACGGCACGACAATGCCGTTATCCGTCAAAAAAGCCATAATATAGTTCACACATCGCTCCACCGAATGCTCCGAACTGCGGATAATAATTTCAGGTGAGGAAGGCACCTCATAGGGTGCGTCCACCCCGGTGAAACCGGTGATCTCACCGCGCCGCGCCTTTTCATACAAGCCTTTGGGGTCGCGCTGTTCGCATACAGCCAATGGGCTGTCGACGAACACCTCAATGAATTCCCCGGGCGCCAGCAGATTGCGCACCCATTGGCGCTGATCGCGATAAGGCGAAATGAAAGCCGTCAACATTATCAACCCGGCATCGACAAACAATTTGGCCACTTCGCCGATACGCCGGATATTCTCGGTCCGGTCAGCCGGACTGAAGCCGAGGTCGCTGTTAAGACCCTGGCGGATATTGTCCCCGTCCATCAGATAGGTGTGCTGGCCGTGCTCGAACAGCGCCCGTTCGGTTGCTCCAGCCAGGGTTGACTTACCCGACCCACTCAGCCCGGTGAACCACAGCAGGCAGGGGCGCTGGCCATTACGGGACCCCCGCGCCGATTTATCCACGACATGTCGGTGCCATACCAGATTGGTCGCCGTCACAGATACCACCTCTCGCCGGGAATTTGCCGCCGCGGCACCCGGCACCGCTATAATCGCCGGTACACTCAACCGACCGGAATCGCCTACAGCCCGATGCAGCAGCAATACATTCTCTCCCATCTGCAGCAACTCGAGCAGGAAAGCATCCACATCATACGCGAGGTGGTGGCCGAGTTCAGTAACCCGGTTATGCTGTACTCGATCGGCAAGGATTCAACCGTACTACTGCATCTGGCCCGCAAGGCGTTCCACCCCGGCCAGGTGCCCTTCCCACTACTTCACGTCAACACCACCTTCAAGTTCCGCGACATGATTACCTATCGCGACCGCATGGCGCAGGAAACCGGTGTTGAGCTCATCGAGTGGATCAACCGGGATGGGGTACAAGCCGGGATCACTCCATTCACGCACGGCAGCCAGCGTTATACACACATCATGAAAACCGAGGCGCTCAAACAGGCATTGACGCACTACAGCTTCGATGCGGCCTTCGGGGGCGCCCGCCGTGACGAAGAAAAGAGCCGCGCCAAGGAACGCGTATTTTCGTTCCGCGACCGTCTCCAGCAATGGGACCCACGCCGCCAGCGCCCGGAACTGTGGCAGCTTTATAACAGCCGCATCAACAAAGGCGAATCAATACGCGCCTTTCCACTCTCCAACTGGACCGAACTCGACATCTGGCTGTATCTGCACCAGGAACAGATCCCGCTCGTACCACTTTACTTTGCACAACCCAGGCCAGTGGTCCGACGCCACGGTACGCTGGTAATGGTCGACGACGAACGCTTGCCGTTGGAGCCGGATGAACGACCGCAGATGCGAAGCATACGGTTCCGTACTCTGGGCTGCTATCCGCTGACCGGGGCTATCGAATCCTCGGCCGGCACGATACCGGCGATCATTGAGGAGATGCTCCGCGGCCGGACGTCGGAGCGCCAGGGCCGGGTGATCGACTTCGACGAAGCCGGTTCGATGGAGGAGAAGAAGCGCGAGGGCTATTTCTGATGGCACGTCTGGACGAGATCGACAGACTCGGCATAGACCAATACTTAGCTCAATATCAAAGCAAGAGTTTGTTGCGATTTCTAACCTGCGGCAGCGTCGACGACGGCAAATCGACCTTGATCGGCCGACTTCTGTACGATGCCGGGGCGGTATTTGAAGACCAGCTGGAAAGCGCCCGCCGGGATTCCAGGAAGTTCGGTACCACTGGCGAGGAACTGGACTACGCGTTGCTGATCGACGGGCTCAGTGCGGAACGCGAGCAGGGCATCACCATCGACGTCGCCTACCGCTATTTCAACACCACCCGCCGCAAATTCATCATCGCCGACACTCCCGGCCACGAGCAGTACACTCGTAACATGGCCACCGGGGCGTCGACGGCCGATCTGGCCATCATTCTGGTCGATGCCCGCAACGGCGTGCTGGACCAGACCCGGCGCCATGCCTTCATCGCCTCCCTGCTGGGGATCAGGCACATTGTCGTCACCATCAACAAAATGGACCTGGTAGACTACGATCGCGGCGTATTCGAGCAAGTGCGGGCTGACTTCATGGACTTTGCCGCCAAGTTGCAGGTGCCCGACCTCCATTTCATTCCAGTGTCAGCCCTGCGGGGCGACAATATCGTCCGCCGCAGCGATCGCATGCCATGGTTCCAGGGCTCGACCCTGCTGGATCTGCTGGAAACTGTACATATCGCATCGGATCGCAATCTGATCGACCTGCGGTTCGCTATTCAACTGGTGATGCGGCCTGACCTGGACTTCCGTGGTTATGCCGGCAACATGCTATCCGGCGTGCTTCGCCCTGGCGATGAGGTCGTGGCCTTGCCGTCCGGCAGGCGCAGCCGGGTCAAGCGTATCGTCACTTTCGATGGCGAGCTGAGCGCGGCGTTTTCGCCACAGGCCATCACGGTACAGCTCACTGACGAACTCGACATCAGTCGTGGCGACATGCTGGCCTCGCCCAATAACGCGCCAATCCTCAGTCAGCAACTGGAGGCCATGTTGGTCTGGCTGGACTCTGAACCGCTCGACTGCGGTCGCAGTTACCTGCTCAAACACACCAGCAACCTCACAGCTGCCAGTATCGACACCGTGCGCTATCGGATGAACATCAACAGCCTGCACCGGGAACCCAGTGCCGGACTGGCACTCAACGAAATCGGCCGGGTGGCGCTCACCAGCAGTCGCCCGCTGGCCTGCGACGCCTATCACAAGAACCGGGCCACCGGCGCGTTCATCCTGATCGACCGACTCAGCAATGCCACTGTGGCGGCCGGCATGATTCTCGACAGCACGCCCAGTGAACGTATCCTGGCGCGCCGCCACAGGGCCGCAGATGCCGGCAGCAATCTCCGCCCGCAGCATGGCTCCCTGACACCTGCCGTGCGCGCCGCCCGGCTCGACCAACAGCCCTTCACCCTATGGTTAACCGGGCTGCCACGAGCCGGCAAATCGTCGCTGGCCTTCGCCCTGGAGGCAGAACTCTGCGGTCACGGGTATCATGTCCATGTCCTTGACGGCGAGAACCTGCGTCTCGGCATCAACGCGGACCTCGGATTCAGCCCCCAGGACCGTTGGGAAAACCAGCGTCGGGCCGCTGAAATAGCGCGCATGTGCAATGACCTGGGCCTGATCACCATCGTCGCACTGGCATCGCCGCTAACTGCGGACCGAGCCCAGGCCCGCCGCATCATAGGCGAGGACCGTTTTCTGGAAATTTACTGTGAGGCGTCACTGGAAGTCTGTGAGCAACGCGATGAAGATGGCCTCTATGCCCGTGCCCGGGCTGGTGAAATCGGCAATGTCACCGGCATCGACGCGCCTTATGAACCGCCCCAGGCCGCTGACCAGGTTCTGGATACGGCCGCTCACAGCGTCAATAGCAACGTTGCCGCCCTACTTGACATGCTGAGCAGCCACGGCCTGCTCAAACGCAAAGTAAACTGAACATCGGATCGCGGGTCAGGCTGACCGTCCCGGCGTGGCAGCGACTTCGTAAACTTATAGAATATAGTGTCATCCGTGTGCCGTAATAATCGTTGGGCCTGGCCGGCTCACCACTGACGCACCGACCGAATGAGGAGAAGCGCGATGTACCACTTGCGCCGAAGCGCAATGCCCTGGCTGATCATTCCCCTGATCCTGGCACTGGCCGGCTGTGGCCCCAGCAAGACCGAACAGGAGTTAAAGGCACGGACCGCCGAACGCAATCAACTGAAAACCGAGCTCGCTCAGCGCAAAAACGAAGTCGACGGACTGCACAAAACGCTGACGGACGTCCAGCAGAATAACAAGACGCTGTCCGGCAAACTGGACCAAAGCCAGCAACGCAACCAGACCCTAAGCAAACGCCTGCAAGCTTTGCAGCAAACCCAAAGCAAACTGACAACGCAGTTGCAAGCCGCTCGGAACAAGGCGGCCGATAGCGCCACCACTGCGCAGGCGCTGCACCAGACCCTGAGCAGCGTGCAAGACGAGCGCGACCACCTGGCGCGCGCTACACAACAGCTGCGCAAGAACGTCGCCGCTCTGCAGCGACAACTCAGCCAGCGCGACCACCAAATGGCCCAGGCGCGAATCCGAATAGCGGCGTTGGTTCGCAGTCTTGGTCAACAAAAGGATGCCCGGCTCCGGCAACAACAACGGGCGGCGGACCAGCAGACCGCCCTGACGGCGAGCAATCAGCAACTGGCTGCCAGCAGCGCGCACAACGAAGCCCTGTCGCGGCGGTTAACGCAATTGCGGCGGCGCCACATAACACTCCAGCACACCAGCCAACTACTGAGCCGTCAACGAGACAAGCTGCAACGCCAGCAATCCGCTGACCACCAGGCATTGGTCAGCGCCCGCAGTGCCAACCAGAGACTGCGCCAGGACCGCGCCCGTTTGCGGCAGCAGGTTGAGCAGCTCACCGGTGAGCGCAAAACCCTGCAGGTCAGCATCGGTCAATTGCAACTCAACCTGACCCGGACTCATAAACAGCTAACCAGCCTGCTAATCTCTACCAAGCAACTACGGACCGGCCTGGCTGAGCAGCGCCACAAGCTGGTCGACGCCCGCGCGGCCTTGGCGCAAATGGAAAAGCGCAAGAATGGCCTGGAAGCTGAAATCAATGCCGTGCATGAGAACCTGGCCGAACTGCTCAAGCACAGCCATGCATTGCGCGACCAGCTGGTCAGACGTCAGGGTGCGGCACTCGCAACCCGTGACATGCTGGCTCAGACCCAGATCAAAAACGATAAACTCTTGCAATCGCTTCATGCCACGCGCCAGCTGGTGGACGGTCTTGGCGAACGTGCCAGGCTACTCCACAAGAACCTCTCCCAGCAGCAGGCCCGGCTCAGCCAGGCCCGGCAGCAATTGGCGCATAGTCGCCAGCAGTCCCAGCAGCTCGGCCAAGAGCTGGCCACGGCCGCCCAACAGCGTGACCAGGCGCACGATCAGCTCAAGCAAATACAGCTGCAACTGCAGGCCAGTAACGAACACAGCCGGCAGTTGCAGCAGAAACTTGCCAGCACCCGCCAGCACCAGCAACAGCTTGCCAGCGGCCAGAAGCAACTCCAGCAGACACTGAACAATGCCCGTGGCGAGCGACAAACGCTACAGAAAGCAGTGGCGACACAGCAGCATACCGTCAGCAGCCTGAGAAGCCGGCTGACTCAGCTGCAACAAACGCTCGCGGTGCGCGATAACGCTCTCCAACAGACGACCCAGCAGTTGAAGATCAGCCGGACAAAGCTCCAGCACACGTTGCAGCACGCTCATAACAGACAGCAGGAGCTGCAAACCGCATTGATGGCACAACAACAGGCCATCAGCGACCTCAAGGGCCGGCTTGACGAGGTACATCAAACGCTCGCTGCCCGTAACGCGACGCTGCAGCAAGCCCAAAGCCAACTGAAGACGGTCGCTGCCGCACGCGAGCAGGCACGCGCCCGAACAAAGTCGCTGCGGCAGCAACTCAACCAGGCCAAGCAGGCCCGGCAACAGCTGACCAGCGACCTCGCCCAGGTCCACAACCAGCTCAGCGCGCTACAGGACCGGCGCGACAAGCTCAAGGCTGAGCTCGCCAGCCGTGATTCCGAACTGGATGCCATCCGCCAGACGTTATCCAAGCCCGATGGAAGTGGTAATGACATCCAGCAATGGCTGGCCCGTATCCTGCAAGATCAACAGAACCAGAAAACCGCCTTGCAGAACCAGTTACAGCAAGCCCAAGCTGCCCAAAGCCAGGCCGAGGCGGCACGTCATACTCTGGCCACCACGGTCAGCCAGCTCAAGAACCAGTTACAGCAGGCCGAACAGGACCAAACCCGACTCGGGCAACAGCGCCAGCAGGCAATCAGCCAACAGCGACAGACCGCCGCTGAGCTGACTAAGATCCAGCAGCACGCGGCCCAACTCACCCGGCAACTGAACGCCAAGCAGAAGGCACTGACCGCAGCGCAAGGCGACCAACAGACGCTGGCAGACAAGGTTGACACGCTTCAGCAGGAGCTGACGGCGACCAGCCAGACACTGCAGCGGAGTCGAGCCAAACGCCGTGCATTGCATGACCAACTGACCACGTTGCAACAGCAGCTCCGGCAGGCGACTACTGAAACCAGTCGACTCAAATCCCAGTTACAGCACCGACAAGCCGGCCTCAGCAACGTGCGCGGCCAACGCAACCAACTGGCCGACAACCTGAGCCAAGTGCAGGCCGAACTAACGAAGAGAAGCACGCAGCTCAAGAATGCTCAGCAGCGGATCAATACCCTGCGCCAAGGCCAACAGGGTCTCCGGCAGCGGCTGAGTGAACTCAATATGACGCTGGCGCAGGCCCAGGAAGCGCGGCAGCCTCTGCAACACACACTCGTGGCGTACGACCAGGAAATTGACGCACTTAAGCAGCAGCTGCAACAGCAAGTGCGAGCCCGCACCGCCGCGCAAGCCAATGCCGCCACGCTGCACAAGGCACTCGACAATACCCGCGCCCACGCCGCCCGGCTGACCATGCAGTTTAGCCGACTGCGTGAAGCGGCAGCCCATGCGCAGATGGAAGGTGAGGCCCAGCTTGCCCGGCTCGGCAGTGCTCTCAAAGACAGGACGGCAGCGCTGCAAGAAAGCCTGGCCCGCCGTAAACAACTTGAGCAACAACTGACCGGCGTGCAGAACAAGCTGACGTCCAGTCAGCAACTCAACGCTCAGATGAAGGCACAGCAAGCCAAGCTAACGGGCGATCTCAAAAGCGCCCGCAATAGTCTCGCCGAGACTCAGGCCGATCAACAGCAACTACAGCAGAGTCTGAACACTGCAACACAGGACAAGCAGCAACTCCAGGCCCAGCTGGCCGCCAGCCTACGGAAACTGACCGCAGCCAAGCACCAGCTCAAGGCTAGGGACACCGACCTCAGCCAACAGGTCGCGGCAGCCCAAAGCCGGATAGATCAGTTGACCGCCACCAGGCAGACACAGCAACAACGGCTCAAACAGCTCGGCCAGCAACTCAAGGCCACACAAGCCACGCAACACCAGACCACCGCCAAGCTGGCCGATACCCGGCAGCAGGTCAAGCAGTTGACCCAGGGCAAAGCGGCATTGCAGTCCAACCTGCAGCAGCGTGACCAGCACGTTAAGCAACTGCAGCAGCAACTCGCCAGCGTGCAACAGGACCAGCAAACGCTGACTGCCAAAAATGCGGCTCTCAGTAAGCAGCTCGAAGTGGCCCACACTCAGCTCGACAAACTGACCACGGCCCAAAAATCACTGCAACAGGCTCGTGACCAGCTCGATCAGAGGCTCAAGCAGACACAAACCACGCAGCAACAGACCACCGCCAAGCTGGCCGATACCCGGCAGCAGGTCAAGCAATTGACCCAGGACAAAGCGGCACTGCAGTCCAACCTGCAGCAGCGTGACCAGCACGTTAAGCAACTGCAGCAGCAACTCGCCAGCGTGCAACAGGACCAGCAAACGCTGACTGCCAAAAATGCGGCTCTCAGTAAGCAGCTCGAAGTGGCCCACGCTCAGCTCGACAAACTGACCACGGCCCAAAAATCACTGCAACAGGCTCGTGACCAACTCGATCAGAGGCTCAAGCAGACACAAACCACGCAGCAACAGACCACCGCCAAGCTGGCCGATACCCGGCAGCAGGTCAAGCAATTGACCCAGGACAAAGCGGCACTGCAGTCCAACCTGCAGCAGCGTGACCAGCACCTGAAACAGCTTCAGCAACAAATTGCCGGCCTGCAGCAGGATAAACAGCAGCTCCAGAAGCGGCAGAGCCAACTCAGTAGTAACCTGCAGGAGGCTCAAACCACCGGACGGAACCTGCAGGGCAAAGTAGCTGCCGCCAAACAAAAGGCCGGTGATTTGCAGCAGCAGCTGAGCCAGCGTAACAAGGCGTACAGTGGTCTACAGACCGAGCAAGCACAGCTGCAAAAACAGGTTGACACCCTCAAAAAGGCGCTGGACAACACCCGTGCCCATGCCGCCCAGCTGACCATGCAGTTCAGCCGACTGCGTGAGGCGGCAGCCCACGCGCAGATGGAAGGTGAGGCCCAGCTCGCCCGGCTTAGTGGCGATCTCAAGGACAAAGCCAGCGCATTGGAGCAGAGCAATCAGCAGCGTCAGCAGCTCCGCCAGGAAATGGCAGACCTCCAGGGGCAGCTCGCCGTCAGTACACACCGTATTGCTAACTTAAAGGAACAACGGGCGCTGCTCGACCAGCAACTGAATGCCACCCAGCGCGCACTCAAGAAGGCTCTGACCGTGACCTATGTGGTGCAGCGCGGAGACACACTGCGGGGTATTTCGATGCACTTTTACGGCAATGCCGATCAATGGCAGGCAATCCTCAAAGCCAACAAGCTGGCCAACCCCAACCTGCTCCAGCCCGGCATGAAGCTGGTGATTCCGAATCAGTGAGAAGTGTCGGTGCACAGGGACGTGCACCAGTGTTGAAACCGCAGTACGCACAAAGCCAGCCTCAAGGGGCTGGCTTTGTGCGTACCGGATCAGGCAGCACGCTCCTGCAGTATAGCCACAGCCGGCAGAGTCTTGCCCTCAAGAAACTCCAGGAATGCGCCACCGCCGGTGGAGATATACGAGATCTGCGAGCTGATACCGTATTTGGCGATGGCCGCCAAGGTATCGCCGCCCCCCGCCAGAGAGAATGCCCCCGACTCGCCGATCGCACGCGCCAGCACCTCGGTTCCGCGGCCAAAGGCATCAAACTCGAATACCCCTACTGGACCGTTCCAGACTATTGAACCTGCACCCTTAAGCATGTTTGCACAGCGGGCGGCTGTCTCAGGACCGATATCGAGGATCAGTTCCTCGGCCCCGACGGCATCAACCGTTCTCGGCACTGGCTCGGCATCGGCGGCGAACCGGACCGCGCAAACCACATCGGTCGGAACCGGAATCTCCGCGCCACGCTCGCGGGCCTTGGCCAGCAGCCGCTTGGCGGTATCGACCAGATCCGCCTCGTACAGTGACTTGCCGACCGAATAGCCCGCCGCAGCGATAAACGTGTTGGCGATGCCACCACCGACAATCAGTTGATCGACCCGATCAAGCAGGGTCTCCAGCACCATCAGCTTGGTGGAGACCTTGGAACCGCCGACGATCGCCACCAGGGGCCGTTCGGGCTGCTCCAAGGCCTTGCCCAGTGCCGCCAGCTCGGCCGCCAGGAGCGGCCCCGCACACGCAACCGGCGCATAGCGGGCGATGCCATAGGTGGTCGCCTGGGCCCGGTGTGCCGAGCCGAAAGCGTCCATCACGTAGACGTCGCACAGCGCGGCCAGCTTTCGGGCCAAGGCGTCGTCATCCTTCTTTTCACCCTGGTTGAAACGGCAATTCTCCAGCAGCACCAGATCCCCCGGCTGCACCCTGACACCATCGACCCAGTCGCGCACCAGCGGGACCTCTCTTCCCAACAGCTCACCCATCCGCACAGCCACCGGTGCCAGCGAGTACTCGGCCGCGAAGCTACCTTCCTCCGGGCGGCCCAGATGAGAAGTCACCATGACGGCCGCCCCGCTCTCCAGGCCTCGCAGAATTGCCGGTAGCGAGGCGCGAATCCGGGTGTCATCGACGATCTGCCCATCCTTGAGCGGCACATTGAGGTCCGATCGGATAAAGACCCGTTTGCCAGTCAGATCGACCTCGTCGAGTGTCAGGACATGCACTGAGGTCATGGCCGGGTCACCGTGCATTCATCAGGGCAACAGTGGTATCCAGCATACGATTCGAAAAGCCCCACTCATTGTCATACCAGCTCAGCACCTTGACCAGCCGACCGATAGCCTTGGTCTGGGTCGCATCGAAGATGCTTGAGTGGGCATCGTGGTTGAAATCCATCGACACCAGCGGCTCGGTGTTATATCCCAAAATCCCCTTGAGCTCGCCCGTAGCGGCCTCCCGCAAGATGCCATTGACCTCCTCCACCGTCGTCTCGCGACCCGCCACGAAACTCAGGTCGACGATCGATACATTGATGGTCGGCACCCGCATCGCGAAACCGTCCAGTTTCCCGTTGAGGTCCGGCAGGACCAGCCCCACAGCGGCCGCAGCGCCGGTCTTGGTAGGGATCATATTCTGGGTTGCCGAGCGCGCTCGTCGCAAGTCCTTATGGTAAACGTCGGTCAGCACCTGATCATTGGTGTAGGAATGGATGGTCGTCATCAGACCGCTTTCGACGCCCAGCGCAGCATGCAGCGGCTTCACCAATGGCGCCAGGCAATTGGTGGTACAGGAAGCGTTCGAAATCACGGTATCCGAGGGCTTGAGCACTGCGTGATTGACACCATAGACGACGGTGGCATCGACGTCCTTACCGCCAGGGGCCGATATGATCACTTTCTTGGCTCCAGCCTGAAGGTGCGCACTGGCCTTTTCCTTGCTGGTAAACAGGCCGGTGCACTCATAGACCACGTCGACGCCCAACTCGTCCCAGGGCAACCGCGCCGGGTCTCGTTCAGCCAGCACCCGGATACGTTCTCCATTGACCACCAGCGCCTCGCCATCGACCACGACGTCGCCCGGAAAACGGCCGTGTACGGTATCGTAGCGGGTCAGGTGAGCATTGGTCTGGGCATCACCCAGATCGTTGACAGCGACGATCCGGATTTCGTCGGTGCGGCCGGCCTCGTACAATGCTCGCAGCACGTTGCGGCCGATTCGGCCGTAACCGTTAATCGCTACCTTGATAGCCATGCTGTCATCCCCTCTGGATTGTGGCAGTAGTCGGTGTGTCTGTGGACCTTCATCCTCAGTGTGATCGCCGCAACAGCCGGCTGGCAAGCACGCGGGATCAGAATAACGCTGTCAGTTCAGCCACGACGTGATCGAGCGAGAAGCCAAAGCGCTCGAACAGCACCGCTGCCGGGGCCGAGGCCCCGAAACGGTCGAGCCCCAGGACGGTGCCCCGACCGCCAGCATAGCGGTACCAGCCACCCGTGGCGCCAGCCTCGATCACCAGCCGTCGCTCGACGTGGGAGGGCAATACCTGCTCGCGATAGGCCCGCTCCTGCTGCTCGAAGACCTCCGCACAAGGCATCGATACCACCCGCACCGCCCGCCCCCTGTTGTTGAGCGCCGCGGCAGCCTGCAGTGCCAGCGAAACTTCGGAGCCGGTGGCAATGATAATCGCCTCGGGCGGTGTCGCTGGTTCGTGCAGGATGTAGCCACCATGCTGGATTTCCGCGCGCTGCCCGGCACTTCGCTCGAGCGCCGGCAGGCCCTGGCGGCTTAGCGCCAGCACGCTGGGTCCGTCATTGCGCGCCAGTGCCGCCGCCCAGGCCACGGCGGTCTCGGTGCCGTCGGCCGGGCGCCAGACGTGCAGCTGCGGGATCAGGCGCAGACTGGCGAGCTGTTCGACCGGTTGGTGGGTGGGGCCATCTTCGCCCAGACCGATGGAGTCATGGGTAAGCACGTAGATTACCCGCTGGCGCATCAGCGCGCTCAGGCGGATGGCGTTACGGGCGTAGTCGGAGAAGATGAGGAAGGTGCCGCCATACGGGATGAAGCCCCCGTGCAGGGCGAGGCCGTTCATCATCGCGGCCATCGCGAATTCGCGTACGCCGAAATGGAGATAGTTGCCAGCGGGATCTTCGGTGAGCACCCGGGCGCCGTGCCAGAGGGTGTTGTTGGAGCCAGTGAGGTCGGCCGAACCACCGATCAGTTCCGGCAGCACCGGGCCGTAGGCATCCAGCGCCCGCTGCGAGGCGACCCGTGTGGCCAGCGGTTTTTCCTGGGCAGCGCCAGCTTCGACGGCAGCGGCCACGTGCTCGGCCCACTGCGCGGGTAGCGTTCCGCGCAGGCGCCTTTCCAGCTCACCAGCAAGCTCGGGATAGGCCTCGCGATAGGTCGCAAAGCGCGCCTTCCAGGCGGCTTCCTGCTGGGCACCGCGGGCGCGCGCGTCCCAGGCCTGGTAGAGCTCGCTTGGGATGTGAAACGGCGGGTGGTGCCAGCCGAGCCGCTCACGGGTAGCGCGGATCTCCTCGGCGCCCAGGGGAGCCCCATGCACGCCGGCGGTGCCGGCCTTATGCGGCGCCCCATAGCCGATCACGGTACGGCAACACAGCAGGCTGGGCCGGTCGGGTTCGGCCCGCGCAGCCTCCAGTGCCGCCCCGATCGCCACGGGGTCGTGACCGTCGATGGCCGGAATCACCTGCCACCCGTAGGCTTCGAAGCGTTTCGCCGTATCGTCGCTGAACCAGTCCTTGACTTCGCCGTCGATGGAAATGCCGTTGTCGTCGTAGAGCACGATGAGCTTTCCCAGCCCCAGCCGTCCGGCTAGGGAGCACGCCTCGTGCGAGATGCCTTCCATCAGGCAGCCGTCGCCGACCAGTACATAGCTGTAGTGGTCGATGAGGGCATGGCCGGGGCGGTTGAACTGGGCACCCAGAGTGCGTTCGGCCAGCGCCATGCCCACGGCATTGGCCAGCCCCTGGCCCAGCGGACCGGTGGTGGTCTCCACGCCCGGCGTCTCTCCGAACTCGGGATGCCCCGGGGTCTTCGAGCCCCATTGCCGGAAATGTTCAATCTCCTCCAGCGGCAGGTCATAGCCGCTCAGATGCAGCAGCGCATACAGCAGCATCGAGCCGTGACCGTTGGAGACCACAAACCGGTCGCGGTTCGCCCACTGCGGATTACCCGGGTTGTGGCGCAAGTAATCACTCCACAGCACCTCGGCAATGTCGGCCATCCCCAGCGGCATCCCAGGATGTCCCGACCCCGCTCGCTCCACCGCGTCCATGCTCAGCGCTCGAACCGCATTCGCCTTGTCTCGACGTGCAGGCATACCCCACCTTAGATAAATGAATTAAAAAACAGCCGACGCCATCAAGGCCGGGCCCGGCGCCGTCAAGGGGCTGCGATTATAAGCGACCCGACGCCTCGGGCCAACGACTAAGTCGCTGAAAACCGGTCACGATTTAATCTGCGCGTAGCCTGCCATGGCTGCAGCCCGGCTTTGCTTGAGATCGACCAGCGGAGCGGGATAATCACGGCCGAGGCAAACGCCTGCCGCCGCCAACACGGCCTCCGGGGCCACCCAGGGCTGCGCCCGCCACCGCGCCGGCAACTGCGCCAGCTCCGGCACCCAACGGCCTATATAGCTGCCTTCGGGATCGTGCTGCTTGGCTTGGCGGACCGGGTTAAACACGCGAAAATAGGGTGCCGCATCGAACCCGCAACCGGCTGTCCATTGCCAGCCCAGGGTGTTGCTGGCCAGATCGGCATCGACCAGCGTATCCCAGAACCAGCGGGCACCTTCCTGCCAGGGGATTCTTAGATTCTTGGTCAGGAACGATGCCACCACCATGCGCACCCGGTTATGCAGCCAGCCGCTGTCCCATAGCTGACGCATGCCAGCGTCGACCAGCGGCACACCGGTGCACCCGTGCTGCCAGGCATTCAGCAGCTCGGCATAGTCCGCCCGCCAGGGATAGTGCTGGAACCGCTCCTGCATCGGACGGTCGATCGTCTGCGGAAAATGGAACAGCACATGATGGGCAAACTCCCGCCAGCCCAGCTCGCGCAGAAATGCCTCGGCGGAGCGATCATCAAACGGCGTGCCGGCGTAGCGCCGGGTGATCGCATGCCAGACCTGGCGAGGCGACAGCTCCCCCCAATGCAGGTGGGGCGAGAGCCGCGACACGCCATCGCGATCCGGTCGGTTACGGCTATCCGCGTAGCCATCGACAGCGTGCTGGCAGAACTGCTCAAGCCGATCCTGCGCGGCCTGCTCGCCGGGGCTCCAGCTCGCGACCAGACCGGCATCCCAGCGGACTTTGGGCGTCAGTTCGAGGGCACTCAGCGCCACCGAGACAGGCGCTGCCGCCGCCGGCATTGGTTCGGGCAACGGTTCCGGCGTTGCCGGCGCCCTGTGCCGGGCTGCGTTCCAGAACGGCGTGAATACCCGGTAGGGCTTACCCTGTCCTGTCAAAACAGTCCAAGGTTCCCACAGCAGGGCACCGTTGAAGCTATGCACCTCGATACCGGCCTCCCGCAGCACGGTTTTGATGACGCGGTCACGGGCGATCACCGGCGGGTCGTAGAACCGGTTCCAGAACACCGCACTGGCACCGGTTTCCGCCGCAAGCGCCTGTAGCACAGGCAAAGCGCGCCCGCGGCGGATGGTCAGCGTCGAGTGCCGGCGCTGAAGCGCCGTGGCCAACGCCGCGAGGCTATGATGCAGCCACCAGCGCCCGGCCCCACCCGGCGCCCAGGGCTGCTCGTCCTCAGGCGCATGGATATAAACCGGCACTGCCCGCTGATACCTGGCGGCCGCCCTAAGCGCCGGGTTGTCATGCAGTCGCAAATCCCTGCGTAGCCAGACGATAGCAGTGCGCAATACAGCTCCCTCAGTCGCGTCTCAGTCGATCAGATACCGCCACCGGCGTGGGGTAGTGCAGCACCACATAGTAGGTTGAAACGATGAACGTGAGCAGTGTGGCCGCCTGCACCAGATAGGAGGCCCGGGCTCCGATAACATGTGCGTCCAGCGCCGTCACCGCAATCAGTAGTGAGAACTCACTGATCTGGCCCAGCCGTGCGCCGACCTCAAGCCCCAGCCGGGATCCCTCACCCGCTTGCACCAGCAACCAGCGGAACACCACCGGCTTGACCAACATCATCAACCCGGCCAGCACCACAGCCGGCAACACCACCGCCGGTAAAACGCCGAGGTTGAAACCAGCCCCGAGGGAAACGAAAAACAGGATCAGGAAGAAATCCCGCAGCGGCCGCAGACTGTCGGCGATGTACAGCGCGATGGGATTGGTGGCGAGGGTCACTCCGGCTATGAAGGCACCGATTTCATGCGACAGACCCAGCAGGGCTGCCAGTTCGGCCACCCCCAGGCACCAACCGACAGCAGCCAGAAAGATATACTCTCTAATCTTGTCGAAACGCCGAATCAACCGAATCAGCACGTAGCGCTCGAACAGCCACGCGGATCCGGCGAGCACCGGCAGCCCCCCGCCCAGTAAGGCCAGACGGGACCCGCTGAAGCCACCGCCGGCGAAGCCGGCCAGCAATAACAACAATGCTATGGCCAAAAGATCCTGCAGCAACAGAATACTGATGATGATTTCGCCAGTGTGCTGGTGGTGAAGCGCGGAAGTCGGCAGCAGTTTGAGCGCGACAATAGTACTCGAAAACATCATCGCTGCGCCTATCAGCAGGCTCTCGGCCGCCGGAAAGCCGAACCCCAGAGCGACTACCACGCCCAGCACGGCAAACAGCGACGCACTGCCCAGCGTCACCAGGGTGGCCTTACGCAATATAGGCAGAAGTTCCTGCGGGGTCAGATCCAGCCCCAGCAGAAACAGCAGGAAAATGATACCGATCTCGGACATCTGGCGGATAGTGTCCGGTGCGGCCAACAGTCCAACCCCGAACGGCCCCAGCAGCACACCAAGAGCAATGTAGGCTACCGGCAGCGCCTGGCGCGCGAACAATGCCAGTGTCGCCAATATCGCCGCCCCGGTAAAGATCAGCAGCAGCGAGAACAGCAAGGTTTCCGATCCGGCTGCGGGCATCACGGGCAACTCCCTGGCCTGAATACGGCGCCCGGCAGGCATCTCTGCCGATGGCTGGTGCTTTTGCTGTACACTATATCGTTAACGTCGACTCCATTCGAGCAATCTGCCCCGCTCGTCCGTGACCCGCTGCAAAGCGGTCGCAGCCCTGGCTTTCCGGCCAGGGGGGGTTGTAATCGCCTAGACAGCCCCTATTTTCTTAAGTAGTTCTGGCGCCGCGCGAACAGGAGCGCCCTTTCTCTTGCAACACCCATTAGCAGGCTGGCATGACTCAGGCACTCGCCATTCGCGATCTACACAAGATCTATCCGAACGGGTTCGAAGCCCTCAAAGGCATTGATCTCAACGTCCGGCAAGGCGATTTCTTCGCGTTGCTGGGTCCCAACGGCGCCGGTAAATCCACCACCATCGGGATCATCACCTCGCTGGTGACCAAATCTAGTGGCAGCGTCGCAGTATTTGGCCACGATATCGACCACGACCTGGAGTCGGCCAAGCTGTGTATTGGGTTGGTCCCGCAGGAGTTCAATTTCAACCATTTCGAGAAGGTTGAGCACATCGTGATCAACCAAGCCGGCTACTATGGCATCGACCGCCCACTGGCCCAACGCCGCGCCGCAACCTACCTCAAGCAGCTCGGCTTGTGGGAGAAACGCGATGGACCAGCCCGCGACCTTTCAGGCGGCATGAAACGGCGCTTGATGATCGCCCGCGCGTTGATGCACGAACCCAAACTGCTGATTCTCGACGAGCCGACGGCCGGGGTCGACATCGAACTGCGCCGTTCGATGTGGACATTCCTGCGCGATATCAACGCCCGTGGTACCACGATCATCCTAACCACGCACTACCTCGAGGAAGCTGAAAGGCTGTGCCGCAACATTGCCATCATCGATCAGGGACGAATCGTTGAGAATACCCGCATGAAGGACCTGTTGGCACAGCTCAACGTCGAAACCTTCGTGCTCAACTTCAGTCGTCCGGCGGCTGAACCACCCGTCATAGACGATTATCCGCTGCGTCAGATCGACGACACGACGGTCGAGGTCGAGGTCACCAAGGCCCAAGGCCTGAACGGATTGTTCCGCCAGCTTTCGGCGCAGGGACTTGAAGTGGTGAGCCTACGCAACAAGGCCAACCGACTGGAAGAACTGTTTGTCCGTCTGATCGATAAATCATCCCAAGCCGCATGATCTCCATGGAAAAAACCATCGCTTATTCTGGAGACGACACGCCTGCTAACAGCCGCCTGCGGTTGCACGCTGTCGCCTTCAAGACCTTGCTGGCCAAAGAAATCAACCGATTTCTGCGCATCTGGGTGCAGACCGTGTTGCCGCCGGTAATCACGATGAGCCTGTACTTCGTCATCTTCGGCAACCTGATCGGCCGGCGGGTGGGCCCCATGGGGGGGTTCTCTTACATGGAGTACATTGCCCCGGGGCTCATCATGATGGCAGTCATCACCAACTCCTACTCCAACGTGGTGTCATCGTTTTTCGGTGCCAAATTCCAGCGCCACGTCGAGGAGCTGCTGGTCGCGCCGATACCTAATTATCTGATCCTGCTTGGCTTCATGGCCGGCGGCATGACCCGAGGCCTGATCGTCGGTGCCCTGGTAACCGTGGTCGCCCTGTTTTTCACTCACTTGGGCGTACATCACGCCTTCATCACCGTTTCCGTGGTGATATTGACGTCGGCGCTGTTCTCCCTAGCCGGCTTCGTCAATGCCATGTTTGCGAAGAGCTTCGATGACATTTCGATTGTGCCGACCTTCGTGCTGACGCCGCTAACCTATCTGGGTGGCGTATTCTACTCGATCTCTCTGCTGCCGGACTTCTGGCAGTACGCTTCGCGGATCAACCCGATTCTGTACATGGTCAATGCCTTCCGCTACGGTATTCTGGGTGTCAGCGACATCAACATCGCCGTCGCCTTTACCCTCATCGTGGCCTTCATCGTCGCGCTGTTCAGCCTCAGTCTGTACCTGCTGAACCGCGGCGTCGGCATTCGAAACTAGCATTTCGGGGGAGATCGCCGCAGCATGCCGCTTGTCGCCCACTCTGGATTACCCTCGTTCGAACGCCTGTTCTGTGAGGGCGAGGACGTGCTGGGCCTGGATCGGGCCAGTCACCAGGACATTCGTGAGCTGCACATCGGTCTGCTGAACATGATGCCGGATGCGGCACTGGCACCAACAGAACGACAGTTCATGCGCCTGATCGGCGCCTGTAACCGCATCGCCCAATTCTACGTTCATCCGTTCACCTTTGAAGTCATCCGCCGTTCGGACAACGCGGCTGACTACCTGCAGCGCTATTACGAGCCCTTCGACACGCTGCGCGAACAGGGGCTGGATGCCCTGATCATCACCGGCGCTAACCCGCAGAACAGCGACATCACCGCTGAACCATTCTGGCAACCATTGACCGAGGTGCTGGACTGGGCCCGTGCCAACGTCACCTCAGTGCTATGTGCCTGCCTGGCGACCCATGCCACCGTGCGCTACCTCCATGGCATCGAGCGGCAGCCGCTGTCACGCAAGCGCTGGGGCGTCTACTCGCACCGCGTCACGGACCGGCTGCATCCGCTGGTACGCAACATCAACACCCGTTTCGACGTCCCCCATTCGCGCTGGAACGAAGTCACCCGGAGCCAGCTCGCGACCGCCGGTATTACCACGCTGGTGGAGAGCCCAACAGCTAGCGTACACCTGGCCGTCAGCGTCGACGGAGTGCGCTTCGTCTATTTCCAGGGCCATCCCGAATATGACCGCAACAGCCTGTTAAAGGAATACAAGCGCGAGGTGATGCGCTATCTGGCCGGTGAACTGATCGCGTATCCACCCGAGCCAGAGAATTATTTCGACGGGTCTGCCCGGCCGCTACTCGATGATTTCCGGAATCGAGCTGAACGCCAGCGCGCCCCAGAGCTGATCGCCGAGTTCCCGGAAAATGCCCTGCTGCACCACGCCGACAATACCTGGGGCGACACTGGCAAGACGGTATTCAACAACTGGCTCGGCCTGGTTTACCAGCTTACCCATCAGGACCGCCGGGTGCCGTTCATGGAGAGTATCGATCCTGATGACCCGCTGGGTCTGAGGACGTGCCGGCCCGCCCCGGAAGACTGAGGGCGCTCCGCCCACACGCACCAATTCTGAGTCCTGGAGAGTCTATCGTGTCCGCACCCCGAGTCGGTTTCGTCAGCCTCGGCTGCCCCAAGGCCCTGGTCGATTCCGAGCGCATTCTGACCCAGCTGCGTGGCGACGGCTACACTATCGTGCCGAGCTACCACGACGCCGACCTGGTGGTGGTCAACACCTGCGGTTTCATAGATGCCGCCAAGGCGGAGTCGCTAGATGTGATTGCCGAAGCCATCGCTGAAAACGGCCGTGTCATTGTCACCGGCTGCCTTGGGGTTCAGGCCGGGGAAATCCGCCGCCAGTATCCCCAGGTGCTGGCGATCAGCGGTCCCCAGCAGTACGAGCAGGTCGTCGCCGCCGTGCACCAATTCGCCCCGCCCCCGCCGCACGACCCGTTCAGCGATCTGCTGCCGCCCCAGGGCGTCAAGCTCACACCACGCCACTACGCCTATCTGAAGATAGCGGAAGGCTGCAATCACAAATGCTCGTTCTGCATCATTCCGTCGATGCGTGGCAAGCTGGTCAGTCGACCGGTGGAACGGGTGATTGCCGAGGCCAACCAACTGGTGCGCTCCGGGGTACAGGAACTGCTGGTGATCTCGCAGGACACCAGCGCCTACGGCGTCGATCTCAAGTATCAGACCGGCCAATGGCGAGACACCCGCTACCGCAGCAATCTCCATGACTTATGCCTAGCGCTAAGCGAGTTCGATGTTTGGGTGCGGCTCCATTATGTCTATCCCTATCCTCATGTGGACGCCATCATCCCGCTGATGGCGGAGGGCCAGATCCTGCCCTACCTGGATATTCCGTTTCAGCACGCCAGTCCGCGTATCCTCAAGCTAATGCGCCGCCCCGCTGCAGCCGAGGATAACCTGGCGCGCATCCGCGCCTGGCGCGCAATCTGTCCCGAACTGACACTGCGCAGCACCTTCATCGTCGGCTTCCCCGGTGAGACCGAAGACGACTTCGAGCAGTTACTGGAATTCCTCGAACTGGCCCGGCTGGACCGGGTCGGCTGCTTTCAGTACTCGCCGGTTACCGGCGCAGCCGCTAACGCGCTACCCGATCCGGTGCCGGAGGCCGTCAAGCAGGACCGCTACGACCGACTAATGCAGCAGCAGGCCAAGATCAGCGCAGACCGCCTGCAGGCCAAGGTCGGCCGGCTCATCGATGTACTGATCGACGAGGTCAGTACCGACGGCACCATCGGCCGCAGCCACGCCGACGCGCCGGACATCGACGGCCTAGTCTACCTGGACGCGGCCGTCGGCTTGCAACCCGGGCAACGGATCAGAGCGCGGGTAACCGCCGCCGATGAGTACGACCTCCAGGCAACGCCGGTCTGAATATTCGGCTGACCGCACTCTCATCGACGGCCGCGTAACCCCGACAGCGGAAACACCGCCGTACCGTCGGCACGCCGCTGGGCCACAGCCTGCTCCGGCTTCCAGGCATGGCCATAAGCCACTTCCACAGTCGCCGGCAGCAAACCGTCACGGCGCTGGCGCTCATAAGCCGCCATCAGCGCCTGATAGCGCGCTCGGCCAGTCAGTCCACGCGGGCGTCCCAACGCAACGTTGACGGCACCGAGCTGGCGCAGGTCGCGCACCAGGCCTGCCAAGGCTGGATAGGTCAGAGTGAAGTGCTCGGCGTCCATGACCGGGTCGGCGAACTGTGACCGGATCAAAGCGTCCCCGATATCGTGCATGTCGGTGAAGGCATGCACGTGGACGGACTGATCGAGTTCCGCCCAACTCTCGCGCAGTTCCCGCAGGGTGTCGGGACCGGGAACACTGAACAGCAGCAGGCCGCCCGGCCGTAACACCCGCCAGCATTCCGCGAATACCTGGTCCGGGGCGTCATCGTGCTGCAGGCTGAGGTTGGAGAACACCAGATCGACGCTGCTGGCGGCCAGCGGAACCGCGCGGGCGCTGCCACAAATCACCGCCGGCCGGCGCAGCCAGGAAGTCCTGCGACGCGCTTGGGCGAGCAGCGCCGGGCTCCGCTCCAGAGCGATAATACCGGCCTTGCGGTAGCGTTTGAACAGCCCGGCAGTCACCAACCCTGTGGCGCAACCCAGGTCAAGCACCCGGGACGGTTCCAGGCGTATCAGCTGGAGCCGCTCCAGTAAGCGCTCGCCCACTTCCCGATGCAGCACGGCGGCCTGGTCAAAGGTGGTGGCGGCCTGCGTCAGCACCGCACGTTGGCGCACGAGGTCCAGACGATAGGGGTTATCCGTCATGGCAGCCATCCCGCGGCCGGGCGTATCGCGCCCACAACGCGGCCGGCATGGTTGCGCACCGGAGGCAGCAGGACATCCACCAGTTGCTGCCGGTCACCTTCTGTCAATACCCCCAGACCGCTCAGCAGTGCGCCGAGCGCCACGGTGGCGGCCCGGCTTGCGCCGTCGTCGATTTTCAGCGCCACACCCAGACCCAGGGTGGGCAGAATCGCCGTGTAAACGCCTTCCGCGCCGGTTTTGATCACAGCGCGCTCACCGGCCACCCGCAGCACTAACGTATCGAACCGTCCGCTACCGGCCACCAGTTCAGGATTAACTGCCATGGCATGGACGATTCGCCGCGCCGCGCTCGCTCTTGCTTTGTTCAAACCGACCGGGTCTGCCAGCCGGGCCAGGGCCAGAGCAGTCGCCCGCAGCCCCAGCCCGAGCACTGGGATACCACAGCCGTCCACACCCTCCGGGGCAGTTTCAAGCTCGCTTTCACTCAGTTCCGCCAGGGCGTGGCGCCAGCGTTGCTGAACCGGATGGTCCGGGCGCAGATAATTGGATAAAGGCTCGCCGTTGTACATGGCAGTCGTCAAAAATCCGCTGTGCTTGCCGGAACAGTTGTTGTGCAAAGCGGTGGCCGGTTGCCCGGCCGCCCTCAAAGCCTGTGCACTCGCCGCGTGCAGAGGCGGATGGACGCCGCACTGGAGATCAGCGGTGCTCAACCCCAGCCGTTGCAGCCAAGCCGCGATCCGTTCGACATGTTGCGGTTCGCCGCCATGTGAGGCACAGGCCAGCGCCAGTTCGGCATCGGTCAGCTGATAGCCATCAAAAGCACCCGTTTCGAGCAACGGTAGTGCCTGTATCGGCTTGATTGCCGAGCGCGCATAGACCGGCCGCTCGATGTCGCCCCACTCGGCCCGCACCCGACCATGGCCGTCGACTACGGCAGCACCACCGCGATGGCGGCTCTCCACCAATGCACCACGCGTGACCTCGACCAGGGTCGGGTTGGCAATCTCTGGCATGGTCCGTTTCACTCCGAGCAGTAAGCGAGTCGTGCTCGCTCTCGCCATCGTTTTCTAAGTCACGGGGACAGTGCTAAAGTTCGGTCCGTATTCTAATACGGACCAACGTGGCCGAGCATTACTCATGGCCGCTGTCGTCATCCCCGCCGACCGACCCGGCTTTGAGAGCCCGCAACTGATGATTGCGGAGAAGAACAGACCGCGGGCTGACGACATCATGGCATAATTTTATATTTTCGAGCTTACTCTTGACTTCACGGGGCAACGATCCGTATGACCTACGACTTTGATATTCAGATCGATCGTCGCACCAGCGACAGTACCAAATGGCACAAGTATGGATCCGACGTCATCCCGATGTGGGTGGCCGATATGGATTTCCGCTCCCCACCCGCGGTCATGGAAGCCCTCAAGGCACGTGTCGAGCATGGTATCTTCGGTTATGGCAATGTGCCGGCTGCCCTGGTAGAAACCGTCCAGGCCCGGCTGGCGGCATTCTATGACTGGCAGATCCAACCCGAATGGCTGGTCTGGCTGCCGGGTTTGGTGTGCGCCATCAATGCCGCCTGCCGACTGCCCGGGGCGCAGGAAAGCGTCATCACGTCGACCCCGGTCTATCACCCGTTCCTGTCGGCCCCCGGCAACATGGGCCGAGCGCTGATTACGGTGCCGATGTGCGAGGACAACGGCCGCTGGACACTTGACCTGGACCGGCTCGAAGCCAACATCACGCCGACCACGCGATTGCTGTTGCTGAGCCACCCGCATAATCCGGTGGGGCGGGTCTACAGCCGGACAGAACTCACCGCCCTGGCCGGGCTCTGCGAGCGCCATGACCTCATTATCTGTTCCGACGAGATTCACTGCGAGCTGATACTGGACGAGAACAAGCCGCACCTGCCAACTGCGACCCTGAGCCCGGAGATTGCGGCCCGCACCATTACGCTGATGGCTCCCAGCAAAACGTTCAATCTGGCCGGGCTCGGTTGCGGCTTTGCGATCATTTCCGACAGCGCCCTGCGCAAACGCTTCCAGGCGGCCATGGCGGGCATCGTGGCACACGTCAACGTGCTCGGTTATGTTGCTGCATTGGCCGCGTTCCGCGACGGCGAGCCTTGGCGCCAGGCGCTGCTGAAATATCTGCGAGGCAACCGCGACCGACTGGCGGAATGGACAGCCGCACAAACGGGACTGCGCCTGAGTCCTACGGAAGCCACATATCTGGCGTGGATCGATTGCCGCGAGGCTGGCCTGGAGAATCCCGCGGGCCTGTTCGAGCAGTTCGGTGTGGGTGTCCACGACGGCCGCCTGTTCGGTGCCGCCGCCGGTTTCGTGCGACTCAATTTCGCCTGCCCGCGACCGCTGCTGGAACAGGCGCTGGAACACATGCAACAAGCCCTCGAAAGCCGCCACACGGCTTAAGCAACGGCCGGCCCAGTGACCCGCCCTGGTTACCTGGCCTTGCACCACTGCCAGCTCAGAAACCGGCCACAAACGCTGCCTGACCGGTTGTCGCCGACGTTAAATCCTCTGTGAGGAATCCTCCATGTCGGAAATGCCTGAACTTATCACCGAGCACGTTCCACCCAGCCTGACTGTTTCCGACAAGATAATGATCGATCTGGACCACGTGCACAAATGGTTCGGTCAGTTTCACGTCCTCAAGGACATCACTCTGACTGTCAATCGAGGTGAACGAATCGTCGTCTGCGGGCCGTCGGGGTCCGGCAAATCGACCATGATCCGTTGTATCAATCGGCTCGAAAAGCATCAGCAGGGGCGAATCACCATCGATGGCATCGAGCTGACCGACGATCTCAAGCACATCGAGCAAATTCGCTGCGAAGTCGGCATGGTCTTCCAGCACTTCAATCTGTTTCCCCATCTCACCGTGCTGGAGAACTGCACGCTGGCACCCATCTGGGTCCGCCAAACATCCAAGAAACAGGCCGAGGCACTCGCCATGGAATACCTGACCCGGGTAAAAATACCCGAACAGGCACACAAGTATCCCGGTCACTTGTCGGGTGGCCAGCAACAGCGTGTTGCCATCGCGCGCTCCCTGTGCATGAATCCCAAGATCATGCTGTTTGACGAACCCACGTCGGCACTCGACCCGGAAATGATCAAGGAAGTACTGGACACTATGATCGAACTGGCGGGAACCGGCATGACGATGATCTGTGTGACTCACGAGATGGGCTTCGCCCGCACTGTGGCCAACCGGGTACTATTTATGGACGGCGGCGAGATCATCGAGCAGAACGAGCCCGAAGCGTTTTTCCTCAACCCGCAATCGGACCGCACTAAACTGTTTCTCAGCCAGATTCTGCGCCACTGATGACGCTGCTGCACTACTTCGCCTACGGCTCCAATCTGCATCCGCACCGGCTGGGCCGCAGGGTTCCCTCGGCACGGATACGGGCTCGCGCCGTGCTACCCGGCTACCGACTGGCGTTCCACAAGCGCGGCGCAGACGGTTCCGGCAAATGCGATGTCGTTCCCGACCCTGGCGCCGCCGTACACGGTGTCGTTTACACCATGACCGCAGACGAAAAACCATTACTGGATGCGGCTGAGGGCTTGCACCGAGGCTACCAGGAACAGTGGATGACCCTGAGGGTCGCCGGCCAGCCCCTGAAGGTTTTTTTCTACCGTGCCCAGGACAGCCATATAGCGCCCGGGCTCATCCCGTTCGACTGGTACAAGGCGTTCGTGGTCGAAGGCGCCCGTCACCACGGACTGCCAATGCCTTACGTCACTGCCTTGCGGGCGGTCACAGCCATGCCCGACAGTGACCGGACCCGGCAGACCAGCAACGGAATGATTCTGCGGGAACCTCTTTCCGGCACCTGATATCGAAACTGATCATGACATCGAGAATCCCCCTGCTTGCTCTTGTGCCCATCCTGCTGGCCTGGGTATCGCTGCCGGCCGCCGCCGCCACCTATCTGCTACCCCCGCCCGGCGTCGACATTGTGGGCCAGCAGCTAGTCGTCCCCTCCCGCCAGCAGGACACCCTGATGGATATTGCCCGGCGCTATGATGTCGGCAACGACGCCATTCTCATGGCTAATCCCAAGGTCGATCGCTGGTTGCCGGGCAACGGCACACCGGTCGTAATACCGGGCCGCCACATCCTGCCGAACGCACCGCGCAAAGGCATTGTCCTTAATCTGCCGGAGAAGCGTCTGTACTATTACCCCAAACCCAAACCCGGTCACCCGCCGGTGGTGATGACATTCCCGGTCGGCATCGGCCGCATGGATTGGAAGACGCCGCTGGGCGACACCCGTATCGTGGCCAGAATCAAGGGTCCGGCCTGGTATCCGCCGGCGTCCATCAAGAAGGAACACCTGGAGCGCTACGGTCAGATTCTGCCGGACGTGGTGCCTGCCGGGCCGGATAATCCGTTGGGTCCATTTGCGTTGCGGCTTGGCATCCCGGGTTACCTGATCCACGGGACCGACAAGCCGGATGGCGTCGGCAGCCGTGTGTCACATGGGTGTGTGCGACTCTACAACGCGGATATTACCCGTTTGTTTGCACAGGTGCCGAAAGGGACGCCGGTCGACATCATCGACCAGCCGGTCAAGGTCGGCATGGCAGCCGACACCGTTTACATGCAGGCCTATGGCCCATTTGGGGACGACGACGCGCCCAACGAGGCCACATTCCAGGCAGCGCTTCAGGCTCTCGAAAAGAAATGGGGTGGAGCGTTAACGGATATCGTGAACATGACCAAGGTGCACCGTGCGCTGGCCGACCCGGACGGGCTGGTTATCGCGATATCCAGATCACAGTAGCAAGCAGCAAAGCCGGCTGAGGCGCAGCCGCCTCAGCCGCACAGATCCCTAAGTCCGTCACTTCAACATCGAACGCTTGTACATCCGGTTCAGGCGCTCTTCGTTGGCTTTGCTCATCTTCATCGCCTGTTCAGCCGTGGCCTTGGCTTCATTGGCGGTATCGTTGGCTTGAGCAGCATCCGACTTAGCCTGCTCGGCTACCTGGCGCACCTGCGCCAGATCGCTGGTGCTGGCGCAACCCACAAGCAGACTGCCCGCCATCGCACAAACCGCCAGTCGAAACGCGTTCTTATACATGAGTGCCCCCTTTCCAGTTGGCTAGGACGAAGCTTGAGCTCCCCTGACACAGTAAGCGCCTGCCGTGGCCGGGTCAAGCTTTCCGCGCCACGCTTTATCGGATAACTACGCGTGTGCCCGGCTTGACCCAATGCGTCAGCCGCCGAATCTGGCGATTACTGAGCGCAATACAACCATCAGTCCAGTCGAAGTTGGCCTGCACCCAGGCACTGCCGGCACCGACGCCGTGGATACCGATATAGCCTCCCAGTGAGGTGTCCTGCGGCGGTCTCCGGCTGGCAGCCAAAGCTGCCCGAATCCGCCGATAGGACTGTTGATCGATCCGGCCGTCGTGCAGGCCGAGTCGGGCATACTGGACATCCGGATAGTCGAGTCCGATAAAAATGTCGAAGCGACTGTGCGGATTAATCCAGCCGACGCGAAACCGACCGAGCGGCGTGATATTGTCGCCGCTATGCCGTTTGCGGCCGGCACCTGCTGATCCAATGGCAATATGCGGGAACACGGCCAGCGGCCCGTGCACACCCATAACCGTCAACCGCCGCGCCTGCGTGTCGATCAACACCCATGGAGCGCTACGAGACAAGTCGGCCCCAGCCCAGGCAGATGGCACCAGCAAAACCATCACCAGCAGACATCGTATCAGCACGGCAGTAATCTCAACCCGAAACCAATAACGTTCATTGTACGCCATCCACGGTACCACGCCCGCAACCGACCGTAGTGACTGCATGCTCGTCCGCTCCAGGAGCCTCCGCCCGTATACTGATTGGTTCTTAATCCATCGGTATTGAGGGGCAACCATGCAAGACACTCTACTGGCACAGCCATCACCTGCAGCAGTGCCATTGATTCCTGTCACCGAAAAGAACTATCCGGATTGGCGCCAACACCAAAGCAAAACGCGTCGACGCTGGCTTGATCAGACCGCTTTCACTGCCAAGCCGGGCAGCTTTTGCATGATCCCCGGTCCGACGCAGGAACTTGCGGCGGTGGTAACCGGCATCGACCCCGAAGCCACCCCCTGGCAACTGGCGAGCCTACCGGGCAGCCTACCGGCCGGCCATTACGGTCTGGAAGCAGACTGGCCTGTCGCCGCCCGGACCCAGGCCGCCCTGGGCTGGTTACTCAGCCAGTACCAGTTCGACCACTACAAGCCGGGCACGGCAGCCGCCGTGCATCTTTACATCGCCGACCTGGCCGATCACGAGGTGGTCCGGCAGCAGGCCCAAGCCATCACCCTGGTACGCGATCTGATCAACACACCAGCTGGCGATATGCTACCTGAACAGCTAGCCGAGGCTGCCCAGGCCTTAGCCCATTCCTTCAGCGCCGAATTCCGCCAGTGGATCGGCGACGACCTGCTGCACGATAATTTCCCTATGGTCCACGCCGTGGGACGTGCCAGCGCAGCTCCACCCCGCCTGCTGGAACTACGCTGGGGGCCGCCCGATGCACCGCGGGTGGCCCTGGTCGGCAAAGGCGTATGCTTCGACAGTGGCGGACTGGACCTCAAGCCGGCCAACAATATGCGGCTGATGAAAAAAGACATGGGCGGCGCGGCCCATGCACTGGGTCTGGCCCGGCTGATTATGGCTACCGGGCTGCGGGTAAACCTGCGGGTGCTTATCCCTGCGGTGGAAAACGCCGTGGCCGGTAACGCTTTGCGACCAGGCGATGTGCTGCGATCACGGTGCGGACTGAATGTCGAAATCGACAACACGGACGCCGAAGGACGGCTGGTGCTGGCCGACGCACTGACCGCCGCCGGTGAGGAAAACCCGGCCCTGGTTGTCGACTTCGCCACCCTGACCGGAGCCGCCCGCGTGGCCGTCGGCACCGAAGTGGCCGCGTTCTTCAGCAACGACGATGCGCTGGCGGCCAAATTGAGCAACGCCGCAAACCGCGTGGGCGATCCGATCTGGCGGCTGCCGCTGCATCGGCCTTACCGTGAACTTCTCGACAGCCGGGTCGCTGACCTTGCCAACGCCTCCAGCAACGGTTACGCCGGAGCTATCACCGCAGCCCTGTTCATGCAGGAATTCCTGCCCGCCCAAACGTCCTGGCTGCACTACGACATTATGGCCTGGAACCTCAAGGCCAGGCCCGGTCGTCCCGAGGGCGGCGAAGCCATGGGACTGCGGGCAACGTACGATTATCTGGCAACCCGTTTCGGCAGCCGGTAACCGCACAACAGCAGGAATCCAACCGCCAGCAGAAACCAGGTCAGCGGCAGCCCCCCGGGGTTGAACAATCGCATCAGCATCCCGGCCAGAAACGGTCCGAGCAGGCTGCCGCCGCCCCAAAGCACGCCGAAAGCGGCATTGGCCGTCACCAGTTCAGCACCCTGGAATCGCTGACCGACGATGATCATGGCGAGGGTGTAGACGCCGCCGGCCGCCATCCCCAGGAACACCAGCACCGGCCACACCAAAACCGGCCACCTCGCAGCCACCATCAGCAACAGCGAGCCGACCGCAATGCCTACGCCGCAGATTTTGAGCAGCCGCTGGCGGTCGACCTTATCGGCCAGCCACCCCAGGGGTAGCTGGAGCACAATGTTGCCCGCAATGAGCACGGTGATCATGGCTGCGGCAGTAGGTTCGGAAAAACCGCTGCGCAACCCGAACAACGGCAGCAATGCCATGGTCGACCCGTCGATAGTGGCAAACAAACCTACCCCGGCAGCAAGAGCCGGCGCCAACCGAAGAAAACCCAGAACACCGAAAGCAGCCGGTGTATCACTCACGACAACCGTCGTACCGTCAGCCAGGGCGAGCGGCACGGCAGCAACGGCCAGGATCACGCAAGCGAGCAGAAACGGCGTGGCACCGACAGAGCCAGTCAGCATGATCAGCAATGGTCCGCCGGCAAAACAAAGTGACAACACCGTAATATAGCTGCCCACCATGCGCCCTCGATTGTGATCATCCGCCAACTGGTTGACCCAGGTTTCGCTAACTGTGAACAGCAAGCCATCCGCAGCGCCCATCAGAAACCGCAGGCCAAGCCAGTGGTAGTAGCTGACGGTCCACGGCATCACCAGGATGGTGCAGATGCTGACGGCCAGAGCCCCTAGCAGCGCACGCCGTGCTCCCAGAAAACCGATCAAACGGGGCATGAACGGTGCGCCCAGCAGGATACCCAGGGCTGGCATGGCGCCGGCAAGGCCAATGAGCGCGCTGTCGTAACCCTGGTGCCTGAGCACCAGGCTTATCAGCGGCAACGTCAAGCCTAATGACAGACCGACCGCTGAGATTGAAGCAATTACAGCGGCCAGCTCGAGCCAGCGTCGCTTGGGCAGTATTGCTGCAGGTACTGCCTTCATCGAGGATTGCTACGACTCATCGCGCGCCGGGGGACTGCGCGCATCCCTACCCCAGAACAATTGGCCCCAGCAAAGTACCTGCCTGGCGTGGCGCAACCCGTAGCCGGTGTGGGAACCAATCGCGATTGTCAGCCCGACCGCTCACTGTCACGAAACAGTTGATCACCTTGCTCATCGATCAATTGCTTGGCCTTGCGGACAGAATGCTCGATCGCGTCATCGCGGCTGGCGTGGGTGTCGGCACGGATAAACGACTGCTCTCGGAAGCCGTCCGCGACTCGTTTACGAATCAGACCAGCCGTAACGAACTGCCCACCCTGGGGCTTGGGTGTGGGCTGAATCGAGTAACCCTTGTAGTCGACCTCGCTGGCCGGTGGCAGATCGGGCTTCTTCTTGCCACTACCGAACAGATTACGCAGAAAACCCAACGCCATGAGCGATTCCCCTGACTGACCTGCAGCCATTATACCTTTCTTCAGGCCGCACCAGAGCAGGCTGCATCGCTGATCATTGCCGAGTCAACGCTGACCAGAACCGGTATTCCGACCCAACCAATGGCACTGTTATTCTAGTAGCCGCTTTTGCTCGTGCAGTCTGGTGGCGTCAAGGAGCCATGTACCGTGAAACTCAGCGCTTTGCTCAGTATTCTATGCTTCGTCGTTGTTGTGGCGCCGGGTCGAGCGGCCATAAGCCAGCAGGCACCCGCCAAAGAAGCCGCTAGCGAGCAAGCACGGCTCACCGCGGCGCGCAACCAGCTGGAGCAGATTGAACAATCTCTGGCAGGCAAACGTAAGCAGATGGAGGCGCTTAAAAAACAGCTCGCGGCGGCCAAGGACGATGCCACCAAACAGGAACTGCAGAAACAGATCAAAGATCTGCAACCCTCGATCCAGTCCTTGCAGCAGTCTTTCCAGAACATCGCACTGGGCGGTGTCGACACATCGATCTTCACCCAACCGGCCAGCAGCAAACATTTTGAGTGGCGTCAGGAACTGCTTGATATTCTGCGGCCGCTGTTCGATGAGCTGAAGAATCTTACTGAAGCGCCTCGCGCCATCGAACGCCTGCGCAACGAACTCGACATCAATAACCAGCGACTGCAGGTCACCAAAGATGCACTGGCCAGCATTAACCAGCTTCAAACAGCTCGTCTGAGTCAGCCGACGCAACAGCAGGTCGCGGACCTGGCCAAGGAATGGCAGCAACGCCAGGACGATTTGCAACGGCGCCACGACATCCTCAAGTTTCAGCTCAGCAAACTGCTGGGCGAGAACAAGTCCCTACCCGATCAGCTTGCCCAATCGCTGCGTTCGTTCTTCACCGGACGTGGCCTGACCCTGCTACTGGCCATTGTTACGTTTATCGTGGTCTGGCTGGCACTGCAAGGCACGCTGGGATGGTTTCAGCGCAGGGCGGAACGTCGCGGCCGCCAACGCCCCGGCACCAAGACGCGTCTCGCGTTGCTGTTGTTCCGTATGATGACCCTGTTACTGGCCACGCTGGCGGCGTTGCTGGTTTTCTACGTGGCAGGCGATCTGGTCCTGCTCGGTCTGGCACTGTTGCTGATGGTCGCCATGATCCTGAGCTTCCGCACCTATATCCCGCGCTACATGGCGGAAACGCGGCTGATACTCAACCTTGGTGCTGCACGAGAAAAGGAACGGCTCGATTTATCGGGGCATACCCTGGCGCGTGCTCTCGCTGAATCTGTTCTCCCGACTCTACAACCCGGAACTAGAGAACGGCGTGCTGCGTTTGCCCACCTCGGAAATGCTGCATCTGGTTTCGCGTCCCTGCCGGGAGGACGAACCCTGGTTTCCGACCCGAACGGGCGAGTTTGTGCTCCTCAACGACGGCACATTCGGCCAGGTTGAACGCCAGACTCCGGAAGTCGTGCAGTTGAAGGTCATGGGCAGTCCGGTGATCTACGCCACCGCCGACTTCGTCGCCGCGCGGCCGCGCAACCTGTCCCGTGGCAGCTTCGGCGTGGGCGTAACCTTTGGCATCGACTACCGTCACCAGGCTGACTGTCTGGATGAGATTCCGGCGATACTGGAACAGAGGGTGCGGCTGACGCTGACAGACGCCGGTCTGGAGCCACAGGTCGAGGACATCATGGTCGCTTTCAAAGGAGCCGGCGCTTCATCACTGGACTATCTGATCTGGGTTACCATGAACGGCGCTGCCGCGGGATCATATTACGCCATCGGCCGCACGATCCAGCAAGCGTGCGTCGCCGCCAGCAACAACAATGGCTGGGTGATTCCCTTCAACCAGTTGGTGGTACATCAGGGCGATGGTTTTGAGCGGCTGCATGTGGAGCACCCTGCTGGACCGGACTAAGCCGCCGCTGGCAACGACTCCGTTTACCTTCATCTAGTGGCGCGCCAGTATGCTCAACGCGGTCCATCCCGGTAGAATTGGGTAAGCTGGCTGAGCCCGCAATGAACAACCAGGGGCGCAGGCGGCCGGGCTCGCTTTTACTAGGGTGGCCCGAACGGGCTAACAGGGGAAACCGGTGCGTCGAAAATCCGAGGATAGCTGATGGAGCCTGACGATTCTGTCTCCCAGGCAACACTGGAGCGGTCACTGATCGATCTCGCTGTAGAGAGCTGGCGCTTCGCGCGGACATTCGATCGACTGCTACGGCGTCTCGACGCCGGCGAGTCGTCGCGTTTTGCGAGTCGATGCCGGTATTTTCAGAAGCAGATCAACAACAAGCTCGAATATTCCGGCATCAGGCTGGTGAACCTCGAAGGAGAATTATTCGACCCTGGCATGGCCGCGGCGCCGGTGAACATAACGGACTTCGACCCCGATGACGAACTGGTCGTCGAGCAGATGCTCGAGCCTGTCGTCATGGGCCACCAGTGTGTCTTGCGCACCGGCACTGTCAAGTTGAGGAAAGCCTGACATGAATTCATACATCGGCATCGATCTCGGTACGACCAACAGTGCCATCTGTTCCTTCGATGGCGAAGAACTGCGCATTTACAAAAGCCCTGAACAAAACGACGTCACCCCTTCGGCTCTGTTTATCGACCGCCGCGGTAACAAATTCATTGGCAAACGAGCCTACGACAATGCCGCACGCAGCCCCGACAACGCCGCTACGCTGTTTAAGCGGCTGATAGGTACCAACACGCCCATCAAACTGTCGGCGGTCGACCTCACTTTGACTCCCGAGGAATGCTCAGCGGATATTCTAAGGACATTGTTCGGCTATCTGCCGGAAGAACTCCGCGACGATCCGCACACCGGCACCGTTATTACTGTGCCTGCCGCATTCAATCAGATGCAGAAGGAAGCCACGCTGGCGGCCGCAGCCCAGGCCGGTATCGGCAAGGTCGCCTTGATGCAGGAACCGGTCGCGGCAGTCATGAGCATCATGCGGCAACGTAAGGATGATGGCATCTTCCTCATCTATGATCTGGGTGGTGGCACCCTTGACGTTGCCATCGCGGAAAGTATCGCCGGCCGTGTCAGTCTGCTGGCCCATGGCGGAATAGCCATGTGTGGCGGACGTGATTTCGACCGGCTGCTGCTTGCGGACGTCGTTCGCCCCTGGCTGCTGGAGCATTTCGATCTCCCAGCCGACTTTATCACCAATCCCCAATTCAAAATGCTAACTCGCATGGCAGCCTGGGCAACGGAAAAAGCCAAAATCGAGCTGTCCCCCCGAGAAGATGCCGTAATTGCCCTGGCTGAACATGAACTCGGAGTGCGCGACATGTCGGGAAGCGAGATATATCTCGACATCGAAATCACTCGTAGTGATGTTAACAAACTGATCACACCAAAAATCGATGAGTCACTGCAAACGGTACGGGAAACCATGCAGAAGGTTGCACTAACGACCCGTGACATACAACGCGTCGTATTCGTGGGTGGGCCAACCAACTATAAGCCGCTCCGTGATCGGATAGCGTTCGAGCTAGGTATTGCCCCCAGCATCGATATCAACCCGATGACCGCCGTCGCCGAAGGAGCCGCCTTATTCGCCGAATCGATCGATTGGCATTCCCAGAACCGGGATCGTCGGAGCACCCGTGAAACGCTTCGAATCGGTGACCGACTGGATGTATCGTTCAATTACCTAGCACGCACACCAGATAGCCGCGCCAAGATCGCCATCAAGGTCAGCGACCCGACAATCAGGGATGCTGAGTTTCAAGTCGATAGCCTCGACACCGGCACATCATCGGGCCGGATGGCACTGAGCGATAACATGACAATCGAAGTTGCGCTAAGTAAGCCGGGCGACAATGTCTTCAAGGTCACCGTTTTCGATCCCAGTGGCAGACCAATCTCAATCGACGAGGATCACATTCATATCATTCGCACGGCAGCCACCATCGATGCCATTCCCGCCTCCTCCTCAGTAGGTGTCGAAGTGCTGGACCGGTTAACTGGCCAGTCGACGCTCGAATATCTGGTGCGCGAGGGCGATCCGCTGCCACGCAAGAGCCGCAAGGTCTTCAAAGCTGGCGAACCGCTGGAGGCTGGTGGATCTGGCGCAATCAATTTCAAACTCTGGGAAGGGGAAATAGAGTATCCAGTCTCTGACAACCGCTTTATCGGCGTGCTTTCGATCACCGGCACAGACTTCGAGGAGGGTGTGATTGCCGAAAGTGCCGAGTTGATGTGCGATTACGAAGTTCTCGACTCCGGTAATGTCATTTTGGAAATTACCGTACCGAGCATTGGCGGTACTTTCCACAGCGGCCGCAATTACTATTCCCACCAACAAGGCCAGATTGACTATAGTACCGCAGCCCGTCAAGTACTCGATGACGCAATCACACTACGTCAGCGACTCGAACGGATTGCTTCCCGCCTGAGCAGTAAACGCCTGGATCAAGCGTTTCAAAAGCTTGGACTTGCCGAGCAAGTTACACCAACCGAATCCGACCCTGAGATTTGCAAACAGGCGATGGATAACGTGCTTGACGCCAAGAAACTTCTGGCGCAGGTTCACAAGGAGCACCTGCGCGAAATTCGCGATCTGGATCTGCAGCAAGTAACCGACGTGTTCGAGCGCCTAATTCGCCCGCATGCCAAAGCTACAGAACTCACCGCTTTCGATAATCTGGTGCACACCGCGCAACGCGAAATAGAAAACAGAACAAGTAATTTCGAAGGTTACATGGAGCAACTTCGGGCTCGCAATTTCGAACTACTATGGCGTCAAGACTGGTTCATAAGCGAACGCTTCACTTGGCTGAAGGACGCTCCTCACCTGTTTCTCGACAAATCACGCCATGAACAACTGGTGCACGCTGGCACCATTGCATTAGAGAAGCGCGATCCGGACAGACTGCGCGACATTGTTGCCGAACTCGACCAGATGCGTATCAGCCATGGTTCTGAGGATCAGATGATAGCAGCGGTCAATATCGTTCAGAGCTAGGTTTTGCAAATGCCAATGTCTGTTGCATTAGGGCCAACCCGTACCGGTCCAAGCTATTACTGGCTTTCTGAGCCTGTATCCCCAGTCACTGCTTTCTCGATACGTTGAAGTAACGCTTCGCTGACCTCACCATCCGGTTTCAGACCGACAGATTTCTGATAATTCCTAATAGCCTGTTCGGTCTGCGTTCCATAGATACCATCGACAGGACCCGAGTTGTAGTGCAGCTGCTTGAGATATCTTTGAATCTTTTTGACAAGCTGTTTCGACGGTGACTCGTCCACAGTATTATTATTATTTGCCAGGCCTTGCGCGCTAGGCATCGAAGACTCCGATGCAGTCGGACCAGCCTTTGCAAGAGCCGCCTTAGCTTTTGCCAGATTTGCGCTTATGGTTTTCTCGTTTGGCGCGAGCGAAACCGCTCTTTGAAACGCAGCGACCGATTCGTCATACTGACCTAATAAATAATACGCTATGCCTAGATAGTTCCACGGTATATCGTTCTTCGGTTGGACCTTTATCCAACGCTGGCTTGTATTACGCAGAGTTTCGGAGTTACGCGACTTTAGTGCCTTTTGTGACTCTTCTATATACCCAGCTATTTTATCCCCAGACTTCCCGGATGCATGCTCAGCAGTTGAGTTGTCATTCGAAGGAGCGTGTGTTTTTCCCGGAGGCGCTTTAACGTTATTATTTTTCGCAGGTACCGATGGGTTCTGTGTCGTAGTCAATTCGCCAATTTGTCCCGGACTGAAGAACCAAAATCCAGCAACAACCAACACCAAGACCAGTATCCACTTCAGATATTTTAGATCCTTTATGCCATTCTTAGTGCTTGCAAAAATCCCCAATGCATGACTTTTTTCAGGCATAAGATGACTGTAGTCCCTTTTGGTCGTCTTGCTATGCTTCGGAATCTGTTTTTCTTTACTCTTATCGACTTCTTCCTGTGAAGCAACATTGAATAGTCTGGTCTCCTCAGGATCAACCTGGGAAAGAAAGGAATCAAAACCTCTAAATCCTTTCTGATCACCTGGGGGTGCGTCGTTGCTCATTATGTCAGATCCTAATTAGAACTATTGTCCACTATTTGACTCAGTTTGACACAATTTTTATCTAACGCCTTTCGAATAATAGCTTCAATAAGGTTTACGTTATCAATTTCTATATAGGGCAAAACAGCACGCACTGAACTATTTGTCGAAAGACTGATTGAAAACTGACCATTGTCGTTGCTTAGGCTTATATCCGACCAAATCGCGTACAAAGGTTCTCCACTAGTCAATACTTTGGTATTTACCAACTGAACACCGTAATCATCTATCACGGTGTTGCGAAAATGCAACTTGCGGCCTTCCGACAATTCCGTCAACATCTCGCTCATAATGCGGGTACAGACCGCAAACCATAACTTCTCTATGAATTCCTCGTATATCCCTTTGTTTCCCATAACAATGCGCTCCAGATTCTCTTGATCACCAAACATGATCACGTACTGGGTACGCAACGAGGCATTAACAATCGATAATCTCAACGCACCCCACCGTACTCGATTTATAGCATCCAGATCCCATACACGTCCCTTCCATTGCAAACCTTCGGGTGATATTTTCAGCTTTCCCTTGGCGATCAAACCAATTTCCACCTCGTATCGGATACGATCGCCAAGCGCTTCATAGCGCAATCGTTTTTCCTCTAATGCCATTTCCCGTTCAGCCAGTAACTGTTCGAGCAGCTTCATATCCCCAGCAAGCTGATCTATGATGTCCGGTGAACCAGAAAACACCTCATGCAGCACCGTCGTCAACCGTCGCGCTTGTTCATCCAATCCGTAATGATTGAAAAGGAAAACGGCCAATTCTCTAATTTCGAACGACACTCTATCGCTCAACTCATGACTCATCCCACGTGCCTGTCGATTGAGCCTGGCGGGTAAAACCACTTCACCCCATTTTCTAATAACCTGGGATAAATGTGCGATATCAAGATCTATTTCTTCCTGGCTATACAGTACCCGCTCTTTAATATGATCAACAAGGCCCGATATACTTTCGGCTTCCTGTCGGGAAAATACCCTCGTTTCCATTTCATAGATATCGACAATGTCACCAATTAATATTGGAGTCCGTCGATTTTCTTCTGATCCATTTCTCTTGACTATATCTGTTACTGTAGAGACAATAATGTCAGGCGACAGAGTATCCAACACTGACTGTATTTTTTCACCAATAGCGCGCCTACGAGTTTCCAGGGCATCTCTGATTAAATATAAATCCTGAATTTGGGAAAATCCGGCTATTAGCCGGTCTCTATTGACGGTTTCCTGAATCTCTTTAATATCTAGATTTTCCAAAAGATCACTCATTTCAGAAATCCAGTCGCCAAGAAACCGCTGGTCCTCCTCGAAATCCACTACTTTGCTTGCAGTGATAATCGCAGCCGCAAGAAGATTAAGCTTGGCCAGTGATGGCAGTTTCTGAGACAAAGCGTTGCAAGGTTCCTCGACAACCATACCCAGCAATCTTTCCACCTGATCGCTACTAACACCTGGCAACCAGCCCGTCTCTGCAGACAACCTTTTACGTGGATTAATCAGATTTGCACGAGCCTCCATGCATTGCCGTGGATCCATGAAAAGACTGCGATCTTCGGCAGCTTCCACGATACGCTGTCGGTTATCCTGAGGACTGACAGCGAGCACAGCAAAGGGATTGTGATCGAAGATCGGCAGTAGTGACTGGTCAAGTTGCTTTAGCATGACATCAAAATACGTAAGAACGAAAGGCCAATCCACCGCTATCGGCATGGCTAAGGCAGTGACGAATTTTACCTCGTTCAAGCATAGCCGCCCGGCGCGCCGGCGAAACCAACAGAGCAATAGACATAGATTGCAACCCCATCGAGATTCATGCCGCTGAAACCGTTCAGCGGCTACACCGCTGAACAGTGTAGCAAAGCCGCTGGCGCAGAAGGCGACTCGGTGGGCGCTGGCTTACCCGGCAGGGCGCTATGCATCCCGCGGTGATGCGGGCTCCCTGAGAATTGAAGTAGGCAATGCCAGCAACGACTTAGCAACCAGTCGTCTTACTCGACGAAGACTCACACCTTCCCGAACCCGACCAGGCCCACTCCGGACAACAGCAACAGCCACAGCAGTAGGCGGTAGAACTGGGCCTCGTCGAGGCGTCGATACCAGCGAGCGCCAAGCCAGGTACCGAGCAGCAGCGACGGCAGGGCTGGCAGCAGCCGGAACAATAAATGGCTGTTGGCAAGCCCGGCACCCCCGAACAGGCTCAGTGTCAGCGCGTTGCTGAAGATAATGAAGGGCTGATAGACGCCGCGGCGCGTATCTTTGTTCCAGCCACGCAGACCGGTCCAGATGTTGGGCAGCACGCCGCTGAGCCCGGCGACGCCGCCCAACACGCCGCCGACGGTACCAATCAGACCGTCGGCCAGCCGACCACCGGTGCTGATCGTGCGCAACCGTGGGCTGAGCAGCATGAAACTGCTGTAGATAATGACGAAGCCGCCGACGGCGACCCGCATGGTCTCCGCTGGGATCAACCTCAGTAACGTCACGCCGAGCGGCACACCGACCATCCCGCCCAGGAGAAACGGCCATAACCGCTCCAGACGTATCGAACGCCATAGCATGGCGAGCGAGCTTAGGTGCATGATCAGACCCAGGCTGACAATCAGCGGCACAGCATCGACGGGTGTCATGACATGCAGCCAGATCGACAGCGTCACCATGGCGAAAGCGAAGCCAGCCAGTCCGCCGACGAAACCGCCCAGAAACGCCCCGCCGACGATGGCCAGCAGATGGCCGCTCAACATACGGGCAGCCGGTTCAAATCAGCTCCCGGGTTTTGTCGTCGGATTCGCCGTAGCGGCTGAGTGCAGGCTTCTTAAGGCCATTGTAAAGCCGGTCGATGTTGGCGTTGATCTGCTGATTGTTGGCCTCGAACAAGCTGTTACCCGCCAGATCGGACTCGACCAGCAGGGGCCCGAAATGCTTGACCCGTAGGATCCACATGGCCTGGGCGATGCCGAGTTCCTGCAGCCAGTGCACAGCCTCGACCTGCTCTATACCGCGGCCCAGCAGTGCCCCGGTACCATAACCCACCGTCGTCAGATAGACGGCGCCCGCCGGGACGAAGATGTCGCGGTAGTGTTCTGAACTCATACCGCCCTTACCGATGATCACCTTACAGCCGGTCTGCGCGAACCACTGCGGCAACCACTTGGCGAAGCGGAAGCTGGCGGTGGCGGTCACCCCGCCGATCCGGTAACTGCCATCGGCGTCCACCGCAGCCGCTGGCGAGCAGTGGAAGTTGACGTTGGTCAGCCGGCGGATATCCACCGGCAACGAATAGCCCTGATCCAGCACCCTTTGGTAGACGCCTTCGCGCCCGGTGACGATGATGCCATCGAGGTAGACCACGGTGCCGATCTCGAGACCCGCCAGCGCGGCCGGATCGATCGGCGTGGTCAGCCGGACCGTGCGGAGCTTGCTGTCGGCTGTGGCCATGTGATGGAGTTCCTGCGTAGATAAGGAGTGAACCATTGCGGATCGGTACGATACTCGATCCGGCCGTCGTCATGCAGCCGTGCCGTGGCACGGCGCGATGACAGGCAGAAGCAGTGCACGCTTATGGGCATCCCGCCGGTATGCGTGTAGCCGAGCTCGACGTGACAGTCGACCACCATCGAGCGGCCAGCAAAACCCATTGCGCCCATGCCGATCGAATTGCCCAGCTCTTTAAGCTCGCCTTCCAGTTCAGCCACGGCCGGATCGGGGTGGCGGTCGCCGACCACCCGCAGGCAGGCGGCCTGCTTGCCGAGCACCATGCTGGTGTCCTTGGAGCCGCCCAGGCCGACGCCGACGATCGCCGGCTGGCAGGCCAGACCGCGCCTGCCAAACGCAATCATCACGTCGAGAAAGAAGCGTTTGATGCCATCGATGCCGTCGCCCGGAAACAACATCCGGTAGTCGGTGCCGAACAGTCCGCCTTTATGGACTGTGGTGACATCGATCCAGTCGGCGTCCGGCTCAAAGCTGTAGTCGATCTCAGGGGCGTTGACGCCGACGTTGTTGTTGTTGTCCACGCGGGTAGAGCGGATGGACCCGGTTGGGGCGCAGCGGAACGTCATGCGTGGCCTGCGCAGTAGCCCGCCGCAGAGCCTCCTCCAGGGCAATGAAACCGCCCTCCAGCCGGGCCTCGTTACCGACCTTGACATAGTACCGTGGTACCCCGGTGTCGGCGCACATCGGCCGGCGATCCTGCTTGGCCACCCGCCAGTTGTCCAGCATGGTCTCCAATACAAAGCAGGATAGCGGCCCGCTCTCGGCACCGGCCATCTGTTCGATGCCCTGGCGGTAGTCGTCCGGAATCTCGATGCCGGCCTGGCACATGATCCGGTAAGCCGCCTGTTCCAGTGTCTCTCTGGCAATCATCGTCGGGTTCTCCAGGGGTTCAGCCAGCGGCTGGGATCGGCGCACCGGCGACGCCATCGATCAACGACCGGCCCGGCTGCACCCGGGTGAAGGCGACCGCCCTGGTGGCCACAGCAAGCCCGCCGTCATCGCCCTGACGGACCTGCGTGTAGCGGCTCCGGGCCAGATCACCGGTGGCGGGATAATCGCTGCGGAAATGGGCGCCACGGGAATCCTCCCGGGTCAGAGCTGCCAAGGTGATCGCTTGTGAAACCAGCAGTTGGCTGTCCAGGTTCAGCCAGTCATGCCAGGTCAGGTTGAATGCCCGGTCGGCGTCGGGAATACCGGTCGTCGCCAGCTCGCCAGCAAGCGTACGCAGCTCGCCCAGGGCTCGTTCCAGGCCGGTGCGGTCGCGGATGATACCGACCGATTCCACATCAGATCGAGCAACCGCTCGCGCAGCTCGGGCAGCCCCCCCGCAGCTCGCCGGAAAGGCTGCAGACAATGGTCCAGTGCCTCGGCCAATACAGCCTCATCCGGCGGGCGCAGGCCCTCGCCGGCGACCAAGGGCGCTATTGCGTCGCCAGCGATACCGCCGAACACCGTCGAATTGGCGACCCCGTTGCCACCCAGCCGGTTAGCACCGTGGACGCCACCGGAATCCTCGCCGGCCACAAACAGGCCGGCCAGAGCGGTGCGGCAGCCGCCATCGAACTCGATGCCCCCCATCAGGTAATGCGCGGTGGGTACGACCTCAACGCGTCCGCCCGCCAGATCGAATCCACAGTCGGCGCAGCGCCGCACCATGCCCTTGAAGCGCTGCCGCACCCGGTCAGGTCCGAGGTGCTTCATCTCGATATAGACGCCGCCATTGGGCGTGGTGTTCCCGGCGCTCATCTCCTGAAAGATGGCGCGCGAGACCACATCCCGGGTGGCCCGCTCGGCGCGTTCATCGTAGCGCTGCATGAAGCGCTCACCGGCGCCGTTCAGCAACCAGCCGCCAGCTCCACGCAGTCCCTCCTCCAGCACGGTGCCGGTCATGCGGGTATCGGGTCCGGCCAGCAAGCCGGTCGGGTGGAACTGCACCATTTCCATGTCACGCAGCGTCAGCCCGGCACGCAGCGCCATGGCCAGGCCATCGCAGACCTTCTCACCGGAGGGCGTGTGATACCGGTACATGGTGGGCCCGCCACCGGCGGCCAGCAGCACGGCCCTGGCTTGAACGAAACGGAACTGGCCCGTGCGCATGTCGATCATCAGCACACCACTCACGGCCGCACCGTCGGGGAGGGAATCAACGCGACTGCACGGTGCTCCTCGAGTCGCTCAATCGGCCGCGACCAGACCTGCTCGGCCAGCCGGTTGATGATCTCGATGCCGGTGAGGTCGCCCTTGTGCACGGTACGATCGAAACTCTGTCCGGCGAAGGCCTTCTGATGCAGGCTGCCGTCGGGATTGCGATCGAAGAAACAGCCGTAAACGTTCTCCAGTTCATGGATCCGTGCCACCGCACCCTCGACCAGTCGCCAGGCCAGATCCTGGTCGGGCAGCCATTTGCCGCCGACGATGGTGTCCATGAAGTGCCGCTCCAGCGAATCGCCCGCCGCCAGCGCCACGTTATAGCCGCCCTGTACCATACGGGTGCAGCCGCACTTGCCGAGCAGGCCTTTGACGGCGATGGTGATGCGGAGATCGGGATTCTCCGGTAGGCGTGCAACGCCGCCAGCAGACCGGCGCCGCCGCTACCGATGATCAGGATGTCGGTCTGCAGACGTTCGATCATGGCATCACCCGCAAATTGAGCAGGAACAGCAGGCCAATCATCACGGCCACGCCGGCGCCGGCACTGATCAGTGTCGGGTAGCCGCCGCGCCAGGGTCGCAGCTCGAGCAGCAGCAAGCGCAGCCCGCCGGCCAGATGCACGGTCAGCAACATCACCAAACCAGCCTCGGCCCATTCCACCAGCGGCTGTCGGGTCCATTGCAGAAAACCGTTCAGACTGGCCGCGTGGTGCAATGCCAGTCCCAGGACAATGAAATGCAGCGGCAGAAACAGCACCAGGGCCAGCCCTGAGAGCCGGTGCAACAGAAAGGCTCGGTAACCACGATGACGCCGATGCGGTTTCATGGCCCGACCACCGCGTACACCGCGCGTATACCGAGCAGCGCCAGCACCAGTCCGAACACCACGATTGCGGCGTCCAGACCACGGCCACGCCATCGGGTCCATTCGCTCAGGATGTTGCGCAGGCCGATACTACCGTGCAACGCCGCCGCCAGCACGAACAGCCCATAGAACAGCGCCCAGCCCACGCTGCCCCGGGTCCGGTCCAGAATCCCGGCCGCCGTCAGTCCGCCGCGCACGGCGTACAGGATCAGCGCCAGGTGCACCAGCACCAGCGGCGCCAGAAGCAAAGCGGTCAAACGCTGCAGCAGGAACAGTCGTTGCTCGCTCACCCGGTGCCTCCCAGCAACCGACCCAGCAGACCGGCCCGCTTGAGGCCGGCGATCGAGGCGGTCGGATTGAGCCCCAGCGGGCAGTGTTCGGCGCAGCTCTGCTGGGTATGGCAGGCGCTGCATCCGCCCTTGCCCGTGACCGCTGCCAGTACCGCGCCGCGGTCGCGATCGCGGACGTCGTTGTAGGCCGCCCAGGCACGGTTGAGAGCAGCCGGCCCGAGATAGTCCGGGTTCCAGCGCACGCTGTCGCAGGCCGCGTAACAAACCCCACAGTTGATGCATTCGATGGCGGCATCGGCGGCCTGGCGCCGGCGGCTGGCCGGGTCTACCGCCGCCAGTGCAGCGGCCGCATCATGGCGCCCGCCGAAACGACCGTGGGCGCGCTGCCACTTGTCGAAAAACGGTGTCATGTCGGTAACCAGATCGCGGATCAGCGGCAGATTGGCCAGCGGACCGATCCGCAGCCGACCATCGCGAACCACCCTGGCGACGTGGGTGCGGCAGGTCCAGCGCGGCCGCCCGTTCACGGTCATGGCGCAGGAGCCGCACATGCCCACCCGGCAGGCGAAGCGGTAGGCCAGAGTGGGATCGAGCCGGCGCTGGACCCAGGTGACCACATCGAGTACTGTCTGATTGGGCCGGCCGGGCACCTGGTAGCTGCGGTACCCGCCGTCGGCGCGACCGCGCCAGATCTCGATCTCCAGTTGGGAATCGCTCACTGCTTCACCTCAATCACAGCGCTATCCTTTCAGGTTGATTTCCAGGCGCACCATATCACCGCGGTAGGTCAGCTCGCCCAGGTAGATCACGCAACCCTGTTCGTCCTGCAGCACGCGCCGGATGCAACCGACCGGGGCATTGACCGGTAGTGACAGCAAGCCGGCGGTTTCGGTGTCGGCCACTCCGATGGTGAGGGTCTGGCGGGCGCGACCAATATTGATCTGGGGCAGCGATTCAAGCAGCGGAATCACCAGTTCGCAATCGAACCGCTGCGGCGCCAGCTGATAGCAGCGGTGATCCAGGTAGATGCCGACCACGGCATACGGCTGCTCACCCTTGCCGTGCAGCCGGCACATATGGCGGTAGCTGGGTGCCGGCGTGCCGTCCTCAGGCCACAATAGCGGCTGGCTCTCGGTATCGGAGAAATTCAGCAGACGCGGCCAGTTGCCTTCCAGGCTGCGCAACAACGAGCCCCAGGTCGATTCCAGCGTCAGCCAGTCCAGGGTGCCGGAGCGCTCGGCGACAAAAGTCCCCCGGCCGCGGCGCCGCCAGATCAGGCCGCTGGCCTCCAGCCGGTCGAGAGCCTGGCGCACGGTGATACGGGCCACCCCGAATTCGTGCATCAACGCCTCCAGGGTCGGCAACTGCTCGCCCGGGCGCCAGCGCCCTGCCATGATTCGCTGGCGCAGCACCGCTGCAATCTGCGTATACAGTGGACTATCGGCGGTCCGTGAGTGGTCGACGGCGGCCATGTACAGCAATCAGCCTTGGCTCAATATCCGCTTAAAGTACTATATGTAGGACGTTCGACTTATAGTACCGCCAGCCCACCGGCGCGGGCAACCGGCCGCCAAGAGGATTCCACCCAATGCCAACCACAGCCCTCTCACCTTCCGTCAGTGGCAGCGTCGCCGATACCCTGGCACGGACACTGTACCTGCACGGTGCACGCTTTGCCTTTGGCATTCCCGGCAACGACGTGCTGGAACTGATTCGTGCCTGCGAGGAGGCCGGTATCCGCTTCGTGCTGGCCAAGTCAGAGTCGGCTGCGCTGTTCATGGCCGACGCGGTTTACCAGCTAAGCGGGCAACCGGCTGTGGTGATCCTGGCACTTGGCCCGGGCGTGGCCAACGCCGTTTCCGGGGTCGCGGGCGCACTGATGGAACGCAGCGCTATCGTGGTACTGGGCGGCGAGATGGCCACTCGCCAGGCCGGGCTCTACAGCCATCAGGCATTCGACCATCTGGCGCTGATGCGCCCGGTGGTCAAGCACGCCGACAGCCTCAACCCGGGCCGCGCCGCCCAGCAGTTGGCACGGGCGCTCGATATCGCAACCAGCTACCCCGCCGGACCCGTCTACCTCAACTGCCCGGCCGATCTGAGTCGCGCCCCGGCCCAGTCAACGGCCCAGCCAGCACCGGCGGAGCTGGCACTCACCCGGCTCACGGCGAGCGCCGCCGCCACCAGCGTGGCACGACTGAGTACGGCCCGACGACCGCTGGCCTTGATCGGTCGCGGTGCCTTGCATCACGGTGTCGCAGCACCGCTACAGGCGTTTTTGGAACACTGGCGGATGCCGTTCATCAGCACGTACAAGGCCAAGGGCCTGGTCGCCGAGCGTCATCCACTGTGTCTGGGCGCCGCTGGCCTCAGCCCGGTCATCGATGAGCACACCTTGACACTTATCCGGCAAGCCGACCTGCTGGTGCAGATCGGCTTCGATCCGATCGAACTGCGCGACGCCTGGCTCGACGCCTGGCCGGCCGAGCAGGCCTGTCTGAGTCTGGACTGGCGGCCCGCCAGCCATCGCATCGTTCCCAGCGGTATCCAGTTGTGCGGCCACCTGCCGGCACTGCTGGGCCAGCTTTGTGACGCGCCGGGCGCGGCCGGCCAATGGCCGCCGGAACGGCTGGCCAACTACCGCCACGCAGTCGCCCACATCGTCCGGTCGCGCGCACCGGATCAGCGCATCAGCCCGGCCGCCCTGCTGACAGTGGTCAATCAGCGGCTCGGAGACGACTGGTGGCTCACCGTCGATGTGGGTGCTCACCGGATCCTGGCCAATCACGTATTACAGTGCCGCCGCCCCGGGCAGTTGCTGCAGTCCAACGGGCTCGGCTGCATGGGCTATGCCCTGCCGGCTGCCATCGGCACCCAGCTGAGCCGGCCAGGCGAGCGGATTGTAGCGCTGGTGGGCGATGGCTGCATGCTGATGACCCTGGGCGAACTGGCGCTGGCCGCCGAACTCGAGCTGCCACTGGTGGTGATCGTGCTGAACGACGCCGCGCTTTCCCTGATTGAGCTCAAGCAGGCCAAGCTGCAGCTATCGCCACAGGCGGTACATTTCCGCTCGCCCCGGTTCGACCAGCTAGCCGCCGGCTTCGGTGCGGTCGGTCAGCGAGTACAGACGCTGGTGGAATTTACCGAGGCATTCGACCAGGCGCTGGACCAGCATCGGCTTACTGTTATCGACGCACTGGTCGATCGCAGCGAGTATCAGGACCAGATGTAGCGCTGCCGCGGCAACCAGTCAGCCCGCCAGGAAGGACCCGGCGTCACCGGTGCATACCCCATTTGCGCACGGTGTGCACTTCGATGGTACGGAAAACGATGCCCTCGACCAGCAGGCCAATGACGATGACGGTCAGCAGGCCGGCGAACACGGCCGCGGTCTGCAGCTCGTTCTGGTTCTCGAAGATGTACCAGCCGATTCCGCCGGAGCTCGAGGTCGCGCCGAACACCAGCTCGGCGGCGATCTCGGTGCGCCAAGCGAACATCCAGCCGATCTTCAGACCGGACAGGATCGCGGGAAACGCCGCTGGCATCAGCAACCGGGTGACATAACGCCAGCCCCGCAAACCGTAATTCCTGCCAGCCATACGCAGCGTCTCGCTGACCGACACGAAGCCCGAGAGCATATTCACTGCCACGGCCCACAGCACCGCATGTACCAGCACGAAGACGATGCTGCCCTTACCCAAACCGAACCAGATCAGCGCCACCGGCAGCAGCGCAATGGCCGGCAGGGGGCTGAACATGGCGGTCAACGTGCCCAGCAGATCGGCGCCGAAGCGGGTCAACACCGCTAACGTGGTCAATACCATGGCAATGCTTACACCCAGCGCATAACCCACCAGCAGCGTGCTCACCGAATTCCAGGCGCGCAGCAGAAGCGGCCCGGCCACCAGTGCATGCCACCATGCGGTGATGGTCGCCGAGAAGGTCGGGAACAACAGCGGGTTGTGAATCCACCGGGTGTAACCCTGCCACAGCAAGGCCAGCAGGATGAGGATGAAGATCCGCCGTACCAGCGTGATGTCGGTGAGGCGCTGCCACCAGGAGAGTTCCTGGGAAATCTCGCCGATTTCGCCCACTGATCTCGGCGAATACTCGACTTCCTCGCGAACCGGCGGTTCCGGCGGCTGCCCGTTACTGGCCATGTTGGATATCCTCGACTGTCTAGATCGGATCGGAAAACAGCATGTTGTGGATCCGCTGCTGCAGTTCGCGGAACTCAACCGAGGTCTGGTTCTGGTGCGAGAAACGGTGTGCGTTGATCTCTGCGCGGACCTGGCCTGGGTGTGGCGACAACACCAGAATGCGCGTACCCAGAATGATCGCTTCCTGAATCGAATGGGTCACGAACAACACGGTGAAGCGCAGTTCGTCCCATAGCTGAAGCAGCTCCTCCTGCATCTTCAGCCGGGTCAGAGCATCCAGCGCGGCAAACGGCTCATCCATTAGGAGAATGGACGGTCCCATGGCCATCCCGCGGGCGATGGCCACGCGCTGCTTCATGCCACCCGAAAGCATATGCGGATAGGCGTCGCGGAATTTCGACAGATTGACCTTGGCGAGAAACCGCTCGGCCGTCTCGACAGCTTCGGCGCGCGCATACTTGCCGCTGGTGGTCATCGGAAAGATCACGTTCTCGATCACCGTCTTCCACGGCAGCAACTGATCGAATTCCTGAAACACCATCATGCGATCGGGACCGGGACGCTCGACCACCTTGCCGTTGATCTCAATGCGGCCGGCCACCGGCGCCATAAATCCGCCGACGCCTTTCAGCAAGGTCGATTTGCCGCACCCCGAGGGCCCCAGCAGGATAAACCGATCGGCCGGATAGACCTGGAAATCGACCTGATAGGTGGCCGTGACGATCTGCTTCTTGGTCTTGTACTGTAGCGTCACGCCGCTGACATTCAACAGCGGCGATCCCGGTGCGGCTGCCGCCACACCGTCAGCCTCCGCGGATAGGTTGCTCGAACGGACTGCCATGGAACTGCTCCTGGTGATTCCGGAACCGGCGCCAGGGGTGGCATTACGTAATGCCACCCCTGGCGCCGGCGCGATCAGGCAGTCGTGCCGGTCAGCTACCCGGCTCGTTACGAACGTTGGGGAAAAACACGTCTTTCCAGGACTTCGGCATATGATCGATCGATCCCGTCTTATGCATGAAACGTGCGTACTTCATGACGTTCTTCGGGGTCGTGGTGAATTCGTCCTTGGGATCGGTGATGATCTTGTAGATCAGCTTGGGCGACAGCTTCGAGTTCGCTTCGGCGATATAAATCCTGGCGGCCGCGTGCGGATGCGCCGCAATGTACTTGTCCGCGGCACGTAGGGCCTGGAACACGGCGTTAAACATCTTCGGATGGTTCTTGTGATAGGTCTGCGAGGCCCACAGGGCATTGAACGTGGATTTCCCGCCCAGCACATCGTAAGAACTCAGAATGGTATGGACGTTGGCATGCTCCAGCTCTTGCTCGGAATAAGGCGGCGCCGTAAAGTCGCAGTCGATCACGCCGCCCCCGCTGAGCATGGCGGCCATGGCGTCTGGGTGCTTCATCGACACGGTGAGGTGATCGAGCTTGGCGTAGTTCTTGTCACCCCATTGCTGGGCGGCCGCCATCTGCAGCGTCACGGCCTGTATGGACACCTTGACGGCAGGCAGGCCGATACGGTCCTGGTCGCTCAGATCGGTCAGTTTGTGAACCTTGGGGTTAGTGGTGTTCAACAGGTTGGGCAGGGCGTTCAGAGCCGCCACGCCGTGGACGTTATTGAGGCCTTTAGTCTTGTCCCAGATCTTGAGTAGTGGACCGACGCCACCGGAGGCGAAATCCAGACTGCCCGAGATCAGCGCGGCGTTCATGGCCGCGCCGCCCCCGAAGGTCGCCCAGGTCACCTTGACGTGGTCTATGCCTTGCCGCTTTGCGTATTTCTGAATCAGGTGATTGTGCCGCATCACCATGAGCGGCAGATAGCCCACGCCATACTGCTGCGCGAAACGGACCGTCACGGCGGATGCCGCGGTTGCCGTGAACAAACCCGTGGCACCGATCAGCACCGCTGCTGTCAGCTTTACCAAACTGCGCTTATAGCCTGTTTGCCAGTTGCCCATGAATCTCCTCCGTCGTTGCTCGTGTTGCGCTGGTAGCACATAACCCTGCGGCAGCCGCAAGCGGCTATCACAGACTCTCCACGGTGCCAGCATGACGCCATGCCGGCACCACCGAAGACAGACCGGCTGCGCGAGGCGGTATCAACGCGACGCGCCGATCACCGCCACTGCCCTCCCGGAATTAACCCGTTCTGCGACGGTTCGATACTTGGGCAGCCATGCTGCCACGCATCAGGCGCTGCGATAAAGCTTGGTCAGCACGAACTCGCGGTGTCCCAGCGCCTCGGCTGCGGTCACCCGGCCGCTGCACGTGCGCAGCATCATGTCGATCAGCGCGTCACCGGCCTGACCCAGATCCATCTCCCGGCGCAGGATACCGGAAACATCCAGATCAATGTGTTCACCCATGGTGCGCGCAGTGCGCGGGTTGGCCGTGAGCTTCACCACCGGCTCCACCGGGTTGCCGATGATATTGCCCTGACCGGTGGTGAACAAGTGCACCGCGTAGCCGGCCGCGCATTGCAGTGTCACACATTCAGCCGCGGCCGACGAGGTGTCCATGAAATACAGCCCCGGTCCCTTGGCCGGTGTTTCCGCCGGCTCCAGCACATCGATGAAACGGGTCTTCTTGCCGATCTTGGCCAGGTTACCGAAAGCCTTTTCCTCGATCGTGGACAACCCGCCGGCGATGTTGCCCTTGGTCGGCTGGGACTCAGAAAGATCGTTGGTCTTATGACGGTTGATGAAGTCATTGTAGTCCCCCCAGGTCTTGAGGAACTTCTGCTTCACCGTCTCGTCGGCCGCGCGTTCGGCACAGACCTGCTCGGCCCCGGTGAGTTCTGAGGTTTCTCCGAAGCAGATGGTTGCGCCCAGCGGCACCAGCTTGTCCACCAGGTTGCCCATGGTGGGATTGGACGCCAAACCGGAAGTGGTGTCGGACTCGCCGCACTTCATCGAGATCCACAGCTCGTCTATGCCACAGCGCTCACGCTGTTTTTCGGTCGCCCACTGCACGAAATCCTTGGCCGCACGGGCAGCGCGGGCGATGGTATCAATATCGCCATGTTCCTCGATGGAGAATCCCGCCACCGGCTTGCCGGTGGTTTTGATGCCGTCCACCACGCGCTGGGTCCAGCCGGGTTCGATCCCGATCACCACCACTGCGGCCACATTGGGATTGCAGCCAGTGCCGATCAGGGTCTGGAAATGCAAGTCCAGATCCGCCCCGAACTGCAGCCGACCGTACGGATGGGGCAGCGCCAGGGTACCTTTGATGTTGTTGCCCACGGCCTCGCAGGCCGCATTGGAAATATCGTCCACCGGCAGGATGAGGACGTGGTTGCGTATGCCTACCCGCCCGTTTTCGCGCCGGTAACCCAGAAAACTGTGGTCGCTATTCGCCATGGTTACCACCGCTTGGTCTTGATGTTGTGCACGTGAACGTGATGCCCTTTGCCGATGGCGGCCACAGCCCGGCCAATGTCATGTTCGTACTCGACGATGGTGTCACCCTCACCGATGTCGGTCAGCGCGATCTTGTGACCAAGCGGAATATCATCTTTGGCCTCGAAGTTAAGGGTGGCATCGGTTTCCAGCAGCCAGCCCGACAGCGGCTGGCCGGCCTTGATGCCCTCCACCACCACAACGCCGACCTTATCAGCCTGGTTGTGAACCAGGAAATGAGTTGTCATGCCTGCTCCTTTAGAACTATGGGTACAGTCGATCATCGATTTCACATATTATATAGGATATCTTATATAAGACTGTCAAACCAGTTGCGCACGGTAACACGGTCCCGGTAGCGGGCACGCCACCGTCTGCCCCAGCGACCAGAGGGACGCTCATGGAGAAAACCGTCACCCCGGATTTCCGGCCTCTTTACCGCCAGATCAAGGAGCTGCTGATCAAGCGCCTGGCGGCGGGCGAGTGGCGGCCGGGCGATGCGCTGCCGAGCGAAACCGCGCTGGCGCAGGCCTACGGGGTCAGCCAGGGCACGCTACGCAAAGCGCTGAATGCCATGGAGGCCGAACGCCTGGTCGAGCGGCGCCAGGGCAAGGGCACGTTTGCCGCCCGGCACAGTGCCAAACGCTCCCTGTTCCAGTTCTTTCACCTGGTGGGCGCGAATGGCGAGCGCCAGCTACCGGAGAGCCAGGCTCTGCGGTGCCGGGGCGGCAGCGCGACCCGCGCTGAACAGGCCGCCCTTGAACTCGACGCCGGCGCAGCAGTAACCCGAATCCAGCGGATACGCCGTCTCAACGGCCGGCCGGTCATCAGCGAACAGATCATCGTCCCTAGCGCCCTGTTCCCCGGCCTGCAGCGCTGTCTGCCGGGGGAGATCCCCAACACCTTGTACGAGATGTACGAAACCCGTTATGACGTAATCGTGGTGCATGCTAACGAGAGGCTGCGCGCAGTCGCCGCCGGCAACGACGAAGCTCGCTTACTGGGTGTCGCCCCGGGTTCGCCGCTGCTGGAGATTGACCGGATCGCGCTCAACATCGAAAAGCGCCCGGTGGAGTGGCGCATAAGCCACTGCAACACCGAGCACCACTGCTATCTGAATGAGCTCGATTGATGCGGTAAAGACATCAGCGTTGGCCGGCCGCCGGACGATTCGATGCAGCCCTGCCCGCCGTTGGCTGCAACCGCCGCAGCCGCTCCTGTACCCGCCACTGACCCTCCGGGCTAAGCTCGGCCAGAAACCGCACCTGCCGATTGACCAGCAGGGCCTCAGGCACACCGTCGCGGTAGAGCACCCGGTTGCCTGCGGTCGCGGGAATACGGGCGCCTGGGGTCAGCACGCCCACCAGATTGAGCGGATCGGCCGCCGAAACCGTCACCAGCGCGCCATCAAGCTCACGCCGGCGCAGCGCCTTGAGCGCCCCGACTGCCTCCGGATGAGCGAACTGCTCGCCGGAGAACTGCTGCACGAAACGCCCGCCCCGAATCTCGCCGCGGGCCTCCAGGCGACGGAACACATACAGCAGTTCGCGCCAGGGCGGGATCGCCTGCTCGCGGGTCAGCACCTTGCGAAACACCACGCCATAACGGCGCAGCAGTACTCTGGCGATATGCTCCAGGGTCGCGAAATCGGTCTTCAACTGACGCGCTGCCGTATCGATCGGGGTTGACTCTTGCATTGTCGCCGCCAGACTGACCCAGCGGCCGGCCATATCCAACGACGGTGCGGTGTCACGCCGGCGGCGCCCGCGGGGCGCGAATCCGGGTCGCTTGTGGGCCGGCGCCACCAGCGCCCGCAAGCCGTTGAAGGTATCGGATGTCGCCAGCCCGCAGGCCACCAGTTCGGCCAACCCCTCCTCCACCTGGGTCCGCAGCATCCGGGTGGCCCCGACCAGGTCACTGAAAAACGATGCGCCGCCGGCCTGCAACGCCTCAAGCACCCGGCGGGCCCCGCCGGAGAGGTTAATCCCGGCCGGGTCGGCCGGGGGACTGACCTCGCGCCAGTGCGAGAGCTCGGCCCTTGCCATGATAGCGAGCGGGGTCTGACGGACCGGACCCGCGCGGCGCTGCCCCTCGCCGCCATCGCCCCGTGGCGGCGTCAAGCGCAGCCAGGTGAAGCGTCCGGTCGCCAGCAACTGGTCCAGATGCTGAGGCGCATAGCCGGCCACCCGCACCGGTAGGACCTCGCTTTCCCAAGCCCCGGCGGGAATCGCAAACCCTTCCAGTCGTTGCAACGTATCGGCAAGCGCCTCCAACCCCTCAGCACGGTCGGTCAAACCGTGCCAGTCGAGCAGAAAGCGCAGGAAGTCCTGCGGGCTCACCGGTTCGATCTCGGCCCGCAGACGACGCACGGAATAACGCTGGATGCGGGCCAGTAGCCGACGCTCGCACCACTGCTCAGCGGTGTCACTGGTGAAGCACCCGCGCAGCACGAAGCCCTCACCCTCCAACCGCGCCAGCGCCTGGACCACGGCCGTGACGGGCAGCTCCAGCGGCGCGGCGAGCTCGGCCGCGGTGACCGGCCCCAGGCCTTCCAGGCGCGAACGCAGCAGCTCCGTGATCGCGGTGTCGCTGTCCGCCGCTGCCGCCTCCCCGCCGACCGCTGCGATCGCGGGCCGCAACCGGGCCTTTGGGTACACGCAGGCCAACTCGGCCAACCGTTCGGCGGCCACCCACAGCGTCGTTCCGCCTGCCAACGTAACCGCCGTGGCCCGCTGCTGGGCGGCGAGCTGATCGAACCATGGCCGCCAGTCCGCCGGCGTCTCCGAGCCGCTGAGCGGGCCCAGCCGACCTTCCTGCTCGGTCAGGAACCCCAGCACCACCAATCCGTCGTGGAGCTCATCGGCGTCGCGCGGATCGGGCCAGGCTTCGGCCCGGACCCGCGCGATCGCCTCCGGATCCGGCTGCGCCAGCGCCGCGGCTTCGGCCAGATCGAGCGCGCCGCCTGAGTTGATGCTCAGGGTGCGGCGCTCCTCCTGGGCGCCGGCGTCCAGGAACGCGTACGGCCGGGCATTGATGACCTCCTCGGCAAGCGGCGACGGCGCGCTCAGATCGTAGGTGGTGACGGCCAGTTCAGCGCTCTCCAGTCGCTGCAGCACCCGCTCCAACCCAGCCACGTCCATGGTGTCAGTGAGGCAGTCGTGCAGGGTCTGGCTGACCAGGGGATGCTCCGGGATCTCGCGCGCACCGGTCAGGTTCTCGGCGCAGGCAAGCTGGTCCGGGAATACCACCGCGAGCATGTCCTCGGCATCCTGGCGCTGCAACTGGGCCGGCCGCCGCTTGCCGTTGCGGCTGCGCTGAACGGCCAGTGCGATCGACACGTTCCAGCGCCAGCGGGTGGCGAACATCGGCGCGTCCAGCAGGGCCTGGATCAACACCTCGCGCACGCTGGCGCTGCGTAGGTAACGCACCACCTCGTCCAGCGGAAAGCTGTGGGTAGGCCCCAGCGACAGCACGATAGTGTCCTCCAGCGCTGCCGCTTGCAGCTCGAAGTTGAACTTGCGGCAGAAGCGCTTGCGCAACGCCAGCCCCCAGGCCCGGTTGACGCGTGAGCCGAACGGCGCGTGCAGCACCAGATGGGTATCACCCGCCTCATCGAAGAAGCGCTCGATCACTAGCTGAGCCTGGGTGGGTAACACCCCAAGCGCGGCCCGGGCCACGGCCAGATAGGTCGCCAGTTGCTCGGCAGCCGCCCACGACGAACCAAATTTGGCCACCAGCCAGTCCCGGGCCGCGGCCACCCCGCCCGCCTCCAGCTGCTGGGCAACCGCCGCCCGCAGCGCCGACACCCGTGCCGAGAGTTCGTCACTGCGCGCCGGCGCCTCACCAAACCAGAACGGAATGCTGGGCGGCGCACCGCGGGCGTCCTCCACGAACACCCGGCCGGACTCGACCTTGAGGATGCGGTAGGACGCGTTGCCCAACTGGAACACGTCGCCCGGCATGCTCTCGAACGCGAAGTCCTCGTTCACCGAACCGATCCGCAACCCTTCCGGCTGCAGCACCACGTCGTAGTCAAATTGATCGGGAATGGCGCCACCGTTGATCATCGCCGCCAGGCGCGCGCCCCGGCGTGGCCGCAGGACGCCGTTGACCGCATCCCGGTGCAGCCAGGCGCCGCGCCGGCCCCAGCGACTGGTGTAGCCCTCGGCCAGCATCCGTACCACCTGCATGAACGTCTCACGCCCCAGCGTCCGATACGGCCAGGCGTTGGTCACCAGCCGACAAAGCGACTCCTCGGCGCACTCACCGCGACCGGCCAACTCGGCCACGATCTGCTGAGCCAGAACATCCAGCGGTGCCTCCGGAATGCGGACCCGGTCCAACTCGCCGTCATCCACAGCCCCCAGCAAGGCCGTGCATTCCACCAGCTCGTCGCGGGTCAGCGGGAACAGCCGCCCTTTGGGCACCCGGTCGATGCCGTGACCGGAACGTCCGACCCGCTGCAGGAATGCGCCAATGGTGCGGGGCGAGCCCAGCTGGCAGACCAGGTCGACGTCACCGATATCGATCCCCAACTCCAATGAAGCGGTAGCCACCAGCGCCCGCAGCCCGCCCTGCTTGAGGCGCTGCTCGGCGTCGAGGCGATGTTCGCGCGCCAGGCTGCCATGGTGCGAGGTCACCGCCTCCTCGCCCAGCCGATCGGCCAGCTGGCGGGCGGCGCGTTCGCACAACCGCCGGGTATTGACGAAGATCAGCGTGGTGCGGTGGACTCCGATCAGCTCGGCCAGGCGGTCGTAGACCTCGTCCCAGACCTCGTTGGCCATGACTGCGGTCAGCGGCGTACCGGTCACCTCGATGGCCAGATCGCGCTCCCGCAGGTGGCCGGTGTCGATAATCGTGCAATCGGAAGCGGCTCCACTGAGGAAGGCGGCGACCGTCTCGATCGGCTTCTGGGTGGCCGATAAGCCGATGCGCTGCGGCGGCCGCGGCGTCAGAGCCGACAGCCGTTCCAGTGACAGCGCCAGATGCGAGCCGCGCTTGCTACCGGCCACGGCGTGGATCTCGTCGACAATCACCGTGCGCACCGTGGCCAGCATGCGCCGGCCCGACTCCGAGGTCAGCAGAATGTAGAGCGATTCAGGGGTGGTGACGACGATATGCGGCGGCCGCCGGCGCATGCGCTCGCGTTCGCCGGGCGGAGTATCGCCGGTGCGCACCCAGGCGCGGATCTCCACTTCCGGCGATCCGCGTTGCTGCAGCGCTGCATTGATGCCGGCGAGCGGCACCTGCAGGTTGCGCTGAATGTCGTTCGACAGCGCACGTAGCGGCGACACGTAGAGCACCGACGTCTCATCGCGCAGTCGGCCGTCCAGTCCCGCCCGCACCAGTTCATCCAGCTCGGCCAGAAACGCTGCCAGGGTCTTGCCGGAGCCGGTAGGTGCCGCAATCAGGGCATGACCACCCGCCCGGATCGCGGGCCAGGCGCGCGCTTGCACCGCAGTCGGTGCACCAAGCGCACCGTCAAACCAGGAACGGATGGCGGGATGGAAACCGGCTAGCGTCATAGCGATCGAATCAGCAATATCCAATGGCTGCATCACCAGTGTGGCGTGGCAGCTAGGCCGTCAGTATAGCGCCACGGCGGCTGAAAAAAGCCCGCCTGATCGAGGCCTGGTAACGCTCCCGGGCGCTGTCGGTATTGATGCCGGACTGGGACCAGGCCCAGGTATCCGTACGCTCCGCATGGAGAAAGCGGCTGGCGATTTGCTCGGCCGAATTGACCATGCGCGTCCGCATGGTGGCCTTGCCGACGTCGGCCACCTCGCAGTCCGGCAGCACACCCTGGCGCGTGCGCGGGTTTTCCAGGCTGCCGTGATCGGACTCCACGCCCGCCCGGCTGCCATCCCGGCTCAGATTCCTGAGTGCGACGCAGCCGCAGCGGCGACCGCCTGAAACATATTTCGATCGACGCGCGTCTGACGATGTGAGTTATCCCCTCGCTGACCTGCCGTAAAATGCCGGCCGGCCAAGCCCGATTCAATCGGACAGATCTTTGGGCCCCCAACAACCTTTGAGGTCACACTTATGATTAAGCGCGCACTCGGACGCTCAGGCATCGCCATCGCCCCGATCGTATTCGGCGGCAACGTATTCGGCTGGACCGCGGACCAGCCAACCTCGTTCGCACTGCTGGATCGTTTCGTCGATCAGGGTTTCAACGCAATCGATACCGCAGACACGTATCCGTCCTGGGTGCCCGGCAACAGCGGCGGCGAATCCGAAACCATCATTGGCGAATGGCTTGCCCGGCGTGGCCGGCGGGACGACGTTGTGATCATGAGCAAGGTCGCCAAATGGGCACCGCACCGTGGGCTTTCGGCGGCTAACATCCAGTCAGCCGTGGAGGATTCGCTGCGCCGCCTCCAGACCGAGTACCTTGATGTTTACTTCGCCCATGAGGACGATACCAGCGTGCCGCTGGAGGAAACACTGGAAGCCTTCGCACGCCTGATCAATGGCGGCAAAGTGCGCGCCATCGGCGCCTCGAACTACGGCGCCCACCGGGTGGAGGCGGCACTGGCGGTCTCGGCGGACCACAAGCTGCCACGCTACGAGTTGCTGCAGCCGCTCTACAATCTCTACGACCGCCGCGACTTCGAGGACGAACTGGCCCGCGTGGCACAGGAGAACGAACTCGGAGTGGTCTGCTACTTCAGCCTGGCGAGCGGCTTTCTGACCGGTAAATACCGGTCGCAACAAGACCTGGAAGGCCAGCGCCGGTCCGCCATGGTCAAGGACTACCTCGACGCACGCGGGCTGAGAATTCTCGATGCCCTGGACGCAGTAGCCCGGGAGCTGTCGGCAACGGCCGCGCAAGTGGCACTAGCCTGGCTGATCGCGCAACCGGGTGTCACCGCACCCATCGTCAGTGCCACCAGCCTGCGTCAGCTCGACGACACCCTGGGCGCCGCCCGTCTCACCCTTACGGAACCGGCGCTGCGCCGGCTCGATGAGGCCAGCGCCTAGCGCGGCGCGGTCACTCCTGGAGCCACTCGACCAACGCCTGGGTGACTTCGATCGGACGTTCGAGCGTCGAGAGATGACCAGCGCCCGGGATATTCACAAGCGTAGCGCCCGGAATACCGTCGGCAATCTCAGCGGAACGGTCAGGAGGCGTGAGTTCGTCGTCCTCGCCCACCAGCACCAGCGTGGGACAGCGGATCGCGGCCAGATCCGGCCGCGAGTCGGGCCGGCCGATGATCGCGGTCTGCTGGCGCACGAAAGCCTCGGCACCGGCCTCCTCTGCCATCTGCCAGACGATGCGTGTCAACCGCTCGTCGCCGCGATGGGCCCGATTCAGAAGCGCCGGCAACTGCTGCTCCACGACTTCCGCCAGCCGGCCACTCCGGGCCAGCGCCATCTGCTCCCCGCGGCGTTGGCTTTGTTCCGGCGTATCCGCCCGGGCGGCGGTATCCAGCAGTGCCAGCCTGGCGACCCGCTCCGGCGCCCGGCGCATCACCTCGAAAGCGATGTAACCGCCCATCGACAGGCCCGCCAGGGCAAACCGGGGCGGCGCCGCCGCCAGCAGGCGTTGCGCGATCGCCGGCATCGAGTCGTCGCGAGTGTTGTCGGCGATGGTCACCGGCCCGAACCGCCACAGCGCGGGCAGCTGCTCGACGTACAACCGCGGCGATGTCAGCAGTCCCGGTACCAGCACGATGGGCGTTGAATCAATCATGGAATCCTCCGCTGCGCAGCGGGCAATTGCTTCGGGATATGAAAATACGCCTGGGTGAATCGGTGCGCGACTGTGCTACTCGATCAAGGCTTGCGGGGCACCACGGTGCAGACCAGTCGAGTCGCGAATCCAACCAACCGCAGACAACAATCAGCAGCAGCATCAGCGCGACCGCCATCAGAAGCGGCAGGCTGAATACATCCGCTGTCAACAGCGATATCAGTAACAGACCCATGACACCCGAGGCAACCAACGCCTTACCCGGTTCACCGGAGTTCCCGGCTACGGCCGATAGGTGCCGCGCACGTCTCAAGTACGAATTAAAACGCCTGCTTCGGGCCGCTCCAGATAGATCCGCAGAATCCCGCCTTGACGCCAATCCTGCTTCCGCATTAGATCAGGAAGAACCAGAATGCTTCAAAAAACCACGCCCGTTTGAGGAACCTGGCTAGGAACCTCTGGGCTACTCTCAGCAGAAGGTTCCTCTATGCGCTTCACCGACACCTATATCCGGGCGTTGCCGGTGCGCAGCCGCACCTACGACCTCCGGGAAAAATCCGGCACCGGCTTTGCGGTCCGCGTGTACCCATCCGGCAGGATTCCGTGGAAAAGCTGGTACACCCGGCACGGCCGCAAGCGGCATATCACGCTCGGCGTGGCGTAGGGCATCAAGGACGGCGTGACTCGCCCGATGTGGAGACGGGCTGGCCACCGCCCAGAGTCCGGCGGCACTCTCGCCCGCGACGGTCGTCGTAGCAAGGTCCTTGGACTGATAGAGCACATCACTGACCAGCGGTGCGTCCTCCTGACGACGCACGACGCGTCCTCGGTGTTGCGTGTAGGCGCTGTCGATTGCCCCTGTCGTCGGTGTCGTCGCTAAACTTCTGAATCGCGAGCAGCTTGCAGAAATCGGCCTGGATCGCCGCTTTGGCAACGCCATTACACCGCAGCGATGCGACACGACCTATCGGGTCAGCTGCCCTATACTCCCCACATGAGCGCTGCCTACTAAGAACGTATCGAGCGGCACGCAGCAAGGGGCTCCATTTCCACATGCTGTTTCTGGATGGCGGGTACGTCGCACGCCCCGACGGGTCAACCCGGTTTCGCTGGGTTAAAGCACCGACTGGCCAGGAACTCACCCAACTCGCACACACCATCGCCCACCGGGTCGGCCGCTTTCTGGAGCGGCAGGGCCTACTGGAACGGGATGCCGAGAACAGCTACCTCGCCGGGGATACGGGGGACGACGCCCCCTGAATCAACTGCTGGGGTCTTCTATCAGCTACCGCATCGCCATCGCGCCACAAGCAGGGCGCAAGGTGTTTACGCTGCATGCCGGGGTGGTGGCCAGAGCCGATGAACGTAAGAAGCTCGGACGTGGCGGGCCGTTGACGGTACGCTGCTGCTGGACCTGGGCAAAAAGGCCGCTTATTCTTCTTATACCCCACCGGACAGGTTGCGATCAACTACGTGGCTGGCACGACCGATACCCCTTTTGGCGGCTACAAGCAATCCGGTAACGGTCGCGAAAAAGGCAAGTGGGGGCTCACCGAATTTCTCGAGGTCAAGGCAATTACCGGATTGCGGACTGGCCAGTAGCAGATGACTGCCTCCATTCAGTTTGATTTCAGTGGCAAGCGGGTTTTAATCACCGGCGGCACCTCGGGCATGGGTGAGGCGACCGCGCTTGCCTTCGCCACTGCGGGTGCCCGGGTTGTGATTACCGGTCGTAACCGGCAGCGGGCTCGTGAAATCCTCAATCGCTGCCGGAAATCAACCGGCAGTATGGCCTTTGTCGCTGGTGATATCAGCGTTCGCAAAGCCTGCGATCTTATCGTCACCGAAGCCGTAGGGATACTGGGTGGGCTCGATATAGTCGTCAACAGTGCCGGGATCATTTACCACGCAACGGCCGAAGAGACTACCGACGAACAGTGGTTACAGACGATGAATGTCAACGTCAATGGCATGTTTTTTATCTGCCGGGCCGCACTGCCACATTTAAAATCCAGCCGGGGCACGATCATCAACATTGCCTCGGATGCAGCTTTAAGCGGCAGCTATCATTTGACCGCTTACTGCGCCAGTAAGGGTGCGGTGCTGCAGATGACCCGTGCGATGGCCCTCGATTATGCGCATGATGGTGTCCGTATCGTACCCATATGTCCGGGTGATGTTGATACCCCGATGCTGCGCGGTGAGTTTCGGGACCGGGGCCTGGAACTGGAAACCGGGCTGCAGGAATCCGCCGAGGGCGTCCCTCTGCAACGGGTCTGCAGCGCGCAGGAAGTTGCCGATATGGTTTTGTATGCCTGCAGTGATTCGGCGAAATTCATCACTGGGTACCCACTCGTGCTGGATGGCGGCGGTCGCGCTTAAGCAGCGCCGCTCGAAACAAAAAAAGCTTCAGAATTCAATTTGCTCACTGAGCAATTCCATTACCTGGCGTCGGCACGGCGCTCAGTCGAGCCTGGGTGCTGATTCCGTGTTGGCTGCACCGTCGTAAAGCGCCTCCTGATGAGCCGCTAACATTTTCCGGTGCCAGCCCAGGCCTGCCGCATCGAATTCGGCTTGCGGTTCCGGTAGGTGTTCGAAGTGATTATATTCGTCGACCCCACGTACCAGCATCGCGTAATCGGTGCTGGCTACCGACTGGCTGACCGAGGTGGAAATATAGTTAACCACCATACCGATGCGAGGCTGGTCTGTCCGGTTCGCTCCGGAACAGTGCAGCAGGTGACCATGGTGCAGCGAGGCCTGCCCGGGTTCGAGTTCGACGTCGATCGCCTGGCTTTCGTCGATATCGATGTCAGCGTGCTGCCCCCGGGTCAGAATATTCGAATCGTTCACCGTATCGCGATGTTCAATTTGTCCGAGCTTGTGAGACCTGGGTATAAAGCGCATGCAGCCATTAGCCCAGGTGACGGGGCTGAGCGCAATCCAGGCGGCGACTTCCTGATCGTTGTTCAGGCCCCAGTAGGTCAGGTCCTGATGCCAGGATATGAATCCCTCGGATTGCGGCGGTTTCATGAAAATACTGACGCCCCAGACCATCAGGTTGCGTCCGAGGATAGATTCGACCGCGTCAAGCAGGGCAGGGTTACGAATCATCTGGTTTACAAACGGGTAGATAACATGCAGCTGGTTTATTTGACCGCGATAGCCCAGTGAAGCGGCGATATCGCTTGCAGCCAGATCAGTAATCCGCCGCGCATAGTCGTCGGCCTCGGTGGTGGAAAAGATATTCAGCGGAAAGCAGTAACCGTTGTTAGCGTATTCTTCATGCAGGGAATCTTGCTTCATTGGCTTGAGCTCCAGGCGATCGTTTGGCTGCATTTTTTACTCATCAAGGCGAGAGCATCAATAGTTGAAACTGACAAGGTGTAAATCAATATGAAAGTAATTATCGTGGGTGCGAATGGCGCCGTTGGCAAAACAGCGGTTGTTTCCACATCGATATCGAAACCTGCAGTGCCTGTGGCTGTGCCGTGAGCCCCGGCAGGGTCCCAGCTTGCCGGGAGGTTGGGAAGGGGGGGGTAAATGGAGAAAACACGGACAGGTTCTCAGACGATATACGCGGAATTCGGGGCGCACTCAGGATGATCGGACGGTGACGTGGCGGGCCGTTGACGGTACGCTGCTGCTGGACCTGGGGAAAAAGGCCGCTTATTTTTCTTATACCCTACCCGTCACCGTCTTACTGGCGCTTGTCAGAAATCCGGGAAGCGATGAGCAAGATGACAGTCGAGGAACCTCAGCAGTAACCCTTTTCGATTTTGGCCGCGATAGCGCCATACAACGACATGATTTATCGCAATTTTATTTCAATATTCACGTCTCAAGTACAGATAAGTGCCGCCGAGCGCCAACCCGATAGGACCGCCAGCCGTGGACTCAGGCGAAGGAGTCGGACCCGGCTCCCCTGGACGAGACCCTGACCACGCTCGCGCGGGTCCTCGTGGCTCTGTGCGCGCTCTTCCAGCCCGTGGCTCCGGAGAAGATGGCCGACCTGGCCGAACGCCTGGGATTGGACGGCGTCCCCACCCTCGACGACGCCGTCTCGGTGTCCGTGGCCGGGCGGCCGGTGCGCAAGGGCGACCCCCTCTTCCCGAGGGCGCAGTCCGGCCCGGGAGAGGGCGGAAAAGGCATGTGACACAGGCGATTTCGGCAACTGTTCGGTAGGCTGGTCGGGCGATTCCCGGGCTGTTTACTTGCTTGACTATCCAGTGATGTGGGGCCTACCTTTGCCACTTGTAGCCGACTTTCAGCACCACTCCCTCCCTCCCGGACGGCCCATGAACGCTGGTCTTGGAGGGTTTGTCGTACCCGGCTCAGGACAGGGCGCCGCATGACCGGAAACCGGTG
>CAVQMB010000016.1:0-39384 GCA_963713445.1 uncultured Gammaproteobacteria bacterium | reverse complement strand
AGCATCAGCGAGCCGGTCAACCCGGGTTTCCATGAGAGCTTCCGGCGTCTTGTAGAGCCAGCCACCGGGCTCGATGTCGATCGACTCTCCGGCTGCCAGGGTCTTCTCAAACACGTTGCCGTAGCCGTGCAACCACAGGATGCCATCGCTCCCCGCGGCACTGAACTGATCGATGAAAAACCCGGTCCCGCCGAACAGCATGTTGCTGACCCCGCGCACCCGCTCGAACGTGTAGTCCACATTACCGGTCGCGGCGAGAAATTGATGTTCGCGCACGTGTAATCCCTCACCTGCCTGCAGATGGATCGGAACGATGTGGCCAGCACCATCGCGGCTGAAAGCGATGTGCCCTGGCCCATGGGCTTCAGTGATAAAGATCTGCATCCCGGCCACCATGCGCTTGAGTGCACCTTTCATCGGTCGCACTCCGATCCGAATGGTAGGGTGCTTCCACAGCAGCACGTGATGCTCGAAGAACACGCTGCGCTCGCCGAGATCGATGGTCAGCACCGGAACCAGCTCGCCATCGAGGTGATAAGTGACCCCGGCGAACGATTCACCGGAAGCACGGGTGGGCAACAATCGGGGCATATCCATAGGGAGATCCTTAATTCGATAGAATGGCCGGAAAAACCGTGACCAGACCATCATACCAATGGTTCGAATGCCCCCCTGGCAAGCCGGATATGAACCGTTCAACCCGCCTGAAAACGGTCCGGGCGCGCCAGCTCCCAGGCCCGGCGGAAGCTCGGGTCGCGGGTCCCTTCGAGCAGTTCGCCCGGAGCCAGGAAGCGGTAGATGCGGTCGCAGGTCCGGTAGGCATTGTCGCCCACCCGCCGGCAGATGTGCTGCGGCTGGAGCTGGCTGGGATGGTCCAGCCCCGCGGCGGCGACGACCTCGGAGAGACTGCCGATGGTGTGGCGGTGGAACTGATAGACCCGCTGGGCCTTGTCCGGCACGTCCAGGGCCCGCGCCCGGCGCGGATCCTGGGTCGCCACACCGGTCGGGCAGCGGTCGGTGTGACAGCGCTGCGACTGCACGCAGCCGAGCGCGAACATGAAGCCGCGCGCGGCATTGCACCAGTCCGCGCCCAGTGCCATGGTTGCAGCCAGCCGGAACCCACTGATCAGCTTGCCGCTGGCACCGATCCGGATGTGATGGCGCAGATCCACGCCCACCAGCGCGTTGTGCACGAACAGCAAGCCTTCGCGCAACGGCATGCCGAGGTGGTCCGAAAACTCCAGAGGCGCTGCCCCGGTACCGCCCTCGGCGCCGTCGACTACGATGAAATCGGGCCAGATACCGCTCTCGATCATGGCCTTGCAGATCGCCAGGAACTCCCAAGGATGACCGATGCAGAGCTTGAAACCCACCGGCTTGCCGCCACTGAGCTGACGCAGCCGGGCAATGAAGGCTACCAGTTCCAGCGGTGTGCTGAAGACACTGTGGTAAGACGGCGAGATGCAGTCCCTGCCTGCCGGCACCTTGCGGGTATCGGCAATCTCGGCGGTGACCTTGGCCCCGGGCAGCATGCCGCCGTGACCGGGCTTGGCCCCCTGCGAGAGCTTGATCTCGATCATCCGCACCTGATCCTGCACCGCCTGCCCGGCAAACAACGCCGGATCGAAGCGGCCGGCCTGATCGCGGCAACCGAAGTAACCGCTGCCGATCTCCCAGATCAAGTCACCGCCGGATTCGCGATGGTAAGGGCTGATCCCGCCCTCGCCAGTGTCATGGGCAAAATTGCCCAGCTTCGCCCCCCGGTTCAGCGCCAGCAAGGCGTTGCCGCTGAGGGCCCCGAAGCTCATCGCCGAGATATTGAATACCGACCCGGAATAGGGCCTGCTGCACTGCGGCCCACCGATGACGACCCGGTACGGCTCCTCGACCCGCGGACGTGGCGCAATGGAGTGGTTAAGCCATTCATAGCCGTCACCATAGACATCCAGTTCGGTGCCGAACGGATGCGCGTCGGTGACGTTTTTGGCGCGCTGATAAACCAGTGCGCGCTGGTTGCGGTCGAACGGGCGGCCGTCCAGGTCGCTCTCCACCAGATACTGGTGGATCTGCGGGCGGACGCTTTCGATCAGCCAACGCAGGTGGCCCAGCAACGGGTAGTTGCGCAGCAGATTATGGCGCCGCTGCAGCAGATCCCAGCCGCCCAGCAGCGCCAGCGGAGCCGTCAGCAGCAGCCAGTAGATAATCCGGCGCGGACGGCGGCACCCAGCAGCAGGCCCAGCAACGTCAGGAGCAGCGTCAGCCCATAGACCCAGTAGCGCATGCAGCGGCCCCGGCAGAACGATCCGGATTCGCGGCCGGCCTGCGGCTAGCTGTCGCGGCCCGGCCGGGCACGCGGTTGCCAGCGCCCGACCCGGCCGCGCGCGTTACAGATCGATCAGCCCGTAGCACCTACGGTGTGCCGGCCCTGACCGAACAGGAACTTCCTGGAATCCTCGTCGACCGTGGCATTGTCCGGATTGGCTGCCTTGCCCTTGGCATAGGCGGCAATCGTGGCCGGCCGTGCCTGGATCCGCTCGAACCACCCTTTAAGGTTCGGGAAGTCATTCAGGTTCTGGCCTTGGCGCTCATGGGAAACGGTCCACGGATAGCAGGCCATATCGGCAATGCTGTAGCTCCCGGCAATATATTCCCGGTCAGCCAGGTGCTTGTCCAGCACCGCGTACAACCGTGCCGTTTCGTTGACGTAACGGTCGATGGCGTAGGGAATTTTCTCGGGCGCATAGGTAAAAAAATGATGATTCTGCCCAGCCATCGGACCAAGTCCGCCCATCTGCCAGAACAACCATTCCAGGGCCTGGTGCGACCCCGCAGATCCTGCGGAATGAAGCGACGGGTCTTGTCGGCCAGATAGAGCAGGATGGCACCCGATTCGAACACCGACAGTGGTTCGCCGCCGTCAGCCGGCGCGTGGTCAACCAGCGCCGGAATCCGATTGTTGGGCGAGATCCGCAGGAACTCAGGCTGGAACTGCTCGCCGCGGCCGATATGGATCGGCCTGATGGTGTAGTCGAGGCCTGCCTCTTCCATGAACAGGAGGATTTTGTACCCATTGGGCGTCGTCCAGAAGTAGACGTCGTACATCAATGCCTCCGTGGTTTGAAGTGGCCCGAAAAGGACTCAGCGGTCAGCCGGGTCAGCCACCACCTTCTGCTGCTGCTCACCGAAGCCGTCGATACCCAGCCGCATGACGTCACCGGCTTGCAGATACACCGGCGGTTTCATGCCCATGCCCACACCCGGCGGTGTGCCAGTGGTGATGACATCACCCGGTTGCAGGCTCATGAAGCGGCTGAGATAGCTGACCAGGGTTCTGACAGTGAAAATCATCCGTTCGGTGGTGCCGGTCTGGCGCCGCTCGCCGTTGACATCCAGCCACAGGCCCAGTCGCTGGGGATCGGGCACTTCGTCTTTGGTGACCATCCAGGGACCGATCGGGCCGAAGGTATCGCAGCCCTTGCCCTTGTCCCAGGTACCACCGCGCTCGGTCTGATACTCGCGCTCGGAAACGTCATTGACCACGCAGTAGCCGGCAACATAATCCAGCGCTTCGTCCTCACCGACGTACCTGGTTTCGCGGCCGATGACGATGCCCAGTTCCACCTCCCAGTCCGACTTGACGCTGCCGCGCGGCAGCACAACGTCGTCGTTGGGGCCGACGATGCAGCTGGTCGCCTTCATGAACACCACCGGCTCGTCGGGAATCGGGTTGCCGGTTTCCTCGGCATGGTCGGTGTAATTCAGGCCGATGGCGACCAGCTTGCCGATGTGGGCCACCGGCGTACCCAGCCGGGGCGAACCACTGACCTGCGGCAGACTCGTCGGATCCAGCGCCGCCAGTTCCGCCAGTTTGGCGGCTCCCAGCACAGCGCCGTCGATATCGCCGATGTGCGCGGAGAGGTCACGAATGCTGCCATCTGCGGCCAGCAAGCCGGGTTTCTCGGCACCGGTCGGGCCGTAACGCAACAGTTTCATAAACAGACTCCTCGATCGATCACGTGGGATTGCAAGCCGCACGGGCGACTTCGCAACATAAACAGGGTGGTGGAGTATATCACCCCGTCTGTCGACCATGCTGACAGCGCCAGATCATCGGACTATCATCCGACCTTCAACAACAGAACACGATCGGTGACCGATGCAGGCAGATACCGCCGACCGGATAAGCCGCTTGGTGTGCTGGACGGGTCCGGTCGATCCGCAGCCACTCTCGGGCGGCATCACCAATGCGAATTTCAGGGTGACTGACGCCGGCACACGTTATTTCGTGCGCATCGGCGACGACATACCGGTGCATGGCATCCTGCGCCGCAATGAACTCGCTGCCAGCCGGGCAGCCCACGCCGCCGGCGTCTCACCAGCGGTGGTCTACAGCGAACCGGGGGTATTGGTGCTGCAGTTCATCGACGGACGCACGCTCACGCCCGCTGACCTGCAGCAGCCGCCGCTGCTGGAACGCGCGCTCGAGCTGGTCGGCCGCTGCCACCGCGACATCCCGCGCCACTTCCGTGGTCCGGCGCCGGCGTTCTGGGTGTTCCAGGTGGTGCGCGACTATGCCGCCACCCTGCGCGAGGGCGGCAGCCGTATGGTGCCCGAACTGCCTCGGCTGCAGCGCGCGGCCGAAACCCTGGAAGAAGCCGTCGGCGCGGTTCGCCTGGTATTCGGCCACAACGATCTGCTGGCGGCGAATTTCATCGACGACGGTGACCGGTTGTGGCTGGTGGACTGGGACTACGCCGGCTTCAACAGCCCGCTGTTTGACCTCGGCGGTCTGGCATCAAACAACGAACTGTCGGTCGCGCAGCAGGTGTCGCTTCTGGAGCGCTACTTCGGCGCTCCTCCCAGCGCCGCGTTATGGCATCGCTACGCGGCGATGAAATGCGCTTCGCTGCTGCGCGAGACGATGTGGAGCATGGTTTCCGAGCTGCATTCGCAACTGGCGTTCGACTACGTGGCCTACACGGCGGAGAATCTGGCCCGATTCGAACGGGCCTGGGAGGAATTTCAGACCTCTTGACACCACACCGGGTCAGCGCACTTCCTCGACATCCCGATACCACTTGACCCGGTCACCGACCCTGGCCCGCAGGCGCCACGCCAGCGGTTTTGGTTCCGCTCCGATGCGTGCCAGCAGCGTTTCCACCTGAGACCCCAAACGCCGCTGTTGTGGTTCGTCGAACTGGGGCACACTCGCCGCGAGCTGCAGCACCTTGTCGAGATTCATGGTCACGGTACGCCACAGGCCCCAGTCGGCCGCGCATAATCCGGCCACATGCCCGACATTGATCGCGTCAGCATCAGCGTCAGCCAGCGCATGTTCCAGCAGCAGAATGATGCTATCGAGCAGATCCTTCTCACCGATCTGGACGATCTGCAGTTTGCTCAGCAGCAGTTCAGCCAGCGGCAGACTCACCAAATCGGCTTCCAGTCGCCCGGCCAGCGGTATCTTGTGGCAGAAATCCAGTACCTCGTAGAACACGTCGATGTGCAGCGGGTCGCTGCGACTCTCGAAAATCGCCCGCCGTCCTTCGCTCACCACAAACACCTCGCGATCCTCGGCGTAGCCCAGACTATCGAATACCTCACGGGCCTGGGCCGCGTGGCGGGCGTAGCCGGCGAAATCGATGTCCTTGTACTCGCGCCCCTGAGCACTGAGCTCGGCATGTCCGGGGCACCGCAGCAAGACGGCCAGCGACCCCACCAGCCGTAACGTAATACCTGCTTCGGCCAGCGCTGTGGCCACGCGGTGGGCTTCAGCGGCAGCACGGGTGCCCTGGTCCGATGACAACGGTGGCGTAGATTCGTTTTTCATTTCGGATCGCTATTTGTCAAGTTTGATATCTTGCAAATTTAAACACGAATGACCATACTCGCGACAAATATTGATCGAATTTGCGCATTTTAACCATCTGAGCCGTCTGCATGACCCGCAAACTCATTCCAGCACAACGACACAAGCGTATCCTGGAACATCTCACGCGGCAGCATGTCGTGCAGAACACCAGCCTGGCGGAAATGCTGCGGGTTTCCGAGGCAACCGTGCGCCGGGACCTGGAGGAACTGGACGCGCGCGGCCTGCTGGAGCGTACCCATGGCGGCGCCATATTCAATCAGCGCCTGGCCCAGGAACCCGAATACACCTCCAGCGCCCAGTCCCATCCCCAGGAAAAGCGCTGGATCGGCATCTGTGCCGCAGGTCTGGTGGAAGACGGCGACATCATCTTTGTCAACAGTGGCACTACGGCCACCCAGCTGGTGAGCCATCTGCGCGATGTCCGCGACCTGACCCTGGTCACCAATAATGTACGCGCAACCCAGGAAGCGCGCGAGGCCGGACTGGATATCGAGCTCATACTGCTGGGCGGCACGTTCCGCTACCGCTCGGACTCGGTTGCGGGTGTTGATGCGCTCGGCATGCTCAACCGGATCTATGCCAGCAAGGCGTTCATTGGCGTCGACGGCATCAGCCTGCGTCACGGTTGCACCACTCCTACCGCACCCGAGGCTGACATCGCCCGGGTCATGATCGAGCGAACCCACGGCCCGGTGATCGTACTGGCAGACCACAGTAAATGGGGAGTGGTCTCCAATTACCAGGTAGCGTCAATCGATCAGATTCAAGCCGTAGTGACAGATGACGGTTTCGCCGACTCGGCCCGCGAGGCGCTTGAGACTAACGGCATCAAAGTGCACCTGGCCCGGACCCCCCGGGCGGACAATGCACCCCTGCGGCTGGCTCGCTCCGGCCCCTAACCCTTGCCAGCCGACGGAGGACAATCATGTTTGGATTCGGCAAGCGCCGTACCAGGGACCAAAGTAAAACCACACGGATTTTCTTTGGCACCGACCTGCACGGTTCGGAACGAACCTTCCGCAAGTTTCTCAACGCCGCCAAGTTCTATCAGGCCGACGTGCTGGTGCTGGGCGGCGACATCGTCGGCAAGCTCACCATCCCGATCATCCACGAGGGCAACAGCCGTTATCGGGTGCGGCTGATGGGCAAGACCGAGTACCTGGAAAGCGCGGGTGATCTCGAGCGCCTACGGGAACGCCTCGGTACGCTGGGATATTACAGCTGCATCATGGAGCCAGAGGAGTTCCAGCACATTCAGGCCGACCCGGAGCGGGTCGAGGAGCTGTTCCATAAGCTTGCCCGGGAAAGGCTCGAATCCTGGATCGATCTGGCCGAGCAGCGCCTCGCCGGCACCGGCATCAAGTGCTACGTCACGGGCGGCAACGATGACTACACCGAAGTTCTGGAACTGCTTGACCGCGGCGGCACCGACTCGGTGTTCCTGTGTGAAGGCAAGGTAGTCCAGGTCGATGACCACCACAACATGATCAGTGTCGGTTACAGCAATCCGACACCGTGGCACACACCGCGCGAGGTCAGCGACGACCAGCTCGCCGTGATGATCGAGGAGATGGCGGTACAGGTGGACGATCCGGCGCACTGCATATTCAATATCCACGTACCGCCGGTCGACTCGACTCTGGATACCTGTCCCATGCTGGATTGGGAAAGCGATCCGCCCAAGCAGATTTCCAAGGCCGGCGAAGTGGTGCTGTACGGCGCTGGCAGCCGCGCGGTGCGCGATGCCATTGAACGCTATCAGCCGTTGTTGAGCCTGCACGGCCACATTCACGAATCGCCGGGCGTGATCCACATGGGACGCACGGTCTCCACCAATCCGGGCAGCGAATACGGTGAAGGGGTGCTGCGCGGCTGTCTGATAACCCTGGCGCGCGACAAGGTTGCGGGTTACCAACTGACCACCGGTTAAACCGGCGGCAATCACCAGAGGAACGGCTCCATTAACCGCAGTGCGAGGGCCGAATCAGCCAGTGCGGTATTGGCTGACCGCGGCTGGTATAACAATCAACGGGGAGAACGCGATGGCAACCTCCGACGTAGCAAAGCCTGAAGTCTTTACCCGACGCGCCTCCGGCCTGGTGCGCGTTATGTCGCCGTATTCGGCATTCGTCTACAACATCCTGACCATGGGCCTGATCTTCCCCTGGACCTATTTGTGGGCACCAGGGGCTTTGCCCGGAGGTCAGCTGGTGTGGGGCATCCTGCTGGCCATGCTGATCGAAATTCCGATCGCCTTCGCCTACGTCTGGCTGTCCACCGCACTGCCCCGATCGGGCGGCGACTACGTCTTCCAGAGCAGGGTGTTCGGTGGCGGCGTCGCCTTCTCGGTAGTGATGTCAGGTTATGTCATCTGGATCCTGCAATGGGTTGCGCTGTCCGGCTGGCTGCTGGCCTATCTCGGCTTCGCCCCCCTGTTCCTGGGCCTCGGCGCCACCCTGCACAGCGCCGGACTGACCGCGCTGGGGATCTGGTGCACGGGCGCCACCGGTATCGTTATCATCAGCATACTGAACGCGCTCGCCGCCATGCTGCTGCTGGTCAGCGGCTTCAAGAACTATGTCCGGTTCCAGTACGTCATGTGGTACGGCACGCTGCTGGCGTTCGTGGTCATGCTGGTGGTGTTGTTCCGGGCCTCACCCGAGTTGTTCATGCACAAGATCAACGCGTTCGTGGTGGCCTCGGGCGGCAAGCCGGATTTCTACCAAACGGCCATCGATGCGGCCCAGAAGGCCAAGATCAACCTGCATCCGAGTTTTAGCCTGCTCAGCACCCTGCTGATCGCGCCCGATTGCGTGGACCTCGCTGCAATGGGCCACCTACAGCGCACAGCAGAACGGCGAGATCAAGAACGCGCGTTCGTTCCGCAGTCAGGTCATCATCATCATCGGCTCGCTGATCGCCACCGGCATACTGCTGGCGGTTCTGGCGGTTGCCTTCGAGCACGCCATCGGTACCAAGTTCCTGTATGTCGCAGGCGCCGGCTACTGGTCGGGACTCGCCCAAGGCACCTTCAAGGGCATCTATCTGTGGCCCAACATCGTCGCCATGGCATTGTCGGCAAGCCCGCTCATCGTCATCATCATCGGTCTTGGCTACATCCTGAATTCGTTCCAGATCGTCAACAACTGCTATATCGGCATGACGCGGGTCATGGTGGCGATGTCGCTGGACCGGCTGCTGCCGGAATGGGTCAGCCGCGTGTCGGAGAAATACCACACCCCCGTCAACGCGCATCTGGTGTACTTCCTGGCGAGCATACCGGTGATTCTGGTGTACAACCTTTGGGGGCAGTGGACCGCGCTGACCCTGGGCGTCACCTTCGCCTGCGGCTATGTGTTTGTGGTCACCTGCCTGGCCGGTGCGTTGTTGCCATACCGGGCACCCGAGCTTTACCAAGCCTCACCCGGCGCCGCCTACAAGACTCGGCAACGTGCCGCTGGTCACCGTGCTCGGCCTGATCGGCTTCGTATTGGGCGGCAGCATGGTGATGATGTTCATGCTCTATCCGGTGCTCGGCCTCACCAGTCAACTGGCCTATACGGTGGTGCTCGCCGTGTTCCTGGTCGCCGTGGTCTGGTATCTGATCGCCAAATGGACGCAGAAGGCGCGCGGCATCGACGTGGCATTCGCGTTCCGCGAGATTCCGCCGGAATGAGTACATCAGTGACGCGCGGCAACCGCCCTTGCACGGCGACTGCCCTATGAGTCGGTTGCCGACCCAGGCACGCGCGATTGTCGTCGGCGGTGGCATAGTGGGCTGTGCCACCGCCTATCACCTGGCCCGGCTTGGCTGGACGGATGTGCTGCTGCTGGAACGTGCCAAGCTGACCAGCGGCAGCACCTTCCACGCCGCCGGGCTGGTGGGGCAGCTACGCAGTTCCGCCAGCATTACCCAGTTGCTGGGCCAGTCCGTGGAACTCTACCGCTCGCTGGAAGAGGAGACTGGCCAGGCCACCAGCTGGAAGATGAACGGCGGCCTGCGACTGGCCTGTACCGACGAACGTATGACCGAGCTCAAGCGGCAGGCGACCACGGCCCGCAGCTTCGGCCTGGAAATGCATCTGTTAACTCCGCGGGAAGCACTGGATCTGTGGCCACTGATGGACGTTTCCGACGTGGTCGGCGCGGCTTTCCTGCCGACCGACGGCCAGGCCAATCCATCGGACATCACCCAGGCTCTGGCGCGCGGTGCCCGGCGGCACGGCGCGCGGATCGTCGAGGACTGTGCCGTCACCGGCGTAACCGTTCGCGACGGCAGAATTGCCGCAGTGCAAACCGCTCTGGGCGACATCGCCTGTGAAGTAGTGGTCAACTGCTGCGGACAGTGGGCGCGTGAATTCGGCCGCCTGGCCGGTGTCAATGTGCCGCTGGTCTCGGTTCAGCATCAGTATCTGATCACCGAGCCGATCGACGGTGTCACCCGCGATCTTCCGACCCTGCGCGATCCCGACCGGCTGACCTACTACAAGGAGGAAGTCGGCGGTCTGGTGATGGGCGGTTACGAACCCGATCCACTGCCGTGGGCGCTGGAGGGAATCCCCGCGGGTTTCCATTTCGATCTGCTCGACTCGAACTGGGACCATTTCGAACAGCTCATGCGACTCGCCCTGCCGCGGGTGCCGGCGCTGGAAAAAGCGGGCATCAAGCAGTTACTGAACGGTCCGGAAAGCTTCACGCCGGACGGCCTGTTCATCCTCGGCGAAGCGCCGGAGCAGCCGGGCTACTTTGTCGCCGCCGGCTTCAACGCCTTCGGCATCGCCTCGGCCGGCGGGGCCGGCAAAGCACTGGCGGAGTGGGTCATCGGCGGCGAGCCGCCTTACGACTTGTGGCCGGTGGACATCCGCCGGTTCGGGCCACATCACCGCGATCGCGGCTGGGTACGCACCCGGACGCTGGAATTGTACGGCAAGCATTACACCATGAGCTGGCCGTTCGAGGAGCATTCCAGCGGCCGGCCGCTGCGGCGTTCGCCGCTCTACGAGCGGCTGCGGAACAGCGGGGCCTGCTTCGGCGAAAAGCTCGGGTGGGAACGGCCCAACTGGTTCGCGCCGGCCGGAGTAGAGGCTGTGCGACCACTACTCCTTCGGGCGCCAGAACTGGTTCGGGCATGTCGGCACCGAACATCGCGCCGTCCGCGAACGGGTCGGGCTGTTCGACCAGAGCTCGTTCGCCAAATTCGAGCTGGTCGGCCGCGACGCGGGACCCGCGCTGGACTGGATCTGCGCCAACGACATCGACCGGCCGACAGGCAGTGTCGTCTACACCCAGATGCTTAACAGCCGTGGTGGCGTCGAGTGTGACCTCACGATATCGCGGCTGGCCGAAGACCGCTTCTATATTGTCACCGGCACCGGCTTCGCCACCCATGACAGCGACTGGATACGCCGCCATATCGGTCGTGACCAGGCGGCCGCGCTGATCGACGTCACGTCCGCTTACGCCGTGCTGTCGCTGATGGGTCCAAAATCGCGCGCGGTACTCGCGGCGGCCACCGATGCCGACGTGTCCAATGCGGCCTTCCCATTCGCCACTCTGCGTATCATCCCGCTAGCCGGGGCACCGATCCGTGCCCTGCGGGTCACCTATGTGGGCGAACTCGGCTACGAACTCCACGTACCCACCGAATTCGCCGGGGCCGTCTATGGCGCCCTGATGCAGGCCGGCGAACCATACGGCATCGTCAACGCGGGCTACCGCGCCATCGAGAGCCTGCGACTGGAGAAAGGCTACCGTGCCTGGGGGTCGGATCTCGGTCCGGATCACACGCCGCTGGAAGCGGGCCTGGGCTGGGCCGTCAAATTCGCCAAGAACACCGCCTTCCTGGGCCGCGAGGCACTGATGGAACAACGTGCCCGACCGCTCACGAAACGTCTGGTCTGCTTTACCGTTGCCGATCCCAATGTGGTACTGCTGGGCCGCGAGACCATCTACCGCAACGGGGAGCGGGTCGGCTGGCTCACCAGTGCCGGCTTCGGCTACACGGTAAACCGCAACATCGGCTACGGCTACACGCGTAACCCGGCGGGCGTCACCCGGGAATGGCTGCAAGCCGGACGTTACGAACTGGAGGTGGCGACCGAGCGCGTCCCCTGCGAGTTGCACCTGAAGCCGCTCTATGACCCCGGGATGGAGAGGGTGAAGAGTTAGTTGTTAGTTGTTAGTTGTTAGTTGTTAGTTGTTAGTTGTTAGTTGTTAGTTGTTAGTTGTTAGTTGTTAATGAAGGGTCGATGAATTCATGACAGAAAGCAACCTTACACGCAGGCTTCTTTACCAATAACTGATCGCTGACAACTGACGACTGATCACTGACAACTTAAAACTGACCACTCATCCCTAACCAGTGAAACCGCCGATCAAATGAACACCCACGCAGAAATCGTCATCATCGGCGGCGGTGCCATCGGCGCCAGCATCGCCTACCACCTGACCCGACTGGGCAAGCGCGACGTCATGGTGCTGGAGAAGAACGGCATCACCCACGGTTCCACCTGGCACGCCGCCGGACTGGTCGGCCAACTCCGTTCCAGACGCAATCTCACCCGGCTCATGCAGCACAGTGTCGAGCTGTACGACCGGCTGGCGGCGGAGACCGGCCAGGCGGTCGACTGGCACCCCGTCGGCAGCCTGCGTCTGGCGTCATCCGAAAGCCGCTGGCAGGAAATCAAGCGTACTGCGACCACGGCCCGCAGCTTCGGATTCGAACTGCATCTGGTGACGCCGCAGGAAGCCCGGGAACGGTTTCCACTGATCACACTGGACGGTGTTGTCGGGGCTGCGTGGATCCCCAGTGACGGCCACATCGACCCCAGCAGTCTGACCCAGGCGCTGGTTAAGGGTGCCCGCAGCGGTGGCGCCCGCTTTCACGAGGGCGTGCGCGTTACCGGAATCGCCATCAAAAACCGGCGGGCAACTGCCGTGATCACCGATCATGGCACTGTGCAAGCCGAAGTCGTCGTCAACGCCGCCGGCATCTGGGCCAGGGAAATCGGGGAGCTGGCAGGGGTCGCCATTCCCGCCGGCGCCGTGGAACACCAGTACGTGGTCACCGACCGGATCACCGGGGTAACCGCAAATCTGCCGACGTTGCGCGACCCCGACCATAATTTCTACCTCAAACCCGAAGTGGGGGGCTTCGCTCTGGGTGGTTGGGAGGCGGACACGGTCACCTTTGGCGAAGGCGGGATTCCACCTGCCTTTGGCCGCGAGTTACTGGCATCCAACTTCGACCGCTTCGAGCAGATCGCGGTCAGCGCCGCTGAACGCATCCCGGCACTGGGCAAGGTGGGAATCAAGACCCTGATCAACGGTCCGATTCCGGTTTCAGCCGACGGCGAGCCGGTGATGGGCCTGGCACCCGAGCTGGACAACTTCTATGTCGCCTGTGGTTTCACAGCTGGCATCGCGGCAGCCGGCGGCGCTGGCAGGACGATGGCGGCATGGATCGCGGAAGGCGACCCGGGCATGGACCTGTGGGCGTTCGACATCCGCCGCTTCGGCCCCATCCACAGTCGCCGGCGTTTCCTGGCCGCCCGCTGTGTCGAAAGTTACGGCGCCTACTACCGACTCCACCCACCCGGCGGCGAAGCGCAGTCGGCCCGCGGCACGCGTCGCAGTCCGCTGTATGACCTGTTGCGGTCGCGGGGGGCGGTCTACGGCACCAAATTCGGCTGGGAACGGCCCAACTGGTTCGCGCCAGCAGGGGTCGAGCCGGTCGAGCACCCGACCTTCGACCGCCCCGACAGCTTCGCAGCCGTAGCCGAGGAACACCGCGCTGTCAGGGAACGGGTGGCGCTGCTGGATTTCAGTTCATTCGCCAAGTTCGAGCTGACCGGCCCGGGTGCCAGCAGCCTGCTGCAGCGCCTGGCAGCCAATGACATCGACCGGCCACCCGGCACCGTGGTTTACACGCAGCTATGCAACCCGCGTGGCGGCATCGAGTGTGACCTCACCGTTTCCCGGCTGGCCCACGACCGTTTCTATCTGGTCACCGGCAGTGGCTTCGGGGTCCACGACGGCGGCTGGCTGCGCGCCAATCTGCCCGCGGACAGCTCGGTACAGTTGCGCGAAGTCACCTCAGAGCGGGCCTGCATCAACCTGTGTGGCCCGCTTGCCCGCGAACTGCTGGCCCGAGTCTGCGATAGCGACATCAGCAATGCCGCGTTTCCGTTCATGCAGGCCCGCGAACTGGTCGTCGGCTACGGCCCGGTGCTGGCCCTGCGAGTCAGCTACCTGGGTGAGCTTGGCTGGGAGCTCCACCTGCCGGTGGACTACGCAGGGCACGTCTACGAGACACTGCGCGCCGCCGGCGCAGACCTGGGCGTTGCCGATGTCGGCTATCGCGCGGTCGAAGGGCTGCGGCTGGAGAAGCGCTACCTTTACTGGAGCGCTGACATCACACCCGATTACACGCCGTACCACGCCGGCCTGGGTTTCTGCGTGGCACTCGACAAAGGCGAGTTCATCGGCCGCGACGCGCTGCAACGGGTGCGCGCGAGAGGGCCCGACCAGCGCTTGAAGTGCTTCACCATCGACGGCTACGTACCGGTGTTCGGCGGCGAAGCCATTCTGCACAACGGCCGCATCGTCGGTGTCGCCAGCAGCGCCGGCTACGGTCATACCGTCGGCAAGAGCATCGTCCTGGGCTACGTACCCAGCGCGGAAACCGGCCCCGATGGGTGGTCCGTGGAGGCCTTCTGCGAACTCCACCCGGCGACCCTCCAGCAACGGCCGCTATACGATCCCCAACGGCGCTGTCTGCTGGCTTGAGCGGCGCAACAATCACACGTCCCTTGGCAGGAGACCGGCTATGGAGCAGGAACTGGAAACCGCTTTACAACGCATCCCGTTACTGCAGAAGACACCGCCCGAGGGGATCATCCAGCGTCGGCTGGGTGGTCTGACCAATCACAATTATCATCTGCAGCTGGGTGATGATCAGTACGTGTTACGGATCGCCGGGGCCGGCACTGCAGAGTACATCGACCGCACTGTAGAGGCGCACAATGCCCGCGTCGCGGCGCGCGCCGGCGTCAACGCAGAGGTGGTGTTTTTCGATCCGGCTGACGGCCTGATGCTGACCCGGTTCCTGGACCGCTGTTTGACCATGAGTCCGCAGGCATTTGCCGAGCGCCCGGGTGCGCCGGCCCGGGTCGCACAAGTACTTAAGCGCATGCATCAGTGGCCCGAACCATTCCAGTTCCGGTTCGAGCTGTTCACCATGATCGACGACTATCTGGCCGTCCTGAAGCGTCTCGGCGCGACCCTTCCGGACGGTTACCACGAGGCCGTGCACGAGGCTGATGCAGTGCGCGCCGCCCTGGCGTCAAGACCGGCCCCGTTAGCGCCCTGCCACTGCGATCCGCTGGCGGAGAACTTTCTCGACGACGGCGACCGGATGTGGCTGGTGGACTGGGAATACTCTGGTATGAACGACCCACTCTGGGACGTGGGCGACATCTCGGTGGAAGCCGGCTTTTCGGAGGATCAGGACCGCGAACTGCTGCAAGTCTATTGCGGCGGCCGGGTACCCGCGGCCACCCACGGGCGGATGGTGATCTACAAAGCCATGTGCGACCTGCTGTGGACCCTGTGGGGCCTGATTCAACATGCCAACAGCAATCCAGCCGACGATTTCTGGCGCTATTCAGTCACCCGCTTCGAACGCTGCACCGCCCTCATGGGCCGGGACGGCTTCGGCCGCCACCTGGCCGCAGTCGCTGCCGGGTAGCCGGCCCGTCTCCGGTTACGAAGAACTCGCCGGCGGCAACCGCAGCAACTGCCGGGCTTCAGCCGCGGTGGCCGGCCGCGCATCGTAGTCGGCGCACAGCTCGGCCGCCATCGTGACCAGCTCGGCGTTGTTCCGGGCGAGACGATCCTTGCCGGCACGGATGTTGTCCTCCAAACCGGTGCGCAGCTGACCACCCTGCTCCAGTGACCAGCGATTGAGCTCGAGCTGGTTTCGGCCTATGCCGGCCGCGGTCCAGGTCGCATCGGGCAGGATGTCCCGCAGCTCCGAAAGCAGGAATTCCAGCACCTGGCGGCGGGCCGGCAGCGCGTTTCTGATCCCCATGACGAACTGAACGTGCAGCGGCGGCTCCAGCAAGCCCCGATCCTGCAGTGACCGGGCGTTGTACAGCATGGCCAGATCGAAGACCTCGATCTCCGGCTTGATGCCGAGCTCCAGCATGCTGCGGGCCAGATCCTCCACCAGTTGCGGCGAGTTCTCGTAAACCATGTTGGGGAAATTCACCGAGCCCGTGGCCAGCGATGCCATGTCCGGCCGCAACGACAGAGAACTGCCACGCTCCGCCACGCCACGTCCGCGGCCGCCGGTGGAAAACTGCACGATCATGCCCGGGCAGTGTTGGCGCACGCCTTCCTGGACCTGGGCGAACAGCGCCGGGTCGGACGAAGGGCCTTGGTCAGGATTGCGCACATGAATATGGGCCAGCGCGGCACCGGCCTCGAAGGCCTCGTGGGTCGATTCGATCTGCTCGGCCGGAGTGACCGGCACGGCCGGATTATCCTGCTTGCGGGGTACCGAGCCGGTGATGGCGACGGCGATGATGGCGGGGCGGGTCATTCCGGGGGCTCCTCGTGGGTTGGTAGCAATGATGCCGCGCGCAGGCCCGGCGGCGAGGCGGTATTATCGCACCTCCATTGATCAGTTGCCGCAAGGTCGCGGCTGAGACCGGAAATAAGGCAGATTGCGGATACGCGGCCCGGGAACAGCCGCGCGTTGCAATGACGATATTTGCCACCCCGGCGTTACCGATTGCGGCCGGAAGCCTGGCAGGTCCATGACAGCACCCGGCGGCGACCCGCCGGGGCTATGGCTAGGCAGTCTGGAACTCGCGCCCGTGCAGCATCGGCGCAACGACGCCGGCGCGGATCAGGAAATCGCCGAAATGCTCGCCCTGGTTGCGTTCGCCTGCGTAACGCCGGATCAGGGGTCCAAGGGTGGCAAGGATCTCGGCCTCATCGATATTCTCACGGTACAGCCGGTTGAGCCGCTCACCGTGGAAGCCCCCGCCCAGGTAGAGATTGTAGTACCCCGGGGCCTTGCCCACGAAACCGACTTCGGCCACATAAGGCCGGGCGCAACCGTTGGGGCAACCGGTCATACGCACCGTGATCGGTGTGTCGGCGATACCCGCCGCGGCAGCGATCTGTTCCAGCCGGCTGATCAGCGATGGTAGATAGCGCTCGCTTTCGGCCATGGCCAGGCCGCAGGTTGGCAGCGCAACGCAGGCCATCGCATGGGAGCGCAGGGCCGACGGCGCCTGCTCACCAGCCATGCCATGCTCCCGCAGCAGTTTGTCAATGCGGCGTTTGTGGCGCGGTTCTACGCCGGCGATGATCAGGTTCTGATTGGTGGTGAGCGCGTAGTCGCCCTCGTGGACCCGCGCGATCTCACGCAATCCGGTCATCAGCGGATAGTCCGGGAAGTCCGCGATGCGGCCGTTTTCCGCGAACACGGCGTAATGCCACCGGCCGTCGTCACCCTTGACCCAGCCCCGGCCGTCACCGTTCCGGGTAAACACGAACGGGCGCGGCGATGCCAGCGAGAACCCGAGTCGACTTGCAAGCTCGGCCCTGAACCAGTCAAGACCGTGGTCCTCGATGGTGTATTTAAATCGGGCGTGCTTACGATCATGGCGGTCGCCGTAGTCGCGCTGGATTAGCATCACCTGCTCGGCTACCGCGATCACCTGATCGGGGGTGCAGAAACCAATCACGTCGCCGAGCCGCGGAAAGGTGCGCGGCTCGCCGTGGCTCATACCCATACCGCCGCCGACGCTGACGTTGAAACCGGCCAGTGCACCGTCCTCGACCACGGCGATGAAGCCGAGATCGTGGGCGTAGACATCGACGTCGTTATCGGGCGGCACCGCCAGCGCGATCTTGAACTTGCGTGGCAGATAGCTGCGCCCGTACAGCGGTTCGTCATCCGGCGCGCTGCCCGCGACCCGCTGCTGGTCCAGCAAGATCTCGTAGTAGGCCCGCGACTGCGGCATCAGCCGGGCACTGATCGCCCCAGCCAGTTGGTAAACCTGACCATGCACTGCAGAGCGACGCGGGTTGGCACTGCTGATGACGTTGCGGTTAACATCGCCACAAGCGGCCACGGTATCCAGCAGGGCCGCGTTGATGCCCTGGATGTGGTGCTTGAGATCGCGCTTGAGAATGCCGTGAAACTGGAATGTCTGACGCGTGGTGAGACGCATCGAGCCATTGCCATAGCTGTGCGCCAGCTGGTCGAGCGCCAGCCACTGGGCCGGCGTACAGACACCGCCGGGCAGGCGCACCCGAACCATGAAGCTGTAGTGCGGTTCCAGTTTCTGGCGCCGACGCTCGTTACGCACATCACGGTCGTCCTGCTGGTAAATGCCGTGGAATTTGGTGAGCTGGGTATCATCCTCGCTCACCGCGCCGGTCGCCCGCACGGCCAGCCCGGCGGCCAGGTCACCGCGCAGGAAATTGCTGTCGTGCTTGAGCCGCTCGTTGGGGTGCAGTTCCGCCAGCGGCTGATCGCGTTCGCTATTACTCATCAGTAGACGTCACGCTGATAGCGCTTGTCGCGCTGCAGCTGTTTGAGGTACCCGGCTGCCGCCTCGGCGCTGAGTCCGCCCTGCTCGCGGACGATGTCGGCCAGTGCCTGATGAACGTCATGCGCCATGTGATCGGCATCACCACAGACATAGACGTGCGCCCCTTCCTCCAGCCAGGCGTAGACATCGCGGGCCTGCTCCCGCAGTCGGTGCTGGACGTAGACTTTGTCGGCCTGGTCACGCGAGAAGGCGACGTCGAGCCGGCTCAGCAAACCGCGCTTGCGCCACTGCAACCAGTCGGTCTGGTACAGGAAATCGCTCAGAAACCGGCGCTCGCCGAAGAACAGCCAGTTGCGGCCGGGTGCGGCCAGCGCCTCGCGTTCGGCCAGGAAGGCCCGAAACGGGGCCACCCCGGTGCCCGGACCGATCATGATGACCGGTGTTGCCGGATCGCCGGGCAGCTTAAAGTTCTTGTTGTGATCGACGTAGACCGGTACCACCGCATCCTCTTCCAGCCCGGCCAGGTAATTCGACGCCACGCCCAGCCGCTCGCGACCATGGCTATTGTAGCGGACCACACCCACCGTGAGATGGACCTCATCCGGACTGGCCGCCAGACTGGAGGCAATCGAGTACAGTCGCCGCGGCAGGCGCCGCAGCGTCCCCAGCAGATCCGGCGCTGCCAGACCGCGCACCGGATAGTCTCGTACCACGTCGATCACTTCCCGCCCATACAGATAGTCCCGCAACGCCTTACCGGCATCCTCGGCCAGCAGACCGCGCAACGCGCTGCTGTCAGCCAGTTCGGCATACTGCGCGAGGAACGGCCGGGTGATAGTGGTGACCTCGTAGTCGTGCAGCAACGCCTCGCGCAGCGTGCTTCCCTCGGTCACTCTCTGGCCGCCGTCCAGTGCCAGGGCATCGACCAGCTCATCGACATAGCGGACATCGTTGCGGACCTGCACGCCCAGGGCATCACCAGGCTGGAAGTTGAGGCCGGCGCCCTCCAGCGACAGCTCGATATGGCGGGTATCCTTGTCGGAGCCGCGTCCCGTTAGCCGGATGTTTTCCAGCACGGTGGCCGGGAAGGGGTGCTTTCGCGTCCAGACCGGCTGGTCGGCGCGGGCGCTGGGAAGCGTCACCACCGCCGCTGAGCGGTTGCCGGTGAGTTCGCTGAACCGGGCGAGGGTATCATCGATCCACGCCTCGGCAGCATCCTCGTAGTCGAGGTCACAATCCAGCCGCGCGACGATACGCTCGCCGCCCAGCGCCTCGAGCCGGGAGTCGAAATCCCTGCCAGTCTGACAAAAGTTGGCATAGCTGGAATCGCCCAGCGCCAGCACCGCAAACCGGTTACCGTTGAGGGGAGGCGCCTTGCGGCTGTTGACCAGTTCGCACAGATCCAGCGCGTTGTCCGGCGGCTCGCCATCGCCGTGGGTACTGACCACGACCATCAGGTTGCCGGCCTGTTTGAGATCTGGCTTGCGGAACTCGCCCATATCGGCCATGCGCACAGCAAACCCGCGGTTGCGGGCACGTTCCGCCGCCTTCTGCGCCAGCTCCTCGCTGTTGCCAGTCTGGGAACCATAGAGAATGGTCAGTGCCGGACGCGCCGCGGGTTCCGGCTGCGCCGGAGTGGTGTTAGCGGCGTCGCGGCTGCCGGCGGAGAGACCGGCCAGATAGCCGCTCAGCCAGGTCATCTGATCACCCTGCAGGGATTGCAGGAGGCGATTGAGCTGCTCGGCCTGTTCGGCGCTGAGCGGACTGTTGGAAATATCCAGCGGTCGTGAGGCCATGGCGCTATCTCGATTGTCCAGCAGAGTATAGCACCCCAGCCTAGCGACTCCATTTTAGAATGAAAAATTCTAAATCATTATTTATTTATTTCTTTCCACCATTAAAACGACCGACGATGGCCCTAACGAATCAATCAATAAAGCCAGTCGCTCCCGTGACTCCCTGTTTGGCAACGGATTACCAACCGTTGATGCGATCCCATTCCGCCACGGCCTGGCCGTTCTCGATGATGTGATAGCTATCGTAGGCGGCCGCGGTGATACAAGCGTGATTGGGCACAATCCGCACCCGGCTGCCGATCGGCAGTGCATCAAACAGTTGCGGGTCAACCACCGGCACCATGCCATGCTCCTGGTGCACGTCCTGAACAAAGAGATTGTGGTACGGCGCCAGCGTGTTGACCTCGCACACCTCGCCGTAGCCGACCTCGGGCCGTAACTCGCCGGCGCTGCGGTCCTTGGACAGTGCCAGCGCCCCGGCATCCAGCACCAGATGAGCGGCACAGCGGTTGTGCCCGATCACCGTGGACAAAACCGAAAGCGCCAGATCGCGTCGCCGGCAGGTGCCCAGCGCAAGCTGATCAAGGTCGTTGAACATGTAGACCCCGGGGCGCATTTCGTTGACACCACTGAGGTCTGCGGCATAAACGGCCGTCGGCGTGGAACCGGCACTCACCACCGGACACGGCAGACCCGCCTCCCGCAGGCGCCGGGCCGCCGTCACCGCCGCATCCCGCTCCATCCGGGCCACGGCCTGGATCGCATCAGCGCCCCTGCAGTGGTACGACTGGCCGGCGTGTGTCAACACCCCACGCAGTTCCACCCCGGGAGCTTGATGCAAAAGCTGCGCAACGCTCAGCAGTTCGTCACTGTCAGGACGCATTCCGGCCCGCCGGCCACCGCTGTCAATCTCGATCAATACCTTGAATGGGGTACCTTCGCGGGCGGCGTACCCGGCCACCGCGCTGGCCGTCTCGGCGTTGTCGGTCAATAGCTTCAGATCCACGCCCTGAGCTATCAGTGCCGCGGCGCGCGGCAACCGACTCGCGGCAATACCGACGGCACAAGTAATGTCGGTAATGCCATGACCACCAAAGTATTCGGCCTCGCGCAGAGTGGATACCGTGATCGGACCAGTGCTGGCCAGATTGGCGATACAAGCGGATTTGGCGGTCTTCAGATGCGGCCGCAGCGTCACGCCCAGCGACGCCATACGCCGCTGCATAGCAGCCAGATTAGCATCCAGCACCGCCCGCTCAAGCAACAGGCTGGGCGTTGGCAATTCACTCAGTTTCAAATTCATTGAGGACATTACAACGGATTGACAGAATGGCCGCCGTCGACCGTAATGACGCCGCCGGTGATATAGGAACCGGCGTCCGTGGCCAGCAGCAGCAACGCACCGTCAAGATTGGACGGCTGCCCCAGCCGCCGCTGCGGGATGCGCCGGATCACGCGCTGGCCGGCCTCGGTGCGGAAGAAATCGCGGTTGATCTCCGTTTCGATATAGCCGGGCGCCAGCGCATTGACCCGGATATTATCTGGCGCCAGTTCCACGGCCAGCACCTTGGTAAGCTGCACCAAACCCGCCTTGGCGGCCGCATAACCGGCGACCTGCTTGGCGGTACGGAACGCCAGAATCGAGGCGATGTTGACGATACTGCCGCCCTGCCCCGCGGCCACCATCCGCTGGGCGGTCAGACGAGCCACCCGGGCTGCACCGCTGAGGTCGGTATCAATAACCTGGTCCCAGTCCGCATCTGTCTGTTCCAGGAATGGCCGGGTGATCGCGATGCCTGCATTGTTGCAAAGGATATCGGGGACGCCGAGTTTGGCCACCTGATCCAGCGCCACCGTGACGCTGTCAGTGTCGGTGACATCCATGGCCACGGCCAGGCTGCGCCGGTGTAAAGAACGGATCTGATCAGCCAGTTCGGCGCAACGAGTCACCCGTCGGGCCGCCAGCACCACGTCGGCCCCGGCGCGGGCCAGGGTCAGCGCAAAATGCCGGCCCAGTCCACTGGAGGCACCGGTAACCAGCGCCAACCGGCCTTTGAGATCGGGCTGTTCAGCCATCGCTTCCGCTCCAGGTCGTACCGAGCGTGCAACACTAACATAACCCACCGGCGATTGAGTGTGGCCTGCCGCGGCGTAAAGAGTCCACTGCACTGTTCGGCTAAACTATAGCCGTCTTGAGCCAGACGTTCACGAATCCAACCCATGTATATCCCCACTCACTTTGAAGAACTGCGCGGTAAGGAGATTCACCGCATCATCGGTAATCATCCTTTCGGCACACTGGTTATCACCGGCCCGGCCGGACTGGACGCCATTCACATCCCCTTTGAGTTCGATGCGCAGGCCGGTACCGGTGGCGTGCTGCGCGCACACGTCGCCCGTGCGAACCCGCTCTGGAGAGCATCCAACGATGGCGATGCGGTCCTGGTGATGTTCCAGGGCGCTAACGCCTATGTCTCGCCGAACTGGTATCCGAGCAAACACGAATTCCATCGCCAGGTACCGACCTGGAACTACCAGGTCGTCCACGTTCACGGTGGTATTCACATCCGCGACGACCAGGCATTCGTGCGCGCCGTGGTCGCCCGGCTCACGCGGACCCACGAAGCCCGCGCCAACGTACCCAAACCCTGGCGGATGGCCGATTCGGAGGGAAGCTACATCGACCAGATGATAGCCGCTATCGTCGGCATCGAAATCAAGATCGAGCGCATCGTGGCCGTGTCCAAGCTCAGCCAGAACAAAGTTGAAAAGGATCGCGCCAACGTCATGGCGAAGCTCGCCGCGCACGGTCACGCGGAGTTGTCCGACGCGATGCGAAACGCCGTAATCAAACAGCCAAAGTGATAGTTACGGCTATCGGGTAAGCAGGCTCTGGGCACGGCCCCGCGATGCTTAAAACCCAGATAATCGAACAAGGTTGCGTCGGGCGCATCAGTGGCGGCTGATGAAGTCCCCCATGCGCATCAGTAACTGATAAAAGTGCTGGCGCCGGATTTGGCTTACGCTCTTAATATCGCCACTGCGCATGGCTTCGAGAATTTCCCTCACCTCGGCCTCGAGCGCTTCCGCCACCTCCGGCCACTCGACGTTCGGGAGAAACGTCAGCCAAGTCCTCGCCGCCCGGTAGTAGAACATCTCGGTGATTTCCCGAAGCGGGGCGCTGCCGATCAGCTCAAGAATACATTCGCCGAGTTCGTTGCAGATGCGGGCGTATTCCTCCACGTCGCGGCTGGCTTTGAGCTGGTGTGCGCGCTTGAGCAATGCTTCGACCCGGCGGATATTGTCAGCGCTCGGTTGCCGCGGCGAGAGCTCGCCGATTAGCTCGATAAGCCGCATCCGCAAGTCGTAGAGTTCTTTGAAGGTCTTGAGATCGATGTCGGTGACGATGGTCCCGACGCCATTCTTTATGGTGACCAATCCCTCGAAATCGAGTCGCTGCAACACCCGGCGCACCGGTGTCCGGCTGACCCCGAATTCCGCCGCGATGGTCGCTTCGCTCAGTACCGTTCCGGGTGGATACTGGAGCAGCGAGATCCGCTCACGAATGGCTTTGTAGATCCGTTGGTAGCGCGACGCTACCGTTTCTCGCGGCGCCTCCGCGCGAACGGTCTGTGTTCGCTTTTTGGCGGCTATAGCTCGATTAGCGCCCGAGCCGGAGCGCCTGTCTGCTGGCGCCATTGGTCACCTGACATTGCCATTGTTAACATGACGACAACTTATCTGCCACCCGCTCGCAGACTGCATTATTAATATTCTTCGGCGCTGCTTGACCCGGGGTTCATGGAGGTGTTATACAGCAACAAACAAGCTGTGTACAGCATGTACACATGTTGTTTTCGGCCCGCCCGTCCGTTGCGATGGCGCGTCGTGGCCAGACCGAATAAGGCCAGCTCACGGCGGATTGTCAGCGGCATCCATGGGCACAGGTTCAGCGACACCACTGCGGGTGAAGGTCCCAGTGGGCGCAGCGTGAACCACGGGGCCCTCGTATTTCTGATCGCTTGAGGAGGATGAGCAATGAGCATCACGATGAAAAGAAGGCACTTTCTCCAGGGCGCTGCCGGTGTAGCCGCCGCCGGACTGGCCGCCACGCTGCCGGGCATTCGGGATGCCCGCGCCAGCGAGTCCAGCTTCACGGCCGTAGAGTGGGGTGGCCCATATATCAAAGCGGCGAAGGAGATCGCGGCCAAGTGGGGTAAGGCCGATATCGACTGGGTGCTCTATACCGGAGGCGCGGCCTCGATTCTGCCAAAGATCAAGGCGCAATGGCCGCATCCGCAATACGACCTTCTGGCGAGCTGGGACCCGGTTTTCGACACCATGATCCGTGAGGACTGGTTGGAAACCATAACGGCGGCCGACGTGCCCAATCTCAAGAACGTGCCCGAAGACCTCGTCATCAAGGACAAGGCCGGCAACTGGAAATCGGTGCCGCGAAGCATCTCTGGCGCCTTCTTCGGATATCGCAAAGACACCTGCCCGGTCAAGATAGAAACCATCGACGACCTGCTCAATCCTAAGTTGAAAGGTCAGCTTTGCTGGCCGGCACCGCTCGAAAACGAGAACCTGCAGATGATTGCCCTGGCGCTGCATGGCGGCGGCAGCGAGCATGACATGGAACCGGCCTGGGACTTCATGAAGAAGCTCGCCAAGAGCGGTAACATTGGCCTGGTAGCACACGCCGAGCAGGAGTTCATCAACGCGATGACCACCGGTCAGGTGTCAGCCGGATTCTGGAATGCCGGCCCGTGGGGCAATGTCGCCAAGCATTTCCCCTGCGAGTTCCTGACCAAGGTGCCCGACCAGCCAGGTATGAAGTTCTACCTGTTCACTGAAGGCTGGTGCGTGATGAAGGGCACCAAGCAGAAGAAAGCAGTCATGGATTTCATTAATTTCGCCATGTCGCCACCGATGAACCAGCTGCTCAACGACGGCATTGTCGAGGCCCCGACCAATGCCAACGCCAAGCCGCTGAAGGACCTGAAATACATGGTGTTCACGGAAAGCGAGCTGAAGAAGTTTAGCTACCGGCCGGATTACGGCTACATCTCCAAGCAGGTCGATGGGTGGCAGAAACGTTTCGAAACCGAAATCGTGCCACTGCTCGGCGCCTGAGTCGCACCGCATGGACGCTGGCTACGTGGCCCGAGTGTGCCAGCGGCCCGCGGCCGGCGGCCAGTTGCTGTTCGGGGTGACACCAGCGGTTTGAGGAGGCATTGCAGCTACCATGAAATTTGACCGAACGACCACCTGGCTATTGTTGCCGGGCGTGGTGCTGCTGCTTGCCCTGCTGGTGCTGCCTCTGCTCAACACGGTGTTGGTAAGCTTCAAGCTGTTCACGCCCGGTCAGATCGGGGCCGCAGCGAATGCCCCGTTCACCTTCAAAAACTACCTACAGCTTTTTAACCACGCCTATCTGTACTACTTTTTCCAGACCTTCTGGATAAGCTTCATCGCGACCGCCATTGCCCTGGCGGTCGGCTTCCCCATTGCCTATATCGTGGCGCGCCTGCCGACCGGCTGGAAAAGAAAGCTGCTGGTCAGTTTTCTGGTGATGGTCATGTTCTTGAGCGCGCTGGTGCGGGTGTACTCGCTCGCGCTCACCTTCGGCCCGATTGGTTTCCTGATGCCATTGGCCCGGTCTCTGGGTCTCAATCCCAACGGCGGGTTGATGATCGAGCTGGTCACCATTGCCGGCCTGCTGCATTACGTGATTCCGATGTCGGCGCTGGTTCTGATCGGCACCATACAGAACATTAATCCGCGCCTCACCGATGCCGCCGAGGCGCTGGGCGCACCGCGCTGGAAGGCCCACTTGTCGGTAACCGTGCCACTGGCAAAGAAGGGCCTGGTCGAGGCCTTCCTGATCAGCTATACGCTGTGCATCAGCGCTTTCGTGATCCCGATGATCCTGGGGCGCGGACGTTTGCTGTTCGTGACCAATCTCATCTTCAACCGCTTCAGCCTGGTGGCCGACTATCCCAGCGGTGCCGCTATGGCCGTGATCATGGTAGTGGTTTCGCTCCTGCTGGTGTATGCGGTAACGCGGTTTGCCTACCGCGAGCCGGGAGGCGCGGCTTAATGAAACGCCTCTCCGATAGTGTGGCGCTGGTGCTGCTCGGCGCCGTCCTGCTGGCGACCGCGATACTGCTGATACTGCCGATCCTGGTGGCCATCGCCATGTCCTTCGACGGCGCCAGCTACATGACGCCGTTCCCGCCGCACAGCTTCTCCACCCAGTGGTACAGCAGCTTCTTTGCCGACTCCTACTACATCACGGGCCTGAAAGTGAGCCTGCTGCTGGCGGTACTCGCCACGCTAATCTCGACCTCGGCCGGGACGGCCGTTGCGGTAGCCCTCGATCGTTACGACTTCCCGGGTAAGGCGCTGCTGTCGTCGGCGTTTATGTCGCCTATGGTGGTGGGCGGCGTAGTGGTGGGGTTTTCGCTGCTGATGTTCCTCTCCAAGCTGCACATCAGCAACGGCGTGGTGAGGCTGCTAGCGGGCCACGTGATCATCACGCTGCCCTTCACCATCCGCTCGTCATTAGCCGGACTGGCCGGCATCAGTCCTACCCTCGAGGAGGCGGCGCTCAGCCTGGGCGCCAACCAGCGTAAGGCGTTCTTCGACATTACCCTGCCACTGGCCAAGACCGGCATCATCGCCGGTGGAGTCTTCGCCTTCGCGTTCTCCATGGACGAGGTTGCGGCGAGCATGTTCCTGACGACCACCAAGGTCTACTCGCTGCCCATCGCGCTGATCAGCATGATGCGTTCGAATTTCAACCTGACCATTGCCGCCGCGGCCGTGATGCTGCTGGGTCTGACGGTGGTGCTCATCCTCATTCTGGACCGCCTGGTCGGTATGGACCGGGTGGTCGGACAAGGAACCTATGGCGGCTGACAGACTGATGAACCCACAACAAGCAGTCATACTAGAGAACGTAGAGAAGCGGTTCGGGCGGCTGACCGCCGTGCAGGATTTGTCGCTGAGCGTCGAAAAGGGCCAGAGCATCTCGCTGCTGGGCCCTAGCGGCTGCGGTAAGACCACCACACTGCGGTTGATCGCGGGCTTCGAGACCCCCGATCAGGGTCGACTCCTGATCGACGGTGTCGATGTCGTTGGCAAGCGCCCGTATGAAAGAAACGTCGGGCTGGTGTTTCAGGACTATGCCCTGTTCCCGCACATGAGCGTGGAACAGAACGTGGCCTACGGGCTGCGCAATCGAGGCTACCCGCGGGCGAAAATCAAAGACCGGGTGGGCGAGATGCTGGAACTGGTGGGCCTGCAACGGTTCGCCGCCCAGCGCCCGGGAAAGCTCAGCGGTGGCCAGCAGCAACGCGTTGCCCTGGCGCGGGCGCTGGCGACCTCGCCCTCGGTGCTGCTGCTGGACGAGCCGCTCTCGGCGCTGGATGCCAAACTGCGCCAGGAACTGCAATTCGAGCTCAAGCGGATTCTGAATGCGGCACACTGCACCACCATCGTGGTCACCCATGACCAGGAGGAGGCCATGAGCCTGGCCGAACATATCGTGGTCATGCATGCCGGGAAAATCATGCAGCGCGGCTCGCCGACCGAGATCTATGACACGCCCGCCAACCGGTTCGTGGCCGAGTTCATCGGCCGCTCCAACTGGTTCTCGGGCATTGCCGCGCCAGCCAACGGCGACGGTGCCGGGCGACTACGCACCGATGACGGTATCGAGTTAAACATCGCCTGGCAGGGAGGACAGCAGCCCTGCGACTTGTGCGTGCGCCCCGAGCGCATCGAAGTCACCGGGTTGAAGGATGGGAATGCCGGCGACCCAGCGGGCCTCAACAACCAGTTAAAAGGGATTGTGAGGGATGTGACGCCAATGGGCGCTGATGTCTATCTCGCCGTCGAACTGCCGGGCGGACAGCTCTTGTCGGCGGTGGAGAAGTACAAGGGCCAGCCCGCGCCGGAACGGGGAAGCACGGTTGCCTTGGCCTTCCGGCGTGAGGACTGCATCGTGCTGCCACGCGCGGCGGAGCAGTGATCTCAGTCTGAATCTCCATCGCCGCCGCCGGGCCGGCTGTGTCTCCTGTAGAGGACGAAATGACAACGACAATTGCGATCGATCCGCCCGCGCCCTCCGACTGGGCCGTGGACGGTGCATTGCTGACCGAGTTTGACGACGGCCCCGGGCGCTATCGAATCGGACTGATCGTGCTGGCATCGGACCACGCCACCGAGCGTGATTTCCGGCGCATGATCCCTACCGACGAGCTGGCTTTCTTTGTCAGCCGGGTACACAACGCCAGTGTCTGCACCGTGGAGGAACTGGGCAACATGGCGCCGCGGCTCGCGGAGGCCGCCTCACTGCTAATCCCCGACGGCCGCCTCGACGTGCTGGCCTACAGCTGCACCTCCGCCAGTGTCGTCATCGGCGTTGAAACCGTGCGCGCGAGCATCTGCGCGCAACGCCCCGAACTGCCTTGCGCCACCCCCATCACCGGGGTGCTTTCCGGCATAGCCCGCCTCGGCGTGCGCCGGGTGGCGATGCTCAGCCCCTACATCGACGAAGTCACCGCGCCGATGATGCAGTTCGTGGAGACCCACGGCGTCGAGGTCGTGGCACGCCGGTCGTTCAATCTTGAGCGCGAGATCGACCTGGCGCGGCTTACCCCGCGCGCTATCTATGAGGCGGCGTTACGTGTTGATTGTCCGGAAGCCGAGGCGATCTTCATTCCCTGCACGGCAATCCGTGCCGTGGAGGTCATTGATCAGCTCGAACGAGCACTGGGCAAGCCGGTGATCAGCAGCATCCAGGCGCTATTCTGGGAAGCGGTACGCCTCGCCGGCTATACCTTACCGATCCCGGGTTTCGGGCAACTGCTGTTGCACTAGAAAGACTGATGCCAGCCAGGAAGGCTGCGAGAGTGTCAATCGCAATCGCGGCCTCTTTCTGATAGGGGCATTCATCCGCGCACACGTCAGCCGGGTTTACGCCGACGGCTGCTGACAACTGCTGCTGCCGCAGAGGGTGCTGAGCCAAGCATCAGATTGTCCGTGCGCACATCGAGCTGATTCAAACGTACACGCAACAGCTCGGGGAATTTTGCATACCAGGTAGCGTTCAGCGGCGAAGGGTGCGGCAGCGGGTGCAGCCGAAAGGTCCGCGTCGTGCCATCGGCGAGCGCTAGCGGTATCTCTATAACCGCGCCGAAACGCTCGTCGCTGGACCAGAATTCATCCAGTGCAGCACGCCGCTCGCGGCTTTGATTGATACCGAACCAGAAGAATGCGCCTCGCCCCAGCGTGATCACATCCCGGCCCTCCCAGTGCCGCAACAACACCTCCGTCATCAAGGGCTGGAAGTGCTTCTGAACCCGCATCGGCCAGGGCTTGTTGCCGAGTGGTTTGTACGCCACAGTATTGGCCCAGAAAAACAGCTTGCCGACCGCCACCGAGGCATCGAAGTTGGGCATCTCTTCCCGATACAGATGCCGGTATAGCGCCGCCCTCACCTTCTGGCCACCGGCACCGATGAACGGCACGCCGTGGCGGACCTCGTCGCGGCCCGGATCACGGCCGAAGAATCCGATCCGGGCAAGGGCCGGGCCGAGGCCGATGATTGGTTCCAGCGGATCCTTGCTGTAACGCGCATAAACCGCCTGGTCCAGGTTCTCCAGCCTGGCCGCGGCGGTCCGGAAAGCGGCATGCAGAGTGGCATCGACCACCACCGGTTCCGGATTCACAGATCCTGGGTCCGGTGGCGCAGCACGAACTTCTGAATCTTGCCGGTTGAGGTCTTCGGCAATTCACCGAACACCACCGTCCGCGGCACCTTAAAATGGGCCATGTGGTCGCGGCACCACTGGATAATGTCTTCGGCCGCCACCTCGCCGGCGTCTGGCCGCAGCGTGACAAAAGCGCACGGGGTCTCACCCCAGGTCTCATCCGGGCGCGCCACCACGGCCGCCTCCATCACCGCTGGATGCTTGTACAGTACCTCTTCCACTTCCAGGCTGGAGATGTTCTCACCACCGGAGATGATGATGTCCTTGGCGCGGTCCTTGACCTCCACGTAGCCGTCGGGGTGCATGACGCCGAGATCGCCGCTGTGAAACCAGCCACCGCGAAACGCCTTGGCGGTGGCCGCCGGGTTCTTCAGATAGCCCTTCATTACGGTATTGCTACGCAGCATCAGCTCGCCCACGGTCTCGCCGTCGGCTGGCACCGGCTCCAGGGTTTCGGGATCCGCGATCATGCAATCCTCGGCGGTGGCGTGCACGACCCCCTGGCGTGCCATCAGCGCCGCCCGCTCAGCCAGCGGCAGGGCCTGCCAGTCGGGCTTTTCGATGCACACGGTGGCCGGCCCGTAGCTTTCGGTCAATCCATACATATGGGTGACATGGAATCCCATGTCCTCCATGCGTGCGATCACCTGACTGGGCGGCGCAGCACCGCCGGTAACCACCTCGATGGTGTGATCGAAGCGCTGCTTCACTGTCTCCGGGGCATGTATCAGCATGTTGAGCACGATCGGCGCACCGCACATGCGGTTGACGCTATGCTCGCGAATCAGCGGGAAAATGAGCGTCGGATCGACCTTGCGCAGGCAGACGTGGGTACCCGCGGCACCGGTCACTGCCCAGGTAAAACACCAGCCGTCGCAGTGGAACATCGGCAATGTCCACAGGTACGTCGTGTTGTCGCTGAGCTTCATGGTCAGCATGTCGCCGAGCGCATTGAGATACGCGCCGCGGTGATGGTACACCACGCCCTTGGGATCGCCGGTGGTCCCGGAGGTGTAGTTCAGCGCGATGGCCTGCCACTCATCGGCCGGCAACCGGTAGGGAAACGCCGGATCCCCGGTCGCCAGAAACGCCTCGTAGTCGAGCTCGCCCAGCAGTTCGCCGGACTCCGCCAGCGGGTCATCGATATCGATGACCCGCGGCGGGCTGTCCAGACCCTCCAGGGCCTGCGCGATCACGCCCGAGAATTCGCGATCGGTGATCAGCACCCTGGCCGCGCCGTGCTGCAGAATGAATCGGATGGTGGCCGCATCGAGGCGGACATTGAGTGCATTGAGCACCGCGCCAGCCAGCGGCACGCCAAAATGAGCCTCCAGCAGCGCCGGGACGTTGGGCGCCATCACAGCGACCGTATCGCCCAGCCCCACACCCCAGCCCTGCAACGCACTTGCCAGCCGCCGACAGCGTTCATATAACTCGCGGTAGCTGTAGCGCTGCTGGCCGTGGATGACCGCAACCTTATCGGGATACACATAGGCCGACCGGCGCAGCAGGCTGAGCGGCGACAGCGGCACGTGATTGGCAGCAGTGGGGGCGAGGTCTTGGTCGTACTGACCGGGTGTGGTCATGCGGCGGCTCCTTGGGTGATTCTTCGGTTTGCGCCTAGTTTGACCCCGGCTTGGGCTGGCTTCAACCGGCTATTCGCGCTGCGCCTTGGCGAGCGACACAATCTCTTCCTCCGGTAGTTGTTCAGCACGGATAAGGCAGCGCCTGGCCTTCAGGCTCACCGCCTGACCCTCACGAATCAGGTAGAACTTTCCCTGCTCCTGACTGGGCAGGCGGGCCTCGATGTCACTTCGTGCTTCGTTTAGCATAGGCCGTAGCTTGTTCAGTGCAGTCTGCTCCCGGATCCGGCCGAGAAACCACGTCGTGATCTGATCGCGCGATTTATAATCCAGATCACCGGGACTCTGGGTCGCCAGCAATAAGCCGATGCCGGCCGAACGGGCCCGCCGCAGCAGGTTCTCCAGCGGTTCCTTGGTCGGTGGCTTGCTATTCGCCGGCAGATAGAGATCGGCTTCATCCAGCATGATTAGGCACTGTAACCGGTCCGATGGCCGGCGGCTGGCGTAGCGGCCGATTTCCAGCAGCAGTTGTGTCACCCAGAACAGTACGTTGGCGGTATCACCCAGGAAGCTGGTGTTGATGACCGTCAGACGGGTACGCCCTGGATTGCGCTGGCCATCGAGGCCCAGCAACGCGGCACAGTCCAGCATCTCGCCGTGGTGACTGAACAGCGCTCCATTCATCAGGCGCAGGGTTTCCAGCTCCTGAACCAGTTTCTTGAAATGTTTAGGATCGAGCTGGCCGATCGCGTAGATGAGATCGGGGTTGTCTTCGGCAATGAAATTGATCAGTTCATCGAGTCCAAGCGATTCGCCCGGGCGCAGTTCCGCCAGCAAGCCAATGGCCTTCTTGAGAATTGCCAGGCGGGTCTGTGTGAGTCCCTGCGGCTTGTAATTCATCATGCTGCCCAGAGCCCGCGCGGCATAATCCGCCATCTGCTCGCGCTCGTTGCTCTGCAGCCGACCCAGCTCCGCCGGCACGATCGGAATATTCAGCGTCCTGCCCTGTTCCTGGCCCGGCGTGTACAAGGCGACATCCAATTGCGACAGCAGCGCCGCCAGGGGTTCGTTGCCAGCGCCCGCCTCGACCCGGCGGGCGTAGTTCGCCAGATCGCCTTTGCGATCGACCAAAATCGCAGGAACGCCTTGTTCAAGAAGCTGCTCGACGATGCTGAGCGCCAGGGTCGTCTTGCCGCTGCCCGAGCCGCCAAGAAACGCGGCATGACGACAGAGGTCATTCCGATCCATGGTGACCGGCTGCGGTTTATAGTCACGGCTGAGGCCAAGATTGATTAGGGTTGTGGCATGGGGCTCCGGACTTAGCTCAATCGGAGGTGGCTCGGGTGCCAGGCGATCATGCCGCCGTACATCCGGCGGTTCCAGACCCCGGCGCTGGCAGAAGTTCAACACTCAGGAGCGTTTTCAGCGATGGCAGCAGAGCTCAACGGCTGGCTTCGCGCCAACCAATCATCGAACCCTACTTCGTGCGCGTATTGTTCCCTGAAAGCATGCATAGCCGCCATCGCACGCCAGTCGGAATCCTCGATTACGGTGCGGCGCGCACCGCGCATCAGCAACTCCGCGATTTGACGTGCCACTTTCGTCTTCGGATTAGCGGGAAACGCCGTGCTGCGGGCAATGATCAGCGTCCGCTGACCAGCCGCTTCGGCTGCTGCAGCCACCTGTTTGGCGAGCGCTCCACCAAGCGCTGATTTGTTGCATAGACCGACCAGGGACTCGGCGATAACTTGCGAGCCTGCCCCCGTATCGACTGCCAGGCCACCCTGACGCGGCACGGCTTTAAAACGATACGGCTGTTCGTCGCTGCAGTGCTCGATGGTTTCCGCCAGCAACTGTTGCATGCCGGCATCGTCGTCTGGCGGCGCCACTGTGGACTGGCTGAAAAAATCATTCCAGCGCTGATCCCAGGCGATGATCGGCAGCTCATTACTCTGCTTGGGTTCCATCACGGCGGGAGGCCGCCCAATTCGACGATCGGCACCCGCCCGCTGAGTCGCTGGCTTTGTTCCCGCAATCGCTGGCAATGGGTTAGTACGTCACGGAAACGCTGCCCTTGCAGCGCGTCGGCCAACCCTTCGGGGAACGGGTACAAGGTTGGATCCGTCTCAAAGTGAACGCCGCAAGTCTCGTACAGTGCCTCCAACCGGCACGTTATCAAAGCGTAATAGCTTCTGGTCGCAGGATAAGCGTCCAGCGGTATCGGTACCGGCGACTCACGCTCAATGCGATCTCGCATCGACCGGGTCAACTGTTGACCGAGTGGCTCGTAATAGTCATCCAGACAACTGATCAGGGCCAATATTCCCGGCGGCGCGGACTCAGCCTATCTGACGGCTTGCACTGCGTTGCGAAATCGTTGCGCCGACGCCGGGTCATTCTCCTGGTAAATATTCCAACTGATCCAGGCAAATCACCAACACGCCGTTGTCAACGCGGATCACTGCCCCAGACTCGGCCAGATTTTGCGCAGGGATTGATCGTCATCGGTGCAAGTGCGGCTTTAGATCAGCCCAGTAACCTTTGCTCCCATGCCGAAAGGTCTTCACAACGCAGGTATCTCATAACGGCCTGCTTGACGGACACTTCATCGTTTGAGAAACAACAATGCCCTGATAAGGTCCATGTTCAACGCCGGCAAAACGCAAGCAGCCCGGCCAGCGCGATCCGGCTCCATTCGAATACGAAGTCGATCAACGTCGCTCGGTCAATCGGCCTCGCAAGCCGTTGCGAGTTCCGCTGCGAGCTATCGCTTGTGGGGTTTCTGCTATCAGGGCACGCGACAACCGCATAAGTCCGCTCGGCTGCCCGTTGGATCATCGCGGTATGGCTTATCCAGCGAATCCAGCGTTTTTTCAGGATGTAACGCGAATAATTATTTTCCGCCGACTGTCATCTGCATATAGCCGAAATAACCCTGCCCCGCGATCGTGCAAGTCGGTTGCGAAATGCACGCATCAGATGCGTCTTCCCAGCACCCGGCCTCACCCTTTATCAGCCAAATCTTACCTTTCCCTGCGGTGATCTTGACCTGGCTGATCAACCTTTCAAAAATATCCCGGGCAGTGCAGTGAATGCTTTCGACGTCGTACGGATCGCGTTTCCAGATCTCGCTTTCGTGGTAACGGAATGAAAACACTCCGGCAACTTTCGTGAACAGAATGCCGCCAGGCGGGGATCCATCGTCATCGGTATTTGTCCCGATCGCTATTCACGTCAGTCGCAAGAAAGTGCATAGTGCGCATCTCCCCAGTATCTCGACCTCCGACTCACGAATATCATGCTGGGTCCATCGCTTCCTGGACAGATCGGCGCGCGACAGCCGCAGCATACCGTTGTGATGCGCCTGCAATAAAAGTCTCTTGAACTCCACGGCATCAATGTCCGGATAGCGCTCGCGATATTTTGCGCTGACATGGGAGATGAAGATTTTGCCTGTTCCAAAGTGGCCGGTTTCACAGTGGCGGGCAATCTTCTGCACACGGTCGGCGAATTGTTGGAGCGCGTCTGTAAACCCGCCATCGGCTTTCTCTTGTTCCACTGACTGCGTTTCTCGCGCTTGCAAGCTTCTCCGGATAATTGCATTACGTAACTCACCAATCTGACTATTGCGGGCGTCGACTGCAGCGGCAGCAAGCTTCGTCAGCGCGGCCGTGGGCTGCAGAACGTCCCCGGCGTTGGCCAGATTGCTCAGCAAATGTCCGGCGACCGCCTTCGTGGTGAAGGGCTTGCCGATGTGCTCATCGAATCCCTTTCCTAAGGCAGGTTCCACCGGAAGACGGATCAGACATTGCCACAGCAAGGCGTCACGCACCTGTGGCAACGTTGGATAGGCCGGCAGGGGTAGTTCATGCGCCTGTTTTAGAACAACTGCGCGCAACCCCGGGGCGCCGGCCAAACGGCGGCGTTCGGCGGGTCCCGGCGAAGGTAGCTGCAGCGCACGAACCATCAGATGGACGGCAATCAGACTCTGCCATGTTGGGGTTTCCCGGGCACCAGCTAAATCAAATAGTGCTATAGCGCGCTTCCGCCCCTGCCCGGTCAATCGCACCTTGTTATGGGCCAAGGGCTCGATCGCACCCGTGCGCTGTAATCCGCTGATGGCATCGGCCAACCCCGCGCGGCGCTCGGCCGGGCCGGCGGTCGTCGCGTGAAACGGCTGCATGCTCTTCTGCAACAGGCTCACGGTGACCGTGCTGTCGTGCGCCGTGGCCACCAGACGGGCCAGTACCAGATCTTCCAGGGTCATTTACGTATCCCGGAGCACACTTGATCGCTCAGCGCGTGCCCGCTTGATGACTCAACGTCGATTTGATCGTATCCAATACCGAGGGCATCCGCTCGACGACATCCGTGGCCAAGACCCTCACCACTATATAGCCTTGCCGCTGTAGCAGGAGATCCTTACGCCGGTCCCGGCGATAGGCGTCAACATTTTGGAAATGGTAGTAACCGTCGACCTCGACGGCAAGCCTGTGCGACCTCGCGAGCAAGTCCACCTCCAGGTTGGTCGTCCCGAATTTCACCGGTAGACGAACGTTGAGCCGGAACAGGTTTCTGGTTTCCGGCAACGCCTGGAGGCACTCGAACAGGAATCGTTCGGCTTCGCTGCGCACTCTAGCGGCCAGCTGACTTGCACCCGGCTCGACTTCGCTCGCGGTCAGTGCCGCAACCGCGGCTTCGAAGTGGTTGGTCAGCGGGCGAGCCGGATCGAGAGTATTCAGGAAACCAAGGGTATCGGCAAAGCGCTCGGATCGGAGAGCAGCCGGCGGCAACGCGGAAGCGACGGCAGTACTCTCACGCCGGCCGAGAAATACCACACCCTCTTCAATCAGTGCCAGCGCACGACTCGATTCAGCTTCGCGCTGCAATGCCAGGTGGCTTTCGCTGTCCATCAACACCGCAATAGGCCAGTCGCTGCGAGCTGTCGCCAAACCATAGAGCCCTTCCACGAGACTGGACACAACGGTGATCTGCCCAGGGGCACTGAATACCAGTGCCGGCAACGCCGTTACCCCACCAAGAGCCGCCAGTGCCAGCAGCAGGTGCCACGGGTCGGCGGTCAACACCTCCCGGTCATCATTACTGTCCTGCACACCGGGTTGCAGCAGATGGTGCAACTGGCGTAGCTCAGCAGCGCTCAGGACTGGAGTGGGCATGTGGGTGCGCAGCAGCGTTCGCAATTCGTACTCGGTTTTGCCGGCCAGGCATAGCTTTGCAGCGCCGCTATCAAGATGCCGGCACCACTGTCCGAGCACCACACGTAAAGACTGTTCCGGGTCGTGGTTTGACGCTCCGTCCAATACTGGACGCTGCTGCCGGGACGCCCACCGCCGCCAAAGTGCCAACCCATCAGCGGGCTCACCAATCAGCACCGACAATGCTGGCAGTCCCTGTAGACGACGGGCTTGATGCAGATCCAGTAAAGTCAACAAGGTATCTTCAGCCATCAACACCGCCAAAAATCACCCGCAATGCATTGTCACGTCAGCTCGGCAGCGGTTGGCCACCTGTCGTAACATGAACCTGATCAGTCGACGTGAGCCACCATAATACTATCCGGGAATGCCACCGATGTCCGAGAAACACCCCATCGTAGCCGTAACCGGATCGTCTGGTGCCGGCACCTCCACAGTCCGGCTGGCCATGGAGCACATTTTTCACCGCGATGGCTTTAGTGCCGCGCTGGTCGATGGTGATGGATTCCATCGCTACGACAGTGCCACCATGCGGGCAATGCAGGACCAGTCCAGTGCCAGCCACACGGTACTCACCCATTTCAGCCCGCAGGCCAATCTGCTTGAGCGGCTGGAGCAACTGTTCCAGGAATACGGCGCCAGCGGCACCGGGACGCGCCGTCATTTCGTTCACGACGAAGCACAGGCCGGCGTACTCGGCCATCCGGTGGGGACCTTCACGCCCTGGGAGCCGCTACCCGCGGCAACCGACCTCCTGTTCTACGAAGGTATGCATGGCGGGGTGGTGACCGGCCGGACCGATGTCGCGCGTCATGTCGACCTGCTGATCGGGGTGACGCCCATGGTCAATCTGGAGTGGATCCAGAAAATCCATCGGGATACCCGCGAACTGGGCCACAGCATCCAGTCGGTCACGGCGACGATCCTCGGCCGCATGCACGATTACGTACACTACATTACACCGCAGTTCTCGCGCACCCACATCAACTTCCAGCGGGTGCCGCTGGTCGATACCTCGAATCCGTTCATCGCGCGTGATATCCCGACCCTGGATGAAAGCTTCGTGGTCATCCGCTTCGGCGAACCGCTCAAGCAGCAGATGGACTACACCTACCTGCTGAAGATGCTGCAGGACTCGTTCATGTCACGGCCCAACACCATCGTGATACCGGGCGGCAAACTGGGCTTTGCCATGGAGATTATCCTGCAGCCGCTGATCGAGGGGCTGGTTTACCGCGGCGAACTGAGCTGGCGGCGCTGATCACCATCGCCAACGCGCGCACTGCGCACTATACTCGCGCGGGGCGCCACCGACGTCCCGTGACGGCACCAGGAAAACGCCACACCCAAGGGGGGTTCATGTCCACTCACCTCGGACTTCGGCTCGTATCGGCAGCGGCAAGGGCTGTCGCATCGGTTGCCCTGATGATCCATCAACAAAGCCTTGCGGCTAACAAGCCACTGGTCCGGGGCCGGTACCCTATTGCGCAACATCCTCGCTGGCGGCGGCTGTCATACGGCGGGAGCCGGTCCGCTGGCCGGCGGCATGCCGCTCAAGGATCCGGCGCTAGATTATATGCCCCACCCAGCCACGGCACTTGCTTGCCAGCCCCCGTCAACTTGAGCTAAGGGGCGGCCAGTGCGTGTGTCGTGGCGGGTGCCGGGCAGTACCCCGGTAGGTATCCTGCTGATGCTGGGCGCGATGATGGTGGTGCCGGTAATGGACGGCATCGCCAAGTCGCTCAGCACTCATTATCCCGTCATCCAGGTGGTCTGGGCCCGGTACTTCTTTCACTTTGCCTGGCTGCTGCCGCTGGTCCTGCGACGCTATGGACTGCGCTCGCTGATACCAGACCGCCTGACGCTGCAGCTGGTGCGCTCGCTGTTCCTGATGGCCTCCACGGGATTGTTCTTCGCGGCGATCTCGCGCATTGCGATACCCGATGCGCTAGCGCTGATTTTTGTCTCGCCTTTCGTGGTGACCATCCTGTCGGCCTGGCTACTGGGCGAGACGGTAGGGCCGCGCCGGTGGAGCGCCGTGGTATTCGGTTTCATTGGTGCGTTAATCATCATCCGGCCCGGCTTCGGCGTGTTCGACTGGGCCAGTATTCTGGCGCTGGGTGCCGGTTGCTGCTATGCCGGTTACATTGTGACCACCCGCGCGCTGTCGGCTGGGGGCAGCGCCCCGCTGGTGACGCTGGCCTTTACCGGACTGGTCGGCAGCCTGCTGCTGACACCGATCGCGGCACCGACCTGGGTCGTGCCCAGCATCACCGACTGGGGCTGGATGCTGGCCATGGGTGCCATCGCCGCCGGCGGCCACTACATGATCATTGCCGCGCTGCGCTTCGCACCAGCGTCACTGCTGGCACCGTACAGTTATTCCGAGATGCTGTCGGCCACGGTCGTGGGTTATGTCGGCTTTGGCGACTTCCCGGACCGCTGGACCTGGGTCGGGGTGGCCGTCATCGTCATCAGCGGCCTGTACATCGGCTGGCGCGAGCGGCGCCGGGCACGCCGCCAGCAGTTCAGTAGCGACGAGCCCTGAACTGGCCGCTACAAG
>CAVQMB010000015.1:0-130742 GCA_963713445.1 uncultured Gammaproteobacteria bacterium | reverse complement strand
TATCGGGACCGATGCCATCACCTTCGACGTAGCCGACGATCGGATTGTCAGGAACCTGCGGCTTTCCATCCACGATAGTGATCTTTCCCCCGCCTTGGGGAAGCCTGATATGTTGGGTGGCCATGCAATCTCCTTACCGGAAACTCTCTGGACGCTATCGATTATGGGCTGAAGCGACACATGCGCGGCCGATGCCGGCCATAAGGTATGGCTGCGCCGTCAATAGCGTCCGCACCATTAGGACATTAGGAAGTTAACCATGTAACTTTACACACAAAGTCCGAGTCTGTCCATGTAGCCTGGAGCTGTTGCGGACCCGGCCCGGGCTGTTAGTATCCTGCACCAATGACGCTGACCGAACTTCGCTATATTACCGCGGTGGCGCGCGAGCACCACTTCGGGCGTGCTGCAGAAGCCTGCTTTGTTAGCCAGCCCACCCTGAGTGTGGCGGTGCGCAAACTCGAGGACGAGCTTGGCGTCACACTGTTCGAGCGCACCACTGGCGAGATCAGCGCAACCCCCGTAGGCGAGCGGATCATCGAGCAGGCCCAGCGGGTATTGGAGGAAGCCGCTGTCATCCCCCGCTTGGCGGCCCGGAGCCAGGATGATTTGGCCGGCATTCTACGCGTCGGCGTGATCTATACCATAGGCCCTTATCTGCTGCCACGGTTGATTCCGCTGCTCCGCCGTGCAGCCCCCCAGATGCCACTCCAGATCGAAGAAAACTACACCACCGAGTTGAGCGAACGACTCAGGCATGGCAAGCTCGACGTCATCATCATCTCGCTGCCCTACGCACTGCCCGGTATTTTCACCGAAGCCTTGTACGAGGAACCTTTCGTGGTCCTGATGCCCAAAGGCCATCCACTGGAGCGGCGAAGTGCCATTCGGGCACCGCTGCTGGCGCGCGAGGACCTGCTCCTGCTGGGGCCGGGGCACTGTTTCCGGGATCAGGTATTACAGGTCTGCCCAGAATGCAACAGAACCACCCTGACTTCTGACAACATACAGAAAACCCTGGAAGGCAGTTCGCTGGAAACCATCCGGCTCATGGTCGCATCGGGGATGGGGATCACGGTATTGCCGCTGAGTTCCGTCAGCCACGCCGGTAACGATCAGGAGATGGTCAGCGTGCGTCCGTTCATCGAACCGGTGCCTCGTCGTAGCGTTGCCCTCGCCTGGCGCAAAAGCTTCACCCGGCCCAAGGCTTTGCGCACGCTGCACGATGCCGTGCGCCACTGCCCGCTAGGCGATGGCGTGGTGATGCTACCATCCGGCTGCTGAACGCCCTATCCGCCGCACACTAGCCAGCCAGGATTACCCGTCACCCTGGCCTGCAGCGACTGCGTCGCCGTCGCCCCCATCCACCCGCGACCCTATCTAAGCCTCTACGGCGCCATGGCGTTTGCCGCGTTCAGCACCCTTTGGACCAGCCTGCCGTTTCTGCTGGCACGACCGCCATTTGGCTACAGCGATTCGATCATCGGTAGTCTCGGTCTGTTGGGCGCTTCGGGCGCGGGCTGTACATCGTTTACAGGACATCTCAACGATCGCGGACACTCCGGCTCCGGTAGTTTCATCGCCCTGGGTATTGCGGCGTTTGTCCTGATGGGTCTGTTTAGCGATTCGCTCACCGCCGTTATCCTCGGCGTGGTATTAGTGGATCTCGGGGTTCAGGGCACTCAGATTCTTAATCAGAGCGCGATTTATCGTCTGCAGCCGGCGACACGTAGCCGTATCACCACCGCGTACATGACCTGCGACTTCTTCGGTGGCGCTGCCGGTTCCGCTGCCGCGGCCTATCTGTTCAATCTCGCTGGCTGGTCAGGCGTCACCATGCTACGCGCCGGATTCGGGGTGCTGGCCCTGAGTTTCTGGCTGACCGAATCCCGCGTGGCCGCGGTAACGGATTAACCCAGGCGGCAGCCGGGCACCGCGTCCGTTCCCGGCAACAGCCATCAAAGTACGCTTCCCTGCGCATTAGGATCCATCAGGCCAGTAGTCACAAAGTGGCAGCTGTCGAGCCGCCCTTTGTGATGTCGTTATTGCGTGCTTATCGCAGGATCAGAATAGCCAGCAGCATCGTCACCATGCAATACCCTGGCACGCGCAACCGCAGCCGATCATGCTGCCAGGACCGATCCTGACCGGTACCGATGCATGAAATACGCCAGCAGCGTTGGCGGTAGTCGGCAGGCCCATACCGAGAATCATTGCTGAAGAACTGGCCAGGATGAAAGCCGCTGCGCCCATGATCGGCGGCATCAGCTGGCCGTTGACCGAAGCCGCCACCTCGGTTGCGCCGGCTTTGACTGCCGTATAACCGAACTTCTTCATCGACGGGGTGGCAAAAACCCCCGCGGTGACCACATTGGCGGTCGATGCACAAGCATGTCGCGGTACCGGCGATGAACAGCAGCCAGTCGCACCAGGGGATATGCTGGCTGGACCGGCGATTCTACCGGATAGGCCGGAAAGGTGATCGCAAAGCCGAAAGCCAGATGGATCGCACCCTGGATCTGGCGACACCAGGTCCGTGGGCACTGTCCGGGCAGCTTCGGTAATGGCACTGGAGACCAGACCCACGCTGTAGAACAGGGCATCGACTTGCCATCGCGAAGCAGTTGCACGCCCTGACCGGCACTGCGACCAGGTCAAACCTGCCGTCAAAGGCACGCCCGACACCATTTGACATATGTCAATTCGCTATCGTCGGCGAGCATCTAGACTGCAGCCAAACCGAAACCGATCCACCCGGCATCAGCCGCCGGAAGCTCGCAGGAGAACTCGATCATGGCGATGAGGATGCCGTTAGCCGCAGCAGCAGTTCCACGTTCCTCACTGCCGCTGTGCGCAAGCGGATTGCGGGACCCAGCCGCAATCCGCTTAGTGAAGCTGGCTGCCATAACCCGGCGAGTCCGCTTCTGCCTGCGAGAGTGCCTTGCCCGATGGCGTCAGGTGTCACCGTCAAGCCAAGCGGAGGTAACCTTATGAGTCATTTCCTCGACCGCATGATGTTCTTCCGCAAAGTGCATGATCACTTTGCCGACGGTCACGGGCAAACCACCCTGGAAGACCGGTCCTGGGAAAAGTCCTACCGTCAGCGCTGGCAGCACGACAAGATCGTGCGTTCCACCCACGGGGTAAACTGCACCGGCGCCTGCAGCTGGAAGATTTATGTCAAGGACGGCCTGGTCACCTGGGAAACCCAGCAGACCGATTATCCGCGTACCCGACCGGATCTGCCCAATCACGAACCACGCGGCTGCCCGCGTGGCGCCAGTTATTCGTGGTACATCTATAGCGCCAACCGGCTCAAATACCCGATGATTCGGGGCCGCCTGCTGCGGCTCTGGCGCGCCGCGAAGGCGCAGCACGCCGACCCGGTGGAGGCCTGGGCCTCGATCGTCGAGGATCCGGCCAAAGCCGGCGACTACAAGGCCAAGCGTGGCCTCGGCGGACTGGTGCGTTCGACCTGGGACGAAGTCAATGAGCTGATCGCGGCAGCCAACATCTACACCATCAGGCAGTACGGACCCGATCGGGTGATCGGCTTCTCACCGATCCCTGCCATGTCGATGGTTTCGTATGCCGCCGGCAGTCGCTACCTGTCGCTGATCGGCGGCGTCTGCCTTTCGTTCTACGACTGGTACTGCGACCTGCCGCCCAGCTCGCCAATGACCTGGGGCGAACAGACCGATGTGCCGGAATCGGCCGACTGGTACAACGCCAAGTTCATCATCATGTGGGGTTCCAACGTACCGCAGACTCGCACCCCGGATGCCCATTTCATGACCGAGGCGCGTTACAACGGTACCCAGATCGTAGTCTGCTCGCCGGATTACGCCGAGGCAACCAAGTTCGCCGATCTATGGCTGGCGCCCAAGCAGGGTACTGACGCGGCGCTGGCCATGGCCATGGGCCATGTCATCCTCAAAGAATTCCACCTCGACAACCCGGATCCGTATTTCCAGGATTACTGCCGGCGCTATACCGATCTGCCGATGCTGGTGGAGCTGCAGGACACCGGCAAGGGTCTGGCCCCAGGCCGGTTCCTGCGTACCAGTGACTTCGATCAGGCCCTGGGCCAGCGTCAGCACGCCGACTGGAAAACGGTCGCCTATGACGAGGCCAGCGGCGAGCTGGTGGTACCGCAGGGCTCGATCGGCTTCCGCTGGGACGACAGCGGCCGCTGGAACCTGGAGTCGAAAGACGCCAGCGGCAACAGCGATGTCACGCTGGCCTTAAGCCTGCACCAGCGCCACGATGAGGTCGCGGACGTGGCGTTTCCCTACTTCGGTGGTGTCGAGCACGAGTTTTTCAACCACTCCAAGCATGACGAAATTCTCCAACGCAAGGTGCCAGTCAAACGTCTTAAGCTTGCCGACGGCCGTGAGGTCCTGACCGCCACCGTGTTCGACCTGATGGTGGCGCATTACGGTATCGACCGGGGCCTGGGCGACACCGCCACGGCCAAGTCCTATGACGACCACGCCCCCTACACCCCGGCCTGGCAGGAACCGATCACCAGTGTCAGACCCGAACAGGTGATCCGCGTGGCGCGCGAGTTCGCCACCAACGCCGCCAAGACCCACGGGCGCTCCATGATCATCGTCGGTGCCGGTCTCAACCACTGGTACCACATGGACATGAACTACCGTGGCCTGATCAACCTATTGATTCTGTGCGGCTGCGTGGGCCAAAGCGGTGGCGGCTGGGCGCACTACGTCGGCCAGGAAAAGCTACGGCCCCAAACCGGCTGGCTGCCAGTGGCCTTCGGCCTGGACTGGGTGCGGCCACCACGACACATGAACGGAACCTCATTCTTTTACGCCCACACCGACCAGTGGCGCTATGAGAAGCTGGAGGTCAGCGAAATCCTGTCACCGCTGGCCGATCCCAAGGACTGGAATGGCAGCCTCATTGACTACAACGTGCGCGCCGAGCGCATGGGCTGGCTACCGTCAGCGCCGCAACTGGCACGTAACCCTCTGACACTGGTCAACGAAGCCCAGGCCGCCGGCCAGGACGCCAAGACTTACGTGGTCGACCAACTCAGGACCCGCCAGCTTCGCATGGCCTGTGAGGACCCCGACGACCCCGCCAACTTTCCGCGCAACATGTTCGTCTGGCGCTCCAACCTGCTGGGCTCCAGTGGCAAGGGCCATGAATACTTTCTCAAACATCTGCTGGGCACCGACGACGGCGTCCAGGGCAAGGACCTGGGAGAGGAAGGTACCCAGGACGCTCACGAAGTGGTCTGGCATGAGGAAGCGCCACGCGGCAAGCTGGATCTGCTGGTGACGCTGGATTTCCGCATGTCCACGACCTGCCTGTACTCCGACGTCGTGCTACCCACTGCCACCTGGTACGAGAAAGACGACCTCAACACCTCCGACATGCACCCGTTTATCCATCCGCTTTCGGAGGCGGTGAATCCGGCCTGGGAATCGCGTTCGGACTGGGATATTTTCAAGGGTATCGCGCGCAGCTTTTCGGAACTCGCCACCGGTCACCTGGGTGTGGAGCAGGACTTGGTCACCCTGCCGCTGCTGCATGACACCCCGGCCGAGTTAGGCCAGCCGTTTGCCGTCCAGGAGTGGCACAAAGGCGGCTGTGAGCCCGTTCCCGGTAAAACCATGCCCAACATGCTCCTGGTCGAGCGCGATTACCCGGCGACCTACGATCGTTTCACCTCGCTCGGGCCGCTGCTCGACAAACTGGGCAATGGCGGCAAAGGTATCAGCTGGAATACCGAACACGAAATCGAATACCTCAGCGCCCTCAACGGCAAGCACTCTGGCACTGCCGCCAACAAGGACCGGCCCAAGCTGGAGACCGCCATAGACGCCGCCGAGGCGATCATGTCGCTGGCTCCGGAAACCAATGGCGAGGTCGCAGTCAAGGCCTGGGAGGCCCTGGGTAAAATTACCGGCCGCGAGCACGCTCATCTGGCCCGGCACAAGCAGGATGAGAAGATACGTTTCCGTGATATCCAGGCCCAGCCGCGCAAGATCATCAGCTCGCCGACCTGGTCCGGCATCGAATCCGAACAGGTCTGCTATAACGCCGGCTGGACCAATGTCCACGAACTGATCCCATGGCGGACTCTGACCGGGCGCCAGCAACTTTATCAGGACCACCCCTGGATGCGGGCGTTCGGTGAGGGCTTCACTTCGTACCGGCCGCCGGTCAATACCAAGACCTGGAACCCGCTACTGAACAGCCGGCCCAATGGCAATCCCGAGATCGTCCTGAACTGGCTCACGCCGCACCAGAAGTGGGGCATCCACAGCACCTACAGCGATAACCTGCTAATGCTGACCTTGTCGCGCGGCGGCCCGATCGTGTGGATCTCCGAAGTCGACGCCAACCGGACGGGAATCGAGGACAACGACTGGATCGAGGTCTTCAATGTCAACGGGGCCGTGGTGGCGCGGGCGGTGGTATCCCAGCGCGTGCGCGAGGGCACGGCAATGATGTATCACGCCCAGGAACGCATTGTTAACACGCCGGGTTCAGAAATCACCGGCAACCGCGGTGGCATCCACAACTCGGTAACCCGTACGGTGCTCAAGCCGACCCACATGATCGGCGGCTATGCCCAGCAGAGCTATGGTTTCAACTACTACGGCACCGTGGGTTCGAACCGCGACGAATTCGTGGTCGTGCGCAAGATGGCGAAGGTCGACTGGCTGGAAGGCGACGACGCCAGCATTCTGGAACAGGAGTACACGCGATGAAGGTCCGCGCCCAGATCGGCAAAGTCCTCAACCTCGACAAGTGCATCGGCTGCCACACCTGCTCGGTGACCTGCAAGAACGTCTGGACCTCGCGCGAAGGGATGGAATACGCGTGGTTCAACAATGTCGAGACCAAGCCCGGCATCGGCTACCCCAAGGAATGGGAAAATCAGGACCGGTGGCACGGCGGCTGGAAACGCAGCGGCAATGGTAAGGGCAAAATCAAGCCACGCATAGGCGGCAAATGGCGGGTGCTGGCCAATGTGTTTGCCAACCCCGACCTGCCGGCCATTGACGACTATTACGAGCCCTTCAACTTCGATTATCAGCGGCTGCACACCGCCCCCGAATCCAAAGCCCAGCCAACTGCCAAACCATACTCAGCGATTACCGGCCGCCCCATGGACAAGATCGAGTGGGGCCCCAACTGGGAAGAGATTCTCGGCGGTGAATTCGCCAAGCGCGCCCGGGACGTCAACTTCCAGAATGTGCAAAAGGAGATCTACGGCCAGTTCGAGCACACCTTCATGATGTACCTGCCGCGACTGTGCGAGCACTGTCTCAACCCGACCTGCGTCGCCAGTTGCCCGAGCGGCGCGATCTACAAGCGCGAGGAAGACGGCATCGTCCTGATCGACCAGGACAAGTGCCGTGGCTGGCGGATGTGCATCTCCGGCTGCCCGTACAAGAAAATCTATTACAACTGGCAATCCGGCAAGTCGGAAAAGTGCACATTCTGCTACCCCCGCATCGAGGCCGGACTGCCGACCGTCTGCTCGGAAACCTGTGTCGGCCGCATCCGCTATCTGGGTGTGATCCTATACGATGCCGATGCCATTCACGAAGCGGCCGCTGTGGCCTCGGAGCAGGATCTCTACCAGGCCCAGCTGAGGGTGTTCCTGGATCCCAATGACCCGGCGGTCATCGCCCAGGCCCGCAAGGACGGCGTGCCGGACTCATGGCTGGAGCTGGCCAAGAAATCGCCGGTGTACAAGATGGCACTGGACTGGCGGGTCGCGTTCCCACTGCACCCCGAGTACCGCACCCTGCCGATGGTCTGGTACATCCCACCACTGTCACCCATCCAATCAGCGGCGGATGCCGGCCGGATCGATCTGGATGGGTTGATTCCGGCGATCAAGTCGCTGCGCATCCCGCTCAAGTACCTGGCCAACCTGCTGACGGCAGGCGACGAGCGCCCGGTCGCACGGGCGCTCGAGCGGATGCTGGCGATGCGGGCCTATAAGCGCCGCCAAACGGTCGACGGTGTTACCGACCACGATGTGTTGGAGGCGGTGGGTCTGAGCGAGCAGCAGGTCGAGGACATGTACCGGGTGATGGCGATCGCCAATTACGAGGATCGTTTTGTGATCCCGACCAACCACCGCGAGCTGTCCACCAACGATCCGTGGGGTGAACGCAGTGGCTGCGGTTTCAGCTTCGGCGACGGCTGCAACACCAGCGGTGTCACCCGGCCCAACCTGTTCGGTTCCAAGAATCCGCGCAAACGCCAGTTCCCGTCGCGCGAGGACGTGCTGGCACGAGCCAAGAAGGTATCCTGACCATGGTGACGCTGAAAATCATTGCAGCCTTGCTGCATTACCCGGATGAGCCGATCCAGACCAACGCAGCTGAACTCATCACCGTCCTTGATCAGGACGGCATGCTTGGCGGACGCGCCCGCGCGGCGGTGATCGCCTTCATAGAGCGGCTGCATGGGAGTGACTTACTGGAACGCCAGGCCGAGTACGTCGATACCTTCGACCGCGGCCGGTCGCGTTCACTGTATCTGTTCGAACACGTCCACGGCGAATCACGCGACCGCGGCCAGGCCATGGTCGACCTGCGGCAGGCTTATTGGGCGCAAGGGCTTGAAATCACCGTATCTGAACTGCCGGACTACCTGCCCCTGTTCCTGGAATTCTGCTCGACCCTGCCGGCCGAGCAGGCGGTTGCCTGGCTGGAAGACATTGGCCCGCTGCTGGCGCTGCTGCACGCCCGCCTGCGTGAGCACGGCAGCCCCTACTGCGTGCTGCTGGAACCACTGTTGGCGCTGGCCGATGTCGAGCTGGAGGATGCCGCCCTCGATCGGCAGATTGCCGGTGAAGCGCCCGACGACACACCCGAAGCGCTCGACCGGGTATGGATGGAAACGCCGGTCACCTTCGGGCCCGGGGTTACCGGCTGCACAACCGCAGCGCCTGACCGTGGCGAGACTCTGCCATGGCCCAGCCATCCAGGCAGGACCTCCACAGGAATACCGGTCTAGGAGCCGCAGCTATGGATTTTTTCAACAATCTCCTGTTCGGTTACTACCCATACATTGCCGGAACCGTGTTTATAACCGGCAGCCTGGTCCGGTTCGATATGAGCCAGTACACGTGGAAAACCAGCTCGAGCCAGATTCTCGATACCAGCCCACGCTTTCGTTGGGGCAGCAACCTGTTCCATGTCGGCATCATCCTGCTCTTCTTCGGTCATCTGATCGGCCTACTGCTACCGCATTGGATGTATCCGTACCTGGGTCTGACGGTGACCGGCAAGCAATTACTGGCAATGACCGCCGGCGGCGTATTCGGGATCATGATCCTGATCGGCGGCGGCCTGCTCATCCAGCGCCGGCTGACCCACCCGCGGGTGCGCGCCCAGAGTTCGGGCATGGACATCTTCATTTTGTTACTGCTGTACGTCCAGTTGATCCTGGGATTGTTTACCATTCCGGTTTCGGCCATGCACCTGAACGGTACCGAGATGCTGCTGCTGGCCGACTGGGCCCAGCACATCGTTACCTTCCGGCCCGGCGCGGCGGCCTACGTGGCTCATGTACCCTGGATCTACAAGATCCACTTATTCCTGGGGCTAACCGTGTTCCTGGTATTCCCGTTCACCCGCCTGGTTCATATCTGGAGCACTCCGGTGTGGTACCTGGGACGCCGCTACCAGATCGTTCGTCAGCGTCAGGGCTGAGGGAGGTCGGTCGACATGACCATATCCGTCAACGGCACCGAAATTCCCGCCCAGGCGATCAACCGCGAATCAGCCAATTACACAGGCGGTTCGATTGGCGAGCGTCAACAGCAGGCGGCGTTAGCCCTCACGGTACGAGAACTGCTGCGCCAGCGGGCAATCGAGACCGGGTTGCTGACGCCCACGGACGACGCCACTACCGATGCCGCGATCGATCGGTTGATCGACATGGACGTGAAGCTGCCGGCAGTAGATGCCGCCGCCTGCCGGGAATATTTCGATAAGAACCGCGCCCAATTCCGCAGTGACGACCTCATCGAGGTACGTCACATTCTGCTGGCTGCGGCGCCGGACGATTTGGAGACGCGTGACCGCCAGCGGGCACTCGCTGAGACGCTCATTGCCAAACTCCAGGCGCAACCGGAAACCTTTCCGCAGCTGGCTGCTGTCCACTCAGTCTGCCCGTCCAGGGAGCAGGGTGGCTACCTTGGCCAGCTGGTGCGGCACCAGACAGTGCCCGAATTCGAGGCGACCGTAATGAGATTGCCAGCAGGACTCGCCGAGCGGCCCGTGGAAACGCGCTACGGCTGGCATGTGGTAGAGGTTCTGCAGCGGCTAAGCGGCACCCCGCTGCCCTTCGAGGCGGTCCATGAACAGATTGCAGCGTATCTTATCGAGACGGCCCGCCAGCGGGCCTTCAGCCAATATCTGCGCATGCTCGCCGCCGGCGCCAGGATACGCGGAATCAAGCTTGAGGCTGCGGAATCACCGCTGATGCAGTAACAACCCCAGTTGCTCAAAAGCCACTAGCATATGCCTCAAAAATAGAGTATCGTGGCATTGCAGTCTACTTCTCGCTAGTACTTCCGGCAGTCGTCCTACCTTGGCAATACTTCCGATCGTTCTTCAGATCTAGCTGCACTAAACCCTGAGTAGTTAATTTATGTTCTGAGGAACACTGAATCATGATGTACGGCACCGTAAAATGGTTTGACGATACCAAGGGCTTCGGCTTCATTTCGCCTGAGGACGGTTCGAAAGACGTTTTTGTACACCACTCGGCCGTCAACGGCACTGGCTTCAAGAGCCTTGCCGAGGGTCAGCGAGTACAGTTCGACACCCAGAATACGCCGAAAGGTCCGGCCGCGGCGAACGTCAGCGCCGTCTGACCACGCGCGCTGTCGAACGCGGGAGGGTATAAACCTCCTGTCAGCCAGAACCCCGCCACGTGCGGGGTTCTGTCGTTTATGCACGGCGGATATTAACGGGAACGCGGGAAAAGCCGGCAAAAACCTCGCACTACGCTGACGACTGCAGCGGTCAGGCGATCAGCGCCGACTCAGCTCTCCAGCACCCAGACGTTGCTCACACTCGGCCGCAGGCGATGAGCATGGTGTCCCTAAGCCGCGGGCGGCTGCGTCCGGTCGCTTAGGCGGCATCGGCAACGGGATCACCTGGTTGCCACCGCTACCCTTGGCCTGATAGAGCGCTTCATCGGCGACCCGCAATGCGTCGCCAATGGTATCCGTTTCATGCAGGCACTCCACCACACCAATGCTGGCCGTCACCTGGCCGAGCGGAGTCTGCTCCTGCAACCGCTGATCGGCGATGGCAGCACGCAGACGCTGGCCGACCAAGATGGCCTCCTGCAGCGTTGCGCCGGGTAGCACTGCGGCCACTTCCTCACCTCCCAGCCGTCCTATGATATCGATCCCGCGGAGCTGGCTGCGGCATATCTCGGCCACTTTAACGAGTACAGCGTCACCCACCGCGTGACCAAAACGGTCATTAATCCCCTTGAAGCGATCCAAATCCAGAAACAGCAACGAGAGCGGTTCATTATAGCGACGCGCCCTACTCCAAGCACGTTCAGCCAGCTCAAAAAAGTGCCGCCGATTAGACAGTCCTGTCAACGAATCGGTTGTCGCTAAATGATAAAGCTGGGCCTGAACCCGACGCAGCTTCAGATTAGCGCGGCGGCTGCCGACCAGCAGTTGAAAATGGTAGCGGCGCGAATAACTGATCCGGTGAGCAGCCACCGCACCCACGAAATTACTGAAGAGCACTAGCGCCCCGAGAACAAGTAGTTGACTCGACGATGCCAGGTGCCACCATGCCATCAAGGCTATGAAGGCCACGGAACCGCTTGCAGCGACCCACAATGAATACACAAACCGATTCGGAAAACACAGATAAACCACGAGCAGGAAAATCACGATGCGGATGGCCTGCCCAGCCACTCCCAGGGGACGCCAGACGGTAACCAGCATAAACAGGCACATCACCAGGATCTCGCAGCCCGTCGCACAAACGCCGTTGAGCACGAATTCCGGCCAGCGCCGCGCCGCGTAAATCGCAGCCAGCAACAAGACCGCGGTCAGACCCCGGGAAGTCAGCAGCAGCCCGGTGCTCCAGTCCCACCCCAGACTCCCGAGATCGACCAACCCGTCCGTAAACAAAATGACTGCCGCCACGGCCAAGGTCGCTGTCAGGTAATTGGTGGTCATACGCAACACGCTGCGCCGGTACAAGCGCTCGGTGCGAGAATCCCCGAACTCAGCGGTAAACCAGTCGATGCGGTAACGTGCTGATCCGATGTGCTGCATTGCTGTCTTGTGTCTTTACGGAATCGTGAAGGAGAAAGCCAGAACAGGCCATTAAGTTATCATCTAGATGCATATAAAGGACAAAAAAAGTACATACAAAGCATGGCTCATACAGTCACCTGCACAGGATACCCGGAACCAGATCAAGCACATGGATAAAACGGATATTGTTTCAGCCATAGCCTGCCCGTGGTGTGTCAATTGTGCCGACCCGGCCAGCCCCTGTCCGTTCACGCAACCGATGCTCGCAATCAACACACGACTTCCGGATCGGTCCATCGGGAACCCATACCCGAAAGTCCAGTCTATCTGTTGATCAGACATCACCGGTCTTGATAACTGGCATGTTCGACGACAGTTGACGTTACCGCTTGAGGTACTGAGGGACGACTGCTACGCACACGATTCTACTTGGGCGCCACACCAACGAACGCTCTGTCAAGACCACTGCAAAAGTGTGTAGTGATCGGCGTAACCGCCGATCCGTGGTATTCTCAGCATGCTACGATTGGGTGGCGGGCACTGACGTGCCCTTAATCGTGGCCACAAGATCCACGTCCTTCCTCAGCGCAGCAGGGAATGCGCTGCCTCCCCGTTTTTCAATCCTTTACCGAATCTACGGAGTTGCTCAATGGCACAACAAAACAAGCTTTATGTCGGAAATCTGCCTTACACCGCCGATGAAGATCAGTTGCGCGACGTATTCGCACCTTACGGCGAAATCGAGGAACTGGCATTGATCATGGATCGCGAGACCGGACGCCCTAAAGGCTTCGCTTTCATTACCTTCAAGACCCAGCAGGCCGCGGAGACGGCGCTCGAGCAAAATGGCAAGAATCTCGGCGGCCGGCCACTTAAGGTAAATATCGCCGTGGAGAAGGCCAGCCGCGGCGGACGGGGTCGCCGCGGCCGCTGGTGATAGCCCCCGCGACACCGCACCGTGAGCAGCGATGCGCCGCGATGTGGTGACGCAGTCGCCAACGATCGCCACCCTGTCGCCCGGTCACCGGAAACGAGCTGAGTGCCGGCAGCCACAACCCGCGTTGGGCATGACAACCAAAGTGGTGTGCGCCGGCAAGTACAGCGGACCATAGCCCCATCAACCGCAGCTGGCCGCGCCGCCGCCCAGGGGCATCGGATTCACGGCTGCCAACCATATCCCGGGCGGGCATCGCTGCGTAAGCGCACACCGCCGTCACATTACAAACTCACCAGAACTCAACTCGGCAGCGCGGGCCCACTCCCCGCGCCGGTGTCCGCTATGGCTCTGGCGATTTCCTGCATATCCTCAGGGGTCAACTGCAGACTGGCTGCATCCAACCAGCCATCAACTTGTCCCGGGCTGCGGGCTCCCACGATAGCGCCGGTTACGGTGGGCCAGGCCAACGTCCATGCCACGGCTACCGCGGCCACACTGACACCGTGGCGATCGGCAATGGGCCGCAGCGCAGCGGCCAGTCCAAGATTCCGATCCAGGTTATCACCGGCAAATTCGGGGTTGCGTGAGCGCCAATCATCCGCAGGCAACGCCCGGGCCCGCTCAGCGTTGAAGCGTCCAGTCAGCAGACCGGACTGCATCGGGCTATATACGATGACCCCCGTCTCATGAGCCTGGCACCACGGCAGCTCGGCCTCCGCCGCTGCGCGACGAATCGCCGAGAAAGGTGGCTGCAGCGTATCGACGTGGCCGACACCTTCGGCAACTTCCAGCTGCGTCACGTTGTGGTTCGACAACCCAATGGCGCGGACCTTGCCTTCACGCTTCAGCTCCAGTAACGCACCCCAATAGTCCTCCAGCGGCGTACCGTCCTCAGCAGGCCAGTGCACCTGATACAGATCGATGCGTTCGACCCCCAGCCGGCGCAGCGAGTTTTCCACTTCACGGCGAATGCTGGCCCGATCGCCTACCCGCTGCGGGAGCGCCTTGCGGTTGCTTTCATCCCAGACCAGACCACACTTGGTAAACACGTATGGTCTTTGATCCCCGGGAATCGACTGCAGCGCTTGCCGGACAACTTCCTCGGAATGGCCCAGTCCATAGGCCGCCGCCGTATCAATCCAGTTGATGCCCCGCTCTATTGCATGGCGAATCGCAGCAATCGATTCCGCGTCATCCTGGGGACCCCAGCCGACAGCCCACTCGGGGCCGCCGATCGCCCAGGCGCCGAATCCTACCCGGGTGATCTGCATATCGGTGTGACCCAGCTGTCGCGTGGGCAGAACTGTGGATGATGAAGGATTGCTTGTCATAGTCCGTCTTTACCTCATTCAGGATGGATCGATGGATGCGGCAGAGTAAGCGGCAGTGTCCGAACTGTAAAACCGCATTGCGGAGTACCCCGATGCAACGGCCCGCCGTGCGGCCTTGATATATATCAAGGCCGCACGGCGGCACCCTGCTTACCCTGACGACATCAATTCTCATTCGCTTCACGTCATTATGTTACGCACCCTTGCAACATTGTCGACCTTCGGTTTTAGGGCGTTCTTTCTGGTCGCCGGCTGCGCTGCCACGCTGCTGATTCCAGCTTGGCTAAGCCTGCTTTACGGCTGGCGCTGGCCCGGCGCCCCCGCTAACATCCTGGCCTGGCATATCCATGAGATGCTGTTCGGTTTTGTGCTGGCGGTCATCGCCGGTTTCCTGTTGACCTCGGTGGCGGCCTGGACCGGTCGACCAGCGGTACATGGCCGGCAGCTGGTCCTATTGGTTGTGGCCTGGCTGAGCGCCCGGGTGGCTGCACTGCTGGCTGCAGCGCTCCCGGCTTGGCTGCTGCTGATACTGACGCTGGGCTTCCCGCTACTGCTGGTGGTGACCGTAGGGCGTGAGATCGTGGCCGCCGGCAATCGCCGCAACTATCCGCTGGTCGGCATTCTGGCGCTCATCGCGCTGCTCGATGCGTTGTATCTGCCGGTACTGGCCGGTAGTTCCAGTGTAACCCAGCCAGCCGGCTTTCTGATGCTGCATCTCACGCTACTGCTCATCACCATCATCGGCGGTCGCGTCATCCCGTCGTTCAGTGGCAACTGGCTCCGTCACACAGGCGACGCCCGACTGCCCCGCTCCTGGCCTTGGCTGGAACGACTGGTCATCGCCGCGACGATTGCGGTGGCCTTGTTTGACAGCCTGCTACCGGACAGCCGGCTCACCGCGCTGTTCGCCACCTTAGCCGCGCTGGCCCACGGTGCCCGGCTCATCGGCTGGCGCGGATGGCGCACCTGGCGCAACCCGCTGTTGCTAATCCTGCAGTTGGGCTACGCGTGGCTGCCAGTTGGCTACGGTCTGTTGGCGCTGGCTGACGCCGGTGTGTCCATCACCCGCAGCGCCGCCCTGCACGCACTGACCGTAGGCGCCATCAGCACCATGATTCTCGCCATGATGACCCGGGTCGCGCTGGGCCATACCGGACGGCCACTGCGGGCGCGGGGCACCACCGTGGTGGCTTACGGTCTGCTGACAGCGGCTGCCGTAACGCGAATCAGTGCCGGTGTCCTACCGTCGCACTATATGCTCCTACTGGACCTCGCCGGCGCCTGCTGGACCAGTGCATTCATCCTGTTTCTGTGGGTTTACGCGCCCATTCTGTGCCGCCCCAGGGTTGACGCGGCGGCCACCCCATTACATCCCATCAACGCCACGCGGGCCCGGCGGTGACGTTCCTGCTGCTGCTACGCTTGCATATCACTATGGTCACCTTGAGTGGTAGCCTGTTCATCCTGCGTGGCCTGTGGATGCTGGTCGACTCTCCACGGTTACAGCAGCGCTGGGTCAAGGTGATACCTCACCTGATCGATACGCTGCTACTGGCCAGCGGCGTTAGCCTGGCACTGCTGATCGGGCAGTATCCTTTCGCCGACAGTTGGTTGACCGCCAAAGTGGTTGCGTTGACAGTCTACATACTGCTCGGCACAGTCGCGCTTAAACGCGGCCGTACCAAACCGGTTCGCACTGTTGCCTGGTTGCTGGCACTGGCGACATTCGGCTATATCGTACTGGTTGCGCGCAGTCAATCCGTGCTACCGCCCGTTTTGGGACATCTGTTCAGACTCGGCTAAAACCGCTCGTACCGTGACCCGACACTAGGGCACTAGCCTCGCCGGCGCGATAACATTGCAATCCTGCGACCAGGACGAAGTTTGATCCAAATCAACCGCCGTCGTGTATCCTTAGGCACTCGCAACCCGGTACAGCGGCAATCCCCCAACACCAAATATGTCCGACAAACGTCTCGCGGTCGACCCGGAACGGGTCAGGCAACTTCAATTCTTCAGTATTCTCGACGACCAGCAACTGCAGCAGGTACTCGCCACGACCCGTGTCATTTCGCTCGACGAGGGTGGCCGGTTGTTCGACCTTGGCCAGCCAGCCGAACGCTTCTATCTCCTGCTCAAGGGCCAGATCAAGCTGTTCCGGGTATCCCCCGAGGGTCACGAAAAGATCATCGAGCTGATGGGGCCCGGCAAGCTGTTCGCCGAAGCCGTGCCGTTTCTGCCGCAGAAACGTTACCCCGTCAACGCCGCCGCGCTCACTGACAGTGTGCTATACGGCTTCGACAATAACACCCTGCTCACTCTGCTACGTGGCTCGAACGATTTGTGCCTGGTACTGCTCGGCAAACTCAGCATGCGGTTGCACCAGCAGGTCAACGAGATTGACAAATTGACTCTGCAAAACGCCACCCTGCGGGTGGTCGGCTATTTACTGGAGCGGCTACCCAATTCGCGCGCCGAATCCGCGGTCATCGACCTGGCGGTGCCCAAGCAGAGCATCGCCTCGCGCCTATCGATAACCCCGGAGACCTTCTCGCGAATTCTAAACAGTCTGGCGCGCGCCGGTATCGTCACGCTGCAGGGTCGCAGTGTCGGCATACATGACACTGCCCGCCTGCGCGAGTTTGCCCATCAGGTCACTCCTCTGTCAGCGAGCATGCGCTGAGCCTTAAGCTGGAAATCTGATATCTCCGCCAACGCACTGCCGCCGGCGCAAAGCGCAAGGCTTATTCCGATATCGAATAGACATTGCCTTCGCTGTCGCCGGGCCGGAACCCGCGTCCACGGGGCGCTTCATCCAATGGCCGGAATGTCGATCCGGAGGATACCGTAGGGTCCCACATTGCAACGGCCGTCGCCGGTTACCACATCTTTCGACAGCGGTATCCCGGCAGGATCTTGCGTCGCCGCTATAAACGTGTCCTGATCCAGCCGGCGGAGGCTTGAGCCGGCCATGTCGCGACCGGAAACCGTCACTTCAAACGCGTGATCCCGTAGATTAGCGAGCCAAACTGTAATCCGACCATCGTCGTCCCGGCAGGCCAGGGTTGCCAGCCCCGCCGGATCAGTGCCAGTCACCGCCACCAGCGATTGACCTGCCGCCCGCGCCAGATCGCGCAGCACATGAAATACCGGATACACACTGCCCGAACCAGGCTCATCGAAATAGGGCTGCTCATAGTCAGCCCTGCGGTAGATGAGCCCGCGCGGACCGGTAGGCGCATTCATCGAAACTGCCGCAGCACCGCCACGAGCGAAGGCGGCCAGATATCCCAGTGTCCACGCCGCACCAAAAATTCCCCGCTGACGCGGGTCCATTTCGGCCAGACAAAGACGTAGGTTATCAGGGTTAGACGTTACACTGTCACCATAAGGATTGTCCCGGGCGCCGATGCCGCTGGGGCCCACCCGAAACGGCCGATCCCCGATGAACATCTTGACAGACTGGCTGACGTAGGGAAGTGCGCTCAACGTTTCCATCACCGACCGATCATCAGCCGCATGAGTGATCGGCCCGGTAGTAAAGCTAACAAAGTCAAGCGCGTCGAGCGGCGGACGCTTGCGATTCAGCTCAGTGAAAAAGGCGTATGTCCCACCCCCTAGCGGCGTATCCGGAAACGCCTGGCGTGCCGCCTGGTAAATTGATTCCAGCGGCGGCACGCGTGGTGGTGCACTACCCGGCAACACGGCCTTCATATCAACCGCCGGCGAAACCGTTATCGCCGCCAAGTCAATCCCACTGGCGGCCACTTGGCTGGCGATAGCCCGCAATTCATTTGCCGGCTCATCGTTACACGGCAGGACAATTTCCAGCACCCGAGCCGCGTCCAAGTGCTCGCCGAGGGCCTGATAGTCACGCAGCACCTTTTCATCATGACCCTGGCGTGGATCAAACTGACACACCAGCAAGTGCAGAGCCAACCGTTTCAGCACATCGGCTTCGGCCAGCGCATGTCGCACCTCGCTCGCAGGCACGCCCAGGCCAATCTCCGGCAGGCGCTGCTCACTCACCGCACCCAGCTCGATGCGCTGACCCAACCCCGTCGCTGGTTCGCTCCCGGGGCGAGTCACGCCTGCCATGACCAGACGTACCGTCTGGTGAACCGCCTCTCCACGCTTCAGGGTGTAAGGCCAGGGCAACGCCAGCGGCCGGCAGTACGTCTTATAGGATGCATCGGTCCAGTTGCGATGATCCTCCATCTCAAAAGTATCGCCAGTCATTTCGCAGGTTGCGGTGATTCCGGGCATGACCTCGTGGGTCAATGAGCGGATTTCCAGGAACGGTTGCAGTGGATCGATAATCTCGGGAAATCGAGCCTGCTCGCGGCGGCCGTCCACATGCTGGACCGCCACCGGACGACCACTGCACCCGACCGGATGCAGAACCACAAAGCCGGTACGATTGGTAGGGAAATCGGTGTCCGGCGTCGCGATCACATCGAACAGGAGTTCACCCGAACGATCGGCAGTAATCCGTGCCTGGTAACCAATCCGTCGGCTAGCGTCGCCGCAGTAAGCGTCGTAACTGACTTCGAAACCGGTCTCGGTATCGCTGACGTTTAGCTTATCGATGGTTGCCGGATAGGTCCCCCAATTCTCGTCGCGCACCAGGAATCCGATGCCGCGCAAAACTTCGACACCCTGGTACCGAATATAGCGGACCGCGCCGTTATCCAGCTCCACGCTCAGCGGTCCGGCCGTCAGTTGGCGACCGCGGGTATCAGGGGTTTCGGTACCGAATAATTTGATGGCAACAGATGGCTCTCGGTTCGACATGGTGTTCCTCCGAATAGCAACCGCACAAAGCATGCTGTCGGTTAAACAGCATTCATAACGTCCGCCAATGCCTTATCGTCCACGCCCGGCACCATGGTCGGAGCCGAACAGCCGCTCGAGCAGCACCGCAGCGATAATGATGGAGCCAATTGCGGTACCCTGCCAGTAAGGCGACACATCAAGCAGATTCAGGCCGTTGCGTATCAGGACCATGATAACGCCACCAATCAGCGTACCGATGACCGAGGCGCGACCGCCGAAAAGGCTGGCACCACCAATAACCACGGCGGCAATCGTGTCCAGTTCCAGGCCCGTGCCGGCAATCGGATCAATGGACAACACCCGGGCCGACAGAAATACGGCGGCGATGGCGCTGGTCACCCCTGACACCACATAAGCCAGGATGCGGTAACGGTCCACCCGCAGGCCCGCGACACGGGCTGCCTCGGCATTCGAACCCAGGGCATACAGCGTGCGCCCTCCCTTCGTATACGTCAGATACAGCCAGGTTGCGAGATACAGCAGGATCAGCGCCAGCACGTTGAACGGCAGGCCCAGTACGTGCCCGCTGGCTATAATGCCGAAATCCATGGGCACGGTAATGGAACTCTGGTTGCTGAGGATATACGCCATGCTGCGGCCAATCGACAGCATCCCAAGAGTAACGATGAAGGCGGCTACGCGGCCCTTGGTGACGATGAATCCATTGATGAAGCCGGCGAACGCGCCGGCTAGCAAGGCCGCGACAATACCGCCCACCATACCAAACGGAGCCAGCGACAGCCCCAGCACGACACCGGTCACGCCAACCAGTGACCCCACCGACAGGTCGATACCGGCAACCAGGATCACCAGCGTCTGGCCGATTGCTGCAATACCGGTCACCACCGACTGATCCATAATGTTGAACAGGTTGCTAACCGTCAGGAAGTACGGCGAAACAATCGATAACCCCGCACCGAGTGCAAGTAACACAAGCAGCATACGCACTTCCAGATGTCGAACCGCCGCAACTAACAACGCCACCATGCTGGGACGGCGACCCTGGTCGGATACACCAAGACTCTGCATTTATACGCTCTCCCGCAAACCAGGTGGGCGCCACCAGCGGCGCCCACACTGCACCAATCATGTACCCGGTAACAGCACGGTTTCGTGCCCCGCCACCTCAAGTTGCCGTACTGGCAGAGCCCAGGCCCACCTCGGCCTTCCAGGCGTCAATAAGTGCCGTTACCGCCGCGACCGTGGGTTGTCGGGTCCGTGCCACACTCAAGCCGACGAAACCGAGGTCATGGCCGCGTTGACTCCTGAGCGGCATCAGCACGGATGCCAACGGGTCGTCAGTAATGAAGTCGCCCGCGGAACGGGTCAATACGGTTGGAATACGGGTCTCGCTAATCAGCGGAAAGCGGCCACGTGTAAGTCCGGTCTCGACCCGGTTGTCGCCCGACACGCTATCGAAACAATAAGCCCGGTCGGCATCAACATTGACCCAGTAGGCCATGCCACCAAAGTGGTCAGTTAACCGTTTGAGCAACGTCTGAGTAGCCTCGGCAGAAGTTCGTGGCGCGGCGAACATCGTGAGCTTTTCGACATCAAGGTAGCCCGCCGGAATGTCCGTCACTGTCGCTCCGTCGCTGACAATGACAATGCGGTCACACAGACCGAGAATCTCCTCGAAATCCGATGACACCACGATCACGGCCATGCCGTCCGCGGCAATCCGGCGCAGGATTTCATAAATGCTGCTGCGGGTGCCGATATCCACGCCACGGGTGGGTTCATCGAGGATCAACACCTTCGGCTTAAGCAGCAACCAGCGGGCCAGTATCACCTTCTGCTGTTGGCCACCGCTCAGGTCGAGGATTCCTGCGCGCAGAATCCGCCGATCCGGTAGCCCCAAACTCTCGAGCAACTTCGCGACGGCCGCACTATGTTTCCGGTAACCCCGGCCCAGGCCGCGGTACTGGCCGAGATGCGCCAGCATGAGGTTCTCTTCGACTGTTATGTCGGGTGCGATACCTTGACGCCGCCGGTCCTCACCGATGAAGCCGATACCCGCAGCGACCGCGTCGGTCGCCGTCGTCAGCTCCACAGGCTCACCGTTGAGCAGAATTTCGCCGCTATCTCGCGGTCGCAACCCGAAAATGGATTCCACTGCTTCCGACCGCCCGGCACCCACGAGCCCGCCCAGGCCAAGTATTTCACCCGCCTGGACCACAAACGAAACATCACGCACCGCCGGTGCTGAGCGCAAATGGCGAACCTCCAGGACAGCCCGGGCACTGGGCTGACTGACGGTGGTCGAAACCATCTGGTGCGCATAAATATCGGTCAGTTCCCGACCCACCATCAGCCTTATGAGGTCGCCGGAAGCCAGTGACGCCACGGCGTGCCCGTTGGCGACAGTACAGCCATCACGCAACACGGTCACGCGGTCGGCCAGGGCAAAGATCTCTTCCAGTCGATGCGACACAAACACCAGCCCCTTACCGCGGCGTGCCAGCAAACGCAGCACATCAAACAGGTTCTCCACTTCCTGGGGCGAGAATGAAGCCGTAGGCTCGTCGAATATGATGACCTCGGAATTGAGTGCCAGTGCTTTGGCAATCTCGATCAGTTGGCGCGTTCCGATGGGCAGATCAGACACTAAATCATGCAATTGAATATGCCGAGCGCGATCGAGTTCGTATAACAGATCAGTCGCTTGACGGCGCAGCGTCCTCCAGGACAGCCGCCCGGATGTCCCCAGTTCAGGCAGATAGATGTTTTCCAGGACGGAAAGGTCTGGGCATAGGCTGGTTTCCTGCATGACCACAGAGATGCCGGCCCGCAACGCGTCTCGTGCCGAAGCGAAGTGGACCGGCTCACCCTGGTACAGGATTTCGCCGGCATCACAGGTAATCTGGCCCGCGATGATTCGCGACAGGGTAGACTTGCCGGCGCCATTGGCGCCGCACAAGGCGTGGATTTCCCCCGCGCGGAGTTCAAATTCGGCGCCGGCCAGCGCCTGCGTGTGACCGAAAGCCTTGGTAATGCCTTTGACCCGCAACAGCGCTTCGGGCGCGCTTGCCATTTCCCTTACACCTATCGACAGGACAGTGAACAGACCTTAAGGATCAAATGTTGCATCGCATAAAGCAGACGTGGGCTGGCACGGCCGGACCTGAGCTAAATTGCCCGACCGTTACCAACCCTATCGGCACAATGGAATCTACTTAAGCTCGTTAGCGAACACGGTGCGCCGGATGACCGGCAATGCCTTGTTGAGATTTTCCTTAGTGACTATGCGAATCGGCACAAGAACATGCTTCTTGGGGACCTTTCCGGCAAAGTGCTCGAACAGCGCTTGGGCCGAACGCTCGCCCATAAGATAGGGTTGTTGCATACCTGCGACGACGATCTTGCCATTCTTGAGCAGAGGAATGTACTCGGGCACGCCATCAAATGCCGCGAGCAGCACAGTGCCTTCGCGATGATTGGCCTGGATCGCGCGGACCGCTCCCAATGTCGGCGTATCGGTCTCAACGAATATGCCACGCAGATCCGGATGCGCCGTCAGCATGTCCTGAACGTACTTGAAGGTCTCGCCGGCGGTGTAGGTCTGCATCTGGTAGAGGGCGACTTCCTTGATACCGGCCTCCTTCATGGCTTTCCGGAAGCCGTTGGTACGTGCCTTGCCGTTGTTGCGTGCCAGCGATATGGTCACCAAACCCACCGGCCCCTTACCCCAACCTTTGGCCTTGAGGTCTTTGGCGAGCCTTTTGCCGACCTCATACGCGCCTTCGTGGTTGTTGGATATAATGAACGACAGGTACTTGCCAGAAGTGGTCCCAATATCACCAATAACGACGGGAATGCCGGCCTTGGCCGCCGCGGCAAGCACTGATGGCGCGGCCGACGACGTCGTCGGCGAAATCACGATGCCATCGACATGGCGGGCGATTGCATCCTGCGCGTTTTTTAGCTGGGTGGCGGCATCGTTGTGTGAATCATATACCGTCACGGTAGACTTATACTTGGCCGCTTCATCCTTGATACCCTTCGCCAAGTACCGCCAGAATGGCAGATCCAGGCCTGGGGTCAGATACGCTAAGTGCTTGCCTTCCGCTTGCGCATTCTGCGCACTGGCCGGCGCAGTCACACCCAACAGGCCAATGGACGCAGCCGCCAAAACGGCAAACGCTCCCGGCCGGACAACCTTCAAAAGCGACTTCATGATTTTCTCCTCCATACCATTGGTTTGATTCAAGCTGAATCTTGCCCCTGCATACAACCCTGGAAGCGCCAGCAACCATTTCCGAACGCGCTGGACTCACTGGGAGAGGGCTTCGATCAAGGCGGATTGTTTCCAGTTCCGATAGGCTTCTCCTCCGTATTTTCCCGATCGTCCAGAATCGGATTGGTGTGCGCGCTTGCGATTCGCCTACCATTACCCAGATGCTGCCGCATAGCGACGCCGGCATGGGCGATATCAGCATCCCGCACCGCCGCGAGAATTTCGCCATGCTCCCGGTTGGATGCGGCCGGCCGTCCCGTTCGGTTCAGGGAATCCCGCCGCGCTGCCTCGATAAGTTGCGAGACATCCTCAATCAGTTGCAGCAGTACCGGATTTTGTGTGGCGCGTGCCAAGCAGTAGTGGAACATGGCATCCTCCTCGACACCCTGGCGCCCCGCTCCTATTGCGGCATTCATATGGTCCCAGCACTGCTGCAGCTGCTCTAGGTCCTGCTCGGTACGCCGCTCAGCCGCGAGTTCCGCGATGGCCACCTCGAAAATTTCGCGCAGTTCCCAGATATATTCCAACTCCCTGCCTGTCTCAACCGCCCCATGCGGCCAGCGCCTGATGCGATCTCGCAACAGTTCGAACGGAACATTGGCTACAAACGCACCGCGACCCTGAAATGTCTCAACGATGCCGACCGCTTTCAGTTTTGCCAACGCTTCGCGGACCACACTCCGACCCAAGCCCAACGCCTCCATCAGTTCCTGCTCAGAGGGCAACCGCGCTCCCGGCCTCAGCCGCAACGAGGAAATCCATTCACTGATGTGCTGGGCGGCCCGATCGGCCAGTTGCGGGCGGTTCAAACGCTTAAGCCTGGGCGGCGGGCTCGACATAGGGCTCGTGAAAGTGGTTACTTGTTTGATTTATTAGTTATCTTATAAGCAGACATCAGACAACTGTCAAGGTTACCATGCGACGCCGGCCACGATCGTGAGGCGCCATCAGCAATACGGTCCGGCGAACCAAACTAAGAGCACATTTCGACAGTTAACGCGATCCGCAGGCAATAGCCACCGCCGCAAATCAGGCGACGACGGCTACCCGTGCTGACGCAGGCGGGCCGCCAGGTTATCCAGCGGGATGGTGGTTTCATCCTCAGCGGCATCAGCAGCATGGTGTACGCTGACCACAATGGTCGTAACATTGTCATCAGCACCCCGCTCGAGCGCAGCTCCAATCAGGTTCTGCACCGCGGTGCGGCTATTGACACCATCCATTAAACGGGCGATCTCGTCATCTGCAACAAGTTTGCTCAAACCGTCACTGCAAAGCAGAAACACATCGCCGGCGTTCAACTCGAAGCGTGTGGTGGCCAATGCTATTGAAGCGTCGGCGCCAACGGCTCGCGTGATGACGTTGGCCATCGGGTGATGGCGGGCTGCAGCGGGTTCCAGCAAACCCCGATCGACGAGTTCCTGAACATGACTGTGATCGTGTGTCATTTGCTGCAGGCGCCGATCGCGCAACCGATAAATGCGGCTGTCACCAGCCCACAGGCAGACACCGTTGGTGCCGTAAACCAACAGCACGGCAACCGTTGAGCCTATAGTGCGATGCTGATAGCGATTGGCAGACTGTTCCAGCAAAGCCGTGTTGGCGTCCTCTACAGCTTGCCTTACGGCAGCACTGAAGCTGGCTTCATCAGCCGCAGGTTTAACGCCGCGCAGAACCTCGATGACAGTCCGGCTCGCCACATCGCCGGCGGCATGCCCGCCCATACCATCGGCCACTGCCCACAACCCGCCCGCACCGACATGCGGCCTCTCGAGACAGGCATCCTCGTTGGTGCGGCGAACCTTGCCGACATCGCTATGGGCCGCAGAAGTCCACCTCAAGTGCTGGCTCATTACTATCGCCCTCCCTCCTCGGCCGCCATCGCAGAGCTCCCTGCCGTGCCCGTAACAACGATCCAGTCGTGTCCGGCCCAGTCCCCTGCCAGCAAGCTGGAGAACGCGCCAGCGCTCGGCAGACCGGCACTGATCAGCAGACACGGATCGACTCGTGGTGACCCGTGACTCCACCACAGCGAATAGTGCGGGAAAGCCTGCGCCAGCAGCAATGGCGTGAGTTCATCGACACGGGTAGAAAGGTGTGACAGATCCGTCAATGGCAGGCACCAGCGCTCACCGCTCACCGACGGTCTGGCCACCGGCACGCCAGCCGGCACACCAATAGCCGCAAGCCGCTGATAGAAGGTATCGAGTTCGAGGTCATCGGCGAGCGCCTCGAGTAACAATTGCTCGGCACGATGATACCAGTCATCGAACCGCCGCAGCAGCACAGTGACGTCCGCTGCCGGATCCAGAGTGCAGGCCATTGTCAGGGGGAAATACCGCCCCACGCGGTCCACACTCGGCATCAGCAACCCGGCAACGGGCACGTCACCACAGCAACCCGCGGTCAGGGCAAAACGCCAAATCGGTCCAGTCAAGTAGCTGGGCAGCCAGTTCTGCCCCAGACGGTCCTGACTGGCCGCCAGTGCGGCCTGCAGCCATTCATCCCATGGCTCGACGAAAGCTGCCGGCAAATCCCGTTGAATGAAATCGCCACGTGCCGGCAGTTTGCCATACAGTCCGGGAACCCCGCCGCCTACTAGAGATTGCGCAGACACCGGAAGCGGCTCATCTTGAGGCGAAAGGGATTGAACACGCTGGCCGCCTGCAGGTTAAAGCGGACGTCGTAGCCGCCCACATTGAAACTTACCGTAAACCGGTCATCCGACTGCGCTCTCAAACGCCCTTTGTCGAGCAACCGAAACCAGTCCCACGGTCCGCTAGTTGCCAGTCGAACCGGACCGCCAGTATTCGGATACAGCTCCAGTAGCGCCCGCGGATTAGCGGTGGCACCTGGCCACTGCAGGGGTGCGCTGAACCTCATCCCAGGCATAAAGCTGACCTGCTGCCCGTTCAGCTGCAGCTCTACCCGCTTGATTCTGGCATCAACCGCAGCGAGGCTCAGTTGAAACGACACATGGGGCGTGTCGCTGTTGTTACTGAAAAACGCCCGCTTGATTTCGTTAGCCAGCTGCAACACCGCAAGCCGTGAGCTGGGAATCCCCGGCCCGTCACCGAATGAGCGCCAACGCCACGGCGACTTGGTCATATCGATGAACGTGGTGAGGTGCTGTTCACCCTGAAAGGTGAAGGTATTCATCACCCCCCCGGGCCCGAAGAACTTACCAAAGTCGACCAGTGAAACGCCCTGGCTGCTACCGGGTTCCAGCGGATAGCGTCCATTCAACGCGCGCTGACAATAACTCAAGACATCACGTTGCCAGACATTGTTAATGGTAGCGCGCAATCCCGCGTAAAGCGCTATCGGAATAGGCTCGGTTAGACCCCGCACCCATTTTCCAAGGGGCGCCGGTTTACCCAGCGGCAACGCATCCAACAACCCCATGATCTTATCTGACGCCTGCTGGTCAAGATTGCGCCCGTCGGCCCGGGCCTTGGCCAGTGGTGCCAGTTGTACGGCCACTTCGTTGAGAGATTTAAGCAGCTGGTCGAGCCCACTGGGGGATCCCTGCAGAAACCTGGTCAAGTCCTTCATACAATCCGGTACTCCGGCGACCTGCTTGCTCACCGCCAGCAGCAGCTTACGCAGTGGCGAATCCGCGCCTGACAGCATCTGCAGACGATCGATGGCATCCTGCAGACTGGCATCGGGCGGGTTGAGCGCCAGGTCGCCGAGCAGCTTCTGCCACTGCGGACAGTAATCGTGCCAATAAAGCTGCTGCACCTGGGCCGACAGTTGCTCGAGCTGATGGAGCGGCAACGGCGGCAACGCCGAGACCCAATCACCACTGGCCAAATCCTTGATGTGTTGCTGGATCTGTTTGATGAAGACCACTTGTCCGGGTTTGGTGAAAATCCCCGCCACCCCACTGTTCAGCGGAGCCCCGCTCAAACGGTAAAAGGCCGCGGCAGCCTCGCGGCCCGCGGCCTCACTGACGGCAAAATCGGCAATTCCGTAGCGACCTCGGCGCAGCTGCTGGTAAAACTGTGCAGCGTCGAGCCGGCCTGGTAATCGTTCGCGCGCCTGCTTGATCAGGGTCTGATTCGGCACCAGCGGTAACGAATCCGGTAACTGGACCAGAAGGCTGGCCAGATGACGTTCAAGCCGCTGCCGCTCGCTGTCGGTTAAATGCTTGTCCTGCTGCCAGCGTTGACTCAGCCAATGCTTGAGAAACGCAGCATCGAAATGCTTGCCGGCTTTACTGCGATCGAGCATCAGATAAGCTTTAAGCGCTTGATATAATTGCTGCTGATCCGGCCGCAGCTCGCGCAACTGTTGCTTGATGCGATCCTCGATATAGATCATCAACCGCGACAGAAACGCTCGGTCAAGGATGTTGTGATAAGCCGTAGCGGCGCTCGTTGCCAGTTTGTCGCCCTGATACAGGCCGAGTCGCTGTGACCATCCCGGCTCGGCCGGTTTCCCCACTGCACCCGGGATCGCACGCGCCCGGTCGAGTAGCGGCAGCACGGCCCTCAGGGAACGTTGTTCAGGCGTAATTTTCCCCGCGGCCACGCGGAGCCCGTCGAGCTGCTGTCTGACAGCGGTGACATAGCGCCCATTGCCAGCATAGCTATTCAGCCAGGCCGCCCCCATGCCGAGGGTGACCACCGCCACTGCCACGTAGGCTGCACGGGCCAGCCACAGACGCCGCTGCGCCAGCCGGAAATTGGTCCCTGCAAGCCCAAACTCGCGGAACACTACGTCCCGGAACAGACGCGCCAGAAAGTAACTACGACCCTTGCCGGAGAACCGGGCGAGGTTCTGGCGGGCGATGCCGAAGGTCGCCGCCAAGGCACCCATAAGTCGGTCGATCGGATGACCTTCCTGAGTCCCACTGGTGAAATAAACACCGCGTAACAGGGTCCGCTGCTCGAACCGGTTAGGTTGAAACAGCTCATCGAGAAATTCCTGCGCGAGGCGTTTGAGGGATGCGAACTGCTGTGGGAACAGGTAGATGAGATCACGCCGCGCCGGATCGCGCTCATCCTGCAACCGCTTCAGCAAGCGCTGCTCAAGCCGCTGTTGCAGTAGATCGAACTCGCTGCTGAAACGGCCAACCACACCGTCGTCATCAGGCGTAAGCTTGTCGAGTGGGAACGTCATACCCCAGACCTGGGAGCGGCCTTCGCCATCCAGGTCATCAAAGAACTCCATACACCCCGCTAACAGATCAATCTTGGTCAGCAGCACGTAGACCGGGAAACGAATTCCCAGATGTTCATGCAGTTCCTGGATGCGCTTGCGGATCGTCAAGGCGTGAGCGCTGCGCTGGGCCTCATCCTGAGTCAGCAGATCGCCGCAGCTAACGGCTACCAGTACCCCGTTGATCGGACGCTGCCGCCGATATTTCTTGAGCAGTTTGAGAAAAGCCAACCAGGCCGCGCTGTCGACCGTCTCTTGACTGTCCTGGGTGGTATAACGGCCGGCCGTATCCAGTAGCACCGCCTGATCGGTGAACCACCAGTCGCAGTTGCGCGTGCCGCCGACTCCTTTGATCTTGCTGGTACCGAGCCGTTTGGCCAGTGGGAAATTGAGCCCCGAGTTGACTAATGCGGTGGTCTTTCCGGCCCCGGGCGGCCCAATGATGACGTACCACGGAAGCTGGTAGAGATCGACCCGACCGTGCTCACCCAGCCTGGCCTTTTTCAACTCCTGCAGTGCCTGATCGAAAACCTGGTTCAGGGTCGCCACTTCGGTCTTGGTCTGGGCTTCGAGCGGGTCCTCAGCCTGCGCCAAACCACGTGTCATCCGGCGGTTACGGGCCCGCGCCTGGAACCAGCGCAGAAGTTTGTAGAGCACGAAAACGGCGACGATCACGACTGCCGCCATGATCCGACTGCTTTCGCTGGCGAACGGCGCGTAACCACTGATCGCCAGCAGCGGACCCAGATACCAGATCAGGGCAATGATGGCCAGCAAGCCCACCAGGGAGCTGAGACCGGTCAGGCTGACAATTTGATAAAGGGCGCTCATAGCAGCACGTTCGGATACAGGACCAGGATTTCCACCCGCCGGTTGCGGGCCCGGCCTTGCGGGGTTGCGTTGGAGGCAATCGGATCGCTGTCGCCGTGGCCTTCGGCCCGAAACCGCTGGGGAGAGCCGAGCCGTTGCACCAGCACCTGGCGTACCGATTCAGCCCGCTTCTGCGACAGTTCGACATTGGACATGAAACGGCCCGGGACGTTGTCGGTATAGCCGTTAATCAGAATCTGCCCGGGGGCCTTGGCCAGCACTGGCTGCAACAACCGGGCAATTGTATCCAACAGTTGCCGGAATGCCGGCTTGACAGTCCATTTGGCCGATGCGAAAGCAATATCACCGCAATCACCGTTGGTACGGATATAAGTGCCGACCACATGTTCGCTGGCACCTTTTCCGGTCACAACATTTCCGGTACTGAGACAAGGCTGTTTAACCAACGCCTGGCGCAGTGCATCGTGCACAGCGACAGGCGCCGGCGGTGGCGGTGGCGGCTTGAACTCCTGGTCCGGCGCCCGCGCCGCAATCGTGCCACGCACCGCCTGCAGCTTGACAAACACCGGATCGGCTTGGCTGTCCAAGCGGAAACTAAGGGCCAGATAGAGTCCCAGCAACACGGCCGCCGCTACCGCCGCAAGTGCCCACAACGGCACGTGCCGCATCACCGGATTACGTTTGTCGATCACCCCGCGCCAATGCGGCGCCAGCTCCGGGGATGCCTCGCCGCGCAAGCCACGCAACGCCAGGTACAAGCGTTCCCGCCGCGCCTCCAGTTCACCCTGCCGATTGTAGAGCCGGTAACCACCCTTGAAGCCCAGCGCCAGGCAGACGTACATAAGTTCCAGCAGATCCCGGTGGTTAGCCGGATCTGTCAGCAGGCGGTCGAGCAGTTTGAAAAACTCGTCGCCGGCCCACTCCTTGCGGAAAAAGTTGCCCTGCAGCGTGCGCTGGGCCCACCCGTAGCGCTGCCCCCATGGCGTGTTGAGAATAATGTCGTCGAGGGTGGCGCACAGCACGTAGCGGGCTCGGGTAAGGGTCTGCTCATCGCCGACGCCCAGCCTCCGCGCGACGCCATCGAAGTTCTGGAGCTCGCGGATCAGTTGTTGATGCAAACCGCCCACGTCCGGATGGGTCGGCGTATTCTTGAGTCCTGGAACCAGTGCCAGCAAAGCCGCCGCCGCCGCTTCCAGGCGGTTGAGGCCGGCGCGTGGCAACTCGTCAGGGTGCTGCTGAGGCGGCGCTGGCGCTGCGCGCTGCGGCGACCCACCGAGGCGGCCACCGCCAGGCGTCGGTTTCAGAACGGTGGACTCGCTGTCCTGAAAGTCGGCGAATGGATCATCGGGGTTCACTGTCGGTCATCCTTTGATCGCCCAAAAGGCCATTTCCAGACCGGGGAACTGGCCGGCGATATGGAAAGCGAAGCCCCCGGAGTTTAGCATCTGTTTCCAGTGTTCACTGCCCTTACCCAGCTCGAAATAGCTGGTACCGGCATGGTAGGGCATCTGCCGCGGCGCTACCGGTAATGGCCGCAATTCGATGCCGGGCAACGCGGAATTGACCAGCTGGCGAATGTGCTCAACCGGCCCCACCTTGACCTGCTGCGGGAACTGCCGCAATAGGTTTTCCGCCGGCACGTCGGCCCGCACCGCCAGCACGAACGCGGCCGTGTTCAGCAGGCTGCGGTCCGTGATCGGCGATACCCAAATGCCGTATTTGCGCTCCTGCAGCGGCAGTTGGATGGCGTTTTGCTCCAACACCATACTCAGGGCCTGGCGCAGTTCCCGCATCAGCGGTGCGAAAGTCGCTTTCAGATCATCATGGTCATAGACGGAAAACCGTACCGGGCGCTTGTTGCGGCTGGTGAACGTGGCCAGCTCCCCGGCCAGTTGCAGCCCGATCTGATAGAAATCCTCCGGGTGCAGCTCTGCCATGGTCGCCAGGTGGGCGAATAACGGTTCAAACCGGTTCACCACCTGCAACAGCAGAAAATCGGAGATATCCGTGGCCCCGCCCCGGCCCGACGCGCTCACCCGTGCAGCCAGAGCCTCGCCACGTTGATGCAGCAAGCCGGAGAGCTCGTTAATAAACCCGGTTAACAAACCCTCGTTGCGACAATCCAGGGTCGGCGGGATAAATGAGCGGTCCAGCACCACGCTCTGGTCGCTCCGTTTCTCGACCACACCCGCAACACCGACACCGGCGTATTCCCTGAGATCGGGACGCCGCACCAGCAGGCGAAAGCGGCGTTTGCCGATCTCGATCTGTACGGTATTGTCGGATCCGGCGTTGTTGTCACGCGTTTCGTATTGCTCAATGCGGTAACGCGCAACCGATTCCAGCCCGGCCTCCCGATCCGCCTCGGGGGCACCGGGCCGGCGCAGCGGCAGCGCGAGGACAATCTCGGCATCCCGCAGATCATCTGGAATATCGAGCGGCGGCGGTGAATCGTCGTCGTCGGGAATGTTGAACGGCGTGCCGTCAGGTAGCAATCCTCGCGCCGCCGCTACGGCCACCTTGCCCAGACTGAGCGCTTCACGGTCCAGCACCAGTTCCTGGAACCCCCAGTCGTAGGGTCGCAGACAGGCGCTGCGGCCACGTACCAGCGCTTCAATATAGCGTTCCTGCTGCTGGAAATGCTGTGGCCGCAGGAACATCCCCTCCGACCACACCACTTTGTTGTTCCAAGACATGGCTACTCTTCAGGGTTGTTGTTGATCTTCCATATTAGCCGCAGCAGCCGTTTACTGCTCCCGCAGTTTGTTCTGCTGCGCTTCATAGGCGCGTGCAAACTCTTCGCGGAATAAAGCCTCGAAATCCTCCTCGGCCTTGGCCGCCAGCCGACCGTACAGCCCCTTGAAGGCATCCCAATAACGCGCCTTGCGCCCGCCGCCCAGCACGCCCGCCAAACGCGACTGACCCTCCATGTAGCGCTCCAGGTTCTGCGGGTCGAACGTCATCAGCATCCGTTTCAGGGCCGCCTGCATGCCCGCCAGAACCGCCAATTCATGCGCCCGGATGTCGGCAAACCCTTCCCGCACCGACTGCTCCGGTGACTGCCAAACGCTGTCGTGCCGACCGAGCATCGCCGCAATCGCTTCATCCGCAGTCGGTAAAGCTTTCAGCGGATTGTTGGCAACGGGTCCGAGCATCGTTCGCTCGACCCGAAACTCGGTCTTGACGTTGCTGCGTGCCCGTAACAACTCCATGAGGCCCTCCACGGTCAGCCGGTATATGGATCCGAGCTGCGCCATGACCGCCTCCGGATCAGCGGCCTCCAGCACTGTCTCGTCGACGCCAGCCCCCCGCAGAAACGCCTGCAGCAACGCCCGCTCACCGCCCACGTTTCGCGCCAGCAATGCTGGCGTGGCCGTGCCGAGCGGCGGGCCACCGAGTGCCTGCCCGGCCGGCTCGTATTGGCTGGTGGGTCCGAACGGATCGGCGACCCCATCACCATCCGGACTCGACGGTTCGCTCACCGGCCGCAGCAGCGAATCGTTCCAGTCGTCCGGGATGATGTCGGCGTCCTGCGGGCTGTCCGGTTGCGCGGCCGGCGGTTGAAAGAACTGCTGGTCTGACGGCAGATGATCAGGCTCTGATAATTGATCCCAGTGATCCCCGCGCGATTCGTCGAGTCCCAGGGGATCGCTGTCGCCGCTCCACGGTGCACCCGGCCCTGAATCAAACGCCGCTCTGTCAGGCACCGGTGGAACTCCCGCGTCACCAAACTCGAGCTTTTCTGTGGCCGGGCCAAACAGATCGGTATTGTCACCCAATAATGGCGTACTGCTCGATGGCCCGCCGGCCAGCGACACCTGAACGATATGCACGTGCAGTTCGTAATCGCCAAGGCTCAGCACATCAGCGTCATTCAGACGAACGCTGTTGCCGCGGCCCACACGCTCTTCGGCGTGATTGACGAACACCCCGTTGGTGCTGATATCCGTGAGGTAGTAACCGCCGTCCCGGCACTCAATGACACAATGCCGTTTGGAGAGAATCATTTCCGGGTCGGGCAAAACCCAGTCGTTGTCGGTGGCCCGGCCTATGGCGAGGCTTCCCTGCGCCAGCTCCCGGGTGATTTCCTGACCTGGAGACAGTCTTTGATAACTTGCAATGGTCAGCGTCAGCGACATAAGTCCACATTCAAACACTTATCGGGTTAGTCCCGGCGACACGCATGCACCAGCCTCAATTAATACTAGAATAATATAGTCAAGCCGTGCTTGGAGCGGCGACGTGTCGCATAATCGGTACAGACTTTAACATTTCGACAGTTTACAAATCCGCAATTTTGACTAAGTATAAAAGCGTTTAGGCGGGACGCTAACCACCGTCGGCAATCCAGCACGACAACAACCAATAACATCAACTTTACAGTGCGCTTGGGGATATCATGGTCGATATCGACATTGTAGCGTTGGGCCGGCCCGTAGGAGTGGATGATCCCTGCGGTCCCAATCTGGAATATGATCCTGTTTTCCAGGATCTCGAGCGAGCAGCCGAGGGCAAAGCTGAAACCCAGTTCAGCGACGCCGAACCACCAAACTGGAAACAGGTCAGGACGCTGGCACTGCAGCTGTTGGAGCGCAGCAAGGATCTGCGGGTTGTGGCGGCACTCAGTAACGCGGTGCTGGAGCTCGACGGCTGGCCGGCATTCGCCGCCAGCCTGGCCCTGATGCAACAACTGCTCACGGACTACTGGGATCAGGTACACCCGCGACTTGACCCCGATGACGGCGATCCCACAGTGCGCGTCAATGCGATCGTCGCGCTCTGCCATCCCGCCGGTACGCTGCACAGCGTACGCTCAGTACCACTGGTCAGTTCGCCGCGGGTCGGGCGATTCAATCTGCGTGATGTAGAGATTGCCACCGGCAAGACCAGCGTCAACCTTCCTGAAGATGAACAGCCAAAACTGGCCGCAATTAACGCGGCTTTTCTCGACGCCGACCTGGACAGCCTGCAGGCCGATGCCGACGCCCTGGCGGCAGCCGCCAACAGTGTCCGCGCCATCGAGAACCTGCTGACCGAGCGCTTGGGCGCCAGTCAGGCACCTGACCTGAGCGAACTAAGCAATGAACTGAGCGGGTGCCATCGCATCCTTGGCGAACAGCTGACCGCGCGCGGGGTGCAAACCACCGCCAGCGTGGACAACGCCCCGGCGGAAACCAACGCAACGGCTTCCGCTGCCACACCGGCCGCGGCGACCACGGGCATCGGGCCAGTCCAGGGAACGATTCGCAACCGCGAGGATATTGTCGAACTGCTTGACAAGATCTGCGCGTACTACAGCCGTTTCGAACCCACCAGCCCAGTCCCGTTACTGTTGTTGCGTGCCAAGCGCCTGGTAAACATGGATTTTCTGGCTATTCTGCGGGACGTGGCACCGGATGCCGTGGCCCAGGGGGAGGCGCTGCGAGGTCAATCAGCGGATTCCGGTGAATAACCTATGGTAACCGTACTATCCCGCCCATTCGTCGTCACCACCGTGAGAGGATTCACCCATGGCTCAAAGCAGTCAAAAATTCATTGCCCGCAATCGCGCACCACGTGTGCAGATTGAGTACGATGTCGAGGTATACGGCGCCGAGAAGAAGGTCCAACTACCGTTCGTAATGGGCGTAATGGCGGATCTTTCCGGCAAACCGGCCGACCCGCTGGCATCGGTCGCCGATCGAAAATTCCTGGAAATCGATGTTGACAACTTCGATGACCGCATGAAGGCGATGAAGCCACGCGCTGCGTTCCGGGTACCGAATACCCTGACCGGCGAGGGTGAGCTCAGTGTCGACCTGACATTCGAAAGCATGGACGACTTCTCACCGGCCGCGGTGGCACGCAAAGTGGAACCGCTGCGCAAGCTACTGGAGGCGCGCAGTCAGCTGTCCAATCTGATGACCTATATGGACGGCAAGGCCGGTGCCGAGGATCTTATCAACAAGGTTCTGCAGGACCCCACCCTGCTCCAGGCGCTGGCCTCGGCCCCTAAGGCTGGGGGCGGTGAGGATCCGTCTGAAGGCAAGCCAGAGGAGTGACCAGTGATGTCCGACGCAAGCACCGAATCCCAGGCTCAAGGCGGCACCCAACAAACCCTGGAAGCGGGCGATTTTGCCAGCTTGCTTCAGAAGGAGTTCCGGCCCAAATCCGACGCCGCCAAGGAAGCCGTGGAGTCAGCCGTCAAAACCCTGGCCGAACAGGCCCTAACCAGTGTTGACTTGGTGTCCAGCGACGCCCTCAAGACCATCGAGTCCATGATCGCAGCGCTTGACGAGAAGTTGAGCGAGCAGATCAACCAGATTCTGCACCATCCGGATTTCCAGCAACTGGAAGGTGCGTGGCACGGGCTGAGCTATCTTATCAACAACACCGAAACCGACGAGATGCTGAAGATAAAGGTGCTCAACATCTCGAAGAAGGATCTGCATAAGACCGTTAAGCGCTACAAAGGCGTCTCATGGGATCAAAGTCCGATCTTCAAGAAAATCTACGAGGAAGAATTCGGCACCTTCGGTGGCGAACCGTACGGCTGTCTGGTGGGCGATTATTACTTCGATCACAGTCCGCCGGACGTCGAGCTGCTGGGTGAAATGGCCAAGATTTCGGCCGCCGGCCATACCCCGTTCCTTGCCGCCGCCTCGCCCACCGCAATGGGTATGGACTCATGGCAGGAACTATCCAACCCGCGTGACCTGAGCAAGATCTTCCTGACCCCGGAATACGCCGCCTGGCGCAGCCTGCGCGAGTCCGAGGACGCACGCTATATCGGCCTCGCCATGCCGCGCTTCCTGGGCAGGCTACCGTATGGCGCCAAAACCGACCCGGTCGACGAGTTCGACTTCGAGGAAGACACCGACGGCGCCGACCATAACAAATATTCCTGGTGCAACTCGGCCTATGCCATGGCGGTCAACATCAACCGGGCGTTCAAGCTCTACGGTTGGTGCACCCGCATCCGCGGTATCGAATCCGGCGGTGCTGTCGAAGGCCTGCCGACCCATACCTTCCCAACCGATGATGGCGGGGTCGATATGAAATGCCCGACCGAAATCGCCATCACCGACCGGCGCGAGGCGGAGCTTGCCAAGAACGGCTTCATGCCGCTCATCCACAAGAAGAATTCCGATTTCGCCGCATTCATCGGTGCCCAGTCACTGCAGAAACCCGCGGAATACGATGACCCGGACGCCACCGCCAACGCCAATCTGGCCGCGCGCTTGCCGTATCTGTTCGCTACCTGCCGCTTCGCCCATTACCTGAAGTGTATCGTGCGCGACAAGATCGGGTCATTCAAGGAACGTGAGGATATGCAGAAGTGGCTCCAGGGTTGGATCAAGAACTACGTGGATGCCAACCCCGCCACATCCAGCGAAATCCAGAAAGCGCGCAAACCTCTAGCCGGTGCCGAGGTAGTGGTGGAGGAAGTAGAAGGCAATCCCGGCTACTACACCTCCAAGTTCTATTTGCGGCCGCACTATCAGCTGGAAGGCCTGACGGTGTCGCTGCGTTTGGTGTCCAGGCTGCCGTCGGCCAGGGGCGGCTAACAACACCTCCAACCGGACCGTAATGAGCCCACTGGCCCGAATTGGCCCACCCCGGTCAGGGCGGGCCGAGCTGCGGAGCTGGGCATACTACGAGGCGTTTCAAGGAGTTTGATTTTGGCACGAACAATGCTTTAGCACATGCACAGAGCTGACTCTGTGATACCGATACGAATGTAAGGAGAGGCACCATGGCTGTTGACATGTTTCTGGATATCGATGGCGTCAAGGGCGAGGCCCAGGACAGCAAGCACAAAGATCAGATCGACGTACTGGCCTGGAGCTGGGGCATGAGCAATTCCGGCAGTGCGCATATTGGCGGCGGTGCCGGTTCAGGCAAGGTCAATGTACAGGATATCTCCGTCACCAAATACATCGACAAATCGACGCCCACCCTGATGAAATCGGCCTGCGAGGGATCGCACTTCAGCAAGGGAACCCTGACCGTGCGCAAGGCCGGCGGTACCCCACTCGAATACATCATCATCGATATGACGGAGGTATACGTTACCGCGCTTTCCAGCGGTGGTTCGGGCGGCGAGGACCGGCTGACCGAGAATGTCACGCTGAATTTCCGTACCTTTAAATATAAGTACGTCGAGCAGACCAAGGAAGGTAGTGAGGGCGACAAGCCGGAGTTCGGTTGGAATATCGCCGAAAACGTCGAGCAGTAATGCAACAACCAGCACCGTGCCCGGTGAAAGCCGGGCACGGTTTATTGCCACTCTAACGAGGACAGCACCCAATGAGTGCCGAGCAAAGTCTGCAGCAAGGCCAGCTGGATCGCGCCCTCAGCGAGCTGCAGCAACAGGTGCGACAACGACCGGCTGATGCCAAGTTGCGAGTGTTCCTGTTTCAGCTCCTAGCGGTGCTCGGTCAGTGGGAGCGGGCATTGAATCAGCTCAACGTAGCCGGTGAGCTGGATTCCAGCACGTTGCCAATGGTGCAAACGTATCGCGAAGCCCTGCAGTGCGAGCAATTGCGTGCCCAGGTATTTTCGGGACAGCGCTCCCCTCTGGTGTTCGGCGAACCGGAACAGTGGCTGGCACTGCTCATTCAGGCCCAGCAACCGTTTGCCAGCGGCGACTACGCGCAAGCCGGCGATCTGCGCGCTCAAGCGCTGGAAACCGCTCCCACGACCAGTGGCACCATCGATGGACGCCCGTTCCAATGGCTGGCCGATGCCGACCCTCGGCTTGGGCCGGTACTTGAAGCCATTGTTAACGGCCGCTACTACTGGATACCGTTTCATAACATCCACCGAATCGAGCTGGAGGCACCCAGCGACCTACGCGATATGGTCTGGACGGCCGCCCAGTTCACCTGGGCCAACGGTGGCGCAACGGTAGGTTTGATCCCGACCCGTTATCCGGCCACCGAACAGCATGATGACAGCGCTCTGAAACTGGCACGCAAAACGGAATGGCACGATATTGGCGATGATCTGCAAATCGGTCTGGGGCAGCGGTTGCTGGCCACCGATGACGCGGATTATGCCCTGCTGGATACGCGCTCCATCGTACTGGATACGTTGATGGAAACGGCACCAACCGATGGCTGAGCTCACACCACAGGAACGACTTCAGCCGTCACTGCTGGACCGGCTCACTGACGATGAACCCGAGCAGCAGCAGGAATCGCGCGACAAGCGAGTACTCGGACTACGTCAGTTGCGGGAATCAGTGCGCCGGGATCTGGCATGGCTATTCAACACCACGAATTTGGGAGTGGTCCAGGACCTTGAAAACTATCCGGAGGTAGCGAGTTCCGTGCTCAACTTCGGATTACCGGAAATGTCGGGGCATATCGTGGCCAACTCGCTGCCACTTGATCTCGAGCGCCAAGTTCGTCAAGCAGTGCTTACTTTCGAGCCACGGATCCTGGCCAACAGTCTTGAAATCCACGTGACCGCCAACGATGAGGACATGAGCCACAACGCCCTGACATTCGAGATTATTGGCGAGTTGTGGGCACAGCCCCTGCCGGAACAGCTCTATCTGAAGACTGAGATGGATCTCGACCTGGGTATGGTAAGCATTACCGAAGGCTCGGGTCCGCGCTAAGGTCTGCAGCCGTGGATCCCCGCCTGCTGCGCTATTACAACGAGGAACTGCGCCACCTGCGGGAAATGGGTGCCGAGTTCGCCGAAGCTTTCCCCAAGATCGCCGGGCGACTCGGCATGGAACAGCTGGAGGTGACGGATCCTTACGTGGAACGGCTACTGGAGGGTGTGGCCTTCCTCGCCGCACGCGTTCAGCTCAAAGTCGACGCCGAGTTCCCCCGCTTCACCCAGCATTTGCTGGAATGCGTGTTCCCGCATTACCTCGCCCCTACGCCATCCATGGCAGTGGTCCAGTTCCAACCCGATTTCGGCGAAGTGAGCCTGGCCGACGGCCCCCAAGTAGCACGCCATACGGTATTGCGCAGCATTCTGGGCAGTGGCGATCAGACGCCTTGCATCTACCGTACCGCCCATCCGGTGCAGCTGTGGCCGCTGGCCATCAGCGAGGTCGAATACCTGGGCACAGCGGCGGCGGTCACAGCTCTCGGTATCGACCCGATCGACGGACTGCGGAGCGGCATCCGGCTGCGCCTGAAAACTGTTGGCGAAATCACGCTGCAGGAACTGCCATTGCATCAACTGGTGCTCCATCTCCGCGGCCCGGACGCCCTGCCGATGCGCCTCTACGAACAGTTGCACGGCAACAGCCTGGGTGTGGTGGCCCTACCGGCGGAGCGCCCGGCCAGCTGGCAACTCCGGTTACCCCGATCAACCATCCGTCAACGCGGCTTCGAAGCTGATGAAGCCCTGCTGCCCTATACCAGTCAGTCATTCCAAGGTTACCGTCTGTTAGCCGAATACTTTGCCTTTCCGCAGCGCTTCCTGTTCACCGAACTGGGCGATTTGGGCGTAGCCCTGCAGCGCTGCCAAGGACGCGAAATCGACCTGGTAATCCCGCTAAACGCCAGTGATCCGCTGCTGGAGCAGGGCCTTGATGGGTCCAATCTCGCTCTGTTTTGCACCCCAGCCATCAATCTTTTCCCCAAGCGGGCCGACCGGATCAATCTCAGCGAGCGCTTTCCCGAACACCATGTGGTGGTGGATCGCACCCGGCCGCTCGACTTCGAGGTGTACAGCGTGACGCGCGCCACCGGTCACGGTGTCACAGTCGATGATGAACAGGAATTCGAGCCGTTTTATGCGGCGACCGATCTGGGCATCCAGCGCGGTCACCAGGCCTATTACATAGTGCGGCGGGAGCCGCGCCAGATATCATCGGGACAGCGCCGCCACGGTCCCCGCTCCAGCTATATCGGTGGCGAAGTCTTCGTCAACCTGGTGGATGCCAGCCAGGCCCCTTACAGTAGCAGGCTCCGCCAGTTGTCACTGGCCGCACTGTGCACCAACCGCGATCTCCCGCTCCATATGCCACTCGGCCAGGGTACCACCGATTTCACCGTCGAAACCGGTGTCCCTGTCACGTCAGTACGTTGCCTTTCCGGACCGACCCGGCCACGACCATCAATCGCTGAGCGCGATATTGCCTGGAAGCTGATCAGTCACCTGACCCTTAACTATCTGAGCCTGGCCGATAGCGACAGCCATCAGGGCGCGGCGGCCCTGCGGCAATTACTCAAGCTGTACAGCCCGGCAGGCAACAGCGCCATCACCAAGCTGATCGAGGATGGCGTGCGCTCCATCAGCGCACAACCGGTCACCCGCCGGCTGCCGGTAGCCGGGCCGATCGCTTTCGGGCGCGGGCTTGAAATCACACTAGATATGGACGAGACGGCATTCGAGGGCAGCGGCGCATTCCTGCTGGGCGCAGTGCTTGAGCGGTTCTTCGCGCGTTACGTTTCGATCAATACCTTCACCCAGACTCTGATACGCAGCGAGAGCCGCGGGGAGATCATGCGATGGCCGGTACGCAGCGGACTGCGGCCGATCCTGTAGCGCTGCTTCAGGCACTGGCTGAAGCCCCGTACCGCTACGACTTCTTCCAGGCCTTGCGCCGGTTAGAGGCTGCTTTCCCCGACCAGCCGCGACTGGGCACGGGCAAACGGCCTGCAGACGAACCGATCCGCCTGGGGCAGACACCGTCGCTCCAGTTCGCACCATCGACGCTATCGGATTTCGATACAGGCGGCCATGACCAACCGCCACGGATGGCAGTGTACTTCTTCGGTTTGTTTGGACCCAATGGCGCGCTACCGCTGCATCTGACGGAATTCGCCCACGACCGGATTTACAACCATGACGATGCCACCTTCAGCCGTTTTGCCGACCTCTTTCATCACCGGTTGCTGATTCTGTTCTACCGGGCCTGGGCGGAAAGCCGGCCCGCGGTGAGTCATGACCGCCCGGAGCAGGACCACTTCGCCGAATTTCTTGGTGCCACTTTTGGTCTTGGTGATCCCAGTCTACGCAACCGGGACGCCCTGCCGGACCTGGCGCGGCTGCACTACGCCGGCTTACTGGCGGGGCCGACCCGCCACGCTGAAGGATTGCGCGCGATGCTGGCCGAGTACTTTGGGGTTCCGATCACTATCGAACAGTTGGTGGGCCACTGGCTGACGCTCAGTGAAGACAGTATGACCCGATTGGGTGCCTCGCCCGAAACCGGCGCCCTGGGTCTGACCACGGTCATCGGGTCACGGGTATGGGATTGCCAGCACAAGTTTCGCATCGTCGCCGGGCCGCTGGGTTACAGCGACTACCGCCGGCTGTTACCGGGTGGCGACAGTCTGTGGCGGCTGGTCGCCATGGTACGCAGCTACATCGACGACGGCTTGAACTGGGATCTGCAACTGATTCTGAAAAAGGAAGAAATTCCACCATTGCAACTGGGTGAAGCTGGCCAACTCGGCTGGACAACCTGGGCTGCCAGCGGACCGCCGCTGCAGGACGCCGGCGATTTGCGGCTCAATGCGGAGATTCATGTCGCCCGTTGACCGCGTCACTGCAATAGGATCATCAATGCGGCCCAGGCCGCGGGGAGTCGGACATGTCGGAAATCTCCAGGGTTGCGCTGTTCGGCAAGTTGAACAGCCTTGCTTACCGCGCCATCGAGAGCGCCACCGTGTTCTGCAAGATGCGGGGCAACCCCTACGTCGAACTGGCGCACTGGATCCATCAGATTCTGCAATTGCAGGATTCCGACCTGCATCACATCATCAAGCAGTTCAGCATCGACCCGGCACGGCTGGCACGTGATATCACCGAAGCGCTGGAAAAACTGCCGCGCGGCTCGACCTCGATTTCGGACCTGTCCTCGCATATCGAGCAGGCGGTCAGGGAGGCCTGGCTCTACAGCACCCTGATGTTCGGGGAATCCCAGGTCCGCACCGGCCACCTCGTGGTCGGCCTGATCAAGACTCCGGATCTGCGCAACGTGCTCCCGGGCATATCCCGAGAATTCAATAAGATCAAACTGGACACCCTGACCGAGCGTTTCGACGAGGTTGTGTCGGGTTCGCCGGAAGACCAGCTGTCCGCTCAGGACGGCTTCCATGTGGGTGGGGCGGGTGAACCCGGTGAAGCCAGTGGTGCCATGGCGCCCGCGCAGATGGGCAAGCACGAAGCCCTCAACAAATTCACCACCGATCTCACTGAACAAGCCCGCAACGGCGAGCTCGACCCGATCGTCGGCCGCGACGAGGAGATTCGTCAGCTAGTGGATATTTTGATGCGGCGGCGTCAGAACAACCCGATTCTGGTCGGCGAAGCCGGTGTCGGCAAAACCGCTGTGGTCGAAGGCTTCGCCCAGCGTATCGCCCGCGGCGACGTACCGCCGGCACTTGGTGAGGTCTCGCTGCGCGCCCTCGATGTCGGCCTGCTGCAAGCTGGTGCCAGTATGAAGGGCGAATTCGAACAACGCCTCAAACAAGTGATAGAAGAGGTGCAGTCCAGCGCCAAGCCCATCATCCTGTTCGTCGACGAAACCCACACGTTGATCGGCGCCGGAGGTGCGGCTGGTACCGGTGACGCCGCGAACCTGCTCAAACCCGCCCTGGCCCGCGGCACCCTGCGCACCATCGGCGCCACCACCTGGGCCGAATACAAGAAGCATATCGAAAAGGATCCGGCCCTGACCCGCCGCTTCCAGACCGTAAAGATCGACGAACCGAGTGAGGAGAAATGCATTCTGATGACGCGCGGCCTGGCGTCGACCATGGAGCGCCATCACCGAGTCCAGATCCTGGATGAGGCGCTGGAAGCCGCGGCCCGGCTGTCCCACCGCTACATCCCGGCCCGCCAACTGCCGGACAAGGCGGTGAGCCTGCTCGACACCTCGAGCGCCCGGGTAGCCATCAGCCAGCACGCGGTACCCGCCGAGGTCGACGACAGTCGACGCCGGATCGAAGCGCTCGAGACTGAACTCGGCATCATCGGTAGGGAACAATCAATCGGTGTCGAAACCACAGAGCGGGAGAAACTGGCTCGCTCTGCCATGGCGGAGGAACAGGCGCGACTGCAGGCACTGGAGGCCCGTTGGGATCGGGAGAAGCAGCTGGTCGACGAACTGCTCGCCCTGCGCGCCAGACTGCGTGGCGACACACGTCCGGTCGAAGGCACCGGCAGTGGACTGGAACAGGCAACACGACAAGTCACTGCCAAACAAGCCGATGACTCACCCGATTCCGACGAGAGCGAGCTCAACACGGAACAACGGGCAGCGTTGCTCACCCGGCTGCGCGATATCCAGAGCCAGCTACATCAGCTTCAGGGGGAAACGCCGCTGATGCTGCCCAGCGTCGACGCCCAGGCCGTTGCTTCCGTGGTGGCCGATTGGACCGGCATTCCGGTCGGCCGCATGGTGCGCAATGAAGTCGAGACCGTGCTTAATCTGGCCAACATCATCAAGCGTCGCATCGTCGGCCAGGATCACGCACTGGACATGATCGCCCGCCGCATCCAGACCTCGCGCGCTAGCCTGGACAACCCCAACAAGCCGGTCGGCGTGTTTATGCTGGCCGGCAGTTCCGGTGTTGGCAAGACCGAAACCGCGCTGGCCCTCGCCGAGGTGCTATACGGCGGCGAGGAGAACATCATCGCGATCAACATGAGCGAGTTTCAGGAAGCCCACACCGTCTCCACTCTAAAGGGCGCACCGCCCGGCTATGTCGGCTATGGCGAGGGCGGCATACTCACCGAAGCGGTGCGCCGGCGACCTTACAGCGTGGTGCTGCTGGACGAAGTGGAGAAGGCCCACCCGGACGTGCACGAAATATTCTTTCAGGTGTTTGACAAAGGCTGGATGGAGGACGGTGAGGGACGCTACATCGACTTCAAGAACACCCTGATCCTACTGACCACCAATGTGGGCACCGATCTGATCATGAGCATGTGCAAGGACCCGGATCTGATGCCTGAACCCGAGGGTATCGCCAAGGCGCTGCGGGAACCTTTACTCAAGGTATTCCCGCCCGCCCTGCTGGGCCGGCTGGTGGTCATCCCCTACTACCCGCTATCGGACGAGATGATCGGTACCATTACCCGGCTGCAGCTGGGCCGCATCGCCAAGCGGGTACAGCTCAATCACAAAGTGCCGTTCGAATACGACGACGAGGTGGTCAAGCTGGTAGTGAGTCGCTGCACCGAGTTGGAGTCAGGCGGCCGCATGATCGACACCATCCTCACCAACACGGTGCTGCCCCAGATCAGTCAGGAATTCCTCACCCGGATGATCGAAGGCAAGCCGGTAAGCCGCGTGCAGGTCAGCGTACAAGACGGCGATTTCGGTTATGCATTCGAATAGCCGTTCGTGACGGGCCAGCGACACCGGCACATCAGTCGTTGGACTGCTTCACAGCCATTATCACCAGCCCACCCACTGGCCGACCGCCTTCCGTGCGCAAGTCGGCCTGTTCGGCAACCTCGATCGTAAAGCCCGCCGCCAGTAGCGTCTCGCCCAAATAGCCGGCGTGGTGCGCATAACGGCCGCTCCCGGTAAGCACGAAGCCCGGCGTTGCCGTTGCATCGGCCAGCCGTTCGACCGTAAACACCAGCCACCCACCCGGACGCAGGGCGCGCGCGCAAGCCTGTGCGAAGGCTTCAAGTCGGCCGAAATAGCACAGTGTGTCGGCACTGACAACGACATCGTAGGTGGTCTCCCGGCTGGCCAGGAAGCCAGTCAACTCGGCTTCTACCAACTCATCGTAGAGCTCGCGTGTTCCGGCCTGTTGCAGCATACTGGGTGACAGGTCGACGCCGACCAGCGAGCGGGCATAGGGCTTGAGCAGAGGCCCACATAAGCCGGTGCCGCAGCCCGCATCCAGAATCGTCAACGTGCCCCTGACGGCCCCAAAGTGCTCCCGCATCACCGCACTCACCAACTGCGGTGCGCGGTATTGCAGATGATCCACCAGATGAGTATCGAATGTGCTGGCCATGCGGTCGAAAACGATGCGGACATAGTCGTCGGTAGCCCGCTCCGGCACATCCTGACCGGTGCAGGCCGCCAGCATGTGCAGCGCCACAGTATTGTCCGGCGAACGCTTCAGCCAGTGTTGGTATACTTGAGCGGCTTCCTGATGCCGGCCCTGTTCATACAAGATTCGACCGAGATTCTGATAGGCGAAGATATTGTTCGGTTGCTGCGTGATGACATGCCGGAACGCCGCCACAGCCTCATCGAACCGGCCCAGATTCTCCAGCAGATTACCCATGTTGAAATACGCGTCGACCAACGCAGGATTGTAATGGATGGCTCTTTGGTACGCGGTCACCGCATCGTCGAGCCGCCCTGTCCTGGCAGCGATGATTGCCAGATTATTGTGCGCGTCGGCCAGCGCCGGGTTGAGTTCCAGGGCACGCCGATAAGCTGCAGTGGCCTCCTCCAGTCGGCCACGCTGTTTCAGCACGTTTCCAAGATTGTTATGGGCGTCGGCAAATTCCGGGGCGACCCGGATTGCCCGCTGCAGCAAGGCTCCTGCCTCATCGAGATCATGGCGCATCACCCGCACAATTGCCAACAGATTGAGCACATCGGGGTGCTCCGGCATAACCTGCAGCAGACGGCGATAGAGTTCTTCGGCCTCGTCCAGCCTATCGTTGCGATGGAGTTGACGCGCAACAGCAAAAACCTCATCGACCGTCAACGCCGCACTTTCACTACTATGGGCATCCGGCTTCTGGTGCGATTCCTGGGTCACCGCGTTCCTCCGTGTTTGTCCCGTGAACTTACCCAATAAAGGGCGATGCTACGGTCTTCTTTTTGAACTCAGTAGTGAACCAGGAGCATCATGCCCAGCTTATCGCTCAACCGCTCCGGCGCAGCCGCTGCCAGGGTTTTCTCCTGGCCAAAACACGCTCCGAGCGCAGCAGCCGCCAGTCCTCGAACCGGGCCAGCTTGCGGCGCAGAATATGGCGCAGCGACGCAGCCAGGAAACGACTGACCGGCTGGGCGTATTGCGGTTTGTCGAAGGAATCCCGTATCAGGGACAAACCGAACTCGAAACTGAAGGCTTGCTCCGGCCGCTTGCCACCAACCGCGTCCGGGCGGACCATGTGACCGTGGCCTTCGTCCACGTCTGATTCATCCTGTCCGCCGCCTGGCGGCGCATATACACTGGCGGGCCGGTTCCGGCCCGATGCGATCGCGCTACGCCTGGCAAAAACACCCGCCTTGGGCAACGAAGGCCGCTCCAGCAGTGCCACAGCACGCTGGTCGCCGGCTGCGGCCGCCATAGCGTGAGTCAACTGCGCCTGTGGTGGTCTTGCCTGCACTCTGGTGACGGAACGCGCTGCAGTGTTCGACACCTCCCCAGCAACGCTGATTGATGCCTCCATCGCCTGGTACTGCATGCGACGGCAGGCCAAAGCCGCTCCGGAAGGCGACGCTGGAGCAATCGCGGCCGCTTCCGTAATGCTTCCACCCGGCCGGAAACGGGCGCGCGAGGCAACGACCGCCGGAAGTGTGGTAACAGCGTTATCAACGCGGGGGGTGCGCACAAATCGCGCCGACCTAACTGGCGGCGCCACGGTCGCCCGTGCGGACTCTGCGGCGGGAGGATGGAATTCCGTGGTAACTGCTATCCGGGGCTCGATAAATGCCGCGCCCCAAGCCGATAGCCGGTCAGGCTCAGCGACCCCAACCGACAAGGCCCGGCCCACTGCCCACGCGAGCGCACGCATCGACAATGGGCTCTCCTGGATCACTGCCGGCGCATAGCACCAACCAACTGGTGATCGCTCGAATATCACCGGCACATGGTGTTGCGTGTGCGCGTAACCAACACTCATTGGCATAACCAAGGTATTGTCGGGCGGCCGCAACGATACCGCCGGAGTCCACCGCTGGCCCGCGGCCGATCCATACTCGTGCATCGAGTGCTCAGGTAACCGACACACGCTTGGCGTGGCAGCCAAACCATTATCGACCAAAACGGCGGGACCGAGCGCCCGGCCAGGACCAAACAATCCTCTCAGCGAGTCATCCTGCACCACTGTCAGCTGCTGCAGATCGATGATCCAGCATCGAGGTGACTGCGCCGCGTTGGCCAGGGGGCGGACCGCAATTGCCTCGATCGCCAGACGAGCACCCGTGCGTATGATCCTGAGATACATATGTTCTACTTCAGGCCGGCTTGATAGCGGGACACTATCACAAGCCTGTAGTAATTTCACAGGTATGGAACGGCGGGGCACACTGATTGGTACCGACACTGAACCGGTTACGTAATAACCGTCCGCCTGCGATAATCCAGCGTCATGACACGACCCGCTCACGCCCTGATCAACCTGGCCGCACTGCGGCACAACTATCGCCATGCCAAGACACTGGCGCCGGGCTGCAAAGCGGTTGCGATCCTCAAGGCCAATGGCTACGGCCACGGTGCGGTGGCCGTGGCGCGCACTCTGGCCACCGAAGCGGATGCCTTCGGGGTCGCCAGCAGCGACGAAGCTATGGCGTTGCGCGCCGCCGGCATCCAACGGCCGATTGTGTTACTCGAAGGCTGTTTTGACCGTAGCGAACTGGCATTGGTGGAACATCACAGCTTGATCACTGTGGTCCACCAGCAAGAACAACTGGGTCAAATCCTGGCCCTGCATCCTGCCCACCGCATTCCGGTATGGCTCAAGATGGACAGCGGTATGCACCGCATCGGCCTGCCACCAGCCGAATTTGCCACAGCCTACGGGACATTGCGGAATTGTCCACATGTCGGCGAAATCGTATTGATGAGCCACTTCGCCCGCGCTGACGAGCTTACCTGCGACGCCACCCGGGTCCAACTCGCCTGCTTCCGCCAGCATAGCGGCCACCTCGACGCACCCTGCAGCCTGGCCAATTCGGCCGCTACGCTGGCCTGGCCGGAAGCCCGCGGTGACTGGCTACGGCCCGGCTTCATGTTATACGGTCTGTCGCCGCTGGACCGTGCGCACCCGGCAGCGGCGGCACTACGTCCGGCAATGAAGCTGCAATCAGCCGTGATCAGCATTCGCGACCTGCCACCGGGACAACCAATCGGCTATGGCGCACGCTTTGTCACCGAACGTCCTACCCGGGTTGGGGTCGTGGCGCTGGGCTATGGCGACGGCTATCCGCGTCATGCACCGGACGGCACGCCGGTGGCGGTGAACGGACAACGCACCCGGCTTATTGGCCGGGTTTCAATGGATATGCTGACCGTTGATCTCACCGGGCTGGACAGAGTGCGAATCGGCGACCCGGTGGAACTTTGGGGAGAAACGGTATCCGCCAATGAGGTGGCCGCCGCCAGCGGCACCATCGCCTACGAACTGCTGACAGGCGTCACCCGTCGGGTGCCGCGCCATTACCATAGCGCCGCCGGCTAAAGCACGCCTCCGGTCGCATCTGACGCCCATCCAGTGGCCTGATGGCCGAGTCCGCCGGCAGCACACCACCGTCGGTCCGGCATGGTGACGATCGATACGTTGCATCCGTTCAGAATCCGCACAGCAACTGCGCCAATATCCGGCCGCCAGTTCGATTAGGCAAAGATCTGGAGTCTGTGCAACGAGTGCCCGCTTTTCTACCGGAGCGGAGCCCCGTATCGCGGGAACACTAACGCCAATTCGTTGTCTTCGCTAATGTTGTGTTTGACCATCTGCGTCTCCAGATCTAGACTGTACTGTCTAGTGTAGAACCGAGCCGATGGGCACAATGAACCCCCAGAACGTATGCTCACGCCGCAATCGAGTGCTTCACGCCGCGGCCGACCTGTTTCTGGAAACCGGTTATCGTGTCGCCATGGAGGCGGTCGCCCAGCGCGCCGGCGTGTCCAAGCAGACAGTCTATGCCCATTTCGGCAGTAAGCAGGCGCTGTTCCGGGCCGTACTGGGCCACCTGCTGGAGCCGTTGCACGCCAGTCTTGAACTGCCGCACGCAAACTTGCGGACCACGCTTGAGGCGTTTGCCGCGCAACACCTGGAACAACTGTTCGATGAGCGCAATATCGCCATGTGGCGGGTTCTGATTGGCGAAGCCCCGCGATTTCCAGCGGAAGCCAGAACGCTGTTCGACGCGACCATTGGCGTCACCCGGCAACGGCTGGCGGCCCGGCTGGAACAGGCTATGGTGAGTGGTGAACTGGATCGCCACGATCCAGCGGCGGCCGCGGAGACACTACTCGCGTTGCTGGCCGGCCTCGAGAGCTATCGCTTGCTGCTCGGCATTTCGGGCCCGACCCGGCGCCGTGACTACGCCGTTTGGGTACGCCATGCCGTCAACCTGTTTCTGGATGCCTACCGCGTCCGCACAACCTCGTCTGATCATCAGGAGTGTCCGTGAAATCATGGTCCCTGCCCGGTGCCCTCCTGGGCGCCAGTTTGGCCCTGGCGTTGTCCGGTTGTGGCCACAATGATTCCGCGGCCGCCCAACAGAGGGGGGCGCCGCCGCCCAAGGTAGGCTTCGTCACTGTCCATCCCCGTTCGGTACCGGTAGTGGAGGATTTCGTCGGCCGCATGGCTGCGACCCGTACCGCCGACGTCCGGGCCCGGATTGCCGGAATTCTGGTGAAGCGGGTCTACACGGAAGGCAGTGACGTCAAGCAAGGCGCAATCCTGTTTCAGATCGACCCGGCCCCGCTCGAGGCGGCGCTGCACGCGGCACAGGCGGCGCTGGCACAAGCACAGGCAGCGGCTCAGAACGCCCGTTCCAAGGCCAAACGCTATCAGAATCTGGCCCATAAGAACCTGATCTCGCGACAAGATCTGGATGATGCCCTGGCCAGCGAACGCACCACGGCAGCAGCAGTCAAGAAAGCCGAGGCCGATGTCGAGAGCGCCAAACTCAATCTGGCTTATGCCACAGTGCGTGCGCCGATCTCCGGACGTGCCGGTGAAGCCCAGGTCACCGAAGGGGCACTGGTGGGCCAGAACAGCCCGACCTTACTCACATCGATTTACCAGATCGACCCCATATACGTGAACTTCAGCGAGTCGTTTGCCGAACTTGAAAAGCTGCGCCGTGAAGCCGCAGCCGGAGAATTCAAGCAGGTTGCGCCGGGCAAGGTCGAAGCCCAGGTCATCCTGCCCGACGGGACACCTTATCCGCACAAGGGTACGCTGAGTTTCTCCTCCGTGATGGTTGATCCCAGCACCGGCACCGTGTCGCTGCGGGCGACGATACCCAACCCGGACCATCAGTTACTACCTGGTATGTTCGTCAAGGTCCGCCTGGCCCAGGGCGAACAACCTAATGTCTACCTGGTACCGCAGGCGGCGGTGCAGCGCGACAGCGACGGTGCCTACGTGCTGACGGTGGACGGCACCGACAAGGTCGCGCGGACTGCTGTGAAACTGGGTGCTATGCGCGGCGACGGCTGGGTCATCACCAACGGTCTGAAGAATGGTGACCGGGTCATCGTCTCCGGTATCCAGCACACCCGTCCGGGTGGCAAGGTGAATCCACAGCCGGCCAGCGCTGGCACCGACAGCCAATAGGGCCTACGCATGGCACGTTTTTTCATTGACCGCCCGGTCTTTGCCTGGGTCATTGCCCTGCTGATCACGCTGGCTGGCAGTATCGCCATCTTCAATATGGCGATCGAAGCGTATCCGGAAATCGCGCCGCCCTCGGTCACCATCACGGCCAATTATCCTGGCGCCGACGCCAAGGTGGTCGAGCAGTCAGTCACATCGGTAATCGAACAGCAGCTGACCGGACTCGAAGGGCTATTGTATTTCAGCTCCAGTTCGGGTTCGACCGGCCAGTCCAAGATAACCGTAACCTTTAAGAATGGCACCGATCTCGACATCGCCGCCGTACAGGTGCAAAACCGCGTCAACCGGGCGCTGCCCCGCCTGCCGGAAGAGGTCCAGCGCCAGGGCGTCCAGGTCCAGAAAGCCAGTTCCGGCTTCCTGATGGCGATCGCGCTGAAATCGACCAACCCGGCCTATGACAGCGCGGCACTCAACAATCTGGTCTCGTCTCAGGTCATCGACCAGATCCAGCGTGTCAGTGGTGTCGGCGGTGCCAACCAGTTCGGTTCCGAATACGCCATGCGCATCTGGCTGAACCCGGACAAGCTGCGCGGCTACAAGCTCACAGCGACCGACGTACTGAACGCCGTCGAAGCGCAGAACATTCAGGTGGCGGCCGGCTCCATCGGTGCTGAGCCGGCGGTCGACGGCCAGGGGGTGACCGCCACGGTCACCGCAGCCAGCCGCTTCACCACGCCGCAGCAGTTCCGTAACATCATTCTGCGCACTAACAGCGACGGCAGTGTGGTCCGGCTGGGTGATGTCGCCCGGGTGGCGCTGGGCGAGTACCAGTACGGTCATGAGGCCCGCATCGACGGCAAACCGATCGCCGCGTTCGGGGTCCAGCTGCTGCCTGGGGCCAATGCCCTGCAGGTCGCCCATGCGGTCAAGACCCGAATGGCCGAACTAGCCCAGTCGTTTCCGGCCGGCGTGACCTGGTTCGTCCCGTACGACAGCAGTACCTACGTCAGAATCTCGATCGAGGAGGTCGTCAAGACGCTGGGCGAGGCCATTGTGCTGGTGGTGCTGGTGATGTGGCTGTTCCTGCAGAACATCAGGGCCACCCTGATCCCCACCCTGGTGGTACCGGTGGCGCTGACCGGTGCCTTCGCCGGCATGTGGGTAGCTGGCTTCTCGATCAATGTGCTGAGCCTGTTCGGGCTGGTTCTGGCTATCGGTCTGGTGGTTGACGATGCCATCGTGGTGGTCGAAAACGTCGAACGCATAATGACCGAGGAGAAGCTGTCACCCAAGGAAGCCACCCGCAAGGCAATGGACCAGATCACCGGTGCCATCGTGGCGATCACCATCGTGCTGGCGGCGGTTTTTATCCCCGCAGCACTGCTGTCCGGCAGTGTCGGAGCGATCTATCGCCAGTTCGCACTCACTATCGCGATTTCCATGCTGTTGTCGGCGACCATGGCGCTATCGTTCACTCCAGCATTGTGCGGCTCGCTACTCAAACCCACGCACCGTACCCCGCGTGGACTAGGTTGGTTCAACCGGTTGTTCGACTGGACCGCCAGCCGCTATCTGCGCCGCGCCGGTGGCGCGGTACGGCACACCCCGCGCTGGATGATGGGGTTTCTGGTAATCGTGATCATCAGCGGCATACTGTTCTGGCGGATGCCGTCGAGTTTCCTGCCACAGGAGGACCAGGGCTATGCACTAGCACTGGTGCAGTTGCCACCGGGGGCCACCATCAGCCGTACCCGTCGTGTCTTGACTAATCTTGAGCGGACGCTGCACAAGAATCAGGCAGTGGATACCGTCCTGGACGTAGCCGGTTTCAGTTTCGTCGGCCAGGGTGAAAACGTCGGCCTGGCGTTTATCAAGCTCAAGCCCTGGAGCCAGCGCTCCATCACCGCCAGCCAGTTCATCGGCTGGGCCAACGGCGCGGTCCAGGCCATCAGCAATGCCCGGGTCTTTGTCATCAATCTGCCCACTATCCGGGGTCTGGGCCAGTTTGGCGGCTTCGACTTCGAACTGGAGGATCGGGCAGGGCTGGGTCATGCGGCATTGGTCAAGGCCCGCAATACACTGCTGGCCAAAGCCGCGCAGAATCCCAACCTGGTTGGGGTCCGTCCCAACGGGCTGGAGGATGCCCCGCAGCTGCATGTCCATGTCGACCGTCTCCAGGCCAAGTCTATGGGCGTATCCGTGAGCGACGTCTACAACGCGCTGCGGCTTATGCTGGCGCCTGTATACGCCAATGATTTCTTCTACCAAGGCCGGGTGTTGCGGGTGGAACTGCAGGCCGATGCGCCCTACCGCATGAACCCCGGTGCGCTGAACGACTACTACACCCGCAATACCCAGGGCGACATGGTGCCTTTGTCAACGGTCACGGATGCCAAATGGACGCTGGGGCCACCCAGTCTGGATCGCTACAATGGTTACGAGGCAGTCCAGATCAACGGCAATGCGGCGCCTGGTCGAAGTTCGGGCGAAGCCATGGCAGCACTGGAAAAAATCGTCCACAACGACCTGCCCAAGGGCTTCGGCTTCGACTGGTCGGGCCAGTCGTACCAGGAGATCCTGTCGGGCTCGCAGGCCCCAATCGTGTTTTCGCTGTCGCTGGTCGTGGTGTTCCTGGCCCTGGCGGCACTCTACGAAAGCTGGTCGATCCCGGTGGCGGTACTACTGGTGGTGCCGCTGGGCGTATTCGGAGCCCTGGCGCTCACCACCTTCCGCGGTTTGCCCAATGATATCTACTTTAAGGTCGGCCTGATTGCCATTATCGGCCTGTCGGCCAAGAACGCGATCCTGATCGTCGAGTTCGCGGTTGCCCAGCAACGGCTCGGCAAAGGACTGCTCGCCTCGACGCTGGAGGCTTGCCGGCTGCGGTTCCGGCCGATCCTGATGACGTCCATCGCCTTCATTCTGGGCGTGCTGCCGCTGGCCATCTCCACGGGCGCGGGCGCCAACAGCCGGCACGCCATAGGTACCGGCGTCATGGGCGGCATGCTCGGGGCAACGCTGTTCGGCGTACTCCTGGTGCCGGTGTTCTACGTCGTGGTTCGGAGGCTGATTGGCGACCGCAGCGACGGCTTCGAGGATGACGACACCGAGGCCGTTCGCCGCCTCAAGCAGGACGGGTAAGCAAGCAGATGAGTCGGGCCGAGGATAACTCGACCCGGCCGCGGCCACTGTAATCACGGGCTCGACGCCGGCCGAGTTCGGAATCCGCTCGATGCCATTGCCGCAAAAATCGGCCGTCAAAGCGGCGTCGCCATTCAGTGCGCCGTTTATCGGCTTGCCAACCACCCCACCCTGGCCGCTGCAGGTTGCCACCACGCGTGCCAATGGGGTCTGCTCGGGTGGTTTGCTACCCCAGCACAACCGGTACGACGAGAATATCTCTGCACCAGCTTTCGGCATCGCCGCCGGATGCCGAACGCAACTATCCGCGTAGTCCAACCTACATTGTCATCCGAACATTTTGGCTTTCGTTCATCACTCAGACTCCTGGCGCGGTGCGGGTATGCCAAGCATCAATGACACACCGACCTCCGATCCGATTCCCCGGCCAAGCCCGGCTGGCATTATCCGGTGGGCGGTAATCCGCAGCGGAGCTGCATATTCTGCGGTAATGGTGGAAAATCCGACGATTCATGCGATTACACGCCGTCGGTTGGACAACCTCGGCGGCCATCTTTCACCTACCATGTCTACTATTAATTGTGCACGCTGGGCGCAACCAGCGAGGAGACCCCATGGACCAACCATCGCAAACCCTGAGCCAGGCACTGGTCATGCTCGGCCAGGACAGCTACGTACCCAACTACAAACCGCGCGAAATGATCCTGGATCACGGCCAGGGCGCTCGCATCTGGGACCTGGACGGCAACGAATACATCGATCTGGGTGCCGGCATCGCGGTTACCGGGTTGGGTCATGCAGATCCGGATCTGGTCGCTGCGCTCAAGACCCAGGCCAACCGGCTGTGGCATACCAGCAATGTCTATTTCACCGAACCGGCGGTGCGCCTGGCAGCGGAACTGATCGCGGCCAGCGGTGCTGCACGGGTATTCTTCTGCAATTCCGGCGCCGAGGCCAACGAGGCTGCCATCAAGCTGGCGCGGCGCTATGCCAGTCAGCACCTGCCAGCTGATCAGCGCACCATCGTGACCTTCCGCGGCGGCTTCCACGGCCGCACCCTGGCCACGGTTACCGCAACCGCCCAGCCGAAGTACCACGAGGGCTTCGAGCCGCTACCGGGTGGGTTTCGCTACTGCGACTTCAACGACTTCGAGGCGGCCAGCGCGGCGATCGATCGCGCCACCTGTGCAGTACTGGTCGAGCCCATCCAGGGCGAAGGCGGCATTATGCCGGCGGCACCCGGTTTCCTCGAGCATCTGCGCCAATGCTGCGACCGGGTCGGCGCGCTGCTCATGACCGACGAGGTACAGACCGGCATGGGCCGCACCGGCCGCCTGTTTGCCCATCACTGGGAGGAGGCGCTCGCGCCGGACGTCGTCACTCTGGCCAAGGGCCTGGGCGGCGGCATGCCAATCGGCGCCATGCTGACTTCGGCCCGGGTGGCCGAGGTACTTCAGCTTGGCAGTCACGGCTCCACCTTCGGTGGCAACCCCATGGCCTGTGCGGTCGCCCGGGTGGTATTGCGCAAGGTCAGCGACCCGGCTTTGCTCGCCCATGTCCGCTGCCAGGGCGAACGCCTGCAGCAACGGCTGGTCGAAATCAATGCCCGGGTCGGCCTGTTTCGCGAGATCCGCTGCCGCGGACTGATGCTGGGCGCCGAACTGGCCGGCGACTGGCAGGGCCGGGCCGGCGAACTGATGGAAATCTGCCGCCGGCGCGGGGTGCTGGTGCTGCAGGCGGGTTCCAGCGTGATGCGACTGCTGCCGCCACTGACAATAACCAGCGAGGAACTCGATACAGCGCTGGCTGGCCTAGCCACTGCGCTGACTGAATTTGCCGATCAGAACTAAAGGAGGAGCGCTCATGCTGATACTGCGCCCGGCCGCCATGGCCGATCTTGACGCGCTGGAGCGGCTCGCGGTGCTGGCCGGTCCCGGCATGACCAATCTGCCAACCGATCGCGAGGTGTTGGCGGAAAAGCTCCATATTTCGGAAGCCAGCTTCGCACGGCCGATCAGCCCCGATGAACGACCCGGCGAAGAAGCTTACCTGTTCCTGCTGGAGGATACTGCCGTCCACCAGGTGGTGGGCTGCTGCGGAATCTTCGCCGTGGTAGGACTGGAACGCCCATTTTATTCCTACCGGCTGCTGCAGATTCCCCATACGTCCAGTGAAATCGATATCTACCGCTCATACCAGACTCTGCAAATGGTCAATGAATATGCCGGTTCGGCCGAAGTCGGCATTCTGTTCCTGGACCCCGAATACCGTCGTGACCGCAACGGCCGACTATTGTCGCGGGCGCGGTTTCTGTTCATGGCTGAATTCCGGAACCGGTTTCCGCAGCAAGTCATGGCGGAGATGCGTGGTGTCCAGCGAGCCGACGGCAGTGCTGTGTTCTGGGACCACCTCGGGCACCATTTCTTCCAGATGGACTTCAACGCCGCCGACCGCCTGAGTGCACGCGGGCGCACCCAATTCATCGCCGACCTGATGCCGCGCCATCCAGTCTACGTCTGTCTGCTGCCAGAACCGGCGCAAGAAGTCATCGGGATCGCCCACCAGGCCAGCCGGCCGGCGCTGCGGATGCTGGAGCAGGAGGGTTTCCGGTTCGAGGGCTGCGTCGATGTATTCGACGCGGGGCCGTCGGTACACTGCCCAATCGACGAGGTCCACACGGTGCGTGACAGCCGCCGGTCCCGCATCTGCGGGGTCGAAAACGGCCGTGCGGGGCAGTCGCCGCATCTGGTCGCCACTACCGAACTTACGGATTTTCGGCTGGCACGCGGCACGCTAACGGCAGCCGACGACGGAATCGTCTTATCCCGGGAACTGGCCTCTGTGCTCGGCGTTGCACCCGGCGACACGGTCCGCCTGGTCGAATTCTGAGGAGATCGCCATGACCAGCCATCTGATCGACGGCAGCTGGGAGGCGGGTACGGGCCCGCTGTTCGAGGCCACCAATCCGGCTGACGGCAGGGTTTTGTGGCAAGGCCGTGAGGCCACGCCTGACGAAGTTGACCGCGCCGTAGCGGCCGCCCGCCGAGCCTTCGCGAGCTGGGCAGACCTAGAATGGCAGATGCGCGAGCGCTACCTGCAGCGTTTTGCCGAGGAACTGGACAGTGCCCGTGCAGCGCTGACCGAGGCTATCGCCTGTGCCACCGGCAAACCGCGCTGGGAAGCCGCTACCGAACTCACTGCGATGATTGGCAAGATCGCCATCTCGGTGCAAGCCCACCAGGAGCGTACCGGCGAACGACAGCACGCCAGCAACGGCGGCCGCAACCTGCTGCGTCACCGTCCCCACGGCGTAGTGGCGGTATTCGGACCGTTCAATTTCCCCGGTCATCTGCCCAATGGCCACATTGTGCCGGCCTTGTTGGCCGGCAACACGGTCGTTTTCAAGCCCAGCGAGCTAACCCCGGGGGTCGCCGAACTGACGCTGCGCTGCTGGCTACGGGCCGGTCTGCCCGCCGGGGTGCTTAACCTGGTTCAAGGCGGTCGCGATAGCGGCGTTGCTCTGGCCGGTCACGCCGGCATCGACGGGCTGTTCTTCACCGGCAGCGCAGCAACAGGGTGCGCCCTGCACCGCCAGCTTGGTGGCCACCCGGGCAAGATCCTGGCGCTGGAGATGGGCGGCAACAACCCGCTGATCGTCCATCGCGCCAGCGATGTCGACGCCGCAGCGGTGCTCACGGTCCAATCGGCTTATATCAGCGCCGGTCAGCGCTGCACCTGCGCCCGGCGGCTGATCGTCCCGCGCGACGCCGAGGGCGACCGCTTCATCGAGCGACTCCAGCAACTGCTTACGTCCCTGCGCATCGATCGCTGGGACAGCGATCCGCCCCCGTTCATGGGTCCGGTGATTGGCAACGCCGCAGCCGACCATGCGCTCGGCGCCTGGCAGGCGCTCCTGGACCACGGCGCGACAGCGCTGAGCGACCTGCGCCGGCTGCAATCCGGCCGGCCGTTCCTCAGCCCCGGGCTGATCGATGTGACCGGCGTCACACAACGACCCGACGAGGAAATCTTTGCGCCGCTGCTACAACTCATCCGGGTGGCCGATTTCGATGCTGCCCTGGATGAGGCCAACGACACCCGCTACGGCTTGGCTGCGGGCCTGCTGAGTGACGATCCCAGCCTGTATGAACGCTTCGACCGTACCATCCGGGCCGGCATCGTCAACTGGAACCGCCCCACCACCGGTGCCGCCAGCAATGCGCCGTTTGGCGGTATCGGCTTAAGCGGCAACCACCGCCCCAGTGCCTACTACGCAGCCGATTACTGCGCCTACCCGGTCGCCGGCATGGTCGCTGAGCGGCTGGCCGTGCCGGCCACACTGCCGCCGGGGTTACAACTTTGACCGCCCGCGAGGTGAATTTCGACGGCTTGGTCGGTCCGACCCACAACTACGCTGGACTAGCCCTGGGCAATCTCGCATCGCTGGCCAACCGGGGACAGGTTTCATCACCGCGGGCGGCCGTATTGCAGGGGCTGGCGAAGATGCGGCGATTAACCGAGCTGGGTCTGCCACAAGCGCTACTGCCACCCCAGGAACGTCCCGACGTCGCCACATTGCGGCGGCTCGGTTTCGGCGGCAATGACCACGCCGTCATCGAGAGCGCAGCCCGCCGGGCACCAGCGTTGTTGGCCGCGTGCAGCTCGGCGGCCAGCATGTGGGTCGCCAACGCGGCCACGGTCTCGCCCAGTGCTGATACCGCCGACAGCCGGGTTCACTTCACCCCGGCAAATCTGGCCAGCAGCTTCCACCGCCGCTTGGAGCCACAAACCACGGCGCAGTTGCTGCGCGTGCTGTTCCCGGACCAGAACCATTTCGTTCATCACGAACCGCTGCCGGGTGGCATCCACTTCGGCGACGAGGGCGCTGCCAATCACACCCGATTGGGCCATGATCCAGGTGTTTCGGGTGTGGAACTGTTCGTATATGGCCGTAGCGCGGCGACCGATGCCCTTCCAGGGCATTTCCCCACACGCCAGACCCGGGCCGCCAGCGAGGCTATCACCCGTCTGCACGGACTGGCTGAGGAACGTGTGGTGTTTGCCCAGCAGCATCCGGCCGCCATCGACGCCGGCGTGTTTCATAACGACGTGATTGCGGTGGGCAATGACGAGCTACTGTTCTGCCACCAACGGTCCTGGCTTGATCAGGCGCAAGTGCTGGACCAACTCCAGCGCCGCGCCAGCGGTTGGCTTCAGGTCATTCAGGTTACCGAGGATGACGTGTCGTTGGACGAGGCCGTGCAGACTTATCTGTTCAACAGCCAGCTCGTTACCCTGCCATATGGCGGCATGGCGCTGATCGTACCGGCCGAATGCGCGGCTCGCCCGCGCGTAAAGGCTTACCTGGACGGGCTGCTGGCAGCAGACAATCCCGTACGCGAGGTGTGTTACCTGAATCTACGCGAGAGTATGCGCAACGGTGGCGGACCTGCCTGTTTGCGGCTGCGGGTAGTGCTCACCGAGACCGAACTCGCCGCCATCAATCCGGCCGTTTTCCTGGACAACGCACGCTATGAGCAACTGGTCGCCTGGGTCGACCGCCACTATCGCGATCGACTGGCGCCGGCCGATCTGGCCGATCCAAAGCTGCTGACCGAATGCCGCACGGCCCTGGATGAACTTACGCAACTACTCAAGCTAGGGCCGGTGTATCCATTTCAGCGCAGCGGATAGGCCCGAAGGAATGCGTTCACCGCGTGTTCGACACGGCGCGTGCGCTCCGTCTCGTCGGGAAGATCCAGACCAAACAGGCCGCGCAGATGCACTAAGCCGCGGATCATGCCGAAGAATTGTTCGGCCGCCAGGTCGGGCTCATCGACCTCGATCAGACCGCGCCCGGCGGCGCGCTCCAGGAACCCCGCCAGACGGTCGCGGGCCGCGCAGGGCTTGCTGGTGTAAAACATAGGCCCCAGTTCGGGAAACCGCCAGACCTCGCTCATCAGCATCCGGTAGAAAGCCAGTGCGTCCGGTGACAACAGGTTGCGCATGAAATTCTGACCCAGACGGTGCAAGGTCTGCTCAACCTCAGCCGCATCGCGGGCGGTCAGGTCGAGCCCACTCTCCTCGATCAGCGCCCGGCCATGCTCGAAGATGGCACCGAAAAGTTGTTCCTTGCTGTTGAAATGATTGTAAACGGTAGCCTTGGATACACCCGCCCGGTTGGCGACTTCATCCATGCTGACGGCCCCGTAGCCCTGGCTGAGGAACAGTTCCCGGGCGGCCTTCAGGATCTGCTCACCTTTGGCCTGACTACGCCGTCGCTGGGGATGTTCACACGGGGTGGCTGGCGCATTCATGACTGCTGGCTCGGCTGGAACTATAATCACACGTCAACATAAATAATACTAAACCGTATAGTCTGAAACAACTTCGGACTTAACAGTTTGTAATTATATGATTCTTGTCTTTTCCATTGATTGATCAGCATCAACATCCCAAAAGGTGTTCACACAACACTGCAGACGGTTCCGGCAGGGGTGTCTGGCGGATTGGATGACGTTATCCGCTGAGTCAGAATCCGACTATTACGACCCGACCAAAGGCAAGGCGCGACGCATATGCGGCCTCCACCTGAGCCGCTAGCAGCGCGTCAGCCGAGCTTGGCACCGTTCGGCACCGGCTGTTCCGGAATGGCCAGCACCACGGCGCCATCATCGCGATAGAAACCGGCCAGTAGAAACTCTGAGCGGATCGGTCCGATCTGCTTGGCGGGGAAATTGACCACGCCCACCACCTGACGGCCGATCAGTTCGTCCGGCGGGTATAGCTCGGTGATCTGTGCACTAGTCCGAAGCCGGCCTACCTCGGGGCCGAAATCCACGGTGATCTTGTAGGCCGGTTTGCGCGCTTCGGGAAATGGTTCGGCCATGACTACCGTGCCGACCCGCAATTCCACCGCCTCGAACTGATCCCAGGAAATCAACGACTTCAACAGCAACTCCCCGTCGGTCCTCAGGCTAACCACAACGGCCGCTTGGCCGATATCACCCGGGTGTTGACACCGGCCCAGTTGAGCCCGCCAAACAGCCGCGCATGTTCAATCTTCATGCAGCGGTCAACCACCACGTCGAGCCCGGCTGTACGCGCACGCTCGCTGGCCGCGGTATTGATTACGCCGAGTTGCAGCCACAGCACCCGGGCACCGACGGCAATGGCCTGCTCAGCCAGTGCCGGAATCTCTTCGCCGCGGCGGAAGCAGTCCACGACATCGATCGCCTCCGGGATCGCCGCCAGTTCCGGATAACAGCGCTCGCCCAGAATTTCCTGGTGCCCCGGGTTGACCGGAATAATCCGGTAGCCGTGCTCCTGCAGGTACTTGGCGGCAAAATAGCTGGGCCGGTACCAGTTCGCCGACAGGCCTACCACGGCGACCACCCGGCTTTGCTTCAAAATACGGCGCAGCGTCGGGATATCGTTAGTATCAGTCATGACAGTATCGCAAATCTCGGGATCATCACGCGGCACATCGCCGGAACTCGAACCTCGCCGCTACAAGCCGCTATAATAACGCCGCCCGACTCCAAGGGCAGCATGGTCACTTCACGCGCTGATAGCAAGGGCTGAAAATCCCGATGAGAATCGACAAAATCTGCGTCCTGGGCGGCACCGGCTTCGTCGGCAGCCATCTGGTCCCACGACTGGCCAATGACGGCTATCGGGTCCGGGTACTGAGCCGCCACCCCCATCGCCGCCGCGAATTGCTGGTCCTGCCCGACGTGGAACTGCAGAGCGTCGACGATCTGAGCAGTGAGACACTGGCGGCCCGATTCAGCGGCTGCCAGGCCGTGATCAATCTGATCGGGATTCTCAACGGCAGCGCAGCCGCGTTCCAGGCCGCCCACGTCGAACTGCCGGCCAATATCGTAGCCGCCTGTCAGCAGGCCGGCATCCGCCGTTATCTGCACATGAGCGCGCTTAACGCTGACGCCGAACACGGACCCAGCCAATACCTGAAAACCAAAGGCGCCGGCGAAGACGCCGCCCACGCCGGTGCTGAACAGGGCTTGTTGGTAACCAGCTTCCGGCCGTCGATCATCTTCGGCCCCGGTGACAACTTCTTCAATCGCTTTGCCAGCATGCTGCGACTTGCCCCTGTGCTGCCCCTCGCCTGCCCCGGCGCGCGGTTCGCACCAGTCTTCGTCGAGGACGTGGTGCAGGCGTTCGTGCAGACGCTGACCGACCCGGCGAGCACCGGCCAACGCTACGAGTTGTGCGGCCCGCGAACCTACACCCTCAGGGAACTGGTGCGCTACACGGCCAAGCTAATCGACCGGCCGCGCCTGATCATCGATCTCCCGGATGGCCTGGCCCGCCTGCAGGCCCGTATCTTCGAACGGCTACCGGGTCAGATTTTCACCACCGACAACTACCAGTCGCTGCAGGTTGACAGCGTCTGCAGCTCGGACGGCCTCGCTGCGCTGGGTATCCTTGCCAAGTCCGTTGAATCGGTGCTGCCGCGCCAGTTCGGCGCCGGTGACCGGAACGTGCAGTACAGCAGCTACCGTCGTCTCAGCCGACGCTGATCATGAGTTCGCGCAGACGCTGGTGGCGATCACTCTTGGGCAGCGCCGCCAGTCTGGCAACGGCCCGGTAGAATGACCGAAAATCATTGTGCTGACGGTGGAACAATGCCTTGAACGCCGGCACGAATTCCGTATACGGCTGCAGACTGGCGATCTTGGCATTGTTGAATCCCTCACCCACCCAGCGGTCGTACCCGCTGAAGCCGTCCCAGCGACTGCGCTTGAGCCGCCTGTAGTCGCGATACAAGGCAGCCAGTTCCTGCGCCTTACGTAATCGCATCCGGGTGGGCGGCAAGCCGCTGGCGTAAAGTGCGGTCAATTGCTGCCGCCCGCGGGCCATCAAGCTCTGGAAGTCCTGCTGGTAACCCTTGTAGCGCCGATAAACCTTCAATGCCCAGGGTTTGCCATGCAACCAGCGTGCGGCACCCAACTCACCGACCGCTGTGGCGAACGATTCGTTGAACGACGTGTCGTTGTCCACGTACACTTTCTGATGCGCTAGTTCGTGGAACATCAGCTCAGCCAACAGGCCTTGAGGCCAGGAGATGAACGAACTGAGCAGGGGATCAGCGAACCATCCCAGGGTCGAGTAGGCGGGAATGCCTGCCACGAAGACATCGTAACCGCGTTGGTGCATCCGCTCGGCTTCGCGCCGGGCAGCCGCGTGATGATAGTAGCCGCGGTAGCTGGCGCAGCCGATTACCAGATAGCACCAGCGATACGGCTGGACCGAGAATTCCGGTGCAGCGAATACGTTCCACACCACATAGGGACGGTCCAGTGCCACGTAGCTGCGATAGCTGCCATTGTCTGACAGATCCAGCCGCCGACTGGCAAAGTCACGCAACTGATGAGCCAGCCGTAAACGTCTGCGCAGCAGCGGGTTAAGGTCGGGTTCGGCCAGCAATTGCGCAACGGGCTCGCGCGCCTCCAGAAGCCGCCACTGGCCTGTGATAGCCTGATTGTAATAGGACAGCTGGCCACAACCACCGAGCAAGGTGGTAACCGCCAGCAACAGCAGGATGAGCACCATATTCATGCAGCAATCAGCTGATACTGATAAACCCGATTCAACACCCCTGAAGGCCTACGTGGTCGGCGGTGCGGTGCGCGATGAACTCCTGGGACGTGCGGTGCAGGACCACGACTGGGTGGTGGTGGGCGCCACCCCCGAACAGATGCTGGCGCTGGGCTATCACCCGGTCGGCAAGGATTTCCCGGTATTTCTGCACCCACAGAGTCACGAAGAATATGCTCTGGCCCGCACCGAGCGCAAGACCGCAGCCGGCTATCACGGATTCGATGTTTATGCCGCACCGGACGTCACCCTGGAACAGGATCTGGCCCGCCGCGATCTGACCATCAATGCCATGGCCCGCGGGCCGGACGGCGGGTTGATTGACCCCTATGGTGGCCGCCGTGACCTGGAACAGCGCTGGCTGCGTCATGTTTCACCCGCGTTCGCCGAAGACCCGGTGCGTGTCCTGAGACTGGCCCGCTTCGCCGCTCGTTATCACCGGCTCGGCTTTCGCGTCGCTGACGACACGCTGACACTGATGCGTCGCATGGTAGCCGCCGGCGAGGTTGATGCCCTGGTACCCGAACGGGTCTGGGCGGAAACCCAGCGGGCCCTGATGGAAGCCGACCCACAACGGTTCTTCGAGGTCCTGCGCGAATGTGGTGCGCTGGCGCGGTTGTTCCCGGAAGTCGATCGCCTCTACGGTATACCCCAGCCTCCACACTATCATCCGGAAATCGATACCGGCGTGCACACCATGCTGGCACTGGCTCAGAGCGTACGCCTGCAGGCCGACGCTCCAGTCCGGTTCGCGGTGCTGGTACATGATCTGGGCAAAGCGGTCACGCCACCTGATCAATGGCCCAGTCATCGCGGCCATGAACAGCGCGGTGTGCCGCTGGTGCGTGCCTTGTGTACCCGACTCAAGGTACCGAAAGCCTACCGCGATCTGGCGCTGCTGGTAACCGAATTCCACCTGCTGTGCCATCGCGCCGGCGAACTGCGCCCTCCAACCTTGCTCGCTCTGCTGGAACGCTGCGACGCGTTCCGCCGAGCGCAGCGCTTTGATCAGTTCCTGCTGGCCTGCGAATGTGATGCCCGCGGCCGCAGCGGCCTGTCGCAACAGGCCTACCCGCAAGCCGGCTGGTTGCAGCGCTTGCGCACTGCCGCCGCCGCAATCGACGCCCGGGCCTTGGCGGCCCAGGGTCTGCAGGGCCCGGCGATGGCCGAGGCGGTACACCAGGCACGGCTCGATGCAATTCGTGAACGGCTCAACAGCCGCGACTGAGTCAGCGTGGACTCAGAAGGCTGCCACCTGGCCGTCGGTCCGGCTGTCCGAGCCGGCCTCATAAACCCCGTCGGCCCGCCGCCAGATGATCTGGCCGCGACCAAAGCCGGAGCCATCAGGGCCAACGCTGATGTCATGACCGCGCTTGCCCAGACCACTCATCAGGTGCACTGGCAGGGTAGGCTCGACCCGTACCGCCCGGTCATGGCTCCATGACCAGCGCGGTGCATCCAGCGCGGTCTGCGGATTCATCTGATAATCGATCGTGTTGACCACCATCTGAACATGCCCCTGGGGCTGCATGAACCCGCCCATCACACCGAAGGGGCCGAGCGGCTTGCCATCATCACGACTGAGAAAACCGGGCATGATGGTGTGATACGGCCGCTTGCCGGGTTTAAGCTCGTTGGGATGACCGGGCTCGAGCGTGAAGTTGTAGCCACGGTTCTGCATTGACAGTCCATATTCCGGCACCACCACGCCGCTGCCGAAGCCGTGGAAGTTGGACTGGATGAAACTCACCATCATGCCATCGCTGTCGGCACTGCACAGATAGACCGTGTCGCTGGCGAAGGGGCGGGTGTAGCTCGGCATGAGCGCATGCTTGCCGATACGGTCACGCAATTCGGCGCAGTGCGCAGCGCTCAGCAGCTTTTCAACCGGCACATCGACATGCGCCGGGTCGCCGATGTGGCGGAAGCTGTCTTCAAACGCCAACTTCATCGCTTCGATCTGCAAATGCAGACCCGCGACCGTGTCGCGGGTCGCTGGCAGCGTCAGGCCGTCCAGAATCCGCAGCGCCTCGAGCGCTGCCAAACCCTGGTTGTTAGGGGGGATCTCCCAGATCTCATGCCCGCGATAGCGAGCTGAGATCGGCTGCACCCATTCACTGCGATGCGCCGCAAGGTCGTCGCGGCGCAATAAACCGCCGGTGGCACGCGCGTAAGCCTCGATAGCAGCCGCAACCTCGCCGGAGTAGAACGCTTCCGCCCGCGAGCGGGCAATCGCTTCCAGCGTCCGGGCATGCCCCTCGCTATGCCACAACGTGCCGGCGCTGGGCCGAAACCCGTTAGGCATAAACACCTGGCGCCAGCCATCGAACTCGGCACCCGGTTGCTCACCGTAATCGGCCGCCGCACGCTGCCAGTACATCGCCAGTACCGGCGACAGCGGAAAACCGTGACGGGCGTAGTGAATGGCCGGCGCCAGCACCTCGGCGAACGGCAACCGGCCGAACCGCTCGTGCGCATCAGCCCACAACCGGACCGCACCGGGCACGGTCACCGATAGCCAGCCATAGATCGGCATGGCAGCGTGACCGTGGCCCACCACCGCCTCGCGGTTGAGACCGGCCGGCGCCCGGCCGGAGCCGTTGATGCCATGCAACTCGTCGTCCGCCCAGATCAGCGCGAAAGCATCTGAACCCAACCCGTTGGAGGTTGGCTCCACCACCGTCAACGCGGCCGCCGTCGCAATCGCCGCGTCGACCGCGTTGCCACCCGAGCGCAGGATGTGGAGACCCGCCTGGGATGCCAGTGGCTGCGAGGTCGCTACTACGCCGCTAGTCGCATATACAGGCTCCCGCGACATTGGGTAGGGGTTGGAGGTGAAATACGCCATTAACGGTTACTCCGGTAGTGCTTGGTGCTTGGCGATTGCCGCGCCTGCCCTAAAGCAGGACGGACATAGGTTACTGGCCACTCCAGCGCCGCATCGGATGCCGCGTGCCAAAGAACGGGTATTCTATCACCTGCAACTCATAGCAATAGCGGCCAGAATTCGCACACAGGACAACGTCATGCCGACATCTGCAATTTGCATACGCTGGCGAGTTCAATGATGATTGATGCCCGGCTACCTGCAGCAATACTGCCACAATGAATGACCATCACAATCACCTAAGCCAACCGGTCGGATTCCCCCTCGGCCACTGGCAGCCGTGCCGCCACCCACCACGCAGCGCCATGAATGGCCACTATTGCCGGGTCGAACCTCTCGACGTCGAACGTCACGCCGGCGATCTTTATGCCGCCAATAGCAGCGATAACGAGGGGCGCCTATGGACCTACCTGCCCTACGGGCCGTTTTCAACACTGAACGACTACCGCACCTGGCTGGCAGGCTACCAGCACAGCGACGATCCACTGTTCCATGCCATCGTGGACCTGCAGACCGGCCAGGCCGTGGGCGTTGCCAGCTACCTGCGTATTACTCCCGCGAGCGGCGTCATCGAGGTCGGCCATATCAACTACTCGCCGCGACTGCAACGTACCCGAGCCGCCACCGAGGCGATGTATCTGATGATGCAGCGGGTATTCGAGGAGCTTGGCTACCGCCGCTACGAATGGAAGTGCGATGCACTCAACGCCGGCTCGCGCAACGCCGCCCGACGACTCGGCTTCCTGTTCGAAGGCATTTTCCGCCAGGCCACAATTTACAAGAACCGCAACCGCGACACTGCCTGGTTTTCCATCATCGATCGTGAATGGCCAAGCCTGAAGCAGGCCTTCGAACACTGGCTGGAGGCCGACAACTTTGATGCCGAAGGCAACCAGCACAGCCGGTTGATCGATCTAACCCGCCAGGCGCGGGCCTGGCCCGATTGAGCGATGCCCACTGGCCGCAGCGACCGGTGGGCACAAGCCGCTTGACGGCAACAGCCGTCGCCGCTTCAATAGAACCGATCTGGATAGCTGAAGAGTCACTCAAAATGGCACAACAAGCCCGGCCCGACGTGCAGTTGGACAACGATCAGGTCCGCGTCACCCGGTGGCAGTTCGCCCCGGGCGCCGAAACCGGTTTTCACCGTCACACCATGGACTACATCGTGGTACCGGTGAACACAGCCGACCTGCGCATCGTCGATGAACAGGGCACGGCCACCATCAGCCACATCGAAATCGGTTGCAGCTATTTCCGCAAGGCCGGCGTCGCCCATAACGTGATCAACACCGAGGCCGAGCCCATCGCTTTCGTCGAGATCGAACTCAAAGCCGCTACACCCTGACGTCGAAGGCAATCACGGTGCCGCCGTGCATCATGCTGACCGCCAGCCTGAGGACTGACCGCAAGGAATGCCGCCCGCCGACGGGCGGCCGTCTCAGCCCTTGAAACGCCGTGCCAGCGCATCGGCGCCGCGGATCATCAGACCCAGGTCAGATCCCACCCCGACAAACACGAAGCCGGCATCGAGATAATGCTGCGCGGTATTCTCGCTGAACGCCAGAATGCCCGCTGGTTTACCGGCTGCCTGACAGCGCTCCAGGATGGTCTGAATCAGCGCCTGTACCTCAGGATGTTCCGGGTGCCCCAGATGGCCCATACTGGCGGCCAGATCAGCCGGTCCGACGAAGATGCCATCGACCCCGGCCTGGGCCGCGATTTCCGTAACCCGTTCCGCAGCCGCTGCGGTCTCGATCTGCACCAGCAGACAGATTTCCTCGTTGGCCCGTTCGAAAAAGTCACTGATCCGGCCGAAGCGGTTACCCCGCTGAACGACTGACACGCCGCGGATGCCGGCCGGCGGATAGCGAGTCGCAGCCACCGCCCGGGCAGCCTCTTCCGGCGTTTGAACGAACGGTACCAGAAAATTCCAGGTACCGATGTCCAGCAAGCGCTTGAGCAATATCGCATCGTTCCAGGCCGGGCGCACGATGGGCGCTGCTTGACCAGCCGCCATAGCCTGCTGCTGGCTCAGCACCATCGGGACTTCGTTAGGCGAATGCTCGGTATCGATCAGAATCCAGTCGAAACCGGCATAACTCAGGGCTTCGGCGGCAATAGGACTGCACAGGCTACTCCATAGACCGATCTGCGGCCGTCCTTCGGCAAGCGCCCGCTTGAACCCGTTAATCGCTAATTGCATCAGTGAATCTCCGGTTCCTGCACCACTTCCCCCGCTTCCAGAAAATCGAAATCGCAACCCTCGTTGGCCTGCGTCACGTGGCGGGAAAACAGCGCACCATAGCTTCGTTGATAGCGCACTGCGGGTGGTGCCCACAGCGCACGCCGGCGGCCAAGCTCGGCCTGGTCCACCTGCAGGTCCAGCCGGCGTCCGGGCACGTCGAGACTGATCATATCGCCATCCCGAACCAGCGCCAACGGGCCTCCGACAAACGACTCCGGGGCCACATGCAGTACACAAGTACCGTAACTGGTGCCACTCATACGAGCGTCGGAAATGCGAACCATATCCCTCACACCCATCTCAAGCAGTTTCTTGGGGATCGGCAACTGGCCCCACTCCGGCATCCCTGGCCCCCCCAGCGGACCGGCGTTCTGCAACACCAGCACCGAATCGCGCGTCACCGGCAAGCCGGGATCATCGATCCGCGCAGCCATATCGTTGTAGTCACGAAACACTACCGCGGGCCCGGTGTGCACGTGCAGGGCCGGTTCCGCGGCCGAGGCCTTGATGACCGCCCCGTCGGGCGCCAGATTGCCACGCAGCACGGCGCTACTGCCGGCCGGCGCGACCGGCCGCTCGCACCGGCGGATCACGTCGTCGTTATAAATCTGGGCGCCGGCAATGTTTTCCCCCAAGCTGTGCCCGGTCACCGTGAAAGTGTCCAGGCTCAACGAGCCGCGGATCTCGTTCAACAGCGCCGGCAGACCGCCAGCGTAATAAAAATCCTCCATCAGATAGGCACCGGAGGGACGGATGTTGGCCAGCACCGGCATCTGCCGGGACAATTCGTCGAATCGATCCAGAGTGAGGGCGACACCGGCGCGTCGCGCCATCGCTATCAGATGCACCATCGCATTGGTTGACCCGCCCAACGCCATATCGGCCACGACCGCGTTGTCGAAAGCGGCAGCCGTCAGGATGTCTGTCGGTCTGACGTCCTGCCAGATCAGTTCGACAATGCGGCGCCCGCTCTGGCTGGCGAGCCGGGCGTGGCTGGCATCGGCGGCCGGGATCGACGAGGCACCGGTCAGGGTCATACCCAGAACCTCAGCCAACGCCGTCATGGTCGAGGCCGTCCCCATGGTCATGCAGTGGCCAGGTGAGCGGGCGATACCATCCTCAATTTCTTCCCAGTCGCGCTGGTCAATGTTACCGGCGCGCAGCTCGGCCCAGTATTTCCACGTATCGCTGCCGCTGCCCAGCGTGTTGCCGCGCCAGTGGCCGCGCAGCATGGGACCGGCGGGGACGAAGATCGCCGGCAGGTTCATGCTGGTGGCACCCATCAGCAAAGCGGGTGTGGTCTTGTCACAGCCGCCCAGCAGCACTGCACCATCCACCGGATGGCTGCGCAACAGTTCTTCCGCCTCCATCGCCAACAAGTTGCGGTACAGCATGGTAGTCGGCTTAACGAAGGGCTCCGACAATGACATGGCCGGCAATTCGACCGGGAACCCGCCAGCTTGCCAGACCCCACGTTTGACCTCTTCGGCACGCTGGCGCAAGTGGGTATGACACGGGTTGATTTCGCTCCAGGTGTTAATGATGGCGACCACCGGCTTGCCTGCCCAGTCCGCGCGCGCATAACCCATCTGTTTGGCGCGTGAGCGATGACCAAATGACCGCAGATCGTCGACCCCGAACCAGCGATGGCTGCGGAGATCGCTGACCTGCATCTTGGGTAAAGACATAAATTTTGTTCTTTGCATCTCAGTAGTAAGCTATAGTCGCTATGCGCCGGCACCCATTGTACTCCGCACTGAAGCCGCTACAATTCCATCACGTTGACCGCGCCCACTGCCCCGCCACCGGGCGCGGCTAGCGCAACGGGCGCGGCACGCAACACCGTTCACATCGCGGCCATCCTGTTTCCCCCACCAGCTAGAGGAAGTCAAGCATGCAGACACGACAACTGCGCGATCTCACCGTTTCGGCCATCGGGCTGGGCTGCATGGGTATGTCCGAGTTCTACAGCGGCGGCAGTGAAACGGAATCGATCGCCACCATTCACCGGGCCCTCGATCTGGGCGTCACTCTGCTCGACACCGCCGACATGTACGGTATCGGCCGCAATGAGGAACTGGTCGGGCGCGCCATCCGCGATCGTCGCGATCGCGTGGTCCTGGCCACAAAATTCGGCAATATGCGCGGCCCCAGTGGCCAGTTCTTGGGCGTGAATGGCCAGCCGAGCTACGTCCGCCAGGCGTGTGAGGCGAGCCTGAAACGACTGGGGGTCGAGACCATCGACCTCTATTATCAGCATCGCGTCGACCCGAACACACCGATCGAGGAAACGGTGGCCGTGATGGCCGAACTGGTAGCGGAAGGCAAGGTGCGTCACCTGGGGCTATCCGAGGCCTCCCCGGAAACGCTCCGCCGCGCCAACGTGGTACATCCGATCACCGCGTTGCAGACCGAGTACTCCCTGTGGAGCCGCGACCCGGAAACCGAAATCCTGGCCGCCTGCCACGAGCTGGGCGTCGGCTTCGTGGCCTACAGTCCGCTAGGGCGAGGCTTCCTCACCGGCGCCTTCCAGCGCCCAGATGACCTGCCCGAAAACGACTGGCGTCGTCACCATCCGCGCTTCCAAGGCGAAAACTTCATCCGCAACCTGCGACTGGTGCGGGAAGTCGAGGCACTGGCCGCCGCCAAAGGTGTCAGCCCCGCCCAAATCGCCCTGGCCTGGGTGCTGGCCCAGGACGAGCATATCGTGCCGATCGCCGGCACCAAGCACGTCAAGTATCTGGAAGAGAATGTGGCGGCGCTTGACGTCGAGCTCAGTGCCGGCGACACCGCACGCCTGGGTGCGGCTTTCCCCCTAGGCGCCGCGGCTGGCGATCGCTACGACGCCCGCGGCATGCAATCGGTCAACCGCTGAGCAACCGTAACCATTGCTGACCCGGACTCTCGCCGCCGGCCGGGCGCTACGGGTAACCCGACCTGAACCCGTGCGAAACCTTGAATGTTAATGCAGCGGAAAATGGCAACTGTAGCTGTGCTGCACGCTGGCATCCGTCAACGCAGGGGCCTCCCGGGTGCAGCGATCCCGGGCATGAATACAACGCGGATGAAACTCGCAGCCACTCGGGCGGTTGAACAGGCTCGGGACTTCGCCACGAACCTCGATCCGTTCCAGCCGGGCGTCGGGGTCGGGTTGCGGATTGGCGGAAAGCAGGGCCGCGGTATAAGGGTGGCGCGGTTGTCGGTAGATCGCTTCGGTGGGGCCCTGCTCGACCAAGCGCCCTAGATACATGATTGCCATCCGGTCGGTGATGTGGCGCACCACATTGAGATTGTGGGTGATGATCAGGATAGCCATACCGAGTTCCGCCTGCAGCCGTGCCAGCAGGTTGAGCACCTCGCCCTGCACGGATACATCCAGCCCGGCGGTCGGTTCATCGGCAATCAGCAGCGGCGGGTCCAGGGCCAGCGCCCGCGCCACTCCAACCCGGCGCGCCTGGCCACCACTCAGTTGGTGCGGATAGCGGCGGCCGAATTCGGCCGGTAATCCAACCAACGCCAGTAGTCGGCGGGCTTCGCCATCAAGATCAATATCGCTGCGGCCGTGGATGCGAAACGGTTCGGTGATCAGTGACGCGACTGTCTGGCGCGGGCTCAACGAACCAACCGGATCCTGAAACATCAGCGCCATGTCGCGCCGGTAGCGACGCAGCTGCCGCTCCCCTAGACCGGTAAGATTCTGACCCTGAAACCGGATGGTCCCGGCCGCCGTGGGCAATAGTCCCATGAGAGCACGTGCCAGAGTGGACTTGCCAGACCCGCTTTCGCCGACCAGTCCCAGGGTCTCGCCGCGCGCCAACCGCAGCGACACACCGCAGACGGCATCGATGAACGGATCAGCCACTCCACGCGCCAGTGCCTGTAACGGCGTCATGCTACGAAACCGCACCCGCAGATCGGCCACTTCCAGTAGTGCACTCACGCCACTGCCCGCTTGACCAGATGGCAGGCCGCCAGATGGGTCGTTCCGATGACCTCCATCTGCGGTCGCATGCGCTCGCAGTCGGCAAACGCGTACGGACAGCGGGCCCGGAAGATACATCCCGACGGGACCCGGGTCAGATTCGGCACCTCACCGGTAATCGTCGGCAGATTGCGTGAACGCTCCCGGATACGGCCCGGATCGCAGGCCAACAGTGCCTGAGTGTACGGGTGAGTGGCATGATAGAACACGTCTGCGCACGCTGCCGCTCTCGACGACCTCGCCGGCATACATGACCACCACTTGGTCGCACAGCTCCGCGATCACCCCCAAGTGGTGCGACACGAACAGGATCGAACAGCCGAGGTCGCGCTGCAGAACCTGCAGTAACTGGATGATCTGGACTTCCAATGTGGCATCGAGCGCCGTGGTCGGCTCATCGGCCAGCAGCAGGGCTGGCTGCACCAGCAAGGCCATCGCGATGCAGATGCGCTGACGCATACCGCCGGAGAACTGGTGCGGATAGGCGTCCAGGCGGGCGGCGGCATCCGGGATACCCACCCGCTGCAACATGGCAACGGCGCGGCACCGCTTCTCGGCAGCCGGAACACGGTCACGATACTGGATATCGAGCATCATGCGACCGATGGTGCGCACCGGATTCAGCGCGGTCATTGGATCCTGGAAGATCATCGACAACTGGCGGCCCCGCAACGCCCGCAGTTCGCGCGCTGTCAGCTGCAGCAGATCCCGTCCATCGAAATCGATCCGGCCACTGGTAATCTCGGCGTTTTCCGCCAGCAATCCCATAATGGCCGACACCAGGGTTGACTTGCCGGAGCCGGACTCACCCACCACCCCGACAATGCGCCCACGCGGCACCTGCACACTCACCTCGCGCAGCGCGTGCACGCGCCCTCGCGGGCTACCGAAATCGAGTGACAGTCGGTGCACGTCGAGCAGCATGTTGGTGGCGGCAGTGGTCACAGATTTCTACGCAGCTTGGGATCGATGATGTCCCGCAACGCCTCACCAAGAAACGTGAAGCCAATGGTGGTTACGATCAAGGGTAGACCGCCGGCGATCACCGGCCACGGTGAACTTCGGATGTAATTGTAACCATCATTGAGGATGCTGCCCCAGCTCGGCGTGGGCGGCCGCACACCAAGTCCGAGAAAGCTCAGTCCGGCCTCCAGCGTGATCACCAGCGGCACATCCATGCTGGCCAGAATGAGTAGCGGACCAATCACATTGGGCAGAATATGGACCGCCAGAATACGTGGTGTACTGGCGCCCATAGCACGTTCGGCAAGTATGAACTCGTGGTGCCGGATCGCTTGGGTCTGGGTGCGCACGATGCGGGCATAGATCGGCACCGAGGTGATCGCAACCACCAGAATGACCGTATACAGGCTAGGCCCTATCAGGGTCACCACTGCCAGCGCAAAGATGATCACCGGAAACGAGCGGACCGCATCGAACAGCAGCAGCAGACTGTTTTCCAGCCAACGCGGCCCAAACCCGGCCAGCAACCCCAGCAACAAGCCGAAGCCACACCGCCGCCGATAGCGAAGCCAACGCCACTTCGAGCGCAATGCGGCTACCCATCAGGATGCGTGAGAACACGTCGCGCCCAAGCTGATCGGTCCCCAGCCAGTGCGCCCAGGAGGGCGCGGCCAGCCGCGGACCAACCATGATCCGGTCGGGATCATAGGGCACGATGAAGTTGGCGAAAACAGCGGTCAGCAGAATGGCCACCACGATCACCAGGCCCACCATGCCTAGAGGATCACGCCGCAGCGCCCGCCAGAGTTCCACCACCGCACTGGCACCGCGCACTGAACCGGAGTCCGCTGCGGTTGTAGGAAAAGCAGTGCTCATGAGTTCACAGTTTCTCGCGCACGCGGGGATCCAACAGGGCGTTGATGATATCGGCCAGCATGGTGCTGGCCACGAACAGCACCGTGGTAATCAGCACCGTGCCCATCACTATCGGGTAGTTGCGGCTCTCCACCGATTGCACGATCAGCGCGGCCGATGCCGGGACGGGCAAACACGATTTCGGCGAATACCGCGCCCGACAGCAGGTAAGCCATGCCTACACCGATCAGGGTAATGGTCGGTAGAATAGCCAGCCGGAGTGCATAGCGAAACACGATCCATCGCTCTGGGAGGCCGAACGCACGGGCCATGCGGACGTGATTCTCGTTCATGACCTCCAGCATTGAGGCCCGGACGATCCGTGCCAGATAACCCACCCAGCCCAGCCCCACTGCCAGCGCGGGCAGCACCAGGTGACGGGCCTGATCTATCAGATCGCCGGAACGTCCGGCACCGATAGCCGGCAGCCAGCGCAGGGTCACCGCGAACAGCAGCAGTGAGTACAACGCCACCACGAACGAAGGAATGGCTATCGTGCTCACCGATAACACCCCGGTGATCTTATCGACCAGACTGTTGCGGCGGATTGCTGAATAGCAGCCGAGCGGGATACCGATCAACGACGCCCAGCCGATCGCCGCGAGGATGAGCACGATGGTATAGGGCAGCTGTTCCATGACGATCCGCGCCACCGGCCGGTCGGTGAACACGTCGGTGCCCAGGTCGCCGTGCAGCACATCGGCGAAGAAAGTGTAGATCTGGACATAGAACGGCTTGTCCAGCCCCATCTTGGCATTCAGCGCCGCAATCAGCTTGGGCGTTGCCCGCGGCCCCAGGATGACTGCCGCCGGATCGCCGGGCACCGCATGAATCATGATGAACAGCAGGGTGACCGCCACCACCACGATGGCCACGGACAACACGCTCCGGCGCAGGAGATACAACCACATGCCCGTGTCCGCTAAGCCCGGACCACCGCACAGATCGGCTGACGACCCGTCACGTCTTGGCCTCGAAGTAGCGGTACAGTGCCTGGCCGTCAGGTCGCAAAGCCGGTTTCATCAACGAGGTCCGGTACATGATCGGCGTGGCCTCATGGGTGATGAAACGATAACAGCCGGACGCTTCCATCAGATCCTGCATTTCCCGGTACATTGCCGCGCGCTTGGTATTGTCTGTTTCGCGGGCGGCTTCATCGTTGAGCTGATCGAATTTCTTGTTGCAGAAGCGCTCCCAGTTCCATTTGCCGACCTGGGCACAGGTGAACCATTCGGTAGCGTAGTACGGATCCGGCACCATCGAAAAGCGGTTCAGGATCAGCTGCAAATGCTTCCAGCGATCGCCCTTGGTCTCCATACCCAGGGTCCAGAAGGAACCGGAATCCTCCAGGTTGAGCTCGACCTTGATGCCGATCTCAGCGAGGTTGGCCTGAATGACCTGCCCCATCGTGGTCCATTTGGAAGCGTTCAGCACATCCAGCCGCAGGCTGAGGTCGCTGACGCCGGCTTGCTTCATGTACGCACGCGCCTTGTCCAGATTCCCAGCCGCTGGGATCGGATCCTTGTCACGATGGCCCACCAGTCCCGGCGCGATCAGCCCGGTCGCCGGCGCCGCCTGGCCGAAGTATGCGGCATCCAGCAGTTGCGGCACGTTGATCGCCCACTGCACCGCGCGCCGGACATTGATGTCCTTGAGCTTGGGATGATCCTGATTGAGACCAAGCCATACATAGTATAGCGACGGGTATTTGACCAGCGTGGTGTCCGACGGCATATCTTTCTGATAATGGCCGAAGTCGCTCAGGGAAATCTTAGTGAAATCGAGGTCACCGGCCTCGTAGCCGACCTCAGCCGTCTTGTCGTCGTCCATGGGCAAGATATGGATTTCGTCGAAACCCGGCTTCGGCCCTTTCCATTGCGGATTGCGACTCAGGATAGTGATCTGCTTGGGTTGCCACGACTTGAGTATGTACGGCCCCGAAAAGCACGGTGGCTTCATGCCGAAGTTGCCTCCACCGGCCGCCTCGACAGCCTTTTTGGAGACGATGCAGCCGGCACCATACGGCAGCGTGATGTTCCACAGCGGCGCAAACGGCTTCTTTAGCACAATCACGCCGCCGTACTTGCTCTCGACTTCGACGTGGTCGAGCGGCCCCCAGTCCCCCTTGATTGGCGAGTTCAGCTTGATGATGCGTTCGAACGAGTACTTCACATCATCGGCCGTCATTTCGCCGAAGCCACCGGTAAACTCGATGCCGGGACGAAGCTTGAATCGGATATGGGTCGGGTCGATCTGCTTGATGGACTCAGCGGCCTGCAATTGCCATTTCCACTTGTCGCCGGGCTTGTCGCCGGGCACGTAGCTGATGAGCTTGGAATAGATGCAGTTCATCACATCCACGTTGTAGCCGTTCTGATAAAAGCCCGGGTCCAGGGCATCCAGATCGGCGTAGGCGCGCGCCCGCAGAACCTTTCCCTGGGCCGCCCATACGGTCCGCGACAGCGGCAGGGTCGCGGTCACCGCACCGGCTGCTGCCGATGCCTGCAGAAACCGGCGCCGGCTCAACGCCAGCCTGATGTCGTCTGCTGCCATAACTATCTCCTCGCGTTATCTTGGCCGCCTGCGGCAACCTTAGTTGTGAACCGTCGGTGCCGGTGCTGGTCGGGCCCAGTACCGTTTACCCTAGAGCAATTGGCGTGGGATATGCCGCACCCACTGCTGTCGATAGCCCTCCTTTTCGCCCTCGCTCGCCACCAGGTCGGCCTCGATGTGAAACGCCTCGGCATCCGATGTCAATACGGTGCGGGTAGTGGTCTGCACCGCCCAATCACCACGCCGCAGGCCGATGATCCATTCGGTTTCTCCGCGCACACTGGCGTAATCGTCACCCTGATAGCGGTAACGTTCCAGCCCGCGCATGCTGACCTCCAGGCCGTTGCCGTCGATCCGCCAGGTGCCGCCGTCGTCGATCACTTCCAGGGTGTGCTCATCGCCGAGCAGATCGTGCACCACCCGCCACTCGGCGGCACCGGGAGCAACGGTGGTGGTAGCTAACGGCGGTGCGGCTTCCGGCTCGGCGAACGGTGCCAGCTCATCGTCCGCCGCAAGGGGCGCCCGCAACGGCAACTGCAGTCGACTGCTTCCGGTATAGACCGTCAGGGCAGCGGGTCGCGGCGTCGGCCAGGCCAACGGCCAGTAGGAACTGGATAAAGCCAGACGCAGACGGTGGCCAGGGGCGAAACGCTGCGCCACATGTTTGAGTCCGATCTGCACTCGGTAACGCCGACCGGGCTCCAGCGGTTGCGGTTGTTCGTGGCTGTCACGATGGGTGAGATTGAGCAGGCCGTAGCAAATCCGGGTGACGCTGCCATCCGGCGCCACATCACTGAGCCGGGCGGCGACCTGTGCCACCGGCTGGTCAGCACTCAGGTCCAGCTCAACCTTGGCCTGACCGAGCATTTCCAGCGCTGCGGCCAGTGGTTCACTGTCGAACACCAGCGAGCCGCCATCGTCCTCACGCTGATCGACCGGCAGATCCGGCGGGTGGCCATAGGAACACCACTTACCGCCGGCGAAGCCGACACTGAGCGGCGAGCGCACCGTCAACGGCCGCACGGCGCCAGCATCCCCAGCCGGCGCCAGGGTATGATCGGCACACAGCGCGAACGCTGTTGGCTGGACGTTGCTGCTGGGCCAGCCCGGCTCGGCCACCCAGCGGCCAGGGCGGGTCGCGTATGCCACTTGGGGCGGGGCGCTGTCCTGCATCCACACCCGCAGCATCGGCTCATCCATGATGCCGCTGTCGCGTCCTTTCAACCAGTGATCCCACCAGCGCAGGGCTTCCTGCAGAAAGCCGATGGCCGGCCCCGGCGTGGCAATATAGGGATAGGCATGGCTCCAGGGGCCAATCAGACCCTTGCGCGGCACGTCCAGTCCGGCGAGCAGGCGGAACACCGCGTTGCAGTACCCGTCGGCCCAGCCGCCCACAGCGTACACCGGGCAGCGAATGGCACTGAAATCCTCGCACACCGAAGCATGCCTCCAGAACCCGTCGCGGTACTGGTGTTGCAACCAGTTATCAAGCCACAGCCCGCTGCCCTGCAGTCGTTGCTGCCAGAGCTCGCGCCAGCGCTCGCCGACCAAGCGCGGGTCCGGCGGCAAGGTATTACGGCCGAACATAATCGAGGCCCATGACAGATTGTCGATCAGCAGGCTGCCGCCCATGTAATGGACGTCGTCGGCGTAGCGGTCGTCGGTCGAAGACAGGGTCAACACCGCCTTCAGCTCGGACGGCGCCAGAGCGGCAATCTGCAAGCCATTGAAACCGCCCCAGGAGATACCCATCATACCGATGTTGCCGTCGCACCACGGCTGAGCGGCAATCCAACGCAGAACCTCGACGCCATCGTCCAGTTCCTGCGGTAAGTACTCGTCAGTCAACACACCGTCCGATTCCCCGCTGCCACGCATATCGACCCGCACACCGGCATAGCCGTGACCGGCAAAATACGGATGCGCCAACGCATCGCGCTCGGCGGTAAGATCGTTCTTGCGGTATGGGAGATATTCCAGAATGGCCGGTACCGGCGCATTTTCGGCGTCTTCCGGTAACCATATGCGGGCCGCCAGGCGGCAACCGTCGGCTAGCGGGATTTCGATATGCTCAAGTTCGCGGACAGGGTGGGGAAACTGGGTTATTGTTCGCAAAGGTCCTCCGCCAGAGACTGCCAATACAAAGGCGGCTTATTCTGCGCCGGTCCTGCCCGTCGGTGCAAGGCTACGGCGGCCCCGTTCAACCCGACCGAACCCCCCTTGATCAGGCACCATGACCATCCATAGCCGACAAGGAGTGGGCTTTGAGTGCAGCCGACCAATACCCCCAAGTGAGCACAACGACCCGCGACACCACAGCAATTCATGCGATGACAACCGAGGATGCCCGCATCAAGCGCGGGAGCAGCGCCTATCGACGCACGAACCTTGCGCTTTTTCTGGGTGGATATGCCACCTTTGCTCTGCTCTATTGCGTACAGCCGCTCATGCCCCTGTTCTCGGCGGTATTCCAGGTTTCGCCGGCAACCAGCAGTCTGACCATGTCCTGGGCGACCGGCCTGCTGGCGTTAACCATGCTGGTCGCCAGCACCTTGTCTGAATCCTGGGGCCGGCGCGGTCTGATGATTGGTTCGATCCTCACAGCGGCCTTACTCACTGTGCTGTGCGGGCTGGTCAGCAGCTTCCATCAACTGCTGTTCATCCGAGCGCTGGAAGGCCTCGCGTTGAGTGGATTGCCGGCTGTTGCCATGGCCTATCTAAGCGAAGAGATGCACCCGGACGGCTTCGGGCTGGCCATGGGATTATATATCGGCGGCAGCGCCCTCGGCGGCATGAGCGGTCGCCTGCTCGTGGGTGCACTCACTGACCTGACCTCCTGGCGGCTGGCTCTGATGATCATGGGAGCAATCAGCCTTGCAGCCGGTTTAGTTTTCTGGCGTAGCCTGCCGCAATCCCGCAACTTCACGCCGCAGCCGCTGGGCATCCGCCATCAGCTACGCGGTTTTCGAACCCACTTGGGCGACCCTGCGCTGCTCGGCTTATTCGGTTGCGGCTTTTTGCTGCTCGGCAGCCTGGTGACACTCTACAACTACATCGGCTACCGCTTGATGGCGCCACCCTATGGACTCAGTCACACCGCGGTCGGCGCCGTTTTCACGATCTATCTGCTGGGTATCGTCAGTTCGATTGGCGCCGGCCGGCTGGCCGACCGCTTCGGCCGGCGGGCCATCCTGCTACCGGCATTGCTGGTCATGCTGGCTGGCGTGCTGATCAGCGCTGCCCGACCGCTGTGGCTGATCATCCTCGGCATCGCCATCGCCACCATCGGGTTCTTCGCCGGTCACGCCACCGCTAGTGGCTGGGTCGGGCGACGGGCACACGTGGCCCGCGCCCAGGCCTCCGCACTCTATTTGCTGTTTTACTATACCGGATCCAGCGTGCTCGGCTACCTGGGCGGCCTGGTGCTCGCGGACTACCGCTGGAACGGCATTGTGGTGCTGCTGAGCGTATTGCTGGCAGGCGGCTGCCTGCTCGCCGGCTGGTTGCGGCGGATATCACTGCTGACAAAGCCGATGGAGCGCCAGTAACCGACGACCGGCCATGCAGCGGCCTGGCACGGTGATCAGCAGCACAGCCAATCAAGGCCTTTCAGACTCAAAGACATAATCACTGGCCAATACTGCATAACGGCATCGGCCAGTGGGTCACGCACTCATCTAAAGCTCGCCACTCAGGCCGGCAGCGGCACCAGTTTGTCAGCGCTGATAGCTTCCGGCACTGCCTGCTTCAGATAGTCAATGAAATGGTCGACCACCTGGGCACGAGGCCGATGCAGGGGACGCAGCAGCTGGAAGTCAAATGTAACCTGCGGTTTGAAGCGCCGCGCAACCACTCCGGCGTCAGTGTACTGGGCAGCGGTCATCGGATCGACAATAGAGATGCCGACCCCCTGCGCAACCAGGCCACACGCGGTCGCCGCCAGCACGGTATCCACCACGACGCGTGCCCGGACACCTTCCGCTTCCAGTACCCGGTCGACGTTGCGGCGGGAGTTGTCAGTCGAACTCAGGGAGATAAACGCCTCGTCAGCAAGATCGCGCGCTTCGATCACGGTCTTCTCTGCCAACGGGTGGCCTGCCGGTAACACACAGACCGCCTCACAGTCCCACAATAGCTCGTGCTCGACCATAGGATCATCCATGGTGAGCATAGCGATGCCCACATCGACTTGCTGCTCGGCCACCCACTCCATGACCTTGGACGAGGTGCGGGTCAACAGCGACAGGGTGATACCGGGATGGTCACGCAGAAACCGCGCTACGATAGGCGGCATCCAGTTTACCGACAGGGTCGGCAGGACGCTGACCACAAGGTGGCCGCGGCGCAGTTCCCGAAGATCGGTGGCGAAGCGCGACAGGTAATCCATACCCAGGTAGGCCCGCTCGATCTGTCCGTATAGTGCCCGCGCTTCGGCGGTCGGCACCAACCGCCCCTTGAGTCGATCGAATGCGGCGAAGCCCAGAGCACGTTCCAGCTGGCCCAGCATCTTGCTTACCGCGGGTTGTGAAATATGCAGCCGCCGCGCCGCGCCGGTGACTGTTCCGGTCTCCATGACCGCTTTAAAGATCTCGATTTGGCGAAAATTCATCTTCCGGCTCTCCTGATGTCCGGTACGGCGATCCATGCTGTACCACGTGCTAATGATAGTAGTAAAACCGTTTTTTTGCAGTCCATTACGGTGATATTTTCATAACTTATATACCAAATTAAGCTTCCTTTAAACGTCATTTCAGCACTGTTTCAGGCTATCCCCTTACGCTGGACCCAGCTTCCACGGTCACGACAGCTGGAGATAGCAATGAAGACATCACGTTCACCCTGGTTTGCGCGGCATCTGGCGGGCTGGCGCGGCCCGGTACTGGGCACAACCCTGCTCGTCGCCCTGGCCATCGCGTTCGTCGGTTCTGCACGTGCGGCCAATGCGCCGAGCAACATCATGCCGGACGCCAATTCCCAGCAACCGTGTTGGAAGCTCAATTTATCATGATGAATAGAACCATGCCTACGCCGACGGAAACAATCCTGGTCGGTGGTAGTGTGATTACATCGCATAACGTGGAAGCAATAGTTAGCCATTAAGATATTCGGATAAGTATAACCGAATATGCATGATAATGGCCCCCTACCCGGCAACGAACCGGAGTGCGAAAATTGCAACGGGGTCGCTGGGCCAGGGCTACGCGGCACCATCACTAAGCGGTTGACGCTCAACGCAGCACGGCATGAACCGTCGAGCCGTTACGTTGGTTAATAATCACCTGTGGGGATGATGTGTGTGTTATAGTCTCCGTAGCGTTTGTCCGTCCTCCGACAGTCCCGGCGTGTTTCCCCGCCGTAGGTGACTGGGCGTTGCCAGGCCGGTATCCGCATGCTGGTCGCGGATTGCTTCCTGCCAGGGCCATTCCTCGATACACAAATCTTTCCGGTGCCGCAGGCGCCGATGCCCTGGTAATTGCAACACGAGCGACACACTCTATGTCATTTGCTTCTCTCGGCCTGTCGGCCGAACTTTTACGCACCCTAGACGAGCAAGGCTACAGCAGCCCGACTCCGGTTCAGGCCCAGGCTATTCCAAGCGTACTGGCCGGCTCCGACCTGATGGCCAGCGCCCAGACCGGCACTGGCAAGACCGCCGCATTTGCGTTACCGATGCTGCAGCGCCTAAGCCAGGCGGTGCCATCGCGCAACCGCCGGATAAGGGCACTGGTACTCACCCCAACCCGTGAGCTGGCGGCGCAAGTTAGCGCCAGCATGCGCACTTATGGCAAACACCTGCCGTTGCGCTGCCTGGAGGTTTACGGCGGGGTCGGCATCAATCCACAAATCGATCGCCTGCGCGGCAGAATCGACATTTTGGTAGCCACCCCAGGTCGTCTGCTAGACCATCTGACGCGCCGCACGGTCGACCTGTCCCAGGTCGAGATGCTGGTGCTGGATGAAGCCGACCGTATGCTGGATATGGGCTTCCTGCCGGCTATCGAGCGAATCCTCCGAACCCTGCCTACCACCCGTCAGACACTGCTGTTCTCAGCCACCTTCCCGCCCCTCATTGCCAAGCTATCGCAGCGGTTTCTTGACACCCCCGAAGTCATTGAAGTCGCGCGGCGCAATGCCACCGCAGAGCGAGTCGAACAGGCCGCATATCTGGTTGATTCGACCCGCAAACGTGAACTGTTGAGCCATCTGATCGGTTCCCAGAACTGGCATCAGGTGCTGGTATTCACCCGCACCAAACACGGCGCTGACCGCTTGGCCCGGCAACTCGAGAGAGATGGCATTCAGACCGCTGCCATCCATGGCAATAAGAGTCAGAACGCCCGCACCCGGGCCCTCGACGCGTTTCGCCGCCGGTCGGTGCAGGCGCTAGTGGCCACCGACGTGGCGGCACGCGGCCTGGATATCGACCGCCTGCCTCACGTGGTCAATTTTGAGCTGCCACAGAACGCGGAAGATTACGTGCACCGCATTGGTCGCACCGGGCGCGCGGGCGAGGCCGGCACGGCTATCTCGCTGGTCTGTGCCGACGAGCGGGGCCAGTTTGCTGCCATCCAGCGACTGCTCAAAGCCGATATCCCGGCCCAGGTGATGGTTGGGTTTGAACCCACCCAGACCTCCGTGGCGCCGGCGCGACGGCAACCTTCGCCACGCCACCGACCCAGCAGTGTTAACGCCGCACCTCGCAGCAAACGGCCAGCACGGCCACAAGCGCGCAACAGCTCCAATCACTGGGCCAATAGCCGCTAAGGTCCCCCGCCTTGAGGGCGTCAGGACCGAACGCTGCCTGCCGCCCTCTTATCCAACCTCATCCCGATGAAACCATCGTCAACCCAGGTTTGAGTCGAGGAACCCCAGGGTTTCCTGCCAGGCACCCGCCGCGGCCGCCGCTGCATAACTGGCCCGCTCCTCGCACAGAAAGCCGTGGCCAGCCTCCGGGTATACCGCAAGGGTGTAGCGCTTCTTGTGTGCAGACAACGCCTGGGCGACACGGCCGTGCTCGGGGGCCGGGATGCTGGTGTCCTCAGCACCATAGCCAATGAAGATCGGATGCTGCATAGCCGCAGTTTCGCCGACCGGTGGCGTGCGGCCAAAGCGGTCGACTCCGTCCGGGGCAATGCCGCCACCGTAGAAGGCGACAGCGGCCTTGATCCGCGCGGCGTGCCGGCAGTTGGCCAGGTAGGCCAGCCTGCCACCCATGCAGAAGCCGATAATGCCGAGCCGATCGCCAGCCACCTCGGGCTGACTGGCTAACCAGTCCAGGCTGACCTCGATCTCGTGCATCACCGTAATGTCGTCCACCGACTTGATTTTGGCCAGGACGGGTTCCATGTTGCCGTAATCGAAGATCTCGCCGTGGTAGATATCCGGCGCCAAGGCGACATAACCGGCGTGCGCCAAACGCTCGCAGACGCCCTGGATATGACCGGTGATGCCAAATGCCTCCATCAACACCACAATACCTGGGAACGGACCGCGCCCGGCAGGGCGGACCACGTAACCAGCCAGTGCATCGTTCAGCGTGACATTGGTGTTGCTCATGTTCTGCTCCAATCTGAATCGGTGGAATACGAGGCGAGCACTGGACAGAGCTATAACATGACCGGCTGAAACAGAAGCCGGCACCTTAACAAGCACGCCCGCATAAGCTGACCGACTCCTAGCCCAACTGGTTCCTGGATCCCTGATACCGACCAGGCCCCCATCCGCATCGGCAGCAACCAGTGCAATTGTGTCAGTACCAACCACATGCCTACAGCAGCGGCCGGTCACACCCGTCCCTATCGCGGAAGCAAAAAAGCGGCCCGATCAAGCGGACCGCAAACCTAGGCGTCATCAGTCAGCGAGCGGCCTAAGGGAAAAGCCCGAGGCCGTGCTGATCAGGTCGCAACAACAAACTGCTCCACAACCGCGACCGGTGTCTGTAGTACCGTCCGGTCAGGTTCTCTGCACGGCTGCTCAGAACGGTAGAGCACCTCGCCGCGGCCGCCAACCATGCAATAGCAGGTAGGCTGCCTGGCGGTCGCCAGTCGGGTCAACTCGAGACAAGAGACCCGCACAACCGCAGCTGGTGAAGAATTGTGCCACTCAGGCCAGACCCGCGCATTGATCCAGATCAAAGGCAGTTCGGTGAGTTTATATCAGGCGGCGGAACACGCCGGTACCCGCAGGCGTGACCGTGCCAGATCCCGGCCTGGATAAGTTCTTTGCAGATGACGTTACCCCGAGCCTGGCTAGAAGACATTGCGGCCGTGCAGCACCCGAAAGCTTTCAAAGGCCAGCATCGATCCGGGCCGAAACCGGAACAACCCCAGTCACAATATAGTCACATCAGAAACGGCCACTACAGCCAAGGAGGATCTAAGTGCTTGAAAAATTGGCGCGCCCGAGAGGATTCGAACCTCTGACCTTTGGCTCCGGAGGCCAACGCTCTATCCAGCTGAGCTACGGGCGCGTCGAAGCGGCAGAATAACGTTTTCCGTCGACCGCGTCCATCCTTGAGCGGAGTGTCGGGTGTGCCCGCCGTCAATTCAATCTTCAGTCTGGCGGCGCCCGGAGACACTACGGCCAGAATTCGAATGGTCTCGTCGGCACCGATACGTTGTTGGTTTATACCGCATGGGCACCCCGATTTGCAGCCATACGAAGCACTGGGTTCGACAAGCAGGATCGGACCAGTTCCGCCTGCCGGCTTGTGCCGGTCTTGGAAAAAATATGCGCCAGCTGGTTGCGCACCGTATTCACCGTGACCGCGTTACGCTCGGCATAGCCTTGCAAGCGTTCACCGGCCAGCAAAGCAGTGAGGAGGCGCGCCTCGGCAGAGGTCAATCCGTGCAGCTGACGCAGGGCGTACTCCGGGGTCTGTGTACCGCGACCGCGATCGGAATCGCTAACGAACACCAGCGCCAACGGCTCCGCCGGACCCAGTCCATCCTGACGGATAGACAACGGACAAACCAACAGCGACAGGGGCTGACCGTCACGCCGGGGCAATGTCAGCACCCCGCCGTCATCCATACCTCTGGCCGCACCCGCCGCTAAAGCAATCATACGCTCCAGCCGGCCACGTAAACCTGGGTCCCGTAGCCATATTGCGCCAGCCGTAATTGCCACCCCTGCTACGTCCTGCAGCAGCTTCTCGGCCGCCGTATTCAGAAAAATAATGCGGCAGCGTGCATCCAACACCGCGACGCCAGTCTCAAGAGTACTGAGGGTCTCCGCCGTAACCTGTCGTGCGAGTCGCGCATCAGCAAGCTTCATGTACATCTGCAGTGCACGCCGCAGATGCGGCAAAAAAAGGTCCATCATCCGTTTGTCCCGCGAATCGAATGTAGGCACCCCGTTGGACCGGTGAATGCCGATAATTCCAATGGTGTCTCCTGAAAGCGGGAACACGCTGCCGATCACACACGCAATTCCCAGTGTTTTACAGAACTCGTTGTAATGCACGGAGCGGAAAAAAACGTCGTCAGGAACCAGTTCCTGGCCGAGCGCGGCAGCCAGCCGCGGTCTGCGTAGCATCGCGGCTACCCATAAGTCGTGCTTGTAAAAATGTGTGCGGTAGATTCGATTGACGTCAGGTGTGTAGTTCACGGTTGTGGACAACCTTTGAATCACACCGCGAGGCCGGTCCTGGATCTGGACCACTGCACTCTCTGCACCAAAGCTACGCGCCAGCACCGGGGCGAAACTCGCCCAGCAGGTAGGTTCCAGGGCAGTGTCGTACAGGTGATCGATGAGGGCGAGCAAAGCTTCTTCTTTCATGACTAAGCACTCAACCATTCCGGCTTAGCCATAAGCCGGAGTTGATGCAGCACGGTGATCGGCTGGACTCGGGCGCAACTCTGAAGAATCGGCGCGGATAGACGACGATGCTGAATGAATATGAAGTCGGCATACCGAGCCGATCCATAGGCACGCAAAATCATACTGGAATAGCGCAACCGAAGACGTAAGATATCGCCCACGGCACTGGATACAACAGGTTCGCGAGTGGTTCCCATTGCTCGCCCCTAGTTATTATTTCTCACCGCCTATGGCATTTAAACTCTATTTTTTGTTCACTGTCAACAAGCTATGGTCACGACAGGCAGCAGGCTCTTAGCCAGCATAGTGGCGTTATTCACAACCGCCATATCAGTTCGTCGTGGTGCACGAGGTTCTCGATCAGCGGCTGCAGGATGATCTCCATGGCAAAACCCATTTTGCCACCTGGCACCACAATGGTGTTCGGCCTCGACATGAACGAGTCCTTGAGCATACGCAGCAGATAGATGTAATCCAGCTGCCGCTTCAGCGCCGCACTGAAGCGGATCACCACGAAGCTTTCATCCAGGGTCGGAATGTCCCGGGCGATGAAGGAATCCGATGTGTCAACCAGCGGCACCCGCTGAAAATTGACATGAGTACGCGAAAACTGCGGGGTAATGTAGTGCACGTAGTCGTGCATGCGCCGCAGTATGGTCTCGGTTACCGTAGGCGCCGCGTAACCGCGCTCGCGGGTGTCGCGGTGGATCTTCTGGATCCATTCCAGATTTACGGTCGGGGTGACGCCGATCAGCAGATCGACCTGCCGCGCCACATCGATCCCGCCATCGATCACCCCGCCATGCAGTCCTTCATAGAACAACAGATCGCTACCCGGTGGAATCGCGTCCCAGGCGGTGAACGTACCGGGCTGCTGGTGGTACGGCGCGGCTTCCACCTCGTTATGCAGGTAGTAGCGGCGCTGGCCGGTGCCGCTCTCGCCATAGTGCCGGAACAACTGCTCAAGCCGGTCGAACAGATTCCCTTCAGGGCCGAAGTGACTGAGGTTGCGCCCCTCCGCATAAGCCCGCTCCACTGCCTCGCGCATTTCAAAACGATCATAGCGATGGAAACTATCGCCCTCGATGAACACGGCTTTGGCGCCCTCGCGACGCAGGATGTGCTCCATGGCCACTTTGACGGTCGAGGTGCCGGCGCCAGAGGAACCGGTCACGGCAATCACCGGATGTGTCCTGGACATGGTTGCAGCGTACCCCTTGAACAACCCCTCAGCGGCAGTTCAGCCGTGGCAAAGCGGTCCTGGAACTAGGCATTGTGCCGCCACGAACCGCTAGGGCCGCAGCGCGGTGGACAACGCCCTCAGCCGGCTGCCACAGCCGCTACCGCAAGCTGGCCGGAGCGCCCGGGCACCGTGCCCATGGCCACCGGGTACGCCGGCAGGGAAGCAGAGTCCAGCGCTTGGCGCACGACACCTAAACTGACCAGTTCGTGACCGTCCGCCTGCCAGCTGCGGAGCAACTGCTCCATGGCGGGCAGCAGACGCAGCCCCTCAAGCTCGGCGTGCAAGGTGTAGACCTGGAGATCACGCGGGGCAGCACGTGTCGCAGCCAGGACCGCATTGGCCACGTTGGCCTCGGTCCAGCCATCGCGGCCGATCAGTTCGTCCAGGGTCGGCAGGGTCGTCGGCAGTTGCGGACAACTGAGCCGGCGGCCATCGACCCAGGGCACGAACGGCTCCGTCCCCCGGGTATCGCTGGCCCAGCGCAGGCCGATTTGGTCCTGGTAACGCAACACATGGTCATTGAGCTGCCAACCGGCCGCCCCATGGCCGGGTGCGGCGGTACCGAAAACATCGCGATAGCGGTTCAGGGCGCGGTCCATTTCCCGGCGGGTCCAGGCGCCGTCGCGGCGGGCCACGAAATCCTGCCAGCGGACATGATCGAAGGTGTGGACCGCGGTCTCGAACCCGGAATCCCGCACCGAGCACATGATGTCGGCCGCCCGGCGGACGATATCCGGTCCCGGCAGCACAGTACCGTACAGCAGTGTCTTCCAGCCGTAGTGCCGGGTCACTGAGGTACGGTTGACTTTACCGATGAAACCGGGCCGCAACACCCGACGTATCGCCCGCCCGGTGTGATCCGGGCCTAGGCTGAACAGGAAACTGGCACCGGCCCGGTAACGCTGGAACAGCCTAACCAGCGCCGGCACACCCTCCCGGGTGCCACGCAAGGTGTCAACATCGACCTTGAGCGCGATCAGGCTCATTCAGCGTCGATCAACTCGCGCGCCCTGGCCACCTCGCCGCGGTACGCTTCGAACACCCGGCACAGCGCGCTCCGGACATCGACCTGCGGCGTCCAGTCCAGATCCTGGCAGGTGTTCTCGATCCATGGCACCCGGGTCGGGATATCCTGATAACCCTCACCGTAGTAGTCGACCGCGCTGATATCGATCAGTTGTACCTGGCCCGCGCCGGCACGGTATTCCGGGAAATCACGGGCGATCTCCAGCATAGTCAGTGCCAGTTCACGCACTGACATGTCATTACCCGGATGGCCAACATTGTAGATCTTTCCGGTTGCCACCCCAGCGGGATTCTCGATCATTCGCAGCAGCGCTGAAATGCCGTCGTCGACGTAGGTGAAACTGCGCCGGCGGTGGCCACCATCGACCAGTCGAATCGGTTCGCCGCGGGCGATATGACCAAGAAACTGGGTCACGACCCGGGAGCTACCCTCCTTTGGAGTGTGCAGACTATCGAGGCCGGGACCGATCCAGTTGAACGGCCGGAACAGAGTGAAATCCAGGTTTTGCTGCTGGCCGTAGGCCCAGATAACCCGGTCCATGAGCTGTTTGCTGCAGGAATAAATCCAGCGCTGCTTGGCGATTGGACCCAGTACCAGGGAGGTCTCCGCCGGGTGGAACAGCGGATCCGGGCTCATACCGTAGACTTCCGAGGTCGACGGAAACAGCACCCGCTTGCGATAGCGCACGCAGGCCCGCACGATCGGCAGATTGGCCTCAAAATCCAGCTCGAAGACCGCCAGCGGCTCGCGCACATAACTGGCTGGGGTGGCGATCGCCACCAGTGGCAACACCACATCGCACTTCTTGATGTGATATTCGACCCACTCACGGTTGATACCGATGTCCCCCTCGAAGAAATGGAACCGGGGGTGATCGAACCAGGGTTCGACCCGGTCCGAGTACATATCCATCCCGTAGATGGTCCAGTCGGTCTGCTCCAGAATGCGGCGCGACAAGTGGTGACCGATGAAACCGTTGACGCCCAAAATCAGAATATTCACGTAATGTGCTCGCTAAGCGGCGGCCGGCTCGATCACGGCCGCCCCGAAAAGTCGCCGGCAAACCGCTTGGTCCAGCGGTGTCCCGGCTGTGGTCAGACGCAGAACTTGCAGCCGCTTACCGTCGCGACAGTCGGCGTAGCAACGGCCTTGCTCCCAGTATAGGCGCGGCCCATAACCCTGCGCCGACTCGCCCCGGTAGTAACTGCCCAGCAGCCGCAGCCGCCGGCCCCGATAATCAAAGAACGCACCCGGGTATGGGGGGGCCACGGCGCGCACCAGATTGTGGACCGTCCAGGCATCCTGACGCCAGTCGATGCCGCCATCGGCCGGGGTACGCCTACCGAAATAGCTGCCCCGTGCCAGATCCAGCGGTGTTTCCCGTACCTCGCCGGCGAGCAACGCCGGGAGGCTTCGATCCAGCACCTTTTCCGCCGCCCAGGTCACCTTCAGGAACACATCGCCGGCGGTGTCGTTGGGTAGAATGGGCACGGCTTCCTGATCGACCAGGGAACCGGCATCGGGTTGCTCCACCATGCGGTGCAGACTGGCACCGGTCTCCCGTTCGCCGTGCAGCACCGCCCAGTTAACCGGCACCCGGCCGCGGTAGTGCGGCAGCAACGACCCATGCAGGTTGTAGGCCCCGCGGCTCGGACACGCCAGCAGTGCCGGGCCCAGCAGGTGCCGATAATAGAACGAAAACAGCAGTTGCGGCCGACTGGCCTGCACCCGCGCTATGACTTCGGTGCAGTTGGGATCGTCAGGCGTCATCACCGGAATATGGTTGAGCGCCGCGAGTTCGGCCACGCTATCAAACCAAACCGTCTCGTTGGGATCGTCGGCATGGGTCACCACCAGGGCTACCTCGACATCGTGAGCCAGCAGCGTGGCTAATCCACGAACACCGACTTGGTGGTAACCGAACACCACCACTGGGGCGGTTGCCATCACCTTGACACCACCTCGTCCGGCTCGGGCAAGCGGTCCGGCGAACCGGCCGCCGGCGGCGGCTGTTCAACCGTCTCCAGCACTGAACCAACGACATACCGGGGCCGCTGACGCACCTGCAGGTACAGCCGCCCCACGTATTCCCCAAGCAGTCCGATCCCGAATAACAGCAACCCAAACAGGAAGAAGGCAATTCCGAACAGGGTAAACACACCCTGGACCTCGGGTCCGATCACCAGCCGGCGCAGCGCCATATAGCCCACGAAAAGAAACGACAGCACCGCTACCGACATACCCAGCAGCGAGAACAACTGCAGCGGCACCAGCGTAAAGCTGGTGAACAGATCGAAATTGAGTCTTATGAGGCGATACAGCGAGTACTTGGAGGCGCCGCCGGCCCGGGCCTCATGGGCAACCCCGATCTCGGTCGGGGAGCCGGCATAGATATATGCCAGAGCCGGGATGAAGGTGGTAATTTCGCGCGAGTCCAGAATAGCCCTGATAATGGCCGCATCATAAGCCCGCAGCATGCAGCCCTGATCGGTCATCCTGATATGGGTCAGGCGCTCGCGCAGCCCATTCATCAGGCGCGAGGCCCAGCGCCGCCAGCGACTGTCTTCACGCTGCTGGCGCACTGTACCGACATAATCATAGCCCTGGTCCATGACCTCCAGCAGCCGGCCGATTTCCTCCGGCGGGTTCTGCAGGTCGGCGTCCAGGGTCACCACCCGGTCCCCACAGGTGCGCTCGAAACCAGCGATCAACGCCGCATGCTGACCGGCATTGGCGCGCAGATAAACCACCCGGGTCACATCCGGACGGGCCTGATACTGGGCACGCAGCAACCCCGGCGAACGGTCGCGACTGCCGTCATCGACGAACACTACCTCGTAGCGCCGGCCCAGTCGATCAAGCGCCCGGTAAAGACGCGCGAACAGCTGCCCGAGGACGGCTTCTTCATTATAGACAGGAATGACCACCGAGACGTCCGGCCGGACCACTGTCATCGACCCGATTCCTCCAGAGTCGCCGCCAGCGCCGCGCAAACGCGCTCGACGTCAGCTGCCGTCATGGCCGGGAACAGTGGCAGCGTCAGGGTCTGCGCGCCGATGGTCTCGGCATTGGGCAACTGCCCCCGGCGATAGCCCAAGCGCTGGTAGTATTCGAACAAATGGATCGCGGGGTAATGCATCCCGGTGGCGATGTCACGGGCGGCCAACCGCTGCTGGAACGCATACCGGCTGAGCCCGAGCCGGGTAAAGTCGAGCCTGACGGTGAAAATGTGCCAGTTATGACCAGGCCCGGCGGCCGGCGGCGCCAAGCAAGGATGCACCGGCAGATGCTTGTGGTAATGCGCGGCCAGCGCCCGGCGACGCGCATTGAAGCTCTCCAGCCGTGGTAGCTGGGTCAGACCCAGCGCAGCGTTGACGTCGGGCAGGTTAAACTTACCGCCCCAGCCGGCGACGTCGATTTCGCCCTCGGCCAGACGCTCGATACCGTGGAACCGCAACCGTTCGATGCGCGCTGCGGTATCGTCATCAAAACAGACCAGCGCCCCACCCTCGATAGTGGTGATGTTCTTGTTGGGATGGAAACTGAAGCACACCAGATCGCCGCGCACCACCGATCAGGCGGTCACCGTAACGGGTTCCGATGGCGTGGGCGGCGTCCTCAATCACCCGCAACCCATGTTGCCGGGCGAGTGCCTCCAGCGGATCCATCTCGGCCGCCAGTCCGGCGAAGTGCACCGGCATCACCGCCCGGGTCCGCGGACCGATGGCCGCCGCCACGGCCGTAGCGGTGATATTGCGCGTCGCCAGATCGACATCGACCAATACCGGCGTGGCCCCGACCCGGACCACGGCGTTGGCCGAGGCCACGAAACTCATCGCCGGCACGATGACCTCATCGCCGGCGCCGATACCCGCCACCAACAGCGCCAGTTCGAGCGCACTGGTACCGGAATTGAGCGCCCGCACCCGGGCGCCGCTGCCCAGGTACTGCTCCAGAGCCTGTTCAAAAGCACGCACCTTGGGCCCGGACGTGATCCAGCCCGAGCGCAGCACCGCGGATACCGCCTGCATATCCTGATCTTCGATGGTGGGACGAACGAATGGCAGCATGTCAGCCTCGCGCCAGAATGAACACACCCAGAAGAATAATGCCGATGCCGGTCAGCTTGGTGGCTCCCAGCACCTCGCCGAACAGCCACCAGGCCAGCACTGCATTGAGTACGTAACCGAGCGACAACATCGGGTAAGCGACGCTTACCGCAACCCGCGAGAGCGCCAGAATCCACACCACGACGCTGATGCCGTAACAGGCAAGCCCAAGCCACAGAGCCGGCTCCAGCAACAATCGCACAGCGACCGTCGTGGCGCCTGACAGTGCCAGTGCGATCGGCCCCAGATGCCGCACCGACGCCTTCAGCGCCAGTTGCGCGATGGCGTTCAAACTGACGCCGATCAGGATCAGACTGAGACTCAACAGGTTCATCGCCGGGCCACCGCAACGCGCACCGGGTCCCGATAGACCAGACGCAGCGGCACACCCGCCGTCCGCAGGCGGGTATAATCCGCGGGCGCCATAACCGCCAGCGCCTGACCGGTTTGATCGGACCAAACGGTCACGAATTGTGCCACGCGGGCGATCCAGCGATCCTGGCGCGCGGGCGATACCATAGCTGAGTTCGTCGCGATAAGCCACCGGTGTGATCTCGCGTTTGAGGTAGAACGGCAACGCTTGGTCATAACGATGAATGCTGTAGACCGGCACACCGGGCTTGGCCAGTGGCAGCAACGATGCCGCCAGCCGCCGGCTGGAGGCAACAGGTGACAGCGCCTGGTACCCCCATCCCAGCAGTTGAAAAGCCAGCACTGCCGCGACCGCCAGGATCGTCGCGCCGCGCAGACCCTTGCTGTAACGCCATCGGACCACCAAACCACCACTCAGCAGTACCGCCCCGGCCCCAAACAGCCAGGGGCGGCATTGCGCCAGCAGCGCCGCGGGCAACGCCGGGCGTGCCAGCCAGATAATGCCACAACCCGCCGCGATCAACGCCAGGCCCAGCAGCACCGCCGCCAGCGCATCAGCCTTCAAACACCGCCGCACAGCCAGCCGGCGCCCGGCCAATAATGCCAGCGCCGGGTAAGCGGGCAGGATATAAGGTACCAGCTTGGAATCAGAAATCGAAAAAAACGTCACCACTACGGCAACATAGGTCCACAATAGCCGTTCGACGTCGAACACCCCGCCGCCCGCACCCCACTTTAACTCACGCCGCAACACGGCCGCCAGACCACTGCCGAGCCACGGCAGCAAGCCTGGCAACAACAGCACCGGAAAAAACCACCAAGGCTCGTAACGACCGGCCTCGGGCGTCAGGTAACGCAGGAAATGCTCATGGACAAAAAAGAACCACAGGAAGTCCGGGTTGGAGCGGCTTACCAGAACGAACCAGGGCACCGACAGCACCGCCATCAGCAGCAATCCCTTCCCCAGATGCAACCGTTTCCACAGCATCCAGTCGCGTTGCCACAAGCTGTAACACAGCACCGCCGCCCCCGGTAACACAACGGCGATCAGCCCTTTACTCAGTAACGCCAGCGCCAGCATGGCCCAGCCAGCCAGCATCCAGCGTCTTGCACGCGGTGGATCACCGCGCCCGTTCTGGGCTAGCGCCAGCGCGCCCATTGCGAACCCGAGCAGCGCACTGACCCCCATATCGAGCGTGTCGATGTGACCCATGGCGACCCAGATCAGGCCACTGCCCAGGATCAGTGCAGCATAGCGCGCCGTATCGCGATCATATAAGCGCAGACCCAGGACATAAACCCACAGCACGCTCAAGAAACCAAGCAGCGCAGTCCACAGTCGCGCAGTAGCGTTGCTCTGGCCAAACAACCGGTACGCCATGGCCGTTGCCCAGTACTGCAGCGGCGGCTTCTCGAAATATTTGAAACCATCCAGCCGCGGCGTTACCCAGTTACCTGTAACCAGCATCTCACGCGGGATTTCTGCGTAGCGGCCTTCGTCCGGCTGGATCAGATCGCGGTAGCCGAGACCACCGAACCATAACCCCGCATACAGCACCAGCAGCACCAGCGCGCTGACACGGAGTCGAATATTGCTAGACGTATCCGTCGCGGGCACGACCGAAAGCACTTCAGACATAATCAGCCAATTCGCGATTCAGAGCGGACACCCCGCAGCACACAATTCACCCGGCGCGCACGCTGTAACGATAGCGGTCCCGCGACGTCACGCCAATCAAGCGAAGCGGCAACGTCCCGCGCCGTTCCGGTCAGCAAACGCAACATCAGCATTGCGCAGGGGTGGCCAGCGCCGGGCACAAACCTGTGGGGGTTAAATAGGCGTCAGTTCGTTGGCCGGCACAGCAGCAAGTATCGTTCCCGAGGCTTAACTCAACATTAATCGAAAACGAAGCGGCCCGCAGACAGCTCATAAACACCCATTTTTTTGAGCTGGCGGTTATTATCTCTTGTTTGCGTCAAAAAATCGTCAAGAATCGCTCATGCACTACAAGGATCTGCGTGATTTCATCGCCAAGCTGGAACAAACCGGCCAGCTTAAGCGCGTCAAGACCGCCATCGATCCGCGCCTGGAGATGACTGAAATTTGCGACCGGGTGCTTCGCGCCGGCGGGCCCGCGCTGCTGTTCGAGCGCCCCAAAGGTCACCGCATCCCGGTACTGGCGAACCTGTTCGGCACCCCACAACGCGTGGCCCAGGGCATGGGGGCCGATAGCGTCGCGGCGTTGCGTGAAACCGGCCGGCTGCTGGCATTCCTCAAAGAGCCCGAACCACCCCAGGGCATGAAGGACGCTTGGCATAAACTACCGATCTTTCGCAAGGTGCTGGACATGGCACCCAAGAAAATCGGTCGACCGCCGTGTCAGGAACAGGTGCTGGAAGGGGCTCAGGTCGATCTCGAACAGCTGCCGATCCAGACCTGTTGGCCGGAGGATGCCGGCCCCCTGCTCACCTGGGGGCTGGTGGTCACCCGTGGTCCCGGCAAGAGCCGCCAGAATCTCGGCATCTACCGCCAGCAACTGATCGGCCGCAACCAGGTCAATTATGCGCTGGCTGGCGCACCGAGGCGGCGCCCAGGATTTCCGCGACTGGTGCCAGAACAATCCGGGTCAGCCATTTCCAATCGCCGTGGTGCTGGGTGCCGATCCAGCCACTACCCTGGCCGCCGTGACCCCGGTTCCGGATACCCTGTCGGAATATGCTTTCGCCGGATTGCTGCGGGGCGGGCGTACCGAACTCGCCCAGTGTCTGGGCTCCGACCTGCAGGTACCGGCCAGCGCCGAAATCGTGCTCGAGGGCGTGATCCGACCCGGCGAGACCGCCCCGGAGGGCCCGTTTGGCGACCATACCGGCTACTACAACGAGGTCGACCGGTTTCCGGTGTTCACCGTCGAGCGCATCACCCACCGAAACAGCCCCCTTTATCACAGCACTTATACCGGTCGGCCGCCTGACGAACCCGCCATCCTCGGCGTTGCATTGAACGAGGTTTTCGTACCGATCCTGCAGAAGCAATTCCCGGAGATCGTTGACTTCTACCTGCCACCAGAGGGTTGCTCCTACCGGCTGGCGGTGGTGAGCATACGCAAACAGTACCCGGGCCATGCCAAGCGGCTGATGTTCGGCATATGGAGTTTCCTGCGTCAGTTCATGTACACCAAGTTCGTGATCGTGGTGGATGATGACATCGATACCCGCAACTGGCAGGATGTCATCTGGGCCATCAGCACCCGGATGGACCCGTCCCGCGACACGGTGATGGTGGAGAACACGCCGATCGACTATCTTGATTTCGCCTCGCCGGTCACCGGATTGGGTTCCAAGATGGGTCTGGACGCCACCAACAAGTGGCGAGGCGAAAGCAACCGGGAATGGGGCCGCCCCATCCGTATGACACCCGAAGTAAAACGGCGGATCGACGCCCTGTGGCCGGAACTCGGCCTGGACTGAAGCCTCGAAGCCGTTGATTATGTGACTCATTCTCGAAGTGACCGCCACCCCCGCACGACTCAATTGACACTCATGACCCATCACGTCACCATTCAGCCGACCGGCCACACCATCGCCGTCCACGACCACGAAACCGTCCTGGAAGCGGCTCTGCGCGAAGGCCATGTGGTGCCCTACAGCTGCCGCGGAGGTACCTGCGGCGCCTGTCTGGGCACAGTACTCGAGGGCGAGGTGAGTTACCCGCACGGTCAGCGCCCACCAGCCCTCAGCGCCGGCGAGCAGGCGGCTGGCAAGGCGCTGTTCTGCCAGGCACGCGCCCTGACTGACCTGGTGATCGAGGCCCGTGAGATCGATGCCGCCAGCGACCTGCAGATCCGCATCCTGCCGTGCCGGGTCACGGAATTGCAGCAACTGGCGCCCGATGTGATGGGCATGGCCCTCAAGCTGCCCGCCAACGAACAATTGCAGTTCCTGGCCGGCCAGTACATCGACATTCTGCTGCGCGACGGTCGCCACCGCAGCTTCTCGCTGGCCAACGCGCCGCGCCCCGACGCCGCGCTGGAACTGCATATCCGCCACGTGCCGGGGGGGCGTTTTTCGGATGTTGTATTCCGTAACATGCAGGTCAAGGCCATCCTGCGCTTTCAGGGTCCGCTCGGGACCTTTTTCCTGCGGCACGATTCCGACCGGCCGATCATCATGATCGGCGGGGGCACCGGTTTCGCTCCCCTGAAGAGCATGCTGGAGGACACCCTCGACCGCACTGATCAGCGCCCCATCCACCTTTACTGGGGCGTGCGCAGCCGGCAGGATCTTTATCTCGACGAGCTGCCTGCCGGCTGGGCGCGCGAGCACGCCCACTTCCGCTACACCCCGGTGCTGTCGGAACCGCGACCGGAGGATGACTGGCAGGGGCGGACCGGGTGGGTCCACGCGGCCGTGGCGGCCGATTATCCCGACCTCAGCGGTTACGATGTCTACATGAGCGGCCCGCCGGCCATGATAGAGGCCGCCAAACACAGCTTCTTAGCCAGCGGCCTGCCGCGCGAGCAGCTGTTCTACGACTCGTTCGATTACGCCAGCGATGCGGGCTGAACACCATTCCATCGGATCGCTTCCCGGCGTCGGCGGATGCTACATTCTCTGGTTGCGGCTGGAACGCGACACACACCTCGTCATCGGTCGCCTCGGTGACGCCGCGCTGCCTGCAGGCTGGTATGGCTATGTCGGCAGCGGCCGCGGTTCGGGCGGCGTGCGAGGCCGCATGGCCCACCACCTGCGCTGGTCAAACCGGCCGCACTGGCACATCGATTACCTGCGGCGCATCACCCTGCCGGCAGCCGTCTGGTTTGCCTGCGGTGCCGAAGCCGACGAGCAGCGCTGGGTATCCGGTCTGCGGCAGCTGCCCGGCGCCTGTTGTCCGGTACCGGGTTTCGGTGCCAGTGACAGCCCGCTCATAAGCCATCTGCTGCACTTTGGCCGGCAGCCCGGCAGGGCCGCCTGTCAGGCGGTCTGCGGCGTCCGGCTGCGGGTCGTGTCGCTGACCACAAACCCGCGGGCCGCCAGCCAGGCAGAAACCGCCTCACGATCACCGCGGAACACGATACGCTCCGCCTTGCGGCGCAGCTGATAGTCATACATCGGATCGTAATAGTCTTTCAGGAGTACGGTGATCCAGTCGCGATGTCCGGCCAGATCATCGGCCCGGCGCTGGCGTTCGAGGGCGGCACGCATGATCTGTTCCAGTTCCTGATGGCGCGGCCCGCCCAGGCGTCGGCGCAGCTTGCCGAGCGAACCGAGCAGATAGTCGCTGAAATTCACGAAACCCGACAGGCCATCGCGCTCGGCAAAGGCCGCGCTCATGGTTCGCACGTAACCGCTCAGTATCTCCTCGACACGTTCCGCCAGCGGCACCTCCAGCAACACCAGCGGCGCCTGCTGCGCGGCCTGGTAAAGCGCCGCTGGAATCGTCAGACGACCGATGTTGCCGCTCTCGTCCTCCAGCACGGCGCCCGGTGCGCCGCCGCTGCGCAACCGCAGTAACGCGATCGCCAGTGCGTTCTCGAAATCGATCGGCGCCGGCTGCGGCGTAAGCTGATAACCGAATGCCGAGCCACGGTGATTAGCCAGCCCTTCCAGATCGATACCGGCCTGCAGGGCCTGGATCAAACGGGTTTTGGCACTACCGGTGCGCCCACCAACCACGATCAGCGGGAACTCCGGAGCGTGCTCCAGCACTGCCAGCAGAAACCGCCGCAAGGCCTTGTAGCCGCCAGCAATCCGCGGATAGGAAATGCCCGCCTCGGCCAGCCACCGCTGACTGATGCGCGAACGCAGCCCGCCACGAAAACAGTACAAGGCCCCTTCGGGATGGATTCGTGCGAATTCCCGCCAGGCCGACACGCGGGCCTCCTTGACAGCGCCGCTGACCAGCCGGTGGCCCAGCGCGATGGCCGCCTCCTGGCCCTGCCTCTGGTAGCAGATGCCGACGCGGTGACGTTCGGCGTCGTTCAGCAGAGGCAGGTTGACCGCGGCGGGGAACGCACCCTGCTGAAACTCCACCGGCGCGCGCACATCGATCAGCGCCACCGCGCGCAGCAGCAGTCGCCGATAGTCGGTGACGACCGGCAGGTCAGTCATGGCACGCCGAACGGCAGCAAGTGGTTCACCGGTACATTATGCCTGCGCGACAAGCACATCACAGCCCGGTCATCCTCTCAGTACAACTTTTTCGGGTCCATTCCGGCATAAAGTTGCGCCACATAGTTGCCATAACCGTTGAATGGCAGCGTCGGCTGCTTGAAGAAGTGCCCCAGCCGGCGCTCGCGGGCCTGGCTCCAGCGCGGATGAGGCACCGCCGGATTGACATTGGCATAAAACCCATACTCGTTGGGTGCTTGCTGCTGCCAGCTATTAAGCGGTTGCTTCTCGGTGAAACGGATTTTGACGATTGACTTGATGCTCTTGAAACCATACTTCCAGGGTACGATGAGTCGCAGCGGCGCGCCATTCTGATTGGGCAGAACCTTGCCATATACGCCGACCACCAGCAGGGTCAGAGGATTCATAGCCTCATCGATGCGCAATCCCTCAGTGTACGGCCAGTCCAGAATCCGCTCGTTTTCACCCGGCATCTGCTTCGGATCGAGCAAGGTGTGAAACTCGACATACTTGGCCTGTGAGGTGGGCTGAAACTGCTTCAGCATCGCCGTCAGCGGGAACCCCACCCACGGCACGACCATGGACCAGGCCTCAACGCAGCGAAACCGATAGATACGCTCCTCCAGCGTGTAAGGCTTAACGAAATCCTCGATCGAATAGGTGCCCGGTTTCTGGCAGTGGCCCTCAACCGCCACCGACCAGGGCCGCGGTTTAAGGTACTTCGGCGCGTATTCCGACGGGTCACTCTTACTGGTACCAAATTCGTAGAAATTATTGTAGCCCGTAACATCGCTGTACGGCGTGAGTTCTTCCTTGGTGTCATACGGACTCGACTGCTTGAGGTGCGCAAACCCGGTGCTGTCCAGGGCGGCGGCCCGTCCCAGACCGGGCATCAGCGCACCAGCAGCAACAGCAGCTCCAGCCTGCAAAAACCGCCGGCGGCCAAAATAGATATCGGGCGGGGTGATTTCCGAGGGTCGGATCTCGGTGGAACGTCTTATCAGCATGGCACCCTCCTGTGAGTGGCTCGCTACCAGGGCCGGTCCGAATCCGGTCCGGTCTCACTGCATACGCGGCCGAGGCCGGTTCAGTTGCGCCCCCCATAGTCCAGTCGCACCCGCTCACTACCCAATAACCCCTGCAACTGGCGCAGCAAAGCCTGACTCGGACGCACCTGCCAATTGCTCGCCAGAGTCAGTTCAGCGCGGGCACCGGGGCGGCGGTAATCGACGTGCACCGGGCAGCGGCCGCTGCGATACGGTGTGAGCGCCGCCTGAAGTTGATCCAGCAGACCGTTGCCGAACTGACTGGCGTCTAGCGCCAGCAGCAAACGCCGGGCGTACTGCTCGCGCGCGCCGTCAATATCCAGTATCTGCTCGGCCGTGAGCCGCTGGCTGTCACTGTAATCGTCATGAGCCAAATTGCCCGCCACAACCAGCAAGGTATCATCTTTCAATATTGCCCTATTCTGGTCGAACAGTTCAGCAAATACCCGCACCTCCAGCCGCGCACTGCCGTCATCCAGAGTGACAAACGCCATCCGGCCGCCACGGCTGCCAATCCGGGTACGTACCTCCAGCACCAGACCTGCCACCACCGTGCGTTCGCGGCGGCCGGATCCTGCTATGTCAGCCAGCCGGCCATCGACGATATGGCTCAATTCGGCCCGGTATTGATCGATGGGGTGGCCCGTGAGATACAACCCCAAGGTCTGCTTCTCGGCACTGAGCCGTTCGAAATCGTCCCATTCGGCCACCCGCACCGCGCTCAACTGTAGCGGCGCGCTGGCCGAACCCAGACCGAACATATCCTGCTGACCGGCCGCCACTGCCCGGGAATCCTGCTCAGCCAACTGCAGTGCCTCCGGCAACTGCGCCATCAGCGCCGCCCGAGTACCGCCCAGGCAGTCGCAGGCACCCGCCCGAATCAGCGCTTCCAACACCCGTCGATTGACCCGGCGCAGATCGATCCGCCGGCATAGCTCCAGCAGGTCCGCAAACGGGCCGTCCTGGCGGCGCGCCTCGATGATACTCTCGAGCGCGCTCTCGCCCACGCCCTTTACTGCCCCCAGGCCATACACGATACCGCCGTCGCCGGCGGCAGTGAAGCGATACTCGGAGCGATTGACTGAAGGGGGGGCCAGTTCGAGTCCCATCCGCCGGCATTCGTCGATGAACACCACCACCTTGTCCGTGTTGTCCATGTCCGAGGACAGCACGGCAGCCATAAAGGCGGCCGGGTAGTGCGCCTTGAGCCAGGCGGTCTGGTAAGACACCAGCGCGTAAGCCGCCGAATGGCTTTTGTTGAACCCATACCCGGCGAACTTTTCCATCAGATCGAAGATATGGCCGGCCAAATCGGGATTCACCCCTCGTGCCGTCGCCCCTTCCAGGAAGATGGTACGCTGCTTGGCCATTTCCTCGGGCTTCTTCTTGCCCATCGCCCGCCGCAGCAGGTCGGCACCGCCCAGGGTGTAGTTTGCCAGCACTTGGGCGATCTGCATCACCTGTTCCTGGTACAGAATCACCCCATAGGTCGGCGCCAGAATCAGTTCCAGATCCGCATGCGGATATTCGACCCTAGCCCGGCCGTGCTTACGGTTGATGAAATCATCCACCATGCCGGATTGCAGCGGTCCAGGCCGGAACAGCGCCACCAGCGCCACGATGTCTTCGAACCGGTCCGGCAGCAGCCGCCGTATCAATTCCTTCATGCCACGCGACTCCAGCTGGAACACCGCAGTCGTCTCACAGCGTTTGAGCAGCCCGAACGTGTCGCGATCGCTTAGTGGAATCCGGCTGATGTCCAGCGGTGTCTCACCAGTTTCGGCGCGTTGCGCGTTGATGGCAGCGACTGCCCAGTCGATGATGGTGAGCGTGCGCAGACCAAGGAAGTCGAACTTGACCAGACCCACCGCCTCGACGTCGTCCTTGTCGAACTGGGTAACGATGGCCTCGGAACCGGGTTCGCAGTAAAGCGGCGAGAAATCGGTCAGTGCCGACGGCGCGATCACAACCCCGCCGGCATGTTTGCCCACCGAGCGGGCCAGTCCCTCGAGCTTGCGGGCCAGATCGATGAGATAACGGACTTCCTCGTCGTCCTGGTACTGCCGGCGCAGTTCCTCTTCCTGCTCCAGGGCCTGTTCCAGGCTGATATTCACGCCCGGCTTAAACGGAATAAGCTTGGCGATACGGTCGACGTAACCGTAGGGGTGGCCCAGCACCCGGCCCACATCACGAACCGCGGCCTTGGCCGCCATGGTGCCATGGGTGGCAATCTGCGAGACTTTCTCCCGGCCGTATCGGTGGGCCACATAGTCGATCACCCGATCGCGTTTCTCCATACAGAAGTCGACGTCGAAATCGGGCATCGACACCCGCTCCGGGTTGAGGAAGCGCTCGAACAACAGGTCGTAGGCCAGCGGGTCGAGGTCGGTGATACCAAGCGCATAGGCCACCAGCGAGCCGGCGCCGGAGCCGCGCCCGGGCCCAACCGGCACGTCGTTGTCCTTGGCCCACTGGATAAAATCGGCGACGATCAGAAAGTAGCCCGGAAATCCCATCTGATTGATGACCTGGATCTCGCGCTCCAGACGCTCATCGTAGGGCTGGCGCCGGCCGGCAAAATCCCCTGCCGTTGCGTCCAACAACTGGTGCAAGCGCTGCTCCAGCCCCTCCCGGGCCCGCTGCGCCAGATAACCGGACGTATCCAATCCCGCCGGCACCGGAAAATCCGGGAGCACGCTCTGGCCCAGGGTAAGGCTCAGATTACAGCGCTTGGCAATCTCGACACTGTTGGCCAGCGCCTCCGGGATATCGGCGAACCGATCGGCCATCTCCCCGGCACTGCGCAGATACTGCTCGGCACTGTAGTCCCGCGGCCGGGCGGGGTCGGCCAGCACCCTGCTCTGATGGATACAGACCCGCGCCTCGTGGGCTTCATAGTCGTCGGCGCTCAAAAATCTCACATCGTTGCTGGCCACCACGGGACAGACGCGGGTTGCAGCGAGTTCGACGGCGGCATCTATATAGTCTTCTTCGTTGGGACGCCCGGTACGGACCAGCTCCAGGTAAAAGCGCTCGGGAAACAGATCCAGGTACTCGTCCAGGCAAGTTTGTGCCCGCGCCTCATTGCCGTTCAACAAATGGCGGCCGATTTCGCCTTCACGGCCACCGGAAAGTGCAATCAGCCCGCCGGTCGAACCCGCCAGCCAGTCCCAGCCAATCACGACCTGATCGCGCTGGGTCCCGGGACGCTGGCGGCCCTCGCGATAACTGCGACTGACCAGTCGGGTCAGATTGCGGTACCCGACGTCATCGGCGCACAGCAGCACCAGCCTGCTAGGCGGCTCGGCCTCGCGCTGCAGCCACAAATCGGCACCGATGATAGGCTTGATGCCGGCCGCCAGGGCTGCCTTGTAGAATTTGACCGCAGCAAAAAGGTTGCTCATATCGGTCACTGCAACCGCTGGCATCCGCGCCTCGAGGGTTTGCCTGATCAGCGGTTTGATCCGCACCACGCCGTCAACGAGTGAATACTCGGTATGCAGGTGCAGATGCACGAAGCGCGCACTCATTCCTCGATCTCCCGTTCCAACAGACGCCGTACCGGTGCGAAGCTGCGCCGATGCACCGGCGTCGGCCCGCGCTGTACCAGTGCCGCCAGATGGGCCGGTGTGCCGTAGCCCTTGTGCTCGGCGAAACCGTAGCCAGGATAGCACTCCGCCAACGCTATCAGCACCGCATCACGGGTGGTTTTCGCCAGAATCGATGCCGCGCTGATGGCGGCGATACTGGCGTCGCCGCCAATCACCGCCCGGGCCGGACAAACCAGTTCTCCCGGCACCCGGTTGCCGTCGATCAGAGCCTCGCCGGGGGCCGGTTCAAGCATCGCCAGCGCCCGTCTCATGGCCAGCATTGTCGCCTGGAGAATGTTAAGGGAGTCGATTTCCTCGACCGAGGCATCAGCCACCGCCCAAGCCAGTGCAGTACCCTTGATGATAGTGGCGAGATGGTCCCGTTTCCGGACGCTGAGCACCTTAGAATCGGCCAGCCCGGTGATCGGCCGGTCCGGATCCAGAATCACCGCCGCTGCCATCACCGGTCCGGCCAGTGGGCCGCGTCCCGCCTCGTCGACGCCCGCCACCAACTGCCTCACAACCGCCCCCTAGTAGTCAGCAATTCCGCGATCGCACTGGCGGCGGTGTGGTTGGCATCGCAACGCAGCCGCTGGTGAATAGCAGCGAACGCGACGACCTGCTGTTGCCCCGCCGGTCCCAGGGCCGCCAACAGGGCGGGCCCCAACGTCTCCGGGATGGCAGCTTGCTGAAAGAACTCCGGCACCAGCGGCCTCTCGGCCAACAGATTAGGCAACGCAAAATAGGGCACCCTGACCAGGCGCCGCGCCAGCCAAGCCGTCGCAGGTGCCAGCCGGTAGGCAACCACCATCGGTCGGCCGACCAGCAACGTCTCCAGCGTCGCGGTACCCGATGCCACCAGCGCTGCGTCAGCAGCCGTCAGCACCGTCTGGGCTTGGCCCGCTACCAGCGTCACCGGCAGGCCCGGATAGTCAGTCAACAACTCGCGCAAACGCTCGCCCACAGGCTCGGTGGCGGCCGGCAGCACGAAGCGCAACCCCGGCTGCTGCGCCTGCAACCAGCGCGCAGTGCTCAAAAACAGCGCGGCCAGCCGTTCCACCTCCCCGAGCCGGCTCCCGGGCAGTAAGGCCACCCACCGCTCGCCTGGCGCCAGCCCCAGGGTGCGGCGGGCTGCCGTCTGCGCACCAGCGCCAGCAACCATTGGAATCGAATCGGCCAGCGGATGCCCGACGTAGCATACCGGTACCCCATGTTCCCGATAAAATCTGGCTTCGAACGGCAGTAGCGTCAGCATCAAATCCACGCTGGCGGCAACGGTTCGTAACCGGCTGCGACGCCAGGCCCATACCGAGGGGCTCACGTAATGCACCGTGGGAATACCGGTTGCGCGCAACCGGCGCTCCAGGCCGAGGTTGAAATCCGGCGAGTCGATGCCGACGAACAGTGCCGGCGGCTGATCACGCCACCGCTGGTAGAGCCGGCGGCGGATAGCCAGCAATTCAGGCAGATGATGCAGCACTTCGATCAGCCCCATCACCGCCAGTTGGTGCTGGGATACCAGACTGACCAGACCAGCAGCCTGCATCCTGGGGCCACCGATGCCGACAAACCGCGCAGCCGGGAACCGCTCCCTCAACGCATCAATTAGCCCGGCACCCAGCACATCGCCCGAGGGCTCGCCTGCCAGCAAGGCGATTTCCATAGCCGCTCAGCGAATGATGCCGCGCTCGGCCGTGGCCAGAAAATCGCGCAACAGTTCGACCCGAGGCGATCCTGCCGTCAGCGGCTCAAGCCGACCAATGGCGTCCTCGAGGCGCAAATCACAACGATACAACAATCGGTATGCCTGGCGAATGGCATTGATTTCAACGTTTGGGAATTGGTGCCGCCGCAGTCCCTCGGCGTTGATACCACGCGGCTCTGCCCGATACCCCGCAGCCATCACGAACGGCGGCACGTCCTTATGGATGCCACAGGCGAAGGCGCTGAAGCTGTAAGCACCCATGCGGCAGAACTGATACACCAGAGTGTACCCCCCCAGGATGACGTAGTCATCGATCCGCACATGCCCGGCCAGCGACGCGTTATTGGCGAAAACCGTATGATTGCCGACGATGCAATCGTGGGCGATATGCACGTAAGCCATGATCCAGTTATCGTTACCGATCCGGGTCAGGCCTTGATCCTGCACGGTGCCCCGATTGATGGTGACGTATTCGCGGATGGTATTACGGTCACCGATCTCGAGCCAGGTCGGTTCGCCTCGATACTTCTTGTCCTGCGGATCATCACCGACGGAGGCAAACTGGAAGATCCGGTTGTCACAGCCGATGCGGGTCGGACCCTTGATGACGACATGCGGGCCGACGCTGGTACCCGCACCGATCTCGACATCAGGTCCGATGACACTGAACGGACCTACACTAACGTCAGGGGCAAGCCGAGCGGCGGGGTCCACCACCGCACGAGGATCGATCACAGTTCGATACCCCGTCGCGCACACATCATCTCCGCCGACGCCACCAGCTGATCATCAACCCGCGCTTCTGTCTCGAACACGCCGATGCCGCGCTTGGTTCGCACCATGCGCACGTCCAGCAGCAGTTGATCGCCCGGCTCTACCGGTCGCTTGAAACGCGCCCGATCGACGCCGGCCAGATAATACATTTCGCTACCGTCCGGTTTGCGGCCGCCGGCCGCGCTGATAAAAGCCAGAATGCCCGTCGCCTGCGCCAGCGCCTCGAGGATCAGCACGCCCGGCATGATCGGTCGCTGCGGAAAATGGCCGTTGAAGAACGGCTCATTGAAGCTCACGTTCTTCAAACCGAGCAAGGTCTCCCCCGGCGTGTAATCGAGCACCCGGTCGATCAGCAGAAACGGATAACGATGCGGCAAATAGCTCAGTACTTCGCGTATATCCAGATGACGCCGTAACGTCTCATCGGTGTTCACTAAAGGTTCTCCAGCTTCTTTTCCAACGCCAGCAACCGGCGCGCGAAGTCGTCGAGCTGGCGCACCCGGGCCCGGATACGGTTCCAGGCAATACTCGGTTCGGCGGTCAGCGCGGAGGAATACATGCCGGACTGTGTAATCGATTTCGACACGCCCGTCATGCCAGTGATGACCACCCCATCGGCGATCTCCAGATGACCGCTGATACAGCTACCGCCGCCGATCATGCAACAACAACCGATCCGGGTGCTGCCACCGATCATGACACCACCAGCGATCGCCGTATCGGCACCGATGCGGACGTTGTGACCGACCTGGATCTGATTGTCCAGTTTGACCCCGTTCTCCAGTACCGTGTCGTCCAGGGCACCGCGATCGACTGTCGTGTTGGCCCCGATCTCAACGTCGTCCCCCAGTTGCACGCCGCCGAGTTGCGGAATCTTCACCCACCGGCCCTGATCGTTGGCCAGACCGAAGCCATCCGCGCCAATCACAACGCCCGGATGCAACACACAACGAGCCCCCGCAATGACGCCGTACGCCAGCGTCACCTGAGCAACCAGCCGGGTATCGCGACCGATGTGTGCCCGCTCCCCGATAACACAACCCGGGCCGATATCAACCCCCGCCTCGATCACCGCTCCGGCCTCAACGGTACACTGCGGTCCGATTCGGACATCGGCAGCCAACAGAGCGTGTTCGCTGACCCAGGCCGTAGCGTGAACGCCAGGTGCCTGTGATAGCGGCGACTGGAACAGCTTGGCAGTGCGGGCATAGGCAAGCTGCGGGTTGCGACTGATCAACACCGCCGTTGGACAATCCGCTGCATAGTCCGGCGCCAGAATTACTGCGCTGGCACGCGTACTGTTAAGGTAACGTCGGTAATGGGCATTGGTTAGGAAGCTGACATCACCGGGCCCGGCCCGTTCCAGGGTAGCCACACCGGTGACCCGCACACCGGCATCGCCCTGTAGTTTGGCACCGGCCGCTGCCGCCACATCGCCCAACGTCAAAGCCACGCTCACTGCTCCTGCTTGAGGTGTTGCAAAACCTGGCCGGTTATATCAACCCGGTCGCCGGCATATACCACGGCGTCCTGGTTCAGAATCAGATCGAAGTGCTCCTTCTTGGCCAAGACCACGATCGCCTGATAGATAAGCTGCTGCAGTTTGCGTAGTTCATCATTGCGGCGGAAATTGTAGTCTTCGCTGAGCGCCTCTTCGTTACGCTTGATATCGAGCTGGCGCCGCCTCAGCTCGTACTCCAGCTTGCGGCGCTCGCTGTCACTCATTTTGCTGGTCGGATCAGCCAGCTGTTCCTCCAGTTTCCGGGCCTTCTCGCGCGATGATTGCAGCTTCTGATCGCGCGGTTTGAACTCCTCCTCCAGACGCTTCAAGGCATGCTTGGCCTGGGGGGCCTCATCGAGCAGCCGGGAGGCATTCACAACACCTACTTTGAGCGCTTCCTGAGCCTGTGGAGCGACCCATGGCAGACAAGCGAGCCACAGCCCCAGGAGCGCGGCCATACTACGGGCACGCACGTTAAGTTGCTCCATCAGAACGGGATACCGAGAGAAAACTGGAATCGCTGGATATGATCCTGCGGTTTCTTGTTGAGCGGCTGGGCAATACTGAACGCCAGTGGACCCAGTGGCGACATCCATTGCAGCGACATCCCGACCGAATAACGCAGGTCACTGACCTTAAAATCATTGGGACGCGCGTAGACGTTACCGATATCGAAGAAGCCGGCGACCCGGAAGTTGGTCGAATCCTGCAACAGCGGGATCGGGCTGATCAGCTCCGTGCCACCGACCACCAATAGATCGCCGCCGGCGGCGGAACCATCACTGTAGGTCGGCCCCAGTGTGTTGTCCTTGAAACCGCGCACGGTACTCAGACCGCCGGCGAGGTATTTGTCCCAAAACGGCAGACCGCTGGTGGAAGACCCATAGCTGCCGCCATAACCAAGAAAGCCGCGCATACCGAGCGTCAGATCCGTCGTCAGCTGGATGTAACTGCGGTGGTCATAGCTGATCTTGTAGTATTCAGTATCACTGCCCGGCAATGCGAGTTCCACCGAAACCCGGTTCAAGCTCCCGCTACTGGGAAATACGGTGCGATTACGGCTGTCACGGGAGAAGCTCGATTCCAGCTTGTAGTTCAGATATCGGTCACCGTTGGCCTTGATATCGTTGACGATTTCCTGGGGCGAACTGGTCGTCGTCTTGAGTTTAAGATCCTCGAGGCCAGCGCCGACCCGCAGGGTGTCAGTTTCATTGAGCGGGAAACCGAACTTGACCATACCACGAGCGCGGTCGATGACGTAGTCGGCGGTATTCAGCCGGGCGGCGTTGGTCGATTCATAGCTCAGATCGAAACCCCGACTGACGCCACTCGGGGTATAATAGGGGTTGTTGTAACTAATGCCGTAGCGGCGATCAGCCGTACTGTTGTTGAAAGCGAAACCCACCTCGTTGCCGGTACCAAGAAAATTCTTCTGTTGTACTCCGGCATTCAGCACGACGCCCTGGGTCTGACCATAACCCACGCCGAAGGTCAGGCTGCCCGGCCGGTCGCTCGTTGACCTTAACGTGCAGGTTCACCTGATCGTTGGTACCCGGCACCGGTTGGCTGTTGATGGCGACCTGAGAAAGGTATGGCAGTCGCTGCAGGCGTACCTGTGAGCGCTTGATGGCTGTTGTGGAAAACCAGCCGCCCTCGGCCTGGCGCATTTCCCGGCGCAATACATGGTCCTGGGTCTTAAGGTTTCCGGAAAAGCTGATTCGGCGGATATAGACCCGATTACCAGGATCGACCACGAAATCCAGCGCCACCGTATGCTTGGCATCATCGATCTTGGGCACTGTGTTGACATTAGCGAAAGCGTAGCCCTCACTGCCCAGCTCGTTGACCACGGCTTGAGCGCTCTTGCCCACCAGGGTGCGCGAAAAAACATCACCCTTGTGAATCTTGAGCAGTGGCAGCAGCTTGTTTTTGGGCAGAATCAGCTTGCCAGTGAGATCAACCTTGCTGACCTTGTAGAGCGCGCCTTCGGCCACGTTGACAGTGATATAGATACCTTTTTTGTTCGGACCCAGAGAAACCTGAGTCGAATTGATGTGGAACTTCAGGTAACCATGATCCAGGTAGAACGACCGCAGCCGCTCCAGGTCACCGGTCAGCTTTTCCTTGGAATACTGATCGGCCTTGGTGAACAAGGTAAACCAGCCCGGTGTGGTCAGCTTGAATAGGCCGAGCAGTCTGCTGTCGCTGAAGGCATGGTTGCCAACGATGTTGATCTGTCGGATCCGTGCCGCCACCCCTTCGGAAATATTCAGATTCACAGCCACGCGGTTTCGCGGCAATGGCCGCACATTGCTCTTGATGCGCACCGCATATTTGCCGCGGCTGTAATATTCCCGCAGCAGTTGCTGTTCAACCTTGTCGAGCAGCGCCCGGTCGAACACCTTACCCTCGGCCAGTCCCACCTGGCTCAGCTTCTGTTTCAGCTTTTGGGTCGAAATGTCCTTATTGCCGCTGATATTGATCTCAGCGATGGCCGGACGCTCGGTCACCCGGACTATCAGCACATTGCCGTTGCGGGCAAGACTGACATCGGAGAAAAAACCAGTCTTGAACAAGGCCCGGATGATCTGCGGATATTCATTGGAGTCGACCGTACTACCAACACTCACAGGCAGGTAGTTGAACACCGTACCGGCCGTGATACGCTGCAGGCCCTCAACCCGGATATCCTTTACCACAAAGCTGTTCTGGGCCCATGCCGGGGCAGCCAGCATTAGCAGCAACAGCGTTCGGTACAGTACTTTCATAAGCGTCGCGCCGTGTTATTCAGCAATCGTTAGCGGACCTTTGCGCCGGTCACCGCAGCAATCGGGCAAAATCGTTGAACAGGGCCAACCCCATCAGCATTACTATAGCAGCCAGGCCAATACGCTGACCGATGGCCTGTGCCGCCTCCGACAGCGGGCGCCCGCGCACCAATTCAATCAGGTAATAAAGCAGGTGGCCGCCATCCAGGACCGGTATCGGCAGCAGATTAAGCACCCCCAGACTGATACTGACCAGCGCCATGAAAGACAGAAACGGCTCCCAGCCAATGGCGGCCGTCTGCCCGGCGTATTCAGCGATCGTGATGGGCCCGCTGATGTTCTTCAGCGAAGCTCGACCGACCACCATACGGCCCAGCATCTTCAGGGTGAAGACGCTCATGTCCCAGGTCTTGATCACACCCCGGTAAATCGCTTCAAACGGGTTGTAGCGCAAGACGAACCGACTAGGATTCTCAATATCGCGCGGAACCCGGGCCACCACGCCGACCCTGCCTATGGGTCCTTGATCGGTCGACACTGACGCCGGGGTCAGCTTCAGGGCCAACTGCTTCCCAGCGCGGGCAATCTTGACGCTCAGCGTCTGCCCGGGGTGTCGGCGGACATAATCGGCCCACTGGCGCCACCGGGTGACCGGGTGACCATCCACAGCCACCACGCGATCACCGGCTTTCAGGCCAGCCAAAGCAGCGGCACCATTCGGCAACACCTGCTCGATCACCGGCGCCAGTACCGGCTGCCATGGTACCAGCCCGAGGTCCTGCAGTACCCGGCCACCGTCACTGGGCAGGCGGGCACCGTGCAGATCGAGTTGCCGTACGCGCAGCGCTCCATCAGCGTTACGGACCTGTATCCGGACCCTCCCCTGATCCATCCCGCGTTCCAGCAAAGCCAGCACCACCGATTCCAGAGTTGGGGTGGTCTGGCCATCGACCGCAAGAATCAGATCATCGGCCTTGAAACCAGCGCTCGCGGCGATCGAATGCGGCTGCGGTGCATCCATGAGTGGCTTGATAGCCGCCACGCCAACCACATACAAAACGGAAAACGCCAGTATGGCAAACAGGAAGTTGAACAACGGTCCGGCCGCGACCACGGCAATGCGTACCGGTGCCGACTTGCGGTTGAAGGCCCGATGCCGCTCGGCGGCAGGCACCTCGCCCTCATGCTCGTCGAGCATCCGCACATAGCCACCCAACGGCACCGCAGCAACGACATACTCGGTATTGTCCACCCGGCCGCGACGCAGCCATAACGGCTTACCGAAACCAATCGAGAAGCGCAACACCTTGACACCGAGACGCCGTGCCACCCAGAAATGGCCGAACTCGTGAAACGCGATCAGCACCCCCAGAGTGACTAACAGGGCGAGAACCGACAACAAGGTCATATCCATTTAAGCCCCGCGCTGAAGCAACCAGGCCCGGGACTCGACCCGGGCTGCCTCGTCCAAGGCCAGAATGTGCTCCAGCGTTGTCGGCGGGGCACCGCCCAGTCGTTCCAACACTGTCTCAATCACCCTGGGAATATCGGTGAAAGGCAACCGGCACTGCAGGAATGCCTCCACCGCCTCCTCGTTGGCTGCGTTCAACACCACCGCGGCGTGACTGCCCGCGGCCAAGGCCTGTCGCGCCAGCCGCAGACAGGGAAAACGGTCCTCGTCAGGTGGCTGGAACTCCAGCGCTCCCAGCCGCGGCAGGTCGAGTGGCGTCACACCAGCACCGACCCGCTCTGGCCATGCCAGGGCATGGGCTATCGGGGTACGCATATCGGGATTGCCCAACTGTGCCAGCACCGAACCGTCGCGATACTCCACCATCGAGTGAATCACGCTCTGCGGATGGACCACAATCTCGACCTGGGACGGGCTTGCATTGAACAGCCAGCAGGCCTCGATCAGCTCCAGACCCTTGTTCATCAGAGTCGCGGAATCGACTGAGATTTTGCGCCCCATCGACCAGTTGGGGTGGGCACAGGCCTGTTCCGGGGTAACCGTCGCCAGTGCCGCCGCCGGCATATCGCGAAACGGTCCACCCGAGGCGGTCAGCAACAACCGGCGCACCCCGACCGTATCAAGCCCCCGCTGAAAATCGGCCGGCAGGCACTGGAACAAGGCGTTGTGTTCGCTGTCAATCGGCAGCAGTTCGGCGCCGCTGTCGCGGATCGCGGCCATGAACAAAGGTCCCGCCATTACCAGCGCTTCCTTATTGGCCAAAAGAACCCGCTTTCCAGCCCGCGCGGCGGCCATGGCGGGCATCAATCCGGCGGCACCCACGATGGCGGCCATGACGTAATCTGTCTGAGGCAATGACGCGACCTGTTCGAGGCCATCCAAACCGCTTAATACTTCGCTGGCCAGCCGTTCCCGTACCAGCCGCTCACGCAGACTGGCCGCAGCCCCGGGATCGCGCATCACCACAAACTCGGGGCGCCATTGCCGGCACAGCCGCGCCATGGCATCCACATTGTCGTTAGCGGTCAGCGCGACGACTCGGAACCGATCGGGATGCTGCCCCAGCACCGACAGGGTACTGGCACCGATGGAGCCGGTCGCTCCCAGAATCGTGACCCCAATCATAAGCGCCCCCCCCAGTGCAGCAACAGCCCCAGGCCCAGGACAAATATGGGCGCAGTGGCACTGAGACTATCGATCCGGTCGAGCACCCCGCCATGACCGGGCAACAGCTGACCACTATCCTTGACCCCATGCTGGCGCTTGATCATGCTTTCAAACAGATCGCCGATGATGGAAAACACCGCCGTCACCATACACAGCAGAATGAATCCCGGCCAGTTCAGGCCAAATACCCCAGCACCAATACAGGCCAAGACCAACACGGCCAACAGCGCCCCGATCGCACCTTCCCAGGTTTTGCCCGGGCTAATACGCGGGGCCAGCCGGTAGTATCCCCAGCGACGTCCAGCGAAATAGGCAGCTGTATCCGCGACCCAGGTCATAAACAATAGAAAAACCACTAAGGCCGGGCCGGCAACGAAACGTTGTCGCAGTGTCAACAGGGCCAACCAGGCACCACACGTCACCGCCACGCCAGCCAGGCCCAGTAGCCCACGCGGCGCAGGGTGCCTTGGCCGGCCGGCAAACCAAATCAGCCAAAGTGGCGCCAGTAACCAAAAACCACCGCTCACCGCCAGTAGAACCCACGCGGAGACTACCTTGCCACGGAGCAACCAGATCGCAGTCAATAACAGCGCTAGCATGCCACAGTACCGATAGCGTGCACGGTGGTCAAACCCAAGCAAGGCGCCCCATTCCCAGCCCGCCAGCAACACACCGGCGCCCAGCAGCAGCGCATACGCTGGTGCCGGCAACAGCAACACACTTGCAATCGCCAGCGCGGCCAAGATTAATCCGGTTATGACCCGCTGCCTAAGCACCCGGAGAGCACCCGAGCTGCTCAGCCGTCATGCCAAAGCGGCGTTGACGCCGGGCAAATGCTGCCAGTGCCGCATCCAGGTCGGCTGTATCGAAGTCAGGCCATAATCGTTCACAGAAATACAGCTCGGTGTAGGCCAGTTGCCAGAGCAGAAAATTGCTGATGCGCTGTTCCCCACCGGTGCGAATGAACAAATCCGGTTCCGGCAGGTCGCCGAGGCACAGATAAGGTTTGAGATGTTCGGCCGTAATCGCCTCTGCGGCCAGCTGTCCGGCAGCCACTTCGCGCGCCAGTTGCGCCGCAGCGCGGGCGATATCCCAGCGGCCACCGTAGTTGGCCGCGATAACCAGTGTTAGACCCGTATTGCCTGCGGTCAGGTGCTCGGCGCGATCAATCTGATGCCGCAATTTCGCAGAAAAAGCCTGACGCTCGCCGATCAGTCGCAAGCGGATGTTGTGCCGGTGAAGCTGCCGCGATTCGTTGCGCAAGGTCGCAAGAAACAGGTCCATTAACAACCTGACCTCGCTCGTGGGCCGGCGCCAGTTCTCACTGCTGAAAGCGAACAGCGTCAGCACTTCCACTCCCCGCCGGGCGCAATCCTCGATCACACGGCGGGCAGCGCGCGCGCCTTCACGATGGCCAGCCGGCCGCGGTAGACTGCGATGCTGTGCCCAGCGGCCGTTACCATCCATGATGATGGCGATATGCCGGGGCAGCAAGCCATCGGGCTGTTGCTGGGCTCCACTCATGTACATCGACCCTGCCGTCGTCAGCGACGGCTGGTGTCAGACTTCCATCAATTCATCTTCCTTATGGGTCAGCATGTCGTCCACTTGACCGACATAGTGATCAGTCAACTTCTGTATCGTGTCCTCGGCATGCCGCTCCTCGTCCTCGGTAATATCCTTATCCTTGAGCAGCTGTTTCAGGTGGTGGTTGGCGTCGCGACGGATGTTGCGAATGGCGACTCGGGCGTTCTCTCCCTCATGGCGCACCACCTTTACCAGATCGCGGCGCCGTTCCTCCGTCAGCGGGGGCATTGCGATGCGAATCATGTTACCAGCCGTGGAGGGGTTGAGTCCGAGATCGGAGGTAATGATAGCCTTCTCGACAACCGGCACCATCTTCTGCTCCCACGGCTGCACCGCCAGAGTCCGCGGATCGGATACGGTGACGCTGGCGACTTGATTGAGCGGTACGTCGCTGCCGTAATAGTCGACATGAATATGCTCGAGCAGGCTTGGATGCGCCCGCCCGGTCCGCAGCTTGGCGAGTTCCTGTTTGAGACTGTCAAGGCTCTTGTTCATCCGCTCCTTGGCATCTTTTTTGATGTCTTCAATCATCGACTGGCTCCTCTGGCAAAAGGGTACGATACCGCTATTACGGCGGCGAACAGGCGCTTCAGCTCACCACGGCAGTGCCCACATCAGCACCGCAAACGACCCGCAGCAGCTCACCCGGCGTGTAGACATTAAATACCTTGACCGGCATGCCATGTTCTTTGCACATCACCAGAGCCGTCGCATCCATGACTTTAAGTTCGCGAGTGAGGGCTTCACTATAGGTCAGCTGACGGTAACGTTGGGCGGTGGGATCTTCGAACGGATCGGCTGAATACACACCGTCGACCTTAGTCCCTTTTAGCATGATATCAGCATTGACTTCGATCGCGCGCAGGCTGGCTGCAGAGTCCGTGGTGAAAAACGGATTCCCGGTGCCGGCGGCGAAGATCACTACCCGCCCTTTCTCCATGTGGCGCACGGCCCGCCGGCGTATGTAGTCCTCGCACACCTCATTGATGCGGATGGCCGACATCACCCGAGCGTAGATGCTGTGCCGCTCCAGGGCATCCTGCAACGCCAGTGCGTTCATCACCGTGGCCAGCATACCCATGTGATCGGCGGTCACGCGATCCATGCCAGCGGCGGCCATACCGGCACCACGGAACAAGTTGCCACCGCCGATCACGATGCCGATTTCGACGCCAAGCCGGTTTAGTTCCGCAACTTCGCTGGCAATGCGGCTCAGCATATTTGGATCAACACCGTAATCGGCGTCGCCCATAAGCGCCTCGCCGCTGAGTTTCAGGAGAATTCGTCGGTAAACCGGTCGGCTGTCATCCATCGGCAACTCGCTAGCAGGCCATTACGGGGTATCCAGATAACATGCGCGGCACTGGGGTCACACGCGCACTTGAGCCATGACCTCTTCGGCAAAGTTGTCGGCCTTTTTCTCGACCCCTTCACCGAGTTCCAAGCGCTCGAAGCCAACGACTCTTGCCTTGGCGGCGGCCAGCAGCTGCTCCACGCTATTGTCCGGATCTTTGACAAATGGCTGGCCAACCAGGGTAATTTCCTTGAGATACTTGCGCACCCGACCCTCAACCATCTTCTCGACGATATTGGCCGGCTTACCCTCCTGCTCGGCCTGGGCACGATAGATTTCGCGTTCCTTATCCAGAATCTCAGCCGGCACCTGCTCAGCACTCACACACAGAGGCCTGCTGGCGGCGATATGCATCGCCAGATCTTTGGCCAATCCGGCATCACCGCCTTCCAGCTCGACGATCACGCCGATACGGCCGCCATGGGAGTAGCTACCCAGCAGATTGCCAGTGGTGTGCACGATGGCGAAGCGCCGCGGCGCGATATTCTCGCCGATCCGGGCAATCAGAGCCTTACGGGCTTCCTCCACCGTCTCGCCACCGGCCAGAGCCATCCCCGATAAAGCCGAGAGATCGGGTGGTTGTTCACGCAATACGAGATCGGCCACCGCAGTGGCGAACTGGCGGAAATTCTCGTCCTTGGCGACGAAATCGGTTTCGCAATTGATTTCGACCATCACCGCGGTGCGGTTGTCATCGCTGTGGCGAATAACAATCTGGCCTTCGGCGGCAGCACGCCCCGCCTTCTTCTCGGCTTTGGCCTGACCGGTCTTGCGCAGCTGCTCAATGGCGGCTTCGATGTCGCCATCGGTTTCCTGCAACGCCCTTTTGCATTCCATCATGCCCGAACCGGTGCGTTCGCGCAGTTCCTTGACAAGGGCTGCACTGATCTGTGCCATGTCGACTCTACCTCTGTCCGTTAGATGTGCCTTGATGACGGCAGGCGCAGCACAACAGACCGCGCCTGCCAGGGTTCAGCCCGCCGCGGTACCCGCGTCTTCAGCGGCATTGTTATCGTCGACTTCGACGAATTCCTCGCTGTCACCGGTTGCGTGAGCCACGGCCTGCTGGCCGTCAAGTACGGCATCAGCAGCACCTTCCGTGTAGAGCTGGATTGAGCGTATAGCGTCGTCGTTGCCCGGGATAACATAGGCGATACCGTCCGGCGAGTTATTGGTATCGACCACACCGACCACCGGAACACCCAGTTTGGTGGCCTCCTGAATAGCAATCTTCTCGTAGCCTACATCGATGACGAACATGGCATCGGGAAGGCTGGACATGTGCTTGATACCACCGAGGCTGCGCTCCAGCTTCTCCATTTCGCGACGCAGGCCGATCACCTCTTTTTTCGACAGGCGGTCGAAACTGCCGTCCTCGGCCATGGCCTCAAGATCTTTGAGTCGTTTAATCGACTGGCGCACCGTCTTGAAGTTGGTCAGCATGCCGCCGAGCCAACGGTAATTGACATAGGGCATTTTACAACGCAGGGCCGCCTCGCGGACCGATTCGCGGGCAGCCCGCTTAGTCCCTACGAACAGAACCTTGCCGCCTTTGGCGGCCAGCTGGCCGACATAGTTCAGGGCATCATTGTAGAGGGGCAGCGTACGTTCCAGATTAACGATGTGGATCTTGCTGCGCTCGCCGAAAATATACGGCGCCATCTTGGGGTTCCAGTAACGGGTCTGATGCCCGAAATGCACGCCAGCTTCCAGCATCTGGCGCATCGATACGTTAGCCATCGGAGTTACTCCTGAATTTCAGAGGGGTTGAGCCTCCATGCACCCCATGCAGCGACCCCGCCACCCAGACCATCGACGGTTCTGGCGGCAGAGCACCCGGCTGCACGTGTCGGTGCATGTGTGAGATTGAGTTGCCAGTAGGGCGCGCGCTTTATACCATAAAACATTGAGTAACTCTACCTAACTCGCCCTTTCCCCGGCAGGCTTACCACTGTTCCCTGCCCCAACAGCAGGTTCATTATGAGTATTACCTATAAGACGCCCGAAGAGATCGAGAAGATGCGTGTTGCCGGCCGTCTGGCCGCCGAAGTGCTCGATATGATCGGCCCTTACGTGCAAGAAGGTGTTACTACCGAGGAACTGGACCAGCGCTGCCACGACTATATTGTCAACGAGCAGCAGGCGGTGCCGGCGCCGCTTAACTATCGTGGCTTCCCAAAGTCAATCTGCACCTCGGTCAATCACGTGGTCTGTCACGGCATACCAGGGGCCAAGAAACTAAAGAAGGGTGATGTCATCAATATTGACATCACCGTCATAAAGGATGGTTATCACGGCGATACCAGCCGAATGTTCTACGCCGGCGAACCACCCATCATCGCACGCCGGACCTGCGAGGTCAGTTATGAGTGCCTGTGGATCGGCATTGACATGGTGAAGCCCAGCATCCGGCTCGGCGACATCGGTCATGCTATTCAGACCCACGCCGAAGCCCAGCGCTGCTCTGTGGTGCGCGAATACTGCGGGCACGGCATCGGCCGCGAGTTTCACGAAGAGCCTCAGGTACTGCATTACGGTAAGCCCGGCACCGGTGTGGAATTGGTTCCGGGCATGACGTTCACCATCGAACCCATGATTAACGCCGGCCGACGTCATACCAAGCTGCTGCCGGATGCCTGGACGGTAGTAACGAAGGATCACAGCATTTCAGCCCAGTGGGAGCACACCTTGCTGGTTACCGAAACCGGCCACGAGGTACTAACATTGTCACCGCAACACGGCCGTTGAAGCGGGCACCGTCGATGACTAGCAGGCCTTGCCCGGAGCCCGTGGCCACGGATGAAAACGCGCACCTGCAGCGGATCCTGCAGCAGGCGCTGCGCGTTGGCAGCGCCACGCTTGCCGAACGTTTCGCCAGCGGCACCCCAGCGGCCGAACTCGTACCGGCCAGGGCGCGGCTGATCGATCAGTTGCTGATACAAGCCTGGCAGCATTTCCTCCCCGCCACTACCGACGGTCTGGCGCTGGTAGCCGTAGGCGGTTACGGCCGCGGCGAACTGCACCCGGGTTCCGACGTCGACATTATGGTTCTCGGCACCGAAACCAGCATTGCCGCTCACCAAGACGCCATCAGCGCCTTCCTCACGCTGCTGTGGGACATCGGCATCGAAGTCGGGCAAAGCGTGCGCACGATCGCCGACTGCCGCCGTGAAGGCGCTGCTGACATCACGACCGCCACCAATCTGATGGAAGCCCGCCTGGTTGCGGGCGACGCCACCCTGCTAGTGGCAATGCAGACGGTAACGGGCCCCGACACCATCTGGCCCAATCGGGCGTTCTTCGAGGCCAAATGCAGCGAACAGCAGCAGCGTTACCAGCGCTACCATGAAACAGCTTACAACCTCGAGCCCAACATCAAGGAAGGCCCGGGCGGATTGCGCGACCTGCAAACCCTGGCCTGGGTCAGCAAACGCCACTTCGGTGCAACCACGCTGCACGAGTTGGTCGATCACGACTTTCTCACCGACGCCGAGTATCAGACCCTGCTGGAATGCCAGAATTTCCTGTGGCAGGTGCGGTTTGCCTTGCATCTCCTGACCGGGCGCAGGGAAGATCGATTGCTGTTCGACCACCAGCGCCAGCTGGCTCAGCAGTTCGGTTACCAGGACCGGTCCGGAAGCCTGGCGGTCGAACAGTTCATGCAGCGCTACTACCGTACGATCATGGAGATCAACCGGCTTAACGAGATGCTGCTGCAGTTGTTCGACGAAGCCATTCTGCTGGCAGATGATCCGGGCGAACCGGTATCCATCAATCGCCGATTCCAGGCCCGGCGCGGTTACCTGGAAGTTAAGCACAGTGGCGTTTTCCAACGCTACCCATTCGCTCTGCTGGAGCTGTTCCTGCTGCTTGAGCAACACGATGAACTCAAGGGGGTGCGCGCTGCGACCATCCGCCTGGTGCGCGATCACTGCTATCTGATTGATGCGCGTTTCCGCGCCGACTTGCGCGCCCGCAGTCTGTTCATGGAGATCCTCCGCCAGCCTCACCGGGTTACGCGCACTTTGCGCCGCATGAACCGTTACGGTGTCTTGGCCGCCTACCTGCCTGAGTTCGCCCAGATCGTCGGCCGCATGCAGTACGACTTATTCCATGCTTATACCGTCGACCAGCACACTTTGTTTGTGTTGCGGAACCTGCGCCGCTTTTACGTGCCGCAGTTCAGCCACGAATTCCCCCAGTTGAGTGAGCTGAGCCGCAAGCTACCCAAGCCCGAACTGCTCTATGTTGCTGCGCTGTACCACGACATCGCCAAAGGCCGCGGCGGCGATCATTCACTATTGGGCGCTACCGATGCCGAACACTTCTGCCGCCGCCACAATCTCGGCGAATTCGACACCCGCCTGGTCAGCTGGCTGGTCCGGCATCACTTGATCATGTCGCTGACCGCCCAGAAAAAGGATATTCAGGATCCTGATGTCATCCACGACTTTGCACGCCAGATGGGCGACCAGCTGCATCTGGACTATCTCTATCTACTGACCGTAGCTGACATTCGCGCCACCGACCCGAAACTCTGGAATAGTTGGCGTGCGGCACTGCTGCGCGAACTGTACGAAGCCACCCGCCGGGCCTTGCGGCGCGGCCTGGATCATCCGATTGACAAAGAGGAAAGAATTCGCGAAGTCCAGACCAAGGCCGCTGAGCAGTTGCACCGCAGACGGATTGATCAGCGCCGCAGTCGGGAGGTCTGGAACGGCTTCAGTGACGACTATTTCCTGCGTTATTCGGTCGACGAGATTGTCTGGCACACCCGCGCCATTCTAAAAAAGGCCGACGACGCGCGGGCACTGGTACTGGCCCGTCCCGATCCCAGCCGCGGCGGCACTGAGGTGTTCATTTACATGCACGACTGCGGCGGCATCTTCGCCGCTACCACCGCAACGCTCGACCGGCTCGGTCTGACCGTACTCGATGCCCGGATCATCACTACCCGCGGCGGCTACACGCTGGACAGCTTCACGGTGCTGGAACGCTCCGGTGAGATCATCGAGCAACGTCAACGGATTCGTGAAATTGTTGCCGCCCTGAGGCAACAGCTCAATCAGCTGCTACGACGCCCGGACGTGCGGCCCCCGGCTCCCAGCCGCCGGCGGGCACGGCAGTTACGCCATTTCCCCACGCCAACCGAGATCAGCTTCCGCCAGGATACAGTGAATCAGCGCACTCAGCTGGAGCTCATCACTGGAGACCGCCCGGGCCTGCTGTGCCGCATCGGGCGCGCATTTACCGATTGCGGCACCGAACTCCAGAATGCCAAGATCGCCACCGTTGGCGCACGCGCCGAGGACCTGTTCTTTATTACCGACGCGGAGGGCAGGCCGCTCGTCGACAGCAATGCCCAAGCGGATCTAAAGGCCGCACTGCGCAAGCACATCGAGCAGCAGGACGACTGATCGACTGAAACGCTACACGCGACCATGCTGGGCCCGACCAGCGACCCACAACTGGATGCGCTGCACGCCCGCTCGTTTCAGAACAGTGCTGAGCTCGGTGAGGGTACTACCGGTTGTCATGACGTCATCGATCAGCGCGACATGGCGCACCGCAAGCGGTCGGTTCACAGCAAATGCACCGCGCAGGTTACGCCGCCTTGCGGCGGCCTCGACCACAGTCTGAGGCGCCGTTGCCCGGCGCCGCACGACCACGTCCCGCAGTAATGGCAGATGCATTCGGTGAGCCAGGGGCCGCGCCAGCTCCAGTGCCTGATTGAAGCCACGCTCCCGTAACCGCCCGCGGTGCAACGGCACCGGTATCAGAGCCTCAGGCCGATCGGCCGCACGCACGGCCTCCTCCAGCAACTGCGCCAGCAGCTTTGCCGCCGCCAGCCGGCCGCGGAACTTCAGGTCGACAAACAGACGGTCCACGGGTGCCGCGTAGCGCAGCGCTGCCCAGGCGGCATCAAAAGGCGGCGGCCGCCGCTGACAGCGGCCACAGAGCCACTCCCCGGCGCCCGGCAGAGCATCGCCGCAGCGCGGGCAAGCCGGCTGCGGGCGCGGCAAATCGGCGGCACAGCCAACACACAGATCGCGCCCGGCATAACCCGCGGCACCGCACAGCAGGCAGGTCGGCGGCAACAAGGCATGTTCCAGCGCCTGCAGATTCTGACAAAGCCCTCTGGCCCACTGCCACGCCGGACGCACCCGCAGAGTCACCGCCGCCGGACTTGCGCCGCCGTCAGGGCAGCAACACCGTCGACCCGGTGGTCTTACGGGCTTCCAGATCACGATGCGCCTGGGCCGCATCCGATAGCGGATAGGTTTGATTGATCTCGATTCGCACCGCCCCGCTCTGAACCACGTCGAACAGCGCGGCCGCCGCCGGGAGTAGTTCAGCGCGCTCGACCACATAGTGCATCAGCGTCGGCCGGGTCAGGTAGAGCGAACCCTTTTGCGACAGTATGACCGGCGATATCGGTGCCACCGGACCGGACGCATTGCCGAAACTTACCATCATGCCACGCCGTTTCAGGCAATCCAGGGAGCCGTCCCAGGTGTCCTTGCCAACGCCATCGTAGACAACCGGCACACCGGCACCGCCGGTGATCTCCATCACCCGTTCGACGAAATTCTCCCGACTGTAGACAATCACATGGTCACAGCCATGAGCGCGGGCCAGGTCGGCCTTGGCATCGTTACCAACCGTACCGATCACCGTGGCACCGATGTGTTTGAGCCACTGGCACGCGATCAGACCGACTCCGCCGGCAGCCGCATGGAATAACACCGTCTCGCCGGGCTGGACCGGATACGTCCGCCGGATCAGATATTCGGCGGTGAGTCCTTGCAGCATCATGGCCGCCGCCTGCCGGTCATCAATCGTATCCGGCAGCTTTACCAACGTCCGGGCGGGCATCACCCGAACCTCGGCATACGCTCCGAGCGGACCCGTGCAGTACGCGACCCGGTCGCCTGGCTGCAGCTCGGCCACGTCGCCGCCGACCGCTTCGATCACACCGGCAGCCTCCAGCCCCAGGCCGCTGGGCAAAGTCATCGGGTACAATCCAGTGCGATGATAGACATCGATGAAGTTGAGACCGACCGCCGTATGGCGGATTCGTACCTCTCCGGGTCCCGGTTCACCAACGTCGACAGGTTCCCACACCATGACCTCGGGACCACCGGTGGCATGAATTCGGATCGCATGGCTCATCAAGTTCACTCCTTTCAAGTTGGCGCCCGTCGCAACGCGCGATTGGCGAAAATCATTACGCTGTGGAAAAATAACATTAGTGTAACAACGTGATTATTATCCGTGATCGATTCGGAGGGATACCGCGCCAACGTCGGGATCATATTGTGCAATGCTGACTGCCGGTTATTGTGGGCCAAACGCATTCGCCAGCGCTCGTGGCAATTTCCGCAGGGCGGCATTGATGCTGATGAAACCGCAGAGCAGGCCATGTACCGGGAGCTGAACGAGGAAGTCGGTCTGCAACCCGCACATATCGATGTGCTGGGCTGTACGAAAGACTGGCTGCGCTACCGGATACCGGAACGCCTGATCCGCCGCCATAGCAAACCGACCTGCATCGGCCAGAAGCAGATCTGGTTTCTGCTGCGTATGGTTGGGCGCGAATCCGACGTGCGTCTGGACATTAGCGAGACGCCCGAGTTCGACTTCTGGCGCTGGGTGGATTACTGGTACCCGGTACGGGCGGTGGTACCCTTCAAGCGTCAGGTTTACCAGCGTGCCCTACAAGAATTCGCGCCACTGCTGTTCACCGACCACAAGCCAACCCCCCGACCGCGCCGGCGGCGGCCCGGGCGACGGCGACCGCGTCCATCCCAGCCGTAGTGGTCAGCGCTGCCGTCACCATGCTGGACTCGTTGCGGCGTATCGTCCATGACGTCAACGCCGCCCACAATCTAGACGAAGCACTGACCCTGATTGTCGAGCGGGTCAAATCGGTCATGCGCGCCGACGTCTGCTCGGTCTACTTGGCCGACCCAGAACGCGGTGACTACGTATTGATGGAGACTGACGGGCTGCGCCCGGGCGCGGTCGGCCGGGTGCGCCTGCAGCCCGGGCAGGGGCTGATCGGACTGGCGGCCAGTCGCTCGGAGTCGGTCAACGTCGACAATGCGCCCTCCCATCCGAATTTCCAGTTCGTCCCCGCCACGGGCGAGGCACCCTACCACGGCTTTCTCGGTGTGCCGATCATTCGCCGCGGGGCCACGCTGGGTGTACTGGTCATTCAGCAACGCGAAACCCGACGCTATACCAGTGACGAAGAGGCCTTCCTGGCGACCCTGGCCGCCCAGCTGGCCGGCTCCATCAGCCTGGCCGAGGTGCGCCAGCGTCTGGAACGGCTGGACACCGGCGACCTCAGCGGGACGCTATTCCTGGAAGGTATCGCCAGTGCCCGCGGCCTCGGCATTGGCGAAGCGGCGGTGGTATTCCCTGATGCCGCGCTGGACTCCGTACCGGACAAGCCAGCCACCGATCCCGTGTCCGAAGAACAGCGTTTCCGACGCGCCGTCGAGGCCGAAATGGCCGAACTCAAGCGGCTGGGTGACCAGCTGGGCAGCGTATTATCGGCCGGTGACCGGGCCCTGTTCGATGCCTACGGGTTGCTGCTCGGCAGCGACAGTTTGATTAACGGCACCGTCACCCGGATCCACAACGGCAACTGGGCGGCCGGTGCGCTACGCGACACAGTACTTGAGTTCGCCAATGTGTTCGAGGAAATGGACGACCCCTATCTGGCCGGCCGCGCCGCCGATATTCGCGATCTCGGCCAACGGCTTCTGAACCGGCTGCAGAGCGACACACCTGCCTTGCGCGAATACCCGCAGCGTACCGTGCTGATGGGATCGGAAATCAGCGTTTCGCAGTTGCTGGAAGTACCCCAGGACCGGCTGGTGGGACTGGTATCGGTACACGGCACCAGTGCCTCGCATGTTGCCCTGCTGGCCCGGGGTTTATCGATTCCAGCAGTCTTCGGTCTGCAATACGCTCCCCTGGAGCGCATCAACGGCCGTCAGGTAGTGGTAGATGGTTACTCGTCGCGGGTGTGTATACAGCCCAACCCCACCCTACTGGAGGAATACAAGCGCCTGATCGACGACGAGGCCCAACTGACCGCCGAATTGGACACGTTGCGCAATCAGCGGGCGGTGACGCCGGACGGCTATCAGGTGAGATTGATGGCCAATGCCGGCCTGCACGCCGACATCGCCGCCGCCCGCGAGCACGGCGCCGAAGGCATCGGCCTGTTCCGCTCCGAACTGCATTTCTACCTGCGTGACCGATTTCCCGGCGAACAGGAGCAGACTGCCACCTATACGCGGGTGCTACGGGCTATGACACCTTTGCCAGTGACGCTGCGCACGCTGGATGTCGGTGGCGACAAACCGCTACCGTATTATCCGATCCAGGAGGACAATCCCTTTCTGGGCTGGCGTGGTATCCGCATAAGTCTTGACCAGACCGACATCTTCAAAACCCAGCTCAGAGCCATGCTGCGAGCCAGCGCGGCCTATCCCAACATGGGCATTATGTTCCCCATGATCAGCTCGGTGGGCGAGTTGGAGCAGGCCCTCGAGGTACTGCAGAGCGCTTATCGAGAATTGGTAGAAGACGGACTCGAGGTCAGCCTGCCGCGAGTGGGCGTCATGATTGAGGTGCCGTCAGCAGCTTATTTGACGACCAGCCTGGCACGACGTGTCGATTTTCTCAGCATCGGCAGCAACGACCTGACTCAGTACCTGCTCGCGGTAGATCGCAATAACGCTCGGGTCGCCAGCCTCTATGACAGTCTGCATCCGGCCGTGCTGTTCACCATCAACCATGTAATCCGCGAGGCTCGCGCTGCCGCCCGCCCGATCAGCGTCTGCGGCGAGATGGCGGGCGATCCGCTAGGCGCATTGCTGTTGATGGGAATGGGCGTGGACAGCCTCAGCATGAGCATGGGCAATCTACCCAAAGTGAAATGGGTAGTACGCAACTTCAGCCGGCGCGAGACCCGGACACTGCTGCGCGACGCCCTGCACATGGAAAGCGCGCGTGCGATTCGCGACCATCTAACGCACGCCTTGACCGAACGCGGCCTGAGCGGCCTGGTGCGTGGCGGTCAGTGAACGTCGCAGTACCGCGCCAGACCACGCGCCCCAATACGCGAACGAAGGCATGGCAACGCGGATCTAGGCCGCCCAGCTTTTCTCGCGTTTTTCCTCAAGTTCCTTGCACTCGATACACAGTTCCGCCGTGGGCCGGGCCTCCAGACGCCGCAGGCCGATTTCAACGCCACACGACTCACAATAGCCGTAGTCGTCGTTGTCCAACCGGCGCAGCGCTTTGGTGATCTTGCGGAGCAACTTACTCTCCCGATCCCGAGTGCGCAGTTCGATTGAGAACTCTTCCTCCTGACTGGCACGGTCGTTGGGATCTGGCAGATTGAAGTGCTCACTCTGCATGTGATTGACCGTGCGGTGGATCTCGTCTTCCAGGTGCCGCTTCCAATTCAGCAACATCTGGCGGAAATGCGCCTGCTGGGCCGGATTCATGTATTCCTCGCCTTCCTTCGGCTGATAAGGCGTGAAATTCTTAACCGCTTCATCTGACATGACCGTAACGCCTCCGATGCATCCTCTTGACACGCGGTTGAACAGCTTATTGCCAGAAGGCGCGCATAAAAGCATAAAACGACCGGCAATGGAATACCCTTTATTGGCCAATCGCATCTTTTTAGATACTTTCTTTGCTAGATTTCACTTTGTGCAATAGGACGACTCGCCAGGGGGCACCTGCAGCCAGAACGTCACCGGTCCGTCGTTGACCAGATGCACCTGCATTGCAGCGCCGAAGCGCCCGCTCGCGACCGGGTCATGGCAGTCGCGGGCTCGGCTCAGAAGATAACTGAACAACTGCTGGCCTCGGCCCGGCGGGGCAGCCGGTGTGAAGCTCGGCCGGTTGCCTTTGTGGGTGTCGGCTGCCAGAGTGAACTGGGGTACCAGCAGTAAACCGCCACGGGTATCGCGCAGACTAAGATTCATCTTGCCCGCCCAGTCACCGAATACGCGGTAAGCCAGCAATCGTTCCAGCAACCGCTTGGCTTGCGCCTCACCGTCATCGCGCTCAATACCAATGAACACCAGCAGACCGCGTCCGATGGCGCCTATCGTGACCCCGTCGACATCGACCCGGGCCGCCGCCACCCGTTGCAGCAAACCGATCACTGCAGTCGGCGGGCCAGACTGCGGGTGGCCGTAATCAGCGCATCGACGATACCGGGTTCACTGGCAGCGTGACCGGCGGCACCAATGATGCGCAGTTCGGCGCCGGGCCAGGCGTGGTGCAGTTGCCAGGCATTGTCGAGCGGTGTCACGACATCGTAACGGCCGTGTACGATGTAGCCCGGCAAACCGCTCAGGCGATCCGAATCACGCAGCAGCTGATCCGGTTCGAGAAAGCAATCATGGACGAAATAGTGTGACTCGATTCGCGCGATACTCAGCGCCTTGTGCGCTTCAGTGAAACTGTCGACCACTTCGGTACGCTGTTCCAAAGTTAGCGCACCGCCTTCCCAGGCGGCCCAGTGCTTGGCGACCCGCAGCCGCTCAAGCTCGTCCGGACCGGTCAAGCGTCGGTGATAAGCACTCAGCAAATCACCACGCTCGAGTTCCGGGATCGGTTCGATGAACTGTTCCCAGGCATCCGGAAACAAGTGATTGGCGCCCTCTTGGTAAAACCAGCGCACATCGCGCGGTCGACCCAGGAAGATGCCACGCAGAATTAAGCCGAGAACGCGTTCGGGATGGGTCTCAGCATAAGCCAGCGCCAGCGTCGATCCCCAGGAACCACCGAACGCAACCCAGCGGGCGATCCCGAGCTCTTCACGGATGGTCTCGATGTCAGCCACCAGATGCCAGGTCGTGTTGTCGGTCAGATCGGCATGCGGATCGGATCGGCCACAGCCACGCTGATCAAAAAGCACAATCCGGTAACGCTGGGGATCGAAGTAAGCGCCGATGCATTGGCTCACAGCCACCACCGGGCCCGCCGTGCAGAAACACCACACGGCAATCCGTCAGGGTTGCCGCACTCCTCCACATAGAGTGTATGGCCACCGTCTACCGGCAGCTCGCGCGTCGCATAGGGTTGGATATTCGGATATAGCGTCTGCATGTTTTACGTCCCAGGCTTACAGCAGTGGCGCAAACTTATCAGAAGCGACCGACTCGCGCTAATGCCTCACAACCGGTAACGTAAATCGCGCCGGCCAAAGCCGCACAGCGCGACATCCAGATCACGCACGAAGGCCATGGCCTGAAAGCGTTCGCCCATTTCTCCGGGCAGAGTCAGCAATTTGACCTGCCGGACCATGTCCAGGTAGTGCTTGGGATCAGCGGTTGCCAGCAGTTGCTCGAGTCCGCAGCCAAACAGAAACTGGCTCTGACTGGTATATCCGGCCAGCTTTAGCCCGGCAGCCAGCCCCGCGTCAGCCAGAGCGCTGAAATCAACGCTGGCTGTAATGTCCTGCAGGCCGGGATACCAGAACGGATCGGCATGAACGCGATGGCGATAATGACACAGCAAAGTGCCATCACCACGCGATGGCAAATAATACTCGCCGCGCGGATAACCGTAGTCGAGTGAATAGCAACACCCCCTGAGCCAGGCTGGCCGCGATCGCGGCCACCCAGCCCGTGAGGCCGAGATTGATCTCGGATACATAGCCATCCGGCAACACCGTTGCCAACCGCGACTGAAGCGCTGCCAGCTGACACCCGAACTCAGACCACATAGGGCCTTCCTGCCAGTGCAGACCATCAGCCCAGCCTACCCCGAGAGCCTGTGGCCCATCCGGCCCTATCCGGAATCGCTCCACCGGCAGGGCATCAACCACCTCATTGCCCAGAATCACGCCACGCAGCCCTTGCGGCAGCCGGTCCAGCCAACTAACCCGGTCAAGCAGCTGCGGTACCCGCGCCGCCAGCGTAGCCTGCTGGCGTTGGCGCAGCTCGGCACTCACCTCGAGAATCCGGTAGCGTTCGGGCAGACACTGCAGGGCTGCGAACTCGGTGAGCAGGTCGGCGGCCAGAACCCCACTACCCGCACCCAGCTCCAGTACCTCCCCGCCATCGGTGTGAGCCAGCACCTGAGCGCACTGGTGTGCCAGGCAGCGGCCGAATAGCGGCGACACTTCGGGCGCGGTGACAAAATCACCGGCGCGACCGAACTTGGCGGCACCGGCGCTGTAATAGCCCAGGCCAGGAGCGTATAGAACCTCCGCCATATAGCGTGCAAATGGTAACCACCCAGCGCTGTCCTCAATCGCTGCCCGGATATGCGCCAGCACCACTGCGCTGTGCTCAACCGCCCCTGGATCTGGCGGCGGCAAGGCGTTGGTGTCAGTAGCCTTTCCCATAACCACAGGAGTCGTTAGGATGCATTAAATACCTCTAAACGGTTGTCTGAAATGGACGATAACAAGGTTGCTGGCGGCACCGCCCTCGTCACCGGCGGCGCGCGCCGCATTGGAGCGGCCATAGCCCGCCACCTGCACCGCGCGGGTATGAACCTGACTCTCCACTATCGCCACTCACAACCCGCCGCCGAGCAGTTAGCGGCCGAACTGGACGCAATAAGACCGGACTCGGCCGATTTATTCAAGGCCGATTTGCTCGATACTGGCCAGCTCCGCGAGTTA
>CAVQMB010000014.1:0-83274 GCA_963713445.1 uncultured Gammaproteobacteria bacterium | reverse complement strand
TCACCGGCTGCCAACGGTCATGATCGAGGCGTTGGCCTCCGGTTTCCAGTGGTGTTGACGGATTGTCCAAGCGGTCCACGTGAAATATTGGCTAATGGTGAATACGGTGAGTTGGTTCCCGTGGGTGATGATCGTGTGCTTGGCAAGGCGATCCTCACGGTGTTGTCGCGGCGGAATGAGCAACAACGGCTGGTTGGGCGCGCGATGGCGTTCGGCGTCGAAGAGTCGTTTGAGCGTTACCTGGCGCTTGCCCGTTTGCGGTAGGTTTGCGGATATATGGCGTGGGTTGGGCAAACCCAAATGCCCGGAATAGGTGGCCTATGTGAATGGGTGGAACACGTTTTGCGGCCTGGCAGGACCACCCCCTCGGAGCGGAACCATCAGCAGCAGCTATGGAACGTATTGATGTCCCCAGTTTGGCTTGAAGCCTGGCCTGGATCGCGCTGACGTGCTGGTGTATTGGTTATTATTCGTTATCGCGGCTTTTGGTGTGCCGGTGCCGCAGCGGCGGTATTGGCGCCTGCGAGGTCTTGTCTGGGCCGGTGTCGGCACGGTATTCGCCGTGTTCGTGGGCCTGCGTTATCAGGTGGGCTGTGACTGGCCCCACTACTTCGAATCGTTTAACACCGTCGCCAGCCTGTCTTTCTTGGGGGCGCTGCCTTTGGTGACCCGGCCTATTACGGGTTGAACTGGTTGGTGGCGCAAGCCGGCGGCGGGATTTTCGCGCTCAACCTCAGTTGTGCCGCGCTGGTAATGGCCGGCGTGATCACCTTCTGCGTCGGCAGCCAAGACCATGGCTGGGCCTGCTGGTCGCGGTGCCTTATCTGATCAACATCGTGGCCATGGGCTATACCCGCCAGAGCGTGGCGCTTGGGTTCGCCATGATTGGTCTGGCTGCACTGGGCGAGCAGCGGGTACGCCGCTTCGTGCTTTGGGTTCTGGTCGGGGCATTGTTCCATAAATCCGCGGTGCTGCTGCTGCCCATCGCCGCCCTGGCTGCAGCCGGCGCCGCCTCTGGAACCTGTTCTGGGTCGGCGTGATTTCGGCGCTCGCTGCGTACTTTCTTGTCGGCCAGGCGAGTAGCACCTTATGGACCAATTATGTGGTGGCAGACTACCGTTCGCGGGTGGTTTGATAAGGGTGTTGATGGATGCAGCGCCGGCGATGGCGCTGTTGTCTTCTACAAAAAGCTGGGCTTGAAACCCGGCGAGCAGCGCTTGTGGCTGTGGATGGCAGTGTTTGCGCTGGCCTGCGTGCCGCTGGTGATTATCTCGTCGACGGCGGTGGATCGTGTTGCGCTGTATTTCATCCCGCTGCAGCTTTTCTTGTTCACCCGGCTGCCCGGCTGGGAGGAACACCCCATAGAAGAACCATTATCATTCTGTCAGTGATCGTCTACTATGCTGCCGTGGAGTGGGTATGGCTGAACTACGCGGTGGAACGGGCATGCTGGGTGCCTTACCAGTTTATGCCGTTGTCCTGAGCTTCCAGTGCCGACTGTGAAGGTCATTCTTTTTGCCAATACCGACTGGTATCTGTATAACTTTCGCCGCCGCTGGGACTGGCTTTGCCGCAGGCGGGCCGCGAGTGTTGCTGATCTCCCCGCCGGGGCAGTACGGTCAGCGGTTGCGGGGACTGGGGCTGCGCTGGGAGCCGCTGCCGATGGATCGGCGCAGCCTTGAATCCGCTGCGTGAGGCTCGGCTGTTGCTGCACCTCGCGGCGCTGTTTCGGCGCGAGCGGCCCTGTTGGTACACGGCTTCACCATAGAGTGCGCGGTTTACGGTTCGCTGGTCGGCGCGGTGGTCGGCGTGCGGCGCGGGTTAATGCGGTCGCTGGGATGGGTTACGTGTTCGCGAGCGATTCACTTAAGGCACGTATGCTCCGCCCGCTGGTACGCGGCCTGCTGCGGCTGGCGCTGGGTGGCAGGCAGGCGCGGTTGATTCTGCAGAACCCGGATGACGTCGCGCTGTTCCGGCGGTTTGCCCTGGTGGACGCGGCTCGGGTAGGCCTTGTTCCCGGCTCGGGTGTGGACTGCGCCGGCTTTGTACCGCCGGCGACGGCGGGGAGCGGGGATGATGCCGCACCTCGCGTGCTGCTGGCCGCCCGCCTGCTGTGGGACAAGGGGCTGGCCGAGTATGTCCAGGCGGCGCGAGTGCTGCGGTCAGCAGGGCCGGGCCGTGACATTTCTGCTGGCGGGAGATCCGGATGCCGGCAACCCCGCTGCCATTTCGCCGGAGCAGGTGTGGGCTTCGGTAGAGGACGGTGTACTGCAGTGGCTGGGACACGTCGACGATATGCCTGGGCTGCTGGCCTCGGCTCACTATCGTTGTGTTGCCGAGCTATCGCGAAGGCTTGCCCAAAACATTGATCGAAGCCGCTGCGTGTGGGCTGCCGCTGGTGACACCGATGTGCCCGGTTGCCGCCAGGTGGTCACCGACGGTGTCAACGGTCTGCTGGTGCCGGTGCGGGATGCCGATGCCTTGGCCGCGGCCATCGCCCGTCTGCTTGATGATCCGGGTTCGCCGCGCCGCGCTGGGACGGGCCGCGCGCGCCAGGCAACTCGCAGAGTTCGACGAGCGCATCGTGATTGGCCGGACGCTCGGCGGTTTATGAGGAGCTGGTGCCGGTTGAAAGCCCGGGTTAGCCAGGCGGTGTCATCAGCGTCTTTGCCGTTCGTGACGATGCGCCGGTCAGCCCTAAAGGGACAATTGGTCCGTAGGTGCTGCAGCGATGCTTTACGTCCAGAAGATCAGTCACCGAGCTTGTTTATCCGCTCGACTGTCGTTGCTGCTGGCGCTGGTCGCCTGGGTGCTGCTGTGGCGCCGCTGGCGGCGGCTCGGGCTCGGCTTCCTGGCGCTGGCGATTGGCTGGGTCGGGGTGTGGTCGCTGCCGTCGCCTCCGATGCGCTGCGGCTGACCTTGGAGAGCCGGTTCCGGTATCTGCCGGTCGAGCAGTTACCCGAAGGCGGATGCCATCGTGGTGCTGGGCGGTGCCATGGAGCCGGCGATTCCGCCGCGGTTTCCCTATCCGAATCTTGGGGCGGCGGCCGACCGGGTCTGGGAGGCGGCCAGGCTTTATCATGCGGGTAAGGCGCCGTTGATTATTGCGTCCGGCGGGCGTTTGCCGTGGCTGGGGCAGAAAACGCCTGAAGCGGTGGCGATGCGGCAGTTTCTGGAGGCGCTGGGCGTGCCGGCGGATGCGGTGGTGCTGGAGTCGCATAGCCGCACCACGCACCAGAATGCCGTTGATACCGCGGAATCCTGCGCCAGCGCGGGCTGCACCGGGTGCTGCTGGTGACCTCGGCGCTGCATATGCTGCGGGCGCTGGCGGCGTTTCGCGCGGCCGGGGTCGATGCGGTTCCGGCGGCGACGGATTTCGAGGTCATGCCGCGGCCGGATAATCTGTTGCGGTGGTTGCCGGATGCGCAGGCCTTGGCGGACAGCACCCGGGCGTTGAAGGAGTATTTAGGGATGGCGGTGTATTGGTGGCGGGGTTGGGCGGTGTTCCGGTAACTGTCCGGGGTGATCCGAAAGGCGCGCGGACGAGAGCCTGGTGGAAGGTGGTCTGTTGGGGCTGATTCGGGCTTGAGGCGGCGTGAATAACGGTATTACGCGGTGTTGAAGAGGCGTTGAACGGGTGTTGTTGGATTGATTGAACGAATTGAGCTAGGCACGTGGGGGATCGGCCGTCAGTGCGGTATTCGGAATTCGGGCGGCGTGGGCAGCGGAGCTGCCCACCCTCGAAAGGCGGCTTGGCGGTTGGGTTTGGCTTTGGCGGTGGATCGAAGGGGTAGGGTGCGCACCGCTGTGCGCACGCGGACTGAACGGCGCGCGCGGGCAGAGCCTTGTGGAAGGTGGTCTGTTGGTGTGTGATTCGGGTTCGGGCTGCGTGAATAACGGTGTCACGCGGTATTGAAGAGGTGTTGAACGGGTGTTGTTGGATCGGTTGAACGAATTGAGCCGGGTACGGTGGGGGGATCGGCCGTCAGTGCGGTATTCGGAATCCGGGCGGCGTGGGCAGCGGAGCTGCCCACCCTACGCAGAGCGGGATTGGCGGTTCGGGTTGGCTTTGGCTGTGGATCGAAGCGGGTAGGGTGCGCACCGCTGTGCGCACGCGGTCAAGGCACGGCGGGGTGATCGGCCGTCGGTGCGGTATTCGGAATCCGGGCTGCCGTGCGCACGCGGTCAATGCATGGTGGGGTGATCGGCCGTCAGTGCGGTATTCGGGCTTTGGGCGGCGTGGGCAGCGGAGCTGCCCACCCTACGAAAGACGGCTGCGGCGTCGGATCGGAGGGGTAGGGTGCGCACCGCTGTGCGCACGCGGTCTAAGCACGGCGGGGTGACCGGCCGTCGGTGCGGTATTCGGAATCCGGGCTCTGGTGTTGATGTTCCTCCGGGAACCGCGAACAGCGTGTTAAAGCAGGCCGGCCTTAAGCAATAGGTGACATCGATGAAGATTATGGTGGTCCTGGAGCAGGGTCCTACAAGCTGGGGCGCGTACGTCCCCGATCTGCCTGGTTGCATAGCCGCAGGGGAGACACGCGAAGAAGCCTTGACGCTGATTCAGGAAGCGATCGGGTTCCACCTGGAGGCATTGCGAGAAGAAGGTCGTGGCGTGCCTGTACCCCATTCGACCAGTGAGGTAGTCGAAGTGCATGCCGCTACCTGAGAGCTCGCGGCGTCGCGGACAACGTGCGCGCGTATGCCGGCAAAGAACGGTCGGCAGGGCTTTGGCGCTGGATCGAAGGGCGTAGTGCATAATGCTGTCGTGCGCATGCAGTCAAATGCACGGTGCGGTGATCGGCCGTCGGTGGGAAATTCGGAATTCGGGCGGCGTGGGCAGCGGAGCTGCCCACCCTACGAAAGATGGCCTCGGTGGTTGGGTTTGGCTCGGGCGCTGGATCGCAGGTTGCATGGCGAAAGCGGGCTTAGGTGGCTAGGTTGGCGGGGACGCTGGATCGAAGGGCGTAGGGTGCGCACCGCCGTGCGCACGCGGTCTGAAGCACGGCGGGGTGACCGGCCGCCGGCGGGGGATTCGGGATCCGGGCGGCGTGGGCAGCGGAGCTGCCCACGCTACGAAAGAAGGCTTGACGGTCGGGCTGGCTGCGGTGCCGGATCGAAAGGGTAAGGATGCGCACCGCCGTGCGCACGCGGTCGTTTACCTGGCCACGCTGGCGCAAGCCGGACGCGGCCAGCACCGTGTAAGCGATTGCCCGGGCGGTGATGCAGCAGGGGATGGTGCCGTAGCGGCTGTGATTAACCGGTCGCAATCGAGGTGCCCTGATGTTGGATCGCTGCAGTTGAAGGTTATCATTGCCGGGAAAGCTCAACCAGGCGGCCCCGCATCCTCATCGAAACAAGCCGCATAAATCCCCTCGATACGCCGCACCTCGTCTCTTGTCAGCGCGGCGAACTCCTTGCCAAGGGCACGCTGTGATAGCCGGCCGCCGTTCTGGCGTAAGAACCGGAACAGGAGGTCCAGCAGGCGGTCGGGCATGTCGGCGATCTGTTGAACCGCTTCGCAGAACCGATCGTAGCGTTGCAGGTAGAGGATTTCCTGCGGCAGGTCCTCCTCGACGGTCTGGCGCACACAATCGTAGAGAAATTCGGCCTGTGGCGTGGCGTCGAAGAACCGATAGAAATCCCCGGTATCAGTGGTCACGGCAATGTTGCCTCTGGGGGTCGGTTGCCATTCGATCACTGGCAACAGTCGTCGCGAGTAATCCTCCAGCGCTGTCCGGTAGTCCTCGATGCGGTCCAGAATGACGGCGGAGACCGGGAAGACGATACCCGGCGGATTGAAGCCACGTTCGGCCAGAATGTGGTGGATCAGGTACCGGTGCAGCCGCCCGTTGCCGTCCTCGAACGGGTGCATGTAGACAAATCCGAACGCCAGCATGGCAGCGGTAACAACAGGGTCCAGGCCGCGGGCCGCCCGATGGTCGAACGCCAGCAACCCTTGGATCAGCGTGGCCAGGTCCTCAGCCCGGGCGCTGATGTGATCGGGCAGCGGTGCACCGCTCATCCGGTCATGCTCGCCGACAAAGCCACCGGCCTGACGCAGCCCCAGGGCGACAAAGCGCGCATCACCGATGACCAGCCGCTGCAGGCGGAGCAGTTCGTCAAGGTCCAGCGGTCTCGATCCGGCCTGACCGATGGCCCGCCCCCAACGCTGGATGCGGTCTTGGGGGGCACGCTCTCCCTCGATGGCGTAACTGGATTTTGAGTCTTTCAGCAGTAGAAAGGCCGCTGTCCGCGCCATGATGTCTTTCGGCACCGGCGCCACCATTTCGGCCGCTTTGGCGGCCAGCTCCAGGCCGATCAGGCGCTCCAGCGCCGGGGTCCGGTACACCAGCGGGCAGAATGCCGGCGTGCCCGGTAGATTGTTGCGCACCCGGTGGCGCTGGGAATTGCTGCCGGGGATGGCGTATTGCTGTTTGGGGTCCACCGCGTCGACGTAACTGCCGCGTTTCAGATCCGCTAAGTCCAGTCGCTTTCCGAGCAGCCACTCATAGAGAAACCACAGCCGCCGCGCATAGCGTCCGGTCGGTTGACCCAGAATCAGCCGCTCCATGCGTTCCGGCGCCAGGATAAGGAACAGTCGCTTGAGGACGGCTAACTCGAGGCCCTCATGCTTGAGGGCGAACACCAGGTGTCCGTCGAGCGTTGCTGCCGGGGCATAATTAGGGGCGAAGAGGCGCCAGCGGTCCGCCTCGTAGGCACGGTGATGCGGCCCGATGGCAGCCAACTTACGCGGCAGCGGGACCGCCAGCCCGAAGGCCTCGATCAGTGCGGCATACCCTACTGGTGTCGCCGGCTCCGGTAGCGGCCGGTCTTGGTAGACCGTGACGATGCCGGGGAAAGCGCGTTGTTGACCCGGGTCCATGAAAACCGATGACATCTGCTGAATTACAGTTACAAATTCATTAATACAATAAAAAACGATGACTTGCCATGAAAAACGATTACAAAATGTGACCTCTTCATTAAATTTGATGACAAACGGGCATCCAAAGCGACAGCACGCACGGCATCGGGCGCTGGCGGCGTTTCGGTTGGCTTCTGCGCCGGATCGCAGGTTGCACCACGCAAGCGGGCCACGGCGGTTGGGCCGGCTGCGGTGTAGGATCGAAGGGGTAGGGTGCGCACTGCCGTGCGCACGCGGACAAAGCACGGTGGGGTGATCTGCCGTCGGCGGGGCACTCGGAAACCGGGCGGCGTGGGCAGCGGAGCTGCCCACCCTACGAAGGATGGCTTCGGTGGTTGGGCTTGGCTTCGGCGCCGGATCGAAGGTTGCACGCGAAAGCGGGCTTAGGTGGCTAGGTTGGCGGGGACGCTGGATCGAAGGGGTAGGGTGCGCACTGCCGTGCGCACGCGGTCAAAGCACGGCGGGGTGACCGGGCGTCGGCGGGGTTTTCGGGATCCGGGCGGCGTGTGCGGCACTGCGGCGGTTTTGGTGGCGTCCGGTGCTAAACTTCGGTATGGCGCAGCGTCGTATGCAGGTGAGCCAAAGTGGGAGAAATCATATTTGTCGTCGAGGAAGCGCCGGAAGGTGGTTACATTGCCCGTGCCCTGGGGGAATCGATCTTTGCAGAGGCGGACGACGTGGAGGCGCTACGCGAACAGATCCGGGACGCCGTGATTTGCCATTTCGATGAAGATACCGTGCCTCGCCTCATCCGACTCCACTTCACGCGGGAGGAAGTGCTCGCGACGTGAAGCTTCCGCGCGATGTCGCCGGCGAAGACCTGGTCAAGAGGCTCGGGCGACTGGGCTACCGGGTCACGCGGCAAACCGGTAGCCACGTTAGGATCACCTGTGAGCAGCCAAAAACGCACCACCTGACCATTCCCAAACATCCCAGTTTGCGTGTGGGAACGCTGGCCGCGATCGTGGCGGAGGTCGCCCGGCATCAAGGCATCACGCGTGACGAGTTACTAATGCGCCTGTTTGGGTGAGTGCTGTAGATTTTCGCTGTAGCGGATAGGGTGCGGTCGAAGTACGGTGTGATGATCTTCCGTCGCTGCGGCATTCGAAATCCGGGCGGCGTGGGCAGCGGAGCTGCCCACCCTACGAGAGCGGGCTTCGGTGGTTGGGTTGGCCTCGGCGCCGGATCGCAGGTTGCACCGCGAAAGCGGGCTTCGGCGGTTGGGCCTGGCCGGGGCGCTGGATCGAAGGGGTAGGGTGCGCACTGCCGTGCGCACGCCGTCTAAGCGCGATGAGATTAGCTGCCGCCGACTTGGCCAAGCGGTCACAGCAGGGTGCAATGACCGGTCATTATTGTATCCGGGTTGCGGCCTAGCCTGACCGCCGAGACAGTTTGCCGGGACGTAATAACCGCTCGGCGCGCATCACGTGGATGACGTAGATTCGCTCTCGGTCGTACCGATAGAAGATGCGGCACGGTGGCTCGACAATTTGTCGGTAACGACGGTCGGTCAGCTCCTGGGGTATCGAACCGCTTTCCGGGTGCGCAGTCAGTTGCTCGACGTGCCGGAAGATCCTGGAAACCAGCTCACGGGCGGCTTGTGGGTTGTCCAGGGCGATGTAGTCTGCGATGGCGTCAAGGTCACTCAGGGCGGGTTCGGTCCAGATTATCTTTGAGCCATCGGCTCATGCGTTCTTTCGCCTGGGCGTGCGGGACTGTACGACCTTCCTCAACCGCTTTTTCGCCACGTGCGATGCCTTCCAGAAGGCCGATCCTGTGTTGCAGCGCCTCGAAGGTATCGACGTCGATGAGGTAGGCGCTGGGCATACCGTGTTGGGTAATCAGGATAGGCTCTCTATCCCGCGCCAGTTCCGACAGCAGTTCGGTGGCCCGGCGCTTGAGGGTGGTGACCAGTTCGGTGCGCATAGAAAGTGATACTAAAGTGGTCCTCGCGATGAAGCAAGTGTCTGCGCTGGCCCGGATGGGATGGTCCGACAGGCGGTTGAGCGTGCCGCCAGTGGCGGACCGGAATGAGTGGGTAGGCGCCGTGGTGTGGTGCGCACGCGGACAAAGCCGCCGCGGACAAAGCACGGTGGGGTGATCCGCCGTCGGTGCGGTATTTGAACTTCGGGCGGCGTGGGCAGCGGAGCTGCCCACCCTACGAAGGATGGCTTCGGTGGCTGGGTTGGCTTCGGCGCCTGATCGAAGGTTGCATGGCGAAAGCGGGCCGCCCACCCTACGAGAGCGGCTGTGACGGTCGATTTGATCCTCGGTGGTGGTGTGAAAGATGGCTCGGCGGCGTCGGGGCATGGGCTGTGTCTGGCGGGTTGAAACGTACGGCAAATAGCCGCACAATAGTGCCAGGCGTTTCAGGGTTGAGGTGGTCGATGACAACATCCAGCACAGAGGCTGACCGCGCTGGCACACGGCAGCTCCGGGCGGAACGGCTGGAGGCGCGGATCAGCCGGCAGCAGAAAGCGTTGTTCCAGCGTGCGGCAGCGCTTCAGGGCCGATCGTTAACGGATTTTGTGGTGAGCAGTTTGCAGGAAGCCGCGACGCGCACCGTACAGGAACACGAGGTCATGAGTCTTGGGACGCGTGACCGCGAAGCGTTCGTTGCGGCCCTGCTTGAGTCGCCGAAGCCCGGAGACCGCCTGGTGGCTGCCCACCGCCGGTATCAGGAGCGACTGGCGCGGTAAGTGAGCGCCCCGCCCGATGGCACCGGTTATGTCATCGAGCCACTCGCTAAGCACCACGACCGGGCGGCGTTCTCCTCTGGTGTCGAGGGGCTTGACACCTATTTGCGAAAGCGGGCGGGTCAGGACGCGCGGCGGCGGGTAGCGGCGCCATTCGTCCTGGTGGAGAACGTCGGTGGCGCAATTCTTGGTTACTACACGCTCTCGCAGATGAGCGTGCATCTGGGCGAGCTGCCGCCCGCTACCGCGAAGAGGCTGCCCCGATACCCCGAGGTGCCGGTTACCCTGCTCGGCCGGCTTGCCGTCGATCGCCGCCACCGTGGTCGCGGATTCGGCGAGCTGCTGCTGATCGACGCGTTGCGCCGAAGCTGGGCGTTCGCCGCCGAGATTGCCGCTTGTGCCGTCGTAGTGGATGCCAAGGACGAGCTGGCTCAAGCTTTCTATCGGCGCTACGAATTCATTTCCTTCCCGGATCAGCCGCGGCGGCTTTTCGTGCCGATGGCGAAGCTGGATCAACTTTTCTCGAAGCGCCGTTCGTGACGCTAACCCGGGGGAACGGCAGGCCGCTGTGCGCACGCGTTCAAAGCACGGTGGGGTGACCGGCCGTCGGCGGGAATTCGGGTTCCGGGCGGCGTGGGCAGCGGAGCTGCCCACCCTACGGAAGGCGGTTTTGGGGTTGGCTCGGCTTCGGCGCGGGATCGCGGGTTGCACCGCGAAAGCGGGCTTCGGCGGTCGGGCCGGTTGGCATGCTGGATCGAAGGGGTAGGGTGCGCACTGCCGTGCGCACGCGGACCGCTATCGCCCGAGTGGCAAATACAGGGTGGCCGGTCGATCCAGGCAGGGTGTAAACCCATAATGTTCGTAGAATGCCCTGGCTTGGTCATCTTTGGCATCAACGATCAAGGCATAGGCGGCAACTTGCGTGCGCGCAGTGAGACAGCGGTCCACTGCGCAGCCCACGAGGAGCTGCCCGATACCCCTTCCTCTGTGGCGTGAGTCGCTCGCGAGTCGGCCCATTCGGAAACAAGGCACCGGGTAGCGCGGAAGCCTGGTGCGATCGGCGTCGGAGAGTTGCGATACAGCAATTTCGGCAGCACTCAAGGTGTAATAGCCGCAGATCGTTGAGGGCGCTTCGGAATCAACCAGCACGAAAACCGAGCATACGCCTTTGCGTCGATGCTGGGCGGCAAAGCGTCGCAAATATTCGTTCAGTGCGGGCGATCCGCAATCGAAATGCTTGCGATCGTGAGCTGTCGGGTCGAGCGGATGCTCTTCAAGCACGCTGGACTTTGCGCCGGGCCTCGGTCAGCGCGCCGGTCAGTGCAGCATTCGGGCTGAACGCGGTCTCGAGTGCTTCTGAAAATGCGGCGAAGTCGCGTTGCGACAGTGTTACATGTGATTCTCGCTCCAGCAACACCAGGGCTTTCTCCTTGGCGGCCGAGCGCACGAATCCGGCCACCGTGGTCCCCATAAGGGCCGCGGCTTTGCTGATAAGTTCTTTTTCCTCAGTCGCCATCGTCAAGTCGAAACGGGCAGTGGACGTCATAGTTGCACCTCGCGGTCGATACGGGATTTTACCGTATCAATGCGTTGGCGTCAGCATGTTTGGTTTCATATGAGCACATTCGGTTGAGACGATCCGCGATCGGCGGGGTATTCAGAATTTGTGCTGGGCTTCCGGCGGTGCCGGATCGAAAGGGTAGGGTGCGCACTGCCGTGCGTACACGGTCAATGTACAGTGGGGTGACCGGCCGTTGATCAGGTATTCGTGGTCACGGGAACGCGCCGGGATTCGATGGATTGCGGCGAGTTTCTACCGTGACGTACCTGGGGTGCCTGACCTAGCGTCGGTAAATATCTTTCCGATGACCGATTCGCAGCACGAGCACCCGCACCGTACTGTCGTCTATATGGCAGACGATTCGATAGGCACCGACGCGGTAGCGCCAATAGGTCCGCAACTCACCCTGGAGGGGTTTGCCATGCTGGCGCGGATCGCTGGCGCTGGCGATACGTTCTCTGAGGTAACGAGTAATCCGGCTGGCCGATCGGTGGTCGATTTTCCGGAGTGCTTTGACGGCCGCCGTGCTGAATTCAATCCGCCAGGCCAAGCTCGCGTTCCACGTCCGCCAGGGACTGGGTCGCTTCTTCGCCGTGCTCGATGCGTTTCATGACCTCGTCGGCCAGGAAAATGTCTTCCAGGTCGTCGACGTAGGCGGCCACGGCGGCACGCACATAGAATGTTTTGGTTCGGCCCGTCAGTTTCGCAAGCCGATCCAGGCGGGCGTTGAGCTCGTCGTCGGCACGGAAATTGATCATTTGGCTCATGCGCCGGTCCTGCGTGGATTTACGTGTGAATCATAGCGCAAAACCATGCGTCACCGCTGGATCGAAGGCGTAGGGTGCGCACCGCCGTGCGCACGCGGTCAAAGCCCGGTGGGGTGACCGGCCGTCGGTGCGGGATTCGCGATCCGGGCGATGAGCCCAGCGGACCGGCCCATCCTACGGTGTTCGTGCCGGGATACGACGCAGGCGGTGGATCGTGGCGTGTTGGCTGAATGCGGCCACAATGCACGCCGGAGATTGATCTGCTTGCTGTTCATGCGCTCGTGGTGCTACCTTGGTGTTACCGCTGCTTGCGAAATAGAGATTATGTCCACCACATCATTGAAGCTACCGCCTGAGCTGAAGGAAAGGGTTAGCGCAGCGGCGCGGTCGCAGGGCCTGACGACACATGCGTTCATGATCGAAGCCGTGCGACGGGCAACGACCGTCAGCGAAACGCGGGCGCGAGCTGTTGCCGATGCGCAGGCGGCCCTCGCCGCGACGCGCGAGGACGGCAGGAGCTATGACGCCGATGAGGTTCATGCATACGTTCGCGCCAGGTTGCGGGGTGTCGCAGCCGACCGGCCAAACGGAAAGCCTTGGCGAAAGTAGTTTATTCGGCTGCTGCCTTTTGCGATCTGGAGCGGTTGGCCGACTTCCTGCTGGAGAGTGATCCCGAGGCGGCCGCGGATACCATCGAGCTGATCATGGCCGCCGTGGGGGTGCTTCAGGATCATCCCCTGATCGGCCGGCCGATAAACGATGATTTGTTTGAACTCGTGATCTCGCGTGGCCGCAGCGGTTATGTCGCACTATACAGCGTCGAAGACGACTACGAAGTGGTCCTCATCCTCGCGATCCGACACCAGCGCGAGATGGGTTACTTTGACGCCGACGGTTAGACCTTGGCAGAGGCACGGTTACGGCGACGGCACATTGGGCAGCGCGCGGTGGGGTGCTTAACCGTGGGTTAAGTATTCAAGATTCGTGCTACAAGAGCGCGCTTCGGGGGTTGGTTGACATATCCCACCATACGCAGGCAGCGAGTGGCGCGGTTGCATGACGGGTTGACGAATTTTGGCGCTAATAAGCGGTAGATTACGGTAATCTGGAACCGGCGATATCGAGGACAAAGACGATGGGTTCGCAGACGCTCGATCAATTGCGCCGCCGCCGGGCAGAGTTGTTGTCCCTGGCCGCCCGACGTGGGGCAAGCGACCTGAGGGTGTTTGGATCGGTGGCTCGTGGCGACGATACGTTAACGAGCGACGTCGATTTTCTGGTTCAGATGGAAACCGGCCGCAGCCTTGTCGATCTTGCCGGTCTACGTGAGGATCTCGCCGGTGCGCTCGGTCGGTCTGTGGACATTGTGACCGAAAACGGGCTCTATCCCTATCTACGTCAGCGCATTCTCCGCGAGGCGGTTCGACTTTGAGCAAAGATCGCTCGGTCTACCTTGTCTGCATTGACGACTGTATCCGACGAATCCGCGAATACACGGTCGGTGGCGAAGATGCATATCTTGCGGATACAAAAACGCAGGATGCCGTCATTCGAAATATTGAGATCATCGGTCAGGCGGTGAAGGATTTTGGAACCGATGAATTGTCGACCAGAGCACCAGAAATTCCCTGGCGATTGATCGCTGGAATGCGAGATACATTGGCTCACGGTTACCTCGGCGTCGATGTCCGGTTGACTTGGCAAGTCGTAGAGCGGGATTTGGCGCCTCTAGGGACGGCGATCGAACAGATAGCCAGCGAACTGGGAGTTCACCTCCCCGCGCCCACGGTTCCACAAAAGGCTCCTTGACGACAGCGGCTCCCGCTTAATGTCAAAAGCCGTTGCGTGCAGCACTACCGTGCGCAGGCGCAACGCATGGCGGGACGATGGGCCGTCGGCTGGGTATTCGAAATCCGGGCGGCGTGGGCAGTGGAGCTGCCCACCCTACGAAAGATGGCTTCGGTGGTTGGGTTTGGCAGTGGCGCTGGATCGCAGGTTGCACCGCGAAAGCGGGCTTAGGTGGCTAGTTGGCGGCGCGCTGGATCGAAGGGGTAGGGTGCGCACCGCCGTGCGCACGCGGTCAACGCACGGTGGAATGATCGTCCGTCGGCGTGGAATTCGGAATCCGGGCGGCGTGGGCAGCGGAGCTGCCCACCCTACGAAAGATGGCTTCGGTCGTTGGGTTTGGCTTCGGCGCCGGATCGAAGCGGGTTGTTAATGCATGGTGGGGTGACTGACCTTTGGCGGGGAATTTGAGTTTCGTGCAGCGCGGGCAGCAAGTGGTCGATGTATAGTCTCCCTCCCGTTTGAGGGGCATGATCGGGGTGCTGCAGAGACGAGATTGCTGCCAGGTGCATGGATACTTCGACACCCTGCGAATAGGATGGGGGATGGGAAAGCACTCAAAACTGAAGCAAAAAATTCTGGCGGGCGATGGTGACGCCAACGTCGAGTTCTCAGCGCTGTGCAATTTGCTGATCCGCCTTGGCTTTGATGAAAGAGTGAAGGGTGGTCACCACATTTTCACGCGGGATGGCGTTGACGAAATCATCAATTTGCAACCGAAGGGCGGCAGCGCGAAAGCGTATCAGGTCAGGCAGGTAAGGGGTATTCCGGTCACATACCGGCTGGGAGAGTCCGATGTCGATTAAGTACGAGTTGATTATCTACTGGAGCGAGGATGACCAGTCCTTTGTTGTCGAGGTGCCGGAGCTGCCCGGATGTATGGCCGATGGGGAAACCTACGAACAGGCCGCAGCTAACGCTCGACAAGTCATTGAGGAGTGGATCGAGACGGCGCACGAGCTGGGTCGCTCCGTTCCGAAACCCAGAGGTCGCCTGATGTACGCATGAGGCACATGCTGCCGACGCTGCAGAGCAGCGCGGTTGATGTGTGGTATTGAGCGGATAAAGCATTTTGAAGGACCTTACGCCGGTGGTTTGCTGACGCCGGGTGGCGTGGGCAGCGGAGCTGCCCACGCTACGGAAGACGGCTCCGGCGGTTGGGCTTGGCTTCGGTGCCGGATCGCAGGTTGAATCGCGAAAGCGGGCTGCGGCGGTTGGGCCGGTTGGGATGCCGGATCGAAGGGCGTAGGGTGCGCACCGCCGTGCGCACGCGGTCAACGCACGGTGGATGACCCGCCGGTGGCGTGGAATTCGGGATCCGGGCGGCGTGGGCAGTCAAAGCACCTGGGGTGATCCTCCGGTCGGCGGGGAATTCGGAATCCGGGCGGCGTGGGCAGCGGAGCTGCCCACCCTACGAAAGATGGCCTCGGTGGTTGGGTTTGGCTGGGGCGCTGCATCGCAGGTTCAATCGCGAAAGCGGGCTTCGGTGGTCGGGTTTGGCTCGGGCGGTTGATCGAAGGTCGTAGGGTGCGCACCGCCGTGCGCACGCGGTCAACGCACGGTGGATGACCCGCCGGTGGCGTGGAATTCGGAATCCGGGCGGCGTGGGCAGCGGCTGCCCACCCTGCGAGAGCCGGGATAGTTAGTTGGTCATGCCCTTGTTGCATGGGCTTGTGCTCTGAAATGCCAAGGCAACGTATGGGATCCTTTCGATGCAGCAACACGTCATCACGAAGCATCGTGTCCTGACGATTCTGCGGCCTGTTCCAATACCTTCGTGGCCCACTGGTTGAGGCTCTCGCCAGCGATTTCGGCTGCTGTGGCGGCGGCGGCATGGACCTCCGGGGGCACCCGCAGCATGAGTTTGCCGGAATACGGCTTGTTCGGCTTTTGCTGCAACTGCTTGCAGGCCTCCAAATAGCCGTCGACGGCGTCATGAAAGGCGTGTTCCAACCCGTCCACGGTGTCGCCATGGAAGCTGACGATATCGCGAATGCCGACGATGTGCCCCACGAAAATGCGGTCCTCGCTGTCGTACTCAACCCGGGCCGTGTAGCCTCTGTAGGTCATGGCATTCATGGTGTCACCCCGATTGTCCTAAGAAAACGTCGTACGTCCCGTACCCGATACCGCAAGGCCTCTCTACCAGGGTGAGGCCGGTGAATGGTCAGCCGTAGACCGTTCTTTTCGAAGGTAGCTGATGCGCCCGGGCCCTCAATGACCTGGCATCCTACCGCGACCAGAAGCGTTTCGATTCGTCGCCATTCGATAGTGCCGTTAATCGGGTCCGAGAACACAGCATCAAGCGTCTTACGATGCTTGCTGTTCATGTCGGCATGGTTCCATTTTTTGCCGCAATCTGCAATCATAAAGTGATAGCATCCATGCAGAGACAAAATGTCTGCCCTGGGTTTCGGTGATTGTCGTGTTGAGGGATAGGTTCAAGTCGCCCGATTAAGTCGGTGAATAGGCGTGGGGTCCGGACTGCCGTGCGCCCGCGGTCGGTGTACGGTGAAATGTTCGACCGCTGGTGCGGTATTCGGGATCCGGGCGGCGTGGGCAGCGGAGCTGCCCACCCTACGAAAGATGGCTTGGCGGTTTGGTCGGTATCCGGCGATGGAGCGAGGCGTGTTGGATGGCTGGGCCCGCTGCGGTGCTGGATCGAAGGGCGTAGGGTGCGCACGGCCGTGCGCACGCGGGACAATCCACGGTGGGGTAATCTTCCGTCGGCGGGGTATTCGGAGTTCGGGCGGCGTGGGCAGCGGAGCTGCCCACCCTACGAAAGCGGGCTTGGCGGTTGGGCTTGATGTTGGTCTATCGGCCGAGTGGCAGGTACAGGGTTGTCGGCTGATCCACGCAGGGCGTAAAGCCATAATGCTCGTAGAATGCCTTGGCTTGGTCATCTTTGGCATCAACGATCAATGCATAGGCGGCAACCTGGGTGCGTGCATTGAGACAGCGGTCTACCGCGCATCCCACCAGGAGTCCGCCGACGCCGAGCCCCCGGTGTCGCCGATCGTTCGCGAGCCGGCCCATTCGGAAACAGGGCACCGGATAGCGCGGGAGCTTGATTCGATCGGCATCGGACAGTTGTGATATGTCGACTTCGGCGGCACTCAGCGTGTAATAGCCGCAGATCGTTGCGGGCGCCTTGGAATCAACCAGCACGAAAACGGTGCACACACCCTTGCGCCGCTGCTGAAGGGCATAGCGTCGTAGATACTCATTGAGCGCTGGTGATCCGCAGTCGAAATGCTTGCGATCGTGGACTGAAGGGTCGAGCGGATGCTCCTCAAGCACGGCGGACTTTGCGCTGGGCCTCGGTCAGAGCGCGCTTCAATGCGGCGTTCGGGCTGAAGGCGCCTTCGAGCGCTTCCGCGAAGGCTGCGAAGTCGCGTTGCGACAGCGTCACACGCGATTCCCGCTCCAGCAGCGCCTGGGCCTTTTCCTTGGCGGCCGAGCGCACGAACCCCGCCACCGTAGTCCCCATAAGGGCTGCGGCTTTGCTGATGATTGCTTTTTCCTCGGGCGCCATCTTCAGATCGAAACGGGCAGTCGACGTCATAATCACACCTCGCATAACGATACGGGATTTTACCGTATCGATGAGTTCGTGTCAGCATACCGTACGGGCGTGGGCAACGCACGGTGGAGTGATCTTCCGTTGGCGGGGTATTCGGATGTCGGGCGGCATGCGGACAATGTGCATCGGGCTGGATTTGAACCATACTTGATGCATGTCCCGTTATCGTCGCGTTCATACACCGGGGGCGTGTTACTTCTTCACTGTGGTGACGTATCACCGCCACCGGAAGCTATGCCGGGAGGACGTTCGTGCGGCGCTGCGCGGCGCGATCACTGATGTGCGCCGACGGCATCCGTTCCACATCATGGCCTGGGTGTTGTTGCCCGATCACCTGCATTGTGTGTGGAGCCTGCCCGATGGTGATGCCGATTATCCGCTGCGCTGGAATCTGATCAAACGCTGCGTGAGCCGCGCGTATCGTGGCCGATTGCATAACCGCGAACCGGCGACGGATTCACAGCAGCAGCGCCGGGAAGCGATGTTCTGGCAGCGGCGTTTTTGGGAGCATCGTATCCGTGACGAGCGCGATCTTTCGGCCCACCTCGATTATCTTCATTACAACCCGGTGAAGCACGGGCTTTGCCGGGCGCCGGTCGAGTGGCCCTACAGCTCGCTGCATCGGTGGATTTCGGACGGTGTTTATCCGCCGGATTGGGCGGCGGCTTCGGAGCCCGATTTCGGCGAAGATTTGGCCGTTGGCGAGGCGTAGTCGACGGTTGTGGGGTTTGGTGGTTAGGCAAGCCTCCGGCGCTGGAGCGAAGCGGGTAGGGTGCGCACTGCTGTGCGCACGCGGTCAACGCACGCTGGGGTGGTCTTCCGTCGGTGGGGTATTCAAAATCCGGGCGGCGTGGGCAGCGGAGCTGCCCACCCTACGAAAGACGGTTTGGCGGTGGGGCGTGTCTCCGGCGCTGGATCGGAGCGGGTGGGGTGCGCACTGCCGTGCGCACGCGGACAATGCACAGTGGGGTGACCTTGCGCCAGTAGGTATGTCTCCGGGCGTCTAGTCGGCTTTGCGCCCGCCGACGGCCTTACCGAGGTGTTACTATGGTGTTACCGCTACCGTGGGATAGAGCTAATGTCCACGACTTCATTGAAGTTACCGCCCGAGTTGAAGGATCGGGCCTGCGCAGCGGCGCGGGCGCAGGGCATGACGCTGCACGCCTTCATGGTCGAGGCCGTGCGGCAGGCAGCGACGGCGGCGGAAACGCGGGCACGTGCCGTTGCCGATGCGCAGGCGGCCAGGACCGCAACGCGTGATGATGACAACGGCTATGACGCCGGCGAGGTTCATGCCTACGTCCGCGCCAAGGTGCGCGGTGTCCGGGCCGAGCGGCCAAACGCGAAGCCTTGGCGAGAGTAGTTTACGCGGCTGCCGCCTTCGCCGACCTGGAGCGGTTGACGGATTTCCTGCTGGAAAGCGAGCCTGAGGCGGCGACGGAGACCGTCGAGCTGATCATGGCCGCCATCGAGGTGCTCCAGGATCATCCCCTGATCGGCCGCCCCGCCGAAGGCGACTTGTTTGAGCTGGTGATCTCGCGCGGGCGCAGTGGTTACGTTGCGTTATATTGCGTTGAAGACGAACACAAAGCAGTCTTGATTCTGGCGATCCGCCACCAGCGTGAGATGGGTTATTCCGACGCCGAAGATTAGACCTTGGCAGAGGCACCCGTGCGGTGGGGCCTCTCGGGGTTTGTCCGCGGCGGTGGAGCGAAGCGGGTAGGGTGCGCACTGCCGTGCGCACGCGGTCAACGGACGGTGGGGTGACCTTGCGTCGGTGCGGTATTCGAAATCCGGGCGGCGTGGGCAGCGGAGCTGCCCACCCTACGAAAGATGGGATGGTGGTGAGGTTTGCCTGCGGTGCTGGAGCGGAGCTGTGTACCCTACGAAAGACGGCTCGGTGTCTGGGTTTGCCTGCGGCGCCGGATCGGAGCGGGTAGGGTGCGCACTGCCGTGCGCACGCGGGCAATGCACGGTGGGGTGAGCTTGCGGCGGTGCGGCATTCGGGGCTTGTGCTGCGGTTATTCACTCTCGCGATTCGATGTCTCATGAGGACAACGAAGTACTTCCAAGCTATTCGCTCGCGCCCGGACCGTGCCGGCATTCGAGATCGGTGGATCGAACGCGTAATCGAGCATCCGGAGGCGGAACTTATCCAGGCAGACGGTAGAATACGCCGGTGGGCTGGAATTGGTGAAATGGATGGCCGGTACCTTAGGGTTGTTCTGTTGGCGGACGGCGAAACCGTGCACAACGCCTTCTTCGATCGAGGATTCAAGCCGTGAAGCTGAAGTATTTCGTGGATACCGACACCCTGTATATAGAATTTGATGGCCGCGGAATCGTCGAGTCGAAGGATCTCGACGAGGACACCGTGCTCGATATCGACGGGGAAGGCAACGTTTGCGCGATCACGCTTGAACATGCGAGCGAGCGCACAGACGTGCGTCATTTGACGGTAGAGGGTATCGCCGCATAGGAATGGCGGTGGGGCTTGTCTTCGGCGTTGGAGCGAAGAATAGGGTGCGCACTGCTGTGCGCACGCGGACAATGCACGGCGGGGTGATCTGCCGTCGGCGGGGTATTCGGAATTCGGGCGGCGTGGGCAGCGGAGCTGCCCACCCTACGAAAGATGGGATGGTGGTGAGGTTTGCCTGCGGTGCTGGAGCGGAGCTGTGTACCCTACGAAAGACGGCTCGGTGTCTGGGTTTGCCTGCGGCGCCGGATCGGAGCGGGTAGGGTGCGCACTGCCGTGCGCACGCGGTCAACGGACGGTGGGGTGACCTGCGTCGGTGCGGTATTCGGGCTCCGGGCGGCGTGGGCAGCGGAGCTGCCCACCCTACGAAAGATGGCTTCGGTCGTTGGGTCTGGCTATACGGCGGTGGATCGGAGGGGTTGGGTGCGCTCTGCCGTGCGCTGCGGACAAAGCGGGTAGGTGCGCTATCTGCGCCGGCCCAATGTTTGACATTTCGGGTGAGGTACTTCATCGGTGTTACTATGCCGCTCATTTAAGTCGTGTTGAATGGTGTGTTGTTGGATTGGTTAAATGAATAGTGCCGCGTTCAGGGCCGGGGGGTGGCCGGTGCTCGCGATCCTTGAGCGCTCGCTTGGCCGGCGGCGGTGCTGTGGCTACAGGTCGGGGTGATTGGCCTGGTGGCATTCATGCTGATGCTGGTCATGGGCGGGGTTTACCCCGGCACCCGGGCGCTGGCCGGGTGTGCCATCGCGCTGCTGTTTCTGGTGAGCTGGTCGACGCGGTTGTGGGTGGGGGAAGCGGCCGATAGCTGGGATCGGTCGTGGCTGTGGGTGTGGCTGGTGCTGAGCGGCTGGATCGCGTTGCAGTTGCTGCCGTTGCCGCGGGGCGTGTTCTACTGGCTGGGGGTTTATCCGGCCCGCCTGCTGAACGCGCATCCGGAGCTGCCGGTGACCCGGCTGAGTCCGGATCCGGCGGTGACGCTGGGCTACTGGGCGATGTTCACGACGTATTGGGCGAGGCTTATCTGGTGGCGTCGCTGCCGCGGCGGCAGTTGGCGGTGCTGGTGGGCGTGCTGGTGGCGCTGGTGTTCGCCGAGGCGCTTGTACGGCTTTGCCGCCCATGTCGGCCATTACCACACGGTGCTGGGGCTGTGGCCGGCGCGCGATGATAATCAGGTGGTGGTCGGCACCTACTGGAACCGCAATCACATGGCGGGGCTGATGGCGCTGGGCTGGCCGCTGGGGATAGGCTTTCTGCTGTACGGCACGCGCAGCGGGCAGCATCGGATCAATGAATGGCGTTATCTGCTGGTGGTGGTGTTTGCCTTCGTGGTGACGCTGGCGCTGTTCAATACCTTGTCACGGCTGGGGACCATGGCCGGCCTGTTTGGGCTGGCGGTGTTCGTGCTGTTGAGCCGTTACCACGCCAGGCAGCGTAAACGCTCTGTGCTTGAGCGGTTCTGGATGATCAGTGCCGGGGTTATTGCCTTGGGGCTCGCCATCATGTTCGGGCTGGCGCCTTTACTGACCCGTTATGTGCAGACCATCGACGGGCAGGAGATCGGCCGGTTGCAGGTGTGGTCGGCGATCTGGTCGCTGCCGGTGAAGACCTGGCTGATCGGTGCCGGGGCCGGCTGCTTTGCCGATGTGTTCAAGCTGGTCGAGCCGGCGTCGCTGAAGAACGCTTACTTTTATATGCATAACGACTGGCTGCAGTTTCTGCTGGAATTCGGTGTGGTAGGTAGTGCGACGGTGGCCGCGGCGTTGTTTTATTGGTGGCGCCGGGTCGGGCCGAGTCAGTTTGTCCGGTTGCGGGCCGCGGCGGCCGGCGGCGTCGCGGCGATCGCGTTGCACAGTCTGGGTGATTTCAATTTACAAATTCCCGGTACGGCGTTCGCCTTCTGGATCGTGGTGGGTGTGTTGTGCAACCGGGATCTGAAGCGCCAGCGCGGGCGGTTGACCGGTTCCAGGCGGGCAGCGTGACGGCCCGTTGATGGGCGATTCGGGGAACGCGCGGTGGGGTGATCGTGCGTCGGTGCGGTATTCGGGCTCCGGGCGGCGTGCGCAGCGGAGCTGCCCACCCTACGAAAGACGGGATGGCGGTTGGGCGTGTCTTCAGACGATGCCCAGAAAAAGGGCCAGGGAACGGTCGACGCGTATCATGGTTTCGCGCTCCAGCACGCCTATCTGGCGGCCGATTCGGCTTCGAGGCACGGTGACGATTTTGTCGATCATGACCTGGCAGAGGCCGGAGAGCCCGTTCTCCTTGGTAGGTTCCACGGGCAGGCGTACCAGGGGGGCGTCAACCAACTCACCGGAGAGCAGGCAGACGGTTACGCTGTGCAACTCGGCGAAAACATCCGCCTGCACGATCAAGGCCGGTCGGGGTTTTCCACTGTAGTGGCCCCGTGCCGCGACCGTGACCAGATCGCCACGGGTCATTCACTGTTACCCCAATCGGCCGCAGCATCAATGAAATCGAGCGCGTCTGGCTCTTCAGCCGACTGGTTGATACGTTCTGCCTGACGCCGGCATGCTTCAGCGAAGCCCGGGATCCGACTATCCGGCACCCAGATCTGGACGGGACGTAGCCCCTGCTGGCGTAACCGGGCCCGATAGCGGCTTTGCTTGCTGTTGGCTGAATCAGCGGTTTCAGTGACCATGAGATTTCCCTTGCCGGTTTGCATCAATGGTCACATGTTACCGGTGTGATGGGCACCCTTCAACAACGATGAGCGCGTACGCCAGTGCGGCTCGGCGGTGCACAGCAGACCGGATGTCCACAATGCACGGTGGGGTGAGCGGCCGGCGGTGCGGCATTCGGGCTCCGGGCGGCGTGCGCAAGGAGTTGCGCACCATACGAAAGACGGCTTGGTGGCTGGGTTTGCCTGCGGCGGTGGAGCGAAGCGGGTAGGGTGCGCACTGCTGTGCGCACGCGGGCAACGGACGGTGGGATGATCAGCCGCCGGTGGGGTATTCGGGTATCGGGCGGCGTGCGCAAGGAGTTGCGCACCCTACGAAAGATGGCTTGGTGGTTGGGTTTGCCTGCGGCGGTGGATCGAAGCGGGTAGGGTGCGCACTGCCGTGCGCACGCGGGACAATCCACGGCGGGGTTATCTGCCGTCGGTGTGGCATTCGGGCTCCGGGCGGCGTGGGCAGCGGAGCTGCCCACCCTACGAAAGAGAGCTTTGCGGTTCGGTTTGCCTGCGGCGGTGGAGCGGAGCGGGTAGGGTGCAGCACTGCTGTGCGCACGCGGTCAATGCACGGCGGGGTTATCTGCCGTCGGTGTGGTATTCGGGCTCCGGGCGGCGTGGGCAGCGGAGCTGCCCACCCTACGAAAAGAGTGCGTCGACGGTTTGGTCGGTATTCGGCGGTGGATCGAGGCGTGTTGGATGGCTGGGTTCGCTGCGGTGCTGGATCAGAGCGGGTAGGGTGCGCACCGCCGTGCGCACGCGGTCAACGGACGGTGGGATGATCTGGCGCCGACGTGGTGTTCGGGCTCCCCTTGCGCACGCGGACGACGAGGCTTGCTTTAGCCGAGGAAGCGTCGCCACCAGGGTCTGCGGTGGCTGGGGTGGATTGCTTGGTCGGTGATTAACGGCTGGAGATTTTCCAGCGCTTCGCCGTCTATAAGGTGTTGCGGGTTGCCGCCGGTGAGCAGTTCCGCGGCCTCGTCGCCCAACCATTCGGCCACTGTGTCACGTCCGATCGCCAGTTTACGCGGGCTACGACCGTGCGGGCGGTGGGCGTCGGAGGCGATGAGATGCACCCAGCCGCGTTCGCACCAGTACTGGCAGACCTGCTGGATGGGCTCGCCAAAGTCGCCACTGCAGCTTTGCGCCGTGAGTTGCAGCTTGCAGCCCCAGCTTACCCATTCGCCGACGCGTTCCGGATGAGCGGCCAGCACCGCGTTGCGTTCCGGGTGAGCGATGATCGGGGTGATCTTCCTGTACAGCAACTGCTCCAATAGCGTCTCTGTGCCCATCGCCAGCGTTGATTTGGGTAGCTCCACTAGCGCGGCCTTTCCTCGATCGTTATAGGTGAGTGCTTCGCCCTCCTCGATCTTCGCTGGGAGTTCCGGTACGAGATGCAACTCTGACCCCGAATACAACGTCACAGAAATGTCGGCCTCGGCCAACCGGGTGCGCAATCCAGCCACATGCCGGAGAATGGCCTTGCGTGGATTCTCGAACACACTGTTCAAGTGGTGCGGCGTGCAGATGATGCGCTTGATCCCAGCATCCATGGCGCTTTGTGCCATTTCCAATGCCATTTCGTCCGATTTGGCGCCGTCATCGATAGCCGGCAGCAGATGACAGTGGCAATCGCATAGCTCTGACAAGGCAGTGTTACCTTTTGATACAAATAGAATAAAAACGTTGTGATCTCTTACTCATACTAGTACTTTGACAGCAACAACGCTTGCTGTCATACCGAAGGAGTTTCAGTTATGGCTTACGCGCCTCGGTTAAGCATATTGTTATCTGCCGCCTTGTTTGCGTGCAGCCTGACCGCTCGAGCCCAGGATGTCGCGGTCGTCGGCCGGCTTGCTGTAACTGACCAGGCAACGGTGGTTAGCTCTGGCCTCGATGTGAATGTTGCGAAGTCCCAACGCTATGTCATTTTCTCCGGCGACACCATAAAAAATGGTGCTCACGGCTGGAGCTACCTGACGATTCCGGGCGTTGGCAAGGTTGGCATCGCACCCGCCAGCAAGGTGACGATTTCGTTGGCTGACGGCAGTTATCAACTCGATGTCGCCAGTGGCCGGGTCACTTACGATATTGCCGGCGGCTCGGGATTCCAGGTGCTGGCAGCCGATCACTCCCTCACCGCTAATGCGCGCAAAGGGCGGCCGATCCGGGGCCTGATAGGGACCAGGGGCCGCGGCCAGGTCGTTGTGGCCAGTGATTCCAACAGTGCGCCGGTGCGTCTTACCGACTTGAATTCCGGCTCTAACCGTATCGTGAAACAAGCACAATTGGTGTACTCAGGGCCGGCCGCGCAGTCGTCGATGCCGTTGTACGCGCAGTTGGGTGCAGCGGGTGCTGCGGCAGGCAGCGGATCCGGTGCGGCAGGTGCGGGCGCAGGCGCAGCAGGAGCCGGGGCAGGCGCTGGTGCTGCCGCCGGTGCCGGGGCCGCCGCGGGTGCGGCGGCGGGCGGGGCCGCCGGTGGCCTGATCGGCGCTGTAAGCGGCATCGTGGGTAGTGTGGTTGGAACGGTAGGGGTTGCCGGCGCGGTAGTCGGCGGTATAGCGACTGCGGCAGCCGTTGGTGCTGCCGTACAAGCCGCTTCGCAGAATAATAATAGTAATCCCGCCAGTCCGGTAACGCCGCGGACCTAACTTACAACCGTACACAAGTATGCCCTGCAATAGGCCGATTGTTCGATTGAGTTGACCAATCGGCCCTTGAGTCTCGCTGAGTAAATCCTTCATGAACATGAATGCGGTTCTCGCTGTCATTGCGGCGGCGCTCATGCTCGCTGGCTGTGCTACGACGACGCCAGCAGACTCTTCGGACCAAGCGACATCGGTGGCGGCGCAATCGAACGGCGGGCAAGCCAATAACAAGGCGTCCGCGACAAAGGTCAGTGCGCCGAATCCCGCAAAGCAGGAACTTGATGACTTCAACCAGAAGCTGATGACAGCAGCGGGCAAGCATCCGGCCCAGCAATCGGACTATCAATATCGGCTGGGTCCCGGGGACGTGCTGACCATCAACGCCGATCAGGTCGATGAGCTGCAGAATGTGCAGGCCCGCATCAGTGGTGATGGCACGGTCACATTGCCCCTGCTGGGTGACGTCAAGATCGCCGGGCTCACCACCAATCAGGCTGAAAAGGTGATCGCCAGGCGCCTGGGTCAGTATGTTTACAATCCCCAAGTCTCCCTGTTTATCAATGACTACCGCTCGCAGGAAGTGACGGTAACCGGGGCGGTCAACAAACCCGGCATTTTCAATATCAACCGGCCGCGAACCTTGCTGGACATGCTGTCTGTGGCGGGGGGGCTCACTGACAATGCCAGCTATACCGTCAGTGTCCAGACTGAACAAACTGATCCGAAGACGGGGCACCTGAAGCACGCATTGTTGGTGGTGGATTGCGTAAGCTGGTGAAGGATCCCAATGCCCAGGCGTTGGTATTGCATGGCGGTGACAGCGTGTTTGTACCGGAGGCGGGCGTTTTCTTTGTTGAGGGGGCGGTCAAGAACCCGGGTGCCTACCCGATCCGGGGCAACATGAATGTACTGAAGGCCATTTCAATGGCCGGCGGCCTGAACTGGGACGCGGTGGGTGACAACGTGAGGGTCATCCGTCACGACGCCCAGGGCGATAAGGATAAGGTGGTAAAAGTCGATTTTGCCGCCATCCGTGATAACAACAAGCCGGATGTGCCGCTGAAGGATGGCGATACGGTGGTGGTGAATACCAATGAGGCCAAGAAGGCGGCCTGGACGACATGGCGTGAAGTCAGGAGCGTATTGGCAATTGGGTGGTTGTTCCGCCCGGTTCCCTGACATCTAACTGAGGGGTCTTATGGAGCAACCGCCTGACGAATCCGGCACGTTTCGGCAATCACTTGCCGCAAGTCTACGGCCAGCATGCCGTAGTACCGTATGAACCTTACCCCTATCAGGAAATTGATGACGATGGTCTGGATCTGCGCGAGATCTGGCGCATCGTCACCAAATACCGGCGTACGATTGCGCTTTTTGCGGCCATCGTGTTGGCGACAGTGGTGGCGGCGACGCTTATAGAGCGGCCCGTCTACCGAGCCACAGCGGCATTGGAAATGACGCCGCAAAACCAGAACCTGGTGCGGTTCCAGAATGTCGAGCAGACCGACTACGATCCGCAGACCTATCGGCGCACCCAGGCCAAGATCATGCAGAGCCGGGCGGTGGCCGGCGCCGTGGTCGACAAACTCGATCTGGCAGACAAGCCGGCATTCAACGGTGCGATTCATCAGCGCGGCATTTTGATCGGTATCCAGCAGATCGTCAGAGTCGTTGTCGATCCCTTGATCGGCAGTCTCCACAAAATGTTTGGTGGTGGATCCTCCAACAATAGGGCTGATCCGCCGCAGCCGGGTGATCAGAAGACTGCCCAGCGCGAACAACTGATCGCACACCTGCAAGCGAATCTGATGGTCGACCCGGTGCGTCAGTCCAATCTGTTCAATGTCAGTTTCGAGAGTTTCAACCCCAAGCTTGCTGCCGAAGTGACCAATGCGGTGGCCCATGCCTACATCAAGCTGACGCGCGAGAAGCGCTTCGAGGCCAGTGCGGGCGCCAAGGCCTATCTGCAGAAGGAGATCCAGCAGGCCCAGGCTAAAGTGGAAAGTTCGGAAAAAGCAATGAACGATTACGCCCGTAAGAACGGCGTGGTCGATCTGGAAGACAAAAACAACATTTTGTCCACCCGTTTGCAGACCCTGAACGATCAGCTTGGGAAAATTCGCGGTCAGCGCATTGCGGCGCAGTCGCTGTACCAGCAGGCCAGCCAGGCCGATATCGACAGTCTGCCGTCGATTCTGAACGATCCCCTGATTACCAACCTGAAGCAGAACTATGCGCAGTTGCGCAGCCAATACGCCAAGCTCAGCAGCATCTACAAGCCGAAGTACCCCAAGGTGCAGGAACTGCACCGCCAGCTCGTCGATGCCCGCGAAAACCTGAAGCAGGAAATCGACAACCGGATCAAGAGCCTCAAGGTCAACTATCGAGCAGCTCAAGGATCAGGAAGAGCTGCTGCAGCAGGCCGTCGATCAACAGAAGGCACAGTTGCTGGGACTGCAGAACCGCGGCATTCAGTACAATATTCTCAAGCGCGAGTGGCAGACCAACCAGAATCTATACAAGAGTCTGCTGCAACGGGTGCGGGAGCTGGGTGTCGCCACCGGGCTTCAGGCCGACAACACGTCCATCATCGATACCGCCCAGGTGCCGGGCGTGCCCTTCAAGCCGAGCCTGGCGCGCAATGCGTTGCTGGCGCTGGTGCTGGGGCTGATGGGTGGTGTCGGCCTGGCGTTCCTGCTGGCGTTCCTGGACAACACCGTGCGCACGCCGGATGAGCTTGAACGGCTGGTGCATCTGCCCAGTCTGGGACTGGTACCCAAAGTCGACCCCAAACGGCTTGCCGGATGATGTCTCGATCGATCTGGTATCGCATCAGATGCGCGACAAGGACATGTCGGAGGCGTTCCGCTCCATCCGCACCAGCCTGATGTTCTCCAGCCCCGGTGGTGCGCCGTCGGTCATTCAGGTGACCAGCGCTTCCCAGAATGAGGGGAAGAGCACCACGGCAGCGAACCTCGCTATCGTGCTGGCCCAGACCGGGGCCTCGGTGTTGCTGGTCGACGCTGATCTGCGCGCGCCGCGGTTGCACAAAGTCTTCGGCGTGCCGCGCGGGCCGGGGCTGACCGAGTATCTGGTCAAGGGGGCGCTGGATGAGTTCTACGATACCGGGATCGAGAACCTGAGCCTGCTGGCCGCCGGTACGGCGCCGCCCAACCCCGCCGAGTTGCTGAGTTCGACCGCGATGGACAAGTTATTCGAAAAGCTCGACAGCCAGTTTGACTACGTGATCGTCGACAGTGTGCCGGTGCTGGGCCTGGCCGATGGGGTGGTGGTGAGCGCCAAGGTCAAAGGTGTTCTGATGGTGACTGCTGCGGGGCAGGTCGGCAAGGGCGCGCTGCGCGAGGCGGTCAAGCGGTTGCGGTCGGTGCGGGCGCCGATCATCGGTGCGCTGCTGAACATGATCGAGCCCAACAGCAGTGAATACGGCTACTACAGCCGGTACTACTATAACTACGGCGGCGAGCAGAAGCGCCTGCGCCGCGCGGCCGCCTGACGGGGCGCTCAAGCGTGTCGATGGCGCGCCGGGCGCTGGCCGCAGCGGCGCTGATGACGCTGGCGGTGCTATGGTCGGGCGCGGCGCTGTTGGGCTGGCACAACGCCCGCTGGACCCGGGAGGCTGCCGCCAGGAAGGTCGATGCCACGCCGCCGGCGCTGACGCTGCCCTGGTTGCGGGGGGTGCCGGGGCGGGCCTGGGGCCAGCGGTTGCGGGTGCTGGGTGATGCCAAGGAGGCGCGGCGCTTCCTGAGTGCCAGCCTGCGGAGCCAGCCGCTGTATGCGCCGACCTGGCTCGATCGGGCCGAGCTGCTGATGGATCAGGGAAAGCCGCGGCAGGCGGCAGCGCAGGTCGATTTGGGCCGGGCCTTGTGGCCACACCGGCCGCGGTTGTTGTGGCGGGCGGCGATGCTGCAGGTCGAACTGGGCCAGACCGATCGCGCGGTTGCCGCCCTGGTCGCTGACTGGGCGGCCGATCCGGGTAATGGTGACCGGGTACTGGCTTTGTTGCGGCGATTGCGGCCCGACCCGGAAGCATTGGTTAACGCAGCCCGCCAGGCGTGGACCCACAGCCAGACGAAACCGCTGTTGTATCAGCGCCAGGTGCTAGGCGTTGCACGGGCGCTCACGGACCCGGCATTGGCGGCGGCGCTGTGGGCTGCCGTGAGCCCCGACGCCCATAGTGATAAGCTGTTGTTGCAGCCTTATCTAACGCTGCTGCTGGCGGCGGGTGACTATAAGACTGCAAGCGTTGTCTGGCAGCAGGCGGTGGGCGCATCGCCCGGGGTGTACAACGGCAGTTTCGAACAGCCGTTGTTCGATGGCGGCTTCGGCTGGCGGTCTTATAAGGGGAAAGGATTCGCCATCAGCCGTAATCAGGACCGTGTTTACCGCGGCAAATATAGCCTGATGATCGCCTTCGCGGGCACCAGGAATGTGAATTTTTACCACCTGCGTCAGACGGTGGTCGTGCAGCCGGGGCAGCGCTACCGGCTGGCAGGCTTTTGGTCCGGCTATGAGGTCACCACACGCTCGGGCGTTTATGTGGATATTCACACTTTGGCCAGCAAGCAGCACGCTGATGCCCATATTGAGCCACAGTTCGGAACCTGGTCATGGCAGCCGTTCGGCGTGACTATCGCCGTGCCCGATGGCGTCCACCTGCTGGAGATCGACGTCCGGCGTCGGGCGACGGGCTCGCTCGATCGCCTGATCGGCGGTAAAGTGTGGTTCGATGACATTTCGCTGAAGCCGCTTGCCCAGACCCTACAAGGATGACGCCACGATGGCCCCAGGATATTGCAACGGAGGTGTCGGCGGGGCGTCTGACGCCACTGCTTGAATGCCGCCTCGACGAGATTCTGATCTGGCTGGGCAATGCCCGCCACGATGCCACCCGGCTGCTCGACGAGGCGTTTGCCCGCCGTGGACTCGATCGCGACCATGCGGTCGCCCGTGTTCAAGAACTGCTCGACCGGCTGTTGTTCATCGAGGATCTGCCGCCACACCGTATCCTGGGGCTGCCGGCGAATGCGTCAGCGCCGGTTGTACGGCAGCGCTACCGACGCCTGATCCAGGCGTTCCACCCGGATCGGCATCCCGAACGCAGCGTCTGGCTGACCCAGCGCACTGAGCTCATCAACATCGCTTATGGTCGTCTGCGCCGACGACCGGCCGCGGCAGCAGCGGCGCAACCGGCCGCTAAATCAACCGGCCCGGCTCCGAAGAAGAAGCCCCGTAAACGACCGCGCGCGACGTATCACTACTGGGACGACGGATCGTACGCGCCTCCTCTGGCCTGGCGGCTGCGCACCTGGCTGGGGGCGTCGCATGGGTTCCAGTTGCGGTTCTTCGGGTTGTTGATCGCCGCCTGCCTGGCTCTGTTGCTGTATCTGTTCTACATCAATAGTGGTGGTGCTGGGCCCGGGGCCATTGGTGCCGCTGCCGGCGGTCAGGTCGCCCGGCCGGCGTTGCTGCCGCCGATGGCGTCGGCGGTTGGCCCGAAGCACCCGCCGGCGCCGGCGTCTGGCCCTCATCCGGAGGTGGCCGCGGCTAAGAAGTCGCCCGCGGTGACCAGGCTGTCGAACCCAGCGGCATCGGGGCGACCTGCCCAGCCCGGGCATGATACCGGGGCGGAACTGGCCGCACTGGACCGGGCTGGTTTTGGCAACGTATCACCTCGTGCCGCGGCCGGTCCGGTATTGGCGCCAGGTCCGGTCAGTCCGGGCTCGGTCGATGATGGGGCGGCGCTGGCGACCGACTCTGCGGTGTCCCGGCCGCCAGCACCAGTCGCTGCGGCCGACGCCAGGACTGAACCATCGCCCACGGCGCCAGGGGCTTCGTCCAGTCCTTCGCAACCGGGGCGGGTGGCCGCCTCACAACCGGTTACGTCCAGTCCGAGCCCGGCACCGCCCCAGCGGGGCCCGTCGCAGTCTTTGTCGCTTGCTCCGAAGTTGACTGAACGGCCGGTCGCCACACGTACCACGCCGGAGCTGCTGCATGCGACGGTGCGTGCGGTCTGGCCGGTGAGGCATCGGATGCTCGCCGGGACCGCACCGGTGGCAGCCGCTGCCACCACGCCGGGGCACTCGACTTCAGCAACGAAATCCCCTCCGGAGCCGCGTTCTGCGGCGCCGTCTGCTCCCGCCTCCGTCCATCCCACCAAGGCACCGTCTGCCGCACCGGGCCCGGCCCGACCGCAGGCGCTCGATTGCGGCAAGATCACCCCGTTGCTCACGCACTACCGGCACTATTACGACAGCGGTCGGTTGGATCGCTTCATTGCGCTTTACAGCGCCACCGCCAGCGAGAATCAGTGGTACGGCCGGGCGCGGATCCGCCGCGCTTACCGGCAGTGGTTTCACGCCACCGCGGCCCGGGATCTCCGGTTCACCCTGATTGTGACGCAAGCGGAGCACCATGCCTGTCGGGCCCGAATCCATTTCCAGGTCAGCTATATAAATGCCGACCACCAGCCCGTGCACCAGTCCGGCCAGCTGCGGTTGTTGATTGGCGCCGACGGTCCCGTCGATCACATCCTGCGGGTGCAGTACTGATGCCATCAGCGCCGGATCGGAGGGGCAGGTCAAGGCACGGTGCGGTGACCATGCGTCGGTGCGGTATTCAAGCGCCGGGCGGCGACGGTGGAATCATTGGCCGTCGGCGGGGTATTCGGAATTCGGGCGGCGTGCGCAGCGGAGCTGCACACCCTACGAAAGGCGGCTTGGTGGTTCGGTTCGCCTGCGGTGCTGGAGCGGAGCGGGTAGGGTGCGCACTGCTGTGCGCACGCGGGACAATCCACGGTGGGGTGATCGGCCGTCGGTGGGGTATTCGGGCTCCGGGCGGCGTGCGCAGCGGAGCTGCGCACCCTACGAAAGATGGGATGGCGGTTGGGCTTGGCGTCGGCGCTGGATCGGAGCGGGTAGGGTGCGCACTGCTGTGCGCACGCGGGACAATCCACGGCGGGGTTATCTGGCCGTCGGCGGGGTATTCGGAATTCGGGCGGCGTGCGCAAGGAGCTGCGTCACCCTACGAAAGATGGGATGGCGGTTGGGCGTGCCTTTGGCGCTGGATCGGAGCGGGTAGCGTGCAGCGCTGCTGTGCGCACGCGGGACAATCCACGGTGGGATGATTGGCCGTCGGTGGGATATTCGGAATTCGGGCGGCGTGCGCAGCGAAGCTGCGCACCCTACGAAAGAGGGCTTGGCGGTTGGGTTTGCTGCGGCGGTGGAGCGAAGCTGCGCACCCTACGAAAGAGGGCTTGGTGGTTGGGTTTGCTGCGGTGGTGGATCGGAGCGGGTAGGGTGCGCACTGCTGTGCGCACGCGGTCAATGGACGGTGGGATGATTGGCCGTCGGTGGGATATTCGGAATTCGGGCGGCGTGCGCAGCGGAGCTGCGCACCCTACGAAAGAGGGCTTGGCGGTTGGGCTTGCTCGCGGTGGTGGAGCGGAATCGTGCACCCTACGAAAAGATGGCTTGGTGGCTGGACGTGCCATCAGCGCCGGATCGAAGCGGGTAGGCTGCAGCACTGCTGTGCGCACGCGGTCAATGCGTGCGGGGCTGGCCGGGCGACGTTGCTGGGACGGCCAGCAACGATTGGATCGGGTTGCGCCCCAGCGCCTGGCGGAGTCCGCAGTAGCTTAGGGTCAGTCGCGGATTGATCTCGAGGATGCGGGTGTCGCCGCCCTGGTCCAGCAGGTCGACGCCGACGTAGCCCCAGAGGCCTGGAACGGCCGCGGTGATGGCGTGCGCCAGCGGTGCCCAGTCGGCGGCGCGCTCGGCCAGTGCCTGGGGGGCGCAGCCGGTAAGGTGGAAGCGGCCGTCCTCGAGTGCGATGTGTTGCCGGTTGCAGGCCAGCAATTCGACCGTGTTGTGGTGGCACAGTAGCGACAGGCTGGCGGCGGTGCCGGCGAAGTAGGGTTGCAGGATGAAGCGCTGCGGTGCCGGCTGTCGCTTCAGCCAGTGCTGCCAGGCGTTGCGGTCATCGAGCAATTCGGTGTCCTCGCAGCCGGCGCCGGCGTCCGGCTTGACCACCCAGGGGCCGGGCGCTTGCGGTTCCAGGTGCGCCGGCCAGACCGGCAGAGTGGGCAGGCCGGCCGCCTGCAGACATCGGGCGGTGGCCTCCTTGCTGGCGCATAGCGCCACGGCGTCGGGATGGCTGCCGAGCAGTCGTTTGCCGGCGGCGAGGATCTCCCGGCTCAGTCGCTCCAGCTCGCCGCCGGTCTCGGGGGCGATTGGCCAGACCGCATCGGCCCAGTCCAGCGCCTGCCGCCAGGCGTCGTGCCAGCCGCGGCGGTCGGCCACGGTGAGCGCGGCGACGTTGGCCAGTGCGGGCAACCGGGCGTCGCGCAGGACCCGGACTGCGGCGCCGGCGGCTGCCAGGTCGGCACACAGGGCAGCCAGCATGCGCCCGCCCTCGTCGGCCAGCCCGGGCGGCAGCGGCTCGCTGGCATAACCGCCGCCTGTGATATGCTCGTAGGCCACGATTTTCATGGGGGCTGTATGCTCGTCATTCCCGTTATCGATCTGCTTGGCGGGCTGGCGGTACGCGCCGTGGCCGGCCGGCGCGATGAGTATAAACCGCTGGCCAGTGGGTTGTGTCCCAGTGCCGATCCGCTCGATGTAATGGCCGCTTTCCGGCAGCTGCACCCGTTTCCCTGTTGCTATATCGCCGATCTCGACGCGATCCTGGGCCACGGCGACAACCGCGCGGTGGTGACCGAGCTGCTGGCGGCCTGGCCCCAGGTGACGTTCTGGCTGGACGCCGGGTTCAGTGCGTTCGAGGCCGCACAGAACTGGCCGCTGGGTGCGCGGTTGCGGCCCGTGATCGGCAGTGAGAGTCAGCCCTCGGCGGACGCTTGCTGCCAGCTTCTGAACGCACTGGCGGCGGACCGGCCGCTGCTGTCACTGGATTTCAGGGATGGCCGACTGCTTGGGCCGGACGCTCTGCTGGCGCGGCCGGAGGAGTGGCCGGAGGAACTGATTCTGATGCGGCTTGACCGGGTCGGTGTCGGCCAGGGGCCGGATCCGGCGCTGCCGAAGGGACTGCGGGTGGGTCACCGCTGGTACGCTGCGGGCGGCGTGCGCGGGCCGGCTGATCTGGATGCCCTGGCCAGCGCGGGATGCGCCGGCGTGTTGGTGGCGAGCGCGCTGCATGACGGTGCCCTGACCGGCGCCGATCTGGCAGCGGCCATGCCGGCTTGACAACAGGCGACCCCGCGCCGGCAGACCGGTCGCGGGGCGTTGCCGTAACGGCGTCGGTCAGGCGACGTTGGCGGCGAACGGGTGTTCGCTGTTCTTCTTGGACACGACTTCCTGGACCGAGGGTTCTCCGGCCACGGCACGCTTGAGCGCCTGCTTGGTGGCTTCGTAGTTGTACTGCTCGATCTTGGCGTCGTCGGCGGCTTCCCAGTGGATGAAGACACCGACGCAGACGTACAGGTCGTCGGCTTCGTCGGCCGGGATAGTGCCGTCATCGACGCAGTCCACCACAGCCTTGGCGACCGCGCGCTGGGCCGGACCGAACATCTGTACCGCCTGCTTGGCGCCCTTGATGGTGACTTTGTTGAACATCAGGGTGTTGGGTTTGGCCGGAACGTTCGGCGCGACCACCGCCAGCAGGCTGGTGAAACCGTCCTTGTTGTTGGTCAGACCCATGCAGAAGGCGGTTTCCACGGCGGATCCGCGCGGCCCCACCATCAGATCGATATGGGCGACTTCGTTACCGTCACCGATCAGTGATTCGCCGACACATACGTTGGTTATTTTTGCCATGGCTCAGTTATCTCCTCAATCAAGCAGTGACTGTAGACGTTCTGCGAAAAGTGTAGCCACCGTCAGATCAGCGCTCGTACCCGGGTTGATTCCAGCGGCCTTGAAGGCGTGATCGACACGCAGCAATTCCGCGGTCAGGTCCGTCGGATCGACACTCACCGTCAGGCGATCGCATAACCGAGCACCCGTCCGGCGCACTTCCTCCGCGATGGACCGGCCCAGTTTACGCCAAACGTGGGTGTCACGGAACCGCGCCAGGAAGCTCAGGTAACAATAGACGGTTGCCCAGCGCTTGTCATCCCAGCGCCGCGCGGCCCAGGCCAGCGCCGGCAGGCCCAGCTCGAGGATATCGGCGTAGCCGTGGGCGTACTGCCAGGCGATCCGGTCGTGCCAGGCGGCGCTGGCCATGACCTCGACCAGGCCGGCACAGGCTGGGCCGGCGACATCGTGCGCTGCCGAGCGGCCCAGCCCGCCCGGTGCCGCCAGGCGGATGGCGCGGAATACGTGCTCGGTATCAGCGCGGTCGAGGCCGCTCAACACAGTCCGCAGCCGTACCCGCAGCGGGCCCTGGCCGGTTTGGGCTGCAGCGGCGAGCGGGGCTGCCAGCAGCACGATGCCGAGATTGGTGTTGCAGCCAACCGCCGACCGGGTTGCTGTGACGGCTGCGAGGATGCGCTCACCGACGCCGAGCCGGGCATCGGCCAGCGGAATCGCTGCGGCTGCGGCACTGGCCTCGAACTGGGCGACGGTCATGGCATGGCCGCCGCCATGATCGCCGACGTTGCCCGGCTTCAGGGCCCGCAGCTCAGCGCGGCAGGCGGCTTCCAGCGCCGCTGCCACCCGCGTTTCCGCCAGCCTCAAGAGACCGCTTCCAGCCGGCCGCTGTCCAGTCGGTGCAGCAGGTCATCGACCAGCGCCTGGGCGATGTCCACCCGGCTGACGCTCTGCAGACCACGCCAGGCCGGCACGCCGTTGACCTCCAGTACCTGTAGTCCGCCGTCCCGGGCGCGGACCAGATCAACACCGGCGTAACTGGCGCCGACGCTGGCGGCCGCGGCCTGGGCCAGTTGCGCCAGCTCGGCGGTCAGCACCACCGGCAGGCACTGGCCGCCGCGGGCCCGGTTGGTGATCCAGTGCGCGGAGCGCCGTTCCATGGCCGCCAGCGCCTGACCAGCGACCACCAGCACGCGCCAGTCGCGGCCGCCCGCGAGGCCGCTGGGCAGGAACCGCTGCAGGTAATAAACAGCGCCCGCGACGCCTTCCGGCGGTGGTAGCTGGTCCGGGGATTCCAGTAACTTCAGGCCGCGCCCGCAGGCCCCGAACAGCGGTTTCAGCACCAGCCGCTGGCCGGCCGCCCGTTCCAGCGCCACCCGCGCCCGGGCCGCGGCGTACGATTCGCAGACCCAGGCCGGTGGGGTTGGCAGGCCGGCCCGGCCCAGCAGAAAGCTGGTCATCGACTTGTCGACCGTCTGTTCGATCACCCGGGCGTCGTTGTAGACCACCACACCGCAGGTCCGCAGCGCATGCAGCAGGCCCAGCCGCAGGGTCACCTGTTCGAAACTGCCGCCCGGTATGTTGCGCACGAAGGCCGCGGCCGGCAGCGCGGCACGCTCGCCCAGCACCACACCCTGCGGGGTGAAGCGGCAGGCTTTCAGCGACAGCGCCACCGGCTCGATACCGCGTCGCCGGAAGGCCCGGCTCAGGCGGCGTTCGTGCCAGCCGTGGCTGTCGCTGAACAGCGCGACCCGGGGCCGGGTCATGGCTGGCCGAAGGAGCGCTCGAGCAGTGCTTCGTCGAGGGCGCCGGCCTGGAAGGTGCGGCCGCTGGCCAGTGCGGTCACGGCCACTTTGGCCGGGCTGAACAGCATCGGGTCGATCTGGAAAAAGTCATAGTCGTAGGCCTTGAATACCTCGGCGAACGGCTTGCCGTAATCGCGCGAGCTGCTGGCCGGCAGCTGCCGGGCCAGTTGCTCGGCCTGATCGTCGGAACCGTTGACGAACAAGTGGACCTGGCCGCCGAACAGGATGGTGTCGTTGCTCCGGCCCATGGCCTGGAGCCCGTCCGGATGCGGCGGCGGCACGGGCGTGGCGCCCAGACCGTCGATGATGTCGGCCAGCGGGAAGCCCAGCGCGTGAGCCTTGTGCAGCGCCACCTCGACGATACGCGCGGCGATCTGGACGCCGCCGGCCAGGCTGCCGGTCGGGGTCAGGATCAGGGTCAGATCTAGCGGCGGCCACGCGCAGTCGGCTGGATCTTCTCGACCACGGCCGGCGGCGGCCGGCGGTCGGTCTCCAGGATCAGACAGGTGCTGGGCGCGCGGTCGCGGTAGCCGAGTTGCTCGAACAGGGGCTCACGCAGCGCCAGCGCCCGGGCCGGCCCGGAGCCGAGTGCGTGGTATTTGGGCTCGTTGCTGCTCAGACTCCAGCCGGCGTACTGGCTGCCCAGGCAGGCCACGACCGGGTGGCTGGTGGTGACCTCGACCTGCCATGGCCAGCGGGCAAAGCCACTGGCGGCACTGACCCGGACCTGGCCCAGTCCGCCCAGGCACAGTTCGGCGATGCGGCGGCCGGCCTCCAGCCCGCCGGGCTGGTCGATGCCGGCATCGACCAGCACACTGCCGCCGGGGCCTTGTTCGACCCCGACGCGCAGGGCGGCGGCATCCGCAAGCAATTGTTTGACCAGGGGCGCGGTTAAGCGGTTGACGCTCGGATGATCGGAATCGGTATTCAATGTTGCTGCCATAACGTTAAGGTTTCCAGGAAGCGGTTCCGGCGGCGCTGCAACGCGGCCCGCGCCGCGACCGGATCGGCACCGCAGGCGCTGATGCTGCAGACCGGCTCGCCCGCTGCAATCAGGCTGCCCGGCCAGGGCCGGTCGCTGACCCAGGGTGGCCAGCGGATGGTGCGGGTCCGCAGCGCCCGGGTGGCGTAGATCACCGCATGGGCCCGGCTGCCTGCCGGCACTGGCGGTGGTCGTTCCGGCAGCACTCCGGTCAGCGCGGCCCGATGCAGCGCCAGCAGTCCCGCGCCCGGTCCGTGCAACCCGGTCGTTGCGGTCGGTCGCGGGTTGACTTCGAGCAGCCACGGCTCGGCGCCGGCGATTATCCAGTCCAGCCCGATCAGGCCGCGTAGGCCGCAGGCCGCGGTGAGCGCGCTGGCGGCGGCGGCCAGTCGATACCTTAGCATAGCCGGCAGTGCCCCCGGCAGTAGCGTTGCCGCCCCGCCATAGCGGTAGCGGCGGGCCGGGTCGCTGGCGTCGCACCAGGTCTCGCAGCAGCCCAGAATCAGCGCCCGGCGGCCGTTGGCCAGCACCGTGGTGGAGAGCGCGCGGCCATCGATCCGGCGCTGGAAGTAGTCGTCCGGGCCGGCTGCCTGACCCTCCGCGGCCGGGCGCACGTGCGCGCCGCCGGCCGCGCCGGCCCGCTTGCACAGCCAGCCGGCAGTGGCCGGCGGCTGGCGCCGGATCTCGGGATGCGGGATGCCCAGCGCCGCCAGCAGCGCCGCCAGTTCGCCCGGCTGCTTGACGCGGTTGACGACGTCCGCCGGGTTGCCCAACAGCACCCGCTTGCCGGCTAGCGCCGGCAGCCAGTCGGGATGGTCTTCGAAGCCGCTGCCATACAACAACGGCAGCCGGGCGCCCGGGTCCAGGGCAGCAATGGCAGCCGCCAGCGCCTCACGCCGCCAGGCGCTGCTACGCTGGAAACCGTGGCAGGCCGCCAGCGTGTCCTGATCGCCGAACAGGTCGACCGCGTAGCTCTGATAGCCGTCGGCCCGGGCCAGCTGGGTCAGTGCCCGGGCCGATAACGCGACGATCAGCAGCCGCCGGTCAGGCCAGTTCGCGGGCCAGGGCGTAAGCGTCGGGGAAATCCACGCAGACCGCGTGATCCGCTTCCAGCATGCGTTTGAACAATTGATGCTGGACGCTGTACTTGAGCTTGCCGATGGCCAGCGCGCCGAAGGCCGCGACGCTGCCTGCCGCGGTGGTGATGGCTTCGCCACCGTGGCTCGGCTGGATGCCCGCGATGCCGCTCGGCGGCACGGCATTGACGTCGGCGACCACCTTGAGGTGCGGGGCCTGGTCCAGCAGCGACTCGTTGAGGACCTGGATGCCGGCCTTGGCGGTGGTGATGGCGACCTCGCTATCGGCCAGCGCCGCCGCCTTGCCGGGCGCATCCTGACCCTCGGCGCTGGCCAGGCTGACCTGGTAGCGTTCGGCGAACCGCTCGACCACGGCTTGTTTGGCCGGTGTCTGCGGGGTCAGTCGGACCAGGGTGGGGTAGCCGCCCTCATGGGCGATCAGGATGGCTGCACACAGGCCCACCGGGCCGCCGCCGAAGATCGCGACCTGCCGCTTGCTGAGCCGGTCCGGCAGCTGTTTTCCGACCAGCGCGACCAGCGCTGCGGCCGTGGTATAGGCGCCGTTGGGGTCCGCGAACAGACCGATCTCGAACGGCGGCACCAGTGCCTGGCGGGCCTTGTCCAGCATGGCGGCCGCCAGATTGATGTCATGGCCACCGATGAATGCAGCGGTATAGTTGTACATCTTGGGCGGCCGCGAAAAGATGGCGTCCTGGACCAGTCCGGTGACGTTGTCGGCATTGACGTTGCGATAGGGGACGATTACTTCGTAGCCGGCGTCACCGGCCATATTGACGTCGAACGGACTGACGTTCTCACCAGGCGCCAGCATATGCAGGATACGGGGTTTGCTCATGGCTAACTGCGCCTCGGGGTTAGGAGTTGACGGTAGGCAGCGAGCCGACGGCGGTCCGGGTCGGCTCGCGTACCTGTTCGACCAGAGCGGGTCCGTTACGGGCCCGGCCCAGCGCGAACTGCAGACCGCTGTCGGCCCAGTGGTGGCGTGCCTGTTGCAGCAGGCGCCGGCCGCTGAACTCGTCGGCGCAGAAGGCGAAGCCGGTCGGACCCCACGAGCTCTGGCCGCAGCCGGTGGCACCCTGGCGGGCCAGCCAGGCGACGGCCTGGGCCACGGCCGGACTGCTGAAACGCCCGCCCTGGACCGGTGTGAAATAATCGCCGATCTCAGCCTGAAGTTCGCTCAGGGCGGCGCCGAAGCCGGTCAGGTCATGCTCGGCCACGGCCGGCAGCAACTGCATCAGCACCAGTCGGCACAGGGCGGCGGCCCGGGTGGCCGGAAATTCGGCCAGCGCCGCGAACGCCCGCTGCTCGTGTTCGCCGCTGGCACCGGCACCCGCTGGATCGAATACCAGCAACACCCGCCAGTCAGTGGGAAACGGCAGCCGGCTGATCAGCGGTGGCAGCGAGGTGTGATCGCCCCGGCCACCGTCGAGCAGCAGCCCGCCCTGTTCGAAGGCGCCACTGCCGATGCCCGAGCGGGCGCCGCGCCCGAGCCGGCAGGCAATCTCGCCGGCGCCCAACTGACGCCCGTGCAGCCGGGTCAGCGCGGTGCCCACGGCCAGCGCCAGCTGGGTGCCGGAACCGAGCCCGGCATGGGCCGGGATGGCCCGCTCCACGGTCACATCCACCGCGCCGGTGAGTTCAAGCTGGCCGGCCAGGTCGCGGGCATAACCGAGTGCGCGGGCGCTGTCCGGGCCGCTCGCCTGCCAGCGCTCGGCGCGCTGCAGACTGAGTGCGGTCAGCGGCGCCGCCAGGCTCAAACCGAGACTGCCGAAGCGCCGGCCGCGGCCGCCGTGCAGGTCGAGGAACCCGAGATGCAGCCGGGCCGGCGCAGATACCTGCACGGTGGTGGCGGGCTGGGTCGCGGCTTGACGACTGGACGGCATAGGTTCCTCGGGGTGGCCGGGTGGGTGTGGACAAGCGGATTTGGTTCAGATTAAGGTGGCTCACAATCTAGCACAACCACTTTACCAGACTCAGCAACCATGACCGCGATGCTGGCCAGCGTGACCACGGCGGCGGAGGCCGACTTTGCCCTTGCCGCCGGGGTTGACCTGATCGATCTGAAGGATCCCCAAAGCGGCGCCCTCGGGGCCTTACCGCTCGCCACCGTGCGGGCCATCGTGCAGGGTTTCGGGGACCGCGCCACACTGAGCGCTACCGCCGGCGACCTGGCGCCGGTGCCCGCGACCGTTGCCCCGGCGGTACAGGCGCTGGCGGCAACCGGCGTGCACTATGTCAAGGTGGGGCTGTTCCCCGGGCCACGGCAGCGCGACTGTCTGGCCGCTCTGGCGCCGCTGGCGGCGGCCGGCACGCGGCTGGTGGTGGTGCTGTTGGCCGACCGCGCGCCTGATCTGACCCTGCTGCCGGTGATCCGGGCTGCCGGCTGCGCCGGCGTCATGCTGGACACGGCTGACAAGCGCCAGGGGCGGCTGACTGACCATATCGATCACGGGTGCCTGCAGCAGTTTGTGGAGCAGGCCCGGGCGCTGGGGTTGCTGAGCGGGTTGGCCGGGTCGCTCCGGCTGGCGGATATTGCCCGGCTGCTGCCGCTGGCCCCGGACTATCTGGGTTTCCGCGGGGCCCTGTGCCGCGGCGCCCGGGACGGACAGATCGAGCCCGGCGCACTGGCGGCGGTGCGCGCCGCGATCCCGCAACGCCAGGCGCTACCGGCATGACGGGCGCGGTAACCTGTCCGTTCTGCAGTCTGCTGTGTGACGATATCGAGGTCGGGCTGGATCCGCAGGGCCGGCTGGCGACGCTGAACCCGGACTGCCCGAGGGCGCGGGCTGGCTTCGGCGCAGCGCTGGCCGAGCCTCCCGCCGGGCCGCAGATCGGGGGCCGGGAGGCCAGCCTGGCGCAGGCGGTGACCGCCGCCGCCGAACTGCTGGGACAGGCCCGTGCGCCGCTGGTGGGCGGGCTGGACGGTGATGTGGCGGCGCTGCGGGCGGCGCTGGATCTGGCCGAGCGGCTGCGGGCCCGGGTCGATCATCGCCATGGCGCTGGACTGGCCCGGCAACTGGCGGTGCTGCAGCATGATGGCTGGATCACCACCACCCTGAGCGAGGTCCGCAACCGGGCCGATCTGGTCGTGGTGCTGGGCGGGCGCCTGTTTACCGAGGCGCCGCGCTTCGCCGAACGCATCCTGCACGGCCGGTCAATGTTCCAACGCCAGCCTGAGCTGGTGTTGCTGAGTCAGTCGGAGCCGCCGCCGGGTATCACACCGGCGTTGCAGCTCACCCTGGCCCCGGACCAACTGAGCGCGGCGCTGGGTGCGGTGCGGATTCTGCTGCGGGACGGGCCGCTGCCGAGCGGTCTGGCTGGATTGCCGCAGGCGGCTCTGGCCGAACTGGCGGAGCGTCTGCAGCGGGCCGAGTATCCGGTGGTCACCTGGAGTAGTGCCGAGCTGGCCGATGACGCGGCCGGCGCTCTGTTAGCCGGGCTGTTCGAGCTGCTCGATGCGCTCGGCGATAAGCGCCGCGCGGTGGCGCTGCCGCTGGCCGCCGATGCCAGCCTGATCAGCGCGCTACAGGTGTGTACCTGGCGAACCGGGTTTCCGCCGCCGCTGTGGCTGCGGCCGCAGCCGGATTACGATCCGGGCCGCGATGCCGCTGACCGCTTGCTGGCCGACGGTCGTATCGATGCGCTGCTGTGGCTCGCCAGCCTCGATCCGGCAGCGCCGCCCGCCGGGGTGCCGGCGGTGGTGCTGGGGCATCCGGCATTGCGGGTGGACCCGGCGCCAGCGGTGTTCATCCCGGTAGCGGTGCCCGGGGTCGATCAGGCCGGCCAGCTGTTCCGCAGCGACGGGGTGGCGTTGCCGCTCAGGGCGCTGCGGGCGGGCCGAAACCCGGCTGCAGCGACGGTGCTGGGCGCGATCCAGGCGGAACTGGCGGGAGCGGCGGCATGCAGCTGAACGGCGTGGTGATCGAAGACACGTTCGCCGAGGCCTTCGGCATGACCGCGACCCGGGTGATCATCACGGCGCTGGATGCCACCTGGGCCCGGCACGCGGCGGCCAGCCTGACCGGCTTCGCCACCTCGGTGATCGGCTGCGGCGTCGAGGCCGGCGTCGAGCGCGAGCTGGCGCCCGGCGAAACCCCGGACGGCCGGCCCGGGGTGGCGGTGCTGCTGTTCGCGACCTCCGGTGACACCCTGCAGAAACAGTTGGAAAACCGCATCGGCCAATGTGTCCTGACCTGCCCGACCAGTGCCGTGTTCGCCGGTCTGGAAGGCGAAAAACGGCTCCGCCTGGGGCAGGGGTTGCGCTACTTCGGCGATGGCTTCCAGATCAGCAAGCTGCTCGGCGGCAGGCGCTACTGGCGGGTGCCGGTGATGGACGGCGAGTTTCTGTGCGAGGAGAGCACGGCGCGTACCCGCGCGGTGGGTGGTGGCAACTTCCTGATCCTGGCCGCGAGTCAGCGTACCGCACTGGATGCCGCCAGCGCCGGGGTGGCCGCGATGGCGCCGCTGCCCGGGGTGATCACGCCGTTTCCGGGCGGGGTGGTGCGCTCGGGTTCCAAGATCGGTTCGCGCTACAGGAAACTTATCGCCTCGACCAACGACGCCTATTGCCCGACGCTGGTTGGGGTGACCGCCAGCGCCTTGCCGGAAGGTGTCGAGGCGGTGCTGGAAATCGTCATCGATGGCCTCGACGACACCGCTGTGGCTGCCGCCATGCGGGCCGGTATCCGGGCGGCCTGTGGCTGTCCGGGCATCAAGGCCATCAGCGCCGGTAACTACGGCGGCAAACTGGGCCAGTTCCACTTCAAGCTGCAGGAGTTGCTGGCATGACGGTCACGCTGACCCTGCGCGCGGCCGCGCCCCTGATTGTGGATGCCAGCGCTCTGCGGCCTGATGCGCTGGCCGGATTGAGCCGGACCGAGCGGGCGGCCGTGGTACTGGTTGGCGTCAACAAGCGCTACCGGCTGGAACAGATCTTCGATATCAGCGGGGACGACCCGAGCCGGCTGGTGATCGGCAATGCCGACGCGCGGCTCGAGCGGCTGGGCGCCGGCATGTCCGGCGGCGAGCTGATTGTCCAGGGCACGGCCGGCGCCTGGCTGGGGCGCGGCATGCGCGGCGGGGTGGTCCGCGTCGAAGGGGCGTGCGGCCGCTACGCCGGCAGCGGCATGAGTGGCGGCGAACTGATTATCGAAGGCGATGCCGGTGCCGGACTGGGCTCGCCGGCGCCCGGTGAGCGGTTTGGTCTGCGGGGCGGTCTGATCCATGTCCGCGGCGGTGCCGGCGCGGGCGCGCTGGCCCGGATGCGGCGCGGCACCGTGGTGATCGACGGTGATGTGGGCCCCGGCGCCGCCCAGCACCTGATTGCCGGCACCGTGGTGATCGGCGGCGCGGTCGGTGGCGGGCTGGGCGCTGGCATGCGGCGCGGCACCATCGTGCTGCAGCGGGCCGCCGAGCTGCCGGCCACCTTTCACGACAGCGGCCCGCGCACGCTGGCTTTTCTGGCGTTGTTGCGCGCCGCGCTGGCACCGCTGCAGAGCCCGGCGGTCCGGTTCGGCGACCGCCTCCGGCGGTTCCTGGGGGATCGCGCCAACGCCGGTCTGGGCGAGATTCTGGTGGTGGAGGACTGATGCTGATCAAGCTGACCGGCGGGACGGTCTACGACCCCGCCAACGGGATCGATGGTGAGGTGCGCGATCTCTGGATCCGCGATCGGCGGATCATCGCCGAGCCCGGCCCCGCTGCCCGGCCCGATGCTGAGTACGACGTGCGCGGCCAGATCGTCATGGCCGGGGCGATCGACGGCCACAGTCATATCGCCGGCGGCAACGTCAATCAGTCGCGCCTGCTGCTGCCTGAGCAGCATGTCGCCGAGCTGGGCTGCTGTCCCGAGCTGCCGTTCCAGGGTGCCCGCTGGTCGACGTTCGAGACCGGTTACCGCTACGCCCAGATGGGGTTTACCACGGTGGTGGAACCGGCCATGCTGCCGGTCAATGCACTGCATGCCCACCTCGAGTTCGGCGATATCCCGATCATCGACAAGGCGGCGCTGGCGGTGCTGGGCAGCGATGATTTCCTGCTGCGGCTGCTGCATCAGCAACGCCCGCAGCGCGAGATCGACGCCTACGTCGGCTGGACCCTGGAGGCGACCCGGGCGCTGGGCATCAAGCTGATCAATCCGGGTGGTACCCACGCTTTCAAGTTCAATGTCCACAAGCTGGACCTGGACGATGAAGTGCCGGTTTATGGCGTTAGCTCGCGCCGGATTCTGCAGGCGCTGAGCCAGGCGGTGCACCGTCTGGGAGTGCCGCATCCGCTGCACGTGCACTGCAACAACCTGGGCCTGGCGGGCAACGTCAGCACCGCGCTGGCCACCATCGAGGCCGCCGAGGGGTTGCCGTTGCATCTGGCCCATGTTCAGTTCTACAGCTACGACAACGAAGGCAAGCGCGGCTTCTCGTCCGGGGCCGCGCGGCTGGCCGAGGCACTCAAGGCCAACCCCAACGTGTCGATCGACGTCGGCCAGGTGCTGTTTGGCCAGACCGTGACCGTGTCGTGCGATACCATGCGCCAGCAGGCCGCCCGCAGTCTGGCCCGGCCACACAAGTGGATCTCCTGGGATATCGAGCGCGGTGGCGGCGGCGGCATCCTGCCCTATGATTACCGCGCCAAAAGCTTCGTCAACGCGCTGCAGTGGGCGATCGGCCTGGAGTTGTTCCTGCTGGCCGATGACCCCTGGCGGGTGCTGCTGACCACCGATCATCCCAACGGCGCGCCGTTCACCTGTTACCCGCAGTTGTTCCGGCTGCTGATGGATGCCGATTACCGCGCCGAGCGGCTGACCGAGGTCAACGCCAGTGCCAGCCAGCTGAGTCAGTTGCCGCAGATCCGGCGTGAATATTCACTGTATGATGTCGCCATCGTGTCGCGGGCGGCCCCGGCCCGGTTGCTGGGCCTGACCGACCGCGGCCAGTTGGGGGTGGGGGCGGCTGCCGACGTGGCGGTGTATCGGCGCCAGGACAACTGGGAGCGCACCTTCGGCGCCGCGGCGCTGGTGTTCAAGGACGGCCGCCTGGTGGTGCGCGACGGCGCGGTGCTGGCCGAAGCCGCCGGCTTGCGTGGCGCGATCCACACCGCCCGGGTCGATTACGACCGCGCCATTGAAAACGAAGTCCGCGATTATCTGGACCAGTACCACACCCTGAGCCTGAACAGCCTCAAGCTGACCGATGACATCCTGGCCGAGCGCCTGATCGCCCACCCGGGCGGCTGACGTTAACCGCCGGCGGCGGTTCCAGCGTGTGCGGTGCGCACGTGGGCAATGGACGGCGGAGTGATCTGCCGTCGGCGGGGTATTCGGGTATCGTGCGGCGTGCGCAGCGGAGCTGCACACCCTACGAAAGATGGCTTGGTGGCTGGGTTTGCCTGCGGCGGTGGAGCGGAGCGGTAGGTGCGCACCGCTGTGCGACGCGTCAATGACGGCTGGTGGTGACCGTCGGTGGGTATTGCCTTGGGCGGCGGTGGATCGGAGCTGTGCACCCTACGAAAGATGGCTTGGTGGTTGGATTTGCCGCCGGCGGTGGAACGGAGCGGGTAGGGTGCGCACCGCCGTGCGCACGCGATCAATTCCTTGGCGATGAACAGCGGCGCGGAACTGACGAACGGCAGCACGGCGACGGTGATTTTCTGGGCCACCTGTAGCGCCGCCGCCAGCAGCTCGCACAGCAGTCCCAGGCAGGTCCGCACAAGGGCTTTGGGCATGGCAATCTCCTTGCCCTGCGTGATCGATGGGCCGGCTGTCACTGACAGGGCCGCGCCGCGGGCGCTACTATAGCACTCCCCTTGCGCGCGCAGCAGCGCGCGCCCAACCGCTATCGGAGGTATCCCCGTGAAGCTGCATTACAGCCCAACCTCGCCCTATGTCCGCAAAGCGCTGGTGCTGGCGCTGGAAACCGGTCTCGACGACCGGCTGGAGCGGGTCAGCCATACGCCCAGCCCGGTCGGTGTCGATGGCGGCCTGAATCAGGCCAATCCGCTGGGCAAAATTCCGGCCCTGGAAACCGACGATGGCCAGGTGCTGTACGACTCACCGGTGGTGTGCGAGTATCTGGATACCTTGCACGACGGTCCGCGGTGGTTCCCGGCCGACGCCAGCCGCTGGGACGCGCTGCGGCGCCAGGCTCTGGCAGACGGCATTCTCGATGCGGCCGTGCTGACCCGTTACGAAACCTGGTTGCGACCGGAAGCGCTGCGCTGGAGTGAGTGGGTCAGTGGACAGCGCGGCAAGATCGAACGCTCGCTGGATGCGCTGGAGCAGGATGTGGGCGACTGGCAGGACCGGCTGGACATCGGCGCCATCACCACCGGCTGCGCACTCAGCTACCTGGATTTCCGCTTCGACGATATGAACTGGCGCGGCCGCTGCCCGAAGCTGGCGGCCTGGTATGCGGACTTCGGCCAGCGCCCGTCGATGACCCAGACAGCGCCACCGCAGAGCTGAGCCGGACCGTAACGCCGGCAGTTGCTACAGGGCGTGCTTGATGCCGCGCCGCACCAGCAGCCAGTTGGCCGGGTAGGCGGTGGCGAAACCCAGCATCATGGCGATCTGCATCATGAACCAGAACACCGGCCCGGAGACGGCCGGTTCGCCATCGAGCAGCAGCAGGGCTGCCACCGCCATCCAGCCGAACATACCCACCTCGAAGGCGACCAGCGACAGGGCGTCGGCCTTGATCGCGTCGATCAGCGCCTGGCCCGGTGAGCGCTGGCCCATATTATGGCTGCGGCCAGCCGCATGGGCGCGCCCCATTTGCCGGTAAAACGCCAGTCCGAGCAGCGGGAAATATAGCCCGGTAATCGGCGATGTGACGTTCATCACGGTCATTGGCTGAGGGTGGCGGATGACGTCGCTTAGAATGATGAGCCCGGTTACCCCACCGAGCGCCAGAAAGATCCACGATACGGTATCGAGCATAATCGCCTGGCGTGCTGCTCCCCTTTTCAGTTTGCTTTAAGTCCGCGTTGCTATCGTGTGTCCCGTAGCCGCACATGGACGGCTGCAGATGCCAACTCAACACACGAGACGAGGAACAGGCAGCTATGAAGAGTGTTGTCACTACTTTTGTGAGTACGGTGCTGCTGGCCAGTTCCGCCCTGGCCCTGGCCGCCGAGGGCGCGATCAGCAAACAGCAGGCCATGGCTATGGCCCTCACCGCCCACCCCGGTAAAGTGGTCAAGGCCTACAAGGAACGCAAGCGTGGTGCCGAAGCCTGGGAAGTCCAGGTCAGCGGCAAGGATGGCCAGCGTTGGACGATGTACTATGCCGTTGACGGTGGCCGGCTGATCACCGCCGGGCCGGGCGGCGACGACTGAGTCAGGGAGCGGGGCGCCGGCGCTGTGCCGGTGCCCCGCGAGGACACGCACGATGACGCTACAGGCAAGGGAAATCAGAGTCTGGGATCCACTGATCCGGTTGTTCCACTGGGCACTGGTGGCCGGATTTTTCATCGCCTACTTTGCCGGCGATGGCTGGGAGAACCTGCACGTGACAGCCGGTTACGTGGTCGCCGGGCTCATTTCGTTCCGGTTGATTTGGGGCCTGTTCGGCAGCCGTCACGCCCGGTTTCGTGATTTTGTCTACGGACCGCGGCGGGTGCTTGGCTATCTCAGGAAGATAGTGTTGTTGCGGGCACCACGCTACATTGGCCACAATCCGGCCGGTGGCGCGATGATTGTTTTGCTGTTGCTGATGCTGCTGGCGACCACGCTGAGCGGCATGTCGCTGTACGGGGCCGACGCCTGGGCCGGGCCCCTGGCCGGCCTGCTCAAGGGCACCAGCGATGCCACCATTCACCAGCTCAAGGAATTTCACGAGTTCTGCGCCAATTTCACGGTGTTCCTGGTCGCCGTGCACGTGGGCGGCGTGGTGCTGGAAAGCCTGCTGCATCGGGAAAACCTGGTCCGGGCCATGGTGACGGGGCGCAAGCGTGCCTGAGCGGCGTTTTCCCCGGCGGTTGCTGGTGGCCACCTTGATGACGGTGGCCTTCGCCGCCGCTGTGCACCCGAACGCCCGGGCTGACGCGTTTGATCACGATGACGTCCGGGAACTGCGGGACCAAGGTAAGATCGTGTCGCTGGCGACCATCATCGCTGATGCCCGGCGGCGTTACGGCGGTGGCCACGTGCTGGAGGCGGAACTCAACCGCAAACCGCACGTCGGGCTGGTTTACGAAATCGAATTTCTCGACAAGCACGGCACCATGCACGAACTGTATTATTCCGCGACCACCGGTAAGTTGCTGATGTACGAAGTATTCCGGATTGACAGCAAAGGCCGGCTGCGACGTTATAACTATGATATCAAGAGCGGCCGCCTGCTCAAGCACGACGACGCTGACGACGAGAACTGATTATGCGGTTGCTGTTGATCGAGGATGATCCGGCCCTGGGGCCACGGCTTAAGGAAGCGCTCAGTTCGGCCGGTTACCGGGTCGATCTGACCGATAGTGGGGTCGATGGCCAGCATCTGGGTCACGAGCTGTCCTACGATGCCATCGTGCTTGACCTGGGACTGCCCGACGGTTCCGGGCTGGAGGTTTTGCAGCACTGGCGCCGCCATGGGAATGCGGTACCGGTGCTGATTCTCACCGCGCGCGACGCCTGGCACGAGCGCGTGGCCGGGTTCAAGGCCGGTGCTGACGACTATCTGGGCAAGCCGTTTTATGTCGAAGAGCTGCTGGTGCGACTGCAGGCACTGATCCGCCGCAGCAACGCCCAACTGCCCAGTGGCCTGGTGCGGGTCGGCGATCTGGCCCTGGACGAATCCGACCAGACGGTAACGGTGGGTGATGCACCACCATTTGCCCTGACCGGGCACGAATTCCGTCTGTTGCGCTACTTCATGCTCAATCCCGGCCGCCTGCTGAGCAAGGCCCAGCTGCAGGAGCGGTTGTACGAGGACGATGACGACGACAAGGACAGCAACGTGCTGGAGGTCTACATCAACCGGCTGCGGCGCAAGCTGGGCCGGGACCGGATCCAGACCCGGCGGGGCCAGGGCTACGTGTTTTCCGGCTGAGCCATGGCCTCGCTGAGCGCGCGGCTGTCGGGGAGCCTGATTATTGCCCTGGTGGTGCTCACGGCACTGGCGCTGGGTGCGCTGCATTATTCGCTGCAGCGCATGACCGAAACGTTGATGCTGACCCGGTTGCACCATGACGTCGATAGTGTCCTGACCGCGCTTTACTTTGATACCGATCGCCGGCTGCACCTGCGCCCGGAGCGGCTGAACCCGTTCTACCGTCAGCCTTACTCGGGCCATTACTTTGTGATCTATTCCGGCGCGCAGACACTGCGCTCGCGATCGTTATGGGACAGCGGACTGCATCTGCCGGCTGGCAGCGACCCGGACGCGGACGCGCAGTTCAGCACCGGCCCCGAGCACCAGATCCTGCTGGTCACCGGTCGCAGCTTGACCCTGCAGGGCCAGCCGTTACGCATCGTGGTGGCCGAGGACTACACGCCGATCAGCCGTAGCCTGCAGCGGCTCACCGTGGGGCTGATGGTTGGCGCCATGGTGGTACTGGCGGTGCTGCTGGTGGCGCAGTATCTGATCGTCCGGGCGGGGTTGCGGCCGCTGCGTCGGATCGGTCACGACATCCAGCGCCTCAGCCGCGGCGAGATCCGCCAGCTCGATACGGCCACGGCAGCGCTCGAGATCCGGCCGCTGACGGCTGAAGTCAATCGGCTGCTGGTGACCCTGGAGCAGCGCGCCCACCGTTCCCGCCATGCCCTGGGAAATCTGGCCCATGCGCTGAAGACGCCGCTGGCGGTGCTGGTGCAACTGGCCGAGCAGACCCCCGACCAGCAAGGCACTGCGCTGCGTCAGCAGACCCGCACCATTCGCACCCTGATCGAGCGTGAATTGAAACGGGCCCGTATCGTCGGACCGGCGAGTCCGGGACAGCGGGTGCTGCTCAGCACCGAAGTGACTGACCTGCTCGATACCCTGCGCCGCATCTATCGTGATAAGGCGCTTGAGCTGCAGACCCGGGTCGCGGCTGAAGAGGTGTTCCCGGGTGACCGCGACGATCTTCTCGAGCTGCTGGGAAACCTGCTGGACAATGCCTGCCAGTGGGCCCGCGGCGTGGTGCGGCTGAGCGCGGCCAGCGGGACCGCCGGGGTGGAACTGCTGGTCGAGGATGATGGCCCCGGCTGCCCACAGTCTCAACTCGAGCGGCTGACCCGGCGTGGCGTGCGTCTTGACGAGCAACTGCAGGGGCATGGCCTGGGGCTGGCCATAGTCGCGGACATCGTCGAACAGTACGGCGGCCGGCTTGCGTTCGATCGCTCGCCGGAGCTGGGCGGTCTGAGCGTTCGCGTGAGTCTGCCGTGGCGACATGAGGGCACCGGCGACGCCGGTGCCTGAGCGGGGTTACAATTTAAGGATTTATGGCCATGCTGCAGGAGGGTCTGTGATGATCGATCAGAGCCGCGATCTGCTGCTGATTACCGATATCCAGAACGATTTCTGCCCGGGCGGTGCGCTGGCAGTCCCGCAGGGTGATCAGATTGTCGCTGTGATCAATCGACTCGCGGGCCGCTTCCAGCACAGCGTGCTGACACAAGACTGGCATCCGCCCGGTCATTCCTCGTTTGCCAGCAGGCATCCGGGGGCCGCGCCTTTTACCACTGTGGACATGCCCTATGGCGTGCAGGTGTTGTGGCCCGATCATTGTGTGCAGGACACGCCCGGTGCGGCGTTTCATGCCGATCTGGTCACCACCGCCGCTGAGCTGATCATCCGGAAAGGATTCCGCAAGGATATCGATTCCTACTCGGCGTTCTATGAGAATGACCATCAGACGCCGACCGGTCTCACAGGTTATCTGCGCGACCGGGGTTTCGGCAGGCTCTACCTGTGCGGCCTGGCGACCGATTACTGCGTCGCCTGGTCGGCGCTGGACGCACGCCAGCATGGCTTTGAGGTGACGTTGATCGAGGACGCCTGCCGTGCCATCGACCTCGATGGTTCGCTGGCTCAGGCGCGCCGGCAGATGACCGGGGCCGGGGTGACGTTCCTGTCCAGTGAACGGCTGGGGGTCTGAGGCGGATACCCCATTTCGACCCGTTGCCGGCGGCGGTGATCATCGGCGAGCCGAGGCCGTGGTGGTACCGACGGCCGGACAACCCGGCGCTGGTGCGCGATGCGGTTGACAACGGTCACCCGCCGTTCAATGCCCGCCCCAGCACGTCCGCCGTGTGTAGCGGCTGGCGGCCGGTGGCCTGGACAATCTGCTCGCGGCAGCTGTAGCCGTCGGCGACGATCAGGGTATCGGCGGTGGCGGCGCGCACTGCCGGCAGCAGGGTTTCCTCGCCGATTCGCTGCGAAACCTCGTAGCGGGCCGGGTCGAAGCCGAAAGCGCCCGCCATGCCGCAGCAGCCGGCGTCCAGCAGCTCGACCTCCAACCCCAGGCGCTGCAACAGCGTGCGGCTGCCTTGCATGCCGAACAGCGCCTTCTGATGGCAGTGCCCGTGGATCAGCGCCCGGCCACTGAGCTGCGGCAGCTCCAGCTCGTCCTGGGTGACCAGAAAATCCGCTAGCAGCCAGCTGTTCTGCGCCAGCCACCGGGCTCGCGTATCGTCCGGAAACAGGCTCAGCAATTCGTCACGGAAACTGCCCAGGCAGGCGGGCTCCAGGCCGATCACGGGCAACTCTCGCTCGACCGCGAACTGCAGGGTGTCGAGCGCATGGGCCAGGCGTTGCCGGACCCGGTTGGCGAAGCCGAAGTCGTACAGCGGTCGACCGCAGCAGACTGGCCGGCCCGGCAGCAGCACGGCAAAGCCCAGGGCTTCCAGCACCTGCCGGGCCTGGCTGAGCGCCGCGGCGTGCAGGAAGTTGTTGAAGGTGTCGGGCCACAGCACCACAGCGGGCCGGTCGTCGCCGCTGGGCGCGCTGCGGTAGCTGCGGGTGAAGGGGCGGGCCGAGAACCGCGGCAGAGCGCGGGCCGGGGCGACGCCGGCCAGCCGTTTGGCCAGGCCACTGACGCCGGGCAGCCCCAGCGCGGCGTTGACCAAACGCGGTGCGGCACCGGCCAGCCGGGCCCATTCGTGGAAGCGGCCGATGGTCCAGGCCTGGCGCGGGCGCCGGTGGTGCTGGTAGTAATGGGCCATAAACTCGGCCTTGTAGGTGGCCATGTCCACCTGCACGGGACACTCGTGGCGGCAGCCCTTACAGGCCAGGCACAGGTCCAGCGAGTCCTTGACCGTTTCGTTGTCCCACAGATCGTCGACCGGATCGCCCTGTACCAGTTCGAACAGCAGCCGTGCCCGGCCACGGGTGGAGTAGGCTTCCTCGCGGGTGGCACGGTAGCTGGGGCACATCACGCCGCCTTCGATCCGGCGGCACTTGGCGGTGCCCACACAGCGTCCGGCGGCACTGGCGAAGCTGCCCTGGTCGCGCGGGAAACGGAACACCGTGGCCGGCTGCAGCGGGGTGTAGTCCGGTCCGGTACGCAGATCCTGGTCGAACCGGGCGGGGTCGATGAGCTTGCCGGGATTGAGCTTGTTGTCCGGGTCCCAGAGCCGCTTGAACTCGGCGAAAGCCTGCATGATGGTGGGGCTGAACATGCGCGGCAGCAGCTCGGCGCGGGCCTGGCCGTCGCCGTGCTCGCCAGACAGCGAGCCGCCGTAGCGCACCACCAGGTCGGCGGCGGCCTCCATGAACCGGCGCCAGGTTTTCAGCCCGTCACGGCTGTGCAGATCAAATGTAATGCGGCCGTGAATACAGCCGTCGCCGAAATGGCCGTAGAGGGAGGATTTGTAGCCGAATTTGCCCAGCAGGGTGCGGAAGTCCCGCAGGTAGTCGCCGACCCGGGCGGGGTCCACGGCAGCGTCTTCCCAACCCGGATAGGTCTCCGGCTCACCGGGCACGGCATTGGTTGCCGCCGCGCCGCTTTCCCGGATCGACCAGACCGTGCGCTGGTCGCGCGGCTCGGTATAGAGCTGGGCGCCGCTGCTGGCGGCCGCCAGGGTGGAAGCCGCCGCCGTGGCCTGGGCTTCGGCCTCATCGCGACTGGTGCCACCGAATTCGACCATCAGCCAGGCGTTACCGGCCGGCAGCAGGCGGATGGCGTCCAGCTCCAGGCCCTTCTTGCGCATGTCGCCGATAATATGTTCGTCCAGCCCCTCGATGCACAGCGGTCCGAACGGCATCAGCCCCGGCGCGTGGTCGCCGGCAGTACAGATGTCATCGAAGCCCAGCACTAGCAGCACCCGGACCGGCGGGCTGGCCACCAGCCGGGCGGTGGCGCCCAGGGTGATGGCGCAGGTGCCTTCAGTTCCGACCAGGGCCTGCGCGACGTTACAGCCGTTTTCGGGCAGCAGGGCATCGAGGTTGTAGCCGGATACCCGCCGGCGGATGTCGGGGAATTCGCGGCGGATGGCGTCGCCGTAGCGCTCGCGGATAGCCTTGAGGCCGGCATAGAGCCCGCCCACGCGGCCGCCGGCGCCGATCAGTCGCGCGAGTTCGGCGTCGCTGGTCGGTCCGACGGTCAGCCGGGTACCGTCGTACGTCAGCACCTCCAGCGCTTCGATGTTGTTGACCGTTTTGCCGGCCATGACCGAGTGCGCGCCGCAGGAATTGTTGCCGATCATGCCGCCCAGCGTGCAGCGGCTGTGGGTCGACGGATCAGGTCCGAAGGTGAGTCCGTGGGCCTCGGCGGCGTGGCGCAGCACGTCGCAAACCACCCCCGGTTCGACCCGGGCCAGGCGTTGCCCGGGGTCGATCGACAGTACCCGGTCAAGATACTTGGACGTGTCCAGCACCAGCGCCACGTTGCAGGTCTGGCCGGCCAGGCTGGTGCCGCCGCCGCGCAGCAGCACCGGCGCCTGCAGGCTGCGGGCCACCGCCACCGTCTCGACGACGTCATCGACCGTGTGCGGGATGACCACGCCGATCGGCACCTGGCGGTAATTGGAGGCGTCGGTGGCATAAAGGCCGCGGCTGGCGGCATCGAAGCGTACCTCACCCCGGATCCGTGCACGCAGCAAATCGCGCAGGCGGGCGGCTTCGCTGGCCGGCCAGGCTTGCGGGCGGGACACGGATTCTGGTGCGGCGCCGGGGCGGCTGGTCATGGGGCTGTCCACTGGTTGTCCGGAGGGTAGGGGTGAAACATTGTATGTGGTAAACAACAAATATAAACGATACAGCCGGGAGGATTAATCGTGACCTGGACCCCGATGGCCGCCAGGGCCTGGGCTGATCCCGACAAGGCCGGGCGCATGAAGGCCCGGATTCCGCTCGGGCGCTTCGCCGAGCCGGCCGAGGTGGCCGCGGCCGTGCTGTATCTGCTCGGGCCCGGGGCCGGTATGGTCAACGGCATCACCCTGACGGTGGACGGCGGGTTCACCACCGGCTGATGTGGTGGGCGGTTGCTTTAGGCCGATTGCGGGCTACAGTTGAGTGGTATGACTGCATCCGAGCCGACCCCGTCAGCGGCGACCCGGGAACATTTTCTCCACCAGGCCGCCATCGGCGTGCGTGGTTTCGGCCACCGCCCGGCCTGGCCCGGAAGATGGCCAGGCTGAATCCGGTGATCTGTCTCAAGGCTGACGATGCCGGTCCATAACGAAGACGTCGCCCGGATCTTCGATGAGATCGCCGACCTGCTGGATGTACAGGGCGACAACCCGTTCCGCATTCGCGCCTATCGTAACGCCGCCCGCACCCTGCGGGCACTGGGCGGGGACATCGGCGACTATCGCCGGCAGCACCCGGACCTTTCGGGATTGCCCGGTATTGGCAAAGACCTGGCGGCCAAGATCGGGGAAATCCTCGACACTGGCCAGTGCCGAACGCTGGCAAAGCTGCGCCAGCAGGTTCCGCACGAACTGACTGAATTGCTGCAACTACCGGGGCTGGGCCCGAAACGGGTACAGGCCCTGTATCACGAACTCGATATTCACACCCTGGAGCAACTGGAGCGGGCCGCACGCGACGGGCGGGTACGGGAATTGTCCGGTTTCGGCGCAAAAATGGAAACCCGCATTCTTGAGGCTTTGCAGGCGCACAGCGACACCGGTCACCGTTTCAAGCTGGCCACGGCCGCGCAATACGCGGAGTCGCTGGCCCGGTATCTGCGCGCTGGAACCGGGGTCGATCGGGTTGAGGTGGCCGGGAGCTTCCGCCGCTGCCGCGACACCGTTGGCGATCTCGATATCCTGGTGATCGCCTCTGAAGGGCGGCCGGTGGTGCAGCGCTTCGTCGGATACGATGAGGTCGCCGAAGTGCTGGCGCAGGGCGGTACCCGGGCCAGCGTGGTGCTGAAATCGGGCTTACAGGTGGATCTGCGGGTGGTGCCGGCGGTCAGCTTCGGTGCGGCTATGTATTACTTCACCGGTTCCCGGGCCCACAACATCGCGGTGCGCCAGATTGCCCAGCGCCGCGGGCTCAAGGTCAACGAGTACGGCCTCTACAAGGGGGAAAAACGCATTGCCGGCGATACCGAAGAGTCGATCTTCAAGGCACTGGGGCTGGCCTATATTGAGCCCGAGCTGCGCGAGAACCGGGGCGAGATCGAGGCTGCGCGCAACGGCCAGTTGCCCGACCTGGTGAAGCTGGCCAATCTGCGCGGTGATCTGCACGCCCATACCACTGCCACCGATGGTCGTGCCAGCCTCGCCGAACTGGCTGCTGAGGCACGCCGGCGCGGCTTCGAATATCTGGGGATTACCGATCATTCCCGCCGCCTTGCCATGGTCCACGGCCTCGACAGCCGCCGGCTGTTGCGGCAGGTCGAGGAAATCGACCGGCTTAACGAGGAGTTGCACGACCTGACGCTGCTCAAGGGCATCGAGTGCGATATTCTGGAAGACGGCAGCCTGGATCTGCCGGATAACGTGCTTGGGCAGCTGGATTTCGTCATCGGTGCGGTCCACAGCCGCTTCGGGCTGAGCCGGGCACAACAGACCCGGCGCATTCTCCGGGCCATGGACGACCCGTATTTCACCCTGCTGGCGCACCCCAGCGGACGACGGCTCGGCGAGCGTGAGCCCTACGATGTCGATATGACCCGGCTGATCCGCCACGCCCGCGAGCGCGGTTGCTTCCTCGAACTCAACGCCCACCCGGAGCGGCTCGACCTGCTCGCTGTCTACTGCCAGCAGGCCCGTGAGGAGGGCGTGCTGGTGGCTATCGACTCCGACGCCCATGCGCTGACCGACTTCGACAACCTGCGCTTCGGCATCGGCCAGGCCCGGCGCGGCTGGCTGGAACCCAAAGACGTGCTCAACACGCGGCCGCTGGCCGAGCTGCGCAGGTTACTCAGCAGTGCCCGGCGGGATAGCGCATCGCCAACCTCGGGCCCGCCGTCATAGGCCCGTGGTCAGGCCAGCATTGCTACTGGCCCAGTATTCCCGCCAAAACTGTAACTATACAATCCATTACCAAGACCCTATTTTAAATAGCTATCGTCAGCGCGACGCCAAGTCGGGCGGCGGTAGGGCTGGTCACCATGAGCGGCAACAGCGAGAACCAGCACGGAGCGCCGGCCCACAGCTTGTTTCGACGGTGAATGGACACGTCATGGTGACCGCGTACAACCACTCACGTGGAGGAGGGTAACCGTGAAGACAATCATCCGCATCCGACGATTTCTGGTAGCGGCACTGGCGGCGGCAGTTGCCGTACCGGCACTCGCCCTGGCCGCCGGCGGCCACGTCAGCATCGGCTATCAGTTGATGGTCAATCCCTGGAAGGTCGCTATTGCCGACAAGGCGTTTTCCAAGGCCACCGGCTACACCATCGACTGGCATCAGTTCAGCTCCGGCTCCCAGGCGATCAAGGCGCTCGCGTCGGGTGCCGTGCAGATCACCAGTGTCGGTTCAGTGCCGCTGGCCGCGGCCGTTACCAATGGCGTGCCGGCCCAGTTGTTCTGGATCCTTGAAGGTATCGGGTCGAACGAGGAACTGGTGGTGCGCAACGGCTCAGGCGTCACCCAGCCCAAGGATCTCGCTGGCAAACCGGTCGGTGTTCCGGTCGGCTCCACCTCGGATCTCGATCTCTATTACGCGCTGAAGCAGTGGGGCGTAAAGGCCAAGGTGCTCGACATGCAGCCCGATGCCATCGCCGCAGCGTGGGCGCGCGGCGACATCGATGGTGCCTTCGTGTGGGATCCCGCGCTGAGCCGGATCAAGCGCACCGGTAAGGTTTTCATCACCTCCGGTCAGATCTGTCAGAAATCACAGATCTGCACCTTCGACGGCCTGGCGGTCGACAAGAACTGGGCCAAGGCTCACCCGGAATTCATGACCAAGTTTGTGAAGGTACTCGGTGAGTATTACGAGAAATACCTGAAGAACCCGCAGGCCTGGACACCGGATTCGGCGATGGTGAAGAAGATCACCCAGCTCAACGGTGCAAATCCCAAGGACGTGCCGCATGTTCTCAAGGGCTATGTGTTTCCTGACCTGAAGCAGCAGGCCTCCAAGACCTGGCTCGGCGGTGGTGCCGCCAAGAGCATGGCAATCAGCTCGAAGTTCCTCAAGGATCGCGGCGAGGTCAGCAATGTGTTGTCCGACTACGGCTCGACGGTCACCACCCAGTGGGTGAACAAGGCCCTCGGCCAGTGACTCTCAGCGGAAGGCGGCGTGACGCCGCCTTCCGCTCCCTGGGTGACTCGTATGCTCTTCGCCGGCGGCGTTTGCCGCCATTTTTCAGCCTGCGCCAAAGCCACCGGTTATGACCACGCTTGTGATAGACAATGTTTCGATGGTTTTCGGAGTGCCCAACGGTTTATCGGTGACGGCTCTCCACGATGTCAACTACACCATCCGCGATCAGGATTTCACCGTAGCGCTGGGCTCGTCCGGTTGCGGCAAGACCACTTTGCTCAAGCTGCTGGCTGGCTTCATGCACCCCAGCGCCGGGCGTATCCTGCTCGACGGTCAGCCGGTCCAGGGACCGGGACGCGATCGCGGCGTGGTATTCCAAAAGCACGCATTGCTGCCCTGGCTGAACGTGATCGATAACGTCGCGTTTGGCCCGCGGTTGCGTGGCATGGCCAAAAAGGCACGCCACCAGATCGCCCGGCGCTATCTCGGGTTGGTCGGTCTGGAGAGTTTCAGTCATCACGACGTGTACAAGCTTTCGGGCGGCATGCAACAGCGCGTGGGGCTGGCACGGGCGTTAGCCAACGAGCCGGCCGTGCTGCTGATGGATGAACCACTGGGCGCGCTCGATGCGTTCACCCGTGAAAATCTGCAGACGCTGATTCTCGATGTCTGGAACGAGACCCACAAGACGGTGTTCTTCATCACCCACAGCGTCGAAGAGGCCTTGTTCATGGGCAACCGTCTGCTGGTGATGTCGCCGAGCCCCGGTCGGGTGGTTGAAGTGCGCGACTACGATTTCTGCCGCCGCTATATCGAGACCCGCGATGCCCGCGCCATCAAATCTGATCCGGCGTTTATCGAGGCCCGCGAGGACGTGCTGCGGATAATCCAGGGTCAGCACGAGGAGGCCTGAGCCAATGGCAGCACGAGACGATATCGTTCCGGATACGGCCGGTGGCGGGCGGGCCGCGCGCCCGCGGAGCCGACAAAATGGTGCCGAGGTGCAGGTCTACGGGGCCCCGGGTCAGGGGCGCAGCCTGTATATCAGTGTCGTGACCGTCATCACATTGTTCGCGCTGTGGTTGCTGGTAACCGGATTGGGCTGGGTGTCGCCGCTGTTTCTGCCGGGGCCGGGCGTGGTTGCGCATCGGCTGATCAGCCTGTGGAATACCAGCTATGCCGGCGATACGTTGCTGGGACACGTCGGCTGGAGTCTCTGGCGTGTTTTCGGGGCGTTCTTTTTCGCGGCCTTATTCGCCGTCCCCACCGGCATCGCCATGGGCGTCAACCGCATCGCGCGCGGCATCTTCGATCCCATGGTCGAGTTTTACCGTCCCATACCGCCGCTGGCCTATCTGCCGCTCACCATCATCTGGTTGGGGATCGGCGAGGTCCAGAAGATCGTGCTGATCTATCTTGCGGTGTTCGCGCCGATTGTGCTCAACACCCGCGCCGGCGTGCGTTCGGTCGCCATCGAACAGATCCAGGTGGCCTATTCGCTAGGTGCAACGCGCTGGCAGGTGCTCTGGCACGTGATCCTGAAAGGCGCGCTGCCCGAGATCCTGACCGGTATGCGGGTGGGCATCGGATTCGGCTGGACCACGCTGGTCGCCGCGGAGATGGTGGCCGCCAGCGTCGGTATCGGTCACATGGTGCTGACAGCGGCCAATTTCCTGAACACGCCTGTTGTGATCGTCGGCATACTGGTCATCGGCGTGATCGCCTACGTCTTCGATCTGTTCATGCGCTATATCGAGCATCTGGTGGTGCCCTGGAAAGGCCAGGTATAGCGCCGGTGGCTCAGCCTGCAGCGGGATCGTAAGGCACTACGCTTTCCTGCTCGTTGGCGTCATTGCGCGCCACGAAAATTCGGAATAAGGCGGGTACGGCCACCAGACACTATTATATTCCCACCGGCTGGCGTTGCTGCGGCAACTGCGCTAAGTTGGCGGAAAACCGGTATCTTCGGTGGTCGATGGACCGCTTTGAACGCATTTATCAGCTCGACCGGCTGTTGCGCCAGGCACGCTATCCAGTGACGGTGCAGACCCTGTGCGGGCAACTGGAGTGCTCCCGTGCCACGCTGTATCGCAACATCGCCGAGTTGCGCGATCATCTGGGCGCGCCAGTGCACTACGATCGCGAGCGTGGCGGCTACTGTTACCAACGCGGCGACGGCAGCCACTACGAGCTGCCGGGGCTGTGGTTCAACCCCTCCGAACTGCACGGTCTGCTGTGCGCCCAGCAGATCCTCGCCGGCGTTAGTCCCGGTTTGCTGGAACGCGAGATCCAGCCACTGCGGGAGCGGATCGAAAAGATTCTGGCGCATGACCGGCTGGCCGTTGGCGACCTTGACCGGCATGTTCACCTGAGCTCCATTGCCGTGCGTTCGGTGGCCGCCGACATTTTCCGCAGTTGTGCCAGCGCCGTGCTGCAGCGCCACCGGCTGCGGCTGCGCTACCACGGCCGCGAGCGCGACAAGGTCAGCGAACGCAGCGTGTCACCGCAGCGGCTGACGTATTACCGGGACAACTGGTACCTCGACGCCTGGTGTCATAGCAGCGCTGCGCTGCGCAGTTTCGCGCTGGACCGCATTCGCACCGCGGAGTCGCAGCACGAGGCCAGCCGCGAGTTGGCGCCGGACGCGCTGGCGCACCATTTCGCCACCAGTTATGGCATCTTCGGCGGTGTCCGCCGTCACATTGCCGTGCTGCGGTTCTCGGCCCGTCAGGCCCGCTGGGTGGCCGATGAGCAATGGCATCCCGAGCAGCAGGGCCGGGTTCTGGACGGTGGGGCCTACGAACTCCGGGTGCCCTACGGGAATCCCACCGAGCTGATCATGGACATTCTCCGCTACGGCCCCGAGGTCGAAGTGCTGGCGCCGGAGCCATTGCGCCAGAGCGTCGCCGAGCGGTTGCGTCAGGCGGCGACGCACTACGACTGAACCCCAGTCTCACGAAATGAGACAGTGACCGCGTATAAAGACTATATGTCAAACCACAGCCAGGGAGTTCGCCATGTCCCGTTCACTGTCGTCGCTGCTGTCCCGTTCCCGTCGTTGCCTGCGCCGTGCGCCCGTTACCGGTGAACGCCTGCCGCTGGCGGGCTTTCGCTATCACCAGGGCGAACGGGTCTGGCCGCTGCTGAAGCCAGGTCAGCCGTTGCGGCTGGTGCGCGAACCGGACAATCCCTACGATCCGCTGGCGGTCCGCATCGAGTGGCGCGGCCGCAAGCTGGGTTATCTGCCACGCACCGGCAACGCACCCATCGCCCGGTTGCTGGATCAGGGCCAGCCGCTGGAGGTCCGCATCAAAGCACTGCGTGACAGCCCCAGCGCGTGGGAGCGGGTCGAGCTGGAACTGTGGCGGCCGCGCCATTGACAGCAGTTGAATGTCGCGCATCAACGGACGTTGTGCTGCGCATCCATGTAGGCTGCGCAGCAGTGGGTTGAGGCGCGACTGATAATCCTCGCCTTGCTGCCTGAACCCGTTCAGGACATCGCGGTCCAGCGGTAGCGTGATCTGCTGTTTGGGCGGCACCGGCGGCCGCAGGCCTTTGCGAACCACGGCCTGGGCGAACTGCTCTGGCGTAGGTTCGGGCACATTCGATAACGAGCCGGTTTATGACCCGGCCGGGAGCAGCACGCCGGGGAATTCGATACGCAGGGGTCTGACCATGCACCGATCATCGCTCAACTGATTCGATATTTCAATAATAGACCTGACCCCATTCATTCCAGACTGCACGTTCACGATGAGACGCGCCACGGACCAAGAGTCCGCCGGTCCTCGGCCACTTTCCAACACTTCTGAGCCACTATCGATCGCCACGATTATTCCGCGGCAGCTTGAAGTTTCCAGTAGACATACTATTTTTTTATTTTAGATCATCAATAATAGCTATAGGGTAACTTAAAGTCCGGTCCGGCATCCCGGTTTGCCGCTACGCAAGCAGAGCGGGACACAGAACCTTGCCTGACTTGATCGACACGCTAACCACGATCCGCGTGCCCGGTGCGGCTGCTACGGCGCATCGGATTGTGTATCGCTGGTCGCTCACACCCCGCAATGGCCGTCCAGTTAAAGGGTCCGTATATGGCTTTTAAAGATCACTTCAAAAGAGCGTTCGGCAAAGAAGCTGCCACCGGGTTCGTCCCTTTCGACTACCAGACCCGCCTCGCGCAAGAGCCCTGGCCTGAGTTGCTCGATGTGCCGACGGGAATGGGCAAGACCGCTGCGGTAACACTGGCGTGGCTATGGAAACGCGGGTGGCGTGATGGCGGTCGTGAAGCTGAAATCATTCATGACACGCCAAGGCGGCTGGTCTGGTGCCTGCCCATGCGGGTGCTGGTGGAGCAGACGGCCAAGAATATCCAGAACTGGCTGGAAAACCTTGGCATTCTCGGCGAAGTTGGTGACGACAAGGTTTCCGTACACGTCTTGATGGGTGGCGAAAGCGACCTTAAGACCTGGGCGGAGCATCCAGAAGAAGACATGATTCTTATCGGCACCCAGGACATGCTGCTGTCGAGGGCGTTGATGCGTGGATACGGCATGAGTCGTTATCAGTGGCCTATCCACTTTGCCTTGCTGCACAGCGACTGTTTGTGGGTGTTCGACGAAGTGCAATTGATGGGCCCTGGCTTATGGACATCAGCTCAGCTGGACTGGATGAGACTGAGGCGCTTTCCAACTGTCAGGCCATGCCGGAGTTTGTGGATGAGCGCCACCATCGGAACACGTTTCCTGGCGACGGCGATCGCAAAACAGACAATATGGACAAAATCACGCCGTGCCGACCAGCCCTTGGCAACGATTCAAAGACACGGGTGTTACGTGATGCCAAGCGCCCAATGACTGGTTTACGCCTGACAAGAAAAGCACTGCATCGCTCGCCGAGCAGATTGCCACTGCTGCTGAGTCAGAACATCAGCCGGGGACATTGTCACTGATCGTTTGCAACACGGTGGACATGGCGCGGTCGATTCTTGACGTATTGCAAACTGAAAGCAAGGTTCTTCTCACCGCGCAATTTCGCCGTCAGGATCGTCAGCAGCATGAGAAAAAGTTGCTGGACTTCGAGGTAAAGCGTCGGCCACATGGCGGCAATCCCGTGCCGGGCGATCCAGGTCAATCTGTGTCAGTACTCAGGTAATCGAGGCAGGGGTGGATGTCTCCTCGCATCGGCTATGGTCGGAGTTGGCACCGTGGCCATCTGTCATACAGCCTCGGTCGCCTGAATCGCGACGGCAAAGATCAAAAGGCGAGAGCATTCTTCTGGAAGATTCCGAAAGCGTGGCGTGGCAAACAAGAGCGCATCGGACCTTACGATTCACCCGACATCGACCTTGCCGGCAAACTCGTTGACGCATTGATCTCCTTTTCAACGGCTAACTCGTCGTGGCAAGCGTTGCAGTCTCATCACGACATCCATAGAGCAGATATCGAAGAGGCACTTCAACCGAAGCCCACACCGTTGCCGCGTGCAATCGACGTGCACGGTCTGTTTTCGACCGAGCCCACGTGCATGGAGGATTTACCGACATCAGTCAATTCGTGCGCGGCACCGATCCCGATTTGGACGTGACTGTTTTCTGGCGCAACTGGTCGGGAAAGCAACCATCACCTAGCAATGAGATAGACGGGCCAGATCTGGATTTGCGACAGGAAGGATGCTGGGTCGCCGTCTCAAAAGTAAGCAGGCTTCTTATGTCACGGCACACGGCTGCTTGGCTATGGGACGGCAAAAAAGCCTGCTGGAATTGAGTTCGGCCAACCGATCTCAAACCCGGTATGGTTGTGATGCTGCATCGCGATGTCGGCGGATACCGTCCAGATACCGGGTGGACAGGCAATGCGTCGGACAAGCTGGATCATTTGCCGGACCGGGCGTGGCGCTGGGTTCCGGGACGACGCGCTGACGGAAATTGGCTACTGGTCAACGCTCGAGACTCATCTGGCCGACGCCAGAGCGGAAGCCGTAAAGCTGTGTCATGCGCTTGATTTCAAGCCTGACGATCCTTGCAGAGTAGCTGTGATTAAGGGTGCTGCGCTCCACGATCTCGGCAAAGCCCACCCCGAATGGAATGATGCGCTTCCTGCGAAGTCCAGCTTCCCGAACACGCTGATCGCCAAGTGTCCGCGGGTGCTTGCCATTGATCTTCCTGAAAACAGCGCCAACCAAAGCGACGAAATTGCAAAACTTCGCGCAAATGCTGTGCGGTTACCCGATGAAGTGCGCCGTCGTGGCAAGACTGACGTTGTGCGGCAGAAGTGGGCCGTTGAGAAAAAGCTCAGCCAGGATGAACTGGAGCAGTTGAAACAATTGACGAAAGCCTTGTGGGCAGGTCTTGTGCCATTCCGACCTGGAATGCGTCATGAGGCAGCCTCCGTATTTGCCACGCGGCCGCGCGACGAATGCGGACGGCGGGCACGCTTTCTGCGCTCGCCGTGTATCCGGCAGTCCGCCCATCATGGGAAAGTTCGCATGTCATGGCAGCCTAGGTGATGACGGGACGGACGTTTTCGGCATTCCTCGTGTACCGGCAGACTTGAAGTTCGGCGCACAATCATGGGCAATGGACTTCTCCGTGGCCAAAGACGGAGCCTCCGGTGAATGGTACGGTAACGAGTTTCTGCTAACCGATCATGGCTGGACAGGACTGATCGCCGACCTGCTGGGCGCATGGAATCCGACTGACAACACCTCGGCCGGCGTCGTGCCCGATGACGAACCGCGACAGTTGGGGCCGTTCGCGATGCTATCTCGAAGCTTTGGTGTGTATCGCCGACTGGCGTGCCAGCGGTCATCCATCGCAGAGCACCAAACCGGAGAGGAGCCCAATGATGACACAAGCGATTCGTCTCCCGGTCGTTCCCATTCCCGGCCTGACACCTGACAGTCTCGGTAACTATCTGGCCTCGCTGGGGCTGTTGCGCGTGTTGGCGCATGAATGGCCCCAAGTTCGGCATGGCTTGGCGTGGCAATGTTCTGCAAGTAGTTGGCGGGCCAGCGATACTCAATGAACTACTTGATGAACTGTGTCGAATCGCAGACCAACGCACATGGTTGCCATACGAGCGAAAGTGGATGGTAGCGCAAAAGAAGAGCACGAAAGCTAAATCCGGAGAAGAACTTGCACATTGGAGGGCAGCCGCTAGTGAGCAGGAGCTGAGTATCTTCGACGCCCATGCTGTGGCTGCCTCACGGGTCAGTTTCAATCCACTACTAGGAAGTGGCGGCAATGCAGGGAAGCGGGCGTTCTCTGAGGGTTGGCAGAAAGTCGTACAGGCATTGGCCGGCACCGAACCTTCAAAGCCACGTAAAAACGAAACTGAAACTCAAAAGAAAAAACGTCTGAGAAAGAAGGATCGTGAAAATGCCACAGGAATTTGGTACTTCAGCGGAGACTACTCGAGCTGAGAAGCCTGGCTCGAGCGGCATGCCGGTGTCGTGGATGCTTGCGAAGCTCAATGCAGCATCGTGGTTCAGCGATGCAAACAAACTCTATAACAGCGGCCAGCGCGCCTATCGCGAAGGGCGAATGTCGCCTTGGGCGATGGTGCTTGCCTGCGAGGGGTTGGGGTTGTCTGTCCGGCAGTGCATCAAAAGCGGCTAGGCGCGAAGGCTCACGCACGCGGCGCATTTCCATTCATTACCCACGCCCTGGCTCCACGTAGCGGAGGTGATATCGGGCATGACTTGGCAGAATTTTGGCGCGCCGATTCTGGGAGCGTCCCATCGCCGATTCAGGAGAACTCGAACCCTTGATCGCCCGTGGCCGTGCGGAAATTTTCGGTGACGGTGCCCGCGCTCCAGCCGCTTTCGCCGGCGCGATTTTGCATCGCGGCGTAGATGCGGGAATTCAGGAATTCCGGCGTTTCGTGCTTGGTCGAACCACAAGTGCAAACACGTTTGAAATCGCGCTTCGAAGGATCATTCCGTCTGCCATCGGAGAGAGTGCTGGTCGTCGATGATTCTCGATCGCATACCCGTTGTTGTGTGCGCAATGTGATTGATTGTGTTTTGGGTCTGGTCGAACGGTTCCCTGCTGACCGGGACCAGAAGGGGGCAGCCCTGCTTCGTCGGTTTGCGCGGACCCATCGAAGAAGAATCCGTAGCATTCGCTGCCTCTCCACACAACCCGGAAGCCGCAAGAGACATGCTTGACGCCGTGGTTGTAAGCCTCGATCGGATTGACCGGAATCGGGGCTTTCGCGCAGCCAAGGTTCAATGGAAACCACTACCCATCGGATGGCTACCGGCCTTGTTCGGAAACGGACACCCACCTGTCGAGGCGAGACTGGCGATGGCGTTGGTGTCGGGATTTCCGCAATCCCTGCCTTTTACGCTCTACCGGTTCGGCGTTGAATGGAAATACCAGTGCGTCCAGCATCCTGAACAAGCGCCAGCACGCTGGGTTTGGGGACCTGGAGAACTGGGCCGCGTTCTCGGCGCCGTTCCGGTCCGCCGCACATTGGACTGGGAGGCCGAAACGAAGCGCGATGCTCGCTTTGTTCCCGCGCGTACTGGGCTACCAGCCCGATTGAGCGATGTACACCGTTGGTTGGAGGGCGACACGGATGACGACCTGCTCAATCGCTGGCTGGCTCGGCTGGCATTGTTCTATTGGCGCCAAGTGCCGCAGGAAGTTCGTGACCTAGCGGTTCGTGACGCGAGCGAAGTGGACAGTAATGGAGTGTTGGCTGTGTTCGGCTTGCTCAGACCATTGTTTGACTTGCTGCCGCTAAGCGTGGGTGCGAATGGTCGCACACACGATCTGCTCGAACGGCAAAGCGGCGCGCGTACACCCGCACTTGCGCGTTCCCGAGCGAACGCGCTGCGTACCGGTCAGACCGATGTCGCTGTTCGCATGGCCGAAGGGCGGTATGCCATGGCACATACACCGTTGATTCACACGGACACGCTTTGGCATATCGCCGACAACGATCGGCTGTCGGCCGCGATGTTGTTTGCTGTTTCCAGTCGCTCACGTTCAGCCCTCGTTCAACCGTGGCTTCGCCCTCAACGCATTACAGGAGAATCATCTTATGACTGACCAATCCAAGCTTACGCTCACACCTGCCGAAGCACTCAAAGGTCAATCGCCACTCGTGATTACGGCTGACCTGGAACCTGTTGCTGGTCTTGATCCGGTTCCAACCAGCCGGCTTTCCGGAAATCGGACATGTCATCTACAAAGCACCGCAAGCCGACGGGCTCTGAAGAATCGGTTTGCATCGTGGACAGCGCTGCCAGCATGGCAAACCACCTTGAATCCTTGTGCATGCGTGGGGCTCATGACTACGACCTTGTGGAAGAACTTGTCGGAATGCCCTATCTTCGCTGTGTCACTGGCGATGTCGAAAATGGAAAATTTCCTCTGGATAAAAGAGAAACCGTGGTTACCAGCCTTACCGAAGGGCATCGGATCGCTTCAACGTATTTTCTTGGTGGGAAACAAGCGAAATCAGATGGAACGTTTCAAGAAAAGAGTTTTGACGATACGCTGATAAGGGAATTCGGAATTACGCTTCCGGGTAGCAAAAAGGCCCACCCACCTGCCGAGAAATGGTGGGACGTGTTCAAGACGATTTTCAAAGATCATCCCTAACACGCTGGTGCACGGCGTGCTCTTTCCACAGTGGCAGATCAAGATTTCCCGTTTCCTGACGGCACACTTGGAGGCCTTCGGTGCCGGTCGTGTGGATCGTTCAGGCGTCAAGTTTGACCGCTTCTGGCAAGACCCGACATCCGGCCAGCCGATCTTTGCCGTGGATGACGCTGTGGCTCAACGAATCCGTGGCACATTCATTCTCGACATCAGTCTGGTTCTTATCTTTGGCCGAGACGACAAAGGAAATTCCCGTGGTCTCAACAGCGAACAGAAGGAGTTCCTGATCGCGCTGGCATTGTGGAAGATCCGGCGCTTGGTCAGCACGCCGTTCCGGTACCGTTCGGGCTGCCATCTTGGTCTGCGAGAAGACGGGCTCAAAGTAAACGGTACACCCGCCGTTATCGAGGTGAGCATCGGGGACGCCATTAAGAACGCTGACTTCAGCGACGTAAGTTCCAGGATCACCGATATCTACTGGCCGCGTGAAGAACTGTACCGCGAAGGCAAGGACGAAGAAGCGTCAAATCAAGCCGTTCCCGCCAATCAAGACGATGACTCGGGTGACGGTGAGGAAGAGAGCGAGGAATAAGCCATGCGGATCGTGCTTAGCCAAACCTTCCCACTAGGGCGCTTCCACGCCACGCCGTGGGCCGCCAATCCGTTCGACGACCCACACGGTGAATTAACCGGCCCAGCCCTTGGCGGTTGGCGAGGGCAATCGCCGCTCGCTGGTATCAATGGGCAAGAGAGGCGGATCATCAACCCGACGAAGCCGAGCTTGAAAGGCTGCTGGGAGCGTTTTGCAAAAGCAGCTTTTCCTTTCATCTTCCTTTGCATTCGTCCAAAGGTGTGCCACTTCGTCAGTATAAACCGGTTGAATTTGAGATTGATCCACCAAAATATAAAGCATTCGATGCCGATTTTGTTCTCCCAGAAGATGGTGTCTCTAATGACCTTCGGGATAAGCTGGAAATAGCTGGTGCAGGAGTTGTACAGGAAGACAAGGATGTTTTGCGCATTCAGGTCAAGAAATCTAAGGCAAGAAAAGCTATCGAAAAACTTCTCGGGACGCCTGTGAGTGCATGGAAGGGTTTGAATCCAGAGACCGGCTTTCGTTCATACAAGACTAGTCTTGACCAAGACAATTACTGGTGCATGTCATCCGGCAAGGATGGGGCGGTGTGGTGGATGCTGGATGGCGACAACTGGAACGATTCGCTCCTTGCGACGCTTGACCACTGTTTGGAGCGCATGACCTACTTTGGTCGCGCGGAATCCTTCACGCGTATCGAACGCACTACAACCGATGCGCCAGAACCGAACTGCACTCTGAAAGAGGAAAGGGGTTTGGCGGGTGCTGGCGCGGTGCCTGTCCTCGTGCCTCGATCTGATGCCAGCCGTGATCAGATTGAAGGGTTGACCGGTAATCTCAACCCGGCCACGCCGCCAGGCGCGCAGGTGATGTATGCGCTTCGCCCATCACGCCCCTCTGTCCGCGAGTGGCCGGAAAGACGGCTTCACCATCGAAAAACCAATCTTCTTCAGTTCGCGATCGGCTGGAATGTGTCACCCAGACGGCAAGTAGTCGTGCGGCTCACTTCGCGTTTTCGCGGCACAGTCATCAAGAAGCTGCTCCATATAAAGTCCGGCGATCCCAAGATGACATGGAGCCGTGCCAGTGCTGATATTCGTGAGGCCATAAAGTACGTGACCGGCAAGGATGCAATGGGGATGCCTCTCAAGGAGCCACATCAACATGCTGAATTCCTCGCATGGTGCGAAGATGACCGGCCCACGCGCCTCCTGGTTTGGCGCGACCAGATTCCGTTCGATGAGGACGAGCAAGCCGCAATGTTTCGCGCCGCCTCTCGGGAATTCGCTTGGGCCTGGAATGGACCTGATACGTGGCGCGTAAAGCTGATCCCGCTGGATCGTGCCGTGCCGCCACCTCACGGCTTTGATGAAGCATCTGCGAAAGTCTGGGAATCGCTGACCCCTTACGTACCCCCCCGGCATCATCTGCGTAAAGGGAAGCTGCGTCTACGCGAGTCGGTGGAAGCGCAAATTAACCGTGAACTCGAAGCCCGCGGTTTGTTAAGAAACAACAGCGTCGCGGTAACCGTAGGGGACAAGGCATGGGTTGCGGCACACGTTCCCCGCACCCAACGGTCGCCTGGTTCGTATATAGGAGATCGTTACGGCTATCAGGTCGTGCTTCGGTTCGATGCCGCTATACGTGGCCCACTTCGGCTTGGGCACTCCAGCAGTTTCGGTCTCGGTCTGTTTCGTCCATTGCTATCGCACGAGCCAACGCCGTTCAAGGGACGTTTTGAGCTGACCGATAAGTTCGTGGACCGGACGAAACGCGAGGGACGCGCGTGATCGTCGTTGACGTTAATGTCGTCGCGTATTTCATGATCGAGCGCCAAAAAACGGCGCAAGCACGAGAGCTGTTGAGCCATGACACGAACTGGCGCCTCCCGTCGTTGTGGCGGCACGGATACCTGAACGTGCTTGCGGCTTTTACGCCGGAGGGCGGCGCCACGCCTGCCCAAGCGCGGAGGCTTTGACAGCAGGCAATTCAATTGCTCGGATCGTTGGAACAGAGCGTAGGTATGGAATCAGCGCTTGCGTTGGCAGGCACCCGGAGGATCAGCGCATGCGATGCGCAATAGATCGCATTGGCACAGCAGCTTCATACCGTGTGTGTCACGGAGGATCGCGGCCTACACAAAACTTTAGATTGAGGCCACAACCGAGTTGGTGGTGCCGACGATCACTCTGTATGAAGTGTTCAAACGGCTATTACAGCAGCGCGATTCCACGGTGGCTTTGCGAGCCAGTGCCTACATGCGCCAGGGACAAGTTGCGGAACTAATCGCTGATCTCGCTCTGGAAGCAGCGCGACTTGGGGTTGAATTTCGTTTGCCGCTCGCTGATTCGATCATTCTGGCGACGGCACGACTGCACGATGCAATCTTGTGGACCCAGGATTCCGACTTTGAAGGTCTAGCCGGTGTGCGCTACATCGCCAAGCCGTAGCGCCGCTCACCCGATCCGCCGAACGGCGCTCGCAGCACTAGAAACCTAAACGCCATCAATGAGGTAACTCTCGGCATCGGCGTATATAATCCAAATGGTGCGTCCGATTCACGATGATACATAGACCGGCTCGGCCGACGCGCGTTCTGATGTGACAAGGCAGGATGCTATCAGGCCGGGTCTGTAACACATCAAGGAGAGGAGCCTGGCCATGACTGATTCCAACAAACGTGAGCAATCCGAACTGCCGCTGCCGTTTCCCGATCTTTCCGACGATATGCCGCTGCTGCCGGCGCGGATGGTCAACGAATATCAGTATTGTCCGCGGCTGGCCTATCTGGAGTGGGTACAGGGCGAATGGCGGGCATCGGCCGATACCGTCGAGGGCCGCCATGCCCACCGCCGGGTGGACCGGCCGCAGCGGCAGGCTGCCGGCGGCCGGAGACGGTCGATCCCGATGAGAACATCCATGCCCGCTCGATCACGTTGTCGTCCAACCGCCTCGGTCTGATTGCCCGGCTCGATCTGATCGAAGGCACCGGCGGCTTCGTCACCCCGGTGGATTACAAGCGCGGCCGCCGGCCGCACGTGAGCCGCGGGCGTGTACGATCCGGAGCGGGTCCAGCTCTGCGTGCAGGGCCTGATCCTGCGCGAGCATGGATATCTCTGTGACGAGGGCATCATCTATTACGCCGCCAGCCGTGAGCGGGTGACGGTGACCTTCGATGAGGCGTTGATCGAGCTGACCCGCAACGCCATAGCCGGGCTGCGGCTGATCGCCGCCGGAGGCCAGTTGCCGCAGCCTCTGGTCGACAGCCCCAAGTGTCCCCGCTGTTCGCTGGTGGGCTTGTGCCTGCCCGACGAGGTCAACTTCCTGGCCCGCAGCCAGGCCAGCCCGCGGCCACTGGCGGTGAGTCATACCGAGGCACTGCCGCTTTACGTGCAGAGCCACAGTGCCAAGGTGGCTAAGAAAGGCGAGACCCTGGAAGTGTCGGTGGAAGACGAGAAGGTGGCGACTGCACGCCTTATCGAGACGTCGCAACTGGTACTGATCGGCAATGTTTATGTCACCACTCCGACGCTACACGAGCTGATGCGCCGGGAAATTCCAGTGAGCTGGCACAGCTATGGCGGCTGGTTTCTGGGCCACACTGTTGGCACCGGTCACAAGAACGTCGAGCTGCGCGCGGCCCAGTATCGGGCCGCATTCGATCCGCGGCGCTGTTTGCGGCTTGCGCGTTCCCTGGTCGCGGCTAAGGTGCAAAACTGCCGTACCTTTTTGCGGCGCAATTGGAAAAATCCGGAGCTTGCCAGCGATATCGTTTACGATCGGCTCAAGACTGGCTTACGCCAGGCCCGCAGCGCGCCCAATCTGACCACGCTGCTGGGTATCGAGGGCGCAGCGGCAGCGGTCTATTTTGGAAGTTTCGCCAATTTGCTGAAGCCGTCCGATCGGCCGGGCGAATTCGGCTTCAACTTCAATCAGCGCAACCGCCGTCCGCCGACCGATCCGGTCAACGCGCTGCTGTCGTTTGCCTACACGCTGTTGGTACGGGCCTGGACCGTAACATTGACTGCGGTGGGCTTCGACGCCTATCAGGGCTACTATCACCAGCCACGCTATGGTCGCCCGGCGTTGGCGCTGGATCTGATGGAGCCGTTCCGGCCGCTGATCGCCGATTCCAGCGTGATCCAGGCGATCAACAACGGCGAGGTGCGCCCCACCGATTTCCTCAGCGCCGCCGGCAGTGTGGCGCTCACCTATGACGGCCGCAAGCGTTTCATCGCGGCGTTCGAACGCCGGCTCGGTCACGAAGTCACCCATCCGCTGTTCGGCTACCGTATCAGTTACCGCCGCCTATTGGAGTTACAGGCCCGGTTACTGGGGCGTTACCTGCTGGGCGAATTGCGATGAGTACCCCAATTTCACCACCCGGTGATGGCCATGGACGAGCATCTCTACATTGTCACATACGATATTCGTGACCAGCGCCGCTGGCGCCGCCTGTTCAAGCTAATGCACGGCTATGGCGAATGGCTGCAACTGTCAGTATTCCAGTGTCGCATGAGCCGTCAGCGTCACGCCGAACTGGTAGCATTGATTGACGGACTGATCCATCATGAAGAGGATCACGTCGTTATCATGGATGTCGGCATGGCTGATAAGGTGACACCCCGGATTGTGAGTTTGGGTAAAGACTTTCAACCGGTCGAACGGGAGCCGGTGATTGTCTGAAGTTATCCTTGTATTGCCGGCGTATGCGTTGCCTATCTGCCGCGAGCGCTGCGGTGGTGGCATCACCCCCGGGCAGCGCTCGCGGACAGGTAAGCTGTTTAACAACAAGGGATTTTTGTTCTGGTGTCGGCCGTCGTATAGTATGTGGGCGACTCCGGTGTGTCAGATTCAGCCAAGTGCTCGCGATTTGGCGCATAAGCTCTTGCGGTTCAGATGGTTACGCGAGGGCTGTAATCCGCGGCATTCAGCCGCGGCCTCATTGAAGCGGACATGCCGGATACGTGCCGTCAGATCATCTCTGCGGTAATCCGCGGCATTCAGCCGCGGCCTCATTGAAGCGACTGGCGTCCGGATCAGCAGCCATGAATCTGCAGCTGCCGTAATCCGCGGCATTCAGCCGCGGCCTCATTGAAGCACGCACAGTCGACCGGCTCGTGCCGACCACCGCCGGCGTAATCCGCGGCATTCAGCCGCGGCCTCATTGAAGCGATCACTGCGTGCGAGTCTGCTTTACGCGGCCTCTGGACTGTAATCCGCGGCATTCAGCCGCGGCCTCATTGAAGCGCGATCGTGGTGACCTGTCGTGGCATGATGCTCGAGTAATCCGCGGCATTCAGCCGCGGCCTCATTGAAGCTGAGCATGGTCGACGTGGCTGTCGACGGCGCCGCGTCGGTAATCCGCGGCATTCAGCCGCGGCCTCATTGAAGCTGATCGACCATCAGGACTGACGACGGACTTGAGCGTCGTAATCCGCGGCATTCAGCCGCGGCCTCATTGAAGCGACTCGACGTAATTCATGTCAAGCGTTGACCGGTGACAAGTAATCCGCGGCATTCAGCCGCGGCCTCATTGAAGCATCGTATTGTCGACTGCGTCTGTCCTTGGGTCTTTTGTAATCCGCGGCATTCAGCCGCGGCCTCATTGAAGCTTTAGCTACTCGTGGCTCCGTGTAGCCAATGGCTGACACAGTAATCCGCGGCATTCAGCCGCGGCCTCATTGAAGCAGCATAGCCGCGTGCCTTGGCACGGGTTGACGCCGTAATCCGCGGCATTCAGCCGCGGCCTCATTGAAGCATTTCAGGCTGTTCCGGTTGCGTGCAGCGTCTATGTAATCCGCGGCATTCAGCCGCGGCCTCATTGAAGCAGCGCTGCCTGACCGGCGAGATTGCATGAGCTGTCGCGGTAATCCGCGGCATTCAGCCGCGGCCTCATTGAAGCGGTAGACAGCCGTTCAGCACGATTGCGCTAGGTCGACGGTAATCCGCGGCATTCAGCCGCGGCCTCATTGAAGCCCGGCGGCGGGCAGTGTTTGCCGGCGTCGACGCGCAGTAATCCGCGGCATTCAGCCGCGGCCTCATTGAAGCAAACATGCCGCCTGTGATCGCCTGATACGTGGCTTCGATGTAATCCGCGGCATTCAGCCGCGGCCTCATTGAAGCGACCCGGTGAACGGCAGCGATCGTGGCTTCGATCATGTAATCCGCGGCATTCAGCCGCGGCCTCATTGAAGCCTGGACTGCATCGGTGCGGGCCATGCGAAGCCGAGTGTAATCCGCGGCATTCAGCCGCGGCCTCATTGAAGCGTGGTATTTGGCCATCTTAGTCTGCCGACATATATCGAGTAATCCGCGGCATTCAGCCGCGGCCTCATTGAAGCCTGAGCGGACCGCCGTAGACCGAGCTGTTTGGATCGACAGTAATCCGCGGCATTCAGCCGCGGCCTCATTGAAGCCCTGATCGGCGCTTGACCCTGGTCTTCCACCGATGTCGACCACGTAATCCGCGGCATTCAGCCGCGGCCTCATTGAAGCACTGGGACTCGTACTGCATCGTCTCTCAAGATGCACAGGTAATCCGCGGCATTCAGCCGCGGCCTCATTGAAGCATCCGGGCCAACGTCGCGCAACGCCTGCTCCTCGTAATCCGCGGCATTCAGCCGCGGCCTCATTGAAGCCTTCGCCAGGGCGCGGGCGCTACCCGCCTCTTGCGTAATCCGCGGCATTCAGCCGCGGCCTCATTGAAGCATTTCCAGATGAGTTGGCCTCCGTCTACAATTCCGTGTAATCCGCGGCATTCAGCCGCGGCCTCATTGAAGCTTGCGCTTGCCGGTCGATTTCACTTGACGGCTCTAGTAATCCGCGGCATTCAGCCGCGGCCTCATTGAAGCGAATGAACGGCAAGGGCTACCGCACCGACGCGGAAACGTAATCCGCGGCATTCAGCCGCGGCCTCATTGAAGCGCCGCGTCCGTAGGTCCGTGTTCAGGGCGCGGGGTTGTAATCCGCGGCATTCAGCCGCGGCCTCATTGAAGCGTTGATGTCGACTGATGCGGCTCAGCCCGCTCATCGCTCAGTAATCCGCGGCATTCAGCCGCGGCCTCATTGAAGCAGCCATCCGTGTTGTCAATGGATCGGCTGCAATCCATTTGGTAATCCGCGGCATTCAGCCGCGGCCTCATTGAAGCGGATAGATGACTCTGATTAGCGTTGTCGAACGGCAATGTAATCCGCGGCATTCAGCCGCGGCCTCATTGAAGCCCGTTGCACGTCGCAGAATCCAAGTCGGGCGCGGGCAACGGTAATCCGCGGCATTCAGCCGCGGCCTCATTGAAGCACTTTATTTGCACCGTAGCCATTCGTCAGTTCAATTGGCCTTAAGCGGTAATCCGCGGCATTCAGCCGCGGCCTCATTGAAGCCGTGCCACCGGTACCACACGGCACACGATTCGGCGCGGGAGGTAATCCGCGGCATTCAGCCGCGGCCTCATTGAAGCGGTGTGAAGAGGTGCATTATAACTTCAGCCTGGCACGAGTAATCCGCGGCATTCAGCCGCGGCCTCATTGAAGCCTGTCATTCCCTGCGACTGGGCTGATCGTCTATGGTTGGTAATCCGCGGCATTCAGCCGCGGCCTCATTGAAGCCGAGTGAGCGTCGAAACTGAGCTGCGGCTTTCGCCTGGAGTAATCCGCGGCATTCAGCCGCGGCCTCATTGAAGCCTGCTCGGAACCGACGATGGTCTCGGTGATCGCCGTGCGTAATCCGCGGCATTCAGCCGCGGCCTCATTGAAGCGGCAATGTCTGGTGACGACTGGCCAGGATCTGACGGGTAATCCGCGGCATTCAGCCGCGGCCTCATTGAAGCATACTGGACGCGAGCGACGGTGCGTTCGCTCGGCTGAGTGTTATCCGCGGCATTCAGCCGCGGCCTCATTGAAGCACTGGTACTATGTGACGTGTACGATGTCCCATTGCCCGGTGTAATCCGCGGCATTCAGCCGCGGCCTCATTGAAGCCCGCAACAGCCCAACACGATCAGTCAGACCTGAGCCGACGGCGTAATCCGCGGCATTCAGCCGCGGCCTCATTGAAGCACAGGTAGTGGGCAGCTGTAAGCGTGCCTATGCGCATCCTGGGTTATCCGCGGCATTCAGCCGCGGCCTCATTGAAGCGTCAGGATGCGTGATCAGACGTAATGCCGTCAGCGTTATCCGCGGCATTCAGCCGCGGCCTCATTGAAGCGCGAAGGTATCTTGGCACGCGGCGGACTGTCAGGTAATCCGCGGCATTCAGCCGCGGCCTCATTGAAGCGCGTAGAGCCGGGGTTGCCGACCAATTTAGGATGCAGGTAATCCGCGGCATTCAGCCGCGGCCTCATTGAAGCTGGCATTGCCATTGACAGGCTTCAGATCAGGAGCGTCATCCGCGGCATTCAGCCGCGGCCTCATTGAAGCGGCGTGGCGACTGCGCAAGGCCATCAGCTCGGCTGTAATCCGCGGCATTCAGCCGCGGCCTCATTGAAGCTGAAGATGAGTTCGGCGCAGCTTCAGGAAGCTATCAAGCGGGTAATCCGCGGCATTCAGCCGCGGCCTCATTGAAGCTGTGACGCGCGGTAAGCTGCCGTGCTCGCGCTGGTGATCCGCGGCATTCAGCCGCGGCCTCATTGAAGCTGGTACGTACCCCGACGTCGAACGTGATTTCTGCTGTTGTTATCCGCGGCATTCAGCCGCGGCCTCATTGAAGCAACTTACGCGATAACTGTACCTACTGGACAGCCATCGAGCAGGTAATCCGCGGCTTTCAGCCGCGGCCTCATTGAAGCTGGACGGTGCTCTGGACGCTTATACGAACGGGCGTCGGTTTGTTATCCGCGGCATTCAGCCGCGGCCTCATTGAAGCAGCAACACCTTTTGTCGAGCGCGTACTACGGATCCGTGGGTTATCCGCGGCATTCAGCCGCGGCCTCATTGAAGCCACTTCTTGACCTGCTCAGGCACGCCCCGATTACGGTGTAATCCGCGGCATTCAGCCGCGGCCTCATATTGAAGCGCGGAACCTGTCAGTGACCACCAGGCCACAGCAGCCGCCGTTATCCGCGGCTTTCAGCCGCGGCCTCATTGAAGCCCAGGCCATCCGGTTCATATATGTGTCTAGCCCGGTAATCCGCGGCTTTCAGCCGCGGCCTCATTGAAGCCCAATGAATGCCGTGTGAATCTGCTTGGTAGTCGCCATGTGTTATCCGCGGCATTCAAGCCGCGGCCTCATTGAAGCACCTGACACCGTCGAAATTGCCGCAATTTCCCGATGGTTATCCGCGGCATTCAGCCGCGGCCTCATTGAAGCCATTCCCTCGGTGGCATAATCAGCGTGCAGGCGTCAGTAATCCGCGGCATTCAGCCGCGGCCTCATTGAAGCCCCTTGGTATGCACCTTGCTGATCACATCCCATACCGTAATCCGCGGCATTCAGCCGCGGCCTCATTGAAGCCGTGAAATCGCGCATGAATTACGGCGAAACGTCGCGAAGGTAATCCGCGGCATTCAGCCGCGGCCTCATTGAAGCTTCCTGTTAGTGATTGAAATATAACTCCCCTTGAGTAATCCGCGGCATTCAGCCGCGGCCTCATTGAAGCGGGTCGTCAAGGTGAAATACTGCGGCGCTCCAGTCCGTAATCCGCGGCATTCAGCCGCGGCCTCATTGAAGCCGGGCAGCGGTGACTTATGCCAGGTCTCCCCAGTTATCCGCGGCATTCAGCCGCGGCCTCATTGAAGCAGAGCTATGCCCGCGGTCCTGCTCGGGCCGTTTCTCTGTAATCCGCGGCATTCAGCCGCGGCCTCATTGAAGCGTCCTGGGCAATGTCAGGAGTGGCCGTTATTCGCCGTGTAATCCGCGGCATTCAGCCGCGGCCTCATTGAAGCCGCGCAGCGTGGAATCCTTGAATCGCCGCTCGCCGGTTATCCGCGGCATTCAGCCGCGGCCTCATTGAAGCTACGTCTTGATAAGCGCATGCTCGATCGTTCCGCGTAATCCGCGGCATTCAGCCGCGGCCTCATTGAAGCGCCTGGGTCGCCTTGACCGTATCCGCGATGTCCTTGAGTAATCCGCGGCATTCAGCCGCGGATTACTCAGAGGACATCGCGGAGTATCAGTAAGGCGACCCGAGCGCTCAAATGAGGCAGCGGCTGGATGCCGCGGATTACGCGGACTGATCGAGCATGCGCTTATGAGACGTCCGCGAATGAGGCCGCGGCTGAATGCCGCGGATTACCGGCGAGCGGCGATTCAAGGATTCCACGCTGCTGCGGCTTCAATGAGGCCGCGGCTGAATGCCGCGGATTTACGCGGCAAATAACGGCCACTGCTTCTATTGCCCGGCTGGTTCCAATGAGGCCGCGGCTGAATGCCGCGGATTACAGAGAAACAGCCGGACAGGTAGCCCGGGCGGACTTTACTTCAATGAGGCCGCGGCTGGAAATTCAGATTGGGGAGACTGGGTAAGTTGATCCAAGGTCTTCTCGGCTTCAATGAGCCGCGGCTGAATGCCGCGGATTACGAGCTGGAACGCCGCCGTATTTCATCCTTGACGACCCGCTTCAATGAGGCCGCGGCTGGATGCCGCGGGATTACTCTAAGGTGAGTTATATTTAAATCACCAAGCGAGAGCTTCAATGAGGCCGCGGCTGAATGCCGCGGATTACTTCACGACAGGATTCACCGAAATTTGGATCAGATTTAGCGCTTCAATGAGGCCGCGGCTGAATGCCGCGGGATTACGTACTGCCGGTGTAGTTCAGCAGGTTACGAGAGACCAAGCGGCTCTCGATGAGGCCGCGGCTGAATGCCGCGGATTACTGACGCCTGCGACGCGGAGTTGGCATCATGTGGGAATTCAGGCTTCAATGAGGCCGCGGCTGAATGCCGCGGATTACTTTTTGAAATAACGGTTGAAATAATTTCTATGTGTACTGCTTCAATGAGGCCGCGGCTGAATGCCGCGATTACACGACGGCCTCGATCTCGTCGTCAGGTGCTGAGGCTCGATGGCTTCAATGAGGCCGCGGCTGAATGCCGCGGATTACCGACCGGCGCGCTCAGCATGACCCATGGGCCGTGCTGCAGCTTCAATGAGGCCGCGGCTGAATGCCGCGGATTACGACACCTCAGTGCCGGTCATAGCCATAGATCGCAGCTTCAATGAGGCCGCGGCTGAATGCCGCGGATTACGACCGCATGGGGCGTGCCTGAGCAGGTGGACAGAAGCTCAATGAGGCCGCGGCTGAATGCAGTTACCCTATGGATCCGTGGTACGCGTTCAAAGAAAAAGGTGCGCTGCTTTGATGAGGCCGCGGCTGAATGCCGCGGATTACATACCATGAGCTCTGAAGCCGACTCGCACGAGCCGTCTGGCTTCAATGAGGCCGCGGCTGAATGCCGCGGATTACAACTCGATGGCTGTCCAATAGGACAGTTATTACGAGGCTTCAATGAGCAGATGTCACAGATACAGAAACTTGAGAGTAGATACGTACCATGCTTCGATAAATGCCGCGGATTACACCTTAAGACACGAATCATCTTTCTACCTCGATCACCACAAGCTTCAATGAGGCCGCGGCTGAATGCCGCGGATTACATGAGGCTTGGTAGATACTGAGCCCGAAACGGTCCGCCACAGCTTCAATGAGGCCGCGGCTGAATGCCGCGGATTACCGCCGAGCTAATGACCTTTACCGCAGTCACCACGCCGCTTCAATGAGATGCCGCAAGAACACCCTGATGGGTCTGTGCTTGTCAATGGGCAATGTAAGCTTGAGCAGCGGCTGAATGCCGCGGATTACTTTGATCCCTACGGGGTCGGCAACCCCACTCTACGCTACAATGAGGCCGCACTAAATATGCCACGGTACCCTGATGTAGTCGCGCAGCCTGTTGTTGGTAGGCTTCAATGAGGCGGATCCCCGCGGATCCATAGGCGTCGGCCACTTGATCACGCCTCCTGAGGACGCTTCAATGAGGCCGCGGCTGAATGCCGCGGTGGCAGAATTACAGCTCCCACCCTTACGCTTCAATGAGGCCGCGGGCTTGAATGCCGCGGATTTACGCCGACAACTCGATCATGTCAATCATCCTGGGTGGCGTGCTTCAATGAGGCCGCGGCTGCCACGAATTACACGGACGAGCGTCAGCCGCGCCAGGCGCTCCAATGAGGCCGCGGCTGAATGCCGCGGTTGCCTCGGCGAGGAAGTCTGAGTCTCGGCACGCAAAACGCTTCAATGAGGCCGCGGCTGAATGCCGCGGATTACTAGCTCAGCAGATCGTTAGCCACAATCAGCCGCTTCAATGAGGCCGCGGCTGAATGCCGCGGATTACGCATGGCACCACCAAGACCATCATCAAGTTCCATCAGGCTTCAATGAGGCCGCGGCTGAATGCCGCGGATTACAAGCAGAAGAAAGCCCGCCCCTCGGTTCACGCTGAAGCGGCTTCAATGAGGCCGCGGCTGAATGCCAGCGGTTGCCAACCTAACTAACGCGCCCGTCGCAGGCAACGACGGTGTTCAATGAGGCTGAATGCCGCGGACTACCCGTTCCGGGGAAATCGAGGAGATGCACCGCTGGCGCGTGCTTCAAATGAGCCGCGGCTGAATGTGCCGCGATTACCTGCGTGTGTGGATATGTGTGCGTCTCAACCTGGGACGGCTTCAATGAGGCCGCGGCTGAATGCCGCGGATTACGTATCGGCAAGGAAGCAAAGCTAATAAAATGGTGCTTCAATGAGGGCACCGCTGAATGCCGCGGATTACCGCGGCCGCCGAACCCGCTGATCACGACACCAACGGCCTTCAATGAGGCCGCGGCTGACGATGTCGGCGGATTACTTAGACGATATCGACACGGTAATTACGGCAGAAATGCCGGCTTCAATGAGGCCGCGGCTGAATGCAGCAGACAAAATCGATTTAGGGATCGTGGCGACGGGCGTGGTTGCTTCAATGAGGCCGCGGCTGAATGCGGTACCGAGCGTGGCGACCTGACCCGCATCAGCGCCATCAACGCTTCAATGAGGCCGCGGCTGAATGCCGCGATTTCTGATAAGCGCCCCTAAATAGGACCCCGGACGCAACGCTTCAATGAGGCCACGGCTGAATACCGCGGATTACGTTTCTGCGTCCGTGCCGTATCCCTTTCCGTTCATTTGCTTCAATGAGGCCGCGGCTGAATGCCGCGCTCAGAGCCGTCGTGAAATCGAACGGCAAGCGCAAGGCTTCAATGAGGCCGCGGCTGAATGCCGCGGATTACAGGAATTGGCGACGTAGGCCACCGCATCTGGAAGCGCTTCGAGATGAGGCCGCGTCTGAGGATGTGCCGGATTCACGGACAGTAGCTTCTACGCCCTGGCGAAGGCTCCAATGAGGCCGCGGCTGAATGCCGCGGATTACGAAGGAGCAGCGTTGCAGCGGACGATGGCGCGGATGCTTCAATGAGGCCGCGGCTGAATGCCACAGATACCGTGGTGACTTGAGAGGCGATGCTGTGTGCCCAGAGGGCTTCAATGAGGCCGCGGCTGAATGCCGCGACTACGTCGGTCAACATGGTGAATACCGGAGGGTCAAGAAATGCTTCAATGAGGCCGCGGCTGAATGCCGCGGATTACTGGCGACCTTACGCTGGTACGCGGCATCCCTCATACGCTTCAATGAGGCCGCGGCTGAATGCCGCGGATTACTCCGATACCGCGGCCGAGCTGCCGAGCACGCTTCAATGAGGCCGCGGCTGAATGTCCGCGGATTACATCCACGTCGCATGGCACCACTCACCGTTGCAACTATGCTTCAATGAGGCCGCACGTAATGCCGCGGATTACGAAGATCCACAGTCAAGGGGTGCGTACGTTCCGGGTTGCTCAATGAGGCCGCGGCTGAATGCCGCGGATTACGTCGCGCACGTCCCAGCACTGGCCACGGCGGTACCACCACTTCAATGAGGCCGCGGCTGAATGCCGCGGGGTACCGTGCGCGGTCGGCGCATGAACTGGGCCAGCCGACGGGCTTCAATGAGGCCGCGGCTGAATGCCGCGGATTACCAGAAATCGCTAGCGAATCGGACTTGCACGACATCTGGCTTCAATGAGGCCGCGGCTGAATGCCGCGGATTACTCAGCATCACTCATGAGCCGCTCTTAGTCATCACTGCTCCAATGAGGCCGCGGCTGAATGCCGCGATTACTAATTAGCGTCTTACCCGCACCCGGGTTTTCCCGTAATGCTTCAATGAGGCCGCGGCTGAATGCCGCGGGATTACGGCGGCCCGTGCAACGGTAAGCGGCCATAGAGCGGGCTTCAATGAGGCCGCGGCTGAATAACAAGTACGTGTCGAGCCATTGCTACCGGAGCCATGCCAGCGAGCTTCAATGAGGCCGCGGCTGAATGCAGCAAACAACCAAAAACGCCAGAAGCATCACAATCACGATGCTTCAATGAGGCCGCGGCTGAATGCCGCGGATACTTTACCGGCAACACACAATTGATTACTCGAATCGCTTCAATGAGGCCGCGGCTGAATGCCGCGGATTACGACCACAAAGGTGTAGTCCTCGATGGTCGTAAACACGCTTCAATGAGGCCGCGCTCAATGCCGCGGATTACTACGCGGCGCCGTGGCAGCCACCCAC
>CAVQMB010000013.1:0-47969 GCA_963713445.1 uncultured Gammaproteobacteria bacterium | reverse complement strand
TGAAGCGTCGACAATACGCCCGTACTTCTGGATTATTTTGACCCGTAATCCGCGGCATTCAGCCGCGGCCTCATTGAAGCCATTCCCTTGCGACCAGCTCGTGCTCTGGTTCTCACCGAGGTTATCCGCGGCATTCAGCCGCGGCCTCATTGAAGCCACCAAATATGGACTCCTGTCAATGAGATTTCTTCGACCCGGTTATCCGCGGCATTCAGCCGCGGCCTCATTGAAGCCTGATGCATCCATCTCTGTGTCTCTTCATCGCACTTCGCGTTATCCGCGGCATTCAGCCGCGGCCTCATTGAAGCAGCAGACTACGCTGTGTACCTCAACGCCATCATTGTTATCCGCGGCATTCAGCCGCGGCCTCATTGAAGCTAGAGCCGGGCGCTGAATGATCGACGCGCGATCGCTGGTTATCCGCGGCATTCAGCCGCGGCCTCATTGAAGCAATGGACGACTCGGCCAATGAGCATTGCGGCTTAGCTTGTTATCCGCGGCATTCAGCCGCGGCCTCATTGAAGCAATGCAGCTACAGCGGATACCCCAGATGCATCCGGCGGTTATCCGCGGCATTCAGCCGCGGCCTCATTGAAGCCGCTGTATCGCGTGCTGCACGAGAAGCCGATCGCGTTATCCGCGGCATTCAGCCGCGGCCTCATTGAAGCATAGCCATCCTTTCGAGGAACGAGGCCCTAGCGCGCTGTTATCCGCGGCATTCAGCCGCGGCCTCATTGAAGCTTCATTACGCGAGCAGATAGTCGGAAATCGTGGCTGGATGGTTATCCGCGGCATTCAGCCGCGGCCTCATTGAAGCTCCGCACCGCGCCGACATCGAGTTCGACATTCCCCGCGTTATCCGCGGCATTCAGCCGCGGCCTCATTGAAGCTGTCAGCTAAGGTCGTTCGCATGCGTCTTAGAGCAGTTATCCGCGGCATTGAGCCGCGGCCTCATTGAAGCACGGACGACTCGTGCGAGTCTGAATTCATGCGGGGCAACATGTAATCCGCGGCATTCAGCCGCGGCCTCATGGAAGGCATCACCTGGCTGCAATCTGCGTTCGCTGAATGATCTCGTAATCCGCGGCATTCAGCCGCGGCCTATTCCGTAAAGCTGTGCAGCACGGCCGACAGCTTGTTGCGCGCAAGAACGCGTAATCGCGGCATTCAGCCGCGGCCTCGTCGGAAGCGTCTGCCTCATGAGTCCGTCGCCGTATTCGAGGCCGTGTAATCCGCGGCATTCAGCCGCGGCCTCATTGAAGCACTCCACGGCCGGTTGTTTCGACCCCCCGGCGGGTAATCCGCGGCATTCAGGCCGCGGCCTCATTGAAGCCTCGGATTGCCGATGATGTTTACCCGGAATACTGCCGAGATAATCCGCGGCATTCAGCCGCGGCCTCATTGAAGCATGTAGTCTCTCGATAACCCGGCTGACGCACATCAAGCGTAATCCGCGGCATTCAGCCGCGGCCTCATTGAAGCTTGCTGGGTCGGTCACCGTCATCGCGCCGTCTGAGTAATCCGCGGCATTCAGCCGCGGCCTCATTGAAGCTCGCTATCTGCGTGCTATAACACGTCGAGGTCGCGTAATCCGCGGCATTCAGCCGCGGCCTCATTGAAGCTGTAATCACGAGTTTGTTGGGACGCCTGCTATTTGGTGTGATCCGCGGCATTCAGCCGCGGCCTCGTTGAAGCGGGACTGGATGGCATATTTGAAAGCAATGTAATCCGCGGCATTCAGCCGCGGCCTCATTGAAGCATCATACCTGGCATTTAGGGACCAATACGGGATGTAATCCGCGGCATTCAGCCGCGGCCTCATTGAAGCACGAGATTGCCAGCCGTAGGGTCGGGCGTAACCAGTGTAATCCGCGGCATTCAGCCGCGGCCTCATTGAAGCGACATTGCGCCCTGGCGAATCGCTGCTGCCTACTGCGTAATCCGCGGCATTCAGCCGCGGCCTCATTGAAGCAAATTCCTATCTCGGCGAAATAAATGGGAGTTTACTTGTAATCCGCGGCATTCAGCCACTGCCGATGAAGCAGTCTGATCCAAACCACCGACGCAGACCGCCATGTTGTATTTCGCGGCATTCAGCCGCGGCCTCATTGAAGCGGTTTTTAATAGGGGCATGGATAAGCTCACCTCACGACGTAATCCGCGGCATTCAGCCGCGGCCTCATTGAAGCTATCGGTTGATCGTCTGGGTTTTCCGCTGCGTGGCGAGGTAATCCGCGGGCGTTCAGCCGCGGCCTCATTGAAGCGCTCAATAGCGGTTGCAATGCAAGGCAGGCGCCAGCCGTAATCCGGGCATTCAGCCGCGGCCTCATTGAAGCATTATAGATATACTCAGCCTTCCCCATCGGGGCCATTTGGTAATCCGCGGCATTCAGCCGCGGCCTCATTGAAGCCGGCCGTGACCCATCAGCCACCGCCTGCCGCGTAATCCGCGGCATTCAGCCGCGGCCTCATTGAAGCTTGGCATCATAGTGCGCAGCAATGCGAGTAGCAGATAGGTAATCCGCGGCATTCAGCCGCGGCCTCATTGAAGCTGAAATTAGTCGGCAGCAACAGCATCAGCAACGTCAGAGGTAATCCGCGGCATTCAGCCGCGGCCTCATTGAAGCCAAAAAGCCCCTAGCCTGACGCCCATGGCCTGGGTGTAATCCGCGGCATTCAGCCGCGGCCTCATTGAAGCGGGACCACTGCCACGCGATACCGATGCACCGACCAGTAATCCGCGGCATTCAGCCGCGGCCTCATTGAAGCGATCTAACGTGGGATTCGAGACGAGGATCGACGTAATCCGTAATCCGCGGCATTCAGCCGCGGCCTCATTGAAGCGCGTAGCCCGGCGCCACCACCCCGCACATGCACACGTAATCCGCGGCATTCAGCCGCGGCCTCATTGAAGCTGCAGCAGCAGGCGGAAATGTTGCGGGTTTTCCCGGTAATCCGCGGCATTCAGCCGCGGCCTCATTGAAGCAGCGAGTCTTTTGTCTATCAAATAGACAAGAGCACCAAGTAATCCGCGGCATTCAGCCGCGGCCTCATTGAAGCAGCAAGAAGCCTCCGGTAATCGGCTTAGTTGCTACCTGTAATCCGCGGCATTCAGCCGCGGCCTCATTGAAGCTCGTTCGCTATGGGACGCCGGATTACTAGGTGCGTTGTAATCCGCGGCATTCAGCCGCGGCCTCATTGAAGCAAGCGCGTTGTAGGATAGCCACGCTTCTTGAATCTTGGTAATCCGCGGCATTCAGCCGCGGCCTCATTGAAGCTTACTGATGGCGCTTCGCCGTCGTCAGTCCTCGGTCCTGTAATCCGCGGCATTCAGCCGCGGCCTCATTGAAGCCCTCCAGTCGGATTTCACAGCCACTCCGGCTGAACCACGTAATCCGCGGCATTCAGCCGCGGCCTCATTGAAGCATTGGCCGTATTTTGGTGGTGCTCGGTATGGAGTGGTAATCCGCGGCATTCAGCCGCGGCCTCATTGAAGCGGCCCATTCATACCGCCGAGTTTGAGTCCTTCATAGGGTAATCCGCGGCATTCAGCCGCGGCCTCATTGAAGCCGCGGAACTCGATGCGTCAGTGTCACGCGTGAGGATGGTAATCCGCGGCATTCAGCCGCGGCCTCATTGAACCGTGCACTGAACACCGACAGCCGACACCAGTGTGGCATGCGCCACGAGCGATACTATTCTTGCTGTTGTACGTCCAACTTTCGTTCAAGTGAGGCGGGGAGAAAAATGATCCACCGAGTGAAATGTGTTGTCGGTCTGTTGTTGTTTGCACTTGCGCTGCCGGTTTTGGCTGAATACTCTTGGCAGCGGTTGCCGCCAACGCCGACACTGCCTAAAGCGGAGCGTAGCGGTACTGCCCGGGTCAATGGCATCAAGCTCTGGTATGCCGTGTTCGGCCACGGCTCGCCGGTGATCATGGTGCACGGCGGCTTAGCCAACGCCAATTACTGGGGGCTTCAGGTCCCCGTGCTGGCCAAACACCATAAGGTTGTAGTGCTCGACAGTCGGGGCCATGGCCGCAGCACGCGGACCAGCGCGCCCATCAGTTACGATCTGATGTCATCTGATGTGCTCGCACTGATGGATTATCTGCACATCAAGAAGGCCGCTCTGATCGGTTGGAGCGACGGGGCCATCATTGGGCTGGATATCGCGATTCACCACCCCGCGCGTTTGACCAAGCTGTTTGCCTTTGCTGCGAATTCGGATCCGTCGGGTGTCAAGGACATCAGTAAAAGCCCGGTTTTCACCGCCTACGTCAAACGCGCCGAACGCGAGTACAGGCAATTGTCGCCGACGCCGGATCAGTTCAAGGCGTTCCTGGACAACATCTCCCACATGTGGGCCAGCGAGCCGAACTTCACGGTGGATCAGCTAGGCCACATCAGGGTGCCAACCTGGATTGTCGACGCAGATCACGATGAAGCAATCAAGCGGGGCAACACGGATTTCATGTTTCATCACATTCCCGGCGCGGAAGAGTTGATACTACCCGGCGTGAGCCACTTCGCGTTTCTGCAGCGACCAGAGGAGTTTAACGCTGCATTATTGCGCTTTCTGCGTTGGCAGCCGCCTAAACACTGATTCGGACCGAGCGGGCGGGCGTTGGCGGCGGCCCGTGATGGCTCTGCAAAGGGTGGGTCCGTTTGCCGCGGCGGCAGCGGACGCAAGCCTGGCGAGCGAAGTTGCCTCAAGCGGATAGGGTGGTCCGGCAAGCGGATTCCTGACAACCGATAATTATGGCTGTAACCATAAGTTGACCCGCAGGACTTCGCCCTTGCGGGTCATGTCTTAGCATGTTATAAATTGGATCCAATAATCCTTGTATTTCGTTCCACTTTCGCAAACACAATTGTGACTATCGATGCAATGTTGACCGGCGACGGTTTATCGTCAGCTCGTTAATAGTGCCGGTGTGAGGGCATCGAGTTAGAAAATGCAACGGGCTATCGATAAATCGCAATACCAACCTACGGCAGTGGAGGAGTAAATAGATCATGAGTAATCGCAAGAGCTTCTCGTTAACAACGATACTCGGTACAGTCGCAGCTATTGCGATTGTTGGCGCGACTTATAACCTAGCATCGGCAGCAACTGTGAACGCTCCACCTGAACTGAAGCAGAAGGGTGTAGTGACTTTTTGCTCCGATATTGCATCACCACCACTCGAATACTACGACCAGAATAACAACCCAATTGGGTCGGACGTCGATATTGGTAACGAAATAGCCAAACGGATGGGTCTCAAAGCCAAGTGGATAAATGTTCCGTTCGCCGGTATTATTCCAGCGCTTTTGGCGCGTCACTGCGACGCTATACTGTCACAGCTATTTGATAAGCCGGCCAGACGGAAGGTTCTCGATTTCGTCGACTATATGGATTCCAGCGAAGCGGTACTGGTTGCTTATGGCAATCCCGAGCATATCAATGGTCTGGACAGTTTATCCGGCAAGAAGGTCGCTGTGGAAAACGGCACGACCGTAAGGTCTATACTCGAAAAGAAAAATGAAGAATTCAAGAAAAGTGGCAAGAAGCCGATGAGCATAGTCGTATTTCCAAGGGATACGGATGCATTGGAGCAACTGCGCATCAATCAAGTTGATGCTTATGGTACCACGCTGGAAAGTTCGGCGTATTACATTAAGAAAGCACCCAAGACATTTGCACTCGCTGGACCGCCATTCCATCGGATTCTGACGGGTATCGGTATTCGTAAGGATGAGTCTGCGCTCCGCGATGCCATTAGCCAGGCGTTGCAAGAGATGCGGCAGGACGGAACCTATATGAAGATCCTTGAAAAATGGAATTTAAAGGGCGACGCTTTGCAAAAATGACCGCCTTCGGCCACGAGGTGATCATTATTACATGAACCTTTGCAAGCGGGTTGGTGATTTGAGCAGCACTGCCTTTTCGCCACCCGCTTTTCCTATGTGTTGCTGGTCGAATATGTGCTGTGGTGCGGTGTGTGGCAGTCGTGAAATGTACGGTGCCGGGCCGTGTAAAAGGCGGAGCCGGTATCGGGTGGTTGCGGAGGCGAATACGTGAATTTCGACTGGCATTCCTTTATAGATTATCTCGTTTACCCCAGTTCTGCTTATTTATATGGACTCGTTCTAACTATTACTATTTCGATAATGTCGGAGGTGGCGGGTATATTGATTGGGACTTTCGTGGCATTGGCTCGGGTCTCTTCATTCAAGCTGTTAGATGTCACGATGCGGTTTTATATATGGCTTTTCCGCGGTATACCATTACTGGTTCAAATTATATTTTTTTATACGGCGTTGGCGGCCGCTAATATTTTTAGATTTCATGACATCGATTTGGGGATAATTACAATTCCAGGAAATATCCAGGCTGGCATTGTCGCGCTGAGTTTGCATGAAGGCGCATACATGGCCGAAATCGTACGGGCGGGCATCGATGGTATTCCAAAAGGGCAGGTTGAAGCGGGCCGGTCTATAGGATTTTCCTACTGGCAGATTATGCGTTACATTGTACTGCCTCAGGCAGCGCGTTTTGTTATTCCGCCGATCGGCAACCAATTTAATTTAATGTTAAAAAATACATCGCTGCTGAGTGTGATTGGAGTCCCGGAGCTTTTGTTTACTACCGAAACATTGACCTCGGTTACATTTAAAGTATTCGAATTATATGCCGTGGTGGCACTCTATTACTTGACGTTGACGACGATATGGGGTTTTGTTCAAGGTATCCTGGAGAAAAAATACGGCAAGTATGATCGCATAGGGTAGCGCGTCTGTAGGGTAGCGCGTCTGTAGGGTAGCGCGTCTTAGCGCCAGCTTGAACTTGAACGACAGGACCAGTCGTAATCACAACGCGTCCGTTGCGTGAGGTTCTGAACCTCTCGTCAAATAAGGTGCCAGTTCTGGCGCAGTGGTGATGATATGGTTCTTCATGACGGCTTCCGCACGATCGACATCCCGGCTGCGGATAGCGGCAATGACTTCTTCGTGCTCGCTGCGAACACTCATGGGACGCTGGATATGGACAAACCACATCCTTACGTAGGGTTCCACCGCCGTATGCAAACCGGCAATTTGATGCAGCAAACGGGGTCGCTGGCTTAGGCTGCACAAGTATTCGTGAAACTGTCGATGCCGACTCAGCCATTGCTCGAGTTTGGCGGCGTCCATAGCTTGTTGCATCCAATCGAGCAGGACAGTCAGATTGGACAATGCCGCGTCGTCCACATTGGGTGTGGCGAGGCGTATGGCCAGCCCCTCAAGTACCGACCGTATCTCGAAGATCTCCTGAACATCCTCACGTGTCAGGACCGCTACGACCGCCCCGCGATTGGGACGCATGCTTAGCAGACCTTCCGTGGCAAGACGGCGGAACGCCTCACGCACGGGCATTCGGCTCATGCCGATCGCGGTGGCAAGCTCCTCGGCTTTGAGTCGGTCACCGGGGTGGTATTCACCCTTACGGATCCGCGTCAAAATGTAGCCGTAGGCCTCTTCCTCCGCGGTCGCTGGGGCGGGTTTATGAAACGGGGATGAAACAGCGTTGTCCCATACAGAGTGCATGTGTTCTACAAATTTCCGGTTTTTCCTAACGTTAGCAGGTTTGTATCCAATTATCCATCGACTGATCGCTGCTCGGCGGAGATTCATACGGCAGATTTCGTGACCTTTTGGTGTAGGATGCGGTCGGCCACGGATGCTCGTTAGAGTGTTTCGCTGGCACTCGTATCGGCCGCAATGGTCGAAATTGCTGTTGTTTGATTCACTTTTGGCAGCCGCTGTCCCGCGGTCAAGGGCAATGTAACGATGACAGAGACGCACAATCCCCAGACTGATCACACCTCTGCAGCGCCGCCGCAGAGCACCAACTCGACTCTGGTACTGATAGCGGTGCTGGGTGTGATGACGGCGGTGTTCATCCTGGCTGGCATGACCGATCTGCAACCTGTGATGAAAGTATTCCACTGGCTCGCTCTGATATTCTAATAACATGAATGTCGAGAGCTTTCTCGCCCACTACGGCCTGCTGGAAAATCCGTTCGCGGCAGAGGAGGCCCGCCAGGATCCCGTGTTCGGCCGGATGATCCATGCCCGCCTGGCACATCCCGATTTTCCCAAGATACTGGGCCGGCTGGACAAGCCCAGCACGGCGGTGGTATTCGGCGAGAAGGGCAGTGGCAAGACGGCACTACGACTGCTGATCGGCGATCACGTGGCCGCTCATAATCGCGAGCATTCCGACAGCCGGATGCTGTTGGTCGCGTATGACAACTTCAATCCCTTTCTCGATAACCTGCTGCGTGCACGGCATCAGGATACGCGTGCGATGTTGGCTGATTTCCGGCTCGAGGATCACCAGGACGCCATCCTCTCGCTAGCGGTGTCACGCCTGGTGCGTGCGCTGCTGGGCGAACGGGATGCGGGTGATGCCCCGGTGCTGCTGCCCAACCGGCTGGGCCGGGCGATCGGGTCGATGCCAAGGCAGAACCGGGTCGACCTGGCGCTACTCGCCGCGCTCTACGATCAGCCCGATGCCGGCAGCGTTGCGGCGCGCTGGCGAAGGTTGCGCGCGAAGCTGCGGCTGGGGCGGCAACGGCCACTGCACGGACTGCGCAATCTGGCGCTGCTGTTGACCATGGCTGCGGTCGGCTTGGGGCTGACGTATTTACTGCTGCCGATTGCCGCTGTCCCCGCCTGGTTAATGCCGCTCTGGATTCTGGTAAGTGCGGCTGCACTGGTGTCCTGGGGCTACTGGCTGCGGCGTTCCCTGCGACTGTGGCGGCTGTGCCATCGGGTGGCGGAGGAGCTGCGGGCGACTGGTCGTACGGTGGGGGAATTGCGCGAGATCCTTGCCGATCTGCGGCCGCACGAACTCGACCATCAACCGCTTCCGGTACCGGCCCACGCGGGTCAGGCCCAGCGTGACAGCCGCTACCAGCTAACCCGCCGGCTGCTCGATGCGCTGGGTTACCTGGGGTATGGCGGGATGATCGTGCTGGTCGACCGGGTCGATGAGCCAACCGTGGTCAGCGGCGACGCCGAGCGCATGAAAGCCATTATCTGGCCGCTGTTCGACAACCAGTTCCTGCAGCAGGAACGGATCGGCTTCAAACTGTTGTTGCCGGTCGAGCTCCGCTATCTGCTGCGGCGCGAATCACCGCAGTTCTTCCAGGAGGCCCGGCTGGACAAACAGAACATGGTCGACCGGCTGGCGTGGTCGGGTGCGACCCTGTATGACCTCTGCTCGAGCCGGCTGCGCGCCTGCCGCAAGGACACCGCGACTGATGATATTGCGCTCACTGACTTGTTTGCCGAGGATGTGACTCCGGCGATGGTGGTGGATGCGCTGGAGCAGATGCATCAGCCGCGTGACGCCTTCAAGTTTCTCTATGCGCTGATTCAGGAGCATTGCCGGCTGGTACCGGAGGATGCCGCGGATTTCCGCATCGCGCGGCTGACCGTGGAGTCGGTACGGCGCGATCAGTCCCAGCGGCTGCACGAACTCTATCGCGGCCTGGCACCGTCCTGATCAGGCCAGCGTTCAGGCGGATGACTGCCGGGTGGACCAGGCGAGCCATCTCACGACGTCGCGCACCCGTTTACCCTGCCCACAGGGCCTCGCCGAGGTTGCTGAAAAAGCCGTAACATGGGCGGCCAATTTGTCCCAGAGTTAGATGGTGAGTATGTCCGACCAATCCATTGCTATAGTGACCGGTGCCAATCGCGGTCTCGGCCTGGAGTGTGCCCGGCAACTCGGCGGGCTCGGCTACCGGGTGGTGATTACCAGCCGTGACGCGCGCCGCGGGGCCGCGGCGCTGGCAACCCTCACCGCCGCCGGCGTGGCTGCCGAACTGCGGCGCGTCGATGTCACCCGTACCGAGGATACCACGGGTGGCTTCTTCCGCGACGGCCAGCCGCTTGCCTGGTGACTGCAACAGGCGTGGTTGAATGGTGTTGGTGACACAGGAGAACCGGATGGATGACGTGGATTTTTCGGCTTGGATCAAGCGGACGCGGCGGCGCCAGGATATGCTTGATCCGGCACAGGTGGCCCGCATGGCGGCCACGCTCGATCAGCCGGCGCCAGCCGCTGCATCGCCGTTGCCGCCGTTGTGGCATTGGGCTTTCTTTCAGGATCTGGCGCCCACAGCCCAACTGGCCGAGGATGGCCACGCTGCCCGCGGCGAGTTCCTGCCGCCGGTCGATCTGCCCAACCGGATGTGGGCCGGGAGCCGGGTGACGTTTTATCAGCCCCTCATCATTGGTGAGCGTGCAACCTGCGTTCGACTATCGACAACGTTGTTGCCAAGCAGGGGCGCAGCGGCGCGCTGGTGTTCGTTACCGTGCGTCATGACTACGAGAGGGGTGGTTCTTTGGCGCTGCGCGAAGAGCAGGACATCGTCTACCGCGAACCGAACCGCGGTCGGTGGCGGCGGTGCCGGGACCCCGCCGGCGGCGGACTGGAGCCTGCCGGTGGACGCCGTCGCCGGTGCTGCTGTTCCGCTATTCGGCGGTGACCTTCAACGGCCATCGCATTCATTACGATTATCCCTATGTGAGCGACGCCGAAGGCTATCCGGGCCTGATCGTGCACGGTCCGCTGATTGCCACGCTGATGTGCCAGGCATTTGTCGACCATCACCCGGCAGCGCGCCTGCGGCGGTTTGCTTTCCGGGGCCAGCGCCCGCTGTTCGCGTCGCAGCCATTCCGCGCCGCCGGCCGGCTGACGGCGCCGGGCCGCGCCGAGCTGTGGGCTGCCGATGGCGCCGGCTTCGCGAGCCGCGGCGAAATCGAATTCGAGTGAGTCGGGGCATGACGGACTACGATCCCAGCGACAGTGATGACATCCGCGCCATCCGCGAGGGTGTGCGGGCCCTGTGTGCGGGCTTCGGTGACGAATACTGGCGCCAGCAGGCGGCGGGTGAGGCATTTCCCGAGTCGTTCGTCAGCGCCTTGACCGAGGCCGGTTGGCTCGCCGCGATGATTCCGGAAGCTTACGGTGGCTCCGGGCTGGGGCTGGCCGAGGCCACGGTGATCCTGGAGGAGGTTAACCGCAGCGGCGGCAACTCCGGGGCGGTGCATGGCCAGATGTACAACATGTTTACCCTGTTGCGGCACGGTTCGGAGGAACAGAAACGGACCTTCCTGCCCCGGATTGCTCGCGGTGAGCTGCGATTGCAGTCGATGGGTGTGACCGAGCCCACCACCGGCACCGACACCACCCGGATCAAGACCACAGCTGAGCGCACCGGCAGCGGTTATCGGGTCAACGGGCAGAAGGTATGGATTTCGCGGGTCCAGCACTCCGACCTGATGATCCTGCTGGCGCGGACTACGCCGTTAAGTGAGGTCAGCAAGAAGACCGAAGGCATGTCGATCTTTCTGGTCGATCTGCACGAGACCATCGGCCACGGCCTGTCGGTCAAGCCGATTGCCAACATGGTGGGTCACGAGACCAACGAGCTGTTTTTCGACGATCTTGAATTGCCGGCAGAGAGCCTGATCGGCGAGGAGGGCAAGGGGTTCCGCTACATCCTGGACGGGCTCAATGCCGAACGCACACTGATCGCCGCTGAATGTATCGGCGATGGCCGTTGGTTCATCGACCGGGCCACTGCCTATGCCGGCGAGCGCGAGGTGTTCGGCCGCCCGATCGGCCGCAATCAGGGCGTGCAGTTTCCCATTGCCGAGGCCCACATCGAGGTCGAGGCGGCGGATCTCATGCGCTGGCGCGCCTGCCGCGAGTACGACCGCGGTGAGGCCGCCGGCGCCAGCGCCAACATGGCCAAGTATCTGGCGGCCAAGGCGTCGTGGGAGGCGGCCAATGTCTGCCTGCAGACGCATGGCGGCTTCGGGTTCGCGTGTGAGTATGATATTGAGCGTAAATTCCGCGAAACCCGGCTCTATCAGGTGGCCCCGATCTCCACCAATCTTATTCTCGCGTATGTGGCCGAGCATGTGCTCGGGCTGCCGCGTTCGTTTTGAATCAGCACGCCACTATGACCCACCCAAACGCCGATTCCCGACCGCTAGCCGGCATCACGGTGGTCAGCCTGGAGCAGGCCATCGCCGCCCCGTTTGCGACCCGTCAGCTAGCGGATCTGGGGGCGCGCGTGATCAAGATCGAGCGCCCTGGAGTGGGCGACTTCGCGCGTCACTACGATACCCGGGTGCACGGGCTGTCGTCGCATTTCGTGTGGACCAACCGTTCCAAGGAAAGCCTGACGCTGGATGTGAAGAGTGATTCGGCCGGGCCCATTCTGGAACGGCTGCTGGCTCGGGCCGACGTTCTGGTGCAGAATCTGGCGCCCGGTGCGGCGGCCCGGCTGGGCTTGTCGTTCGAGGCGCTGGCGCCAAGCCACCCTGGACTGATCGTCTGTGATATCTCCGGCTATGGCGCCGACGGGCCCTACCGCGACAAGAAGGCCTACGATCTGCTGATCCAGAGCGAAGCTGGATTTCTCTCGGTGACCGGTGCCGCCGATGCTCCGGCCAAGGCCGGCTGCTCGATCGCCGACATCGCTGCCGGCAGCTACGCCTACAGCCGCATCCTGGCAGCGCTCTATCTGCGCCAGCGCCGCGGCCGCGGTTGCCGTATCGAGGTGTCGATGCTGGAGAGCATGGTCGAGTGGATGGGCTATCCGCTGTACTACGCGTTTGAGGGGGCAGCGTCACCGCCGCGGGCCGGTGCTGCCCACGCCACCATCTACCCGTACGGGCCGTTCGCCGCCGGTGATGGCAAGACCCTCATGCTGGGCCTGCAGAACGAGCGCGAGTGGGTGCTGTTCTGCGAACGCGTACTGGCTCGGCCTGAGTTGGCAGGGGATGAACGCTTCTCTGCCAATGCCCGGCGTTCCACCAACCGCGAAGCACTGCACCAGATCATCACCGACGCGTTCGCCGAATTCGACTCCGACGAGGTCATCCGCCGTCTCGACCGGGCCGGTATAGCCAATGCCCGCATGAACGACATGCACGCCGTCTGGGGGCATCCCCAGCTTGCCGCTCGCGGGCGCTGGACTGACATTGGCACGCCTGTTGGTACGGTGCCGGCCCTGCTGCCGCCGGGCGATACCGATGCCTACAGCGCGCGGATGGATCCGGTGCCGGGCCTGGGCCAGCACACCGATGCCGTGCTTCAGGAACTGGGCTTCACCACGGCCGAGATTGACCGCTGGCGCGCGGCCGGTGCGATCTGAAACCACGAGTGACGACAACATCATGAGCACGATCGATCATCCCACGGCGACGCTGGCTCGGTTCGCTGCCGGACTGCGTTTCGAACAGATTCCAGCCCGCGTGATCGCGCGGGCGGAAGACCTGCTGGTGGACTGGTTCGGCTCGGTCCTGGCCGGACGCGGCGCGCGCCCGGTCGTCGCCCTGGAGCGGTTTGCCGCCACCATGGGACCGGCTGATGGCCCGTGCGAGATCCTGCCGTCGAGGGTGCGGACTTCGCCGCTATTCGCCGCCCTGGTCAATGCGGCGGCTTCGCATGTGGCGGAACAGGACGATGTCCACAACGGTTCCGTGTTTCATCCGGGGACGGTGGTATTTCCACCTGCATTGGCCGTGGCCCAGGCGTTGGGTGTGTCCGGCCGGGACCTGATGAGCGCGGTGGTGGCCGGTTATGAGATCGGCATCCGGGTGGGTGAGTTTCTGGGCCGGACGCACTACAAGGTGTTTCACACTACCGGCACCGCCGGTACCCTGGCGGCCGCCGCCGCGGTGGCGCGGTTGCTGAACCTGTCAGCGGAGCAGACCCTGCATGCCTTCGGCTCGGCCGGTACCCAGTCGGCCGGGCTGTGGGAATTCCTGCGTGATGGCGCCGATTCCAAGCAGCTGCACACCGCCAAGGCCGCGGCCGACGGCCTGCTGTCGGCCTATCTGGCGCGCGATGGGTTTACCGGTGCCCGCCATGTTCTGGAGGGCCCGCAGGGTCTGGCGGCAGGTACCTCGCAGGATGCTGATCCGGCCCGGCTGACCGACCGGCTGGGCAGTCGCTGGGCGCTGGCCGAAACCTCGTTCAAGTTTCACGCCTCCTGCCGCCATACTCACCCGGCCGCCGATGCACTGCTGCAGGTGCTTCTGGAACATGATCTGGCGCCCGACCAGGTGGCCAGCGTGACCGCCCATGTGCACCAGGGGGCGATCGACGTGCTGGGACCCGTAGTGCGCCCTGCCAGCGTGCACCAGGCCAAGTTTTCCATGGCTACGGTGTTGGGGTTGATCGCCGTGTTCCGACGGGCCGGTATGGACGAGTTCCAGGCGCATTTCGATGACGAGCGGGTGGTCGCCGTGCGCGACAAGGTGCGCATGGCGCTGGATCCGGAGGTCGATCAGGCCTATCCGCTGCGCTGGATCGGTAAGGTCACCGTGGTAACCAGCGACGGTCGCGTGTTCCAGGGCCGGGTTGATGAGCCCAAGGGCGACCCCGGGAATACCTTGAGTCGCTCGGAGCTGGAGGACAAGGCCCTGCGCCTGGCACGGTTCGGCGGGGCGGCGACCGAGACCGAAGCGCGCGCAGTGATCCACGCCTTATGGCAGGTGGCCGACTGGGAGTCCGCAGCGCCACTGCTGCCCCCCGCAGCGAGTGCGGCGCGATGACAGCGCAGCCACTGCGGTCCGCGCTGTTCGTGCCGGGGACCCGGCCCGAGCGCATCGACAAGGCGCTGGCGAGCGGTGCCGATGCCGTTATCGTGGATCTGGAAGACGCGGTCCCCCCGGACCAGAAAACGGCGGCCCGCGACAATGTGCGTCAGTTCCTGGCAGCGCGGCCGCAGGCCCGGGTTTGCCTGCGTATCAACGCGGCGGACAGCCCCGAGCACGATGCCGACCTGGCGTTGTGCGAGCAGGTCGGCATCGCCACCGTGCTGCTGCCCAAGGCCGATCCGGCGGCCGGGCTGGACCGGATTGCGGCGACTGGCAAGCCGCTCTGGTTGCTGGTGGAAACGGCGTCGGGTCTGGTCGGCCTGCACGAACTGGTTGCGGCGGCGGGGGTGGAGCGGCTGGCGCTGGGGACCCTGGATCTGATGCAGGACCTGGATCTCGTGGCCGGCAGCGAGCCGGCGCAGAAGGCGCTGGATCACGCCCGTTTCGAGCTGGTCGTCCAGTCGCGCGCGGCCGGGCTGGCGGCGCCCATCGACGGCGTCTTTCCAGCGTTCGGTGATGATGCCGGTCTGCAGCGCGCGGCAGTGCATGCCCGGGCGTCCGGGTTTGGCGGTCTGTTGTGCATTCATCCACGCCAGGTGGCCGTGGTCAATGCCGCGTTTGCCCCCACTGGCGCCGAGCTGCACTGGGCCCGGCGCGTCGTCGATGCGGTCCAGGCGGGGCAGGGCGTGGTGGCGGTCGACGGGCAGATGGTGGATGCACCGGTCATCGCGCGGGCCCGGCGCTTGCTGGAGCGCGCTGCCCGCTGAGTGCCGGCGACAATCCGGCTGTTGAACCCGCGGCGTGCCCACCGGGAAACGTCAACCGGCCGTGACCCGCGCCGACCCGGTGGCTTTCGCGAGCGCCTGATCCAGATCCCACAGAATATCGTCGAGCGATTCCAGCCCGACCGACAGCCGGACCATGTCACTGGCTACACCCGCTGCGGCCAGCTGTTCGTCGGAGAGCTGGCGGTGGGTGGTGGAGGCCGGATGAATCACCAGGGTGCGGGCGTCGCCGATGTTGGCCAGATGGCTGAAGAACTGCAGGTTGTCAATGAACCGCACGCCGGCCTCGAGACCGCCCTTGATGCCGAAGGTCAGAACCGCGCTGGCGCCTTTAGGCAGATATTTCCGCGCCAGTGAGTAGTATTTGTTATCGCTCAGACCGGGGTAATTGACCCAGTTGACCTGCGGGTGCTGGCGCAGGAAGTCTGCTACCGCCATGGCGTTGTCGCAATGTCGGTCCATGCGCACCGGCAACGTTTCCAGGCCCTGCAGCAGCAGGAAGGCGCTGAGCGGGCTCAGGGTCGGTCCCAGAGTGCGTAATGTTTCCATACGCGCCTTCATGGTGAAGCCGAAGTCGCCGAAGGTCTCGTAAAAGCGCACGCCGTGGTAACCGCTTGACGGTTCGGTCATGCCCGGGAATTTGCCATTGTCCCAGGGGAAATGGCCGGATTCCACGACCACGCCACCCAGCGTGGTGCCGTGGCCGCCGATAAACTTGGTGGCGGAATGGACCACGATGTCGGCGCCCCAGTCGAACGGCCGGCACAGATAGGGGCTGGGGATGGTGTTGTCGAGTATCAGCGGGATATCGGCCGCGTGGGCAACGTCGGCGACTGCCGCGATATCCAGTACGTTGATCACCGGATTGCCCAGCGTCTCGGCGAAGACGGCTTTGGTACGCGGCGTTATGGCACGGGCGAAATTCACCGGATCGTCGGGGTCGACAAATATCGTGTTGATGCCGAAGCGGCGAAAGGTCACATCGAACTGGGAAATACTGCCGCCGTACAAGGTACGCGCCGCCACCAGTTCGTCGCCCTGTTGTAGCAGGGTCAGCAGGGCGGTCATCTCGGCTGCCATGCCGGTGGCTGCAGCCACTGCCGCCCGGCCGCCTTCCAGCGCCGCGATCCGCTCCTCGAACATAGCCACGGTTGGGTTCGACAGCCGGCTGTAGACATTGCCGAACGTCTGCAGGTTGAACAGGCTGGCCGCGTGTTCGGCATCGTCGAACACATACGATGTGGTCTGGTAAATCGGCGCGGCGCGGGCCCCGGTGGCGGCATCGGGGATCTGGCCGGCGTGCAGACAAAGGGTTTCGAATCCGAATTCGTGATCTGCCATTAAGGTTTCCGCTGGTCGAGGCATTACCAAAAATTAATTATTGCAGTCAGCCGCGGCAGCCGAAAATGACCATTCCGGGGACTACAACCCGGCCACAACAATGGAGGATGTAGTCACTCCTGACAACCGTTTTCCCAGGCTCGTCATCAATGGAGTTCGACCATGGCTCATGAAGCGAAGCTACGCAAAGAGGCCGGCATCATCGGCCTCCTGTATGCCAGTGTCGGTGGCATTGTTGGTTCCGGCTGGCTGTTCGGCCCATTGCACGCGGCCCAGCTGGCCGGTCCGCTGAGCATCGGCTCCTGGATCATCGGTGCGGTGGCCGTGCTGCTGCTGGCGCTGGTGTATTCGGAACTGGCCACCATGATTCCCAAGAGCGGGGCTCTGGTCCACATCAGTCACGTCAGCCATGGCGGTAAGCTGGGACTGATCTGGAGCTGGATCCTGTTCTTTGCCTACGTCACCGTCGCGCCGGTGGAGGTGATGGCGGTACTGACCTACGCCAACAACTACATACCGGGCCTGATCCACGCCAAGTCGGGCCTGCTGACCGAGACCGGCTTCGTTGTCTCGATCATCTTCCTGGGCTTTTTCGTTGCCCTCAACTTCCTGGTAATCCGCTGGGTGCTGTTCATCAACAGCGCGGCCACCTGGTGGAAGCTGGCGATTCCTGCAGCCACGGTTCTGGTGCTGATCGGCATGTCGTTCCACCCGGAAAACCTGCATATCGTGGCGTCGCAGAGTCATGCCGAAACCAATGGCATGTTCACTGCCGTGGCGACCTCCGGGGTGATTTTCAGCTATTTCGGTTTTCGCCAGGCGATCGATCTGGCGGGAGAGACCGCCAACCCGGGCCGCAACCTGCCGATCGCGGTGATCGGCTCAGTGCTGATTGGACTGGTTTTGTATATTGGTCTGCAACTGGCGTTTCTGCTGGCCATGAACCCGTCTGATCTGGCCAAGGGCGGCTGGATGTCGCTGCACTTCACCGGCCTGACCGGCCCGTTTGCAGCCATCGCCACTGCGGTGGGGGCGACCTGGTGGGCGGTGGTGTTGTATATCGACGCCATCGTATCACCAGCCGGGACGGCGTTTATCTACGTGACCGCTGCCTCGCGTATCACCATGGCAACCGGGGAGATCGGCAGTGGCCCGCGGGTGCTGGCCCGGATCAACCAGTCGGGGGTGCCGTGGGCGGCGTTGCTGGTGACTTATCTGGTTGGCATCATGTTTTTCTTCCCGTTTCCCTCATGGCAGAAACTGGTCAGCTATATTTCATCGGTGACCGTGTTGTCCTACAGTATTGGCCCGATCGTGCTGTTGCACTTGCGCCGCACGATGCCCGATCGGGAGCGGCCGTTCCGGCTGTGGGCGCCCTGGGTGATTGCGCCGCTGGCATTTATCGTCTCCAACTGGATTATCTTCTGGACCGGGCTGAACACCCTGAACTTCATGTTCGGGTTGCTGTTGGTACTGTTCGTGCTCTACCTGATCTATTTCTACGGCTTCAAGTCGGGTTCCGGCGAGGGGTTTGGCTGGGCCCACATCTGGTGGTTGTTCCCGTATTTCATCGGTCTTTGGTATCTGACCACACTGGGGCCGGCTGCCGTGGGTGGCAACGGCACCATGACCTTGTACGCGGATATGGGCGTCATCGCGGTGTTCAGTCTGGTGATTCTGGGCATTTCCCTGGCCACGGCTATACCCAATGAGGAAGTCGATCGCTATATGGAGGAAATGTCGGAACTGCCGGCCGACATCTCGCCCTGAGCCTGACGCGGGTTCACCCTGACTGCTTCGCTGGCGTCCGCGGAGCAGTCGCCCCGCTTTCCTGCAGTTGCGCGGATAGCGCTGCCATGACCTGCAGTGGGTCGAGGCGACCGAAACAGGCTGGCCTGACCGCAGCCGGTCCTAGGTAACGACAGTCCCGGCGGCGGCAGGGTGCGCACGGAAAGGATACTGCCAGGTTGCTCTGGCGCGGACCCACCACGCCGGTAAGCGCCGGCGTGGTGGGTCCGTACAGGGTCACGCCGGGCACTCCCAGTGCCGCTGCCAGGTGCGCCAGCCCGGTATCGACGCCGACCACGCCGGCGGCCCCGGCCAGGACCGTGGCCAGCCCGGTGAGATCGACCTGCGGCAGGATCTCAACATGGTCGCCAGCCGCGGCGATGCGCCTGGCACGCGCCTGTTCGCCGGCGCTGTGCCAGGGCAGTCGCACCCCAAACCCGCGCCGGCCCGCCAGCCGCGCCAGTTCGTTCCAGTAGCGCTCGGGCCAGTGCTTGCTGGTCCAGGTGGTGGCGTGCAGAAAGACCAGATAAGGCGCCGCTTGCGGAGGCCGCGGTGCACGGTTGCGGCTGAGGCCAAAATCGGGGTCGGTCGCGGGCAGCGGATAATCCAGGCTGGCGGCAAACAATTGCCGCAGCCGGGCCACGGCGTGCTGGTTGCGGGCCACTGCGTGACGCCGTTGGTAGCTCAACGCGGCCAGTGGTTCGCGGGCACTGTCGCGGTCCAGGCCATGGCGGGGACCATGGGCCAGCCGGCTCAGCAGGGCGCTCTTGATCAAGCCCTGGGCATCGACCACCGCCGCGTAGCGGCGTTCACTCAGCTTTCGGCGGAATTGACGCCACTCGCTGCTCGCAACAGCGCGCACGGGATGCCGGCGCCAGCGCCGCAGCGCCACCGGGATGACCCGGTCGACCGCCGGGTGCCAGCCTGGGACCGCGGCGAACGCTTCTTCGACCAGCCAGTCGAAACGGCTGCCGGGCAGTGCTTGGCTGGCGTCGGTCAGCGCCGGCAGCAGGTGGACCACGTCTCCCAGGGACGAGGTCTTGATCACCAGGATGTCCATGTCAGGCCGGCGGCAGGGCGGCCAGCACCTGCTCGGGCCTGAGTTCGGTCAGGCAGTGATTGTGGCCCAGTGGGCATGATCGCTGGAAGCACGGGCTGCAGTCCAACTCCAGCCGCACGATGCGGGCCGCTTCGCTGAGCGGCGGCGTGTGGTTGGGGTCGGTGGAACCGTATACGGCGACCAGCGGCCGCCCTAGCGCAGCGGCGATGTGCATCAGGCCGGAGTCGTTGCTGACCACGGCATCGGCCAGCGACAGCAGGTCGATGGCTTCGCCCAGACGGGTGCGGCCGGCGAGATCGCAGCGCACGCTGTTCCAGGGCCTGGTTGATGGCCGTGGTGGCTGGCTGGTCGCGGTCTGAGCCGAACAGCCAGACCTGCCAGCCGGCGGCCAGCCGGGCTGCGGCGACCCGGGCGAAATAGGCCGGCGGCCAGCGTTTGCTGGGGCCGTATTCGGCGCCGGGGCACAGCGCCAGGACTGGCCCGGCATCGACGCGAAGCGCGAATTTCGACAGTGCAGTGGCGCGCTCGCCGGTATCGATCGTGAGCCGTGGTGGTGGCGGCGGTGATGCCGGTGTCGCAGCGGCTGGTAACGCCAGGGCGTTGAATCGCTGCACGGTAAGCGGAAGGCGAGTTTTGTCGAGCCGGCGCCGGTCGTTGAGCAGGCCCCAGCGCGACTCACCGTGCCAGCCGGTGCGCTGGGGTAGCCGGGCCCAGAACGGCACCAGAGCGGATTTCCAGGAGTTCGGCAAGACGATGGCCTGCTGATAGCGGCCGCGTAGCCGGCGACCCAGTCGCCGGCGCGCCGCGAAACCCCATTCGCCATGGCCCAGTGGCATAGCGATGGCGCTCCGCACTTCCGGCATCCGGGCCAGCAGTGGCTGGGTCCAGGCCGGCGCCAGCACGTCGACGGCCGGGGTTGGCATGCGGCGCCGCAACAACTGAATCAGGCTGTGTGCCATCACCATATCGCCGACCCAGGCCGGGCCGACGATCAGCACCGCCGGCGTCGTCACGGCGGCGGCCGGATCAGTCCTTGAGGACGAACTCGGCGCTGCAGTAAGGGCAGCGTGCGGTGCCGGTCTCCTCGATCGGCAGATACACCCGAGGATGCGAATTCCACAATGACATGCTGGGCAATGGGCATGACAGTGGCAGATCGGCGCGGGTGACCTCGTAACGCTTCTCGGCGTTCGGAGTGAGCTTCTTTTCTTGCGTTTCAGCCATCGTTAGCAGGTTCTCCGTCAGACCAGGGTCAGCCAGTCGGCATGGGCATCGCTGCGGCCGTAGACCACATCGAAGTAACGTTCCTGCAGCCGTGCGGTGATGGGTCCGCGCACGCCGCTGCCAATGCGCCGGCCGTCGACTTCGCGGATCGGGGTGACCTCGGCAGCGGTACCGGTGAAGAAGATTTCGTCGGCGACGTACAACTCGTCACGGGTCAGCAGCTTTTCCCGGCACACCAGTCCCATTTCGCTACACAGCTGCATCACGGTACGCCGGGTGATGCCGTCCAGCACCGAGTCAGTGGTGGAGTGTAAACGGTGCCTTCGCTGACCATGAAGATATTTTCACCGCTGCCTTCGGCGACATAGCCCTGGGCATCCAGCAGGATGGCCTCGTCGTAGCCGTCGCGCAAGGCCTCGTGTAAGGCCATGGTCGAATTGATGTAGTTGCCGTTGGCCTTGGCCCGCGACATGGCGGCGTTGACATGATGCCGGGTGAACGACGAAATCCGGCAGCGGATGCCGCGTTCCAGCCCTTCGTCGCCCAGGTAAGCCGGCCACGTCCAGGCGGCAACGATGGTGTGCAGTTGCAGGTTGTCGGCCCGCAGCCCCATGCCCTCGGAACCATAGAACGACATCGGCCGGATGTAACAGCCTTCGTGCAGCTGGTTCTCGCGCAGCACGGTGAGACAGGCCTGATTCATGGTGTCCTCGTCAAGCGGCAGCGTCATGTTGAGGATCTTGGCCGAGCGGAAGTAGCGGCGGGTGTGGTCCTGCAACCGGAATACGGCCACACCGCGGTCGGTCTTGTAGGCACGAATACCCTCGAAAATACCCAGCCCGTAGTGCAAAGTGTGGGTCAGGACGTGGGTCTTGGCATCGCGCCAGGGCACCAGTTCGCCGTCATACCAGATGACGCCGTCGCGGTCGGCCATACTCATGAGCTGCGTCTCCTAAAGGAAGCACGTAGGGTTGATTTATCCAACAGTTTATTGCACCACAAAATAGATGTCTGCGACAGTGCGAACCGTTTGCAGTGAGCGATGGGGCTGACCCGGTCGCGTGCTGCCGTAGTTGACGCGACCCAAGATGCGGCTGCGGGTTTGGAGTGTCCCGCCAGAGGTTGATTACGCCCAAGTGGGTTTAATTAACCGAAGCCTGTTTTCTTGAGACCAGTTTCCGGATAGGAAAGGACTCTTGGCGCGGCTTTCTGCTATGGTGTGCCGCAATTTCCTGCCTGCAGGCTGCAAGACTAGTGTGCGCCACTGCTGTCAAGCAAGAGTCGTACGCCCGATTGCCCGGGCTCTGTCTGACCACACTCGGTGTAGTTTACGGCGACATCGGTACCAGTCCACTTTACGCCTTGCGCGAGTGCTTTCGTGGTGAGGGTTCGGTCGGTTACAGTCCAGGCAACATCCTGGGTGTGCTGTCGCTGATCTTCTGGACGCTCATCATCGTTATTTCGATCAAGTATCTGATCTTCGTCATGCGGGCCGAGAACCGCGGCGAAGGGGGGATCATCGCGCTGGTGGCGCTGCTTAACCCGCGCCGGGCCAAACCCGGTACGATGCGCTATCTACTGATTCTGATGGGCCTGTTCGGGGCGTCCCTGCTGTACGGTGACGGGACTATTACACCGGCCATATCGGTACTCAGCGCGATCGAGGGGCTGGAAACGGTGACACCCGTGTTCACGCCCTTTGTGGTGCCGATCACGGTGGGGATATTGCTGGGACTGTTTCTGATTCAGTCACGCGGCACGGCAGCCATCGGTGCCGTATTCGGTCCAGTGATGCTGTTCTGGTTCATCCTGTTGGCAGTGTTGGGCGTTGGTGGTGTCGTGCGCGATCCGGCAGTGCTCTATGCGGTTAATCCGAGCTATGCACTGGCATTTTTCGAAGCCAATGGCCTGGCCGGGTTTCTGGTGTTGGGTACTGTCTTCCTGGTCGCCACCGGTGGCGAGGCCCTGTATGCGGACATGGGTCACGTCGGTCGGTTGCCGATCCGGTTGAGCTGGTTCGGCTTGGTGTTGCCGGCGTTGCTGCTGAACTATTTCGGCCAGGGTGCGCTGGTGCTTCACAATCCGGTTATGCTGCAGCACCCGTTTTACCACTTGGCGCCGGACTGGGCGCGCTATCCGCTGGTGGCGATCGCAACGGCAGCCACGATCATCGCGTCGCAGGCGGTGATCTCGGGCGCCTTTTCGCTGACCCGCCAGGCGGTGCAACTGGGGCTGCTGCCGAGGCTCAACATCATCCATACTCACGACGAAGAGCAGGGGCAGATCTATATACCGCTGGTTAATACGCTGCTGATGATCGCCACCATCGGTCTGGTGCTGGGATTCCGCTCATCGAGCAACCTGGCCTCAGCCTACGGTGTGGCGGTATCCATGGACATGGCAGTCACCACCTTGCTGGCGGGCGTGGTGGCGCATCGCTGGGGCTGGCATCCGCTGCTGCTGGCCCTGCTTGGGGCGGTGTTTATCCCGGTGGACTGGGCGTTCATCGGTGCTAACCTGTTCAAGATCATCGACGGTGGCTGGTATCCTCTGGTGGTCGCCGGAGCACTGTTTACGCTGTTTTCGACCTGGCGCCGCGGCCGTGAATTGCTGCTGCGGCATCTGCAGGCGGACCGGATACCGCTCGATGCGCTGGTCTATCAACTGGTGCACCACTCGCCGCATCGGGTGCCAGGGACGGCTGTGTTTATGACCGCCAACAGCGATGCGGTGCCGCCGACCCTGTGGCACCATCTCAAGTTCAATCAGGTGCTGCACGAACAGGTGATGATTCTCACCGTTGAAACGGCGGCTGTGCCTCGCGTGCCGACCTCCGACCGGCTGCGGATCGAATACCTGCGCGGCGGTCTGATCCGGGTAGTGGCCCAGTACGGTTTCATGCAGAGTCCGAACGTGCCGGTGCTGCTTCGACTGTGTGCCGGCGCAGGGGTGGAAATCGACCTGTACCGCACGGTGTATTATCTGGGCCGCGAGACCATTATTCCCAGTGCCTCTGTCCCCGGCATGTGGCTGTGGCGCGAGCGGTTGTTCGCGTTCCTTGCGCGCAACGCCAGCCGTACCGCAGCGTTTTTCAAGATTCCACCAGGTCAGGTGGTCGAGGTGGGGCTGCAGGTCCAGATCTGAGAGGTTCCGCCAGTCTTTGCCCTGGGTGGCGGCTTGTCCGACGAAGCCAGGAGAACTGAGATGCGAGAAAATCGATTGCGTACGTTGTGGCGGGCCGGACGGGGCGCTGTTAACGGTTGGCTGCTGATGCCTGATGCTTTTGCGGCCGAAACCATGGCCCACCAGGGTTGGGATGCGCTGACGGTTGACATGCAGCACGGTATTATCGGCTACCAGGCGGCGGTCCATATGGTGACGGCGATTTCGACCACTGGCGTCATGCCGGTGGTGCGGGTGCCATGGCTGGACTCGGGAATCGTTATGAAGATGCTCGACGCCGGCGCCTTCGGCATCATTTGCCCGATGGTCAACAGTCGGGCCGACGCCGAGCAACTGGTGGCGGCGGCCAAATACCCGCCGCGCGGCAGCCGCAGCTTCGGGCCGATCCGGGCCGCGTTATACGGTGGTGACGATTATGTCGCCCATGCCAACGATTCGACGGTGGTGTTCGCCATGATCGAAACCCGCCAGGCGCTCGACAACCTCGACGACATTCTCACGGTCGAGGGGCTGGATGCGGTTTACATCGGACCGGCTGATCTGGCCAGTTCGCTCGGTCAGCCGCCCGGATTCGATTACCGCAACGGGCCGGTGCGCGCGGCTATCGAGCATGTTCTGGCACGTGCCCGGGTCCACGGCGTGGTGGCTGGTATCCACAACGGTACTACCGACTATGCCCGCAGCATGATCGAATTGGGCTTTCAGTTCGTTACCGTCGGCTCTGACATGGGCTTCATGGCAGCCGGTGCACGCCAGGCGGTGGCAGCGATGCGCGTTCCGGGTCCCGGCGTGGCTGGCGATTGAGCGGCGGCCGGGATTGGTTTGCCCGGTTTGCCGGGCCGGCCGCATAATCGAAGCCTTTTAGGCCGGGAGAGCGACATGAGCGGTCAGCGCATGCGGGTGGGTGTCTTGTTCGGTGGGCGTTCCTGCGAACACGAAGTGTCGCTGGCGTCGGCGCGCGCCGTGATGGCGGCCATTGACCGCGAACGCTTCGATGTGGTGCCGATCGGTGTCACCAAAAGCGGGCAGTGGGTGCGGCTGGCGGATCCGCAACTTAACCGGGAGGCTGTGCTGGAGGTCGCTGCCGGCCTTCCGGTTACGCTGTTGCCGAGCCCGGACGATCACTGCTTGCGGTCCCTGGATTTAGCTGCCGACACAGATGATGTCCGGCTCGACGTGGTGTTTCCGCTGATCCATGGAACCTACGGCGAGGACGGCACTGTCCAGGGGCTGCTGGAGTTGACCGGCATTCCCTATGTCGGTGCTGGCGTGCTCGGTTCCGCGGTGGGCATGGACAAGGTTGCGATGAAGGCGCTGCTGGCCCAGGCCGGTTTGCCGCAGGCTCCCTATCACGTGGTGCTGCGGCGCCACTGGCAGCAGACGCCGACCACGGTGCAGCGCGAGTGTGAGCGAACATTGGGTTATCCGCTGTTTGTCAAACCAGCCAACCTTGGCTCAAGCATCGGTATCAGCAAGGTTCACGACGCCACCGAATTCGCTCCGGCCATGGACGAGGCGGCTCGCTATGACCGCAAGCTGGTACTGGAACGGGCGGTCGAAAACGCCCACGAAGTCGAAGTTGCGGTGCTGGGCAATGACGAACCCGAGGCCTCGGTGCCGGGCGAAATCGTGCCCTGTAACGAATTTTACGATTATGCGGCCAAGTATCTGGCTGACGAGTCCGAGCTGATCATTCCGGCGCCGCTGCCGCCGGTGGTCACAGCGCGGCTGCAGAGTTGCGCGGTGCATGCATTCCAGGCGCTGGACTGTGCCGGGCTGGCGCGGGTTGATTTTCTGGTGCGCCGCGATGATCACGAGATCACCGTTCTGGAGGCCAACACCTTGCCGGGGTTCACTCCGATAAGCATGTATCCCAAGCTGTGGGAAGCTTCAGGGCTGCCTTACGGGCGTCTGATCGAGCGTCTTATCGAACTGGCCATGGCGCGCCATCAGGAACGCCAGGCAAACCTGACCAGCTATCTGCCGGGTACTGTCTGAGCCGCACCGCCATTCTGGATTTCAACGGCCGTATTGTGCCACCTTTATTGACCTCTCAGCATAAGGAGTCAGCATGACCGATCAATTGCGCATCCTCGCGATCCTGGGCAGCCTGCGCCGGGAATCGTACAATGCCTCCGTGCTGCGCCAGCTGCCGGCCCTGGCGCCCGCTGCCATGACTATCGAATCCGTCGGGTTGGCGGAAATCCCGCCGTATGACGACGATGTGCGCCAGCAGCAAGGTTATCCCGCGGCAGTGAAGGAACTACGCACTGCCATAGCGGCGGCCGATGGTGTGTTGTTCGTAACACCCGAGTACAACTACTCAGTGCCTGGCGTGCTGAAAAATGCCATCGACTGGGCTTCGCGCCCGCCGGAACAGCCGTTCGATGGGAAGCCGGTGGCCATCATCACCGCCAGCCCGGGTTTGCTGGGTGGCTCACGGGCACAATACCACCTGCGCCAAAGTCTGGTATTCCTGAATGCCTTTCCGCTCAATAAGCCGGAGGTGATGATCACCCAGGTCGCCGGCAAGCTCAACGAGCAGGGCGAACTGACCGATCAGTCCACCCGTGATCTGCTCACGACCCAGCTGACCGCCTTCGCCGCTTGGATACGCCGATTGGCGGGTTGACCAGAACCGGCGCCGGCGCCGGATTCAGAGCGGGCTGCTGGAGCGCTAACATCCTGCCGCTGCGTGATAATTTATATCTGGTTTGCTACTATCCGCGACTTCATAACAAGCAGGTGACAACACGTGGCCGTAGCTCTGTCCATTGAGAGCGTGAGTCGCTCGTTTGGCGGTGTGCGCGCTGTCAACGAGTGTTCGTTCCAGATCGAATCCGGTTCCATTACCGGTTTGATCGGTCCGAACGGTGCCGGCAAGACCACGCTGTTCAACATGGTGGCCGGTTTGTTCCCCCCCGATAGCGGGCGCATCGTCTTTTATGGCCAGAATGTCACCGGCCTCGCGGCGCATCGCCTGTTCCATCTCGGCATTGTCCGCACGTTCCAGATTCCGCATGAGTTTGCCCGCATGACGGTGCTCGACAACCTCATGCTGGTGCCCGCGGAGCAGGCCGGCGAGAAGGTATTGATGAGCTGGCTGGGCTGGGGCCGGGTACGGCAGCAGGAGCGGCATATCCGGGCGCTGGCCGATGAAGTACTGGAATTCCTCAATCTGTCCCATTTGCGTGCTGAGCTGGCCGGCAATCTCTCCGGCGGTCAGAAGAAGTTGCTGGAACTCGGCCGTACCATGATGACCGAACCCAGACTGGTGCTGCTGGACGAACCCGCCGCCGGTGTCAACCGCACGCTGCTCGGCACCCTGACCGATGCCATTGTGCGGCTCAATCGCGAGCGCGGCTACACCTTCTGCATTGTCGAGCATGACATGGACATGGTCGCCAAGCTGTGCCACCCGGTGGTGGTTATGGCAGAAGGCGGGGTGCTGACCCAGGGCGCAATGGATGACATTCTCCGTAATGAACAGGTGCTGGAAGCCTACCTCGGCAGCACGGTAACCGACGGGGACCTGGCATGAGCGTGCTGCGGATGGAGGATGTATACGGTGGCTACGGTGGTGCCGATATACTCAACGGCGTTTCGATCACAGTCGAAGCCGGTGAGGTCGTAGTCATTATCGGGCCCAATGGTGCCGGCAAGTCCACTGCCATGAAGGCGGTATTCGGTCTGGCGAGGGTGCGCCGGGGAAAGGTGCTGCTGGGCGAGCGGGACATCACCGGCCTGGCGGCCGATCAGGTGGTGCGTAAAGGTGTTTGTTACGTGCCGCAGACTGACAACGTTTTTCCTTCGCTGAGCGTCGAGGAGAACCTCGATATGGGGGCTTTCCTGCGCCGTGACGACTACCGGGCGCAGCAGCAGAAGGTCTACGAACTGTTTCCACCACTGGCCGAGCGCCGGCGCCAACCGGCTGGTACGCTGTCGGGCGGCCAGCGCCAGATGGTGGCCATGGGGCGGGCTTTGATGCTGGAACCCAAGCTGCTGCTGCTGGATGAGCCAACGGCCGGTCTCAGTCCCAAATTCATGGACCAGATCTTCAACATCGTGCGCGACATCAACGGGCTCGGCATCAGTATCATGATGGTCGAGCAGAATGCCCGCCGGGCATTGGGCCTGGCCCACCGCGGGTATGTGCTGGCCACTGGTGCCAACCGCCACGAGGATACGGGCGCTAACCTCCTGGCCGATGCCGAAGTGGCCCGCATGTTCCTGGGTGGATAAACCGTGACCGACATTCTGCAACTGGTTCTATACGGCATTGTCTACGGCAGCATCGTGGCGCTGGGCGCTGTCGGCGTGTCGCTGACGTTCGGTGTGCTGCGGTTCGCCAACTTCGCTCATGGCGATCTGATGACGTTCGGTGCTTATATCGCGCTCGCCGTGTTCACTGGACTCAAGGCGCCGCTGTGGGTGGCGGCGTTAGCCGGGCTGGTCGCCACTGCGGCGTTGGCCGTATTCATCGACAAGACGCTGTTCCGCTGGTTTCGCAAGTCTAATCCGCTGATTCTGCTGATTTCCTCATTCGGCGTCGGATTGATGATCCGCAGCCTTATCCAGCTGATCTGGGGTCCCGATACCCAACTCTATATTGCCGGAATCCAGCTGCCTTACCGGGTCATGGGGCTGCGGATCAAGCCCGATCACATCACCATTCTGATCGGTACGGTGGCGCTGGTCGTTCTGCTGCACCTCTTCCTGCAGAAAACCCGTATGGGTAAGGCCATGCGGGCGATGGCCGATAACCCGGATCTGGCGCGTATCTCCGGTATCAACACCGACCGGGTTATCGTCTGGACCTGGATCATGGGGGCGGGGCTGGCCGCGGCGGCCGGCTTCTTTCTGGGCCTTGATACGCGACTGCAGCCGGACATGGGCTGGTTCATTCTGCTGCCGGTCTTTGCTGCAGCAATATTGGGCGGGATCGGCAAGCCCTATGGGGCGATTGCCGGAGGCTTCATCATAGGCATCGCCGAGGAACTGTCGACCCTCGTAATCCCGCCCGATTACAAGCCGGCGGTGGCCTTCGCGCTGATGGTGTTGATTCTGATCATTCGGCCGACCGGCATCTTCAAGGGGGCGAGTTGATGGAATTGACCGGCATTCTGAGCTATCTGGTTTTCTTCCTGAGTCTGGCCGGAATCTACGCGCTGCTGTCGCTGGGTCTCAACATCCAGTGGGGCTATACCGGTATCCTCAACATCGGCATCGCCGCGTTCTTCGCGGTCGGTGCGTATACCAGCGCCATTCTGTGTACGCCAGCCGGCGGCGATCCGGGAGGCTATGGGCTGCCGGTGGCGGTGGGCATGATTGCGGCCATGATCACGGCCTCGATCCTGGCATTCCTGGTTGGTTTGATAACGGTCAATCTACGGTCCGATTACCTCGCGATTGCCAGTATCGGCATCGCCGAGATCGTGCGCTTGATATTGAAAAACGAGGAATGGCTGACTAACGGGGTCCGTGGGATTGCCGGCATCCCCAAGCCATTCGCCGGAACCCTGGGTGCAGGAGCCGATCAGCTGCTGTATCTGGCGCTGGTGGCGGTGCTGGTGGCGGGGGCCTACTGGGCTAGCCAGCGGGCCTACCGGTCGCCGTGGGGGCGGGTTCTGCGCGCTATTCGCGAAAAGGAGATTGCCGCCAGTGCGATGGGTAAAAATACCATGGTGTTCCGGTTGCAGGCGTTTGTGCTGGGCGCCGCGTTGATGGGACTGGCCGGCGCGGTATACGCGCACTTTGTCGGCTTCATCAGCCCGGAAGCCTTCGATCCGCTGTTTGCCACCTTCATTGTCTGGGTCATGTTGATAGCCGGCGGCAGTGGCAACAACAAGGGTGCAATTCTTGGCGCTGTGGTGGTCTGGGGTGTCTGGTCGATGAGTTCATTTCTGACCGCGCTGTTGCCACCTCAGTATATTACCCAGGCGGCCGCGTTGCGCGTGTTCCTGATTGGGTTGCTGCTGCAGGTGATCCTGCTGGTTCGGCCGGAGGGCTTGCTGCCTGAGGTGACTCCACGTCCGATCGTCGACCCGTCACAGGACTGACGTGCAGTGCGGCCGCCGGATTCGCTAGGACTCCAGTCCCGGCGGTAGCTTTAGCGGCGGGCTACCGGCCCGCTGCCGGATCCAGTTTAATGACTGATGCACGGTTGGCTGGCGGATGACGCTAAGTTCCAGCCCCCGCTTACCGGGGAAGTTCAGCAACGACACGCCGATCAGGATCGTCAGGATGCCTTGGCCGGGCAGCACCAGCATCGCGAGCCCTGCTGCCAGGAAAGCCATGCCGAGTACGTTTTTGGCCACCAGTGCCGTGACCCGGACCAACGGATGGCGTCCGAAGAATGGCAGGCTGGGCCGGCCCTCGTGGGTGAAATAGTCCGCGGGGATACGGGCCACCAGCCAGGGAATGGCGATCAGACTACCGACGAAAGTAAGTACGGAGGCTGCACCGAGCCACCACAGCAACGTTTCGTGGCTACCGATCCAATGGGTCAGGGCGTTCATATTGGGCGATCTGTTTCCGGTGACCGGCAATGTTACCGCGGACGATCGACAATGCCCATCCGGCTTGGCGAAGTCGGGGGGCCGGCCGTTTGGGCGGTAAGGCTGGCTTGACGTGGGTTGATATTCCCGCAAAACTCAAGTTTCTATTGGATCCTTTGTCGCGATGATTTTAATCGAATCGGCTGAAAACGAAGTTTCGGGTTGTTGTCCTGTATGTCTGCTGCGGTGGCGACATCGCCCATGAGTCAACCGTGCGTGCTGGTGACTGGTGGCGCCGGTTATATTGGCAGTCACGTTTGCAAGGCGCTGGCTGCAGCGGGTTATTTGCCAGTGTGTTACGACAACATGGCTCATGGCCATGAGTGGGCGGTACGCTGGGGGCCGCTGGAGCAGGCTGATATCGCCGATCGAGCGGCACTCGATTCTGTCATCGAACGCTACCGGCCAGTTGCTGTGCTGCATTTCGCTGCGTTGATCAGTGTTGGCGAATCGGTGCGGCGACCGGATCTCTATTATCGCAATAACGTGGCCGGAACGCTGACGCTGCTGGAAGCCGTCCGCAGTCATGCTATCGGACAGTTCATCTTCTCAAGCACGGCAGCCGTTTACGGCGATCCTCAATACCTTCCCATTGATGAAGCTCACGCGCTGCTCCCGACCAACCCTTACGGCCGCTCGAAGCTCATGATTGAGCGCATTTTGGACGACTTCGAGGGTGCTTTCGGGCTCCGTCACGTTGCGTTACGTTACTTCAACGCGGCCGGCGCTGATCCCGACGGCGAACTTGGGGAGTCGCACGAACCGGAAACCCACCTCATACCATTGGCGCTGCAGTCGGCACTGGGCGAGGGTTCCGGGCTGGATATTTACGGTACCGATTATGCGACCGAAGACGGTACTGCCGTGCGCGACTATATCCATGTCAGCGATCTGGCGGCGGCCCATGTCCAGGCACTGCGCTACTTGCAGGCAAGCGGGGGTAGTGTCTCGCTGAACCTTGGCACCGGGCGGGGCTGGACCGTACGGCAGGTGGTGGAGGCCGTCGAGCGGGTTACCGGACGCCGGCCGGCGGTCCGTTCATGCGGCCGGCGGGTAGGCGATCCCCCCGCGCTGGTGGCGGCCGCCGAGCGTGGTCAGCAGGTGCTGGACTGGCAGCCTGCGCGGCCTGATCTGGAGTCTATGGTGGCTGATGCCTCGCGCTGGTTGCGTGCAGCACAGGCGTGTCGATGAGCCGGGATGGCGGTCGAACTGCGGCATCTGGTTTTTTTGATACAATCCGGACAAAATTGGACTTAACGAATCAGGCTTTGTTTGGGGAGTAGAACCGGCATCATGAGAATCGTACTGCTAGGCGCGCCCGGCTCGGGTAAGGGGACACAGGCCGAACTCATCGTCGGCGAGTATGGTATCCCGCATATTTCCACTGGCGATTTGCTGCGCGCCGAAGTTGCCGAAGGCACTCCTCTGGGCAGAAAAGCCAAAGCCATCATGGAGGCCGGTGGTCTGGTTTCCGACGATATCATGCTGGGCATGATCGAGGAACGACTCGGTCGCCCCGATGTTGGCAACGGTTTCATGCTGGACGGTTTCCCCCGTACGCTGCCTCAGGCCAAGGCACTGGACGAACTGCTGGGGCGGCTCGGTCAGCCACTCGACGTGGTGGTGTTCTTTGACGTCGATTATGGTGAGATCATGCAGCGCCTGTTGGCGCGCCAGCGTGCCGACGATAGCGAGGAAACCATCCGAAAGCGGCTCGAAGTCTATGAGGCGCAGACCGCGCCACTGATTGACTATTACAAGGCCAAAGGCAATCTGCGCGCTATCCAGGGTGTAGGGCAAATCGACGACATTTCGCAACGAATCGTCAAACTACTGGACGATATCGGTTGACGGCTGACCCGCCGACGAGAAATTCTTGTTGCCGGATAGACCGTTAGCGGCTGCACCCCATGACCACCCGCGGTAATCCTGCCGCATCAAGGTGATCGCTGCAGGCATCAAACCCTGCTGCGTGAAGCAATGCCAACGTGGCTTCGGCTTGGTCGTAACCGTGTTCGAGCAGCAGCCAGCCACCGCTTTTGAGGTGGGCGGGCGCTGCCGTCGTGATTGCCTGCAGTGCGCTCAGACCGCCGCCGCTTGCGGTCAATGCGGCAACCGGCTCGAAGCGCACGTCGCCTACCGCCAGATGCGGGCTGGCCGTGGCCACATAGGGTGGATTGGCGACGATCAGATCGAGGCACCGGTTGGCCAGGGCACCGCACCAATTGCCGGCGCTGAAAACCACGTTGGTCAATCCTAACCGTTGAGCGTTGCGCCGGGCCACGTTCAGGGCTGCAAGAGATATGTCCGTGGCGATGACCTGACTCAGAGGACGCTCGTGGGCAATGGCGAGCGCAATGGCGCCGCTGCCGGTTCCCAGATCGGCGACCAGACAGGGTTGATCACTGGGCAGACTGGCCAGAGCGAGTTCCACCAGGCGTTCGGTTTCCGGCCGCGGGATGAGCGTGGCCGCCGAGACCTCCAGCTCCAGCGACCAGAATTCCCGCCGCCCTGTGATATAGGCGATCGGCTCGCCGCTTAGCCGGCGGCTCAGCAGAACCTGAAACCACCCGGCCTGGGCTGCGGTCGGTATCCGCTCGGGCCAGCCATAGAGATGGCTGCGGGGCTGTTCCAGCGCATGCGCCAGCAGCAGCTCGGCATCCAGCCGTGGTGTGTCGCTGACCGGGGTGAGCTGGACCGTGCTCTGCTGCACCAACGTGCCGATGCAGGCGGTCGGTTCAGGCCACCTCACTCGCTGTCACCGGCCAGTGCTGCCAGCTGTTCCGCCCGATATTCCTGAATCAGCGGATCGATCAGCGGATCCAGGTTGCCCATCAGAATATCCGGGAGCTGATATAAGGTCAGATTGATACGGTGATCCGTCACCCGGCCCTGGGGGAAGTTGTAGGTGCGGATACGTTCAGAGCGGTCGCCGCTGCCGACAAGTTGGCGCCGGCTGGCTGCCTGTTCGGCCTGCTGGCGCTGCTGTTCCCGGGCCAGCAGTTTAGCGGCCAGCAGCGACATGGCCCGGGCCCGGTTTTTGTGTTGCGAACGCTCGTCCTGGCATTCAACCACGATCCCGCTCGGCAGGTGGGTAATACGCACCGCTGAGTCGGTGCGGTTGACGTGCTGGCCGCCAGCTCCGCTAGCCCGGTAGGTGTCGACGCGTAGCTCGGTGGGGCTGATGTCGACGGATTCTATCTCCTTGACCTCGGGCAGCACCGCCACGGTTGCCGCCGAGGTGTGTATGCGACCCTGGGATTCCGTCTCCGGTACCCGCTGGACCCGATGGGCGCCGGACTCGAATTTCAGCCGCGAGTAAGCGCCGCGGCCGATCAGACGGGCAATGACCTCTTTATAGCCGCCGTGTTCGCCATGGCTGGCGCTTAGTATCTCGACCCGCCAGCCATGGATTTCGGCATAGCGTGAGTACATGCGGAACAGGTCACCAGCGAACAGGGCGGCTTCGTCACCACCAGTACCGGCGCGAACTTCCAGGAACAGGTTGGCATCATCATGCGGATCGCTCGGCAGCAACAATAGCTGCAGCTCGCGTTCGAGGGTTGCCAGTTGGTCTTCCACGCTAGCCAGTTCGTCGCTGGCCAAGGTTCGCAATTCCGGGTCGGGATCGCGCGCCATGTCATGGGCGGCGGCCTGCTCGGCCAAGGCCTGGTGCCAGGCCTGGACATGGCGGACCACGGGTTCCAGCTGGGCGTATTCGCGCGAAAGCTCGCGGAAGCGCTGTTGATCAGCAATAACCTCCGGTTCGGCCAGCAGTGCGCCGACTTCCTCATGGCGAGCGACCAACTGCTCCAGTTTGGCCTGGATCGAAGGATTCATAGTGAACGCTGAACTAATCGAGTTGGTAAAGGCGGCGCAGCGCGTTGACTGCGGCGTCGTCGCCGGCTGCGGCCGCTTCACGCAGACCGGTACTGGGCGAGTGTAAAAGCTTGTTGGTAAGTGTGTTGGCCAGGAATTCGAGCACCTGCTCCGGTGCCTTGCCCTGCTCAAGCTGATGACGGGCGCGCGATAGCACCTCGTCACGGGTGGCCTCGGCCTGATGGCGTAGCGCACGGATGCTGCCGGCGCTGTTCTGGCCGCGCAGCCAGGACATGAAACTCTCGGTCTGGCTGGTGACGATGCCCTCGGCTTGCTGGGCCGCTGCTTGCCGCGAGCGCATATTGTCCTGGACGATGATGTGCAGATCGTCGATGGTATACAGATATATATCTTCGAGCCGATCGACAGCCGGGTCTATATCGCGCGGCACTGCGATGTCGACCATGAACACCGGCCGTCGCCGACGTCGCTCAAGGGAACGTTTGACGACCGCATAGTCCAACACAACGTCAGGGCTGGCGGTTGAACTGATGACGACGTCGGCTTCGGCTAAGTGCTGGGGGATCTCATCGAGGGCAATGGCGTAGCCACCGAATGGAGCTGCCAGATCATGGGCCCGTGATAGAGTACGGTTGGCGACAATGAGCCGACCGATGCCGCGGTCGTGGAGATGACGGGCAACCAGTTCGATAGTTTCACCGGCGCCGATCAGCAGGGCCGTCTGTTCCTCCAGCCGGGCGAAGATTCTGTGCGACAGGTTGACTGCGGCAAAAGCGACCGACACCGGATTCTCGCCGATTGCGGTGTCGGTGCGTATCTGTTTAGCGACGGCGAAGGTTTGCTGGAACAGCCGCTCCAGCAGGCTGCCGAGGGTGCCGCTTTGACTGGCTGTCTGGTAGGCGGATTTGACTTGGCCTAGAATCTGGGGCTCGCCCAGCACCATGGAGTCGAGGCCGGCGGCGACCCGGAATACATGGCGTACGGCATGCTGACCCGGATGCTGGTAGATGTAGGGCTTGATATCGTCCGATGATAACGAGTGATAGTGACCCAGCCAGTCCACGACGCGTTCGCTGTCGGCATCGTTGACACCACAGTACAGTTCGGTGCGATTACAGGTGGACAGAATGACGGCTTCCCTGACTCCAGCCCGGGTGCGCAAGTCGCGTAAGGCCAGCGGCAGCCGTTCACCGGTAAATGCAACCTGCTCACGCACGACGATAGGAGCGGTTTTGTGATTAAGGCCGACGGCCAGCAGCATTCTAGGTCTAACGTGGCGAAATCCAAAGCCAAATTCTCGCCGTGGCATGAACAAATATCAAGCTGAGCGATTCCCATTGACAGGACGCCGACAGGAGCATCCATGCGGCTCATTATACGTTATCTGACCCTTACCGGGTTGTTGCTGCCGCTGTGCGGCGCTACCAGCTGGGCTGCCCAGCCCCCATCAGTGTCGGTTACCGGCGCCCCTCCGCAGCCGGCAGCGAGTCACAAGCTGTCGCCCGGGGACATCATGTATCACGTGCTGGTCGCAGAACTGGCGGCGCGTCGCGGACAGCTGAAGACCGCGCTCACGCAATATGGCCTCGTGGTCAACGGCAGCAGCGATCCGCAACTTGCCGCACGCGCTACTCAGATTGCGATGTTTGCCGATCAACCCAAGGCACTGCTGGAGATGGCCCGGCGTTGGTACCAGCTGGCGCCCGATGACGGTCATGCGCAGCAGGCTCTGGCGCTCGCGCTGTTGCGAAGCGGTAAGGTCGATGAGGCCGTTGACTATCTCGATCAGGTCCGTGCCGAACTGGCCAAGCATGATCAGCAGGACGGTTTTGGTGCTCTGGCTAGTCTGCTGGGGCGGCTGCAGGACAAGGGACTGGCGCTGCGTGTGTTGACCGCGCTGAGCAAGCGCCATCCGCAATCGCCTTACGGACATTATTATCAGGCGCTGGCAGCGGCTTCCGACAACCAGCTTAAGCTGGCCTTGGCAAGCGTCGGGCAGGCGCTTGCGCATAAACCGGATTGGACCCAGGCGCTGTTGTTACAGGCTCAGGTCCGGGTCGAGCTCAAGCGGACCGACGCGGCCGTAACCGGACTGGCGGCGGCGGTTAAGCGCCAGCCGGACGATGCCGATCTACGGCTTGGCTATGCCCGGTTGCTGGTCACAGCAGGCAAGCTTGGTGCAGCACAGACTGAATTCCAGGAGTTGGCGACTCGCCATCCCGACAACGCGGAGGCCTTATTCGCGCTGGGTGTACTGGCGACCGACGCCAAACAGTATCAGCAGGCGCGCGAATATCTCCAGCGGGTCATCAAGCTCGGCCACCGGGTGGGTGACAGTGAGTATGAGCTAGGCCGCATCGCCGAGCTGCAAGGTGATTACAAGACGGCGCGGCACTGGTACCAGCAGGTGCCCGGTGATAGCGAACGCTGGTTGTCGGCGCAGGCCCGAGCCGCGGTAATGGACGGCCGTTTGGGCGATCTTGACGCGATGCGCCAGCAATTCAATCAGCTGCGTGCTAGCAATCCCGATAGCGCTGTTTCGCTGTATATAACCGAGGCGGACGCGTTAACGGCGGCCAAGCACGGGCAGGGTGCTTTTACCCTGTTGACCCAGGCGCTGGCGCACCATCCGCGCAATCATGATCTGCTCTATAGCCGGGCGCTGACTGCCGAGCGGCTCGATAAACTTGACGTGGCGGAGCAGGATCTGCGCAAGATTATCAAGGACGATCCCAACAACGGGCAGGCACTCAATGCCCTGGGTTACACGCTTGCCGACCGCACCGACCGCTACCAGGAAGCGCTCAAACTGATTCAACGGGCCTACAAACTGTTGCCCGATGATGCGGCTGTGATCGACAGCATGGGTTGGGTCCAGCATCGCCTGGGGCACAACAGCGAGGCACTCAAGTATCTGCGTGAAGCCGTTGCCAAGTCGGATGAGCCGGAGATTGTCGTCCATTTGGTCAAGGTGCTGCTGGCGCTGGGGCACCAGGATGAGGCGCGGAAGGTCTGGGAAAAGGCTTACAAGACGCACCCCGACAACCACTATCTGTTGCAGCTGAAGCCGCGCCTCGCCCCATGAGGTACGGGCTCGTCGCCGTGCTGATCGCTACGCTTGCGACAGGGTGCGCCGCCCAGAGCCCACTGACGACGGTCAATGCCACCGGCCGGGCAGCGGCGCTGGCGCGGCTGCGTGGCTGGACTGCCGACGGCCGGCTGGCGGTCAACCAAGGGCAGCAAAGCTGGCAGGCCAGTTTTCACTGGCACCAGCAGGGTGACCGCTACGCCATCGTTCTGGTCGGTCCGCTGGGGCAGGGGCAGCTCAGCATACGCGGGGGGCCGGGCGCGGTGACTCTGCGCGATGGCAGGCAGACGCTGCGTGCAGCGGACCCTGAGGCGCTACTTGCCAAGGCTGGCGTGCCGCCCGTACCGGTCAGCGGGTTGCGCTACTGGTTACTGGGCGAGCCGGATCCAAGCCAGCCCGCCCAGCCTGTGGCCGGCAGCAACGGCCATCTGCGGCAACTGCGCCAAAGCGGCTGGTCATTGGTTTATCCCAACTACGTCGAAGTTCAGGGTCTGGCCTTGCCCAAGCGTATGCAGGCCGAGCGTGGAACGCTACAAGTCAAGGTCTTTGTCGGTAAGTGGACACTGCATTAAATGCCCCGTGGCCGGCGCCGGCCAAGCTGAACCGATTTCTGCGCATCATTGGCCGGCGGCCCGACGGTTATCATTTATTGCAAACGATGTTTCAGTTCCTGGACCGATGCGACTGGCTGCGATTCGAACCGAATGCCGGCGGCCGTATCGAGCGGGTAGGCACTGTGCCCGGGGTGAAGCCGGTAGCTGATCTTACTGTGCGGGCAGCCACTCTGCTGCAACAATGTAGCGGAACCGCGCAGGGCGTTCGAATCCATATCGACAAGTTGCTGCCGCTTGGCGGTGGTCTGGGTGGCGGTAGTTCCGATGCGGCCACTACTCTGGTGGCACTCAATCACTACTGGCGTTGCGGCTTGGAACCGTCCGAACTTGCCGAACTGGGGTTGCAGTTGGGAGCGGACGTGCCGGTGTTCGTGCAAGGCTACGCCGCCTGGGCCGAGGGCATAGGTGAGCGATTGACGCCGGTGGCGCCCGACGAACCCTGGTTCGTGGTTTTGGTGCCGCCGTGTCAGGTTGCTACCGCGGCGGTGTTTGACGATGCTGACTTGACACGTGATTCTCAACCGCGCAAAATCCGCAGCCTTGTTACAGCAGCCGACGGTAACGACTGCGAATCGGTAGTGTTTCGCCGTTATCCGAAGGTGGCGGAGGCCGCAACATGGCTGGCGCAGTTTGCCCCAGTGCGGCTGACCGGAACCGGTTGCTGTGTATTCGCAGCGTTTGCAGACTATAAGCAGGCCGAGCAGGTGGTTTCCATGACGCCGCCCTGGTTGATGGGTTTTGTTAGCCGGGGATGTAATCGATCACCTCTGCAGGCGCGCCTGCATGACGCGTTACAGCAACAGGTCTGGTGACCGAGTCAGATCATGTTGGGCCGTAGCCAAGCGGTAAGGCAGCGGGCTCTGACCCCGCGATTCCCAGGTTCGAATCCTGGCGGCCCAGCCAGTTTTGTTTTGAACCAATGGGCCGTAGCCAAGTGGTAAGGCAGCGGGTTTTGATCCCGCCATTCCCAGGTTCGAATCCTGGCGGCCCAGCCAATTCTCCCGTTGAGAAGCCAGCCCCAGTTTACCAGGAAGCGACTGAAGGAAACCCCGTGTCTGACGGTCGAATGATGGTGTTTGCGGGAAACGCCCACCCGCAGCTTGCGCAATCGATTATCCACTACTTGCATCTTCCCATGGGGAAGGCGGTTGTGGGCCGCTTCAGCGATGGCGAGGTGATGGTGGAAATCCTGGAAAACGTACGCGGTCAGGACGTCTTCATCGTTCAACCGACTGGTTTTCCGACCAATGACAACCTGATGGAACTGCTGATCATGGCCGATGCGCTGCTACGGTCCTCGGCAGTTCGCATTACCGCTGTCATGCCGTATTTCGGCTATTCGCGCCAGGATCGACGGCCACGTTCTGCCCGAGTGCCGATCTCGGCCAAGGTGATGGCAAATATGATCACCAAGGCAGGCCTCGATCGGGTGTTGACGGTGGATTTACACGCCGATCAGATCCAGGGCTTTTTCGATAAGCCGCTGGATAACGTCTATGCCACGCCAATCATGCTCGAAGATATCCGCGCCCAGGATTTCGATCACCCGGTCGTGGTCTCGCCTGATGTGGGTGGCGTGGTGCGCGCCCGGGCGCTGGCCAAGCGCCTGGATGACGCGGAGCTTGCGATAATCGACAAGCGCCGTCCCGGTCCAAACCAGGCCCAGGTCATGAACATCATTGGCGATATTGAAGGCCAGCATTGCGTGCTGATCGACGATATTGTCGATACGGCCGGCACTCTGTGCCAGGCGGCAGCCGCACTCAAGGACCACGGTGCTGCCTCGGTACGAGCCTACTGCACTCATCCGGTACTGTCAGGGCCTGCGATCGACAATATTAATGCGTCAGCACTGGATGAACTGGTGGTTACCGATACGATACCGTTGCGGCCCGAGGCCCAGGCGTGCAACCGGATTCGACAGTTGAGCGTGGCGCCGCTGCTGGCGGAGACTATCCGGCGGATCCACAATGAAGAATCGATCAGCTGTCTGTTTGCTTGAGTTTTCCGCGGTCGATGCCCCAGGTCGCGGGGGCATCGGCGAACTTGTAGCCATGATGAGGATATAGACGCCATGAGTGTCGATTTCGTGTTGAATGCCCAGGAGCGGCGCGATGTGGGGAAAGGTGCGAGCCGCCGCCTGCGTCGAGCCGGCTATATTCCTGCGGTTCTGTATGGAAGTCATAAGGATCCGGTCAGCCTGGCATTGAACCAGAATGAGGTTCACCGCCAAGTCAAGGAAGAAGCTTTTTTTTCCCACATTCTGACCCTGAAAATCGATGGCCGTACCGAGCGGGCCGTGCTGCGTGACATGCAGCGCCATCCGTTTAAACCCCTGGTGAGTCATGTCGATCTGCAGCGGGTCAGCGAAGACGAACAGATTCGCGTCCATGTGCCGCTGCATTTCGTTAATGTGGAAAGGTGCAAAGGGGTGCGCCAGGAAGGCGGGGTCATCAGTCACCTGGTGATTGAAGTGGAGGTGGCCTGTTTGCCAAAGGATTTGCCCGAGTACATCGAAGTGGATATCGCTGAATTGGGCATGGGCGAGTCAATCCATCTGTCAGAACTGCAACTGCCATCCGGCATCGAACTGGTTCAACTAACCCAAGGTGCTGATACCGGCGTGGTGAATGTCCACCATCCGCAGGGTGCCGGTGGTGGCGGCGGTGAAGCCGAGGGTGAAGAAGGCGGCGAGGAAGACCTGGGCGAGGAGCCCTGAGATCACTCGCAGCGGTTTTTTCCGTGGCTGATCCGGCGCTGCAGCTAATTGTGGGCTTGGGAAATCCGGGCCCACAATATGCGTTCACCCGCCACAATGCGGGTTACTGGCTGGTTGACCGGTTGGCCTTGGCGTGCGGCGGCAGTTTCCGAAGTGAATCGCGGTTCAAGGCCGAATCCTGTCGAATTCAGGTGGCTGGCCGCCCCTTATGGGTTCTAAAGCCAGCGACCTTCATGAATCACAGCGGTCAGGCGGTGGCCTCATTTGCGGCATTCTACAAGCTACCGCCTCAGACGATCCTCGTGGTTCACGACGAACTCGACTTGCCGGCTGGCATCGTGAGACTCAAGCGTGGTGGCGGTCACGGTGGCCATAATGGGCTGCGCGACGTTATACGCCAGCTCGGTAGCGGCGATTTCTTGCGGCTACGGCTTGGTATAGGCCATCCGGGTGTCGGTGGCGATGTCATCAGTTACGTTCTCCGGCGACCTCCGCAGAACGAGCAGCACCTGATAATGGATGCTATTGACGTGGCGTTCCACGAACTCGACCACGTCGTGGGCGGCCAATTGCAGCAAGCCATGCAGGCGCTGCACAGTCGTAAGCCAGCGGACGTTTCGTCCTCCTGATGATTACTTCCTGGTAACGGACCTAGTATGGGTTTTCTATGCGGTATCGTCGGCTTGCCCAATGTCGGTAAGTCCACGCTCTTTAACGCACTGACGCAGGCTGACATTCAAGCCGAAAACTACCCCTTCTGTACCATTGACCCGAACGTGGGGATGGTGCCGGTACCGGATCCACGACTGAGTGAACTGGCGGCGATCGTCAAACCTCAGAGGATCATTCCGACGACCATTGAGTTTGTGGATATCGCTGGTCTGGTAGCCGGGGCGTCGCAAGGTGAAGGACTTGGTAACCAGTTTCTGGCGCATATCCGTGAGGTCGATGCCATTTGTCACGTGGTGCGTTGTTTCGAGGACGACGATGTTGTCCATGTTGCCGGTCGGGTCGACCCCATAACCGATATCGAGGTGATCAACACCGAGCTGGCATTGGCCGATCTTGCAACGGTCGACCGGGCCCTGCAGCGCGTCGAGAAATCGCTTAAAGCGGGTGGTAAGGATGCGGCTGCCCGCAAGGCCTTGCTGGAGCAAGTGCAACGTCATCTGGACGCCGGCCGCTCGGTGAGGTCGCTCGAGATGACGGCGGACCATAAGCTGGTATTGCGCGACTTACATCTGTTGACTGCCAAGCCGGTGATGTACATTGCCAATGTTACCGAGGGTGGTTTTGCCGATAATGCGTTGCTCGATCGGGTTCAGGCGCTGGCCGTTGACGACGGTGCTGTCGTCGTTCCCGTATGTGCCGCGTTGGAGGCCGAAATTGCGCGCCTTGACGAGGCGGACAAGGCTGAATTCCTGGCTGACTACGGTCTCAGTGAGCCCGGGCTGGACCGTGTCATTAGGGCGGGCTATCAATTGCTGGGATTACTGACCTTCTTTACGGCCGGTCCCAAAGAGGTTCGAGCCTGGACGGTCCAACAGGACGCGACCGCACCGCGGGCTGCCGGCGTGATTCACACCGATTTCGAAAGAGGCTTCATTCGCGCCGAAGTAGTTGCCTATGCTGACTTCATCGAATGTAACGGCGAGGCCAAGGCCAAGGAGGCAGGCAAGTGGCGGCTGGAAGGTAAGGACTACATCGTTCAGGAAGGCGATGTCATGCATTTCCGCTTCAACGTCTGACGTTGACACCAATACCTGTTCGACTGATAATTGGCAGCCCGATTTTAATGGCTATGTAGCTCAGCCGGTTAGAGCACATCACTCATAATGATGGGGTCGGTGGTTCGAGTCCACCCATAGCCACCATATTTAGCTGTTTTATCAAGCACTTAAATCACTCCTTCGGCATCTGTATCGGTAGGCTCCCCGGACAACGTGACTCGATCGTGACTCGCGTCCAGTATCTGGACGGCCGAGCGCACGTTGTCCGGCGCCAGGTGCGCGTACTTTTCGGTGACCTGGACTGATGTGTGTCGCAGGAGGTCCCGGATTTCGGCAATCGGAACCCGGGCCTGCACCAGCCAGGCAGCGCATGTGTGGCGCAGGTCGTGAGGCGTGAAGTCCGGTATCCCCGCTCTTGCGCACGCACCACGGAAGCCCTTCTTCACCGTTGTGATGCGGGAACCGTCCTTCTTCGCGAAAACCCACCGATTATCGGGGCAGTGCTCCGCCCGAAAAGCGGCGCGTCGCACCAGCACACGATAGGCCGTCCGGTTGAGCGGCACCGACAGGTTTCGCTTGCTTTTGTTGGTGGCCGCCGGCAGGTAAACGATCCGGTTGTGCAAGTCCACCCGGTCCCAGGACAGACCCAGCATCTCCTGGCTGCGCATTCCCGTATACAGGCCCAGTTCAATGAAGTCCGCCAGGTGCGGGCTCCGTAGGCTACCCTTTGCGGCCTCGATCAGTCGACACGATTCAGCTTTAGTGATCCACCGTATGCGCCCCTCGCCAGCGCCGGGTTTGCGGCCTGCGACCGGATTTGGGATCTGCCACTCCCAGTTGTGCCGGGCGTGGTTGATCGCCGTCGACAGTAACGACAGTTCGCGCCGGATGGTGCCGTCCTTGCGGCCCTGGCTGCGACGGTGCTGAACGTACTCGTGGATCACGGCGGGCTTTAAGGTGTTCAGCGACATACCAGCGAAGTAGCGGCGCAACACCCGGGTTAGGTCACGGTCGGTAGCGGCGCTGCGCTTCGATGCGGTTTCCTTCAGGTAGCGGACCATCAGCGCTTCGAAGGTCCGCGTGGGCTCTTCGCCCCAGGTCTTGGCCCGGTACGATCGAGCGCCTGGATCTGACGCTTCGCGTCGACCGAGAGCACGATGGCCCGCTCGGGCGGGTCCAGATACAGCCCCACCACATCGCGCAGCGTCGCCTCAAACTGCGGAGCGCGCGCGAGCTTGAAACCGCGTGCAACCGATGCGGCTTGAGACCGGCGCGCTTCCAGATACCGTGCACCGTGCTCGCCGCAAGCCGCACTTGCGCACCCAGCCGGCGGCAGCTTCAGCGCGTCGCCCCGACCGGACAGCCGGTGGTCGTCAGCGTCAGCACCTCGTTGATTTTCGACTGCGGGACCGGCGCGTTGCCCAGCTTGCGCGTCTTATCCCGGCGCAACCCCTCGATGCCTGTCTGCACAAAGCGCTCGCGCCAGGTGTCAGCGTCGGATAGCTCACACCCACCTGGCGCAGGATCTCGCTGCTGGGCAGACCCTCGGCACTGAGCACGATCATCTTCGCCCGCTGCACCTGCTTGTGCGGCGTACGCCACCGCGGATCCAGCACTGCAGTTCGGCCCGCTCGGCTTCGTTCAACGTAATCTCCATGCTCATGTAAACGAAGACCACAGAAAGTCGATTTCTTTGTAATGTCGAAGCTGACCTGCCGATTGCTTGTTAAGGAAGATGTCGCGTCGGGTGATGCCAGTTTTAGTGTTTCGCTGGCATAGTTGGGCAGTGCGCCTTCCCGATCAAGCCGACTCAGCCGCGCCCGCAGCCAGGATTGACGTTTCTAGGTTTTCGCCGGACCTTGGCACCTAGGCGGTGTGACGGGTGGCGACAGTGTTGCCTCCACGACTCAGTGACCGCGTCGTTTCCACAACCAGCGGTGCGAAGCGCATTTCAAAATTGGTCGGCGACCACTCCGCGAGGCTGCCCGCTATGTGCACAGCAGCCACGGGCCGCCCATCTGGACTAGTGACCGCGGCGCCGACGGTTAACTCGCCGACCGTACACTCACCGACTACCACACCATAGCCGCGTTCGCGCGCTTCGTCGATCTTGGCGTGGATCCGCTCCGGGTTCGTGATGGTATCTTTAGTCAGCGGGGTGAGATCAGAGGCGGCGACAATTGCCGCTCGTTCTTCGCGCGGTAACCGAGCGAGCATTGCCCGCCCTCCCGCCGAGCAAAAAGTGGGCATGCGCCGCCCCACGATGGAGGAGTAGAAGTATTCACGCTTGCCTTGCTGGCGGATGGCATAAATCAGCGTGGTACCGTCAAAAAGGCTTAGGTTGACCCGTTCACCGCAATTGCGGCGTAGCTCGACCAGGGTCGGCGTCGCGGCCTCGACCAAGGGATGGGCCCGCAGGAAATTAAAGGCGAGATCGAGACAACGTTTTCCAAGACAGAAGCGCTTGGTCCGCGGACATTTCTCCAGGTAGCCGAGCTCTACCAAGGTATGGGTGCCGCGCTGTACCGCGCTCTTTTCGAGGCCGGCGAGTTCGCTGATCTCGGAAAGGCCGAGATATTGTTCCCCGTGCGCAAATGCCTGCAAAACCTTCATGGCTTTTTCCAACGACTGAACGAATAACGGACTGGCGCTCATAAGTAAGTGGCTCGTGTCGGTCTGCCGCGACAGGTTCGGTGTGGGAGTGTAATTGACTCTAGTCGAATAGCGCCATAACATATCGTATATTGCAATTCGATAAAAGTGCCGACCCGGAAGACGTTCCAGGCCGCCAAATTTGGGAGGAGAAGGAAAATGCCGCGACACATTGCATGTCTTACCTTCGATTTCGATGTCGGTCGGGTTGGACGGCTCGCAACCTGATGACACCGACCCCGGTCTCGCGGGGTGAATTCGGTCTCATCGCTGCCGAGCGCATTCTCGAGTTGCTGGCCAAATACCGCCTCAAGGTGTCTTGGTGTATTCCTGGCGTCATCATCGATTCACACCCCGAAGCCTGCCAGCGGGTCGCAGAAGCCGGCCATGAGATCGTCCACCACGGTTACTCCCACGTTCCCCCAGCCAACCTTCCCGCCGAAACAGAAGAACAGGAGTTGATCCGCGCACGCCAGACCATCAAGGCACTCACGGGCGCCTTCCCGCGCGGCTACAGATCGCCGTCGTGGGACCTGAGCCCGGCCACCATAGAACTGCTGCTGCGGCATGGTTTCGACTACGAAAGCAGCATGATGGGCAATGACTATTCGCCTTACTTCGCCCGCCGAGGAGACAAGGTCTCAGTGGCCGAACCTTTCGTCTACGGCGAGGAGACCCGTCTGGTAGAGTTGCCAATCAGTTGGACGCTGGACGACTATCCGCATTTCGAGTTCGTCCGTACCAAGGATTATGTGCTGCAGGGACTGATGAACACGGAAAACGTATTGCGCAACTGGGTCGATGACTTTGACTATATGACCCGTATCACTGAATGGGGTGTACTTACTTACACGTGCCATCCCTACGTGATTGGCCGTGGCCACCGTATGATGATGCTGGAGCGGCTGATACAACAGCTGCAAAAACTGAATGCCGTCTTTCTCACCATGGGAGAGGCGGTGGACGAGTTTCTCGCCCGCCGCGACGGTTGACGCGCCACGCAAGCGACTGAGTCGGGCGTTTCTCGTCACTGGAAGTTGCTACCCAAAGACAGGAGGAGTTCATCATGCTTGCCCAAAAACGACACCCCGCTGCACCCCTAGTAGCATTTCACGCAACGCTGCGACACTGCATTTTGACGAGCGCTAAAACCATCAGCCTTGCCGTCTGTATCATTATGTCGGCGGGCATGGTGACAGCGGCGATCGCCGACACCTTCGTGTTCGCAAACACGGTTGAATACGACACCATGGACCCGCACCAAACCTTCGATGTAGGGCGCATTGCATACCGTATCAACCTCTACGACGGCTTGATGCGCTGGGAGGGTAATCCGCCGAAGCTTCAGCCCTGGCTGGCGAAAGACTACAAGATCAGCAACGATGGCACGACTTACACGTTCGATCTACGCCATGGCGTCAAATTCCACGACGGAACCGAATTAACTGCGCACGACGTCGTTTATAGCATGAAGCGCATTTTGGCGTTAAAGAAAGGCGCGGCCAGTTTATTTGAAAAGCTGATGAAGCCGGGGGCAACCAAGGCAGTAAATGATTACACGGTACAGTTCCATCTCGATCATCCTGACTCGATCTTTCTTTCGATCGTACCGTTCATTTATGTAGTCAACTCCCATCTCGTTAAAGAACATGCGAAAAACGGCGATTGGGGCGCCGCATGGCTAAGCGCTCATGATGCCGGATCAGGCGCATTTGAACTGCAACAACGACCCAGCGGTTGGCTTCACTGCCAAGCGTTTTCCTGCTTTCTTCAAGGGCTGGGGCAAGCACTATCTTGACCGCATCGAGTTCCGCACCGTACGGGAGCCGACCGAGTCGGGTACTGGGTTTGATTAAGGGGGTCTACGACGGCACCGACGGCTATCTTCCGCAAGACCAGCTTGATCAGCTTCGGAAGTCAGGCAAGGTGAATATCGACGCCCAGCAATCGATGCGCCTCGCCGTCATCCAGATCAACACGCAAAAACCACCGTTGAATGACGTCCATGTGCGGCGCGCCATTAGCTACGCTTTCAATTACAAGGCATTCATACACGATATTTTGAAGGGTCGGGTTGTCCGGAACCCTGTGCCGATTCCAAAGAATCTATGGGGTTATCCCAAAGGCATAAAAGGCTACAGTTTCAATCTAAAAAAAGCGAAGCAAGAACTCGCCAAAGCCAAATCCAAAGTGAATCGGACGATTGATATACACCCCATGATTGGCTACAACCAAACCAGTGAAATCGCCCAGATCCTGCAGAACGGGCTCACCCAAATCGGTATCAAAACGAAGATTGTGCCAGAAACCTTGCGGACGTTCAACCAGAAAGCCGCTAGCCCAAGACAGGCCCAATATGTGGATCCATTGGGTAAGCACCTATTACCCGGATCCAAACAACTGGATCGGCGAAATGTACAATTCCAACAACTGGGGCACCTGGAAAGCCTCAAACTATTACAAGAATGACAAGGTCGATTCACTCTTAGACAAGGCCTTGAGAATCACTGAGCAAGCCAAACGCGCCAAACTTTACCAAGAGGCCGCACGAATTGTGGTAGAAACGCGCCGGGCCTGTGGATCTATAACACGGAATGGTACGGGCCATTCTTGAAAAAAAGTGAGGGGAGTCCATTTCTGTCCGATAGGAAACGGTCAGGAGTTGCGCACGGTCTATTTTGTACACTGAAGAATCATTAGGCGGCTAGCCGCGTGCATTTGCTTGGGTTTA
>CAVQMB010000012.1:0-108513 GCA_963713445.1 uncultured Gammaproteobacteria bacterium | reverse complement strand
ATTTGCTAATGGTCTGGAACTATTGTTCGGCAACCTGCAACACTACCGCCTGCAGCTGGTCGTGGGCGGCGCCGTGATCGGGGCGCTGATCTGGCTACTCTATCTCTACCGCAGCCGGCGTCAGGCCCGGCAATCCGGTACGGCACGATCGTGATGCAAGACTACCGCACAGCGTCGGCTACTGCACGCCGGCGCTGCTCAGCACGATGTGCACCACGCCGAAGACGATGAGCACGAACAGGATCGTCATCGCCAGCCCGACGATGATGTAGTGGATCGGCTTGCCATGCTGGAAGTCGCGTTCCCGGTTGCGGTTGCTCTGCACACCGATAAATGAGGCCATCACACTGCCGATGACCTGTCGAATCGAGGGTTTGTTGTCGTCGCTCATGAGATCGTCCATTTGATCGTGATGTTGTGGTCAGTGGGCCCCGTGCTCGCGGGTGGCGCTGAATCTGACCTCCGGCCAGCGCTCCCGGGCCAGTTGCAGGTTGACACGGGTGGGAGCGATGTAGACCAGTTCGTGGTGATGATCCAGCGCCAGATGGTGGCTGTTCTTGTGCTTGAATTCCTCGAACCGCTTGCCGTCGTCGCAGCTCACCCAGCGGGCTGTGCTGACATTGACCGCTTCGAACTGGCAGTCGACGTTGTATTCGCTTTTCAGCCGGAACGCGGCAACGTCGAATTGCAGAATGCCGACGGCACCCAGGATCAGGTCATTGTTGTCGAGTGGCCGGAATAGCTGCGTGGCGCCTTCCTCACAAAGCTGCTGCAGACCCTTAAGCAACTGCTTGGTGCGCAGCGGGTCGCGCAGTCGGGCCCGCCGGAACAGTTCCGGAGCGAAGTCCGGGATGCCGGTGAACTGCAGGTGCTCACCCTGGGAGAAGGTGTCGCCAATGCGGATGGTGCCGTGGTTGTGGATGCCGATAATGTCACCAGGCCAGGCTTCTTCGATATGCTCGCGGTCAACGGCCATGAAGGTGACCGCATCCGGGATCTTGACCTCGCGACCCAGGCGCACGTTGTAGGCTTTCATGCCGGGCACATACCGGCCCGAGCAGATCCGCAGGAAGGCGATCCGGTCGCGGTGCTGAGGATCCATGTTGGCCTGGATCTTGAAGACGAATCCGCTGAACTTGTCCTCGGTGGATTCGACTGGTCGTGGTTCAGCCGGTCGCGAGTGCGGTGCGGGCGCGTACTCAACGAAATCGTCCAGCATTTCCTGGACACCGAAGCTGCTGATCGCCGCACCGAAGTAGACCGGTGTCAGCTCGCCGCGCCGGTAGGCATCGAGGTCGAACGCGTTGCTGGCGCCACGCACCAGTTCGATTTCGTCGCGCAGTTCGGCCGCACGGCCGCCCAGGCGCTGGTCCAGTTCCGGGCTGTCGAGACCCTGGATAAGAGTGCCACGATTGATGCGGTGGCTGCTGCTGGGATCGTAGAAATGCACGAAGTCGCGGTACAAATGGTACACGCCCTGCAGCTCACGGCCCATGCCGATCGGCCAGGTGACCGGGGCACAGCGGATCTTGAGGATGTCCTCGACTTCGTCCATCAACTCGATCGGATCGCGGCCATCGCGGTCCAGCTTGTTGATGAAGGTGAAGATGGGCGTTGTGCGCAGCCGGCAGACTTCCATCAGCTTGACGGTCCGTTCCTCGACGCCACGGGCCGCGTCGATCACCATCAGGGCGGAGTCGACCGCGGTCAGCGTCCGGTACGTGTCTTCCGAGAAGTCCTCGTGGCCCGGGGTGTCGAGCAGGTTGACGATGTGGTCACGGTAAGGGAATTGCATCACCGACGACGTCACCGAGATGCCGCGCTGCTGTTCCAGTGCCATCCAGTCAGAAGTGGCATGGCGCGTCGCCTTGCGTCCCTTGACCGTGCCGGCAAGCTGGATCGCACCCCCGAACAGCAACAGCTTTTCGGTCAACGTGGTCTTGCCGGCATCCGGGTGGGAAATGATCGCAAAGGTCCGCCGGCGGTCAATCTCGGCTTGTCGATGGGTGCTCATTGACATCAAGCTACAACAGAAGAAAACCAAGTATTGTAGCGTATCTATATGGAGTAGCGCAGGACAAGCTTCAAGATGGCAGCTTCCGCTCGCCACACCGGTTCCTGTGATCAGCACCCGCTTGGCAATCGCGGTTGAGGTCGTATCCCGGTCCCTAGGCCGCGCGCAATGGCGCACGCGCACCGCCGGTCGATCGGCGTCGGCGGCAGTCCCCCGGGGTCCGGGCTCCGCAGTGAAACAAACCGACTGTGTGTTAGTCGGCAGCCAGTTGGTCCTGGATCAGCCGTGCGCACATTAAGTCGAGATGCCCGCCGCCGCCGTTCTTGTAGACCGTGATCTGGTCGGCATTCTGCCGTCCGGGGTGCTCGCCCCGGCTGAGCTGGAACAGGTCGGCCTGGATGGTCTCCTCGCCAATGACACCGGCTGCCAGCGGTATCGCCAGTTCACCGGTATCCAGGGCAGTCTGGCGGGAGTCGACAAACAACGCGCCGCGGCGCAATGCCTGATCGTCGGCCTCACGCATCGTGGGCGTGTAAGCGCCGACCAGATCGAGGTGCGTACCTGGCCGCAGCCAGTCGCCATGGATCAGCGCGGTGGCGCTCATCGTGGCGCAGCAGACGATGTCGGCGCCACCCACGGCGCTGGCCAGATCGTCCACGACGGTCACGGTGATGCTTTCACGGCCCAGCTGTGCGGCCAGTTCTTCAGCCCGCCCGCGGCTGCGGTTCCACAACTGCACTTGCTGCAGCGATGGCCGGGCGGATCTATGCGCGCGGATCAGGTAAGGCGCCATGGCGCCGGCGCCGACCATGAGGAGGGTGGCAGCGTCACGGCGGGCCAGGAAGCTGGCGCCCAGCGCCGAGTCGGAAGCGGTCTTGAGCCAGGTCAGCATGGTGCCGTCGAGGCCAAGTTGGGGACTGCCGTCAGTGCCATTGAACAGCAGGTAGACGGCCTGTATGGAAGGTTTGTCGGTCTGCTTGGGATTGTTGGGGAAGATGGTGATGACCTTGGCACCCAGGGCCCGTCCGCGCTGCCACGCGGCCCGGAGAAAGAACCGGTCGGTCTCGCCGCTACTGGCAGGTTGTTCCAGCAGCAGGTCTTCCAGGGCCTCGGTGTCTTCGCAGTGCAGCCGGCGCAGGCCGGTGATCAAGGTGGGGAAATCCACGAGTTTGGCGATGCGTGCGCCATCAAGATAATGCATGGGCCAGTGTCCTGCGTGACGTTGAGGTAAAAAGAATACCGCCTGGCGCCGGTTGGCACCAGACGGCAAATTACCCGCTCTACTGGCCTGATGGAGCCGGCGCCTGGGAGGATGACGCCGGCTTTTGCGGGTTCAGAGGACTCCCCGTCTGCTTGTGCGAGGCGGAGGGTTTGGGAGCGGTAGTCTTCTTGACGGGCTTCAGCAAGTCGTCCAGCGTCTTGGTCAGATTGTCATACTTGTACCCGGGGATCTGGTATACCCAGCCTTTGAAACGCTGATTCAGCGCCTTGGCATGGGCGTCGACCGCCTCCGCCGAGTGCTTGTCCTTGGGCTTGGCCTGGGCATCCTTGGCCTGGTTTTTATCAGCCGCGTTTGTGGCTGACGATTTCTGCTGGGTCGGTTTGACTGACGCTGCAAAACGGTGGTGTTCGGCCTGGTCGAATCCCGCCTGGGCCTGAACATAGTCGTGGCCGGCGTGCTTGAACGCGGTGAAGCTCACGGTGAGACCACTGAACAGCGTGTAGCGGGCGGTTACGGCGTTCTTCTGCTTGGCTGGATCGAGCTGGCTGACCGGGACGACGTCCTGCAGTTGCAGATTGGTCACCACGGTGGCGATCGGATCGGCTGCGGTGGGGTATTTCAGCTCGCGTCCTGGGGGTAGATCGGCTGGTACCAGGTCATTCTGCGTGCGGTCCTTGCGAGCTACGGTCAGGCTGCTGCCGTCGGGGTGCCGGATTACCACCTTCTGGACTTGTTCAGACGGCAGGTTCAGCAGTGGCTGTCGCAGCCAGTTAGTGGTTTTTTTGGAGGCGTCGAGTTTAACGTCCACCAGCAGGCTGTGAGTCTGATCGGTCAGTCGCACGTAGGTCTCGTTACTGCTGTCGGGCGCCGCCTTGCCGACAATCAGCTTCAGCGGCTTGGTGAGCCCGTCGATAGCGACCTCGACGCCTTTGGCATCGTTGTGACTGACAGCGGCCACAGCCAGCTTGGGATAACGCTTCGGATCGGCGGTTTTGGTTTCCAGGACATGGGCCTGGGCGATGTTCAGCAACAGTTCCCGCAATTGCCCCAGATTGGCCGGGTAGTCATGCTTGTTAGCGACCACCCAGCCGGCGTTGGTACGCTTCAGGTCAGCGACCAGATGATTGCCGGCGGTCCTGATGCGGACGCCGGTGACATCGTTGACCTTCTGCTCCAGATCCGGGACCAGCTTGGCCGGGTGGTTGGAGTCGTTGGCGGGTTGCGACCGATGGCGCATTGCCACGACGCCGATCACGGACACCGCCGCCAGAACGATCAGTATCAGAGGTGTTTTCCAGTTCATGCTTGGTTCCTCAACGCCGTGCCGCCCGGCGCCGGCCGCGCAGGATCAGTGCCACCAACAGGCCGGCGAAGGCCACGATGATCGGCATCAGGGCGATGTTGATGAATTTCAGCCAGTCGCCCAGGCGCTGGATGTCGCGATCAAGATCGCGCTGTACCCGGCGCAGTTGATCACGGACCTCGAGTACCCGTTGGCGCAGTTGATCGACCTGCTTCTGCTGAGCCGGTGACAGGATCAGTTGTTTGCCGTTGTTCTGGGCGCTCTGGCCACGCTGGCGTTGCAGTTGGTTCAGTCGCTGCTGGGCTTTTTGCAGTTCCGATTGCAGTTCCTGCTCCTTGGCACGGAACTGGGCGTCGGCGGCTTGCTGCAGTTGCTGAACCTTGACGAACGGCCGGTTCGACGTGGCCCGCCCACGCAGGCTGAGGAGGTCGCTGTTGCCGGTCAGGTTATCCAGCGCGTTGATTACGAAGTCGCCGTTGTTGGCCCATGCGCTGGTCATCCTCTGGCCGAAGAAGTTGCTGCTGTGGACCCAGAGCGGATCGGTCAGCAGGTCGGTGTCGGCCACCAGAATGACATTGATGGGCTGCTTGGATTTGGCCAGCGGCGCCGGCGTCTTGGCAGCGTCCGTTTTGCTCTTGCTGTCAGTACTGGTGTCAGCCTTGCCGTTGCTCTCGGCTTTGCTCTTGGCTTTGGGTGGGCCATCGGGGAATGCCGTCGGCACCTCGCCGTGAATGCGTACCGCCAGCGTGTAGTGCTTGCCGGTCGGTTTGAAACCGTCCTGCAGCTTGCTTGGATCGCGCAGCAGGCGAAGCTTGCTGGTGGCGATGGGCATCGCATATTGACTCGATTCGAGCAGGGGGGTAAAGCTGATTTTGGCGTTCTTGGCCTTGCTGAAATAGCCGGCGTAGGCCAGGTTGATAGAACTCAGCTCGGCCGTGGTCACGTCGTTGCCGGTCATGGCCTGATGGTCCAGACCGAGAATGCCGAGATCGCGCGCCGGTGCCTGACCCTGACCCATCGAGACCTGCAGCGCATACAAGCGGTCACCGATGAACTGCTGCGGGTTGTAGTCCACGCCCCAGGACTTGAAGATCTTGGGCAGATCGGAGGATTTCGGTCCCAGCAGGGCGGCTTGCGGATTGCCCGGATTACCCCGGTCGGCCTGTGCGTACGGATCGACGAAGATCAGCGCGCGGCCGCCGCGCAGGATGAACTGATCGATGGCGTAACGGGTCCTGGTGCTCAGGTTCTTGGGCTGAACCACCATCAGAACGTCGATATCGGAGCTGATCTTGGTAACGTCGGTGTCCAGGTCGCGGACCTTGAACAACTGGTGCATCTGCTGGGCAATGGTCCACTGCGGCTCCGGCTGACGGGTCATCGGATTGAAGCCGCCGTTCATCGGCAGGGTGGAGAGTAGCCCGATTACCGGCTTCTTGGGGTGGGCCAGGGTGTAGATCAGCTTGGAGACGTCGTATTCCAGCAAGGCCGCCTTATTGGGGCGGAAAAACGGAATGGTGCCGACGCCGTCGGTACTGTTGGTGCCCGCCAGGCCGAAATAGACAGCCTGGTTGTTGGGGCCCAATGGCACTGACTTGAGGCCAAACTGGGTCGCTCTGTCCTCAGCCTTGGAAAACGGTACCGGGTCAATGACGTGCAGCTTCAGCTTGCCGTTGCTGGCGAGCACATATTCGCGCAGCAACTCCTTGACGCGGTTGGCGTAGGTGCGCAGCGACGGTGCGTTGGCAGTGGCCTTGTTAGAAAAGAAAAAATACAGATTGATCGGTTCATCAAGCTTGTTCAGGATGTCTTTGGTACCGGCGGACAGGGTGTAGAGGTGGTTCTCGGTCAGATCGATGCGATCACCGCGCAGCGCGCTGTTGCTCAGTACGACCAGAGCCACGAACAGCACCGCCAGCGCAACCAGCGAAACAGTGGTCTGGGTGGTTCTCAGTACGCTCATGATGGCTCCTCAGTCGGCTTTCCTGGCATCGATCACGATGGCGCTGGCGATCAGCCAGAACACGATGACCAATACGAAGTAGACCAGGTTGCGCAGACCCAGCACGCCCCGGCTGATGTCCTGGAAGTGAGTCAGGAAGCTGAGCGAGGCCACGGCGTCGACCACCCACTGCGGCACCCAGCCGTGGAAGAAGTCGAGCACCAGCGGAAAACCAGCCAGCAGAAACAGAAAGCACACCACTACGGTAAGGATGAAGGCGATGACCTGGTTGCGGGTCGCCGCCGACAGACAGATGCCGATGGCCAGAAATGATCCGGCCATCAGGAAGCTACCCAGGTAGGCGGCCAGAATGACCCCGTTGTCCGGATTGCCCAGGTAGTTAACACTGATCCAGATCGGGAAGGTCAATAGCAGGGCGATGCCGGCAAAGACCCAGGCCGCCAGGAACTTGCCCAGCACCGCCTGCCACATGGTCACGGGCAGCGTCAGCAGCAGTTCGATGCTACCGCTCTTGCGTTCCTCAGCCCACAGCCGCATCGACAAGGCGGGAATAAGAAACAGGTACAGCCACGGGTGAAAAGTGAAGAACGGGACCAGGTCGGCCTCGCCGCGGGCATAGAAATTTCCCAGGTAGAAGGTAAAGGCACCAGCCAGGACCAGGAAGATGACGATGAAAACATAGGCCAGCGGGGTGGTGAAGTAGCTGCGCAGTTCGCGCCGGAAGATGATGGCCGTGTTGCTCATGCGGCGGCTTCCTCGGGAGCGGTGATCTGACGGAAGAAATCCTCCAGCCTGCCGCTTGGCGCCTGTTGTTCCAGGGCCTGCGGGGTATCATCGGCGACGATGCGGCCGTGGGCGATAATGATCGCGCGGCTGCAGACGGCATCGACCTCTTCCAGAATATGGGTTGAGATGACGATGATCTTGTCCTTCGCCATGGCATTGATCAGCGTGCGCACTTCGTGCTTCTGGTTCGGGTCGAGCCCGTCAGTGGGCTCATCGAGCACCAGTACTGGCGGATCATGGAGCAGCGCCTGAGCCAGTCCGACGCGTCGCCGGAAGCCCTTCGACAGCGTTTCGATCGGTTGCTGCAATACCGGGTCGAGATGCAGTTCCCCGATCATCTGCTGCAGCCGTGTGCGCCGAGTTTCTCCCCTGAGGCCGCGAATGTCGGCAACGAAATTGAGATACTGCCAGGGCGTCATCTCACCATAGGCCGGCGCGCCTTCAGGGAGATAGCCCATGCAGGCCTTGGCCTTGAGCGGCTGACTCTGGACCTTGTGGCCGCAGACCTCGACGCTGCCCGAGGTCGGTGCCAGAAAGCCGGTAATCATCTTCATCGTGGTGGACTTGCCGGCTCCATTCGGGCCAAGAAAGCCCAGCACCTCGCCCGGATTGACCGTGAACGAGATGTGATCGACTGCGGTAAGGTTGCCGTACCGCTTGGTCAGTTTGTCGGTTTTGATCATCGGGTGCTCCTGAACCGGTGCTACCGAATTGTTATCTTGATACTGTCGGAGACGGACGGTTTTGTAGCAAATTCCCCTATATGTTTCTCTTAACATCCGTTAAGGTCAGGAAATAAATCATAACTACCAGACAGTTACCGCAATCACGGGATGGCCTCTCGGTGTTGATGTCCGATCCCCTTGAGGGTTTCCAGCGAGGCTACAATAGGATATTTGGAAATGTGCTGGCGCCGCTGGCCGCTGTGTAACCCCGCGTCCTGAATTGCGCCAACGGCGTCGTGCCGGTGTAACCCTGGTCGGCCTTCTGGCGCATACTTTTATGACTCGACCGGAATCAATATGAGCTATCAGACCCTCCAATTCGCGATCGCTGACGGCATCGCCCGCATCACCCTGCAGCGGCCGGCAGCGGCCAATGCGCTTAATCGAGCCATGGGCCGGGAACTGCTCGAAGTGGCTATCCGCTGCGACCAGGATCCGGCGATCCGCGCGGTGCTGTTGACCGGAGCCGGCAAGCTGTTCTGCGCCGGTGGCGATCTCAATGACTTCGTGGCCGCGGGTGATCAGGTTGGCACGTTGCTCAAGGCGCTCACCACCGATCTGCACGCGGCGGTCACCCGTTTCATGCATATGGACCCGCCGCTGGTGGTTGCCGTCAACGGCAATGTCGGCGGCGGTGGTATGAGTTTGGTATGCGCCGGTGACCTGGTGCTGGCTGCCGAATCCGCCCGCTTCAGTATGGCCTACACGGCTGCCGGCCTCACCCCGGACGGCGGCACCAGTTACCTGTTGCCGCGGTTGATTGGTCTGCGTCGCGCCCAGGAGTTGATCCTGACCAACCGCCGCCTGAATGCGCACGAGGCCCAGCAGTGGGGGCTGGTGACCCGGGTCGTGGCCGATGCCGCTCTGCTCAGCGAAGCCGCAAGGGTGGCTGGCCAGCTGGCCAGCGGACCGACCCGCGCTTATGGCGGGGCGAAACGGCTGCTCAGTGAATCGCTGGCCACCAGTCTGGAAGCACAGTTTGAACGTGAGTCACGCGCTATTGCCAGCGCGGCTCTGAGCGCCGACGGCCGGGAAGGTGCGGCTGCTTTTGTTGCGCGCCGGACCCCGCAGTTCACCGGATACTGAGGCCTATGAAACCACTGAGTCCAGGGCCGGCGGCGAGTGCCCGCGGGTGGCGCGCTGAACTGGGTGCGCTACGTTCGCTGGCCGTTTACCTGTGGCCTGCCGGCCAACCGCTGTTGCGGCTGCGGGTGGTGCTGGCGCTGACCTGTCTGGTGCTGGCCAAGGGAGCGACGGTCTACGTGCCGGTACTCTACAAGCAGGCTGTCGATGCGCTTACGTCCCAGGCTGGTGGCGCTCTGGTTCTTCCACTTGCGGTGATTGTCGGTTACGGCCTGGCACGGGTTTCAAGCCTGGCGTTCGGCGAACTGCGTGACGCGCTGTTTGCCCGGGTTGCCCAGCGTGCCATGCGCACGGTTGCCGCCACGGTGTTTCGGCATCTGCACGGGCTCTCGCTGCGGTTTCATCTGGATCGTCAGACCGGTGGCATGTCGCGGGTGATCGAGCGCGGCACCAACGCCATCGAAAGTCTGCTGAGCTTTCTGCTGTTCAATATTCTGCCGACGCTGATCGAGATTCTGCTGGTGGTAGCCATCCTGTGGCGGATGCTCAACATCTGGTTCGCTCTGGCCACCCTGATCACCGTCGTCGGCTATCTGACGTACACCCTGGTGGTGACCGAGTGGCGGATTCAGTTTCGCCGGCGCATGAACGACTCGGACCAGGAGGCCAATACCAAGGCCATTGACAGTCTGCTGAACTTTGAGACGGTCAAGTATTTCAACAACGAGGCCCATGAGGTGGCCCGCTACGACCAGGCGCTGGCGGGTTACGAGCAGGCGGCCGTGCAGAGCCGGGTATCGCTGGCAGTGCTTAACACCGGTCAGGCGCTGATCATCAGCGCCGGCCTCACGGTGGTGATGTATATGGCGGCTGCCGGCATCGTCACCGGTCAGCTCACGGTCGGGGACTTCGTGCTGGTCAACACCTATCTGATCCAACTCTACCAGCCGCTGAACTTCTTCGGTTTCGTCTACCGTCAACTCAAGCAGAGTCTGGTCGACATCGAACAACTGTTCTCGCTACTGGCGGTGCCAGGCGAGATCAGCGACCGGCCCGATGCCGCGCCACTCAAGGTGACGGGCGGCGCGGTGGAGTTCCGCGAGGTCGGTTTCGGTTACGATCCGCGCCGGCCGGTCCTGGCGGCGGTGAGCTTTACGGTGGCACCCGGCGAGACCGTTGCCATCGTCGGTTCGACCGGGGCCGGCAAGTCGACGATAAGCCGGTTGCTGTACCGGTTTTACGATGTTACCGCCGGTGCTGTGCTGATCGACGGCCAGGACATCCGCTCGGTCACCCAGCAGTCGCTGCGCGCCGCCATCGGCGTGGTGCCCCAGGACACGGTGCTGTTCAACGACACCATCTACTACAACATCGCTTATGGCCGGCCTGGCGCCACCCCGGGTGAAGTCGAACAGGCCGCGAGGCTGGCCCGTATCCATGATTTCATCATGACCCTCCCGGACGGCTATCAGACCCGGGTCGGCGAGCGTGGCCTGAAACTCTCGGGCGGTGAGAAGCAGCGGGTCGCAATCGCCCGTACCATCCTCAAGGATCCACCGATTCTGCTGTTCGACGAGGCCACCAGCGCGTTGGATACCCGGACCGAGCGGGAGATCCAGGCCAATCTGCGCGAGGTCAGCAGCGGCCGCACCACGCTGGTGATCGCTCACCGGTTGTCCACGGTGGTCGATGCCGATCAGATCATCGTGCTCGATCAGGGCCACATCGCCGAGCGCGGCAGTCATGCCGACCTGCTGGCGCGTGAAGGGCTTTACGCCCGCCTGTGGCGCCAGCAGGCCGAACAAAAGACCGCCGGTTCCGGCTCGGCGGCGCTGGTGGCGTAACGCCTCAGCCCGTGTTGCGCGGGTGTTGGCCGCCGCAGCGCCGGCAATCGACCAGTCGTGGAAGCTCCCTATTAACGAATGAGTGTGTTTATGTTAATAGTGGACCCGCTTATTCACGTGTGTGAGAACAACGCACCATGAAACGCGGAACGACAGGCCGTTATGAAATCACCACTACCGCGGGCGAAGCCGTGCGTGCTTTCGTGCCAGCGTCCCTGCCGCCCGAACCGCCACTCGACCTCGGCGGTGCCCGCCAGCGCTTGTTGGAGCACGCGCTGCTCGCCTGCGGCCGGTTGGATGGCGTGCTCTGAATTCGCCCAGCGCCTGGCCGAACCGCGGCGGGTCATCCAGGTCGTGGCTGAACCACGCTGGTGCAGCACGTTATCGACGCCGATCAGATCGGCGTGCCCGGTCAGGGCCGCATCGTCGAGCGTGGCGGTGCCCCTTAACCCATTTGCGGCCCCGGCTTGAAGCCCTGCAGCAGCAGCAAAGCCAGCTCCAGGCCGCACTGACCGAGGCCAACCAAGCGGGTGACCGCGAGCGGCGCGACGGCTTGTTGGCCCAGACCGACCGGCTCGACGACCTGCTCGCCGCGGTCGGGACCCACCGTACACGGCTGCAGACCTTCCGCGAGCAGTTCGCCGACTGGACCGGCTACCTGGACGTGCGGCTGGACGATCTGCAGGCGGCCGTGGTGAGCGAGATTCGTGAAGTCGGTGCCCGGGTGGAGGACGGCCTGGCGGCGTTGCAGCAGCGCTTCGATGCCCTGCTGCAGCAACTCCACGACGCTGGCCTGGGGGGAGCGCATTCGGCCCGACGACGAATTCCACCCGCCCTCCGAGCACCTCATCCGCGAGACCGAACAGACCGCCGTGGTGCTGCGCCAGTCGCCGCCCCATCGCGCCGCGGCAAATCTGGGTCTACTTCGGCAGCTTGCCCTCGACGAACCCGTTGAGGCTGAGCAGCTTCTGGTCGCTGCTCATCTGTCCGGCGGGCACATCATTGCCGCCCGCATGGGTCAGCTCTTCGGCAGATGCCCTTGCACGCCGTCCAGGAAATAGTTCATGTGCAGGATCTCGGCGTCGCTCATGCTCTTGCCCTGGGCGACGCGTATTTTGCCGCTTTGATCCTTGAGCGGTCCTTTGAAGATGGTGAAGTCGCCCGCTTCAATGGCCTGCTTTTGCTTGGCGAACTGGTCCGCGGTGTGCTTGGGAATAGCCGAGTTGAGAGGCGCCAGCTGCACCATGCCGCTCTTCAGACCGTCCCATACGGCCCGTGATTTCCAGGTCCTGTCGAGCACTGCTTTGGTGGTGTTGAGGTAATAGATCCCCCAGTCGTTGACGATTGAGGTGAGCACCGACTTGGGGCCGAACCGCTTCATGTTGGAGTCGTAGCCGAACGAGTAAGCGCCTTTCTCCGCCGCCACCTGAATCACCGCCGGGGAATCGGTGTGTTTGTTGAGTACATCGGCACCCTGGGTGATCAGCGTCTCGGCCGCCAGACGTTCCTTGCCCGGGTCATACCATGTGTTGACGAAAATCACTTTGACCGTGGCCTTGGGGTTAACTGCGTGCAAGCCGATGGTGAAGGCGTTGATGCCGCGGATGACCTCCGGGATCGGGTAGGGCGCCACGTAGCCAATAATGTTGCTTTTGGTCATGGCACCGCCGATCAGCCCGGTCAGATACCGCGCCTCATACCAGCGTGGCATGTAAGTACCCACATTATGGGCCAGCTTGTAGCCGGTGCAGCTCTCGAAATAGGTCTTGGGGAATTGCCGTGCCACCCGCATGGTCGGGTCCATGTAGCCGAACGAGGTGGTGTAAATCAGCCTATTGCCCCTGCTGGCCAGCTCACGGATCACCCGAACGGCGTCATTGGTTTCCGGCACGTTTTCGACGTATGTGGTCTTAACCCGCGATCCGAGCTTCTCGGCCATGTATTTGCGACCCTGGTCGTGATCATAAGTCCAGCCGTAATCACCCACCGGACCGACGTATACGAAGCCCACCTTAAGGGGTTCAGCGGCCAACGCCAGACGGCCGAAACCGGTAGTTCCCGCGATGGTTGAGGTGGCCGCAACGGTCTTGATGAAGTCTCTGCGTTTCATGATTCTATTACTCCTGAGGCAAGGTTTTGCAGCGTGGTATCAGCGATTCAAAATGCCCCGCGCGGACCTCCTGGTCTGGCAGGAAGCGCCTTCCTTCCCGGCTGCCGGCCGCGAGCCGGCCAACTGGGGAAAGATAACCTGGACCGCCAGTGCCGGGCGTCGCGACGCTGGTGGTGCGGAGGGGCCTGATCAGCCGGTGGCATGGAAGGGCTTGCCCAGCGAAACGGGCGCATTCAACCGCACCCGGGTGCGGTCCGCGGAGATCAGCACCAGCGCCGCGATGGTTGCCAGATACGGCAGCATGGCCAACCAGTCGGTCGGTACGTTTAATCCGAGGCCCTGGCCCTGGTACTGTGCCACGGTGACGAAACCGAACAGGTAGGCCCCGGCCATTACCAAGCCCGGCCGCCAGGTCGCAAACACCACCAGCGCCAGGGCAATCCATCCCCGGCCCGCGGTCATGCCCTGTTGCCACAGGGGGGTGTAGGCCAGTGACAGATACGCCCCCGCCAGACCCGCCAGTGCACCGCCGAACAAAACCGCCAGACAGCGGATACCCACTACCGGATAACCCAGTGAATGCGCCACGTCCGGAGACTCGCCCACCGCCCGCAAAACCAGCCCGGCCCGGGTTCGGTATAAAAACCAGTAGATCAGAACCGGTAGCAGCCAGGAGAGGTAAACCAGGCCGTCGAACGAAAACAGTGCCGGTCCGATCACCGGCAGATTGCTGAGCCCTGCTACGTGCAGCTCGGTCAGGCCGGGCAGGGAGATGCCGGTGTAGTGTTGGCCCAGGAAGGCGCTCAAGCCACCGCCGAAGATGGTCATGGCCAACCCGGTGGCCACCTGGTTGGCGATCAGCAACTGGGTCAGTAGCGCGAACAAGGCGGCCATGGCCATACCGGCGCCGATGGCCGCCAGGATACCCAGGATCGCGCTGTGGGTGGTCACCGTGACCATGAAGCCGATTACCGCGCCCATCAGCATCATGCCTTCCACGCCCAGGTTGAGCACGCCCGAGCGTTCGGCAATCAGTTCGCCCAGCGCGGCCAAAGCCAGCGGGGTTCCCGCCTGAACGGTAGCGACAAAAATCGCAATGACCAAGCCACCGTCAGCCATCGACCGCCTCCTCCAGCGGCTGGCGGCGCAGTCGTATGCGGTAACGGATCAGCACATCAGTGCCCAGCACCAGGAACAGCAGTAATCCCTGAAACAGTCCGGCCACCGCGCTGGGTAAGTGCAGCGCGATCTGGACCTGATCGCCGCCCACATAGAGCAGGGCAACCAACAGACTGGCAAACAATATGCCGACGGGTTCGAGCTGACCCAGGAACGCGACGATGATAGCGGTGAAGCCATAGCCCGGCGAGATCTGCGGCTGGAGCTGGCCGATCGGGCCAGCCACCTGGAACAACCCGGCCAGTCCCGCCAGTGCACCGCTCAGCAGCAGCGTGCACCACACCAGGCGGGTGCGGCTGAATCCAGCGTAGTCGGCCGCCCCCGCCGACAGTCCCGACACCCGGATTTGAAACCCCAGAAACATCCGGTTGAGCAGCAGCCATCCCAGCGGCACGACCAGCAGGGTGGCCACGGTGGCGATGTTGATCTCGGTGCCCGGCACGACGATCGGTAGTGTGGCCCAGTGGGTGAATGCTCTGGTCTGGGGAAAGTTGAAACCCTGGGGGTCGCGCCAGGGTCCGTGCACCAGGTATTGCAGCAGATGCGAGGCGACGTAGACCAGCATCAGACTGGTGAGGATTTCGTTGGTGTTGAGTCGCGTCTTGAGAAACGCCGGGATTGCTGCCCAGGCGGCGCCGCCGATGGCAGCCGCCAGCACCATCAGGGGCAGCAGCCACCAGCCGCCGTGGCCGTAGCAGGCCAGCGCCACGCCGGTGCCGCAGATGGCGCCCACGGTCAACTGGCCTTCAGCGCCGATATTCCACACGTTGGCGCGAAAGCCGATTGCCAGGCCCATGGCGATGAGCAGTAATGGCGCCGCTTTGAGCAGCCAGTCGCTGACCCCGTACAGGTTGTTCACCGGGTCCACGAAGTAGGTGTAGAGCCCCTGCCACGGGTCCCGGCCCAGCAGGGTAAACAGCACGATGCTGAACAGCACGGTCAGTATCGCTGCGACCAGCGGTGAAACCACCCGCATTAAGCGGGAATTCTGTACCCGCGGCTCAAGTGCCAACTGCATCGCGCTGCTCCTCGCCCATCGCCCGATCGGAGGGTAAGCCGGGCATCGCAGCGGCCGTTTGCGATGCTGCTTCCCCGGTAACCCCGGTCATCCAGCGCCCGATCTCGTCGCGGTCGGTTTCGTGCGCTGACCGTACCGGGGACAGATGTCCTTCGTAGATCACCGTTATGCGGTCACAGATTTCGAACAATTCGCTCAGATCCTCCGATAGCACCACCACCCCGGTGCCCGTTGCGGCCAGATCGAGTAAGGCCTGGTGAATCACCGTGGCCGCGCCAACGTCCACGCCCCAGGTGGGATTGGCCGCAACCAGCACTTTGGGCGCGAGCAGGATCTCACGGCCGATCACGAATTTCTGTAGATTGCCCCCGGACAGACTCTTCGCGGTCGCATCGACGCCACTGGCAACCACCCGGAAGCGCTCGCACACCTGCTGGGCGTAACGCGCCACTTCGCGGTAGCGTACGAGTCCGTGTCGTACCAGCCCTTTGTGATAAGCGGTCAGGCAGGCGTTGGCGGCAAGTGACAGATCGGGCACCGTGCCGCGCCCGAGGCGTTCGGCCGGGGCGAACGCCAACCCCAGTTTACGGCGCCGGCTCGGGTCCAGTTGACCCACGGGCCGGTCTTCCAGCAGGATCATATCCGGGCGCCGCGCCCGGGCTTCGCCGGACAGCAGGGCCAGAAGTTCCTGCTGGCCGTTACCTGCCACACCAGCGATGCCCAGTATTTCGCCGGCGCGGAGTGCCAGGTTCAGATTCCTGAGAGATGTTCCGAACGGGTCCGCGGGCTGGTGGTCGAGCCCGCGGACAGTCAGGCAGATACGCTCGCCTGCGGCGTTAGCGCGATGCTCGCATTCCGGCACCTCGCCACCGATCATTAGCTGCGCCAGGCTGTTGCCCGACTCCCGACGTGGATCGCAGGTGGCCACTACCTTGCCCGCCCGCATTATGGTGGCACGCTCGCACAATGCCCGCACTTCTTCCAGTTTGTGGCTGATGTAGAGCACAGTGCGCCCCTCGGCGGCGAGTCGGCGCAAGGTGTCGAACAGGGGTTCGACCTCCTGCGGTGCCAGCACCGACGTAGGCTCGTCCATAACGAGCAGCTTTGGATTTTGCAGCAGACACCGCACGACCTCGACGCGCTGGCGCTCACCCACGGACAAATCGTAGACATGGCGATGTGGGTCGATGGGCAGCCGGTACTGGGTCGAGATCTCGCGGATGCGCGTAGCCAGCTGGCGCAGCCTGCCGTGACCGGTCACCGTGAGCGCGATATTCTGTGCCACGGTCAAGGTCTCGAACAGCGAGAAATGCTGAAATACCATGCCAATCCCAAGCTGCTGCGCGACCGCTGGACTGCGCACCAGCACCGGGCTCCCTTCCCACAGAATCTGGCCGGCGTCCGGGCGCACGACGCCATAAATGCACTTTACCAGCGTGCTTTTCCCGGCACCGTTTTCACCCAGCAACGCATGCAACTCGCCCGGCATTAACCGAAGATCGACATGGTCGTTGGCCACAACCGTCGGATATGCCTTGCTGATGCCGCGCAGTTCCAGCTGCGGCGTCGCTTCAGCCATGATCCAGCCCTGGCACTGCCGGTGCATGAGGGTGACGCATTATGCTTGTACCTCCTCTGGTGTGGCGGGCAAGCGTGCCCGCAGATGCTCAGGCAGCCGCGCAGTATTTGTTGAGTTCGTCGTATAAGCGCTGTTTGGCGGCTGGCTCGAGAAACGATGCGTCGATAGCGTTGCGGGCGAGCTGTTCGATGTTGGTGCGGCTCAGCTTCAGGGCTTGTGCGGTCTCGACAAAGTTCTCTTCCAGGTAGCCGCCGAAATAGGCTGGATCGTCGGAGTTCACGGTGACGCAAAGACCCTGCTCCAGAAGTTGCTTCAGATTGTGATCAGCCAATCGTTCAAACACCCGCAATTTGACGTTGGATAGCGGACATACGGTCAGCGGTATACGCGCTTCCCGCAGGCGCTCCATAAGCCTCGAGTCGTGGGAACATTGCACGCCATGGTCGATACGCGCCACCTTTAGCAGATCCAGGGCCTGCCAGATGTAGTCTGGCGGCCCTTCCTCGCCGGCGTGGGCGACGGTCAGAAAACCTTCAGCCCGGGCCCGGTCGAATACCGCCTGGAATTTCTCCGGCGGATGACCGAGTTCGGATGAGTCCAGCCCGACCGCTGTGATCCAATCGCGGTAGGGCAAGGCCTGCTCCAGCGTGGCCATGGCCGCCTCACTGCTGAGGTGACGCAAAAAGCACAGAATCAGCCGTGAACTGACACCCAGTTGCTCGGCGCCGTCCACTAGTGCGTCGTGAATGCCGGTGATCACAGTCTGGAACGGCACTTTCGCGGTCGGTGTGGGTCTGCGGATCGAAGAATATCTCGCAGTGACGGACATTCTGCGCACGGCACTTTTCCAGATAGGCCCAGGTCATGTCGTAGAAGTCCGCGTGCTTGAGCAGTACCGCGGCGCCCGGCGTAGTAGATGTCGAGGAAATCGACTGCAGGTCGTTGAACTGATAGGCCGGCGCAGCTCCATCGACCGACTGCGTAGGGTAGGGCTACGCTGTTGCGGGCGCCGATCTGAACATCAGTTCGGGCTCCAGCGACCCTTCGATGTGCAGGTGCAGTTCGACTTTGGGCAGATGGTGGATAAAGCTGTCCACGGTCGGGTCTCCGCTAGGACTGATGACGGCGCTCATTATAGCGATCCGGTGGCCCGGGCTATGGCGACTGCGCACTGGGATTGGTGAAGCAATATCTGGGCCGCTACCGCGATGGCGATTTCCGCCGGATGCTTGCCGGTGATCCCGGCAATACCGATCGGGCAGGTCAGCCCGGCGATCGCCGCGTCACTGATACCCTGCTGCCGCCAGCGTTTCCGGAACCGGGCCCGCTTGGAGGCCGAGCCGATCAGGCCCAGGTAGCGGTGGCCGCCGCGTTCCAGGACGCGCTGACAGATGGCCTGATCGAGCGGATGGCTGTGGGTCATTACCAGAATGTAACTGTCTGGCGCCAGGTCGTCGACCTCCAGTTCCGGATCGTCGCTGACCAGCGTGGTCACATTGCCAGGCAGTGCTGCGGGAAACTGCTCCGCGCGGCTGTCGATCCAGAGGATGCGGCATGGCAGAGCGGCGAGTGTCTGTACCACGGCCTTGCCGACATGGCCGGCGCCAAATACCGCGATCTCGAAATCCGGCGGTGCCAGCCGGCTGAACAGCACGCTCTGGTCGTCCAGCGATTCCAGACGGGTGTCAGCGTCGTTGGCCAGCAATTCACGGGCACGTGCGCTGACCTTGGCCTGCAGGGCGCCGCTGCTGAGTCGGCCGTCCACGTTTTCCGGCGCGACCAGCACTTGCTCGCCGGCTCTCGGGCCGTCGACCACGCTGACCAGCATGCCTGCGGTCGCAGCGGAATGCGCCAGCCAGGCAGCCCGGTCGCTGCTTACGGACTCGAACAGCAGATCGACGTGGCCGCCGCAGCATTGCCCTAATGCAGGGCCCAACGGGAATGCCCTGAGGGCAGGCCGGAGCGCGCCTGATCCGAGCCGCTCGCGGGCTATGGCCGTCGCCCGGTGCTCCAGATTGCCACCGCCGATGGTCCCTATAGTGCGCTCCCTGGTGACGATCATGCGGGTGCCGGCGGCACGCGGCGCTGAACCGCGCGCCCGGGCGACCGTAACCAGCACTGCGGCTGCGCCGTGGAGCTCGCTGAGTCCAGCCAGCCAGTCGCTCATGATGCCGCTGCCACCTCTGCCGCAGCTGGTCGGTTCCGGCGGCCGCGGATCTCGCTGACTGCGGTCAGGATGCGCTCCGGCGTGGCCGGTGATGCCAGCCGTGGCGCCAGTCGGCTGTCGCTGCACCCGGCGACAGCATCGCGCACGGCGTGGAATACTGACATGGCTAGCATCAGCGGTGGCTCGCCGACGGCCTTGGAGCGGTGGATGGTGGCTTCGCGGTTGGCGGCGTCGCTCAACAGCCGCGACATTGAACTCGGCCGGGACGTCGCTGGCGACCGGGATCTTGTAGGTCGAGGGCGCATGTGTGCGTCAGTCCGCCCTTGCGTCCCAGCACAGTTCCTCGGTGGTCAGCCAGCCCATGCCCTGAATGAAGCCGCCCTCGATCTGGCCGAGGTCGATCGCCGGATTCAAGCGAACGGCCCACGTCATGCAGGATGTCGACCCGCAGTCACCCTGTATTCACCGGTCAGGGTGTCGATCAGGACCTCGCTCACGGCGGCGCCGTAGGCGAAATAATAGAACGGCCGGCCGCTCAGCGTGCGCTGGTCCTAATGGATCTTGGGCGTCTTGTAGAAGCCGGTGGCGGAAAGCGAGATGCGGGCCAGATAGGCAAGTTTGACCAGTTCGGCGAAGCCCAGCTCGTGGCCATCGACCGAGACCCGGTTGGCCTGGAAAATGACCTGTTCCGGTGCGCACCGCAAAATGTTCAGCAGCGAATCCAGTGAGCCGCCGCTTGATTTTGCGGGCCGCATCCAGCGCCGCCATGCCGTTCAGGTCGGAGCCTGAGGATGCCGCCGTGGCCGAGGTGTTGGGAACCTTGCTGGTGTCGGCTGCCGAGATCTTGACCCGGTCGACATCGACGCCGAATTCCTCGGCCACCACCTGGGCCACTTTGGTATACAAACCCTGGCCCATCTCGGTGCCGCCGTGGTTGAGATAGACGCTGCCGTCGGTGTAGAGGTGGATCAGTGCACCGGCCTGGTTGAAATGGGTCGCGGTGAACGAGATGCCAAACTTCACCGGTGTCAGCGCAATGCCGCGTTTGAGCACCGGGCTGGTGCGGTTGTACTGGCGGATGTCGGCACGCCGCTGCGGGTAGTCGGCCGAGCGCTCGAGCTCATCCAGCAGCTGCGGCAGAATATTGTCCTCAACTGTCATGCCGTAGGGTGTGATATTGCGCTCGCCCACGCCGTAGAGGTTGGCCCGACGCACGGCCAGCGGGTCGAGATCCAGCTCGCAGGCGATCTGGTCGATGATGTGTTCGATCGCCATCATGCCTTGCGGCCCCCCAAAGCCGCGGAAGGCAGTATTCGATACGGTATGTGTTCTTGCAACGGTGCGAGACGATGCGGACGCTATCCAGATAGTAGGCATTGTCGGCGTGGAACATGGCGCGGTCGGCAACCGGACCGGACAGATCCGCTGACATGCCGCAGCGCGCCGCCAGCATCAGATCCAGTCCCTGGATACGGCCGGTGGCATCGAAACCGACCCGGTAATCGACCCGGAAATCGTGGCGTTTCCCGGTGATGATCATGTCAGCGTCGCGATCCAGCCGCAATTTAACAGGCCGCCCGGTCTTGGTGGCCAGCAATGCGGCGATGCAGGCGATCAGCGCGGGCTGGGTCTCTTTGCCGCCGAAGCCGCCTCCCATGCGCCGGCATTCCACCGTGACCGCATGATCCGGCTGGGCCAGCGCGCGGGCCACCAGGTGCTGCACCTCGCCGGGATGCTGGGTGGAGCTGTAAACCTGCATGGCGCCATCTTCCTGCGGAATCGCCATGGCGATCTGGCCCTCCAGGTAAAACTGATCCTGGCCGCCGATATCGAGCCGGCCCTGGAGACGGTGTGTCGCCCGGTCGATGGCGCCGTCCGGATCGCCCCGGGTTAGCCGCTGGCTGGGCAAGACATGGGCGTTGTTAGCGAGCGCGCTGTCGATATCCAGAATAGCCGGCAGCGGTTGATAATTGATCCGCGCCATGCGGACCGCCCGGCGGGCCTGCTCCACGGTTGCCGCCGCTACTGCGAAAATGCTGTGGCCGACATACTGGACTTCTTCGCCTGCCAGAATCGGGTCGTCGTTGCGCCCGGCGCTGTAGTCGTTGAGGCCCGGGATATCGGAGGCCGTGAGGACTTCGACCACGCCGGGCGCGAGCTGTACCGGGTCGAGGTCGAGCTTGCGGATGCGGGCGTGGGCCTGACTGCTGGCGCCAATGGCGGCGTGCAACAGGCCCTGCGGTTCCGGCAAATCATCGGTATAGCGGGCCTCGCCGCGGACGTGCAGGTGCGCGCTTTCGTGCGCCAGCGGTGTGCCCACGGCACCGTGGACGGACTCGGTCATGGCTGTTGCCTCCCGTAGTCGAGCAACCGGGTGGAACCGGTGCCCGTGGTCTCCAGGTAGAACTTCTGCAGCAGGTTGGCGGCCAGCTGGCGGCGGTAACCGGCGCTGGCCCGCATGTCGCTGAGCGGTGCGAAATCCTCCGCCAGGGCGCCGGCTGCGGCGGTGATGCTGGCGCCACTCCAGGGTTGCTTTGCCAACGCCTGTTCGCAGCGCCGGGCGCGTTGCGGTATGGCGGCCATGCCACCGAAACAGATGCGGATGCGTTTGACCCGCTGAGCTTCCAGTTCGACGTGAAACGCTCCGCACACGGCCGAGATGTCCTGATCGAAGCGCTTGCTGATCTTGTAGGCGCGAAAATGACTACGTGCCTGCGGCAACGGGATCCGTAGCTGTTCGATGAACTCGCCGTGTTCGAGCACGTTGTGACGGTAGCCGCGGTAAAATTCGGCCAGCGGCAGCTCCCGCTGCCGCTGGCCGCAGCGCAGCCTCAGCGACGCATCCAGCGCCAGCAGGGCCGGCATCGAGTCGCCGATCGGCGATCCATTGGCGACATTGCCGCCCAGCGTGCCGGCGTTGCGGATTGGCGGTGACGCGAATCGCCGCAGCAGCTCCCCGAAATCAGGATAATGTTTTGTGATCACCGGCCAGACATCGGTCAGACGGGCCCCGGCACCGATTGCCAGATGTGCGTCGGTGGTCTCGATACGGTCGAGTCCGGCTACGTCGCCCAGGTAAATGATGGTGTCCAGATCGCGCTGCTGCTTGGTGACCCACAAGCCGATGTCGGTGCCGCCGGCCAGCAGGCAGGCATCCGGCCAGGCCAGACGCAACGCGGCCAGTTGATCGACGGACTGTGGTGCGAAATAGCGCTGGTTGCCGTGTTCGAGCGTGAGCGGCTGCTGGCGGCGCAAGCGGTGCAGCCGTTCCACCAGGTCACGCTCGGCCGGTGCCGGCTCCCGATGGTAGGGCTTGCGCAGCCAGTCGACTTCCCCAGCCCCAAGGGTGTACATGCGCTGACCGGCGTCTAAAATCGGCCGGTAGCCGGTGCAGCGGCACAAATTGCCCGCCAGGGTATCACTGAGCCGACTGCGGTCAGTTGGTGGCTCTGATTTGTAAAGCGCGAACAGTGACATCACAAAGCCGGGTGTGCAGAAACCGCACTGCGAGCCGTGGCAGTCAACCATCGCCTGCTGTACCGGATGCAGTTGACTTCCGCTCAGGCTTTCCACCGTGAATAGGGCTTTGCCGTCCAGCGTTGGCAGGAACTGTATACAGGCATTCACTGCACGCAGCTGCAGCCGCCCGCCAGCGGGCTCGCCGACGACAACGGTGCAGGCACCGCAGTCACCCTCGGCGCAGCCTTCTTTGGTGCCGGTGCGGCGCAGCCGCTCCCGCAGAAACTGCAGTACCGTTGTCGTGGGGGGTTGCTCACTGACGCTGTGCAACTCGCCGTCGAGCAGAAAACGAATGCTGTCGGTCATGGTTATGGCATCCTCCCGCGGATGGCCGCTATTCGGGGTGTGCCGGAGTCGCTTCGCACCGGCCGCGACAACCAGCCGGTCAGCACCGCAACCACACATCGCGCAGCACGAATTGCGATGATCCCGGTAACGGCGGCGCGTGAGCGCACCCTCAATGCGAATGGCATTTCGCTTATCTCACCGAATAGTAATTCAGGGTCTCGTTGACCGGGTAGCATCAAATACCGTGCAAGCGATGCCGTAATGAGTGCGGGCCCCGTCAAATACCGTAACTTTGCAGCCTGTCCCGTAGCAGGCCGACTACGAAATCGATCGCCGCAGTAGGCTGCCGTTCAGCACTGATGCAGATGGCCAGGCTCTGGGTCAGGGGGGCTGGATTGTGGATCGGTACCAGCACCAGACGACCACTGGTGACCATTGATTCGATGCCAACCAGGGTCTGGAAGCCGATGCCCAAGCGGCTGCCGATCATCAAGCGCAATAATTCGACGGAATTTGATGAAGTGATAACCGCATCCTCCAGGCCGGCTGCATGGATGAGCGGATCGAGCTCACTGCGCAGTGGCCAGGTCGGATCCGGCAGGACTAACGGAAAGCCGGTGCAGTCTGCCAGAGTGATGCGGGTGTGATCGGCGAGCGGATGATCGGGCGTCATCACGGCGCCGACCGGCAGTTCGCATTCCGCCACCTGGCGGATTGTCGGATGCCGCGGTGGATCAAAGGTAATGGCGATGTCGATTTCACAGCCACCGAGCATGTCCGCTAGACGCTGGCTGACATCGCTGGTGGCCTTGAAGACACTGGCGCCCCCGGGGTAGCGGGCGTGGAATTCCGCCAGCACCGGAGGCAGCAGATGTTCAATGACCGATTCCGGTCCGGCAATGCTTACCGTACCGGCTTCACGGGTTTGTAAGCTGCGGATCTCACCCAGTGTCCGGTCCGCGTCTTCCAGGGTGCGGCTGATGTGAGCGGCGAGCAGGGCACCGGCGGCCGTCAAGCGTAGCCCGTGGGCGGTCCGTTCAAACAGCGATACACCGAGATCGTCCTCCGCCTTGAGGATCTGGCGGTTCACCGCGGACGAGGCTACGTGAAGGTTGCGTGCCGCCTGGCGGATCGAGCCGCAGCGGCGCACCTCGTCGAAGTATTTCACGAAGACTGAGTGAATTCGCCGGGCGATGGTGGTGCCTCCGCAGTCTCCGGTTCTGCAGATGGTGGTAGCTATCGGCGCACTATATACTTTGCGCGCGCAACCCGTATAGGTTGCGCCCACCACACCAAAGAGGAGATGGACATGCGGATGAAGTGTTCTAGTGCGATGCGGCGGATTGCAGTTGCCAGCAGGCCGGCCCGGCACGGGTTGCGTTGGTCGACCATGGCGGTGCTGTTGCTTGGTTGCGTAGCACTGCTCGGTGCCGCGCCGGTGCCTGCTGCGGAAGCCACCGGTCATCTGGCCCGGATCCTGAGCCAGGGTGTACTGCGGGTCGGAACCACGGGCGACTACAAACCGTTTACCTACCAGGCCGATGGCAGCAAGAAATTCACCGGCATGGACATCGATCTGGCGAACGCGCTGGGCAAGGCATTGGGGGTCAAGGTCGACTTCGTCAAGACCAGTTGGCCGACCTTGATGAAGGATTATCAGGCCGGCAGATTCGACATCGGCATGGGCGGCATCTCCGTGACTCTGGCGCGGCAGAAGGTCGCTTATTTCTCGATTCCGGAGATGGTCGACGGCAAGACACCGATCACCCTTTGCAAAAACAAGGACAAATACCAGACTCTGTCACAAATTGATCAGCCGGGCGTGAAGGTCATCGTTAATCCTGGCGGCACCAACGAGAGGTTCGATCGGGCGCATTTACAGCACGCCCAAATCGTCACTTACAAGGATAACCGCACTATATTCAATCAGATCATAGCCGGCAAAGCCGATCTGATGATTACCGATGGCGTCGAGACCCGCCTGCAGCAGAAACTGCATCCCGAACTCTGTGCGGTGCATCCGGGCCATCCGTTCAGCCATTCCGAGAAGGCATTCCTGCTGCCACGGGATATTACCTGGAAGCTGTTTGTGGACCAGTGGCTGCACCAGATGAAGCTGACCGGTGCTTATCAGGCGATTTACGACAAGTGGTTGAAATAGGCGCCGGTGTGGTTGGTTCCAGCACGCCAATGCAATGCCGAATATCGCAGCGTCCGGCGCCAGAGTGCCGGCCGCGCAGGAGCCGGGCCGCAACCGGGTGACCAGAGCTGCAGCCGGTTCCCCGTGCTGGAACCCTACCATCCGCGGTACGATGTCAGCTCGCAGGCTTAGCTGCTGGTGGCCCGGTCACCAGCAGCGCCACGGGGTGATGTACAGAGATGAGTGAACCGATTGTGATTGTCGGGATGGGGCAGGCCGGTGGTCAGCTCGCGATCGGTCTGCGCGGCGGCGGTTGCCGCGTACCGATCCTGCTACTGGGCGCTGAGCCGCACCCGCCCTACCAGCGGCCGCCGTTGTCGAAACAGCATCTGGCGGGCACCGTCGGACTCGACCGGGTTTATCTCAAACCGGCGTCGTTCTACGACGAACAGGGGATCGAGTTGCGCACCGGCGCAGCGGTGACGGCGATCGACCGGGCCGGACACCGGGTGACAATGGCCGACGGGAGCCGCGTTGACTACGGCCGACTGGTGTTGGCCACCGGCTCGCGGCTGCGCCGGCTTCAGGTGCCTGGTTCCGGGTTGGACGGCATCTGCTATCTGCGCACGCTGGATGACATGCAGGTTCTGGCCGAACGGTTGCGCCCAGGTTCGCGGCTGGTGGTCGTGGGGGGTGGCTACATCGGCCTGGAGGTGGCTGCGACCGCCACCAAGAAGGGTGTGCAAGTCACCGTGCTGGAGCAAGGTCATCAGCTGATGCCGCGGGTTGCGGGGCCGGAAATCGCTGCTTTCTACCGCCAGGTTCACGCCGCGGCCGGGGTTGTGATCCATACCGATACCCGGGTGAGCGCTTTTGTCGGCGAGCAGCAGGTGAGCGGGGTATGCTGTGCCGACGGCGCCGAGCATCCCGCCGATGTGGTGCTGGTTGGTATCGGCATCGAGCCCGAGACTGACTCTGGCGGAGCAGTGCGGCCTTGCGGTCGACAACGGCATCGTGGTCGACGACTGCGCCCGCACCGGCGACACTGACATACTGGCCATTGGGGATTGTGCCAATGTGCCGAGCGCGCACTATGGTGGTCGGTTGCGGCTGGAGTCGGTTCCCAATGCGCTGGCCAGCGCCCGTACCGCGGTTGCCACATTGCTGGGTCAGCACCGGCCCTACGCGGAAGTGCCGTGGTTCTGGTCCGACCAGTACGACCTCAAGTTGCAGATGGCCGGCGTGCGTAGCGGCTATGACCAGACGGTGGTGCGCGGCGATCCGGCGCAGCGCAAATTCATGGTGTTATATCTGCGCGCAGGTGAGCTGATTGCTGCCGAGTCCGTGAATAACCCACGCGACTTCATGACGGTGCGCCAGTTGATCGCCCAGCGCGCCCGGCCTGATCCGGCACGACTGACCGATCCGGAGGTGGCGCTGGCCATCTGATCGTGATGCACCCATCGGAACAGGGGGATGCAGTGAGCCTGTTTGACGATCCGGTGATGGTGAACGACTGGCATCCCGCCACCACTGTCAATGCGTTGGCCGAGAACGGATTGATGTCTGGGTGGTGCCGTTGTGGCAACAGCCAGGCCGTTTTGTGTGCTATTGGAACGGGTCGGTTAGCGCTATATTGCCGGTGTCTGAATTTACACTGCCGCAAGTGCTGCGCGGCCGCCCGTCAGCGTGCCGGGTGGCGACCGTGGAGTCGCTGGGTGATGGCCAGCCGCTGGGTAGCGTGGTGTTGGGGGAGAAGGTCGTGTTGTGGCGCCATGGGGAGCGACTGCACGCCTGGCAGGATCTGTGTGTGCACCGCGGCTCGCGGCTGTCGCTGGGGCGGGTGGAGGGTGACACGCTGGTGTGTCCGTATCACGGCTGGACGTACGATGGCAGCGGCCGTTGCGTACGGATTCCGGCTTTACCCGGACACACCCCGCCGGATCGCGCCCGCGTCAGGACCTATCAGACCTGTGAGCGGTATGGGCTGGTGTGGGTCTGTTTGGGACAGCCGGAACGCGAGCCGCCACCGTTTCCGGAATGGACCGACAGCGGATTCCGCAAGCTGTTGTGCGGTCCTTACAAGGTCAACGCCAGCGGACCGCGGATGATCGAGAACTTTCTCGATGTGGCCCACTTCCCGTTCGTGCACGCCGATATCCTGGGCGCTCCCGGTCACACCGAGATCGAGGATTACGAGGCGGTCATCGGCCCCGACGGCGTGGAAGCAACCGACGTGCGGGTCTACCAGCCCGATCCTTACGGCACCGGTCAAGGCGATACCGTCAGCTATACCTACCGGGCCTATCGGCCTTTCACGGCTTATCTGCTCAAGCAATCGGCGGGCCCCAAATTTTCCATTTTTTTCACCATTACGCCGCATGCGCCGACCGAGAGTACCGGTTGGATGTGGATGGCGCTGAAAAATTATGGCGACGATATTCCGGATGCCAGCCTGGTCGCCTGGCAGGACCAGATTTTTGCCCAGGACCAGCCGATCGTCGAGTCGCAACGCCCGGAACTGTTGCCGCTCGATCTGCAGGCGGAGCTCAATATGCGCTGCGACCGCACGGCGGTGATGTATCGCCGCTGGCTGCGGGAGCTTGGCTTGCGCTTTGGTGTCACCTGACCGGGCGGCGGGAGCCGCTGCCGGAATTAGCGAAAATAACGTGTAATCAATCCATTATTGCATTCGCATCCATCACGAAGGAGAGCTTCAATGACCCGGGTATGGCGTTTGCCTTTGCTGATTTGCGTGGGGTTGCTGCTGCTGCCGCTGGCGATGCCGGCGAGCCTGGCGGCCCCGGTCAAAAAGGTGGCCGTGCTGCTGCCGGGGCCAGCCGATGACCATTCCTGGAACGAGGCCGCGGTCAAGGCGCTGCAGGCGTTGAAGAAGTCCGGCTATAAGACCGCTATGGTGGAAAGCGTGGCACCCACCGACGCCGCCCGCTTGCTGCGTCAATTCGCCGCCCAGGGCTACGGGCTGATCATCGCCCACAGTTTCAGTTTCCAGGACGCGGTGTTCGACGTTGCCAAAGAGTACCCCAAGGTCGATTTTGCCTGGCCGGGCGGTATCAATGGCACTGCCGCCAACGTGGCGGATTACGACCAGCCGTTCTATCAAGGGGCGTACCTCATTGGCATCATCGCCGGCTACGTCTCCAAGTCCCACACGCTGGGCGCGCTGTACGGGTTTGATATCCCGGTCTGCCATGCCATGGGTCAGGCGGCGCTGGCTGGCGCCCGCACGGTCACGCTGGCCGCCAAGTTGCTCTCGACCGCGGTCGGCGACTGGGAGGATGTGGCCAAGGCCAAGGAGGCTGGACTGGCCCAACACGCCGCCGGCGCCGATTTCTGGATCGCCTGTGGTGAAGGTCCGGTGTACGGCACCATCGGTGCCGCGCAGGACAGCGGCGGCTACACCATGGGCTACGCCGGCGACATGAGCCAGCAGGGGCCCAAGGTGGTGCTGGTCAATCTGATGTGGCGGCTGGAACCGCTATTTCGGCGCATGATCAAGGATGCTGACAACGGCCACTTCGGCCACAAGTTCTACCAGCAAGGGGTCAAGGACGGGGTGATCGATGTCGCTGTGAACCCCGGACTGGCCGGCAAGGTGCCGGCAGCTGCCCGCGCGGCGGTGAAAAAGGCCAAAGCGGAAATCGTGGCCGGCAAGCTGACCGTTCCCTACGTGCCCAAGTGACGCCGGCGACCGGCGATGCCGCGCCGCTGGTCGAGTTGCGCGGCATCGGCAAACGCTTTGGCACGGTGACCGCCAATGAGGCGGTGGATTTCACCGTCAATCGCGGTGAAATCCACGCCTTGCTGGGCGAAAACGGCGCCGGCAAGACGACGCTGATGAATATCCTGTACGGCCTCTATCAGCCCGACGCCGGTGAAGTCCTGATCAAGGGCCGGGCGGTGAGGTTGCAGTCGGCGCAGGACGCGATACGGCGGGGGCTGGAAATGGTGCACCAGCATTTCCAACTGGTGCCCAGTTTCAGTGTGATTGAAAACGTCACTCTGGGACGGCCGTCGAGCCGCTGGCCGCTGTTAGAGGACGCGCGCCGCGTACGCCGGCGCATCAGCGACATCTCCAGCCGCTACCGGCTGCAGATGATCCCGATGCCTTGATTTGGCAGCTCTCGGTCGGCCAGCAGCAGCGCGTGGAAATTCTCAAGGCCCTGTATCGCGGCGCCGACGTGCTGATTCTGGACGAACCGACCGCGATGTTGACGCCCGAGGAAGCCGCAAACCTGTTGCGGATCATTCGCGATCTGGCGGCCCAGGAACCGGAATCGTATTCATCAGCCACAAGCTGAACGAAGTGCTGGCGGTCAGCGACCGCATCACCGTGCTGCGTGACGGCCGGGTGGTCGCGTCTGCCCGGTCAGGCGACAGTGACCGCGCCGGGCTGGCCCGGGCGATGGTGGGTCGTGAGGTCAGTTTCGAGTTGCCGCGAACGCCGCCCCGTTGCGGCAAACCGCGGCTGCTGGTCACCGGTTTACAGGTGCGCGATGACCGCGGACTGCCGGCGCTGCGCGGCGTCGATTTTGCCGTGCACAGCGGCGAGATACTCGGTCTGGCCGGAGTGGACGGTAACGGCCAGCGCGAACTGGAGGACGCCCTGCGTGGCGTGCGTGCCAGCGAGCGCGGCCGCATCGAAGTCGCCGAGCGCGACATTTCCCGGGCCGCGCCGGCTACATCATCGCCCTGGGCGTCGGCCACATCCCGTCGGACCGTTATCGGCATGGTCTGCTCGGTGCGGCCAGTGTGGCCGAGAACGCGGTGCTGGAGCGGTTCTGGCAGCCGCCTTACACGCGCCGCGGGTTGCTGGATTGGCGCGCCGTTCGCGCCACGGCGGCCCGGCTGGTGCGGGAATACGATGTGCGCCCGCCGCAAACCCAGTTGTCCGCTGGCAATCTCTCAGGCGGCAACGCCCAGAAGCTGGTGCTGGCACGCGAACTGGACGCGGCACCCGAGGTGTTGATCGCTGCCCAACCGACGCGCGGGTTGGACATCAACGCCATTCAATACGTCCATCGCCGCCTGCTCGAGCAGCGCGACAGGGGCGTTGCGATTTTGCTGATTTCCACGGAACTGGAAGAAATATTCAATCTCAGCGACCGGATCGCGGTGCTGTTCGAGGGGCGAATCGCCGGAATCGTGCCCAGCGAGCGTCGTAATCAGCATCACGTCGCGCAACTGATGGCCGGTCACCAGGCCAGCGCGGCGTGAGTCAGGCACTGTCCCGACCGCAGCCAGGGTTGACCGGTGCGCCCGCCGCGCGGCTGCTGCGAGCCCTGGGTCCGGCACTGGCCGGTTGCCTGCTGGGTCTGGGTGGCGGTGCGCTGCTGATTCTGCTCGCCGGCGGCAATCCGCTGACCGCTTATCAGGCCATGCTGGGTGGCGCTTTCGGTGGCGGCCGGCAGCTCACCGACACGGTGTTGAAGGCGGTGCCGCTGTTGATCGTTGGTCTCGGCCTCAGCGTGGCCTTTCGTGCCCAGGTATGGAACATCGGCGCCGAGGGCCAGTATGCCTGCGGCGCGCTGGCCGGCGGCGCGGTGGCGCTGTATGCCGGCGCCTGGCCGGCGCCGGTACTGCTGACCGCCATGCTGTTGGCCGGGCTGGCGGGCGGCGGCCTGTGAGCGCTGATTCCGGCGCTGCTGCGGGTGCGTCGCGGGCTGAGCGAAATCTTTACCACGTTGATGTTGAACTATGTCGCCATCCTGATGCTGCAGTACATGGCGCGGGTGCCGTTGCGCGATCCACATGGCTTTCTGCCGGAATCGGCCCGCTTGACGGCGGCCGCCCGGCTGCCGCTGCTGTTTCACAGCCGTATTCACCTGGGCGTGGTGCTGGCGCTGGCACTGGTGCCGTTGGTCTATGTGCTGATATGGCAGACGCCGCGAGGGTTCCGTCTGCGGGCGATCGGGATCAGCCCCAGCGTGGCCCGCTTCACAGGTATCAACGTCGGTGCCAGCGTGATATTCGCTCTGGTGTTCAGCGGTGCCCTGGCCGGGCTGGCCGGCATAATTCAGGTCAGCGCCATCGACGGGCGGCTCAACGCCGGTATCATGGCGAACTACGGCTTCACCGCCATCCTGGTCGCGCTGCTGGGCCGGCTGCATCCCTTGGGGGTGCTGCTGGCAGCGGTTTTCTTCTCGGCCCTGACCATTGGCGCCGGGGCCATGCAGGCCCAGACCGGGCTGCCGGTTACCCTGGCCGAGCCATCCAGGCCATCGTCGGCTGGTCATGGTGGCGGTGGACGCGGCAGCCGGTGCGCGGAGGCACCCATGGCTGAGATGCTTTCCGGACCTTTAATCGGTCTGCTGGCTGCCGGTATCCGGTTGGCGACGCCGGTGCTGCTCGCGGTAATCGGCGAGATCATCAGCGAGAAGAGCGGTGTACTGAATCTGGAGCTGGAAGGCCTTAGCTGGTCGGCGCACTGGTGGTTTCGCCACCACCTTCGCCTTGCAGCATGGGCCGCTGGCGGTTACCCGCTGGTCGCGGCCTGGCTGGGACTGGCCGCCGGCGCCCCTGGCCGGGTCCTGCTGGGCGTGGTGCTGGCGGTACTGGCGATCAACCTGCGAGCCGATCAAGTGGTGAGCAGCGTCAGCTGGTGCTGCTGGGTAGCGGCCTCAGTTCTTACCTGTTCCGGCTGTACTTCGCCCAGATGGCACCACGTATCAGCGGCTTCGAGAACCACGCACTGCCGTACCTGGCACAAATCCCGGTGCTGGGGCCGTTGCTGTTTGCTCAGAACGCCACCGTCTACCTCACTGTCGCAGTCGTGTCGGCGCCTGGTTCCTGCTCAACCGCACAACGCTTTGACCATCCGTGCTGCAGGCGAACTGCCCAGCGCGGTGAGACGGCCAGCCTGAGCGTCGTCCGAACAGCTATACTGCCACTTGATCGAGCGCCTGACCGGCTGGGCATGCGAGATGACCGTCGGTCAACTGCATATCTTTCGCGAGAACATTACCGCTAGCGGCTGGATCGACGGTGGCACTGGTCATTTTTCGCGCGCTGGAAGCCTTCATTCAATGCGCACTGCTGTTCGGGATCATGAATGCCCTGCAATACGGCTGCAGGCGCTCGGCTTACGGCCATGCCTTACCGAGGCTTTGCTCGCCCTACGTTCTGCGCATCGCGGCATTGCTGCCGGCATCCGCACCAGCGACCAGCCGCGGCTCTTGGTGTCCCGTACCGGCCGGGAACGCGCACGGACTGATCTGCACGGCGTGCCGTTTTGGCAACAGCCAGGCCGTTTTCTGTGCTATTGGAACGGGTCGTTTAGCGCTATATTGCCGGTCTCTGCATTTACACTGCCGCAAGTGTCTTGCGCGGCCGCTCGTCAGCGTGCCGACCACCAGGGGAGCGAATCGATTCGCGATGAGTATTGCCTGCCAGGCCTTCCGTGGCTCGCTGCTGCACTGTTGGCGTGATCCCGGCGACGCGCGGGACAGCACGGCAGTGGAGTATATTGCGGACGGTGTGATGCTGGTGCGCGCCGGTCGGGTAGAGCGTGTCGGGCCCGCCAGTCAGTTGCTGCCGGAACTCGGTGACGGCATTGCGCTGACCGACTACACAGGGAAGCTGCTTGTGCCGGGACTGGTGGATACACACATCCACTACGTCCAGACCGACATCATCGCGGCGTATGGGGAACAGTTGCTGACCTGGCTGGAAAAGTACACCTTCCCGGCCGAGCGCGCATTTGCCGAGCGCGAACACGCTGATCGGGTGGCCCGCTTCTTCGTCGACGAACTGTTGCGCAACGGCACCACCACCGCGCTCACGCTGGGCTCGGTGCATGCCCATTCGGCCGATGCGGTGTTCGCCGCCGCCCGGGCTAGCGGCATGCGGCTGGCCGCCGGGAAGGTCTTGATGGACCGCAACTGCCCGGATTACCTGCAGGACACGGCCGCTACCGGCTACGCCCAGTCGCGCGACCTGATCGAGCGCTGGCACGGCGTCGAGCGCTTACTGTATGCCATCACGCCGCGGTTTGCGCCGACCTCGACGCCCGCCCAGCTAACGCGGGCTGGCGATCTGGCCCGCGAGTATCCGGATGTCTTCGTGCACACTCATCTGGCCGAGAACAGGGCCGAGGTGGCGTGGGCCGGTGAGTTGTTTCCGCAAGCCCGCAGTTATCTCGACGTCTACGACCGCTACGGTCTGCTGCGTGAACGCAGCGTGCTGGCCCACAGTATTCATCTGGACGATACCGACCGTGAGCGGATCGCGGCGACCGGCGCTGCGATCGCGTCCTGTCCGACCTGCAACCTGTTCATCGGCAGCGGCCTGTTCGATCTGGCCGCTGCCGATGCGGCCGGAATCCGGGTGGGTTTGGGTACCGACGTTGGCGGTGGCACCAGTTTCAGCATGCTGCAAGTGGTCAATGAAGCTTACAAGGTCGCCCAACTGCGCGGGCAGCGTCTGGCACCGTTCCGGGCGTTATATCTGGCGACCCTGGGTGGCGCCCGGGCACTCTATCTGGACGACCGGATCGGCAACTTTGCCGCCGGCAAGGAAGCCGATTTCGTGGTACTGGACCCGGCTGCCACGCCATTGCTGGCACGGCGCAGCAGCCAGTGCCGTGATATTGCCGAGCAACTGTTCGCGCTGCTGATTCTGGGTGACGACCGGGTGGTTGCAGCGACTCATCTCGAAGGCCGGCTGGCGCACCGGCGTCGGAACGACATATCGTTTCAGCGCGGTAGCAGCACGTCCAGGCGCGAAGTCAACACGCTGCCAGCGCGCTGAATCAGCCAGCCGGCGGTGATGACGGTGGTCTGCGACGAACTCCAGCACAGCACACCGCGGCCGTAAGCGCAGGTCACATCATGTCGGCTGCTGCCAGTCGTACCGGCTGACCGTGCGGTGTGCGCTGGTAAGCCTCAGCCCAGGCTGCTTTGAGATCGGCCAGTGCGTCGAGGCTGGCGCAGCCGTTGGCGGTTAGCAGGGCTTCCAGTGCGTTGAGCCAGCTCAGGTAGTACTCAGCACCGCCGTCGCCTCCGGCTGGAGCGCGCTGGCGCTGGGTTGCCAGCGCCTCGGTCCATTCGCGCCAGTTGAAAACGCCGTGCTCGGCCAGATGCACGGTCAGGGCGAAAGCCTGGGCTTGCCAGGGTTCGACGAATACCGGTTGGTCGTCGGTTTCAGGCGGGTTCAAGATAGGACTCCCACAGATCTACGGTGACGCTGTCACGAGCCGGTGCATCCGGACCCCACAGTTCACGGGCACTGAATCGTACGCCGTACAGGTGTTGGGGCTGTTCACCCTGGAAATGGGCGTTGCTGTCGGGGAACACATGGCCGCCATGTGTCAGCACTATCTCGCCACAGTGACCGCGTACATAGCGCGGCAGCCGGGTATGCCCGGCGGGATGAAGGTTGCGCGCCCGCACCTGCTGGCCAACCCGGAACCGCGCTGCGGTTCCGACCGGTCTTGCGGTCGGACCGCCCCGCCTGAGCACACCGGCCACGGCGGCTGCCTTGAGCGGTGGTTCCACGGGCTCGCCCAATGGTTGACCGCTGGCCAGTTCCTGCCCCGTCACCAGGCCGTGCTCCTTCATGAGCGTCTCCAGTCCGTCCAGCCAGCGCTCGTAGTAGCTGTCATTGAGGTAGCGGGCCGGCGGAATGCGTTCCCGGGAATGGCGCCCGGCATCCAGGTTCCAGCGGCCCCAGGCCGCCATGGCCAGGGTCATGGCAAGGGCGCGGGCTTCCCAGTCGGCGTGAAACAGTGGTTCACCGGGTTCCGGTCGCAGCGGCCCGAAACCGTGCATCCCGCCCATGTCGTGGATGCCGTTCATGGCGCACGCTCGAGGCTGACCCGGGCGGTGCCGATCATGGCGTCGCGGTGCACCAGGCCGGCCAGTTCGGCCTCGCTCAGGTGCTCGCTCCCGGCCGGGCGTTGCGGCACCACCAGGTAACGCATCTCCGAGGTGCTGTCCCACACCCGCACCTCGACCTGGCCATCGAGTTCCAGCCCGAATTCGCGTAACACGCCGCGCGGATCGCTGACCGCGCGCGAGCGGTAAGCATCGGACTTGTACCAGGCTGGCGGCAGCCCCAGCACCGACCAGGGGTAGCAGGAGCACAAGGTGCAGACCACCATGTTATGGACGCTGTCGGTATTCTCGACGGCCATCAGATGTTCACCCTGACGTCCCTGGTAGCCAAACTCGGCGGCGGCCGCCGTAGCGTCGTCAAGCAGCCGCTGCTTGTAGTCGGGATCGACCCAGGCATGTGCCACCATGCGGGCGCCGTTGCGCGGCCCCACCTGGTTGGCGTAGGTATCGATGATGGCATCGAGCGCGGCCGGATCCACCAGGCCTTTGGCCACCAGCAGGGTTTCCAGGGCTTTTACCCGCAGGGCCGGGTCCGGCGGGATGTCCTGATGATCGTGATGATGACGGTGGTCAGTCATGATTGCTGGATCGCTTGATGGGGATGTATAGCCCAATATAGCCGCTCGGTTTCGTTGACTCCAGTACCGGGATTGGCTACCGTGCGCCGCACCCCAAGTGCGTCGGTGCGGTTTCCGGAAGATCCCTGAACCCTGTCTGGCATGGCAACCTGTCGCTGCGCCGACGCCGCTTATCGGATTGGCGCCAATGTCTGAAACACGTCTCTGGATCAAACGCCCGCTGGCCTGCCTGGACCCGGCGGCAGCCGGCGGGATCGTGGTCCAGGGCAGTCGCATCGTCGAGCAGGTCGCTGCCGGCGCTGTGCCCGCGGACGGCTGGGACCGGAGCTTCGACGCCAGCGAGCACGTGCTGCTGCCGGGCCTGATCAATACCCATCATCACTTCTACCAGACCCTGACCCGGGCTTACACAGCGGCTCTCAACCAGCCGCTATTCCCGTGGTTGAAAAGCCTCTATCGCGTTTGGGCGGGCCTCACACCGGAGTCGGTCTGCACGGCCACCCGCTTAGCGCTGATTGAGCTGCTGCTGTCCGGTTGTACCACCACGGCCGATCACCACTACGTATTGCCGCCAGGGCTGGAAGCGGCCATCGACATTCAGGTCGAGGTGGCGCGCGAGCTGGGCGTGCGGGCGATTCTGACCCGCGGTTCGATGAGTCTGGGCGAGGAGCAGGGCGGACTGCCGCCGCAGTCGGTGGTGCAGGATGAAGAAACCATAGTTGCCGACTGCGAACGCCTGATCGGCCGCTACCATGACCCCAGCGACGGCGCCATGATCAACATCGCGCTGGCGCCGTGTTCCCCGTTCTCGGTCAGCCGCGAACTCATGCGGGTGACTGCCGGCTTGGCTGAGCGCCACGGCGTGCGGCTGCACACCCATCTGGCCGAGACGGCCGATGAGACGGCCTACTGCGAGCGTTTGTTCGGGCAGCGGCCACTGGATTACCTGGCCGACGTCGGCTGGCTCAGCGGCCATACCTGGCTGGCCCACGGCATCCACTTCACTGATGCGGAGATCCGCCGTCTGGCTGCAGCCGGTGTGGGCATCGCCCACTGCCCGTCGTCTAACATGCTGCTCGCCTCCGGTATCTGCCCGACCCTGGATCTGGAAGCGGCTGGCAGCCCGGTCGGACTGGCGGTGGATGGTTCGGCCTCCAACGATCATTCCAGTCTGATCGAGGAAGTGCGCCAGGCCTTATTGCTGGGGAGGCTGCGTTACGGTGCCGAACGGGTAACCCATCAGCGTGTGCTGCACTTGGCTACGGCCGGTTCGGCAGCCTGTCTTGGCCGGCGAGACATCGGCGGACTGGAAGTAGGCCAGCAGGCTGATCTTGCCTTGTTCCGGCTGGATGAGTTGCGCTTCTCGGGAGCTGAGAACCCGCTGGCCGCCCTGGTCGTGGTGGGCGCAGCGCGGGCCGATCGGGTCATGGTGGCAGGGCAGTGGCGGGTAACGGACGGCGAACCGGTCGGCGTGGATCTGGGGCGACTGCGGGCCGAACATGCCGCCGCCGCCCGCCGCCTGTGGCAGCGAGCGGGCTAGGACGGGCGAGTCAGGCCCCGCCGGTGACGATGCGTGCCATGATCACGATGATCAGAATCTGCAGCAAACCCTGAATGGCGACCACCCGCACGTAGCGCCCCATCCACTTACCGATGCGGGCGCCGTCGGGCTGCGGTTTGATCATTTCGAAACAGACCCGCAGATTGGTCGGCAACAGAATGCCCAGTCCCTGAATCGTCAGCAGGGTAATGATGGCCAGGGCACCCATGACCCAGCTGAACTCGGGCGAGGAAACGCTGGTGAAGCCCAGCCGCGCGGCCATGAACCAGCCCGCGGTGCCGGTGATGATGGCCAGGGTCGGCATCAGATACAGCATCCGCGGCATCAATTGGGTGACCATGGCGCGCCGCACTGGTAGATCAACCCGCCGCATGATCGGCCCAATCACAAATCCCATGAACAGGTCAATGCCGGTCCATAACAAGCCGCTGAAGACATGGACGAAATTGAGCAGCCAGAGACTGGGGCTCGCGATGGCGATGACCATTACTACCAGAGCCGCTACCGCGGCGCCAAAGTAGGCGGGCCGCCACAGTGGCAGTTCGACAGCGGAAGCGGGTAGGGTTGTCGTGTTCATGAATGCGGTCCCGCAACGATTGATGGGAAATAAAAACAATTATCAGGGCGTATCGTGGTGCCACGCAACGTCGACGCCTGCATTGCTGCGGTTGGAGTTCCAGCCAATGTATCAAGCAGGATTATGATGTAACGTTCTCCAAAAACCCGTCAGCACAGCAAGCGGTGATCAATCCATGCGAGCAGCGGTCTACGAAGCATTCCGGGCACCCTTGACCCTTCAGAACGTGACCGACCCAAGCCCGCCGCCAGGAGGCGCGGTGATCCGGGTGGCGGCCACCGGTCTGTGCCGCAGCGACTGGCACGGCTGGATGGGCCATGATGCGGATGTTCGGCTGCCGCACGTGCCGGGCCATGAATTTGCCGGCGTGGTCGAGGTGGTGGGGAAGGACGTCGATCACTGGCGCCCGGGTGATCGGGTGACGCTGCCGTTCGTCTGCGGTTGCGGCCATTGTCCGCAGTGCGCGTCCGGCAATCATCAGGTTTGCGATCATCAGTTCCAGCCGGGTTTTAACCATTGGGGTTCGTTCGCCGAGTACGTGGCCATCGATTACGCCGACGTGAATCTGGTCCGGTTGCCGGATAGTCTCGATTTCGTTACCGCGGCCAGCCTGGGCTGCCGCTTCGTGACGGCATTCCGGGCGGTGGTGGATCAGGGTCGCGTCAGCGCGGGGCAGTGGGTCGCGGTGCACGGCTGCGGCGGTGTGGGTTTGTCGGCAATCATGATCGGAAATGCCCTGGGAGCAAATGTGGTGGCCATCGACATCGCCGCTGACAAGCTCGACCTTGCCCGTGCTGTCGGTGCTGCGGTGACGATCCATGGCGGCGAAACCGATGATGTGGTCGCGGCTGTACGGGCGGTGACCGGGGGCGGCGCACATCTGTCACTTGATGCGTTGGGTAGCCCGCAGACCTGCCACGACTCGGTTGCCAACCTGCGTAAACGCGGCCGTCACGTTCAGGTCGGGCTGTTGCCGGCCGAGCACTGTCAGACGGCATTGCCGATGGCGCAGGTGATTGCCAATGAACTGGAGATCGTTGGCAGTCACGGGATGCAGGCGTTCCGCTATGGCGCCATGTTCGAGATGTTGCGCCGTGGCAGCCTGCAGCCGCAGCAGTTGATCGGCCGCACCATCAGCCTTGAGCACGCGCTGACCGAACTGCCAGCCATGGATCGTTTCGCCGGTCAGGGGGTGACGGTGATCGACCGGTTTTAACCTGCGGTGGCCGGGTTACCATCCGGCAAGCTCGCGTTGCCGGGCGGGCAATCAGGGCCACGGCGGCGCTATAATTTGCCACCGTTCATTTACTTGACCTGCCTGCCACAGCCGGACAAGGAGTATTCAATGCCGCAGTCCTCTGTTTCGAATCTGCCGCTTGCCCGGGTTGCTGCCGAACTGGCTCGAGTGCGTCAGATTGCCCCGCTGGTGCATGTGCTCACCAACGAGGTGGTACAGGAGATCACCGCCAATGTATTGCTGGCGCTGGGCGCATCGCCGGCAATGATCGTCGCCGAGCAGGAGGTCGAACCCTTCGCCGGCATGGCCGGCGCCGTGCTGATCAATGTAGGCACCTTATACCCGGAGCGGCATGAGGTAATGCGCCGGGCCGCGGTCGCCGCGCTGGCCAACGGCACACCGTGGACTTTGGACCCGGTCGCAGTCGGCGTGCTCGACTACCGGACCGCCGCCTGCAAAGCCCTGCTCAACCAGGGGCCTGCTGCCATTCGCGGCAATGCCTCGGAAATTCTTAGTCTCGCTGGCGCCGCCGGCGCTGGCAAAGGTGTCGACAGCACCGCCGATGCCACCGACGCGATCGAGGCCGCGGTCCGGCTTGCGCGCACCACCGGAGCGGTGGTGGCCGTGACCGGCGCCACCGACTACGTGACCGATGGTGCCACCACCTGGGCTTTGCCCTGGGGTCATCCCATGATGACCCGGGTGGTTGGTACTGGCTGTGCGCTGTCAGCCGCTGTCGCGGCGTTTACCGCTGGTGCCGAGGACCGCCTCAGTGCGGTGGCCGCTGCCTGCGCGGTCATGGGTCTGGCCGGTGAACGGGCGGCAGCGGCCAGCCGTGGTCCGGGCTCGTTTGGGCCGGCGTTTCTGGACGAGATTTATCTGTTGGAACCCGCTCAGCTGACGGGTGACACCGCGTGAGGCCGGTGCTCGATCTGTCGCTCTATCTGGTGCTCGATCCGGATCTTTGCGGTGGTCTGCCCGGTATGCTGGAGACCGCACGCCAGGCAGCCGGTAGTGGTGCCAGCGTGGTCCAGTTGCGGGCACCGCAGTGGAAGAAGCGGCAGTGGCTGGAGGCGGCCTGGGCGCTTAAGGCCCTGCTGGAACCGTTCCAGGTGCCGCTCATTATCAACGATCAGATCGATGTCGCGCTGGCGATGGGGGCTGCCGGCGTCCATATCGGCCAGCAGGACCTGCCGGCACGGGTAACGCGCGAGCTCATCGGCCCTGAACGCTGGCTGGGTCTGTCGGTTTCTAATGCGGCCGAAATGGATGCTGCGGAGACGGCATTGATCGACTATCTGGGCGTGGGCCCGGTGTATTCGACGGGCACCAAGCCCGATGCCTCGCCGGTGATCGGGGTCGAGGGATTCGCCGGGTTGGTGGGCGCCAGGCAATGCCCGGTGGTGGCCATCGGAGGCATCGGGTCAGGCCGGGCAGCGCCCTTGATCCGGGCTGCTGCCGACGGTGTTGCCGTGGTGTCGGCAATCTGTGGTCAATCCGATCCGGCGGCGGCTACCCGGGCATTGCGGCAGGAGATCAGTGCTGCCCGCGCGCAGACGGCCGCGCAATAGCACCGCTAATAGCAGCGGCGCCAGCGCTGTGCCCGTCTCGGTGCCGCGCGCGTGTTGTCAGAGTGAGCGGCACCGCTGCCACGGCGGTTGCTCCGGATCCGCCGTCAGCGCGGCCGGGGAACGGCTCACTTCGCCCTCCCGTGGGGCCCGTGGCCTCAGGTCAGTGGCAGCCTGCGATGCACGGCTGGCCGGCCGGCCACCGGGGGTGGTCGGCCGGTGTCGCTCAGGCGAGCTGGATACCGTTCTGGCTTAGTGGCAGCGATCGTATGCGCTGGCCATTGGCCGCGTAGTAGGCGTTCAGCACGGCCGGGGTGGCCGGGGGCAGGGCGGGTTCGCCCATGCCACCCAGTGTGCCGCCGTCAGCAATGATATCTACCTGAATAGCTGGCATCTGGGCCAGCTTGATCATCGGATAGGTGTCGAAGTTAGCCTGCTCCACGGCGCCCCGGGTGACGCTGATCCGGCCGAAGAATGCTGCAGTCAGGCCGTAGACGATGGAGCTTTCCACCTGCGCTTCGATGGTGTCAGGGTTGACCGTAGTGCCGCAGTCGACCACACAGGTGATGCGATGCAGCTTGATCTTGTCGCTAGCGGGCATTGAGATCTCGGCTACCTGGCCGACGATGGTGTCGAACGATTTATGCAGTGCGACACCTTGGTAAATCCCTTCGTCGGAGTTGCCCCAGCTCGACAGATTCGCCAGCCGGTCGAGCACCTTGAGCTCGCGGGTTTTGCCTTGCAACAGTGACCGGCGGAAATCGAACGGGTCGCTACCGGCGGCATTGGCCAGTTCGTCTATGAAGCATTCCATGAAGAAGCCATTCTGACTATTGCCCACTGAACGCCAGAAGCCTACCGGCACGCCGATTTCCTGTTGGACATATTCCACCCGCATGTTGGGTGGGCTATAGGGCGAGTCACTGATGCCCTCGACCGCCGAAGAGTCCACGCCATGCTTAATCCACTTGGGGTTAACCCGGGCGAAGATGGAGGGGCAGGCGATGCGGGCGCTCAGCACCTTTAATGAGCCGTCGGCCTGGATGCCGCCCTGAAAATGCACTACCGACGCGGGCCGGTAGAAGTCGTGACGCATATCCTCTTCGCGCGACCAGATCAGTTTCACCGGGACGCCGGCGGCCTTGGCTATCAGCGCGGCCTGGATCGCGAAGTCCATTTCGAAGCGGCGCCCGAAGCCACCGCCCAGAAACGTGGTATGAACCTTGATCTGGTCTGGCTTGAGTCCCAGGATCTTGCCCAGCACCACCGGCACCATGCCGGGGCTCTGGGTGGGCAGCCAGAATTCGGCGCCGTCCTTGGTCACGTAGGCGGTCCCATTCATTGGCTCCATGGTGGCATGGGCCAGCGGCGGCACCTCGTAGATTGCCTCCAGCGTCTGATCGGCATTGGCCAGCGCGGTGCCGGTGTCGCCGTCGTCACGGGCCGTCGCCGGCTTGTCGCTCTCCAGCGCCTGATGTAGCAGGTGGGATATGTGGTCACTGTCGTTGGTGGCATTGGCACCGCGGTTCCACTGCGGCTTGAGGGTGTCCAGTGCCTTCTTGGCGGGCCAGTAGCCGTCGGCGACCACGGCGACAGCGTCCTTCAGTTTGACCACCTGCTTGACGCCCTTGATCTGGTGAGCGGCTGATTCGTCGACTGCTTTCAGGGTGCCACCGAAGGCCGGGCAGGCCATGACGGTCGCCACCAGCATGCCGTCGCGCTCGGTGTCGATGCCGAACCCGGCCTTCCCGGTGACCTTGGCCGGGATGTCCAGGCGCGGCTCGGGCTTGCCCAGGATAGTCCACCGGGCTGGCGGTTTGAGTGCCACGTTTTGCGGCAGCTTGAGTTTGGCGGCGGCCATGGCCAACTCACCGTAACTCAGTTTGCGGCCATCGCTGTGGACGATATGGCCGTGGCCGGCATGGCATTCGGTAATCGGTACCTGCCACCGGTTCGCTGCGGCCTGACGCAGTACCTCGCGGGCCTGAGCGCCGACTTCACGCAGCTTCTTGTGTGACCAGCGGATGGAGGTGCTGCCACCGGTGGCCTGCATGCCGAAGATCAGGTTGACGTATTGCGGACCAACCGGTGCCATTTCGGCCCGTACGCTGCGCCAGTCCACCTCTAGTTCCTCGGCCACCAGCATCGGCATGGCGGTGTACACACCCTGGCCCATCTCCGAGGAGGGCACCATGATGGTGACGGTGTTGTCGGGGTCGATGCGCAACCAGGCGTTGACCAACTCCGGGCCCTGTGCCGGTGCGGCATCAGCGTAGCGGCCGCCGGTCGGTAGCTGAAAGCCGATCACCAGCGCGCCGGCACCGGCGGCGGTGGTTTGCAGAAACCGGCGCCGGCTCAGTGTGTGCGATATCGTCATTAGGGGATCCTCCTCAGGCGCTGACGGCGGCATGGATCGCCTTGCGGATGCGGTTGTATGTGCCGCAGCGGCAGATATTGGTCATGGCCTGATCGATATCGGCGTCGGTTGGTTTCGGTTTTTCCCCCAGCAGGGCCGCCGCGGCCATGATCATGCCGGACTGGCAATAGCCGCACTGAGGCACCTGATGTGTTATCCAGGCCTGTTGTACCGGATGATTGTCGAGGCTCTCGATGGTGCGGATGCTGCGGCCGGCCACCGCCGATACCGGCAGCACGCAGGTGCGCTGAGCCTTGCCGTCGAGGTGCACGGTACAGGCGCCGCACAAGCCTTTGCCACAGCCGAATTTGGTGCCAGTCAGCTTGAGGTTGTCCCGCAACACCCACAACAGCGGGGTGTCGGGCTCAACGTCGACGCTATGGGTCTGACCGTTGACTTTGAGGGTGAATGCCATGTCATACCTCCTGATTGGGGAAGCAGCGTGCCGGAACACAGCGCGTTAACGGGTGCTCTGTGTTGACACGGTCTGCGCTAGCTTCAGACGATGCCGTTGCTTTTCGGTTCGCGCTGGCTTTTAAGACTGTGATCAGTCTCGTCAGGCTCCGGGTTGAGGGCGACGGCGGTAGGCGAGGTTGGGTGCCATACTCTCGATGAAGGCCATGTTGAACAACGCCCAGATGATGATGGGACCGACCGCGGGCAGGATCAGATAACCGAGCTGGTAGGCCAGCGCGATGCCGTTGCGAGACAGCTCCGAGGTGCCCATCTGATGGCCTATGGTCGGTCCGAGTTTGAACACCAGCGTCACCAGAGTGTCGAAATACACCCCCCAGACCTGCAGTGGGACAAGCACAATCGCGCCGCTGAAGAACCGTACCAGGCGCCGCCCGACAGAAGCCGGCACGGCCAGCGACAATGCCAGCAGCAATGGCACACCGTAGCTGTATTTGAGCGCATTGATGGTGAATATGATTTCACTGGTGCGGCCTGGCTCGACTTTAGTGCCGGGCACGAGCGAGGCGCTGAAGCGGGTCACCACGTCGAGAAAACCGCCATGTTGTTCGACGGTTACGATCGCATCGGGATACAGCGCGGTCAGCGCCAACCGCAACAGAATGGCAACCGGGAAGATCAGCACGGGTGCAAGCAGATACCAGCCGGCAAAGCTGGGTGCCAGCCACAACAACACCTTGCCGAGAAAGCGCTTGGCAGACGGCTCAGCCATGGTCGGCATCCGCCGGTGCCGGCAGCGTTCGCAACCACAGAATGAAAATGATCATGGCATCCAGGATGATCAGCGCCTGCCACAAATACAGATGAGCCCACTCGAACACCGTCTTGTCCCACTGCAGCAGATAGAACAGGCTGATGATGCGGACGATGTTGAGCACCTGAATCGCCAGACTGCCGACGATCAGTCCCACCAGCTTGTGCAGCCAGGGGGCTGGAAAGGCAAGTATGGCAGCGGTCAGGCAGATCACCGCCTCGACCCCGTTGCAGCCGGGCTGAATGGCTACGGCCGCGCCATTGGTAAGGCTGCGGATGACGATGCCGTTGGCCGCCACCCGTTGATCGAACAGCTGGACTACCCACGCGCTGATGCGGGCAATGACGTCGGTGAACGGCATGACCACATGGGTCTGCACCGGCCCTAGCAGTTCACCGGCGAACAGTACGATCAGGATCAGGCCGAACACCAGAATCCGGGTAACGGGATGGTTCATGAGCTCCTCGGGTGCGGCGGACAGGTCATAATGTCCGTCCGGTCGGTCAGATACAGCGGCCGCCGTCCACTTCCAGCGCCACGCCGGTCAGGAACTCGGCATCACTGGAAGCGAGGAACAAGGCGGCACGTCCGATATCCTCAGGCGTGCTGAAGCGTCCCAGTGGCACCGTGGCCTTGAACTGCGCCCGCCGCTCGGGCGTGTCTTCGCCGAGAAACGCCTTGAGCAGTGGCGTCTCACCGGCTACTGGACACAGCGCGTTGACCCGGATTTGGTCCGGCGCCAGTTCTACCGCCATTGACTTGGTGGCGGTGATCACCGCGCCCTTGCTGGTGTTGTACCAGGTTAGCCCTGGTCGCGGGCGGAGGCCGGCGGTCGAGGCGATGTTGATGATACTGCCGCCACCGCGCTGGCGGAAAACCGGTACGCAGGCCTGCGCGCAGTGAAACAGGCTTTTGACATTGACCGCGAACACGCGATCGAAGCTGGCCTCGTCGACATCCAGCAGCGGCTGGTTGCGGTGCGTGGTGCCGGCATTGTTGACGACGATATCCAGGTCGCCCCAGGCATCGACCGTAGCCTGCACCAGGGCCTGGAATTGTTTGCCATCGCTAACGTCCACGGTATAGGGTAACGCCGAATCGCCGAGTTCGGCGGCCACTTTCCGGGCGCCGTCACCGTTAAGGTCAGCGATTACGACGCGGGCACCTTCGGCGGCGAAGATTCGGGCAATGCCGGCGCCGAAGCCCTGGGCAGCTCCGGTAATAATGGCGGTTCGACCTGCAAGACGCATTCTTGGCTATCTCCTGGAGATACACCGGCTCATCGCCGCATACCGAGTCGACAAGCGTGATGATGGTTGCTGATCATGACTGGCAAACCTGTGCCGACAAGTAGCTTAATGCGGTTATCCACCGAGCACAAACCGGCATTGGGTGCGATCCGCGCCAGCGTCCGCAGCGGACCAGATACGGTTCCCGGTGATGCCGCAGGCCGTCGCTCGGCGGTGGGTGATGAAGCGGCCCTGTGGCGGCGATTGCTGGCGTTGATGTCGCATGACCTGTGCTCGCCCGTAACGTCGCTCATTGCCGTGGGTCACCTGCTGGAACAGTCACCCGAGTCGACCGGCCGGTTTGCGTCGCGAATCCGCCAGCAGGCCGGGACTACGCTGCGCCGGATCCAAAGCCTGATGACGCTGATAGAGGCCGATTATTTGCTGCCGGACCGGATGGTGCCGCTCGACCTCGCATTTGTGGCGGAAGGTGCCATCGCCCAGGTGCGGGATCAATATCCCGATCGCAGCATTGATCTGGCGGCGTCGCTCGATGAGTCATCGGCCTGGGTCACAGCCGACGGTGCGTTGCTGGAGCAGGCGGTGCGTGGCCTGCTGGACTTTGCCGTGAACCAGCGCCCGGCCGGTGCGATGGTGAACCTGAGTCTGCAGTGCCGGGATGGGCTGGCCGGGTTTGCGATCTCGCTTGACACTGGCCCGATCGCAGAGGACGGTGACTTCTGGCCGTTTGCGGACTTCGCGGCCTGGCTGGACGGTACCCAGGATTCCGACGCGGCGCTGGCGCTGATGCTGGCGCGCACGGTTGCCGTCCGCCATGGCGGGTGCTTGACGGTGGAGCAGGGCGGAGGCAGTCGGGGAAGCGTGATATTGGCGCTACCTGCGTTGCGCGACGATGTGAACGTCAGTGATGGTTGAACCGTCGGAACGATAGCGCGTCCGGGCAGGATTGGCAGCGTTGTGTGGGGCGTGTATGATAGCCAACCTCAGCGCGTGGGGCCGTAGCTCAGCTGGGAGAGCGTCGCGTTCGCAATGCGAAGGTCAGGGGTTCGATCCCCCTCGGCTCCACCATCCCAACATCCAGGCAGTTCCAGCAGAGTCCAATAAGCCCGCGTAGAATGCGGGTTTTTTTGTGGATTGTTGTCCCGTGAGGGCTAATGGCATCCGTTGACAGCCAGGAATTTTTGGGGGCAACATTAGGGGCAAGTGAGTTGCCCCCATGCCGCTGACCGACACTGCTATGGCTTCCGCGCCATGGCGCGTACCATCCTGCACCAGGAATTGGGCGTGAAGCCGGAAGTCATCGAGCATCAGCTTGCGCACCGCGTGCCGGATGCGCTCGGCACCGCCTACAATCGGACCAAGTTCATCAAGGAACGGTGGGCCATGATGCAGACATGGGCGGACTATCTGGATGATCTGAAGGCTGGCGCGGAAATCATTCCGATTGGCCAAAGGGTATGAATGAACGCGCCGGGGAGCCCCATTGGCGCGGGCGATCCGAAGCGCACAGTGCTAGTCAACTGTCTCGGGCTGATAACCTTCCAGGAAGGCATCAAACAGTTCCCGGATCGGCATGGCGTCCGCGTGCCCCTCGAAGGCAGCGATATCGAAGGTAAGACAGGTGTTTATGTCCTTGCGGGAGAAGTAATAAGCATGGACCAGAGCGGCATTGATCTGGTCCATCGGCAGTGAGTATTCCCACGCTTCCTGGTCGGCATTCTCTTGCAAGAAGATTCGCAGACATTCGTGTAGGACCGCGGTCATGTGTTGCTGGATATGGTCGATCTCGATCATCACCTGCTCAATCTGGCCGTCGCTGTTTTCCTTGCTGTTGAAGAAAACCGTACCGCTGGGGTGAGCGATGCGGTTGCGCTGCTTGACGAACTTGGAGAACTAGCCCACCTGCTGGTTGTCGCATCCGACCAGCTTGATGAAGCGGAAGATGGCCGACTCCTTCAGGTTCTCGAAGAACTTGAAGGGGGTGTCGGCACCGGCCAGCTTGTTCGTAAGCAATGGGATGGACTCCTCCTCCCCCTACGTCCATGAAGTCGAGTAGGTTTGAGATTCGAAATCAAAACAGAGGAGGAACCCAGATGCAGCTTATACGCGTCGGTGTCGATATCGCAAAGTCGGTGTTTCATGTCCACGGCGTGGATCGCCACGAGCGCTGTCAGTGGCGGGGATGCTACAAGCGCGGGCAGTGGCTTGAGGCGATCTGTAAGCGTCTGCCGGCGGGCGCGGAGGTCGGCATGGAAGCGTGCGGGGCTTCGCACTACTGGGGCCGCGAGCTGCAGCGGCGTGGCTATCGCGTCAAGCTGATCCCGGCGCAGTTCGTCAAACCGTTCGTCAAGAGCAACAAAAACGATGCGGTCGATGCCGAGGCGATCTGTGAGGCAATGGGGCGAGCGAACATGCGCTATGTGGCGGTCAAGACGGTCGAGCAACAGGACCAGCAGGCCGCGCACCGCATTCGTGAGTCGCTGGTTGGGCAACGCACGGCGAAGGTCAATCAGATCCGGGGTCTGGCGGGTGAATACGGCTTGATCGCCCCGGTGAGCGTTCGCGCCCTGCGGCGAACCCTGCCCGATTGGCTGGAAGACGCCGAGAACGGTTTGACGGTGTCGTTCCGTGCGCTGCTCTCGGATCTGGCCGAGGACCTGAGGCGGCTCGATGAGCGCATTGCCGAGCTCAATGCCCAGATTGCCCAGCAGGCGAAGGCTGACCCGCGGGCGCGGCGTCTGCAGGCGTTACGCGGTGTGGGCCCGCTGGTGGCTACGGCGCTCACCGTGGCTCTCGGGGATGGACAAGCCTTTACCCGGGGGCGGGACTTCGCCGCCTCTCTCGGGCTGACGCCGCGCCAGCAAAGCACGGGCGGCAAGCCGCGCCTGCTCGGCATCAGCAAGCGCGGCGACAGTTACCTGAGGAAGCTGCTGGTCCACGGTGCGCGGGCGGTGCTGCGTCACGCCGCGGGGCGTGACGATGGGCTGAGTCAGTGGCTCAACACGCTTCGCCAGCGAAAGCATCCCAATGTGGTTGCGGTGGCGCTGGCGAACAAGACAGCGCGCATCGCCTGGGCGATGGTCCGCCGGGGTGTGGATTATGACCCGGCACTGGCCGCCGGCTCAGTCGCATAAAGAGGATGAGTGAGCACCCAATGAATTGACAGCGAGTCCACTTCTTCACGATTGCAGCGTCTAACGCTTGATGGCGAACAGGTCGAACCGACGTCGGCAAAACCCTGTTAGTGGCGAGAGCCTCTGAGCTCGTGTAAGCGTTTGGGAGCCGACGTGCGAATAGCCCATCAGGGTCCGATGCCCAGACAAGACAACGGCATCCTTGCAGAGACCGGATACACGTAGGCAGTCGTACCTTACTCGCAATCGAACGTTGGACTTGCAAATGAGGAGGAGTCCATACACGCCCTTAAATCAGCATCTATATTCGCCAGCCAGAATTCGCGAGACTGAGTCCTCTGTGTAATCTCTGGAGGAATCGACATGGCTGAGGCCGAGCGGCAGCAATCCTGGCAGCGAACGGTGTCCGAGTGGCAGATGTCCGGTCTGTCCGGTGCGGCGTTCTGTAAGCAGTACGCGCTCAGCTACCATCAGTTCGTTTACTGGCGAAGAAAGCTGGGCGCCAAGGTTGAACGCGAGCAGGCCGCGGGATCACGGTCGGGATTTACCCGAGTGGCGCTGGCTGCGCCGCCGGCGGCGAGCGCTGATGGGCTGACGGTCTTGCTGCCGGGTGGGGTGTCGATCACGGGGCTGGACGCCGGCAACGTGGCGTTGTTGGGCGCGATCCTCAGGCAACTGTGATGCGCGAGCGTTACCTGCGTCCGTCGGTACGGATGCCGGCGATCTATCTGTACCGGGCACCGGTGGATTTCCGCAAGCAGGCCCAGGGACTGGCGCGGCTGGTGGAGCAGGAATTGGGGCACAATCCCTTCAGCGGTGCGCTCTATGCCTTCACCAACGGTCAGCGCAACAAGATCAAATGCCTGATGTGGGAAGACAACGGCTTCGTGCTCTACTACAAGGCACTGGCCGAGGAGCGGTTCAAGTGGCCCAGTGCTTCTGAGGAGCTGATGGCGCTGAGCGGCGAGCAGATCAATTGGCTGCTCGAGGGCTATGACATCAGCTTGCTGCAGGGGCACAGAAGGCTGCATTACGACAGTGTCGGATAGTCCTTCAAAAGTGCTTCAGGGCATTGTTTCTGTTATCATTATGCGGTGAAAAGAACGCCGCAAAACGCCCCTTCCAACCCCGACCTCGGCGCCCTGTCCGCCGCACAATTGCGGGCGATGGTGGCCGGTTATCAACAACAGCTGGCCGCACGGGAAGCGGCCCTGCAAGAGCGTGATCGCTACATCCAGTTGCTCGAGGAATTGCTGCGGCTGAAAAAGATCCAGCAGTTCGCCGCCCGCAGTGAAAAGAACGCCGAGCAGGGGTCGCTGTTCGATGAAGCCGAACTGGAAGCCGGGATCGATGCCCTGCGCGATCAGCTCCCCGAGGAGGTCGAGGAAGAGGAGCAAGAACAGCCACCGCGCAGCCGGGCCAAGCGCCGCCACCGCGGCTTCTCCGAGACGCTGGTGCGCGAGCGCATCGAGCTGAGGCTGAGCGAGGCCGAAAAGGCCGGAGCGAGCCAGGTCTTCTTCACCAAGGTGAAGGAGGAACTGCACCTCATCCCGGCACAGCTCAAGGTACTCGAGTACTGGCAGGAGAAGGCGGTGTTCGAGGCCGGCGGCGAGCAGCAGCGCCTCGTCGCCGCGCCACGCCCGGTGCATCCGCTGGGCAAGTGCATCGCCACCCCGGCGCTGCTGGCTCACATCATCACCTCGAAGTATACCGACGGCCTGCCGCTGTACCGCCAGGAGCAGCACTTCAAGCGCCTGGGCCATGAGCTCAGCCGCGCCCGCATGGCGCACTGGATCATCGGCCTCGGGGCGGTGCTGCGGCCCCTGCTCGAGCGGCTGCGTGTCCTACAGAACAGCGCCAACTACCTGCAGGCCGATGAAACCCGCATCCAGGTGCTCAAGGAAGACGGCAAAAAGGCGCAGTCCGACAAATGGATGTGGCTCACCCGGGGCGGCCCGCCGGGACAGGTCGCGGTACTGTTCGAGTATGATCCGTCCCGTGCCGGCCGTGTCGCTGTGCGCCTGCTGGAGGGCTTCAGCGGCATTCTGCAGGCCGATGGCTACGGCGGCTATGCCCGGGTGTGCCGTGACAACGCCATCACCCGCATCGGCTGCTGGGACCATGCCCGACGTAAGTTCGTCGAAGCCGTGCGCGCCGCACCGGCCACCGGCAAGGCGAAAGGCAAGCCCAGCACGGCCGATGCGGCCTTGGGTTATATCGGCACGCTCTACGCCATCGAGCGCCAGGTCAAAGACCTGAGCGACGGCGAACGCCACCGTCTTCGCCAGCAACGGAGCCGCCCACTACTGGATCAGTTCAAGGCCTGGTTGCAGGCCAACGCCACTCGGGTGATGAAAGGCTCACTGACCCGCAAGGCGATCGACTACACACTCAGCCAGTGGCCGTATCTGCTCGGCTACTGCGAGCGCGGGGATCTGCGCATCAGCAACGCGCTTGCCGAGAACGCCATCCGCCCCTTCGCCGTCGGGCGCAAAGCGTGGTTATTCGCCGACACCGCCCAGGGGGCGCGTGCCAGCGCCTGCTGTTATTCGCTGATCGAGACGGCCAAGGCCAACGGACTGGAACCCTCGGCCTACATCCGCCATGTCATCGAGCACATCGCCGAGGCCGACACGGCCGACAAGCTCGAACGGCTGCTGCCATGGAACGTGGACCTGGCACCGGCCTCCGACAACACCACAACATCCCCCTGAGTCAAGACTTTGATGGTGCGCCTGGTAATACACCTGCTGGGCCAGGAAGACGAATCAATAACTTAGTGCTGTAAGGGTGGAACTTGGACGGCCCGCCCGGCGTGTGCTTGACAGCGGCGCAGTCCGTATACCCTGCCGAGTTGTTAACGCTTGGTAACGTGCACTCTGGACAGAACGGCTATCAAATGAATCCGTAGTACAACAAATCCGCGTTCGTTTCCTTCCTCCCTTAATCAACAGGAGGGTGCATGCGTGTCAACAGAAGACAAGTCGTTTCTATCCCAGGCTAAGCCTTTCATCTGGGGCCTTTTCATAGGCGCCGGCGTGTGGTGGGGTGCCTTGGCCTGGGGATTTGGCTGGATGAGCCACGGTGCGGCTCATCAGATCGCCGCCCAACAATCGCAAAATGCGCTAGTCGCCGCCATCGCACCGGAGTGCGTGGCCCGATTCGAGCATCAAACCAACGTGCTCAAGGCGTGGCAAGCTCTCAAAAAGAGCAGCGACAACTATGATCAGTCCTCGTTTCTGGAAAAAGGCGGCTGGGTGGCCATCAAAGGCCAGACCATTCCCTCCGGCGATACCGATGCCATCGCCAATCATTGCGCCAACAAGCTGCTGAGCCTGAAGCAAGTCGGCAAGGTCAAGCTGACCAGTGCCACGTCGTAGCTTACTGTTTCCTCATCCTCGCTGCCCCGAGCTGCTGCTCGGGGCGTTTTTTTTGTCCCACAGCAATGGCACGATAGGGAGTCGCTGCGGCCTGCGGGCCATCGGACGTAGTCTTCTTTTGTCGCAGGCAATTCACGGCCGGTATGTCAGCGATTTTCTGCACGAGGGTGCGATCACCGGTGTCGTGCGGGAGCGAATCGGTTAAGGCCAGAGCCAGCAGGCTCTTGCGGCGGTCGTTGGGGGGCCTCTATCTCGGCCAGCAGATCGGCCCGGAAAGCGGCCAACACCTCTGAAGGATGGCCACCACGGCGGGTGATCAGGCCGAACGCTGACTCGTAGCTCATTCCCAGGGCGCGCAGGTCGCCGTTGGTCTCCCAATGGGTGGCGTAGTGCCGCGGCAGAAACCCGATGTACCCACCGGTAAGGACCAGCAGCGCCTGGGCTTCGACGTTGTCCACCACGGCACCGGTGGAACAACCTTCCAGTTTCTCCAGGCCGGCTCCGCTGTCATAGCCGCGGGCGACCACGCGGGCGCGGCGGATGGCGTCCCGCGTGACCGGCTTTGCGTCGAACAGGGGATGATCACGACCGCAATAGAGCAGTTGCAACTCATGGTAAAGCGGCTGAAAGTCCAGGTCAGGCTGACGATTCTGGATCGGGCTGATGACCGCATGCAAACGCCCGTCCATCAGTTTCGGCTCCAGTTCGCTGGGCGGACCGATGCGGACCCGGATCCGGACGTTGTGGTTACGCTGGTTGAAGCGTCGCAGACCGCCTGGTAGCGGTGAAACCGCGTCAGTGATGGTATTGTCGATCAAGCCGATGCGCAGTTCACCCTCCAGGCGCCCGTGGAGGCCGCCGACCGCTTCGTGGAAGCTCTCCACGGCCGCCAGCAGCCGCTGGGCCTCACAATAAACCTCGCGACCCGGCTCGGAGAGACGGAAGCCCGCCCGGCCACGTTCACACAAACGCACGCCAAGCCGCGTTTCCAGTGCCTTCATCTGTTCGCTAATGGTGGCCAGTGCCAGATCCAAGGTAGCCTGGGCGGGCACGAAGCCGTCGTTCTCCACCACAGCGACGAAGGTGCGCAGCGCGCGCAGATCAACGTCATGCGGATGAATTATTAAACTCCATGTAAGCCGAAACGAAGTTATACAAACCAGTATTCTATGGGAATTTCCGATCGCATACATTCCAATTTAACGTCAGTTCATCCAAGGGGAATACCATGTCCGCCAACCGTTACGATGCCGGCCGCCTCAACCTGCCGTTCGTGGGTCATTGCACCTTCGCCAAAGCGCCGGTATGTATTGACTGGAGTGCCATTGACGCCGACGTTGCGGTGCTTGGCGTACCCAACGACATGGGCACCCAGTGGCGTTCGGGTGCCCGTTTCGGGCCGCGCGGAATCCGTGAGGCGTCGACGCTGTTTTCGTTCGGTCACGGCGGCGCCTACGATCACGAGGACGATACGCTATATCTGGCCAAGGATCAGGTCCGCATCGTCGATGTCGGCGATGCCGATATCGTGCACACCGATATGCAGCAGAGTCATGCCAACACCGAGGCGGCAGTGCGCCAGATCCTCGCGGCCGGAGCCATGCCGTTGGTGCTGGGTGGGGATCATTCGATCCACGCGCCGGTGATTCAGGCGTTCGAAGGCCGCGGTCCGATCCACATCGTCCACTTCGATGCCCATCTGGACTTTGTCGACGAGCGCCATGGTGTGCGCTATGGCCACGGCAATCCGTTGCGGCGGGCCTCCGAGCAGCATCATGTCAGCGGCATGACCCAGCTCGGTATCCGCAACGTGTCGTCGTCCAACCGGTCAGACTACGAAGCCGCCCGTGCCGCCGGCTCCGACATTCTGTCGGTACGTCAGGTGCGGCGACTGGGTACTGACGGCGTGCTGGCGCGAATCCCCCGGGGCGTGGCGTATTATCTCACTATCGATATCGACGGTTTTGATCCCTCGATAGCGCCTGGTACCGGCACCCCCAGCCACGGCGGGTTTCTGTATTACGAGGTGCTGGAACTGATTCAGGGTCTGGCACGCCAGAGTGGTGGCAACGTCATCGGCATAGACCTGGTGGAGGTTGCGCCACCTTACGATCCGGCCGGGGTGACCTCGATCCTGGCTGCGCAATTGCTGATGAACAGCATCGGCTTCGTGTTCCACCAGCGGGCCAGGCGGCAGGCGGCGTCATAGGCGGGGCATGGTGCTGGCCATCGACTACAATGGCGCAAACAGTTTGGGGGCGAGCTATGACCTTCGATTTTCCGAAGTTTTCCCTGCGCGGGCGCAAGGCGCTGGTGACCGGCGCTAGCCGCGGCATCGGTCAGGCGTTGGCGTTGGCGTTGGCGCATGCGGGTGCTGCGGTGGCCGTAAATGCCCGCCGCGAGGAGAATCTGCAGGAGACGCTGACGGCACTGGAGGGGATGGGCCATACGGCGTATGCGGCCGCCTTCGACGTGCGTGAGATCCGCCAGATCACGACCGGGATAGAACGGACCGCGACAGTGCTGGGTGGCCTCGACATTCTGGTCAATAACGCCGGTGTCGAGCAGGTTGCGCCATCGCTGGAGGTCAGCGAAAGTCAGTGGGACCGGATCATCGATACCAACCTCAAAGGTGCGTTTTTCGCGGCCCAGGCGGCAGCCCGGCACATGGCGGCCCGTGACGGTGGTGCTTTGATCAACGTGTGTTCGCTGACGTCGGCGGTCGGGGTGCCGGCGGCGGCACCCTACGGCGCCTCCAAGTCCGGTCTGGTGGGCCTGACCCGGGCGCTGGCGGTCGAATGGGCCGGCTACGGCATCCGCGTCAACGGGATCGGGCCCGGCTATTTCCGCACCGACCTTACCGAGCCATTCTTTCGTGACGCCAGCTGGGTTGAAACGATGCAAGCCAGGATTCCGGCCGGCCGGTTCGGTGAGTTGGACGATCTGATGGGCGCTACCGTGTTTCTGTGCTCCGACGCTGCCCGTTATATCAACGGCCAGGTGCTGTATATCGATGGCGGCTACCTGGCCTCGGTGTAGTCCGGCTTCATACCGGACCGGCGCGACCCGCCTCGTTCAGCTTGAGCGATTCCTCGCGGATCGACTGCATTACCTGGCGGTGCAATTCGACGAAGCGGGGCGTGCTGGTCACCTCATAGGTGCGGGGCCGGTCCAGATCGATTGCCAATTCGGTCTTGATATGGCCGGGTCGGTTGCTCATCACCAGTACCCGGTCGGAGAGGTACACCGCTTCCTCGACGTCGTGGGTGATGAACAGCACAGTCAGTCGATGTTGCTCCCAGATGCCGGTCAGCAGTTCCTGCATGTGGTGCCGGGTCAGCGCATCGAGCGCCCCGAACGGTTCGTCCATCAGCAGGATCTGGGGCCGGTAGGACAACGCCCGGGCGATTGCCACCCGCTGTTTCATACCGCCCGAGAGCTGGCTGGGATAGGCATCGGCGAAATGCTCCAGACCCACCAGACGCAGATGTTCGTGCGCCACCCGGAGGCGTTCGGCGGCGCCCATGGGTTCGTCGAGCAGGGCGAATTCAACGTTGCGAACCGCTGTCAGCCAGGGCAGTAACGTGTAATTCTGCACCACGATGCCACGGTCGCGGCCCGGACCGTGGATGGGTACACCGTCGACTTCTACCGTACCCTGGTCGATGTCCTGCAGGCCGGCAACGATGCCTAGCAGTGTGCTTTTGCCGCAGCCGGAGGTTCCGACCAGCGACACGAATTCGTTCTCCGCCAGCGTGAGGTCGATATTCTGCAATACATCGACGGTCCGCTTGGCAGTGACGAAGCGTTTGCTGAGACCTTGGATGGCAAGCTTGGGGTGGCTCATCGCTCAAGTTCGGAGTAGCGGAACAGGCGCCGGCCGACCGCTTTCATGACCTGGTCGGTGACCAGCCCGAAGCAGCCCAGCACCAGAATGTAACCAATGATCGTGTCGGTCTGGAAAAAGCGCTGGGATACAGTAATGCGGTAACCCAGACCCGAGGTCGCGGCCACCAGTTCGGCCAGTACCAGCCAGGTCCAGGCCCAGCCCAGGCTGATCCGGGTCGAGTCCCAGATCCCGGGGAGCGCACTCGGGATCACGATGCGCGTGAGAATCTTGCGGTCGCTTAGCTCCAGGGTGCGGCCCACGTTGATGAAATCCCAGGGTACCCGCTTGACGTTATCCATGATCAGCAACACCTGCTGGAAAAAGGTGCCGATCCAGATGATCAGGAATTTCTGTACGTCACCGGTGCCGGTCCACAGGATGGTCAAGGGCACAAACGCAACCACCGGCATATAGCGGATGAAATCAACCAGCGGTTCGATGGCGGCTTCCCAGAACCGGTAACAGCCTATCAGCACGCCGACCGGCAGTGCCAAGGCGGTGGCGGCCAGAAAACCGACCATGATCCGGTAAACCGACACCTGGGTATCGGCCCACAGCGTACCATTGGCCGCCAGCTCGGCCAGTCGCCGGCCAACCGCGACCGGTGATGGCAGGAACAGCGGCGGCAGCAGTCCACTCAAGGTGACCGCGGACCAGGCGGCGAAGATCAGTACGAATACCGCGGTGGCAATGCCTACGAATTCGCGGCCGCTGACCTGTCCGGTCAGGCTGAAATAACGCCGCCACGCGCTGCGCCGCCGGCGGCTGGCCGGCGGCGCGAACAGGCTGGGGCGGGCCAGGTGCTTATTGGCTGGCGGCATGCACGAAACGGCTGTCAATCAGTTTGGGCGCGTCGACAGGCCCTTTCAGAATACCGGCTTTGCGGGCGGCTTGGGCGACGTCGGCGATGGTCTTGTGCAGGAAGTCACCTTCCAGTTGCTGCGCGTTGTCGCTCAGCGAATAGAACTTGATGCCGTCAAACGCGGTTTCCAGCTCACTCGGTTTGGCGCCCACGGCCTTGGAGATGATCACCCGGCCCTGCTTTTCGTTGGCACGATAGGCGTTGACGGCAGCTCCCCAGGAACGCACCAGTGCCAGCACTTGACCGGGCTTGTTCTTAAGTGCGTCGTCACGGACCACGAACACATCGCTGACCAGGCCCGGATCCTTACCGGCGGTGTAGAGCAGCTTGATCTGCTTGTCGTGGTTGCGGGCCAGGGTCAAATATGGCTCGTAGGTTACCGCCACCGGAACCCGGCCGGCGATCAGCGCGGCTCCGGCATCCGCTGCGGGCATTGGCACAGGCTTAATATCGCTGATCGTCATGCCGGCCTGATGGAGGGCGTAATTCAGCAGGATATCGCTGGTGGTGCCTTCCTCGAAGGCCACCTTCTTGCCTTTGAGATCCTTGATCGAAGTGATATTGCGGCCCGCGATAATGGCGTCTGCGGTCATGCTGACGTCCAGCACCTGGATGATCTTGATCGGCAGGCCGGCCTGGGCCATGGCCAGGGCTGTGTGGGTCGCGATGTTAGCGCCGTCCAGTTGCCCGCTGGCCAGGGCGCTGTTGATGTCGGCGTCCTGGGTGAAGTTGATAATTTTGACCTGATCCAGGCCGTTGTGTTTGAAGATGCCCTGGTCCCGGGCGATGTACCAGGGACCGTACCCGAGCCAGGGCTCGATACCCATCTTGAAGGTGCCAGGTTCGGGATGACCGGGGATCCCTGCGGCCAATACACCGGCCGCAGGTAACAGCAAGCCGGCAACCAGGGCGAGGGCGGCGGCAAAGCGGTGTCGGGATGTCATCTTTTTGTGCTCTCTCTTCCGTTGGTTTATTCGCCCGTCCTGCGAATCTGGACGGCGGCCCCGTGGGCAGGGAAACCCTCGTGCCGGGCGTACGTTAGCACCGTGTCGCGCATGCCGTCGAGCGCCTGCCGCGAGGCCCGCGCGATCGACGAACGCTTGACGAAAACCTCGGCGGTGACCCCTGAAGTGACCCGGGCGAAGCGGGTGGTCGGCAGTGCTGCGGGTACCCCGATGACGTAGTTGGCGGCCGAGATCGGGGTCCACTGACCGAGCAGGATCTCGCCTGCATTGCGGATCCGATCCAGCACGAAATCGTCGTCGCGGGTTGCGATCTGCATGTGTTCCGGTGCGATGCGGTTGGCCACATCCGCCGCCTGTTCCAGGTCGGTGACCAGCAGCGCACCGCCATTCTCACCCAGGGATCTGGCCGCGTAACCGCGTCGCGGTTCGGGCAGTGCCGCCAGTTGCGCGGCGACCTCAGCCTGCACGGCATTGATCAGGCGGGCGTCGGGAGTGACCAGATAGGAACTCGAATCCGGCCCGTGTTCAGCTTCGTTCAATAGGTCTGCGGCCAGTAGCTGCGGGTCGGCACTGCCATCGGCGATGATCAGGCTTTCTGAGGGGCCAAGCAGAACGTGCGCCAGGCAGCCGTAACGCTGCACCTCAAGCTGGGCCATGGCCACCGGCGGACTGCCCGGCCCCAGGACCTTGAGTACTTGCGGAATGGTTGCGGTGCCGAAGGCCAGCGCGGCGATGCCGGCCGGGCCGTTGCTGCGAAATACATTGCTGATGCCCAGTTCGCGCGCGGCGAACAGCACTGCCGGATCAATCCGGCCGCCCGAGCCCGGCACCGGCGGCACCACCACCGCGATGGTTGGCACCCTGGCGACCACTGCCGGTGTGCCGATCTGTACCAGCACCGACGGGAACGAGCCTTTACCGCTCGGTACGAACAAGCCGGCACTTTCGATTGGCGTGGTCTTTTCGCCGACCATCAGCCCGGGTTCGATTTCCAGCCGCCAGTCGCGCTCCTGGAGCAGGTGCTCGTTGAACCGGCGGACGCGAGTGATCGAATCGCGGATCGCCTGTTTCAGGGCAGTACTGACCTGGTGTTCAGCATCCTCGAACTCGGCTTCGCTGGCCCGCAGCTCGCGGGTAGCCACCGTGCACTGATCGAACTGCTGGAGCGCGCGGACCACGGCGTCATCACCATGGTGGCGGACATCTTCGATCAGTTCCGTGACGCTGGTGCGCAGGGTGTCGTCGAACAGCCGACCGCTGGCCGGCTGGATAACGCTGCTGCGTTCGCGGTCGGTCAGTGAATTCCAGGCGATGAAACGCAGGGGTTGCAGATCAGACACAGCAGGCTCCCGAAGCGGAAGCCGGCTATTATCGTTGATCCGTCGGGAAATGCCAGCGAACTGGCCCGTTGTCGCACCGCCGCTACTGCGAAGAATCAGGGCGGCGGATCGCTGTCATGCAGTCTGCGACTGTCGGGCGGTGCCTGTTCACGATCGAACATCCCGTAGTCGCGGTTCACACTGGCCACCCGCAGCCGGTAATCGGCAAAAATGCCCTGTCGCCCCTGGGCCTGCGCTGCCCTGTGTTCCGCGAACGCGCGCCAGCGCTCGACCGCAGCCTCGTCCCGCCACAACGATAGCGACAGAATCTTGCCCTCGGTGGTCAGGCTGGCGAAGCGCTCCACCGAGATGAAGCCGTCAATCCGCTCGAGTTCCGGTCGCAGGCGGGAGGCAATGTCGAGATAGGCTTGCTGGTGTCCAGGGGCCGGCAATACTTCGAAGATCACGGCGATCACGGTTGTCTCCAGTCACGTTCGAATGCCAACGGACATGATAACCGCTGCGCCGCTAGGGACGGCAGACCCCGGGTCGATACTGGGGGGATACGGTCCCGCCGGTACAGTCCCAGGTGAAACTACCACCGCTTGCTGCGTCCGGCTCGAGGATAATAGTGTTATTGCCGGCGAGCGCAGGGATATTGTATGTAATCACGATCTTTCCCTTCGTGCCGTTTATATCATCGGGTGCCTTGATCTCAATTGTCTGGACATAGTTGCCAGCGAACGATGCTGCTGCTGATAGTCCCGCTTCATTGTTGTTGGTGGGCCACTTGCCCTTCTCTAGATAATATGACGTCACCATCGGTTCGAAACTGCCGACCACATTAAGGCCTTCGGCGACTTGGGTGCGGATTGAGTAGTTCTGGTATAGCGGTAGTGCAATAACGGTTATAATACTGATGATAGCCACCACCGTGAGCAGTTCCAGCAGGGTGTAGCCGTGCGAGCGATGGTGGTTGGCTTTGGTGCGCTCCATGGGGGTTGCTCCGGCTAGCCATTGGAATCGCTGGGATCGACGTCGGTGTGGAAATCGGCTAGTTGCCGCCGGAGACGATCGGCCAGTTCCCGCGCCTCACCCGAATCGGGTAGCTTGGCATCGAGTTGCTCGGTCGTGTGTTTCATTTCGACGATGCGTTTACGTAAACGCTCGATGCTGACGTTGATGTCCTCGCAGAATGTTTTGAAATGGTCGTCCCGGCGCAGCCGAATCTGGAACGCGAGGTCGCCGTCGCCGAGTCGACGGATACTATTGGCCATCACGTAGACGGGACCAGCGATACGATGGCTGGCGCGGACCCCCACATAGTAGGCGCCGAGCACCAGCATCAGCTCGACGATACCCAGAATGGCGGTATTGACGATGGTGGTGCGCTGCTCGAACAAAGGCTGGGCTAGGAGGGTGATAATGACAACGTTGACGGCAATCACCAGCGTAATTACGGCAAGTGCAATGAAACGCGCCTGAAACTGCTTGTCGACGATGTAAGTGCGACGGCGATTTGATTTCATCGGGAATGCCATTTCCATTTTATGCTTTTAAAACTGACGTTTATCTTTTGAACCGTGCTGCCCAGAATTTAGCACAGCTAAGTCAATTATTGTAGTGCTGGTCACAATTAGCTAGTGCTGAATTTATTTGGTATTTATGGTTTCGGAACTATCGAAAAGTAGTTGGGCTATGAAAACCCTTTATACTGGAATGGATAAATGCCGGGCATTCTGTTGAAACCGGTTGCTTTCCCGCGTTGGGTGCAAACGTGATCCTGATTCTGCTCATAATTTACCGCGGTCTATCTGGGTATGGCATCGGGCCGTTGGCCTGGCCTGAGCATCGATCGCACCGGCATCGCACTGCTGGGTGCGATCCTGCTGTATGTCAGCGACCGTAGCAGTGCTGGGGAGGCACTGGCAGCGATGGATTTCCCGACCCTGTTCATTCTGTTCGGGCTGATGATTCTCTCGGCCCAGTTTGCCGCCAGCGGCTTCTAAGATGCGTGCGCAGACGGTATCGCCCGCAGCGGGGAGCCGCCTGGTCGGTAGTATGGCCAATCTGATTGTGGCGGAGCGCGCCGGTGAGGCTGGGGTCCGGCTGAGTTTTGCAGACCATGCCCGCTGCGGTATCCCGATGACGATTACCTCGTGCGGCCTGGCCGCACTCTGGCTGCACGCGATGGTCTGATTGTGCCGGGACAAACCAATGCGGCTGGGGACAGTCACAGCTACTGAAGAAGAGACGGCGAATGGACAATGATGTGATCCGGGGGCATCGAATGCGATTATGGGCGGGTACCCTGTTGCTGTTGATCAGCACCACTGCAATCGTATGGGGAGCGGGACGACCGCTGCAGCCGGTGGCTCATCCGCGCCCGGCGCCCCACTTGCAGCTTAATGATCTGCAAGGCCACCCCCATGACCTGCGGGAGTACCGGGGCAAGGTCGTGGTGGTAAATTTCTGGGCGACCTGGTGTTCGCCGTGCATCAAGGAAATGCCGGCCCTGAACCGGCTGTACCAGAACACAGCGGATCGGGGCATTCAGGTGCTGGGCATTAACATGGGGCAGACGGTCAAGGCTATTACTGCGTTCACCAGGCGGGTGCCGGTAGGGTTCCCGCTGCTGGTCGACGGTAACATGACGGCGGGTCCCAAGTGGGGCGTGCGGGGCCTACCCACCACCTTCGTTGTAGGCCCCGGCGGCCGCATTGTGTATGAGGCGTTGGGCGACCAGCCTTGGGACAGCCCGGCGCTGATTGCCGAACTGGAAGCCCTGCGTAACGGGCATTGAGTGGCCGGTTTTGGCGCCTCCTCCATTTTTCGTTAAAGTAACCCGCCGACAGCCGTGTCCATACGCCTGCGTGCTGCGGCTGTGCTGCTGTTTACCCGATGACTCCGGGATGGTTTGCTGCTGCGTTTCGCATCCGGTGTTACCCGGTCTGCGTAGACGAGGATCATGATGCGAATCCGGTTTGCTGCACTTCTATATACCGCACTGCTGTTGTCACTGGTACGGCCGGCGCTGGCGATCGATCCGAGCCAGTTGCTGCCGGTGGGCCAGGCGTTCCAGCCCAGCCTGTCGCTGAGTGCCGATGGCCACACGCTGCTGGCGCACTGGCGGATCGCCGACGGCTATTATCTGTACCGCGACCGATTCAGCTTCAAGCCGGCCCGGCCAGGGCTGAAACTGGGACCGGCCAAGTGGCCTGCCGGCCAGATCAAGAATGACGAGTTTTTCGGTCGGATGGTGGTATATCACCATCAGGTGACGGCCCGGCTACCCATCGAACAGGCGCCGTTGGCAGGTGCCCTGAAGCTGACTGTGCACTACCAGGGCTGTGCCGATGCCGGCGTCTGCTATCCACCGCAGACCCACACCCTGACGGTTGCCAAGGCGGATGGCACCGGCGCCGACAGCGATCTTCTGAGCGGCGTGCTGGGCGGAGGCAGTACCAATCGCATTGCCTCCGTGGCTGGCGCTGCCCAATCGACACCGGCGCCCATCGGCCAGAGCGCTGCCGCGGTTCCTGCTGCACCGGCACCTGCGGCGGGCTTCGTTTCCGAGCAGGACCGGCTTACCCGTGAACTGCTGGCTCAGCGTTATTGGGCGCTGCCGCTGTTCTTCGGGCTTGGTATCCTGCTGGCCTTCACTCCCTGCATGTTCCCCATGATCCCGATTCTGGCCGGCGTTATAGCCGGGCAGGGCAAAGCACTCACCCGCGGCCGGGCCCTGCGGCTGTCGCTGGTCTACGTGCTCAGCATGGCGCTGGTGTATTCCGCGGTCGGGGTATTGGCCGGCCTCACCGGTGCGAACTTGCAGATCTGGTTCCAGAATCCCTGGGTGATCGCGACCTTCAGTGCTTTATTCGTGGTGCTGGCACTGGGCATGTTTGATGTCATTCAGCTGCAACTGCCGGCGGCTCTGCAGAGCCGCCTGGCCGATCTCAGCGGACGCCAGCGCGGCGGGCGCTATGCCGGCGCTGCGATCATGGGGGTGCTGTCGGCACTGATCGTGGGGCCGTGCGTCGCCCCGCCACTGATCGGTGCGCTCAGCGTCATTAGCTTGAGCGGCGATGCCGTGCTCGGCGGCGCGGCGCTGTTTGCCATGAGTCTTGGCCTGGGGTTGCCGTTGTTGATCGTAGGCACTTCGGCGGGGCGGCTGCTGCCGCGTGCCGGGGCCTGGATGAGTGCCGTGCGCGCGGTGTTTGGCGTACTCTTGCTTGCAGTCGCCATTTACCTGCTGGATCGCATCGTCCCGCCGGTGGTGACCCTGCTGCTCAGTGCCACGCTGATGATCGTTTGCGCCGTTTACCTGGGCGCCTTGCAGGCTCCACGCGGTGGCTGGCGCACCCTGAGGCAAGGCCTCGGCCTGGTGCTGCTGGTCTATGGCGTACTGATGCTGGTTGGGGTGGCCGCCGGGGGGCGCAATCCCTGGCAGCCGTTGCGGGGTACCACGCTACTGGCTGGTGCCAGTCACGCGGCTCCGCAGCTGGCATTTCAACGGGTCAAAAGTTTGCGTGGCCTGAAGGAGGCGCTGGCCACCGCTGACGGCCGTCCGGTGATGCTTGATTTCTATGCTGACTGGTGCGTTTCCTGCAAGGAGCTGGAGCGCTACACTTTTAGCAATCCCGGCGTGCGTAAGGTTTTGCACAACACACTGCTGCTGCGTGCTGATGTCACCGCTGACAATGCGGGAGACCAGGCGCTGCTGCGCCACTTTCACCTGGTCGGTCCGCCGGCGATCCTGTTCTTCGGGCCCGATGGCCGCGAACGGCCCGCGTTCCGGGTCGTGGGTTACATGCCTGCGGCGCAGTTTCGGCAACACCTGCGCCTTGCCTTCGGCGCTATTCCGCGGGCCGGTGCCGCCGCCCGTCCAGCCCTGGCAGATTCCTCTTCCGCACCCGACTAGCGTGACCGCTGACACATGACGATGGGTACGTGCCGTTGACGTGCGCGCATGGCTCGGTGTATATCTGTTAGCGCTGGACCGATGGAGCACGAGATCTTATAACCCGATAGATGATAGCGTTATCAACGCTGTCAGGATAACAACCCGGGTGTTCCCATGCCTGACCCGCAATCTGCCGAGTAGGTGGAGCGCGTGTATGGCTGTATGACAATAGATCTCCTCACGGACGAGTTTTTTGGGCGGCTGAATTGGGGCCGACCACACGAAAACAACCGTCAAGTCCATATAAAGTTAAAGTAGGAGAGAAGTAAATGTTGGAGAAACATTCAGCCAAGCTGCTGAGTTCCGCCAGAGGATCCTGCATTGCGGCAGTGATCGGCGGCCTGAGCGCGGTTGCACCGGTCGCTTCGTGGGCCGCTACCCAGGGGCCGACCGCCAGTGATCTTCTCAAGGCCGCGTCCGACAACGCCAACTGGGTATTGCCGGGCAAGAGCTACAGCGGTAACCGCTATGTGACCATGGACCAGATCACGCCGGCCAATGCATCCAAGCTGCAGCGGGCGTGGAAATTCCAGATGAGCGATGACAGCCCGATCGAGACGGCACCCATCGTCTGGAACGGCACCATGTACGTGACGTCGGCTCATGATCATGTGTATGCGCTCAATGCCAAGACCGGCAAGCTCAAGTGGGAATTCAAATATAAGCCGCATGTCATCGCCTTCGCGGCCAACCGCGGCATTGGCATCATGGACGGTAAGGTCTTTCTGGGTACGCTGGACGGACACCTGATCGCCCTTGATGCCAAGACCGGCAAGAAAGTGTGGGATGTGGTCGGCGTCCATGACACCACCAACACGTTCTATACCATGGCGCCGGTGCCCTATCACAACGCTCAGACAGACCAGGACATCCTGCTGCTGGGCGCATCCAACGGCGACTGGGGCGGTCTCGGCTACATAACTGCTTTCAACCCGGCGAACGGTAAGCGCATCTGGGAGTGGAAGACGGTACCCGGACCGGGCGAGCCGGGTCATGACACCTGGAGCGGCGATTCCTGGAAGCGCGGTGGCGCCGCGGTCTGGAGTGGGGTGGCCATAGACCCCAAAACCGACACCGTATATATGGACCTGGGCAATCCGCAGCCCGACTTCCTGGGCACGGTCCGCAAGGGTGCCAACCTCTACAGCAACTCCATGGTTGCCCTGGACATCTCGGGTGACAAGCCGAAGCTGAAGTGGTACTACCAGTTCATTCCGCACGACACCCATGACTGGGATCCGGCCATGCCGCCAGTGCTGTTCAACGGCAAGGTCGGCGGGCAGGAGCGCGAACTGGTTGCCGCCGGCGACAAGGCGGGTAATTTCTGGATTCTCGATGCCAAGAGCGGCAAGCTGGTTGATCATACCGTGGTCAGCTTCCAGAAGGGTCAGAATACCGCACCGAGCCGGGAAGGCAATATTGCCTGCCCGAACACCAACGGCGGCATCGAGTTCAACGGCGGCGCCTATGATCCGGGCACCAACACCTTCTACATCCCGAGCATCAACGAATGTGGCCTGTGGAAGTCGAAGGAGAAGGCGGTCTATATCTCCGGTCAGTTCTACCTGGGCGGCGTATTTCCGAAATTCGTCGGTCCTAATACCGGGCAGTTCAACGCTATTGATGTGTCCACCGGCATTTTCAACTGGCGTCATCACGTTAACTTGCCGATGGCGGCCGGTGTCGTGGCCACTAAGAGCGGTCTGGTATTCACGGGCGAGTTGAACGGCAAGTTCGAGGCCTTCAATGCCAAATCCGGCAAGATCGTCTGGCAGTACGATACCGGTTCCCCGATCATCGCACCGCCGGCGGCGTATGAATTGGGCGGCAAGCAGTACGTGGTGATTGGCTCCGGTCAGCCCGGCAACCAGAAAGTGCCTGAGCTGTCGAGCAAGAACCAGGGCAGCATGATCTCGGCCTTCACCCTCAAGTAAGCTGGAGAATAAGGACTGTCTATGGATGCGTTTCATCCGGGCAGCCCGCGCAGGCCGGTCCGCCGTTTCGGTGGGCCGGCCGCCTTGGGTCTGTGCCTGATTGTTCTGTGCGCTACGGGATGGTACCGGGCGGCCGCTGCCGCCCCGGATGACAATACCGCAGCGCTGGCCGCGCTGACTGACACGCGGGCCGCGATCAAAGAAATCCTACATGCCTCCGATAATGTGGTGAACAGCCCGGGGCATTACCTCACCGCTGCCCAGCGGGCCATCAATGCCCTGGTTGGTTCGCACGACTCGCGGTTCCAGGCTGCTAGCGGCAATCCGGGTGATGCCCTGGGTGCGATCGGCCATATCGACCGACTGCTTGACCGCACGGCAACACCGCGCTGGGTAGCGCCATTGCACGGTGCTGAAGCTAACCTGCGGGCTGCGGTCGCACGGCTGCAGGATGCGCTGCAAGCGCATGAACTCGGTGACTACCAGTTCAAGGTGACGGACGCATTGCTGGACCTGGAGATGGCTGTCGGCCGGCCGACAGATGTCGGGGTGCTCGGCGGTCTCACCGGGGCGCTGGCGACCACCACCCTGGGCATACCCGCGGGCGCCCGACAAGTCTCGGCCTGCAAGCCTGTTGCCCAGGCACCGGCGTACGGGGTCGCTGATGGCTATCTGGCTTACGTCACTGTGCCGGCAAAGTCGGGCACTGCCGTATTGCCCGAGGATTTCGGCAGCCGTCGTATCACGGTCGCGGGTTCGGACCTGGTTATTCATACTGCCGCCGCCAAGCGGGTTGCCAAGCTCTGTCAGAAGCAGGCCAGCTCGGCGGGTGGGACCAAGTCCAAACCGTCGTCTACGTCCAGCGCCGACAATGGCGGCGCTGGACGTCAGACAGCGGCGTCGGCGCCATCGGGCAGTGCTGTCACCGCGGCTGAAACCGCTGCAACCAGCTCATCCCAGCAACCGGTCGCCAAGGCTGACGCGGCCGCCCCGGGCGCGAAGCCGTCGGGCGGCGGATCGGCAGGGGTTCCGAGACTATATACCAAGGCACAGGCCAGGGTAGGCAAGAAGGTTTTCTTCGGCCACTGCGTCAGCTGTCACGGCAAAACGCTACAGGGCGTGGCAGCGCCGTCGGTGGCGGGCGATGATTTTCTGCAGGCGGCGGAGCACAATGGCTGGACACTCGAAGTGATTCGCTATCTGGTGTTCAACAACATGCCTTTCAATGCGCCCGGTGAGTTGTCACCCAAGCAGTATTCGGATGTGCTGGCGTTCCTGTTGGCGTCGAATTGCTTTCCCTCCGGTAATAAGCCGTTCCCGCAGCACGACGAGGATCGTTTCAACAAGATCCAGCTAAAGCCGGTATCAGGTGCCCATCCCGATCATCCCAAGATCGGGACCTGTGATGTGAATTAATCGGTATCGCCCGGCCGCTGCCGATACTGCGCCAGCCTGGTCAGTTGCCGGTGGAGGGACGACCATTCACGAACTCGTCTAAGGCGCGCTATACTACGCAATTAGCGTTCAGCTTTCGCTCGGGCGAAAGCTGCTTGGATGGCCCTCGAACGATGACGATGTCGCCCTATCATGGCTAACCGTTACTCAGGTCAATATAAGGATCAACCCCCACAGCTCGATCCCAAGCGCCGCCGCCGCGTATGGTGGACGGTGTTGATCACAGCGCTGGTCGCCGCCGGCTTCTACGTGGCGTTTTTTCTGAACCTGCTACTTCGGCACTGAGGGCAGATGAGGAACCGGCGGCGATGTTTTTACCGCCGGTCGCCGGCGACAGCCCGTGATCACCGTTACCGATCTCGCGAGGTTCTTCGTACCGTGGATCGCCTCGCCACTGGCAGTGACCAGTGCCGTGCTGGTGCTGCTGGTCTACGCGCGTGGCCTGCTCCGCGCGTATCGCACCGGTCGGCCGGTGAGTCGTGCGCGGGCGTTGGGTTTTGTCAGTGGCGTGGTACTGGCTTACACGGTCATGCACACGCGGTTCGATTATTTTGCTCAATATCTGTTCTTCATGCACCGGTTACAGCATCTGGTGCTGCACCATCTGGCGCCATTTCTGATCGCCCTCAGCGCCCCCTGGCCGGTGTTGGCGCTGGGCTTGCCAGGATCGCCGCGAAGCCGGCTGGGCCGTTTCTTCCAGCTACCGCTGGTGCGCCGCAGCTATCGCTGGCTGCAGCATCCGCTGGTAGCGCCCACGCTGTTTGTCGGGCTGATCTACTTCTGGCTGCTGCCGGACATTCATTTCAGCGCGATGCTGAACTTGACGCTCTACCACATGATGAACTGGAGCATGCTACTGGACGGCATCCTGTTCTGGTGGCTGGTACTGGAGCCACGCTGGCCGGCACAGGGTGGTCTGCTGGGGCTGGGCCGGCGGATCATGATACTCGGTGCGGTGATGCCGCCGCAGGTGGTGCTGGGGGCCTACATTGCCTTGAGCCATAGCGAACTGTATTCCATATACGCTGTGTGCGGCCGGCCCTGGCCGCTCTCGATTGAACTCGATCAGCGCCTGGGCGGGCTGATTACCTGGATTCCGGCGGCCATGATGAGTGCGCTGGGGATGGTCGTGGTGTTGACTTTGTTGCGCCGCAGCGAGCCCGAGCCCGCCGGCGTCCAGGCGACTTCGGCATAATGCGCTAGAGATGATGACCCGATCGGCCATGAACCGAAATTGGACAGCGTTGACGGTCACCAGCGCCGCGGGTGCTGGCGTTGTGGCTGTTGGCCGGCTGCAGCAAGCAACAGCCGTGGCATTCCAAGGATGTCAGCGGTCTGCTGCCGCCGCTGCAGTTCAGTCTGACCAATGATCAGGGCAGAGTGGTCACGGCAGCGGATTATCTCCATCATGACAGGGTGACGCTGCTGTATTTCGGTTATACCTATTGCCCTGACGTGTGCCCGTTGACACTGGGTCGGTTGTCGGCGGCCATCGGCCGGCTGGATCCGCCGGCCCGGCAACACCTGCAGGTGTTGTTCGTCAGCGTCGATCCCCGCCGTGACACACCGGCGCGACTGGCACAGTATGCCCATGCCTTTGGTCCCCAGTTCACCGGTCTGACGGGCACTCAGGAGGCGCTGCGAACGCTTACCAAGCGGTATCGGGTGACCTACGGCTATGGCGAGCCCGATGCGGATGGCAATTACTCGGTCTCCCACAGCAGCGCCATCTTCGCCTTTGATCGCGATGGCAAAGTCCGACTGCTGATGCAGTACGATGACGGCGCCGCTGGAATCGGTGCCGACTTGCAGCGATTGCTTGAGACAAGCTGATACGCTTGGGTGCTGTCGAGTCAGTCATCAGCCCGGTGCAATGTTGCCCGGCGGAACCGGGCAACAACTGGCTTATCCGGTGCCAAACCGTTATGATCCGGCCCTCCCCGCTTCGATTTAGTTACTGTTTTTGATGCAGTCGGGAATTGTCACCCTACGGTTGAACCCAGCCATGTCCTGGTACGTGTTGCGTTGCTGCCTGGCGCTGCTGTTGGGCGGTGTGTTGACCGTGGCGGTGCTACTGGGCTATTACCTCGGCTTGGCGCAGTACGGGCACAATGAACGGATTCATTACGGTGTCCGACAGTTGCGGCTGGTGCTTGGCAAAGGGGACACAACGGCCGCCGGCATTGTCGTGAAGGACGCTGACCCGCGCTGGGTTCGCCCAGGTTAGTGGTCCCATGGGGTCGCCATTGCAGGCGGCCCGGTTGACGCAGCTCTGCTGGAATATTGCGGGCGTGACTAAATCCACGCGCATGGAGCTGCTATGGTTGGACCAGCTCCAGCAGCCGCACCTGCTGCCGTTGAAGGCCACGGGCCGCGCGTGTCAGGATCTGGCGGTAAACGCCGGATGGAAGGGTATCGTTACCGGCGTTGGTTTGATTGTGCGGGCGCCGTTGTCATCCCCTTTGACCGTTCGTGATCTGGTGCTGCGCCCGAAGCTGCCGGAACCCGCCCATCTGCTGGGTTTACTGTGGCACCAGTGGACCGTGTTTGAGCCCTGGCATGGTTATTCGGAACATCTCATCATGGGCGGCGCCGGCGAATTGCTCGGGCCGGCGCCGGTAGCGGCGCTTTGGGTAATGCTGAGCGTCCTGGTTTATGTGGCGGTGGGCGGCCTGCGACGGGGACGCCGCCAGCTGATGCCGTTCATGCTGCTGTTCATGGGCGGATGGTTGCTTCTTGACATGCGGTGGCAGTGGAATCTGGTACAGCAGCTTGAGCAAACCGTCGCTAGCATGGCTGGAAAGACCCGATCTGAAAAGCTGCGGCATTATGATGGCGAGCTGTACTCATTTGTCCACGAGGCGGAACAGCGACTGCCGAGGCGGCCGGTGCGCGTGTTCCTGCTAAGCAGTGATCCGGGGGGGTACGCAGCCGGTCGTGCCCGTTATTATCTGGCGCCATACAATGTCTATAAATTCCTGCGAGAACCGCCTCCTTCGAGGCTGACCCGGCCGGGCGATTATCTGCTGGTGCTGGTGCCTGTGAAAGGTGTCCAATTCCGCCGTACGCCGGGCCACGAGACAATATTGTGGGGTCACCACCGGCTTGCGGTGAAACTGGTCACGGCGGGCAAAGAGGGCTTGCTGCTGCAGATCGAGAAGTCACAGTGAGCGGAGTGCGATTGGGTCTCATAGTGTTGCTACCCTGGCTGCTGGGGCTGTGCTGGCTATGGCCGTTGCGCCGTAATATGCCGTTGTGGCTCGGTTACGGTTATCTGCTGGGCATGTTGGCGATGACCGGCGTAGTCCGCGCCTGGGGCTGGTTTGGCGTGCCGCTCAATGGCGCGCTTCTCGCGGTGGCGGTAGCTGTGCTGTCGGGATTGGGCCTGCTGGTCATGCGCAGTCGCCGACCTGTTGCGGCGCTACCGCGCCGCACGGCTTCCGACGGTTGGCAGCGCTTGGCCGGCGCACTGCTGGTGGTATTGTTGTTGGTCCGTTTTGCCGACCTTGCAAGCGAGTTGTGGCTCAGACCCCTGACGCCGTGGGATGCCTGGACGACGTGGGGGCTGCGAGCCCGAATCTGGAGCGATCTTGGCCGACTGGTACCGTTCGTGTCGCCACAGCAGTGGTTGCAGGCCTCGACCCATGCCCATACGTACACGATTGCGGCCTGGAATTATCCATGGACAGTATCGCTGATCCAGGCCTGGGCGGCGCTGGTTTGGGGTCACTGGTGGGCCGCAGCCGCCAACCTTCCGTGGCTGGGCTGTGCCCTGGCATTCGGTTTCGGCTTCTACGGCCAGGCGCGGCATGCCGGTGCCAATCCGCTGGGCGCTCTGCTCGGCGTGTTTTTGCTGCTGACCCTGCCGCTGCTGGATACTCACGTGGCTTTGGCTGGCTACGCAGACCTTTGGTTGATGGCGTGCTACGGCATGGCGGCCATGGCGCTGCTGCAATGGCTGGGTGGGGGCGGACGCTGGCAGTTCATTCTGGCCTTGCTGTTAGCTCTTGCCTGCCCGCTCATCAAGCTGGAGGGGGCGGTCTGGGCCGTATTGCTGGTGCCGCTGCTGCTGTTGAAGCTTCCTGGACGTTGGTCGGTTGTTGCGCTGGTTGCTGGCCTCGCCGCAGGTGTAGCGTGGTATCTGCATGGCGGTCTGAACTGGGGCAGTATGGCGATCACGCCTGAGCAAGTGCAGTTGCCGTATGTGGGCCATTATGAATTTCGCTATACGGATGTTTGGACCGCTTTGGCCGACAACCTGCTGCTACAGGGAAGCTGGCATTTGTTTTGGTATCTGGTCCCGGTGCTGTTGCTGCTGGCTGTCCCCAGGATTGCGCGCGAGCGTCAGGTCGCGGCCAATGTGCTGCTGGTGATCATGGGTCTGGGCATGCTTTATGTCCTGTTTTTCTATACCAATGCGGCCCAGTGGGCGGAGAATGGCACCAGTGTCAACCGGCTTTTTCTGCATCTCGCACCGGTGGTGGCTTTCCTGGTCGTCTTGTTGCTCCGCCCAGCGTCCGATAAAGCATTGCAAGCTGTCTCGCGACCGGACCAATAGCAAAGCGGTGCTGCAATGCCTGGCGCCCACTGGTGCCCAACACCGCGCGCCTCGCACTGTCGCTGGCCAAGGCCGCCAGTGCATTGCCGAGGGCATCGCTGTCGGCGGGCGGCATGAGCAGGCCCGCGCCGCTCTCGCGCACTACCCAGCCGACCCCTGATCCGGCGATATCGCTGGCCACGATAGGTTTGGCATAGGCCATAGCCTCAAGCAGGACCACACCAAAGGCCTCGGTGCGCTCCAGGGATGGCAGACAGAACATATCGCATTCAGCCAGCAGCGCGTTGCGTACCCCATCGGTTTGATAACCTGCCAGCCGTACCCGTTGCTGTATTCCCAGTTCGGATATCAGCGCTTTGAGGCGACCGTGCCTCTCGCCGCTGCCGACAATAACCAGTTGTAGTTCTGGTCGCTCGGCGAGAGCCCGCAGGAGTACCTCGAAGCCTTTGTAATATGTCAGTCGGCCGATGGCCAGTACGCGACAACCAGATCCTGGCCAGAGCGCCGCGGCCTGCCGGATGTCGTTGGCGGTCGGTTTGATCAGCCGCTGCGGATCCAGTCCCAGCGGTATGACCCGGCAGCGCTGCCGCCAGGTCACGAGAGCGTCGCTGGCATCGAGGTAGTTCGATGATGTCACCACTATTGAGCTGCTCATTGCCAACAGTTTCTGTTCGAATGGTCGGTAGAGCGGGTAAATTGTTCGCAGGCGTCGGTCAAGGGGATTGCTGACCACATCAGCATGCCAATGTATCAGCCAGGGTATGCTCTTGGCAGCAGGCGAGAGCAATGCCCAGAATGCGGATGTATTGGGCATGTGCAGGTGCAATAATTGCGGCTGAAAATCACTTATCGCGCGCTGCAGCCATAATGGGAACGTCGGGCTCAACGGCGCATAGCACAGGCGCCCGAAACTCGGCGCACGATAAATAGGGCAGCCGCGGTGGTGTTCCCGGGTGCCGTTGTGGGTGCCATGACCGTGAACCAGCGCTGCCGTCGTGATATTTTCGTCGCGGAGGGTCGGCAGCAGGTCGGCGAGAAACTGCTCAATGCCGCCAGCATACGGCGGGAAGAATTTGCCGATATGCAGGACCCGCATCAGTCCTTCGAATTCCGCTGCTCGGATGCACAACCCTGGCCGCCATTCTCCAGATCCTCCAGGCGGCTCTCGAGAATCGCCATGCGTTGGGTCAGACGCCGCACCCGGCGCTCCTGGCGGGCATGCTCGACATCCATGCTAAGCACTTTGATCAGCAATACGGCCATGCCAAGCAGGACCGCAACAATAGGCGGATAGGCGATCTGCAGGAGCGGGCCCAGGATATTGGTCACCCAGGGGAAGACACCTAATATGACTACCCCAGCCGCGACCACTAACCAGCTCGCTGCCTGGGATCCATGGATGTGGTCCCGGCGCAGCATATACAGGATTACACCGGCGATCACCACACCGATAGCCGTTGAAGTCAGCTGATAGCCGATCATCCTGCTGGCCCGGCTGACGGCATATTGCGGCCGATGCGCGCCAGGCACAGCACACTGGTTTGTAGCATATAGCGCACCACCATCAGCCAGGAACTGAACACCCGGGATTTGCCGTTTCGTCGAAGTGCCATGACGACGGGTATTTCATGGATCACGATGCCACCACGGCTCAGAATCAACAGGACCCCCACATCCTGATAATCGAGCAGACTGGCCTCGGGGCCAGCCAGCAAATGAATGGCGCGGTTGTTGTAGGCCCGAAACCCGGACGTGATGTCTTCGATGCTGAACCGCGTTAGCAGCCGAAACCAGTGCCAAGCGAAGCGGCGTGCCCGACTCGCCCGGGCCGGGTGGGCACCGATCACCACATCGGCAGTGCCGGCGACAAGCGGTGCAAGCAAGGTGTCGATTGCCTCAGCAGGATGCTGGCCGTCGGCATCCATAGTAATTACATGCTGATAGCCGCGACTGGCAGCATAGCGCAGCCCGGCCTGCAGAGCGCCCCAGGCGCCTAACGGGATGGCCAAAGACAAGACCGTGGCACCCGCTGCACGGGCGCGAGTCGCGGTGGCGTCCATACTGGCGTCGTCGATTACTACCACTTCCGCTACACTGCGTGCGCGCGCGGCTGTTACCACATCGGCCACACTCGCCTCTTCATCGCGGGCTGGAATTAAAACGGCAACACGCGGGCGCCCCGATCGGAGGTTGCTTGACAATTGAAATTCGGACAATCCCAAAATCCTTAATGCTAGCTGTCGACGGCACCCGCGGCGCTCGCATGGGGCCGCGATGCGTCGCCGTACAAAGCCTGCCAGACGTGTTCGGCCAGCCCGACGCCGGCTTCGTTCATGGCCAGATAAGTATGATCGGCTCCGGCGCCAGCGATGCGGTCTGCCTCGTCAGCGAACAGACTGCTCGCCACGACCACGCCGTGAAAACCGTGCTGCCGGAGCTGCCGGGCGGCATACGCTTTCGCTTCGGGATCATTCATGCATAACATCACCGCCTCCAGGTCAGCGAGTCTCAGCTCGCCCCAGAAACTCGGGTCCTCGGCGTCGGCATATAATACCCTCCGGGCCTCGCTGCGGTGACGTTGAACGCGGTCCTGGTCAGCGTCCAGCCCTACCGGTCGTTCGTCGCGGCTCCGCAGGTAATCATACGCCGAGGTGCCGGTGCGACCCATACCCATGATCAGAATATTGGCACGACCCAGGGAGACCGGCTGTTCGTCGGGATGACGCTGCTCGAGCTCGAAACGCTCTAGCACAGGCGCCAGCCGCTCGAACAGGATGTGAGCGACCCGGTTCAGGGGCGCCGTGATCACAAACGACAAGGCCACGGCCAGTGCCAGGGGTACCAGCCAGGCGGGCAGTGCCGTGGCTGCCACAATGAGACCGAATTCGCTGTAACTCGCCAGACTCAGGGCGGTAAGGAAAGCGCTACGTGCACGCAGTCTAAAGCGGATCAGAATAAAAAAGAACAGTACTGCCTTGAACGGTAGCAGCACGCATAGCAGCAGTGCCAGTTCCAGGCTGTGCAGATCGGGTAGCCCGGACATACCAATCTGCAGAAAGAAGCCGACCAGGAACACTTCCTTCAGTCCCCATAGCGCTTTCCCTAGCTCTGAGGCCCGGGCGTGATCGGCCAGCAGCGCGCCCAGCAACAGCGCACCCAGCTCCGAACTGAGGCCGAGCTGGGTGAAACCATAGCCGCCGATGCCGAGTGCCAACAACAGCCCCAGCAATAGCAGCAATTCATCGTGGCCACTGATATCCACCAGCCGATGCAGCATGGGTCGCGCCAGTGGCAAAGCGAGCACCCCTAGTGCCAGCGGCGAAGGGCTGTGGTTGCCTGCCAGACTGAGCACGGCCAGAGCCAGCAGATCCTGCACAATCAGAATGCCGATGGCGACCCGGCCGTGAAACGCGCGCAGTTCGCGCTTGGCCTCCAGAACTTTGGCGGCCACCACGGTGCTGGAAAATGCCAGTGTGATAACCAGCAGCCAGGCAGTGGACCAAACCAGTCCAGTCACCAGGTGCAGCAGCGGCGCGAGTATCAGGCAGCTGAGCACGAAATGCAGTAGACCGCCGCCGATGACTTCCGGTCGCACCAGCGATCGCAGCCGTAGTTTGAGTCCTACGGTGAACAACAGCAGCAACACGCCGGCGTGCGCCAGACGCTCCAGCGTGGCACCGGCAGCCATCGTCAGCCCGAAGTGGCTGCCGATGGCATTGAGAGCGAAGCCGGCGGCCAGGTAGCCGACCAGAGGCGGCAGGCCCAGCTGGCGCACCAGCAGGCCCAGAGCGAAGGCAATGCCAATCCAGAGCGTTTCCATGCTAGTGCGCAGACCCTGTGACAGTGGCTATCCGAGCGGGCATCGGATTCGCGGCGGAGCGCTGTTGACCGTGCGGGATGCGGATTTGATCGGCGCGACTGACCTGACCATGAAGGCGTTGACTGGCTGTTCCTTGGTGGGCCTAAGCGGATTCCTGTCCGCGATTATAAGCGGGATCAATGATGGGTTGGTTTATCGCGCCGGGCGTCCAGCCTTGGGCATGACGTGCACGGGGTGGGCCAGCCACTGCCATGATTATCGGACGGGTGCAGGACAGGGCACGACCATGAACTGGGTCCCCCGGCTTATCACACGCCGCCGTAAGCGCGGCCGCGGCCGATCCAGCGTTCGATCAGCTGTTCGGCCGCAGTTGGATACTCGCTCAGGAGCCGGTCGGCACAGCGGCGCACTTCAGGCAGCAGATCCTGGTCGCGTAGCAGATCGGCGCTGCGGAACTGCAGTTCCCCGGTCTGGCGGATGCCGAGCAGTTCGCCGGGACCCCGCAGTTCCAGATCGCGCTGGGCGATCACGAAGCCGTCGTTGCTCTGGCGCAATGCTTCCAGCCGGGCCCGGGCCAGCTGCGACAGAGGCGGATGGTACAGCAACACGCAGTGGCTGGCCGTGCGGCCGCGCCCCACCCGGCCGCGTAGCTGGTGCAACTGGGCCAGACCCAGGCGCTCGGCGTTTTCGATGATCATCAGCGAGGCATTCGGGACGTCGACGCCGACCTCGATCACCGTGGTCGCAACCAGCAGGTCCAGCTCGCCGGCTTTGAAGGCGGCCATGACCTGTTCCTTGGCAGCGGCCTTGAGGCGGCCGTGGACCAGCCCGATACGCAGTTCCGGCAGGGCGCTGGTCAGCTCGTTGGCGGTGGCTTCCGCTGCCTGACACTCCAGAACCTCGGACTCCTCGATCAACGGGCACACCCAGTAGCTCTGACGGCCCGCGCGGCAGGCCTCGCGGATGCGCTCGATGACCTGGAGTCGGCGGTTATCGCTCATCACCACCGTGGTGACCGGCTGTCGCCCGGGCGGCAGCTCATCGATCAGCGAAGTGTCGAGGTCGGCGTAGGCACTCATCGCCAGCGTCCTCGGAATCGGGGTCGCTGTCATGATCAGCTGATGCGGACAGAATTCACCGTTGCGACCTTTCTCGCGCAGTGCAAGTCGCTGGTGAACGCCAAAGCGGTGTTGCTCGTCGATGATCACCAGTGCCAGATCGCTGAACCACACATCATCCTGAAACAGCGCGTGGGTGCCGACCGCTATGCCGGCGCTGCCGTCCGCCAACGCCGCCAGTACGGTGGCCCGGGCACTGCCCTTGATCCGGCTGCTGAGCCAGACCGGTTCGATGCCCAGCGGCCGCAGCCAGTCACCGAAGGTGCGGTAATGCTGCTCGGCCAGCAGTTCGGTGGGTGCCATCAGGGCGACCTGACGCCCGCTGCCGAGCGCGCGCAGGGCGGCGGCGGCAGCGACCACGGTTTTACCGGAACCGACGTCGCCCTGGACCAGTCGCAGCATTGGCCAGGGTTGGGCCAGGTCGGCTTCGACTTCCGCGCTCACCCGCTGTTGAGCGGCGGTGAGGGTGAATGGCAGGGTGGCGAGAAATTGCTGCTGTAGTGGCTCAGCGCCAGGCAGAGGTGGTGCCGGTTGCCGGCGTATCCGGCGCCGCAGCTCGCGCAGACTGAGCTGATGGGCAAGCAGTTCGTCGAACGCCAGCCGCCGCTGGGCCGGATGCCGCCCGCCGCTCAACGCACTGCCCAGGGCCGGCGGAGGCCGGTGTAGCAGGCGCAGCGCGGCGTTGATTTCAGGCAACGTGAGTGCGGTGCGCAGCGCCGGTGGTAGCGGATCGCGTAGCGGGGCTTGCTCGAGTTGTGCCAGTGCCGCCTCGATCAGCCGCCGCAGCGACGTCTGATGCAGGCCTTCGGTGGTTGGATACACCGGCGTCAGCCACGGTTCCAGCGGGGCCGGTTCAGTGAGCGGCCGGTACTCCGGGTGGATCATCTCCAGGGTACTGAGGCCGCTGCGCACCGGACCGAAGCAACGTAGTCGCGTGCCGGCCGCGAGCTGGCTGCGCTGGGTCGCCGAGAAGTGAAAGAAACGCAGCGTCAGTGCGCCGGTGGGATCGGCCAGCCGGCAAACCAGCATGGTGCGGCGACGGCGCACGATGTCGACCAGCTGGATCTCCCCTTCGACCACGGCGTCGGCGCCCGGTCGCAGCGCGGCGATTGGCGTGATCCGGGTGCGGTCCTGATAGCGCGCCGGGACATGCAGCAACAGCTCGGCCACCCGCTCGATGCCGAGCCGGGCGAGCCGTTCCGCCAGTTTGGGGCCGACCCGGGGCAGGGATTGAACCGGTTGGGTTTCGAGGTTGTCAGTGGATGGCGCCAAGATGTCTGCAGTGTGTCGGGGGTTGCTGATCTTTTACCCGATCGCACCGGGCCGGGTAAAGCCACCGGCGCCAATCATTGCGCCGCGGTTGGCGTCAGTGACGCGGCCACCGCCGGTGCAGTCAGCAGCAACACCTTGCCGTCCCAGTCCGGGGTGGCAGCGGTGCGCCGGGCCAGGCGGGCGCCGGGCAGGGCCTGGGCCAGTGTGGCGCGGGCTTGGTTGAAGTCGGTTTCGGCACGGCCCAGGGTCAGCAAGGCATAGGGCTGCACGAAGCGCTCGCGGACCACGCTGCCGATCAGCAGTGGCCACTGCTGATCGGTGCCTGTGAGCCGGGTATGCGTGGTCCACAAGCGTACGATCAGGCGGCCGTGGGATGCGGGTTTGACCAGGGTCAGGGTGGCTGGCTGACCGTCGTCGAGCTGAGGCAATACCGGCAGTCTGGCACTGCGTGGATGCGGTGCCAGCCAGGCCAGGGCACCGCTGACGCTCCACGGCGGCGGTTGCTGCCAGCCGTGGGCCAGCAGCGTCTCGCGCAGCGCGCTGGGGGGGCCGGCCCACTGCACGCTGAAGGGGGCCTTGCGGGCGCCGTCCAGGTCCAGCCGCCAGGCCGCTTGCCGGCGCCATCCGCCCTGCCACCAGGCAGTGGCGGCCCGCCACCGATAGTGCGGCTGCTGAGCGTAGCGGGCCAGATCGCGCGGGTAGCGCAGCGCCGTGTGGATGCCGCCGGCGATCACAAGCGTGACCAGGACTACCGCGACCAGTTGCAGCGGAGGCAGTGAAGGCCGCTGATGGCGGTTGTAGGCAATGGCCAGGATGGTTACCCAGGCGACCGCGAAAGCCAGTCCGGCGGCCACATCGGATAGCCAGTGGGCGCCCAGATAAAGCCGCGAGAAAGCGATGGCGACTGCTACCAGCAAAGCGCCCGCGACACTGATCGCGCGCCCGATGGAGCGCACCTCGCGGGCGATGAGGAATGCCAGAAAGCCGTACAATGTGGCATTAACCACGGTATGGCCGCTGGGAAACGAGAATGCGCTCCAGCCATGATACAGCCCGGTCACCGGGCGGGGCCGGTGCAGCGCCAGCTTGAGGACCAGGGTGGCCAGTGCGCTGCAGCCCACCGCGCCGACCCAGTAGGCAGCGCTGGACCAGGCCCGGCGCCACAGCAGCCAGACCAGTACCGCTCCGGTCAGCGTGACGGTCACCGCACTGTCGCCCAGTTCTGTGAGCCGGATCATCAGCTGATCGCTCCAGGTGGTGCGCAGGGTCTGCAGCAGGTGGAAGACACTGCTGTCCAGCCGCACCAGTGGGTCGCCACTCACCACGTCCTCGAGAATGCCGGCAAACAGCCACAGGCTGCCGATCAGCAGGGCAGCACTGAGCAGCAGTCCCTGGGCTTCGGTACGCTGTGGGTCCAGCAACGAGCGCAGCGGGCGGCGCAGCCACCCGTCGCTGGCCTGAGACCATTGCCACAGCTGTTGCTGCAGCCGGTTGAGCAACGGCAGGCCGCGGTGCAGCAGCAAGCGGGTTAAACTCAGGATCAGCCACAGCCCGATCAGCAGCAGGGCCAGGAACAGCGCCAGGCGCATTGCTACGGCACCGCTCAACGCCAGGGTGAAGCCGACCAGCGCGGCCGGTATGATGTGAACCGGCGCCCAGACCAGCGCCGAGGCGATGTTGACGCTGTAGAACCGGGCGACCGGCATTTGCAGAATGCCTGCCACGAGCGGCACCAGCGCCCGTACCCCTGGTGTGAAGCGGGCCAGAAACACGCTTTTGCCGCCGTGGCGGTGAAAGAATGCCGCGCCCCGTGGCAGCAGTCGCGGATGGCGGGTGAACGGCCACAACCGGACCAGTCGGTCCTGGTAATGATGGCCCAGCCAGTACGAGAGGCCGTCGCCGATGACGGCGCCGGTAATGGCCGCAGCCAGCAGCGGCAGCAGCGCCACTGCGCCGCTTGGAACCAGCGTGCTGACGCCGAGAATCAGTGCTGTGCCGGGCACCAGCGCGCCGATCAGGGGCAGCGATTCGGACAACGCCAGTGTGGCGACCAGCGCGTAGATCAGCAGGCGATGGTCGCCGACGGCGGTGATCAGCAGGTGGAGGTAGGTACTCATCGCGGTCGTCGCTGTCGCTTGATGATATCGGTTGGGGCGCCACGGATGCTGCTGGCAAGGGAATTTATGACCTCAGAAATGACCAAAATACACCAAGCAATGCGGGCGCTGAACGCGTGTGTGCCGGTGATCGGCTTTGCTGCTCCCAGCGGCATCGGCAAAACCACGCTGTTGAGCGGCGTGATCCGTGACCTCAACGAGCGCGGCCGGCGGGTGGCGGTCATCAAGCAGGCGCGTGACGATTTCGACCTGGATCAGCCGGGTAAGGACAGCTATCGCCTGCGCGCTGCCGGCATCGAGCAGTTGCTGCTGGCGTCGCAGCGGCAGTCCGCTCTGGTGATCGAGCATCCGGTGCCTACCGAGCCGCAGCTGGCGGCGCTGGTGGCGCAACTGGCTCAGGACGAACTGGATGTGGTGTTGGTGGAGGGTTTTCGCGACCGGGCGGTGCCCAAGATCGAGCTCTATCGCGGCCAGCCAGCGCCGCGTTATCCGTACGATCCATGGGTCATCGCGGTGGCCAGTGACCGGCCGCTGCCGACTCCCCTGGTGCAGCTCGATCTCAACGCGCCGGTTGCGGTCAGCGGCTTCATTGATGCCTTGCTGGCGCCGCCGCCCCCGGCAGAGGGACTTTTTGCTACATTACCCGTTTCTTCAGGACAGCAATGACGGCTGCGGCCGTCTCGACTCTGCAAAGTGATGCTATGACCAGTCAAGCGCCGTTAAGCCCGCTTCAGACACAGACCCAGGCCAGTTGCGCCGACGATTATGATCCCAATTCGCTGCCGGTGCCGGCGGCGCTGGCGCGCATCGATCGGGTGATCCGGCCGCTGCAGGACAGCGAGTGCGTGGCGGTGCGCGCAGCGCTCGGCCGGGTGCTGGCGACAGATGTGGTATCGACCATGGCGGTACCCGCGGATACCAATTCGGCAATGGACGGCTATGCGGTGCGTTCGGCCGATTTGCCCGCTACCGGGATGGTCGAACTGGCGGTGATTGGCACGGCGTTAGCTGGTACACCGTTTGCGGGACCACTGACGCCTGGCGCCGCGGTCCGTATCATGACCGGGGCGGTGTTGCCGGCGGCGGCCGATGCGGTGGTGATGCAGGAACAGGTTGAGCGCGCTGGCGACCGGATTCGGGTTGGCGGCGGCCACAAGATCGGGCAGAACGTGCGTCAGGCCGGCGAGGATCTGCGGCCGGGTGATACCGTGCTGCATGCCGGGCGCGGGCTGACGCCGGCTGATCTGGGGCTGATCGCATCGCTGGGTATCGCCGAGGTCAGCGTGCGGCGGCGGCTGCGGGTGGCGTTCTTTTCCACCGGCGACGAGCTGCGCTCGCTGGGTGAACCGCTGGCGCCGGGTCAGATCTACGACAGCAATCGCTATACCTTGCACGGCATGCTGACCCGGCTCGGAGTCGACCTGATCGACATGGGGGTGGTGCCTGACCAGCGCGAGACGCTGGCCGGCGCGCTGGAACAGGCCGCCGGCTGTGCGGATGCGGTGATCACATCGGGTGGGGTATCCGTCGGCGAGGCTGATTTCGTCAAGGACGTACTGGAACAGCTCGGTCAGGTCGAATTCTGGAAGATCGCCATGAAGCCGGGCCGGCCACTGGCGTTCGGCTGCATCGGCAAAGCCTTGTTTTTCGGCCTGCCGGGCAATCCGGTGTCGGTGATGGTGACCTTCTACCAGTTCGTGCAACCAGCGTTGCGGCGGCTGATGGGCCAGGATGAACCGGCCCCGGTCATGTTTCAGGTGCCGGTCAGCCAGCGACTGAAGAAGCGGCCGGGCCGGATGGAATTCCAGCGCGGTATCCTGGCGCGGGCCGCCGACGGCTCGTTGTTGGTGCATGGCACCGGAGACCAGGGGTCCGGGATTCTCAACACCATGAGCCGGGCCAACTGCTTCATCGTGCTGGAACAGGATTGTGGCGACGTGGAACCCGGCCGGCTGGTGACGGTGCAGCCGTTCGAGGGCTTGCTGTAGCGCCTCAGCGGTGGCGATAGCTGCCGGTCAGATCCCAGCTGTAGATTGCCAGTGCCAGCCAGATCAGGCCGAAGCTGACCAGGTGGTCACGCGTGAACGGTTCGCCGAATAACAGAATGGCCAGTAGCAGCTGGCAGGTCGGCGCCAGATACTGGAAGAAGCCGATGGTGGCGAGCCGCAACCGGCGGGCGGCATTGGCGAACCACAACAGTGGCAGCACGGTGAGCAGTCCACTCAATGCGATCAACGCCATGCCAGTGATGCCGTGCCGGGTGAATGCGTGGTTACCGTCGAGCCCTGACCAGACCAGATAGCAGAGCGCCAGCGGCACCAGTAGTAGCATCTCCGCCGACAGACCCAGCAGCCCATCGACCGGTGCCGTTTTGCGCAACAAACCATAGAAACCGAAGGTGGCTGCCAGCACCAGCGATATCCACGGTATTACGCCCAGCGTCAGGATTTGCCACAACACACCCAGTCCGGCCAGGCTGACGGCCAGCCACTGCAGCGGCCGCAACCGTTCCTGCAGGAACACCAGTCCCAGCAGGACGTAAAACAACGGCACGATGAAGTAGCCCAGGCTGGCCTGGACCACATGGTCGTGCTCAACCGACCAGACGAAGATCAGCCAGTTGGTGCTGACCAGCAGTGCGGTCAGCGCCAGCACCCGCAGCTGCCGGGGCTGGCGCAACAGCCGGCCCAGTTCCGCTAAGCGCCCGCGCCAGGCCAGCAGGGCCAGTAGCACCGGCAGTGCCCACAGCATCCGGTACATGATGAGCTGCGGTGCCGGCACCCACGACACGGATTTCCAGTACAGCGGGAGCAATCCCCAGCTCAGATAGGCCAGTATCGCGTAAGCGACACCAAGGGCGGGGTCAGACGCTGACAGCTTGAGAGCCGGCGCGCGCTGGGTTTTGGGCATCGTCAGGCGGCGCCTGTGTTCCGGGGGAAATAACCGGTTATCATAGCGAGAGCGCGAGCCCGAGTCCAAATACTCGTTATGCCAGAAGATGCCACTCACCCGTCTGAGATTCGACAGCTTCTCAGCGTTCTGACGCCCGACAGCATCGGCCCGCTGGCACTGAGCTGTCTGCTTGCGGCCCAGGGGCCGGACGAGGAGGTGCGGCGCCAGGGCAGCCAGGCGGTGCGCCGGTTCCAGGACCTGGTGGCCTCGTTCTCACTGCAGTCGCTGGAAGGCATCTTTCTGGGCCGGATGGAGCGGGTCGCCTATGCTGCGGCGGCGACCATGATCGAGGCCGACCAGGAAGCCCAGGGTGCGATCGAGCGGGCCCAGCACGATTATAAGGAGGCCTTGCTGGGCGCCACGGTTAAAAGCCAGGTGTATATTGCCACCATCAAGTGGCTGGTGCGGCTGCTGCTACTGATGGGCGCGAGTCTGTTCCTGGCCCGCTTGGGCCTGGACGTTCTGGCGCAGCAAACCGAACGTCCGCACACGCACTGGCTGCCGTATGCACTGGCCTTCTCGATCCCGGTGCTGATCGGCATGGGGCAGTCACTGTGGCGGGTTTATACCACCACCAACCTGGTCTACCAGCGCGATCTGCAGATCCAGGCGGCACGCCGCATGCGCCGCTCCAAGCAGATGGCGGCGATCCGCTACGCACGGGCCCAGGCCCAGCTGGCCTGGGACGATTTTGTGCCGCCGGGTACCCCGGTACCGACCGCTGAACCCACCCTGGAGCTGTTGCAACTGCTCAGCGCAGAGGAGCAGCAGTTGCTGATCGTACCGCCGCTCAACGTACTGGTCGCCCGCCAGGTTGGGGCCTGGCTGCAGGGTATCAGTAACTGGCACCAGCAGTGGCGCGCCCGGCGCCGGGCGGCCAGCGCAGCTGATCAGTAACGGCGTTCGGTCAGACCCGCCTGCAGTTGGCGAAAGCTGGTCAGCCGTCGCGGATCGATCGCGCCGCATCGACTGGCAGCGATCAGGGCACAGCCCGGTTCGACCGTGTGGTTGCAGTTGGCGAACCGGCAGCGACCCAGATAGTCCTGGAACTCGACGAAGCCCTGTGTCAGCTGGGCCTGGCTCAGTTCACCCAGTTCGAAGCTTCGGACCCCGGGGGAATCGATCAGATCGCCCCCGGTCGGTACGTGATACAGCATGCTACTGGTGGTGGTATGGGTGCCCAGTCCGGTGGTTTCGGACAAGGCCTGGATACGGATCTCGCGTTCCGGCAGCAGCGTCTTGATCAGCGAGGACTTGCCAACACCGGACTGGCCTACCAGGATACTGGTGCGCTCGCTGAGGGCGCCACGCAGCGCGTCCAGGCCGTGCGCCGAGCGGGTGCTGGCGGTGACCAGCGGGTAGCCGATGCGCGGGTACAGGCTGAGCCGCTCGAGCAGAGCTGAGCAGGCGCTGCTGTTGAGCAGATCGACCTTGTTGAGTACGATCAGCGCCGCTACGCCGATCGTCTCGATGGCGACCAGGTAACGGTCGATCAGGTATTCGTTGGGTTCCGGCTGGGGCGCGATCACCACCACGACCTCGTCCACATTGGCCGCGACCGGTTTGATGCGACCACTATAGTCCGGCCGGGTCAGCAGTGAATGGCGCTCGTTGACCGCCACCACCACGCCTTCGCCGGGGCCGCTGCGCTGCCAGATGACCCGGTCACCGCAGACCAGCGCCGGCAGATTCTGGCGCAGGGCGCAGCGGTGCAGCGCGCCGGCGGCGTCTTCGACCACCGCGTTGGTGCCGTAGTGAGCGATCACCAGGCCCGTCTGCTCGGCACCGAGGGCCGTGGTGGCAGCCAGCTCTTCAGCGCGCTCGCCGGCGCGCTGGCGGCGTTGATCCTGCAGCCGGCCGATACGATTCAACTGCTGACGGCTTAACCGGCGACGCGCCATCAGGATGTCGAATCCGGCGAGCGTCGCGGGGAATATCCAGGCATTACTGTGGTCTGCATAAGCGAACGAAGGGCAGCGTACAAAACGCGACGGTGCAATAGCCGTCAGCAGCATAGCCCCCGGCTGTTACCGGGGCAAGTCACCACGACCGGGATGAAGAAATTGGCGTCCGACGACAATCTAATCTGGATCGACCTGGAAATGACCGGGCTCGACACCCAGCACGATTCCATTATCGAGATCGCCACGGTGGTCACCGATAGCCAGCTTGATATCATTGCCGAAGGGCCGGTGCTGGCGATCCATCAAAGCGATGAGATTCTGCTCGGGATGGATGAATGGAATTCGCGCCAGCACGCCCGTTCCGGGCTGGTCGAGCGGGTCCGGGCCAGTCGTGTGAGCGAGCACGATGGCGAGCAGCGGACCCTGGCGTTCCTGGCCCAGCACGTGCCGGCGGGTGTCTCGCCCATGTGCGGCAACAGCGTCTGCCAGGACCGCCGGTTCCTGGCCCGCTGTATGCCGGAACTGGAGGCCTATTTCCACTATCGCAACCTCGATGTCAGCACACTCAAGGAGCTGGCCAGCCGTTGGTATCCACGCCTGCCGAGGTTCGCCAAGAGCGGCGCCCACCTGGCGCTGGCCGACATCCGGGCCTCGATCGAGGAGCTGAGCTATTACCGGAGCCGGTTGCTGATCGATCCGCACAAACTGGCTGCCGGCTAGCGCTCGATCGGCGTGGTGGGGTCATTGCCCCAGTCCGACCAGGCGCCGGCGTAGCCACGCACCCGCGGGAACTTCAGGTGGCGCAACACCAGGTAAGTATGCGACGAGCGGTGATGGGTCTGGCAGTACACCACGACTTCCTTGTCAGGGGTCACGCCGAGCCGCTTCAGCAGGTCGAGCAGTTCACGGTCGGGCTTGAGGCGCAATACGCTCTCGCGGTCGATGGTCTCGACCCAGTCCAGGTTGACGGCGCCCGGGATATGGCCGCCGCGGGCGGCGCGCACATCGATGCCGGCATACTCGGCCGGAGTGCGCGTGTCCAGTGCGATGAAGTCGGCTTCGCCCAGCCGGGACAGGATATAGTTTTTCTCGGCCAGTGCCGCCGGATTGCGCAAGGTGGCCGGGTAGCTGGCGGCGCTGGCGGCGGGCGCCGTGGTCTGCAACGGGCGTTGTTCGCTGATCCAGGCGGGCAGGCCGCCGTTGAGGACCGCGCAGTGCGGGTGGCCCAGCACATCCAGGGTCCACAACAGGCGGCCGGCGCGACCGCCACCTTCTTCGTCGTAGGCCACCACCTGGTACTCGGGGGTGAGGCCCAGTGCGCCCAGCACGGTGCTCAGGCGCTGCAGGTCGGGCAGCAAGCCGCCCACCGGCGGCTCGGCCCGTACGATGTCGCTGTAGGCCAGATTAACGGCGCCCGGGATATGGCCCTGGGCGTAGGATTCCGGAGCCCGTAGATCGACGATCAGCAGGTTGGGATCCTGCAGGTGTTGGTGCAACTGTTCCGGTTCCAACAGCAGCGGCAATTGCGCCATGATGACCTCTTCTGAAGCCCGCGGGTGTGAGCCATTATTCCGTCTGTTCAGAGGCTGTGACAAGTTGCCGCCGGCCCGCTATCCTCAGTGCCTTGAGTATGAGGTGACCATGAGCGCGTCCGAGTTCGCCCTGATCGATCACTATTTCGCCGTCCACGCCAGCCGCCGGGCCGACGTGGTGCTGGGGATCGGCGACGACTGCGCGCTGCTGAGGGTGCCCAACGATCGCCAGCTGGCAGTGACCCTCGACGTGCTGGTTGGCGGCCGTCATTTTCCAGCCGACGCCGAGCCTGAAGGCATCGGCCACAAGGCGCTGGCCGTCAATCTCAGCGATCTGGCGGCGATGGGCGCCGAGCCGGCCTGGGTCACCCTGGGGCTGACGCTGCCGGCAGTCGACGCCGACTGGCTGGAGCGCTTCTGCCGCGGGTTCTTCGGCCTGGCCGAGCGCCACGATGTAGCCCTGGTCGGTGGTGACACCACCCGCGGGCCGCTGGCGCTGGCGGTCCAGGCGCACGGGTTCGTCGAACCGGGGCGGGCGCTGCGCCGTGACGGTGCCCGGCCGGGCGATCGTATCTTTGTCACCGGTACGCCGGGCGAGGCCGGGCTCGGCCTGGCGCTGGTGCGGGACCGCCTGACCGCGCCGGCTGAGCCGGCTGCGGTGTTGCGGACGCGGCTGGAGCGACCGACGCCACGCCTGGCCCAGGGCCGCGCACTGATCGGCGTCGCCAGTGCCGCGATCGATATCTCTGACGGCCTGGCCCAGGATCTTGGCCATATTCTCGAACGCAGTGGCGTCGGGGCGCGGCTGGATGTGGCGCGACTGCCACGCTCGGTGGCGCTGGCGGCCGTGCTGCCCGACAGCGATGCCCAAGCTGCAGCCATTCTGAGCGGAGGCGATGACTACGAACTGTGTTTTACCGTGGCGCCGGATAGCGTCGCCGAGCTGGCCGCGCGGAGCCGGCGCTGGGACTGCCAGTGCAGCGAGATTGGCACCATCAAGGCTGAACCGGGGCTGCATTGCGTGCGCGCCGACGGCAGCGAACTGGCCCTGACGCAGGGCGGGTATGACCACTTTGCGGCCTGATTGGCGGTTGCTGGCCGATCCGGGCCATCTGCTGGCGCTGGGTTTTGGCACCGGGCTGGCGCCTACGGCGCCGGGCACCTTCGGCACCCTGGCCGGTGTGGTGTTGTACCTGCCCGCGAGCCGTCTGGCACTGTTGCCCTACCTGGGATTGACACTGGCCCTGCTGGTTCTGGGGGTATGGCTGAGTGGGCGCTGTGCCGGAAAGCTGGGGGTACATGATCATCCGGCGATTGTTTGGGACGAAGTGGTCGGCCTGTTCGTCACCATGACCGCGGCGCCGCCCGGCGCCGGCTGGCTGCTGGCGGGATTCGGGCTGTTCCGGCTGTTTGATATTCTCAAGCCGTGGCCGATTGCGGTGCTCGACCGGCGGCTGGGCGGCGGGCTTGGCATCATGCTCGACGATGTGTTGGCCGGTGTGGTGGCGGCACTGTGCCTGCAACTGGCGGCCTGGGTTCTGGGAGCCGGCGGTGTCGCGTGACCTGCTGAAGCTGTTGCGACGGGTGCTGGGCTCTGAGCTGTCGCGCCGGCGCCGCCACCGCGGCACCGGCCTGGTGGTGGTCGCGGTGCTGTCGCTGGCCGTCTATGGCCTCGACCATCTGCTGCGTACGCCCACCATGTCCCCGCCCCACGGCGGGACCGAACTGACCTGTGCGGTGGTCAACGTTCACGATGGCGACACCATAACCGCGCGCTGTCCGGCGGGCCGGCTGCGGGTTCGCGTCTGGGGCATCGATGCGCCGGAGATCGGCCAGCGACCGTGGGGCTACCGGTCACGCGACCGGCTGAAGGCGCTACTGGGCCCGAGCCATCAGGTCCGGATCCAGGTGGTCGACACTGACACCTACGGTCGCTCGGTCGGGCGGCTGTACGTCGGCGGCGAGGATCTGGGCCTGCAGATGGTGCGGGTGGGCCAGGCCATCGTCTACCGCCATTACAACGATTCCAGTGAATACCGCCAGGCTGAGACTGTAGCCCGCAAGGCCCGGCGCGGTATCTGGTCCAAGCCAGGCAGCCAGCAGAACCCGGCTGCGTGGCGCCACCTGAATTCGCGGTAGCACGTTGGCCGGGCCAGTCACTATCGACGTCGCTGCCGACCGGGTCCGCTGCTGCGGCGCCTGGGTGCTGGCCAATCTGTCCGAGGTCAACGCACGGCTGGCCGCCACCGTCTGGCCGGCGGGCGCTATCCGGCTGGATGGTTCGCGGCTGACGGCACTGGATACCGGTGCGGCACTGCGTCTGCTGCAGACGCTTGATCGGCTGCAGGCGTCCGGCCAACAGGTCGAGTTCGTCAACTGGCGGCCCGAGCATCAGGCCTTGTTCGATCTGGTTCAGCGCCGCTGGCGCGACCTGGGACAGCGGCCCGCGCCGCCGGAAGCGCTGCCACCGCTGGCCCGGCTGGGTCAGCGGACGCTGAAACATCTGCACAGTGGTTACGATTTCCTTTCATTCACCGGGGTGGTCACCATGGCCCTGGTGCGGGCGCTGCTGAAGCCAACGTGGATGCGTTGGCGGGCGCTGGCGGCGGTGATCGAGACCGCCGGCGTCAACGCCCTGCCGATCGTCGGGCTGCTGGGGTTTCTGATGGGCGTGGTGATCGCCTACCAGGGCGGGCTGCAGCTCAGGAACTACGGTGCCAACATCTTTGTGGTGGAGTTGGTGTGCCTGACCCTGCTGCGGGAACTGGCACCGCTGCTGACGGCGATCATCGTTGCCGGCCGGACCGGCTCGGCGTTCACCGCCCAGATCGGCACCATGCGGGTAACCGAGGAGGTCGACGCCTTGTCTACCATCGGCATCGATCCGATGGCAATACTGGTGTTGCCCAAGCTGCTCGGTCTGCTGGTAGTGCTGCCGCTGCTGACGCTGTTCGCGGATGCATTGGGCATACTGGGCGGTATCCTTATGGCCTGGGCCCAGCTCGCGGTGAACCCGCAGGATTTCGTCGACCGCATCCCGCAAGCGGTGTCGGTCAGCTCGCTGCTGCTGGGTCTGGGCAAGGCACCGGTGTTCGCCGCCATCATCGCGTTGGTGGGGTGTTACCAGGGGTTTCAGGTCAGTGCCAGTGCCGAGAGCGTGGGTCGCAGGACCACACTCAGCGTGGTTCAGTCGATCTTCCTGGTGATCGTTGCCGATGCGGTGTTCTCGGTACTGTTTAGTTCGCTGGGGATCTGACCGTGACCCGGGAACCGGTGATCTCGATAACCGATCTTAAGAACCAGTTCGGCAGTCTGGTGATTCACGAACACCTCGATCTGACGATCCAGCTGGGCGAGATTGTCGGCCTGGTGGGCGGCAGCGGGTCCGGCAAAACCACGCTGGTGCGTGCGGTCATCATGCTGCTGCGGCCGGAGGCAGGCTCGATCCGGCTGTTTGGGCAGGAATTGCTGGGCATCGGCGAAGCGGCCGCGCAGCCGTTGCGCCGCCGGTTCGGCATGCTGTTCCAGCAGGGAGCACTATTCGGCGGTCTCACGGTCAAGGAGAATGTCGGCGTGCCGCTGAAGGAACACACTGCACTCGGTACTGCCGAAATCGACGAACTGGCCGAACTGAAGATTGCCCTTGCCGGCCTGCCGCTGCATGCCGTCGACAAGTATCCCAGCGAGCTCAGCGGCGGTATGCTGAAACGCGCCGCGCTGGCCCGGGCGCTGGCACTTGACCCGGAGCTGCTGTTGCTCGACGAACCCACGGCCGGACTCGATCCGGTGGCGGCGGCGGCATTCGACGACTTGCTGGTTCAGTTGCGGGACTCGCTTGGACTGACTGTGGTGATGGTGACACACGATCTCGACTCGCTGTGGCGGACCACCAACCGGGTCGCCTTCCTGGGCGAACGGCGGGTGCTAGAATGCCTGCCCATGGCCCAGCTGGTGCGGGTCGAACATCCGCTGATAAAGGCGTATTTCCAGGGGCCGCGGGCCCGGGCGGCACAGCACGCATGGAATCCCGAGTCAGCTACGCTCTAGTCGGGCTGTTCGTGATCGTTTTCGGCCTGGCGCTGATCTTCGCCGTGCTGTGGCTGGCCTATGGCACCCAGGGCGAGGTCTACGATACGTATCTGGTCTATGTGCATGAGTCGGTGGCCGGGCTCAATCCCAAGGCCGTGGTGCGCTATCGAGGCGTCGATGTCGGCCAGGTCGAGTCGATCCGGCTCGATCCCAAGGATCCGCGCCAGGTCATCCTGACGCTCAAAATCCAGCGCAGCGCACCGATCCGCGAGAATACCGTGGCGACGCTGAAGATTCAGGGCCTGACCGGCCTGGCAACTGTTGAACTGAGCGGCGGCAGCCCTGACTCGCCGCCGCTCAAGGCCATGCCTGGTCAGCCTTATCCGGTGATCAAGAGCACACCGTCGCTGGTCCAGCGGCTGGATGATGCCTTCAACGAAGTGGTGGGCGCGGTCGATACGATGTCGGGTAAGCTGGACCGGCTGCTCAGCGCGGACAATCAGGCCTCGGTCAGGCAGATCCTCCATAACCTGGCAGCCGTCAGTGGCACGCTGGCCGGCCGCCGCGACAGCATTGGCCAGACGCTGGCCAATATCGACGCGGTAAGCGGGGTGCTGGCACAGCATAAGCGGGATATCGATAACGCACTGCAGGATGCGACCGCGACGCTGCGCAACAGCGCCAGCGCGAGCGCTCAGCTCAATCGGTTGCTGACCCGCCTGCAGTCCAGCGTGACCCGGATGAACGAGGCCGCGCTGAGCATCACCAAGACCAGCCGTAGTCTGGACAAGGTGGTCAACACCAGCCAGCGTAACCTGAGTCAGGTGGTGCAGCGGACCGCCCCGCCTCTCAATGCGCTGCTCATGCAACTCGGTCAGCTGACCGGCACCATCCAGCAATTCGTCCAGACTATCGAGCGCCATCCCCGGATGCTGCTGTTCGGTCGGCCGGCCGGGCAGCCCGGACCCGGGGAGGGGCGGCGCTGATGGGTCGCCCGCTGGGGCTGCTGGCGGTGCTCGGCGTCCTGCTGCTGGGAGGGTGCGCGCTGCAGCCCGGTGGCCAGACCCAGGCCACCTACGTGCTCAATTCCGTCGGCGATGTCAAGCCGGTGGCGCGGCCCGGGCATGCGGTGCTGGTTGTGATGCCGCCACAGGCGGAGCCCGGCTTCGATACCGCCGGGATCGTCTATACGCGGACTCCGCTACGGCTGGACTATTACAACCAGAGCCGCTGGGCTGATACCCCGGCCCGCATGCTGGCGACGCTGTTAGTGGCAACGCTGGACAAGACCCGGGCGTTCCGTGCGGTCGTGACCCTGCCCAGCTCGGTGACGGCGGATTATCAGCTCGACGTGGTGCTGCTGCAGTTGCAGCAGGAGTTCTTCCACCATCCCAGCGAGGTGCGCCTCGCGCTGCGGGTCAGCCTGATCCGCAGCGCCACTAACCGCGTCATGGCCAGCCGGCGGTTCCAGGATGTCGAGGCGGCGCCCAGCGATGACGCCTACGGCGGCGTGCAGGCGGCCAATAAGGCTCTTGCGCGGTTGCTCGGTGAGATCGCCCGATTCGTGGTTCAGCAGGTGCGGACGGGCCCGTGAGTACAGCCGCCGCCATGGCGGCGGGTTCGATGCACTGACTGGTTGGAAAACCCGACGTTGTTGGCAGGCTCCTGGCAGCGTCTCCCGATCGTGGTGAGCCCCCGCATTGCGCAGCGTCCCAGCGGTTGACAGCGGATTGCTGCGGTTCCAGAATTATACTATACGGTATAGTTTATTCTGAGGACCATCAATGTGAATACCGAACCGGATATTGTCGAGCAGAGTGCCCGGCCAAAGCGGGGACGGGCAAAACGCCGGCTGATTCTGTTGCTGCTGCTCACCGTCGTGGTGGCCGGGGGGGCGGGTTATGCTGTCTACTGGTCCCGCTACGGTCAGTTTCGGACTGCCACCGACGATGCCTACGTTGCCGGCAACGTGGTCGCCATCACCTCGCAGGTCAGCGGCACCGTGGTTGCCATAGCGGCCGACGACACCCAGTTTGTCCGCCAGGGCGAGCCCATCGTGCGCCTGGATCCCGCCGACGCTCGGGTGGCTTACCACCAAGCCCAGGCCCAGCTCGCCCAGACTGTACGCACAGTCCGGCAACTGTTCGAAGTCCGCGACCAGGCCAGGGCCAACGTCAATGCCCAGCAGGCTAATCTGGCGCAGGCGCACAACGACTTCGACCGCGCCAAAGGGCTGCTCAAGAGCAAGGGCATCTCGACCCAGCAATACCAGCATGCCGGGACGAAGCTGGCCAATGCCCGTGCGACGCTGACTGAAGCACGCCACCGGCTGGCGGCCAGCGAGGCTGCTGTCGACGGTACCACTTTGGAGAATCATCCGCAGATCAAGCTGGCCGAGGCCAGGCTGCGCAGTGCGTACCTTGATCTGCAGCGCACCACCCTCGTCGCTCCGGTGTCCGGCTATGTCGCCAAACGGACCGTGCAACTGGGTCAACACGTTGCCCCGGGCAGCGATCTGCTGGCGATCGTGCCGCTCAATCAGGTCTGGGTTGATGCCAACTTCAAGGAAACCGAGCTGGCCAACGTCCGCATCGGTCAGCCCGTGATTCTGGAGTCCGACCTCTACGGCGGCCGTCAGATTTACCATGGCAAGGTGGCCGGTCTGGGCGCGGGCACCGGCGGTGCGTTCGCCCTGCTGCCGGCGCAAAACGCCAGCGGCAACTGGATCAAGGTGGTGCAGCGCCTACCGGTGCGGATTGCGCTTGATCCGGCCGAACTGGCCCGGCATCCGCTGCGCATCGGGTTGTCGATGACGGCGACCATCGATACCCGCGACCGCAGCGGGCCGGTGCTGGCCAGCTCGCCGCCGAAGCAGCCGGCTTACACCACCGATGTATACGCGGTTCGACAGCAGCCCCTCAAAGCATTGATTGCCGGCATCATCCAGGCCAATTCGGCTGAGCCGGGGCTGGATGTGAGCGGCCGCACTGAGCTGAGTATGAAGTAAGCCGGTCGCACTTCGGGAACGGACAGGAGAATCAAAGATGGCAGTCGCGCGCCCACAGGCCGCCTCGTCTGTGCCCAAAGCGGCCGTCAGTCCCTGGTTGATCGCGCCGGTGGTGGCTCTGGCGGCATTCATGGAAGTGCTCGACATTTCCATCGCCAACGTTTCGCTGCAGCACATCGCCGGTAACCTGGGCGCTTCCCAGGACGAATCCACCTGGGTACTCACCTCGTATCTGGTCACCAATGCCATCGTGCTGCCGATCAGCGGTTGGCTGTCGGGTGTGATGGGCCGCAAGCGCTTCTTCATGACCTGCATCATCGGGTTCAGCATCACTTCCATGCTGTGCGGCATGGCGCCGACGTTGACCACACTGATCGTGTTCCGCGCGCTGCAGGGGCTGACCGGCGGCGGCTTGCAGCCGAGCTCGCAGGCCATCCTGTCGGACGCGTTTCCGCCCGCCAAGCGGGGTATGGCGTTTGCTTTGTACGGCATTGCGGTGGTGTTTGCACCGGCCATCGGGCCCACGCTGGGCGGCTGGATCACCGACAACTTCTCCTGGCGCTGGGTGTTTCTGATCAATGTCCCGATAGGGTTCATCCTGTTTACCCTGGTCGAGGCGCTGGTCAACGATCCCGAGCATCTGATCAAAGCGCGCGAACAACGGCGTCGGGCTGGTATCAGTATCGACTATATCGGTTTCAGCCTGCTGGCTCTGGGCCTGGGGCTGATGCAGTACGTGCTGGACCGCGGCCAGCAGGACGACTGGTTCAACTCAACCCTGATCACCAGCCTGACCCTCGTGTCGGTGTCGGCAGTGGTGTTGTTCGTGTTCTGGGAGTTGCGTCAGGACGATCCCATCGTCGACCTGCGACTGCTGGCTGACCGCAACTTCGCAGTCGCCAATCTGCTGATGTTCCTGCTCGGCTTCATCCTGCTGGCGAGCACTGCCTTGCTGCCGATTTACGTGCAGTCCCTGCTGGGCTACACGTCGCTGGATGCCGGTCTGGTGATCTCACCGGGAGGATTCGCCATCATGCTGATGATGCCGATCGTGGGCCGGCTGGTCACCCGGGTGGACGTGCGGGCGCTGATCGCGACGGGGCTGGTCATTACCGGCACAGCGCTGCTCTACATGGCGCATTTCAACACCCTTATCGACTACGATACCGTCGCACTGGCGCGCATCTGGCAGGCGCTGGGCCTGGCGTTTTTGTTCATCCCGATCAACACTGCGGCCTATCTCAACGTGCCCATGGCCAAGTCCAGCAATGCCTCGGCCCTGATTAACCTGGCGCGTAACGTTGGCGGCAGTGTCGGCATTTCGCTTACCACTACCCTCCTGGCCCAGCGCAGCCAGTTCCACCAGAGCGTGCTGGTCGACCGGACCAGCCATTTCAACCCGATTTATCAGGATCACCTGCATACGCTGGCGGCTGCCTTTGCCGCCCGGGGGGCGAGCGCTGGACATGCCCTGATGCAAGCCCAGGATGCGCTTTACCACACGATCCAGCAGCAGGCCAGCATGCTGGCCTTCATCGACGACTTTCGCGTGCTGGGGCTGCTGTTTCTGGGCCTGATACCGTTCGTGATGTTGTTGCAGCGGGTCCGGCCAGGAGGCGTGGCCGCAGCCGCGCACTGACGCCAACAAGTTCATCGAGCGAGGAATTTTCCCCGCGGTCATGGTTCTAACGGGCAGCAGGAAAGAATCTGCTACCTGATGGCTGTCGCCTTACGGTTCAGGCGGCAACTCTGTCCACAAAGAATGTCAGGAGGTTTCCCATGCAGCGCGCTGTATCACCGATTCGTTACCTGGCTCTGCTGTTGGCCGCCGGCTGCCTCGCCGTTTCCAGCGCGGCGATGGCCGATGCGGCATCCTCGGCCATGAAACAGGTCGCCACCGCTGTGGAGCACGCCCATTATTCGTCCCAGGGCAAGACCGCCAAGGTGGTGCACTTACACCTGCACCACGTCATCAACTGCCTGGTGGGTGCGAAGGGCGACGGCTTCTACGCCAAGGCCGGCGATCCCTGTAAAGGGCAGGGTGACGGCGCCCTGAATGATCTGCAGAGCGCCGGCAATAGCGTGCCGGATATGGCGAAAGTGCAGACCCTGCTGGAACAGGCCAAAGGTCTCGCCATGATCGGCATCGACGTGGGTGCCCACAAACCGGCGCAGCATATTGCGCTCGCCGTGCACGGCATTCTGCGCGAGGCAGAGCATATGATGAAAGCCAAGAAATAGCCCCCGCCTGCAACCGGCTGTCTGCCGCCGTGGTGGTAGACAGCCAACCGTCCGTGTCGCCGGTGTATTTGCTTCTACGGGTGTTTCTGGCGGCGAACGCCCAGTAGCAGCGACGACATTGACGTGACGATACTCCGACCGCCGCGCCGGGTCGTCGCAAACCGCTTTGCCGGGCCCGCGCCATTGCAGTACGCTTTGGCACGGCGTCCCCAACAAGAAAGATGAGCCGTGTTGCAGCTGCAAAGCATCTTCGGCCTGCTGATCCTTACCTTCATCACCTGGCTGTTGAGTGAAAACCGGCGTGCAGTCCGGCCTCGTGTCGTGCTCGGCGGCCTTGCGCTGCAAATCGCCCTGGCGCTGTTGCTGCTCAAGTTCCCGCCGGCGCAGTCGCTGTTCCTGGCCCTCAACAAGCTGGTGCTTGCCATGGAGGCGTCGACCCGGGCCGGCACCTCCCTGGTTTTTGGCTATCTCGGCGGCGGCAAACTGCCGTTCGCAGAGGCGACTCCCGGCGCCGCCTACATCCTCGCCTTCCGTGGCCTGCCCATGGTGCTGGTGGTGAGCGCCCTGTCGGCACTGCTGTTCTATTGGCGTATCCTGCCGGTGGTGGTGCGCGGCATGGCCTGGGTTCTGCAACGCACACTCAACATCGGCGGCGCCCTGGGCGTCGCGGTCACCGCCAATGTTTTTGTCGGCATGATCGAGGCGCCACTGCTGATTCAGCCGTACCTGAAACAACTCACTCACAGCGAGCTGTTCGCCGTGATGGTTTCCGGCATGGCCACCATCGCCGGTACCATGATGGTGCTCTACGCCAGCATTCTTGGCCCGGTGCTTCCCAATGCCCTTGGCCAGATCCTCACTGCCTCGCTGGTCAGCGCACCGGCCGCCGTGACGGTTGCCCTGATAATGATTCCGGAAACAGCAACGCCGACCGCCGGCAGCGTTCCTCCCGAACGACTCGCCAGCGGTGCGATGGATGCTGTGACCCGCGGCACCCTTGCCGGCCTCGAACTGCTGCTTAATATCATCGCGATGCTGATCGTGCTGGTGGCGCTGGTCCATCTGGCCAACCTGCTGCTCGGCCTGCTGCCGGCAGCCTTCGGCGCGCCGCTGACCCTGCAACGGGTGCTCGGCTGGCTGATGGCTCCGGTGGTCTGGCTCATGGGCATTCCGTGGCACGAGGCCGTCACCGGTGGCGGCCTGATGGGGGTCAAGACTATCCTCAACGAGTTCGTGGCCTATATCGAACTCTCCAAGCTGCCGGTCGCAGCCCTGTCGCCCCGCAGCCGCCTGATCATGACCTACGCCTTGTGCGGATTCGCCAACCTGGGCAGTCTCGGAATCATGATCGGCGGGCTTGGCACCATGGTTCCCGAGCGCCGCGGCGAGATAGTAGCCCTGGGTTTCCGCTCCATCGTCGCAGGAACGCTGGCGACACTTATGACGGGTTGTGTGGTTGGGTTGCTGCTCGGTTAAGTGTTCCATGCGGGACGAGCCCGTACGCGGGAAGAGCGTTGTTGGCAACGCCGACACGCGAGCCATGCACCAGGCCGTTTCACAGTTAGATTCTCAGTCGAGCGAATCCCGGCAACCACGTCTCAACCCTTGTCAGTCATACGTACCGCCCGCGCCCCCTCCTCTGGTTTTTGCTGCACTGCCGATACATGAACAGGCGAACGTGGTCGCGGTCTAACCGCTTGATCCGGGGACGCCGCGCTAGCTGGGCCGCTATCGGATTGCGCATGAGCGCCCCTGTAGCCGGGCCCGGTATTAGCGCCATCACGCCTGCGCCGCTGTGATGGCAGTACCTGAACAATCGCAGCGCACCTTGATCTGATGTTGCTTGTGCTATGACAATAGGGTAATGACCGTTCGGAAGATCACTCACCGGTCGAACCAGCCGCGATACCTATCCAACCATCACCGATGAATTGAAAGGAGCCGTGCAATATGACGGATGTAGCAGCCTACACCCCACCCAGAGTCTGGACTTGGGAGGGGGAAAACGGAGGCCAGTTCGCCAGCATTAACCGCCCAATCGCTGGCCCGACACATGACAAGGAACTGCCGGTCGGGAAGCATCCCCTTCAGCTTTATTCCCTGGCCACCCCCAACGGCGTCAAAGTGACGATCATGCTGGAGGAACTCCTCGCCTTGGGCCACACGGGTGCCGAATATGACGCGTGGCTGATCAGGATCCTCGATGGCGATCAGTTCTCCAGCGGTTATGTGGCGATCAACCCGAATTCGAAGATCCCGGTCATGGTCGATCACAGCACCGACCCGCCGACTCGCGTGTTTGAATCCGGCTCCATTCTGCTGTACCTCGCCGAGAAGTTCGAGGCGTTCCTGCCGAACGAGCACCACCAGCGCACCGAAACCCTGAACTGGCTGTTCTGGCAGATGGGCAGCGGACCCTACCTGGGCGGCGGTTTCGGCCATTTCTACGCCTACGCCCCGGAAAAGTGGCAGTATCCCATCGACCGCTTTGCCATGGAGGCCAAACGCCAGCTCGACGTTCTCGACCGCAACCTGGCCGAGCGCGAATACATGGCCGGCGACCAGTACACCATCGCCGACATGGCCATCTTCCCCTGGTACGGCGCGCTAGTGAAAGGCTGGCTGTACAATGCCGGAGAGTTCCTGTCGGTGCACGAATATAAAAACGTCGTTCGCTGGGCTGACATGCTGCTGGAGCGGCCGGCGGTGCGGCGCGGACGCATGGTCAACCGGGTCTCGGGCGACCCCGCCGGACAACTACGGGAGCGGCATGACGCCAGTGATTTCGAGACCCGTACCCAGGACAAACTTGAGAACGCCTGACAACGTCGATGATGCGGCGGCCTCTGTACAATGGCCCGGCAGTCCAGGGTGATCTCGGCGACCGCCGGGCCATGCCGCCGTAGCCATCCGTCAACTAGCGGAGCCGCAGAACCTAGCCCCGATCCTTTGGCTCCGATTCCTTCCAGGCTATTTCATGTGACCCGCTACAACTTCGCCGACCTGGCGGTTCACGGGTCCGTCCAGTAAAGGCCGCACATGTTCCGCGAACCACGGCGCGGCTCTAGTTTTGGAGATGTCGTCAAGCGACTCCCGATCATCGAAGAGCGCCAAAAAGATTGCTTTGGTATCGCTGACACGCACCAGAGAGGCGCCGCGAAAACCCGAATGCTCATGGGACAACTGGATCTGGAGCTGATCTACTTTTGATTCCAAAGCCGGCCAATCAACAAATTTGTGCAACGAGAAGTCGTTTACGACGATGTGCATAGCGTGCCTCCGGATGTCTGTCAGTGGTTTCAGTGGGCTTGCCGGCTACGTTCAGGTGCGGCGGGAGCGCGCAGCCGGCCAGTTGTTGAAAAATGAGTTTGATCTCCTCCGATCCCAGTGAAGCGTTATCGCGCTAGCTTCGCCTCTGGATGTAGTTATCCGAGCTCGAACGTCGTCACGCCGAACAGCCGATCCAAGGGCAGATCCGGGCTTGCGCCCCGGTACATGCGGGCGGTCTCGAACGCGATGGCCATGTCGTGCCGATTCGCCAATTCCACGGCCGCCGAATTCACAGCCGGGGTGTCCAGGAAAACCGGGGTATCGGCTGGCGCCCGCGCCTTCAATGCGAGGAACAGACGTTCCGCCAGCGCCGGGCCGTCCGCGAACAACGGGCCGATCTTGTGGCCTGAGCGGCAGGTCCGAAGCACCCCGTAACCGGCCAGCGTTCCGTTTTGCAGTATGCCCAGCGCCGTGCTCTCGGGCTGATTGATCCAGCATTTCAGGAATGCGGTGCGATCGTCGGGAAAAAACGGTTTGTCGTAAGCGCACAGCTCATCAAAAGGCACCGTCGACAAGGGCACGATCGCCGCGTCGGCGGGCGCCGGCCCGCCGCCGTGTCCCTGGTAACGGATATTTTGATAAGCCAGATTAAACCCCGACTTGCGGTAGTTGTCCTGCTGGGCGACCACCCCGTCGAGGCCGATCACGCGGCCCGCAAGGCGGGCGAGGCCGGCGTTCCATAGCTGCAGGCCGTAGCCGCGTCCGCGATAGTCCGGCTTGACGATGTAGAAGCCCAGGAACCCGAAGGATGTACCGTACCGGACGACCGAAATCGTGGCGATAGGCTCGTCGCCCAGCAGCCCGATCAGAAAACCGCCCGGATCGGCTGCGTGGAAACAGTCCGCATCGTGCACGCCGGGGTTCCAGCCTTCCGCCGCGGCCCAGTCGATGGCTATATCCATCTCCTGTCGAGTCATGACTCTGATGGTGTAATCGTTGGTCGGCATCGCCCATCTCCGCTTTGTGATAATACTTGCGCTATTGCGAACGCAGGACCCGCGTGGTGCTTCGTAGGAATGCGTTCTAGTTAGTGCCAGTGAGCGTTGGACAGGGTACTCTCAGGCAGGTGCGGCGAGTCGGGCGGTAAAGGTGCGCACCAGCTCCTCGACCATCGCCTCGTGAGAGTGGATCAGCGGCGCCTCGTCGGCGGTCTCGACCAGCCCCTCGAGGGTGAGCATGCCCAGTATGGCGGTGTGAGCGAGGAAGGCGAGACGGCGGCCATCGATGCCTTCGGGGATTTGGCCCGCCTTCTGGTCCTGATGGATCTTCTCAGCGACAGCCCCGTACATGCGCTCGTTGAACGGGCGAATCCTTGCGAGCTGATCGGCGCCAAAACGCGTGGCCGCGGCCTTGCCGACCTGCGGTATCAGGTAAGCCAGTCGCAGTTCGTCCTTGCGGGGCGCGTAGTGGGCGGCCGCTGCCCGCATCAGCGCCTCGATGGCTTCCACGCCCGAAGTGCTGCCCGCTACCGCGTCGCCAACCGCCTCAGCCTGACTCTCGAGGCTCAGGTAGGTCAGCTCGAAGACCAGTGTTTCCTTCGAAGCGAAGTAGTGGTAGAGCGCGGCCTTGGTAAGCCCCAGCTCGCGTGCCACCGCGGTTAGCGTCAACCCGCCCAGGCCTTCGCTCAGAACCACCTTACGCGCGGCTGCGAGGATCTCCTCCCGCACCTGATCCTGGCGGCGCTGCTTTAGGGTTGTACGTCTGTCCATAGCAAAAGTCTACCATAGGTCAATATATTCAACCTACGGTAAAATATTTCTACCATTGGTCAATTCCGTGTGCTAGGCTTGCATTACCTGCTCGAGGACAGAGGTACAGAGCCATGGCAAATCCCGCTTCCGACAGAATTCGGCTGTTTGCATTCGGCACCGGCTGGGGCGTGCCGTTCGCCACTGCCGCACCGTTCCCCCTCAAGCTGGCCACCTGGCTACGCATGGCGGACATCCCGTTCGAGTTCATGACCGCGAACGATCCCAGCAAGGGACCCAAGGGCAAGTCACCCTGGATCGAGTATGGAAACGTGCGCATGGGGGATTCCACGCTCATCATCGGGCACCTTCAGGCGCGCTACGACATCGACCTGGATGCGCACCTGGCCGCACGCCAGCGGGCTCTCGCCGTGTGCGTGCAGCGCATGCTCGAAGAGCACTATCACCAATGCTTCGAGCATCAGCTGTTCCTCGGCAGGGGTGGGGACGAGCGGCTGCATGAGTTCGCCGGCACCATGCCGATTCCGCTACGCTGGCTCGTGCCCACGGTGCTTAAGCGAGCATTCAGCAAGCAGCTCTACGCTCGGGGCATGGGGCGTCATACGGAAGACGTCATCATCGCGCAGGGTAAGTCCGACCTCGACGCTCTGGCAGAACTGCTAGGCGACCAGCCGTATTTCCTGGGCAACCGACCGTCGTCAATCGACGCCTGCGTGTTCGGCTTCCTTGGAGTGACGGTGTACGTGGCGGGTGACAACCCACTCTTTCAGTACGCGTCGACGTTTGAAAATCTGATGGACTACTGCGAGCGGATGAGGGCGCAGTATTTTGCCGAGACACTAGCGGCGGCCGCGCCCAGAAAGGCGCCTGATCCAGCTGATTTGTCGGGGAATATCGCATGCGTGGCCGGCACTCCACGAGCGGCTTCAGGCGTCATAGAGGCATCGTCTCGTAATGCAAGACCCGGCGACGTTGCCCCGACCCCGTTCTTCTTTCCTTTTTTGGCGCTTGATCAGCGTCCAAGCAGCCGGGCAAGCAAACCCACGAGCAGCAGCCCCAATCCAACCGGGATCAAATAATAGCCAAGCACCACTCCCCAAAATCCGGCAGAAGCAAGGTGCTCGCCTGTCGCTCCTGAAATGAGTGCCCAGAGATATTCGAGCGCCATGACCACAAATGGCAGGACGACTACCGTAATGCCGATCCAGATCAGTCTCGTCATTCTCGGTCACCTGGCTTGGGTAGAGTGTGTCAGCAGCACGCGTGTTGCGAACTACTGCGACGGTTTACGTTTTTCCCGAACGCTTCGGAAAAGTCGCATCTTTGCGAATTAAGTTTACTGTCCCCGAAACCCACTGAGAATTATGAGACCAGCTATGCCAAATGGCACTATAGCGATAATGCCCTAACGTTTGAGCAAACTGGCAAGCCGGTGCGTGTTCGGTTGAGCGAAGGGTTGCACGATCTATCCTTATTCGTTATGTACCTGAGTGACGGTCAACGTACGAATCCAGGAGCTTTCGAATCATCTTTTGGTAGGCAGTGTGGTGTTCTTCAGCTTTTGCCTTGAAGAAGTCAACACTGGACTTGCTCAGGGAGATCGTAACCTTCACCGTATCCTCCTTGAAGGCAAGTTCGTCCGGTGAAGGCAGGAAGTCTTCGACCACCTCGATTTCGTCAATCGGGCCTTCGCTATACTTTCTTTTGGCGTTCATAGATGCGTGTATGGACTCCTCCTCATTTGCAAGTCCAACGTTCGATTGCGAGTAAGGTACGACTGCCTACGTGTATCCGGTCTCTGCAAGGATGCCGTTGTCTTGTCTGGGCATCGGACCCTGATGGGCTATTCGCACGTCGGCTCCCAAACGCTTACACGAGCTCAGAGGCTCTCGCCACTAACAGGGTTTTGCCGACGTCGGTTCGACCTGTTCGCCATCAAGCGTTAGACGCTGCAATCGTGAAGAAGTGGACTCGCTGTCAATTCATTGGGTGCTCACTCATCCTCTTTATGCGACTGAGCCGGCGGCCAGTGCCGGGTCATAATCCACACCCCGGCGGACCATCGCCCAGGCGATGCGCGCTGTCTTGTTCGCCAGCGCCACCGCAACCACATTGGGATGCTTTCGCTGGCGAAGCGTGTTGAGCCACTGACTCAGCCCATCGTCACGCCCCGCGGCGTGACGCAGCACCGCCCGCGCACCGTGGACCAGCAGCTTCCTCAGGTAACTGTCGCCGCGCTTGCTGATGCCGAGCAGGCGCGGCTTGCCGCCCGTGCTTTGCTGGCGCGGCGTCAGCCCGAGAGAGGCGGCGAAGTCCCGCCCCCGGGTAAAGGCTTGTCCATCCCCGAGAGCCACGGTGAGCGCCGTAGCCACCAGCGGGCCCACACCGCGTAACGCCTGCAGACGCCGCGCCCGCGGGTCAGCCTTCGCCTGCTGGGCAATCTGGGCATTGAGCTCGGCAATGCGCTCATCGAGCCGCCTCAGGTCCTCGGCCAGATCCGAGAGCAGCGCACGGAACGACACCGTCAAACCGTTCTCGGCGTCTTCCAGCCAATCGGGCAGGGTTCGCCGCAGGGCGCGAACGCTCACCGGGGCGATCAAGCCGTATTCACCCGCCAGACCCCGGATCTGATTGACCTTCGCCGTGCGTTGCCCAACCAGCGACTCACGAATGCGGTGCGCGGCCTGCTGGTCCTGTTGCTCGACCGTCTTGACCGCCACATAGCGCATGTTCGCTCGCCCCATTGCCTCACAGATCGCCTCGGCATCGACCGCATCGTTTTTGTTGCTCTTGACGAACGGTTTGACGAACTGCGCCGGGATCAGCTTGACGCGATAGCCACGCCGCTGCAGCTCGCGGCCCCAGTAGTGCGAAGCCCCGCACGCTTCCATGCCGACCTCCGCGCCCGCCGGCAGACGCTTACAGATCGCCTCAAGCCACTGCCCGCGCTTGTAGCATCCCCGCCACTGACAGCGCTCGTGGCGATCCACGCCGTGGACATGAAACACCGACTTTGCGATATCGACACCGACGCGTATAAGCTGCATCTGGGTTCCTCCTCTGTTTTGATTTCGAATCTCAAACCTACTCGACTTCATGGACGTAGGGGGAGGAGGAGTCCATCCCATTGCTTACACTTCAAACAGGAAGCGGTGGCGCTGGTGACCGAGCAAGGTTACAAGGTGTCGGAGGGGGCCCGGAGTCTGGGGATCAACGACAATCTGCTGCGCCGGTGACGGCAGGAATTGGCGGACGAAGCCAGCGGTGCGCGGTTGTCGGCCGGTGAGCGCGAGGAGCTGAAGCGATTGCGCAAGGAAGTGCGTATTCTGCACATGGAAAAGGAGATTTTAAAAAAAGTCAGTCAGTACTTCGCGAAGGAAATGAAGTGAAGTACTGCGTCATTCGGGTACATACCGAGCGCTGGCCGGTCATGCCTCTGTGCCGCCTGCTGGCAGTGCAGCGCAGCGCCGGCCCGAGCGCGGTACGCTGGCGCTTGATGACGCGGCGTAGCCGCCGTGGCAAGGCCGGGCGCCCGGCACCCGCCGGCGCTGGCGGCAACACATCACTTAGTTCGCGCTCGATCGCCGCCCACGGCATGCGCTCGGCCAGCACCGCCAACGGGTGCGCCGCTCGATGATCTGATCCAACCGCGCGCGGAACAGGTCCTAGCTCAGGCCTTCCCCCGTATCGACAGGGCTGCGACGATGGCGCATACAAAGCGATCCCATCAAACATGGCCATTTCTAGCATTATTGGCAACCCCAAATAGCCCCTCAAACCGCATTAATACGGCATTTATGGGATTTTTCAGGGGCGGCTGATTAGGTTGCCGCTCAAATTCAATTGCGACGAAGCACATAGATATCCTGATTCATTTGATTAATACCCGGCACGTAGTCGAAAACACTCCAGTGAGGAGCCAAGTAGTTGGCGACCCACTCCAACGTAAAATAGGCATTCCCCCAATCCGAAGTGTCCAGATAGTCGATCTCCTTAGTGTTATTATCCCAGACCGGCTGGAAGGCGTATTGACGCTCAGCGACCGTCTGCAAAAGGTGACTGATAGTCTCCAGCGGCATCAGGTTGTTTGAAAGATAATAGTAAAGGCTCCGTATACCGTGAGTAGTAATGACAAGAAAGCCGCCCGGCACAATTATCCGCCGCATCTCGTCGAACCAATCAATAGCGGCCTGCTCAGAAAAATGTGACCAGATGGAAACGGCATAGACACCGTGAAACAGACCATCGGTGTACTTGAGCGGTGGGCGCTGTTCGTTCACATAGAACTCGATCTGCGGGAAATGCTCCGAGGCCCATTCCACGGATGCAGCAACTGGATCACATCCGTGCCAGCGGCCTTCCGGGAAATGCGCCAAAAGATTTCTGGTTAAAGCGCCCGATGAACAGCCAAAATCAAGATAGCACCCTCCGGCATTGAAGCTGATACCGGCGCGCTCTAATGCGGAAACGATCATATCCCCCGAGTAGAGATCACCGGCAAAAATCTCGCTTCTCATCATGCTATGCACCGATGGTGGCGGGTTAGCCGATGTCATTCTGGTTTTTTCCCGGAGAAGTGCTGGCTCGACCGAGCAGCCGTACCTTAAAATTTCCCTCCTATAATGAGGCAAGCTTACTTCTCTCCAGCGCATTAAGGCTGCAAGCGATTCCTGTCCAAAGGCGTTGGCGACACCTTTCTCGATAAGAGTTACATCTTCGGTGCTGAGCGCGTCGAAAGCTTTTTGTGTCACAGGCCAGCAGTTTTCGATCCTCTCCACGACGAGGTAGCTGTAAAACGATTTCATCGACATGAGTAGATTCTCTTGCGACATCGCCTGCCACAGGCGATAACAATTCGCCCCATCCGGATGCTCAGGTTTTGATGTCGTTCCAGCAACCGCACATGTGGTTTTTTTCAATAGCTTTAACACCAACTGTTTCATCTAGTAACCTTTCCTGATTAACTGCAACATCAATACCTATTTCAAATCTAATTGACACCGTTTCGTATGCAACACCTACACACTACGACGGGTAGGAAGAATAAACCACATACCCGGCGGATGACGGACGTTTGTGGGCGGAGTCTTGGGAGAGATTTTGCGATGTGGATACTTGGTGCCCGAGGATAGCCTTAGGGTGATGAGATGGTCTCCTCCCCTTCCTGAACGGCGTCTGTTGCGCCAGGATGGAAGTGTCCGACCATCGAGAGAAAGAGGAGGAGACCATGAGCGAGACTACAATCGACAAGTTAAGGACGGTGGCCTGATTGCCATAGGCATGATTTCCTCAGATCCGAGGACTTAACTTGTGAATGCCGCCTGGGCCGGTGCCCAACTCATGATCACCGACCCCGTTCATTGCTTGGCATCCGCGCGGAGTCGTTCAGATTCCTTCGCCGTCCAGCTATAGGGGATATCACCCGTGTTATAGGGAAGCCTGTAATGATCCGGATCCTCGTACACATAGGCCCGGGTGGGCAGGTTTATCAGGATGACATCGTTCGCGCCAAGGTTTTGTACGCCGTGCCAGACCCCCGGAGGAATGACCAGAAAAGCGGGCCGGTAATCTCCGACATGGTAGTCCTGCAGTACGCCAAACGTTGAGCTGCTTTCGCGGCCGTCGTACAGCACGATCTTGAGATGTCCCTGGCTGACAAATAGCCGGTCGGTCGCAATCTGGTGGCAACTCCATGCCCCGATTGCCGCGGGGAATAATCGCGATTGGTATACCTGCACCACGGGCTTGCCAGTGGGGTCCCAGTCGGGTCTGTAGATCTCCGTAATCACGCCATGGTCGCGCGGCACGTGCTTTATTTCGTGCAGGTAGACGCCATCCAGCGCTGTGGTCAAGCGATCCCACTCTGGGTTAACCAGCTGCTCGTCTTTGTGGGCTGAATCGAACATGGTTGTCTCTCCGCGACCATAAGGGTCAGGATCAGGGCCTGGGTGACAAACCTTTGTATTGCCGATACTGCTCTATAAGGGGCTGTCGCTTCCATAACGGCCCGCGCAATCGTTTGCGGATTCTGAAGACGGTTTCATACAGGAATGCCTCATCACCCGTTTGTAGGGCGCGCTGCCAATTTGCCCGGGCGACAGGCTGCGCAGATTGACATAGCACATGGCGATCTCGCTGGCTTCAAATCCGGGCTCTGTCTGTATCCGCATCTGCCATAGCGCCTGTTCCTCAGTGCTCCTGTGCTGGTACACGTCCTTACGCGCTGCAGCTGGAATCTTGACGACCGAGAGTCGGGGCAGGAGAGACATACGGTATCCCGACCTGAACATGCGTTGCCATAACTCAGCTTCGGGAACGGAGCGGGTGTCGCGGTAATGCTTCCAGGTTCCCACGGCGTCGGTAACCGATTTTCGATGCACTACCGATGACGGTGAAATCCATCTGCCCGATTCATACGGCAGCGGAATGGGGGCCAGATAATTGCCCCGGGGATTTTCGGAGACGATCAGACTCAAGCCGTAGGCCAGGTCGCAGCGTTTTTCGATTGCATCGACACAGATCGCCAGGTGATCGGGTAACCACAGGTCGTCGTGGCCGAGATAGGCAATATATTGCCCACGAGCCTCGGCAAGGCCGGCGTTGTGCGGCACTGACTGATGGCCCGAGTTGTTGCTCAGACCGACCCAACGTACCCGTCTATCCCCCATCGCTTCGACCACCTCCTGGGAGTCGTCGGTACACCCGTCGCCGATGACCAGCAATTCAAAGTCCGATCTTGATTGTGCCAGTACGCTGCCAATCGAATAAGGCAGCACATTGCTGCGATTATAGGTGGCCATGATGACGGTAATGAGGGGGGCTGATTTCACAGGATCATACTACTTGATAGTCGGGATGTGCGTCACGCGATTGTCAGCGCCACCGCTTGCTCGCGAGATGGTACCAATGTAATGAAACATCCCCACCCACGCCGCTAACCCGGCGGCAACCTTCAGACTAGCCTAAAACTGAAGGACCTTAACCTGGAATGGGAGATCGACATGAGTACCCAGCAACGGCATAGCGGAGTGAATCGAGCCTTTTTCCGGTCCTGTGATCGGTCTCAGGGGCTAATGCGGAACAATTCCGACACGTCGCCAAAGGCGACGCCGTTCCTGTCGTATCCAAAATGCCTAATGCGGTAATCGCCGGCACTGCCTGCGACCGGTATTTCCCAGCTGAGTTCGGCCACGTAGCTATCGTTCTCAACCCGCCAGCCCGCCTCGGTCTTGCGTTCGACCAGCAGATAATTGTTGCCGGTGGTGTAGTGTACAGTGGGACTGGCCGACCAGAACTCGGCGATAACCGTGTCGCCCCTTTGGTAATCGGTCCTGGCCAGCGGCAGGGGGCACCGGGAGGCGGCAAAACACGGCTCGCTCGCGGTCGATGACATACACTCCGTCCAGAAGGAGCATGTGAAAGTGGACGTTGAGATTCAGGGCACTGCCGAAGCGCTGGATCAGATGGGTCTCGTTGGCGCGGTAGATAATTTCGAGGGTGCTTGCGGGGAGCTTTGCGTCCTTCCATCAATGCGGCACCACGCCCCACCGGGCGGCCTCTAGCACTGTGGTACCATCCTTGCCCTGCTAGATTACCGGAACGAAGGTGCTGGAAGCGACATTGTAACGCTTGTCAAACGGCTGCGGGCTTCTCCGATCGTACTGGTAGAAGCGTTCGAGTGCAGCTTCCCTGGGACTGACGTAGCCACCACACACAGGTTTTCACTCCGAACCATCCGCAGCCACTATGGCAGCGAATATTATCCCGTACAAATAATAACGATCGAAGTTGACGGCTGTAGCCCGTAAGCACGG
>CAVQMB010000011.1:0-92954 GCA_963713445.1 uncultured Gammaproteobacteria bacterium | reverse complement strand
ACCGTGAACGATGGGAATTTGCCACGACAACAGGCCGTGATTCAGGGAAAGCCTCTGAATGGCCACGCCGAAGTCGTACCAGTTCGCCACGCCGGCATCCGTCCGGTGATGAAGCCGCTCTGCCCGGCGTCGACGGCGCACCAAACGGCGTCGGCAAGGCTTTTGGCGCAAGCGGGCGTGGCGACGACTTGGTTGTCGACGACCTGCACGGTGTCCCTCTCTCTCATCAAAAGGCAACATGGTGAGCACGAAAATCGCGGCCCGCCGCCGCGTGAATGTTTGAGCGGCTCAGGAGCATCCTTTTGCGCCTGGACGTCAGTGCCGTCCGCCCACGGCGTTCCTAGCGACAGTCTTCATGCCTCCGCCTCTGCGGACTGCCCGGCGTTTCTAGCTCGGTTGGCATTCCACAACGACACGCAGGGAATCTTGCTGCGATCGCAGCGGTCGGCGTACTTGCGGGCGATCTCGGTGACCTCCTCCATCAGGCCCTCGCCCAGCGTGATCGGCTCCAGGCCGAGATCGCAGGAAGCGGTCGTTTCTCAACGTGCAGTTCGTTCTCGTCCGCCTCGTTGCGCGGGTTGCGGCAGGTACTCGATGTCGGCGCCGGTCATGTCCGGCGACCATCTTGGCCAGATCGCGCACGCGGTGGGTCTCGGTCATCTGGTTGAGGATGTTGACCCGCTCGCCCGGCTGCGGCGGGTTCTCGAGGGCCAGCTCGATGCAGCGCACCGTGTCCTGGATGTGGATGAAGGCGCGGGTCTGGCCGCCGGTGCCGTGCACGGTCAGCGGATAGCCGACCGCCGCCTGCATCAGGAAGCGGTTGAGCACCGTGCCGTAGTCGCCGTCGTAGTCGAAGCGGTTGATCAGCCGCTCGTCCAGCCGCGTCTCCTCGGTCTGCGTGCCCCAGACGATGCCCTGATGCAGGTCGGTGATCCGCACCTTGTCGTTCTTGTTGTAGAAGGCGAAGAGCAGCTGATCCTGCGTCTTGGTCATGTGGTAGACGCTGCCCGGGATTGGCCGGATAGAGGATCTCCTGCTCGACGAGCTCGCCCGTCGTCGGTGTCGACCTTGACCTGCAGATAGCCCTCCGGGATCTTCATGCCGGCGGTGCCGTAGCCGTAGACGCCCATCGTGCCGAGATGCACGAGGTGGATGTCCTGCCCGCTCTCGACGATCGCCGCCAGCAGGTTGTTGGTGGCGTTGAGGTTGTTGTTGACCGTGTAGCGCTTGTGGTAGCGACGACTTCATCGAGTAGGGCGCGGCGCGCTGCTCGGCGAAGTGCACGATCGCGTCGGGCTTGACCTCCTCGCAGCAGGTCCAGCAGCCGGTGGTAGTTGCTGCGCGACGTCGAAGCTGTGGAACGTCGATCTCGCTGGCCGGAGACCTCCTTCCAGGCGCGCAAGCCGCTCGCCCATCGGCCGGATCGGCGTCAGCGATTCGCACCTCCAGCTCGTTGTCGATGTTGCGGCGCGACAGATTGTCGACGATCACCACCTCGTGGCCGCGTGCGACAGATGCAGCGCCGTCGGCCAGCCGCAGAACCCGTCGCCGCCCAGAACCAGTACCTTCATCACGATAGCTCCTACGTTCGGTTGTTGATGGGATTGACCGTCGATTAACCGCGAGTGCACAGCCGCGTGTTTCGGACGCGCTGATGAACGCGGACGGTCGCTGGCTTCGAGATCGCGCTTGTCCCTGGCTGGTTGGCTAATCATCCGGTGCTGCGGCATTCGGGCTTTGGGCGGCGTGCGCACGACGGTGCGCACCCAACGCGCCTCGATTCGGCGTCGACGGCGGATCGAGCCGCCGGCGGACTTGGCCGCGAGGCTGCGCTGTGCTTGTGCCTACCGCATGGTGAACGGCTGCAAGGCGGTTACAACCGGCCGTCGACCGCTGTCGCCGGCAGGACCTGCTTGACGTCGTAGAGGATCGCGTTGCGGCGCCCCAGGGCGCGCATGGCGTCGGCGCCCATGGCGATGAACTGGTGGTGCGCGACGGCCAGCACCACGGCGTCATAGGTATCGGGCGCCGGTTGCGGCGTGAGTTCGATGCCGTGCTGGCGGCGGGCGTCCTGCGGATCCACCCAGGGGTCGTGGACGTCGACGTTGGCGCCGTAGTCCTCGAATTCGCGCACGATGTCGATGACCCGGGTGTTGCGCAGGTCGGGGCAGTTTTCCTTGAACGCCAGCCCCAGGATGAGGACGCGGGCGCCGAGCACCTTGATGTCGCGCCGGATCATGAGCTTGATCACCTGCCGGGCGATGTAGCGGCCCATGCCGTCGTTGATGCGCCGCCCGGCCAGGATGACCTCCGGGTGGTAGCCGAGTTGCTGGGCCTTGTGGGTCAGGTAATAGGGATCGACGCCGATGCAGTGGCCGCCGACCAGGCCGGGCCTGAAGGGCAGGAAGTTCCACTTGGTGCCGGCGGCGGCCAGCACGGCCTGGGTGTCGATGCCCATGCGGTTGAAGATCATCGCCAGTTCGTTGACCAGGGCGATGTTGAGGTCGCGCTGGGTGTTCTCGATCACCTTGGCGGCCTCGGCGACCCGGATGCTGGCGGCCTTGTGGGTGCCGGCGGTGATGATGCGTTGGTATAAGGCGTCGACCCGCGTCGGCGGCTTCGGGTGTCGAGCCGGAGGTGACCTTGACGATGTCGGCCAGGCGGTGGCTGCGGTCGCCCGGATTGATGCGCTCGGGGCTGTAGCCGACGGTGAAGGTGCCTCGCTCTGCGGGCGTTGTTTCGTTTCCGTTAGCGCGAGATGTCGCGTCGTAGCGCAGGCCGGATTCCCGCTCCAGGACCGGGACGCAGATGTCCTCGGTGGCGCCGGGATAGACGGTGGATTCGTAGATCACCAGGTCGCCCGGCGCCATGACCCGGCCGACGGTCGTGCTGGCGGCGATCAGCGGGCCGAAGTCGGGGCGCTTGTCGGCGTCGATGGGCGTCGGGACGGTGACGATGTAGATGTTGCAGCCGCGCAGGGCTTCGGGGTCGGTGGTGAATTCGAGTTGGTCGGCCTGCGCGAGTTCGTCGGGGTCAACTTCGCGGGTGGCGTCGCGGCCCGCGCGCAGGGCGGCGATGCGCTCGGGGTTGATGTCGAAACCGAGGGTGCGACGTGCCGGCCGAAGGCGACGGCCAGCGGCAGGCCGACGTAGCCCAGGCCGATGATGGCCAGGCGGGGGTTTTCGGTTTCGGGCGTCGGTTCAGGCATGGATGGTGTTTCGGTTTGGTTGGCGGTGCCGGGTGTGTTGTTTGGGGTTTGGTGCGGTGCCGGCGTTTGTGGTTGCGGTGTTTGGTTAGTGTGCTGATGCTGTAGCAAACCATCCGTCGCTGCGGCATTCGGGCTTCGGGCGGCGTGCGCACGGCGGTGCGCACCCTACGGGCTTCGGTCCGGCGTCGAGGGAACGTTGGCCGCCGGGCTTTCTTGTTCGGGTGGGTCGCCGGCAGCTTCGGGCCGGCGCCGCTATGCGATCCGACGTCGCGCGGCTAATCGCTGGCATTGCTCCGCGCGTGCAGCGCGGTCAACACATGCTTTGAAGGCAGCCACGAATTCCGGGGAGCGGCTCAGTGCTGCGCGGAATTTTGCTTCGTCGTAGATTGGGCTGAGCCGGTTTCGCGTATCGATCGCTGCCATGAGTGTCAGATAGGCCCCCTCGTCGATCCTGCCGGATCGATAGAACGCCTTGATGGCCTGCTTGGGTGAAGCCACGTCCAGGCCTTTCGCTGTCCGCAGATGGTCTTTGATCGACTTCCAGCACAATTCTGTGACGACCTCGAATTTCTGCGCCTTGCCGTTCTCGATGCCGTCCAGCAAACGTTCGTCGAGAATTTGCGCCAAGGCCTGGGTATCGACGGTGGTCAGATAATCCAGGCTCTCCAGGGCCTGTCTGAAATGCTGGATTCTCAGGTCCATCGAATGGCTTCCCGTCGCACGTTGGCTCCGAACGGGCCTTTGAGGTCGCGCGTCTCCACCAGGTTGACGTCGAACGGGACAAAGGATTCCGCGATCTCTTCTTCAATTCCGCGCAGCACCTCGGGGGCAATGTCGCCATCGATCCAGAGATCGAAATCCGATGCCCGGCCGGCATCGCCGCGCGCCCGGGAGCCGAAGAGGTAGACCGGCACACCAGGCAAGCGGCTTTTGAGTACCCCTTTAATGTAGGCCGCGGAGCGTGCCACCAGTTCTTCGCGGGTGATGCGGGCGGTCGGATTGTCGGTCGGCATGTGCGTCCCGTTGGAGTGGTACGTACACATCCATTTTAGCGTGTCCCGGCCTGGCCGCCGTCGCGGATCGGGGTTTGTGCAGTGCCAGCGTTTGTGGTTGCCGCATTTGGTTAGTGTGCCGAGCTGTGGCAAGCCAGCCGTCGCTGCGGTATTCGGGCTTCGGGCGGCGTGCGCACGGCGGTGCGCACCCTACCGCTTTGGGCGGGCGTCGAGCGAATGTTAGCCGGCGGGTTCTTTTGTAGGGTGGGCGGCTTTGCTGCCTGCGCCGCCCGGCAGTGGCGCGCTTCCAGCGGATGTGGTTGCCGCCTCCGTGTAGTGTGCTGATGCTGTAGCAGACCATCCGTTGCTGCGGCATTCGGGCTTCGGGCGGCGTGCGCACGGCGGTGCGCACCCTACGCGCTTCGATTGGGCGTTTATGGTTGGGCGTTCAGGCACGCTACCGCCCTTGGGTTTGGCGTGATTCCCAAAAAGACGCTTGATTACGTTTTGTCGGCGGGTACGCCACCTGGGTGGGCATGCCCGGCGTGCGTTGTCCGCGTGCGCACGGCGGTGCGCACCCTACGCCCTTCGGTCCACCGCCGAAGGAATGTCTGGCCGCCGGGTTCCTTTCGTAGGGTGGGCAGCTTTGCTGCCCACGCCGCCCGGCAGTGGCCGTTCCACCGGCGGATCGGTTGCCGCTTACGTTGTCCTGATGCCGTGGCGAGCCGTCCGTTGCGGCGGCATTCGGGCTTCGGGCGGCGTGCGCACGGCGGTGCGCACCCTACGCGCTTCGATTCGGGCGTTTACGGTTGGGCGTTCAGGCACGCTACCGCCCTTGGGTTTGGCGTGATTCCCAAAAAGACGCTTGATCGGATTGTTGGCGGGTATGCCACCGTGGGTGGTCATGCCCGGCGTGGGTTGTCCGCGTGCGCACGGCGGTGCGCACCCTACGCCCTTCGGTCCGCCGCCGAAGGGTGATCCTGCCTCATCAGGCGCGTTTTTTTATTGCGCTGACTGGCACTGTTAGTTTTGCCTGCTTGTGCAGGAAGGTGAGGAACAGGATGGCGCGTTCCTCGCCGTCGAATCGGTTGAATATGGCGTCGTGGCCGCGGAAGCAGCCGTCCAGGATTTCGACCACATCCCCTTTGCGCAGCACCGGGCGCGGGCCCAGTTGTTCGAGTTGCCGGCCGATCTGGTCGATGATTTCGTCGGCCACCGGCAGGGGCTGGTCGGCGAAGGTCACCAGTTTGCTGACGCCGCGGGTGGAGCGGATCGGGTGCCAGTTATCGACCCAGCGCTGCAGCCGGATGAACAGGTAGTTCGGGAACAGCGGCTCCTGCACCGGGGTGCGGCGACCGGCGCGCAGGCGTTCCACCTCGACCAGCGGGTGGTAGGTGATGTAGCCCTGATTGCGCAGGTTGTCCTCCGCCCGGAAGCCCTGCCGGGGCTTGGTCTGGATCAGAAACCACTGGGGCGCGTCGGTCATCGGGCACACCTCATACGCGGTAATAGTCCCGGTACCAGGCGACGAACGCCGCCACGCCCTGCTCCACCGTGGTCGCGGGCTTGTAGCCGACGTCGCGCACCAGTTCGCTGACGTCGGCGTGGGTGTCGGGGACGTCGCCCGGCTGCAGCGGCAGCAGGGTCTTCCCGGCGCGGCGGCCCAGGCATTGCTCCAGCACCTCGATGTAGTGCATCAGTTCGACCGGCTGCTGGTTGCCGATGTTGTAGACCCGGTAGGGCGCGGCGCTGGTGGCCGGATCGGGCTCGGCGCCGGACCAGGCCGGGTTGGGCTCGGCGGTGTGGTCCAGGGTGCGGATCACGCCCTCGACGATGTCGTCGATGTAGGTGAAATCGCGGCGGTGGTGGCCGTGGTTGTAAAGCTCGATCGGCTCGCCGGCCAGCATCGCCTGGGTGAACTTGAACAGCGCCATGTCGGGCCGGCCCCAGGGCCCGTAGACGGTGAAGAAGCGCAGCCCGGTGACCGGCAGACCATATAGATGGCTGTAGCTGTGCGCCATCAGCTCGTTGGCTTTCTTGGTGGCGGCGTACAGGGTGAGCGGATGGGCGATGCCGTCGTGCTCGGAGAACGGCATCCGGGTGCTGGCGCCGTAGACCGAGCTGGTCGAGGCGTAGACCAGGTGCTCGACTTCGTTGTGACGGCAGCCTTCCAGGATGTTCAGGAAGCCGACCACGTTGCTGTCGACATAGGCATGCGGATCGCGCAGTGAATAGCGCACCCCGGCCTGGGCGGCGAGGTTGACCACGCGGCGCGGGTTGGTGCTCGCGGAAGAGCTGTTCGATGGCGGCGCGGTCCTGCAGATCGGCCCGCACGTGGGTGTAGTTGGGGTGATCGGCGAAGCGGGCGAGGCGGGCTTCTTTCAGGGTCGGGTCGTAATAGGCGTTGTGGTTGTCCAGCCCGACCACGGTATCGCCGCGTTCCAGCAGCCGCAGGGTCAGCGCCGAGCCGATGAAGCCGGCGCTGCCGGTGACGAGGATGGGGCGGGTTGTGGTCATGTCAGGGCGTGGCCGGGTTTGGGCGGCCCACCGGCGGCGGGGCATCGCCGGCGTGCGTTGTCCGCGTGCGCACGGCAGTGCGCACCCTACGCGCTTCGATCGGGTGTTGGCCGTTGACCATCCGCTGGTGCTGCAGCTCTTCGTAGGGTGTGCAGCTTTGCTGCGCACGCCGCCCGGCATCTGCCGCACCACCGGCGGGTGGGGTTGCCGCTTTCGGATAGTGTGCTGATGCCGTGGCAAACCATCCGTCGCTGCGGCATTCGGGCTTCGGGCGGCGTGCGCACGGCGGTGCGCACCCTACGCGCTTTGGTCCTCCGCCGAAGGAACGTCTAACCGCCGAGCCGCTTTCGTAGGGTGTGCAGCTTTGCTGCGCACGCCGCCCGGTATTGGCCGTTCCGCCGGCGGGTGTGGTTGCCGCCTTGGTATGTGCTCCTGATGCCGTGGCAAGCCATCCGTCGCTGCGGTATTCAGGCTTCGGGCGGCGTGCGCACGGCGGTGCGCACCCTACGCGCTTTGGTCCTCCGCCGAAGGAACGTCTAACCGCCGAGCCGCTTTCGTAGGGTGTGCAGCTTTGCTGCGCACGCCGCCCGGCATACTGGCGCACCACCGGCGGGTGGGGTTGCCGCGTTCGTGTATTGTCCTAGTGCCGAGGCAAGCCATCCGTCGCTGCGGCATTCGGGCTTCGGGCGGCGTGCGCACGGCGGTGCGCACCCTACGCGCTTCGGTCCTCCGCCGAAGGAACGTCTGACCGTCGAGCCGCTTTCGTAGGGTGTGCAGCTTTGCTGCGCACGCCGCCCGGCATTGGCCGCTCCACCGGCGGGTGTGGTTGCCGCTTTCGTGTGTTGTCCTGATGCCGTGGCAAGCCATCCGTCGCTGCGGCATTCGGGCTTCGGGCGGCGTGCGCACGGCGGTGCGCACCCTACCCGCTGAATGTTCCCGGCGTGGGTTGTCCGCGTGCGCACGGCGGTGCGGGCCCTACCCGCTTCGATCGGTCGGGTTGCGCTCATCTCAGGCCATCCCCCGGCGCAGCAGGTCGTCGAAATAAGCGATGGTGGGCTTGAGGCCCTGCTCCAGCGTGACGCTGGGCGCCCAGCCGAGCAGATCCCGGGCCAGGCTGATGTCGGGCCGACGCTGGCGCGGATCGTCGTCCGGCAGCGGGGCATGCTGTAACGCCGAACGCGATCCGGTCAGCTCGCGCACCGTCTCGGCCAGTTCGCGGATGGTGAACTCGCCCGGATTGCCCAGATTGATCGGGCCGGTGATGTCGTCGGCACTGTTCATGAGTCTGAGGAACCCTTCAATCATGTCGTCGACGTAGCAGAAGGCCCGGGACTGGGCGCCATCACCGTACAGGGTGATGGGTTCGTTTTTCAACGCCTGGACGATGAAATTCGACACCACCCGGCCATCGTGCGGATGCATGCGTGGCCCGTAGGTGTTGAAGATTCGGGCCACCTTGATGGCCTGGCGGTGCTGGCGGTGGTAGTCGAAGAATAACGTCTCGGCGCAGCGCTTGCCTTCGTCGTAGCAGGCTCTGGGGCCGATGGGGTTGACGTGACCCCAGTAATCCTCGCGCTGCGGATGCTGCTCGGGATCGCCATAGACCTCGCTGGTCGAGGCCTGGAACACTTTGGCGCGGGTACGCTTGGCCAGCCCCAGCATGTTGATGGCACCATGCACGCTGGTCTTGGTGGTCTGCACCGGATCGAACTGGTAGTGGACTGGCGAGGCCGGACAGGCCAGGTTGTAGATCTCGTCGATTTCGACGTACAGGGGAAAGGTGACGTCATGGCGCATCAGCTCGAAGTTGGCGTCGTCGAGCAGATGGGCGATGTGATCCTTGGCGCCGGTGAAGAAGTTGTCGACGCAGAGCACGTCGTTGCCGTCGGTCAGCAGGCGCTCGCACAGGTGCGAGCCGAGGAAGCCGGCTCCACCGGTCACCAGTACTCTTTTGCGCAGGCTGCTTCGCATGGTGTGGGCTCGGCTCAGCGGTCAGTGACGTTCATGGCTTCAGGAACCCTCTTCTTCAAGCCGGTACCCCTGTTCGGCCTGCCGCGCCAGCGCCAGGCTCGAAACGCCGTAATAGACCAGCGACAGTATCACGAAACTGGCGAACAGCAACGGCTGCGGCCAGTTCCCGAGGGCCCCCTGGATGCCAATGATAGCCAGCAGCGCCGCCGCGCCCAGCAGTAGCGCCAGCACGGTCCGCGGGCTCAGACCGGCGTCCAGCAGCAGGTGATGGATGTGGCAGCGGTCGGGTTCGAAGGGTGAATCACCGCGCCGGACCCGGCGCAGCATCACGGCGATGGTGTCGACCAGCGGTAGCGCAACCAGCCACAGTGCGACGACCGGCGGAAACAGCGGCGCGCTGCCCTGGCTGTTGGCGATGAGCCGCCAGACCACGATCAGGCCCAGCATCATGCTGCCGGCGTCACCCAGGAAAACCTTGCGCTGCGCGCCCAGCAGCCCCATGTTGGCGGCCAGAAACGGCAGCAGCGCAACGCACACCAGGATGACCAGCGGTATCGTCTCGTGGCCGGTCTCTGCGTTGAGTATGGTGATCGCCAGTAGCGCGATCAGCGCCAGCCCGGACGCCAGCCCGTCGAGCCCGTCGATCATGTTGAAGGCGTTAATAATCCCCACGCCGGCAAACACGGTGAAGAACAGACCGAACCCGCCCAGTCCCAACGGCCCGACATCCACCAGATTGCCCAGCGACTCCAGCCAGTGGCCCACCCCCAGGCATAACAGCAGCACTGCCGCGATCTGCGCACCGAACCGGACCCGCACCGATAATTGCTGCAGGTCATCCAGCAGACCGATTAAAAGCAATAGGCCTGCGGCCAGCAGAGGAATCCAGTCATGTGACAGCGCAGTGGGCATGAGCAGATGCGTGCCCAGCAAAGCGGCGTAGATCGCCACACCCCCTATCAGTGGCACGGCACCGTCATGGCGCTTGCGCTCGTCAGGATGGTCCAGCAGCTTCCAGCGCCACGCCAGTGACTGGAGCAATAGGACCGCGGCGCCAGCCAGAATAAACGTCACCACTACCGCCAGCGTTTCGTCAGACACAATATCCCCTCCTCACCGACACGCGATCCGCAGTGGATCGGTGCCTGGCCGTCATTCTGCTGCGTTGGAGGTTGCCTTTTCCGTCTTCCCTACGGGCTGGGTTTGCAACCCGTGCCATCTAGCATAGAGCAGGAATATAGTTATTAGAACCCACCTCATATTAACCTAAACTCATGACTTGCCGCCGGCACATTGTTCTACATAAAGCGGCCATAATCTGGCTCAATTTACGAGGCCATGCAACACTAAGTTGATTGCTATGAGTGTCGATTGAATTAACTGATTGATTCTATATTGTATTTGTTATTTGATATTTCGTCACAATCGTTTATGGATGTTACCCAAAGCAACACTGCACTCACGATTATTGGTTGGGACATCGGCGGCGCGCATCTCAAAGCGGCGCTGATTGTGGCAGGTCGACTGCAATCGGTCCGGCAGCTCCCTTGCCCGTTGTGGCAGAGCACAGATCGGCTACGGCAGGCACTGTCACAGATTGTGACAGACTGGCCTGCGGCGGCTGAGCACGTCGTCACCATGACCGGCGAGATGGTGGATCTGTTTCCGGATCGGGCGGCGGGTGTCGGTGCCATTACGGCTCTGCTGCGGGACCGGTTGGGCGAACTCCGGCTGTATGCCGGTGATGCCGGCTGGGTGCCGGCTGATCGGGCCGACGCCCACGCCGCTGCCATCGCCTCGGCCAACTGGCTGGCCACTGCGGCGTGGGTCGGCACCCGGTATCGGGATGCGCTGCTGGTTGATATCGGCAGCACCACCACCGACATCATTCCGCTGGCCACTGGCCGCGTGGGGACGACCAGTCGCAGCGACGGTGCGCGCTTGAGTGCCGGCGAGTTGGTCTATACCGGCGCGGTTCGCACCCCGGTGTGCGGGCTGGCACCGCGGGTGCCGATGGCCGGCCGCTGGCAGGCGCTGTGTGCCGAGTTCTTTGCCACCACCGCCGATGTCTACCGGTTGCTGGAATGGCTGCCGGACGACGCCGATCAGCAGCCGAGTGCCGACGGCCGCGGCAAGAGTGTGGCGGAAAGTGCGGCCCGGCTGGCGCGGATGCTGGGCCGCGATGGAGCCGATGCGACGCTGGCCGAATGGCGCCAGGTGGCGGCGTACCTCGCCCGGTGTCAGTTGACGGCGATCGCCGACGGGCTGGATCTAGTGCTGTCGGGGCAATCGATGCCGGAAGATGCGCCTATCATCGGGGCCGGCGTGGGGCGGTTTCTCGCGCAACGGTTGGCGGAGCTGGTGGACCGGCCTTATCGGGAATTTGGTGAGCTGTGTACCGACGATACAGCCTTGCAGGGTGCGGCAACGGATTGCGCGCCGGCCGTGGCAGTGGGTTTGCTGGCGGCGCGGGGGTGAGGGTGGTAGTGGCGGAATAATCCTCCGGCGGTGGGGTATTCGGGCTTCGGGCGGCGACGGTGCGATGATCATCCGCCGGTGTGGTATTCGGGCTTCGGGCGGCGTGCGCACGGCAGTGCGCACCCTACAGGGAGGCTTGGTGCCGTGATCAATCCCAGCGGTCGGATCAACGGGCACCGGACGAGCGGAACCATGTTGTCCAATCGACCGCCAACCTCGGATCGAAGGGCGTAGGGTGAGATCCCGTGCGCTGGTGTTTACCGCGGGGTATCATGTTGTTGAAGTTTTCAACAACCTGGGGCACACGTGGCTACTGTCAACTTCTCGGTTCCGGATGCTGTCAAGGACGCGTTCAACAAGGCTTTTGAAGGCGAGAACAAGAGCGCCATTGTCGCCCAACTCATGCGCCGGGCGGTTGAGGAAAAGGAGCGTCAGATGCGCCGCAAGCAGGCTATCCGCACACTCACCGACCGCCGCCGCACACGGCCTGTTGCGGCTGCGGCGGCGGTCAGAGCCGCCCGCGAAGAGGGCCGGTCCTGACGCTAGTGCTCGACGCCAGCGTTCTGGTCAAATGGTTGCTGGCCGACCCCGAACGGGAGGCGGAAACCGACAAGGCCACCGCGCTGGTTGAACGTATCGGCGCTAAAGCTGGTGACCTGTTGCTGCCGCCCCACTGGCTCGCCGAGGTGGCGGCCGTACTTTGCCGATTGAGTCCGGCAACCGCCGAAGCCGACATCGAAGCCCTGTGCCTGCTGGAATGGTCGGTGGCCAATGATGTGGCGGTTTATCGGCGGGCAGCGCAGATAGCTGCGGAGCTCAGGCACCATTTGTTCGACACGCTTTACCACGCGGTTGCGATAGAAGCCGGGGTGACGCTGGTTACAGCCGATCGCGGGTATTGGCATAAGGCGCGCCCTATAGGCCAGATTGCGTTGTTGGAACAATTCAGCTGGTGAGATTCACTATTCAGGCTGGCGGTAGGACATTCGGAGTTCGGGCGGCGACGGCGGGGTGATCATCCGCCGGCGGGGTATTCGGGATCCGGGCGGCGTGCGCACGGCGGTGCGCACCCTACCAGGGCGGCTTTACGGTTGGTCCGGTCGTTAGCGGTGGATCACAGCGTGGCGGGTTCGTGGCCGGGGATGGCATGCCGGCATCAGGAGCGTCGGCGTTGAATCGAAGGGCGTAGGGTGCGCACTGCTGTGCGCACGCGGTCAATGCACGGTGGGAATGCACCGGGCGGTGGGGTATTCAGGCGCCGCGCGGCGTCGGCGGGGTAATCGTCCGCCGGTGCGGTATTCGGGTGCCGGGCGGCGTCGGCGGGATGATCATCCGTCGGTGCGGTATTCGGGCTTCGGGCGGCGTGCGCACGGCAGTGCGCACCCTACCAGGGCGGGTTTGCGGTTGATCCGGGCGGCGTGCGCACGGCGTAATGTGATGTGCGTGTTCACCGCGCCGAGGGAAAGCATGAAGCCGGTGGAGTTTGCGGGCTTTAGGCGGCGTGGAGAAGCCGGTCAGCAACCTGCCGAGGCAATTTCAGGCTGATGAAGAAGGATTTCGGATATAAATAGTCTTCGCCTGACTCGTCGATGACGCGGATCTGGTCATGCTTTTCGGCTTCAGGATCGACGAGCATTTCGTAGAGTTTTCGGCGTTCCAGAGACACTTCATATCCACTGTTTTCGGCACAAATAACGAAGTGATGCTCAGTCATCATTTTCAATCCAAGTAGCGCTTGATCTTGAATTCAAATTTACCAATGCCGGCGGCTTCATACCAATGCAATTCAGCTTCCCGGAGGCTCCCATCAGCCAACCTTACCGTGGCGAACCCCTTGCGCTTTCTCCATCGCCCCGGCCCATAAATCTTTCGTATTCTTGGGAGCTCTCGGATGCGATACCCCCGCGCAAAGGTTTCCGCGTACCGGATATCACCAACGATTTCAAAATACATATCGTCATGATACATGGATAAAATAACGGCCTGGTACGTTCACCGCCGCCGTTGAATCGAAGGGCGTAGGGTGCGCACCGCTGTGCGCACGCGGTCAATGCACGGTGGCGTAACCACCCGCCGGCGGGGCATTCGGATTTCGGGCGGCGGCGGCGGGGTGATCATCCGTCGGTGCGGTATTCGGGCTTCGGGCGGCGTGCGCACGGCAGTGCGCACTCTACGGGTAGGCTCGGTCGTTGGCGGTGGATCACAGCGTGGCGGGTTCGTGGCCGGAGTGCGGCATGCCGGCAGCAGGACCGTCGGCGTTGAATCGAAGGGCGTAGGGTGCGCACTGCTGTGCGCACGCGGTCAATGCACGGTGGGAATGCACCGGCCGGTGGGGTATTCAGGCGCCGCGCGGCGTCGGCGGGGTAATCGTCCGCCGGTGCGGTATTCGGGTGCCGGGCGGCGACGGCGGGATGATCATCCGTCGGTGCGGTATTCGGGCTTCGGGCGGCGTGCGCACCTCCTACGGGAGGCTGGTCGTTGGCGGTGGATCACAGCGTGGCGGGTTCGTGGCCTGCCGGCAAGGGGCGTCGGTGTCGAATCGAAGGGCGTACCTTACGCCGCGACGGCGGTCAGCAGGTGCTCAATTTCCGCGATGCGCTGTTCGGGTTGTTCCATTGGCTTGCTGATGCGCAGGCGGTCCTGGCCGTCGAGTTTGTAGGTCTTGGGCTGGCGCTGGATCAGGCCGATCATTTTGCTGACGTCGATGTGAGGCTCCGGGCCGAACAGTACGCGGCCGCCTTTGGGGCCTACCTCGATCTTGCGTATGCCCAGGGGCGTGGCCTTGAGCTTGAGTCCGGTGACGGCGAACAGCCGTTTGACCGGATCCGGCAGTAACCCGAAGCGGTCGATCATCTCGACCTTCAGCTCGCTCAGTTCGGCTTCATTGCTCGCGCTGGCGATGCGCTTGTACAGCACCAGCCGGGTGTGGACGTCGGGCAGGTAGTCTTCCGGGATCAGCGCCGGCACTTGCAGGTCGACTTCGGGGCCGTGATCCAGCGGCCGGTCGAGGTCCGGCGTCTGGCCCGACTGCAGCGCCTTGACCGCGCGCTCCAGCATTTCCATGTACAGGGTGAAGCCAACCTCGATTGGATCTGGCCGGACTGCTCCTCACCCAGTAGCTCGCCGGCGCCGCGGATCTCCAGGTCGTGGTTGGCCAGCATGAAACCGGCACCGAGGTCCTCCAGCGATTCGATGGCCTCGATCCGCTTGGCCGCGTCGGCGGTCATCTCCTTCTTGTGCGGCACCAGCAGGTAGCAGTAGGCACGGTGGTGGGAACGCCCCACCCGGCCGCGCAACTGGTGTAACTGGGCCAGCCCCAGCTTGTCGGCGCGGTTGATGATGATGGTGTTGGCGTTGGGCACGTCGATGCCGGACTCGATGATGGTCGAGCACACCAGCAGGTTGCAGCGCTGGTGGTAGAAATCCAGCATCACCTGCTCCAGCTCGCGTTCGCGCAATTGGCCGTGGGCGACCCGGATGCGGGCCTCGGGTACCGTTGCGGCGAGATCGCGGGCGATGCGGTCGATGGTCTGGACTTCATTGTGCAAAAAATACACCTGACCGCCGCGCTTGAGCTCGCGCTGGCAGGCTTCCTGGATGGTGGCCTGGTTCCACTGGCCGACGAAGGTCTTGACGGTGAGCCGGCCGGCCGGCGGGGTGACGATGATCGACAGCTCGCGCAGGCCGGCCAGCGCCATATTGAGCGTCCGCGGGATCGGGGTGGCGGTCAGGGTCAGGATGTCGACCTCGGCACGCAGCGCCTTGAGCCGTTCCTTCTGACGCACGCCGAAGCGGTGCTCCTCGTCGATGATCACCAATCCCAGGTTGTTGAAACTGACACTGCTCTGCAGCAGTTTGTGGGTGCCGATCAGGATGTCGACCTTGCCCTCGGCCAGGGCACCCAGCACCTGATCCTGCTGCTTCTTGCTGCGGAACCGGGAGAGCAGTTCGATCCGCACCGGCCAGTCGGCGAAGCGGTCGAGGAAGTTCTGGTAGTGCTGCTGGGCCAGCAGCGTGGTGGGCACCAGCACCGCCACCTGGGCACCGGCCGCGACCGCCACGAAAGCCGCCCGCATGGCGACCTCGGTCTTGCCGAAGCCGACGTCGCCGCACACCACCCGGTCCATCGGCCGCGGCGCGCGCATGTCGCTGATGACCGCGGCGATGGCTGCGGCCTGATCGGGCGTCTCCTCGAACGGAAAGGCGGCGGCGAAGGCGGCGTAGTCGGCGTCGCTGAGCTCATAGGCATGGCCCGGCCGGGCCTGGCGGCGGGCGTACAGGTCGAGCAGTTCAGCGGCCGCGTCGCGGACTTTCTCGGCGGCCTTACGGCGCGCCCTCTCCCACTGGTCCGAGCCCAGCTTGTGGAGCGGCGCGATTTCCGGCGCGGCGCCGGTATAGCGGCTCAGCTTGTGGAGCGAGGCCACCGGCACGTAAAGCTTGTCGGAGCCGGCGTATTCCAGCACCACGAATTCGCTTTCCAGGCCGGCCACGGTCATGCGCACCAGGCCGGCATAGCGGCCCACGCCATGGTCCTCGTGGACCACCGGCGCGCCCACCGCCAGCGCGGTGAGGTCGCGGATCACGCCCTCGGCCTCGCGGCTGCTGCGCCGGCGCCGGCTCTGCGGCACCCATTCACCGTAGAGCTGCGACTCGGCGATCACCGCCAGCGCCGGCTGGTGCAGCAGCAGGCCGTGCTCCAGCGGGGCCACGCTGATCATGTAATCGGCGCTGCTGGTCTCGAAATCGGCCCAACCGTCGCAGGGCTGCGGTTTCAGTCCGGCCTCCTGCAGCGTGGTCAGCAGCAGCTCACGGCGGCCGGCGGACTCGCTGGCGAACAGCACCCGGCCGGGGAACTCGGCCAGAAACGCCAGCAGCGCGGCGGCCGGACGATCGGCCCGGGGGTTGAAGGTCAGCAGCGGCGGCTCGGCGGCAGCCAGATCACGGCCGCGTTCGCCGTCCAGTTCGATCCGCGCCAGCCGGCCCAGTGCGGTCGCGGTCTCGGCCGGGCTCAGGAACAGTGCGTCGGGTTCCAGCAGCGGCCGTTCCAGATCGTGCCGGCGGCTCTCGTAGCGGCGTTCGACCTGGGCCCGGAACGCGGCCATGGCCTCGTCCACGCCGGCCAGGCTGAGTGCCAGCGTCTGCGGCGGCAGGTAGTCGAACAGCGTCGCCGTGCTGTCGAAGAACAACGGCAGGTAGTACTCGATACCGCCCGGGGCCAGGCCGTCGCTGACGTCCTGGTAGATCAGACTGCGGCTGAGATCACCGCTGAAACGGCTGCGGTAACGCTGGCGGAACCCGGTGATGGCCTTGCGCGACAGCGGAAATTCCCGTGCCGGCAGCAGTTCGATGCGCTCGACCTTGTCCTGGGTGCGCTGGGTCTCGGGGTCGAAGGTGCGGATCGATTCGACCTCGTCGTCGAACAGATCGATCCGGTAAGGCACCTCGCTGCCGGCCGGAAACAGGTCGATCAGCGAGCCGCGTACCGCGAACTCACCGTGCTCGGTGACCTGCGACACGGCGTTGTAGCCAGCCGCCTCCAGCCGCAGCCGGAAGCCCTCGCGGTCGATCCGCTCGCCGAGGCCCAGCAGCAGCACGTGGTTGTCGAGGTAATCGCGCGGCGGCAACCGCTGCAGCAGGGTGGCAACCGGCAGCAGCAGCACGCCGCGGCGTCGCTCCGGCAGCCGGTAAAGCGTGGTCAGTCGCTGCGCGACGATGTCCTGGTGCGGCGAGAACACGTCATAGGGCAGCGTCTCCCAGTCCGGGAAGATCTGCACGTCGAGTTCGCCTTCGCTGTCGAAGAAGCTCACCTCAGCGGCCAGGCGGCGGGCATTGTGGCTATCCGGGGTGACCACTACCAGCAGGCCGGAATGACGCCGGGCGGCGCTGGCAATGGCCAGGGCCAGCGCGGCACCCGGCAGCGGCGCCCACAGCGCCGGAGCGGCGGCCGATGACGGCAACACGGGCGCAAGCACGGAGGGTTCGGCAGCGGTCTCGATCATGTGAGGGGTGTTTGACAGGACATTGAACAGGGATTGATGGCGTATTAAAGAATCATTACCAGGCGCCGGCGGCATCCAGCTCGACCAGCAGCGGCTGCTGGCGTTCCGGCGTCGCGCCCAGCACTTGTGTCAGTTCGGCCCGGCTGGCGACGCGGCAGGCTGCCACCCCCATGCCGCTGGCGACGGTGACGAAATCGGGGGCGCTGACGTCCACGCCGACCGGTGTGATGCCGCAGTTCTGCATGTACTCGCGGATTTCGTTGTAGCCGTGATTGTTCCATACCAGCACGATGATGCCGGCGCCCAGCTCGCGGGCACTGGCCAGTTCAGCCAGGGTGAACTGCAGGCCGCCATCGCCGGCCAAAGCGACCACCGGCCGCTCGGGCTGGGCCAGCCAGGCCCCGATTGCCGCCGGTAGCGCATAGCCCAGGGTGCCGAAGCCGGTGGCCGAGGTGAACCAGCTACGCGCCCGCGGCGCCCGGTAGCACTGCATGCCCTGGTACACCGGTTGGGTGGAGTCGCCGACGATGATCGGTGCTCTGAGGGTATCGCGGACAGTTGTCAGCAGCCCGTCGAAACTGTGCTGGCGCGGCGTCCAGGCGGCCCGGACGGTGGCATTGGCGGCGGCTGCCTGCTGCTGTCCCCAGTCGTCCGCAGCGCGCCCCTCCGGCAGCACAGCCAACAGGGCGCGCAGCGCCAGCCGGGCGTCGCTGACCACACCGATGCGCGCCGGCTGCGGGCCGGCCAGTTGCAGCGGATCGATATCGATGCGGATCAGCTGCGCCCGCAGATCCAGCGGACCGACCGGGCCGAACTCGTAGTCGGTTTCAGCCAGCTCGGTGCCGATCGCCAGTATCACGTCGGCCTCGTCGAACAGCGCCCGGCCGGCCTCGGTGGCCTGGATACCATCGACCAGCAGCGGGTGCTCCGGCGGCAACAGGCCACGGGCGTTGTTGGTCAGCACTACCGGCGCACCCAGCCGCTCGGCCAGTTCGCGCAGTTCAGCGCCGCCCGCCACCGCACCGCCACCGGCCAGCAGCACCACCCGCTCGGATTCACCCAGCAACCCGGCGGCCCGCTCGATGGCAGCCGGATCCGGTCCGGGCACGCTGGGCAGTGCGCGCGGCCGGCCATCGATGTGGGCCGCCGGCGCACCGATCACATCGATCGGGATCTCGATATGCACCGGCCGCGGCCGGCTGCTGTGGAATACGGTAAACGCGCGGGCCAGCAGTTCCGGTAGTTCGTCGGGTCGGGTCAGGGTGTGGCTGAAAGCAGTCACGCCGGCACTCAGTGCGCGCTGGGCCGGCAGTTCGTGAAGCTGGCCGTGTCCCAGGCCGATGCTGTGGCTGCGGTTGACGCTGGAGATCACCAGCAGCGGGATGGAATCGCCGTAGGCCTGGCCCATCGCGGTGACGGTATTGGTAAGTCCCGGGCCGGTGATGACGAAGCAGGCTCCGGGCCTGCCGGACGCGCGGGCGTAGCCGTCGGCCATAAAGCCGCCGCCCTGCTCGTGGCGCGGCGTGACGTGGCGAATCGAGGCACCGTGCAGGCCGCGGTAGAGTTCCACCGTGTGCACGCCGGGTATGCCGAATACGGTGTCGACCCCATACTGAGCCAGAAGCTGCACCAGAATCTCACCGCATGTCGTCACGTCAGGTCACCGGTCCCGTATTGAGTAAACCATTTAGTATAGCTTGTATGTGGACCCGAATGTTTCGTTGCAGGTGCGCTCCGGGATCCGACCAACCGGAGGCGTTGGGCAAGGGGCTGAGGGTACGCACGTGGACAACGCACGGTGGAGTAACCACCCGCCGGTGGGGTATTCAGGCGGCGTCGGTGCAATGATCGTCCGCCGGTGGGGTATTCGGGATCCGGGCGGCGTGCGCACGGCGGTGCGCACCCTACCAAAGCGGCTTTACGGTTGGTCCGGTCGTTAGCGGTGGATCACAGCGTAGCGGGTTCGTGGCCGGAGCGCGGCATGCCGGCAGCCGAAGTGTCGGCGTTGAATCGAAGGGCGTAGGGTGCGCACTGCTGTGCGCACGCGGTCAACGCACGGTGGCGTGACCTCCCAGGTGGTGGGGTATTCAGGCGGCGTCGGTGCAAGGATCGTCCGCCGGTGCGGTATTCAGGCGCCGGCCAAATGTACCTCCCGGTGGTGGGGTATTCAGGCGGCGTCGGCGCGATGATCGCCCGCCGGCGCGGTATTCGGGCTCCGGGCGGCGTGCGCACGGCAGTGCGCACCCTACCAGGGCGGCTTGCGGTTGGTTTGGTCGTTAGCGGTGGATCACAGCGTGGCGGGTTCGTGGCCGGAGCGCGGCATACCGGCGCTCAGGACCGTCGGCGTTGAATCGAAGGGCGTAGGGTGCGCACTGCTGTGCGCACGCGGACAACGCACGGTGGGAATGACCACCGGGCGGTGGGGTATTCAGGTGCCGCGCGGCGTCGGCGCGATGATCATCCGCCGGTGGGGTATTCGGGATCCGGGCGGCGGGCGCGATATTCGCGCACTGGGCGGCGTGGGCAGCAAAGCTGCGCCCCCACCGGGTTTTAACAACGCAATCCTTCCGCAGACGGCCAAGCCAAAGCTGGCGGTTGCAGTAAACGGTGCGATGTCGCTAGCCTGTTACACTGAGTGAAATCGCCAAGCCAACGCGCTCGGCGCGCGATCCGTAATTCCGGTCGGTCGGTGAGCGGACCACGCACTACCCGAGACACATGCGCGATGTCCTGGACCGCGACGCGTCCGGTTCGGGCGGCCCGACCGCGCGGGATACGTCGAACGGCCGATCATCTGACACGGATAACGGGCAGGTCCTGTAACACATGCTGAACATTGTCCAGATTACCGATCTGCATCTGCGCGGTACGCCGCACAGTGAGCTGCGCGGCATCGATGTCGATGCCGGACTGGCGGCGGTGCTGGCACACATCCGGGCCCATCACTGGCCGCTGGATGCGCTGCTCGCGACCGGCGATCTGGCGCATGAGGACGCGGCCGGCTACGACCGGCTACGGGATTGGCTGGCGCCGCTCGGGGTGCCGGTTTATTGCCTGCCCGGGAATCACGACCTGCCGGACTTTGCCAGCCTGCTGGCGGCCGGGCCGATCCGGCGCGAACGCCGGGTGCAACTGGGCGGCTGGCAGATTGTGCTGCTGAACTCCGCCCTGCCAGGTGAGGACAGCGGCTTGCTGGCCGGGGACGAGCTGGCATTCCTGGATGAGTGTCTGGCCGCGGCGCCACAGCAGCCGGCACTGGTGGCGGTGCATCATCATCCCGAGCCGACCGGGGTGGCCTGGCTGGACCGGGTGGCGCTAACCAATCCGGCCGATTTGTGGGCGGTGCTGGACCGTCACCGGCAGGTGCGCGGGGTCGTCTGGGGACATATTCACCGGGCCTGGGAAGGCCGGCGTCATGGTATGGCTCTGATGGGCACGCCCTCGACCTGCTGTCAGTTCACGGCCGAGGGCGAACCGGAGGCGCTGGCCCGGCCCGGCTACCGCTGGCTGCGGCTGGGCCGCGACGGTAGCCTGGCGAGCGGCATCGAGCGGGTAGCCGTTACTTCGACTTGTGGTCGATCTTCAGCAGTTTGACATTGAAGATCAGGGCCTCGTCGGGGCCGATCACGCGACCGGCGCCGCGCTTGCCATAAGCCAGCTTGGCCGGGAGATAGAATTCGTAGGTGCTGCCCACCGGCATCAGCTGCACGCCTTCGGTCCAGCCCGGGATGACTTTGTCGAGCTCAAACGTCGCCGGCTTGCCGTGTTTGTACGAGCTGTCGAACACCGTGCCGTCAATCAACTTGCCGCGATACTGCACGGTGACCGTGTCGGTGGCCTTCGGCTTGGGGCCGTCGCCCTGCTTGATGACCTTGTACTGCAGCCCGGACTGGGTCTCCTTGACACCTGGTTTCTGCTTGTTCTGGGCCAGGAAAGCTTCGCCGGCCTTCAGATTCTTCTGTGCCGTGGCCTGCTGTTTGGCCTGAGCCTTGCCACGCAGCTCCTTGACCAGTTGCTTGCGCACCTGCTTCACTTCGGCCGGCTTCAGCGCCTTGGGCCGGTTCTGCAACACGTCCTCGATGGCCTGCGTCAGGGTGTGCATGTCCACCTTGGTGTCCAGCCGCTGCAGGGACTCACCGACATCCAGGCCCAGGACATAGCTGAACTTCTGGGTATCGGTGTTCAGTGGGTTGTTCTGCGCCAGCACCGGCGCACTCATACAGAGCGCCGACAAGGCCAGCAAGCTCGCGATATGCTTGGTCATAAACTTACCTCAGGTTGTAAAATCAACAGCTAACAGAGGGCGGCACGAAATTGGGCACCATACGCGAAAATAATGACCAGCGGAAGCGTATGCGCGAAGGGGCTATTCGGGATCTGGCGATACGGCATCGTCTTAATGAATCAGCACCATCGGGTGCGGGCTTTCCGGCGCTGACCAGCACTCAGACCAGCGTCACAGCCAGCTTGCCGACGCCCTCCACGGCACCCACAAGCCGGTCGCCACGCTCGACGGCGCCGACCCCTTGCGGGGTGCCGCTGTAGATCAGGTCGCCCGGTTGCAGGGTGAACAGGGTCGACAGATGACCGATGATTTCCGGCACCGACCAGATCATCTTGTTGACGTCGCTGTCCTGGCGGGTGGTGCCATTGACCTGCAGCCAGATGCGGGCGTGGTCGGGATGGCCGATCAGGCTGACCGGGCGGATCGGGCTGCAGGGCGCGGAGTGATCGAAGCCCTTGGCGGCGTCCCAGGGCCGGCCGGCCTCCTTGGCCTGGCGCTGCAGATCACGCCGGGTCAAATCCAGGCCGACCGCATAGCCGTAGATATGATCCAGGGCCTGTGCCGCGGGAATGTTGCTGCCGCCCTGGCCGATCGCCACCACCATTTCCATCTCGTAATGCAGGTTGGAGGTCGCCGGCGGGTACGGCACTTCGGCCTGCTCGATCACGGCATCGGCCGGCTTGAGGAAAAAGAACGGCGGTTCACGGTCCGGATTGCTGCCCATCTCGCGTGCGTGCGCGGCATAGTTGCGGCCGACGCAGTAGATCCGATGCACCGGAAAGCGGGCTTCGGTTTCGACCACAGCGACGCTGGGCGGGGTGGGCGCGGAAATGACGTAGTCCATGGTGACCTCGTTGGTTGGTGATTAAGAATTGTGCGGCGGTTCGACGCGGCAGTGACGGTTGCGCCGCCGGCATAGCCGTACAAAGGCTGCGATCCACCGCCAACGACCGGACCAACCGCAAAGCCGCCCTGGTAGGGTGCGCACTGCCGTGCGCACGCCGCCCGAAGCCCGAATACCCCACCGGCGGATGATTATCGCGCCGACGCTGGCCGGCGCCTGAATATCCGCACCACCGGGAGGTTATGCCACCGTGCGTTGTCCGCGTGCGCCCGGCGCTGAATCCCCACCGGCATGCCACCGTGCGTTGTCCGCGTGCGCACGGCGGTGCGCTCCTCGGTCCGATGCCGATGGTTCGGATGCCGGCATGCCACCCGCCGGCCACGTATCCGCCACATGCTGTGATCCACCGCTAACGACCGGACCAACCGCAAAGCCGCTTTGGTAGGGTGCGCACTGCCGTGCGCACGCCGCCCGAAGCCCGAATACCCCACCGGCGAACGATCATCGTGCCGACGCCGCCCGGAGCCTGAATATCCCACCACCGGGAGGTCACGCCACCGTGCATTATCCGCGTGCGCACAGCGGTGCGCACCCTACCCGCTTCGATCCGATGCCGACGGTCAGTTGGATTGCGCAGCCCTTGGTACGCGTATGCACCCTACTCCCTTCGATCCGACGGTGACGGTCGGGCGGGCCGCGGAGCCTGCGGGACCGTTCACTGGCGTTCGCCGCGGCGGAACGGGATCAGCAAGGCCTTGGGCGCTGCGGTGCGGCGGGCCATGACGACCATGGCGACGATGCTGAGCAGGTACGGCAGCATCAGGAACACCTGGTACGGGATCACGCTGCCGGCGGCCTGCTGGGCGCGGATCTGGAGCGCATCCAGGCCGGCGAACAGCAGCGCGCCGGCCAGCGCCTTGCCGGGCCGCCAGCCGGCGAAGATCACCAGGGCGATGCAGATCCAACCGCGGCCATTGGTCATGCCGATGTAGAACGCGTCGAACGCCGACAGGGTCAGAAAGGCGCCGCCGACTGCCATCAGCGCGCTGCCCACCACGACCGCGCCGGTGCGCACCGACAGCACGTCGATGCCCTGGGCCTCCAGCGTCATCGGGTTCTCGCCGGCCATGCGTACCGCCAGCCCCAGCGGGGTGCGGAACAAACCGTAGATGATCAGCGGCACGCACAGCCAGGCCAGATAGGTCAGCGCGGTATGGGTGAACAGGGCGGTACCGAGGAACGGAATCGCGTCCAGCCCGGGGATGCCGTAGGGCTGAAACGGGGTGATGCGCGGCGGCGTGGTCACCGCCGGCAGCATCATGCGGAAGATGAAGTTGCCCAGCGACGACGCCAGCAAGGTAATGCCGATCCCGCTGACGTGCTGTGACAGACCCGAAATGCACCGCCAGCACGCTGTGCAGCAGCCCGAACGCGGCGCCCACTGCCGCGGCGACCAGTACCCCGGTCCACAGGTCGCCGCCCTGGTAGACCCACATCCAGCCGGACATGGCGCCGATCGCCATGATGCCCTCGATGCCCAGATTCAGCACCCCGGCGCGCTCGCAGATCAGCTCGCCCAGGGTGGCGAAGATCAGCGGACTGGCCATGCGGATGGTGGCCGCCCAGAAGCCGGTGGTCAGGATCAGGTCAAGCAGTTCCATGCGGCCCTCCCCGCAGCCGGGTCCAGCGGATCCGGTAACGCACCAGCATGACGCTCAGCAGCACCGCCAGCAGCGATGCCGCCACCAGCACGTCGGCGATATAGGTGGGGATGTTGAGCGCGCGGCCCATCGAGTCGGCGCCGACGTAGATCGCCGCCAGGAACACCGCCGACAGGACCACCCCCAGCGGATGCAACTGGGCCAGCATGGCCACCGCGATGCCGGTATAGCCGAAGCCGGGCGACAGATCGGCGGTGAGATAACCCTTCAGGCCGATCAGCTGGCTGACCCCGGCCATGCCGGCCAGTCCGCCGCTCAGCAGCGCCACCCGGACGAAGGTCCAGTCGATCGAGATGCCGGCGAACGCCGCCGCCCGCGGGTTGTGGCCGACCGCGCGGATTTCGTAGCCCCACACCGTGAACCGCAGCACCAGCCACATCAGCACCGCCGCGGCCAACCCGACCAGCAACCCGGCGTGCAGCCGGCTGCGCGGCACCAGCTTCGGCAGCAGGCCGTTGTTGATGATCGGCGCGGCCTGCGGCCAGCCCATCGCGGCGGGGTCTTTCCAGCGGCCCCTCCAGCAGATAGTTCACCACCAGCAGGATCACGAAATTGAGCAGCAAGGTGGTGACCACCTCGTCGACCTGCAGCCGGTTCTTCAGCCACACCGGCAGCAGCAGGAACAGCCCGCCGGCCAGCGCGCCGGCGGTGAACAACAGCGGGATCATCAGCACCGGCGGCAGCACGATCATGCCGGTGCCGAGCCAGGTCGCGGCCAGGGCGCCGCAGTAGAGCTGGCCTTCGGCGCCGATGTTCCAGAACCGCGCCCGGAACGCCACCGCCGCCGCCAGGCCGGTGAAGATCAGTGGGATCGCCCGGGTCAGGGTTTCGGTAATGGCGAACCGCGAGCCCAGCGCGCCCTGCAGTAGCAATCCGTAGGCCTTGAGCACCGGCGCCCCAGTCCACACGATGAGCCCGGCGCACAGCACCAGCGCCCCGGCGATGGCCGCCACCGGGGCCAGCGCCAGCAGCCACACCGGCACCCGTTCGCGGCGCTCGAACTGCATGCTCAGGCCGCTTCCCCGGTCGCCGCGTGATGGCCGCTCATCAACAGTCCCAACTGGCGGGCATCGACGCTGCCGGGTTCATAAGGCGCACTGAGCCGGCCCTGGTAGATCACCACGATGCGATCGGCCAGCGCCAGCACTTCGTCGAGATCCTCCGACAGCAGGACCACGCCGGCGCCGCGCTCGCGGGCGGCCAGCAACTGTTCGTGGACATAGGCGATGGCGCCCTCGTCGAGACCGCGGCTGGGCTGGCTGGCCACGATCAGGCCGGGCTCACGGGCCAGCGCCCGCGCCAGGATCAGCTTCTGGATGTTGCCGCCGGAGAGCAGCCGGGTCTCGGCGTCCGGCCCCGGACAGCGCACATCGAAGGCCTCGATCAGGCGGCGGGCATAGGCCCGGCAGGCGCGGCCGTCGATCAGCATCCGCGCCCGGCTCAACGGCGCGCGGCGCAACTGTTCGCTGACCAGGTTCTCCCACACCGTCATCTCGCCGACCACGCCGGCGGCATGGCGGTCCTCGGGGATGCGGGCCACTCCGGCGCGGATCAGGGCCCGCGGCGAAAACCGGCGCAGCGGCCGGCCAAACAGTTTGACGCGTGCCCGCCGCCGGCCGGCGCAGGCCGCTCAACAGGTCCGCCAGCGCCGGCTGGCCGTTGCCGGCGACGCCGCTGATGGCCACGATCTGATGAGCCCGCACGCTGAGGTCGACCTGCGCCAGCAGCGTGCGCTGGCCCTCGCTCACCGTCACCCGCGACAGTTCCAGCACCGGCGCGCCGGGCGCCATCGGCGTGGCCTTGGGCCGGTGCACCGCGCGGCCGACCATCACTTCGGCCAGGCCGGCGCGATCGGCATCCCGGGTCGGCCACGGTGGTCACCACCTGGCCCCGCCGCAGCACGGTGACCCGGTCGCTGATGCGCAGGATCTCGCCCAGCTTGTGGGAGATGAAGATCACCGCCAGCCCCTGCGCCACCAGCTTGCGCAGGGTCTCGAACAGGCGGTCGATTTCCTGCGGCGTCAGCACCGCGGTGGGCTCGTCCAGGATCAGCACGCGGGCATTGCGGTACAGCGCTTTGAGCAACTCGACCCGCTGGCGCTCGCCCACCGACAGTTCCGCCACCCGCGCGTCGGGGTGGACGCTCAGGCCGAACTGGCCGGCCAGGGTCTGCAACCGGGCGCGGCCGGTACGCCGGTGCTGGCGCGGCGACCACAGCGGCTCGGTGCCCAGCATCACGTTATCGAGCACGGTCAGGTTGTCGGCCAGGGTGAAATGCTGGTGCACCATGCCGATGCCGGCGGCAATGGCGGCATCGGGCGAACCCGGCGCCAGCGGTTGACCGTCGACCTCGACGCTGCCCGCGTCGGCCACGTAATGGCCGAACAGGATATTCATCAGCGTGGTCTTGCCGGCGCCGTTTTCACCCAGCAGCGCCAGCACCTCGCCGCGGGCCAGCGTCAGCGAGATGCCGTCGTTGGCCGCGAGCGTACCGAAGCGCTTGCTGATGCCGGTGAGCCGCAGCAGTGCCGCCATCGGCTCAGTAGGTCGACTTGGGCTGGCTGTCGTCGATCTTGACGTGGAACGTGCCCGCCTTGATGGCCGCCGCGGTTTTTTCCACCCTGGCCTTGAGCGCCGCCGGAATGCGGTCCTTGAAGTCGTAGTACGGGGCCAGCGAGGCGCCGCCCTTGGCCATCATGGTCCACTGGCGGTAATCGGCGGCCTTGAACGTGCCGGCCTTGACCAGATCGATGGCGTGATTGACCGCCGGGCCCATGTTCCACAGCGCCGAGGTCGCTACCACGCCCTTGCCGTTCTCCTGCTGATGACCGTCGACGATATTGCCGAACGCCACGATGTGTTTCTCGCGGGCCGCCTCGACCACCCCGGCGCGCTCGGCGAACACCATGTCGACGCCCGATTCGATTTGGGCCAGGGTCGACTCCTTGGCCTTGGGCGGGTCATACCACGCGCCGATGAAGGTGACCTTGAACCGGGCCTTGGGATTGACCGCCCGGGCGCCCGCCATGAAGGCGTTGAACAAGCGGTTGACTTCGCCGATCGGGTAACCGCCGACCATGCCGATCTTGTCGGTCTTGGTGAGCCCGCCGGCCAGCATGCCCATCAGATAGCAGGGTTCCTGGATATAATCGTCGAACACAGCGTAATTGTTGCCTGCGGGCTTGCCGGTGTCGCCCATGAGAAACGCCACTTTGGGATAATCCTTCGCCACCTGCCGGGCCTCACGGCCGATGCCGAAGGCCTCGCCGACGATCAGATTGACGCCCTGGTCAGCGTATTCGCGCAGTACCCGGACATAGTCGGTGTTGGCCACGCTCTCGGAATACACGTAATCGATCTTGCCGGCCGCCGCGGCGGCCTTGAGCGCCTCGTGCAGACGGCCGTCCCAGGGTTCCTGGATGGGCTGAGTGTAGACCCCGGCGACCTTGATCCTGGCCGCCAGCGCCGGCCCTGACACCACCATGCCCAGACCCAGCAGGACCACGCCCGCCAGCCGCACCACATGCTTCATCAATGCCATCACGCTCTCCTCGTCGTCATCAGGCGGCCCGCCCAGGCGGCCGCACGCTACCGGTCGGTATCCGTCTGCCGATCGGAATGGGGAATCTTGCCAGCGGTTTACATCGCCCGGCGGTCGTTAGGCTTATCACGGCCGGGTCGCTCCGGCGTAGCTTATAGCAGGCCTTACCGCCGAGCTCAACCGCGCCAGCGCGCCCTACCCCGCGACTGGCGTTGGAGACTGCCAGCGCTCGATGCCGAGTCCGGCCAGCGGAGTTGGCGTACTGCCGTCGACCACCAGTTCACTCAGCACCGCACCCACGGCCGGTCCGAGCTGGAAGCCGTGACCGGAAAAGCCGAAACCATGGCACAGCCCGGGCACCCGCGCGCTGGGCCCCAGCACCGGCAGCCCGTCGGGCATCTCGCCCTCGATGCCGGTCCAGCTCCGCACCACGTGCAGCCCGGCCAGCAGCGGCACTAAGTCGAGCAGCACCCGGGTGGCACTGGCGGCGGCTTCCGTGCGCGGGCGGGCCCGGCCGGCGTCGCGGTCGGCCCAACCCCGGCCGCCGCCGAAGATGATGCTGCCGTGGGGGATCTGGCGCAGGTAGAACGCGCCGCCGCAGACGCCGAAGTTCGGCCGGATGCGATAAGCCACCGGTTCGGTCACCAGCATATTGGGGGCATCCACCGCCTCATCCACCGGCTCGCCAAACTGGGCTGCGATGGCGCCACCCCAGGCGCCGGCGGTATTGACCAGGGCCTCGCTGCGGACTGTTCGGCCGTCGCCCAGTTCAACGACGAACCGGTCGCCGTCCCTGGCCGCCCGCAGCACCCGGCACTGCTCCCGGATGTCGGCACCGGCGGCCCGCGCGGCGCGCGCGAACCAGGGACCGACCAGGCGCGGGTTGGCCTGACCGTCGGCGGGACACGACGAGCCGCCGTACACTTGAGCGCTCAGGTAGTCGTAGCGGCGGCGCAGATCGGCGCCGCTGCTGAGTTGCGTGGTGATGCCGTAGTCACGGGCCAGTCGCGACCATGCTTCCAGCTCCGCCATGTCGGCTTCGCTGCGGGCCAGTTTGAGGTGCCCGGTGACCGCGAACTCGCCGTCGTGGCCGATCAGCCGCGGCAACTCCTCCCACAAGGCCCGGGAGCGGATGGCGAGCGGCAGCTCGGCGGGATGGCGGCCGTGCTGGCGGACGCCGCCGAAATTCACCCCGCTGGCCTGGCTGCCGCACCAGCGCTGCTCGAACAACACCACCGAGCAGCCGCGCCGGCGCAGATGCAAGGCCGCCGAGCAACCGGCGATGCCGCCGCCGATGATGGCGACCTGATAAGCCGGCTGCAGCGGCCCTTGACCGGGCTCAGTCATCGGCCAGCCCGGTGGCGGCCGCCAGCGCGCTGAGTGGGATCGGCTTGACCGGCGGCTGGCCCCGCAGGTGCCCGGCCGCGGCAACCGGCTGGTTCAGGGCGGCGGCCACGATGACCTGGGCATTGAGGCCGCACATCCGGCCCTGGCACCTGCCCATGCCGACCCGCGAGAACGCCTTGGCACGGTTGACATCCTCAGCGCCGGGCCGGACCACAGCGGCCCGGATGGCCCCGGCGGTCAAGCCCTCGCAGCGGCAGATGACCAGATCGTCGGCGGCGCTGGCGAGACGCGGCGGCCGGCACCGGGAACATCGCCTCGAGGCTGCGCCGGACCCGCGACTCGCGGCCCAGCCGGCGCGCCAGCGGCGGGCTTGAGGCGGGCGACGCAATGACCGGCATCCGCGAGCAACGCCGCCGCGGCCAGCCGGCCGCGCAGAGCCGCCGCCCCGGCGCCGCCTATGCCGGCACCGTCGCCCGCCAGGTAGACGCCGCTGACCGCCGTCCGGCCCCAGGCATCACACTCCGGCACCCATTGCTGCTGGGCGCGGTGCCAGCTCAGCGGCACCTCCAGCAGCTCGGCCAGGGCGATCTCGGAGCGCAGGCCATGGCCAATGGCGACGGCATCGCAGGCCAGGCTATAGCGGCGGCCGCGATGGCGCAGGCTGAACCCGGTCACCCCGCCACTCCCCTCGATGGCGGCCGCGCTCACCCCGTGCAGCACGGGCACGCCGCGGGCGCGCAGGGCGGCTATGAACCCGATCCCTTTGGCCAGATAGCCGGGCAGCGCCACCAGGCCGGCCAGGTGGCGCCACTGCCGGGTACGCGGGGTGGTGTCGAGCACCGCCGCCACTTCGGCTCCGGCCCGGGCATACTGCAGCGCGACCCAGTACAGTAGCGGCCCGGTGCCGTAGAACACCACCCGCCGGCCGATCAGGCAGCCCTGGGCCTTGAGCAGGGTCTGGGCACCGCCCAGGGTAAACGTACCCGGCAGCGTCCAGCCGGGCAGCGGGATTACCCGGTCCATGGCGCCGGTGGCGAGAATCAGCCGGCTCCAGGCCAGCCGCTCGCTGCACCCCTTGCCGCTGTCATACAACTCCAGCCAGCCCGGCCCGGCATTCCACACCAGGGTGCGCGGCCGGTAGTCGAGATGCTTCCGGAGGGCCTCGAAGTCGTGGTGGAGATGGCGGGCACGGCGATATTCGGAGCCGTACAGCACCCGGTAGCCGGCACCCCGGCCGGCCTCGGGCTGGCGGAAGATCTGGCCGCCGGCGCGCGCGCCCTCGTCGATCAGCAGCGGCCGCAGGCCGGCGGCTACCAGCGCCCCGGCGGCCCGCACCCCGGCGGGTCCGGCGCCGACAATGACCACCGGCTCAATCGTCGCCATCAGGCCATCCCCGGGCAGCGAGCCGCACCCGCATGCCGGCTTCCAGCGGCGTCTGGCAGGCCCGCAGCCGGCGGCCGTCGGCGAGCTGCACGAAACAGTCCTGGCACGCGCCCATGACGCAGAAACCGGCCCGCCAGCCACCCCCGAACTCGGCCTGGCGCAACGCCGGCGCGTGCAGCAGGATGGCTGTGAGCAAGGTATCGCCCACCCGGCCCTCGCAGCGCTGGTCGTCGAGATGGAATTCCACTACCGCACCGGTCGCCGGCCGGGCCCGGTGCACCCGGCCGGTCATAGCGCCGTTCCCGCTGCGGTCATCTGAGTCACTGGACGCGCCCGCGGATAGCCGGTTCCATTCAGTGCCCCAGATGCATCATGTGGTCGGGCAGATACAAGGCGAGCTGAGGGAAAGCCACCACCAGCCCCACCGCCAGCACCATCAGAAAGAACATGGGCAGCGCGGCGCGGGCGATGTAGGTGATCTGATGGCGGGTCATGCCCTGCAGCACGAACAGGTTGAAGCCCACTGGCGGGGTGATCTGGGCCATTTCCACCACGATCACCAGGTAAATGCCGAACCAGACCATGTCGAAGCCGGCCTGGCGGATCATCGGCTCGACCACGGCCATGGTCAGCACCACCGCGGAAATGCCGTCCAGAAAGCAGCCCAGTACGACGTAGAACAGCGTCAGGGCGATGATCAGGCTGAGCGGCGACAGTCCCAGGCTGCCGATCCACTCGGCGAGCTGGCTGGGCAGACCGGTATAGCCCATGGCCAGGGTCAGAAACGCCGAACCGGCCAGGATCAGGGCGATCATGCAGGAGGTCCGGGTTGCCCCCATCAGACTGTCGACGAAGGCGCGCCAGCTCAGCGAGCCCTGCACCAGGGCCAGCAGCAGGGCGCCCACCACGCCCAGCACGGCGGCCTCGGTGGCGGTGGCGATGCCCAGATAAATCGACCCCAGCACCGCCATGATGAGTGCCACCACCGGCAGCAGATACAACGCTTCGCGCAGCTTGCGCCAGACACCCAGTGACGGCTCGCGCGGCGGCATGCTGTCACGTTTGATCAGCGCCACCACCACGATATAGCTCATGAACAAGGTCGCCAGCATGAGCCCGGGCAGAATGCCGGCGATGAACAGTCGGGTGATTGAGACGTTTACCGTCACGCCGTAGACGATCAGGATGATCGACGGCGGAATCAGCAGGCCCAGGGTGCCGGCGCCGGCCAGGGTGCCGATGATCAGCGATTCCGGGTAATTGCGCTGGCGCAGCTCGGGGATGGACATCTTGCCAACCGTGGCCACCGTCGCCGCCGACGACCCCGAGATGGCGGCGAACAGCGCGCAGCCGGCCACGTTGACGTGCAGCAGCCGGCCCGGCAGGCGGTTCAGCCAGGGTGCCAGGCCGCGGAACAGGTCGGCGCTGAGCCGGGTGCGGAACAGGATTTCGCCCATCCAGATGAACAGCGGCAGCGCGGTCAGACTCCACGACGAGGCCATACCCCACACCGCGGTGGCCATGGCGTCGCCGGCCGGGCGCACGGTGAACATGAGCATGCCGGTGAGCGCCACGCCGATCAGCGCCAGCCCGATCCAGACCCCGCTGGCCAGCAGAAAGAACAACACCCCGAGGAACACCCCGGTCGCGACGGCATCGTTCATCAGGTCCGGCCCTGGCCGGTGGTCAGCAGTTCCTCGCCGGTGGGTTCATCCAGTGGTGCGCCACGCGCCACCTGCACCAGCCGGTCCAGCACCGCGAGCGCCAGCACGCTGGTACCGAGCGCCATGGCCAGCTGCGGAATCCACAGCGGCGTGGCATCCGGCCCCGGGCTGATGTCGTTGATCATGATCGATACCCGGACCATTTTGATGCTGTAGTAGGCCAGATAACAGGCCAGTCCACCGCCCACCGCCAGGCACCACAGCTCGACACCGCGGCGCACGGCGCCGGTCAGGGGCGTCAGCAGCACCGACACCCGGATGTGCTCGTCGCGGCCGAAGGTATGCGCCAGGGCCAGGAACGAGGATGCGGCCATGCAATAGCCCGCATACTCGTTCAGCCCTGCCAGATTGAAGGCTGTCAGCCGGGCCACGATGCTGGCCAGCACCAGCACCGCGATGGCGACCATAAACAGGCCGGCCAGCGCCCCACAGCCCAGATAGAGGCTATCGAGAACCCGCCGCACCGGCTTACTGCTTCTGCATGGCCCGGTAACTGTCGATGATGTGCTTGCCTACCGGTCCGGCCCGCTTCAGCCAGTCCGCAGTCATGGTGTGACCGATCTTCTCGAAGTCGGCCTTGAGTTGCTTGCTGGGCGGCTCGACCTTCATGCCGTGGGCGGCCAGCTGCTGCTTGTACCAGTCCGACAGCTCCCGGGCTTTGGCCCAGCCGGTCTTCTCGGCCATCGCCGAGGCACCCAGGATGATGCCCTGGGTCTTGGGATCGAGACCGTCCCAGACGTGTTTGTTGATGAACACCATGTTCTTGGGCAGCCAGGCCTGGACATCGTACCAGTAGTGGGTGTACTCCCACAGCTTGCGGTCATAGCCGGTCGAACCCGAGGAAATCATGCTGTCGACCACACCGGTGGCGAAGGCCTGGCTGAGGTCGGCGGCCTCGATCTGGGTGGGGATGGCGCCCATCAGCTCGGCCAGGCGCGAGGTGGCGGAGTTATAGGCCCGGAACTTGACGTTTTTCATGTCAGCCGCCGAGGTCACCGGCTTCTTGGTGTACAGTCCCTGCGGCGGCCACGGCACCGCGTACAGCAGTTTCAGGTTCTGCTTGGCCAGCACCTTCTCCAGCGCCGGCTTGGAGGCCTGATACAGGTCCCAGGCCTGGTCGAAGCTGGTCGCCAGGAACGGCAGTGCATCGGCCTCGAACAGCGGGTTCTCGTTGGCCAGCGCCGAGATCAGCCGTTCCCCGATCTGGGCCTGACCGGTCTGGACCGCACGCTTGATCTCGTTGCCCTTGAACAACGAGCCGCTGGGGTGGACCACCACCTTGATGGCACCGCCGGTGGCCTGGGTGATCGCCTGGGCGAAGTGTTCGTCATTGACGGTGTGATAATTGGACGCGGAATACGCCACTGGCATGTCCCAGCGCTGGGCGGCGCCGGCCACGCCCGCCACCGCCGCCAGCGCTACCCCGGTGAGCAGCCCCAGCATGGTGCGAAACGGTATCTTCACTGCCATCCTCCTTAGCATCGGTTGTCGGCAACAGGCTGCCAGTATAGGGACAGTCGCCGGTAAATGCATCGCCATAACAAAGCCCGCCGACGGCCACAGGGGCCGCGTCGGGCAGTGATGACGCAAGGCGCCAAATGACCCTTCCCGCGGTGCCGGAACGGTCACACCACACCTATAAGGCCGGCGTATGATGACAGCCGCGTGTCAGTCCGCTGCCGGTAGCGCGATCGCTGGCTGCGGCCTCACGCAGTGACGGCGATACGGCGACGATTGGTCTCCAGAACAGTTAACCCGGTTACCAGACTGACTCCGGCCACACCCCAAAACACCAGCGACGGGGCGCCGTGGTCGAGTACATAACCGAACAGTGGCGGCGCCACCATGCCGCCGATGTTGAACCCGGTGGAAACGAACCCGAACACCCGGCCGACGGCATCCGGCGGTGCCACTGCCCGTACCAGCATGTCGCGCGACGGTGCCACCATGCCGGCCGCGAAGCCGGCCACCGCGAACAGCACCAGCAGCCAGGCCGGCGTCAGCCCGCCGTGCGCCACCAGTGCAAAGGCTAGTGCCACGACGACGAAACAGAGGCCCGCCACCCGGGCGTGATGGCGCACCCGGTCGGCGATCCGGCCGCCCACCAGCACACCCAGCGGGGCCATGAACAGATAGGCCGACAGCACCCCGCTGGCCTGATCCAGGGCCAGCCGGTCGCGGCCAACCAGGGCCGCCACGCTGAAACTCTGGACCCCCTTGCCGGTCATGGCGATGCCGACGAAAAACAGCAACGCCATCACCACCGGCAGGCTGAACAGCATCCCCCAGCGGCCCGCGGGCTGCTGCGCGCTGTGCGCCCTGGCCGGCATCGCGGCTGGGTATCGGGTCTGCAGCAGTCCACCGTTAGCCCAGAGGATCAATGCCATGGCCACGCCGCCCAGGCCGCAGACCATCAGCGCCAGGCGCCAGCCGCACAAGCCCATCAGCGCCAGCACGGTCACCGGCGCCAGCGCGTCACCGCTGAAACCGGCGAAGGTGTGCCAGGAAAAGGCCCGGCCGATACGCTCGCCCGGCACGGCCGCGCTCAGGATAGCGTAGTCCGCCGGGTGATAAACCGCGTTGGCCAGACCCGCCACCAGCATCAGGACCAGCAGGGCGCCATAGTGCGGCAGCGCGCCGATCAGGCCGATTGCGATGCCCTCCAGCACCAACCCTGCGACCAGCAGGCGCTGGCCACCATAACGGTCCACCAGAAAGCCGACCGGCGTCTGGGTCAGGCCGGTCATCACGCTGAAGCCGGTAAACGCCAGGCCCAGCTCGGTGTAGCCGACCCCGTAAACATCGCGCAGCAGCGGAAACAGCGGCGGCAGCACCAGCATGTAGAAGTGACTGAAAAAGTGGCCGCCCCCGATCAGCCCCACCACCCGCCGGCTGCGGTCGATACCGGCACTCGCTATGGCCATGCGACGGCTCGCAATGGCCTAAAACCCCTTGCTTTTTTCACGGCAAGCCCTATAGTACGCGCCGGTCTCAGCAGGTAGAACCGATGATCGATTACAGCAAACCGGTGCGGGTATTCGTCAATCCCAAGCGCGGTTGTTACAGCATTATGCAGGACGGTCGGGTGAAGGCCTCGGCCAAGCAGATCCGGCTGCGTGATGCCGCCTTCCTGGTGCGCGAATCCGGCCGCCAGCGCATGTTGCGGGAAAACCGCCGTACCGTCCACGCCTACGTGGTGGGCGAACTGATCGAATTCCGTCATCCCGGCGAGGATGCCAGTCTCAATCGCCTGGCCGGTCGCAACGCCCGTTACAATCCCTACCGCTACAGCAGCTTCGTCGACCGCGACACCGAAGCCCCGCTGAGCACCGCCCCGCTGGTCCAGTTCGACGAGACGGGGGTCACCTACACCCTCGCCGTCTGAGCCGTCACGCCGGCTGTGCCCGGCTGATTGTGGCCAGCAACACACCCGCCGCCACCAGTACCGCAGCGCCGGTGCGGTTGAGCCGACGCCGGGCCCGCCCGCCGGCCAGCAGCGTCTGCAGACTGCCCGCCGCCAGCGCGTAACCGGCCGCATTCAAGCCAGCCAGCAACAGGAAGGTCACGCCCAGGATCAGGAGTTGCGGCAGCGCCGTGCTGTGCGGCGTCACGAACTGCGGCATGAAGGCGACGAAAAAGGCAATGCTCTTGGGATTGAGCGCGGTCACGGTGAATGCCCGCCGACGCAGCCGGCGCGGATCGATCGCGCTGCCCGCCACGGCCGCCGGTGGCTGGCGCCATTGACTGATGCCAAGATAGATCAGGTACAGCGCACCGACCCATTTCAGGGCCTCGAACAGCGCTGCCGACGCCGCCAGGATCATCCCCAGGCCCAGCAGCGAAGCACTCATTGCCAGCGCATCGCCGGCCACCACCCCGGGTACGGCGCTCAGCGTCGCGCGACGACCATGACGCAAGGCGCAGCCGAGCAGCATCAGTACGGTCGGTCCGGGAATCAGCAGCAACAGTTCAGCGGCCAGCACGAAGCCGAGCCAGGCATGCAGCGAGGGCATAAGGTTCTCTGGGGCGATGCAGTCGATGGGCGGCCAGTGTACCCGGACAGTTGTCAGGAATAATAGTCGATAGCGTTGGCGGCCGCGTCGATCCGGGTGCCCGCTGTTGCGGCCAGCAGGGCACCGGCGTCCTGTAGCCGGCCGATGGCGGCAAAACCGCCAGTGGCGCGGGCGAAAGCCTGAGCGGCAGCCACCTTGGGGGCCATCGACCCGACGCTGAACGCGAATTGATCCAGCGCGGCCGCACTGGCGCGGCGGATGCGCCGGGCCGCGGGCGTGCCCCAGTCGGTCTGCACCGCATCGACGTCGGTCAGCAGCAGCAGGGCGTCGGCGTGCAGGCACTGCGCCAGCAGGGCACTGGCGGCATCCTTGTCGATCACCGCCTCCACCCCCAGCAGGCTGCCGTTCTCGTGCACCACCACCGGAATACCGCCGCCGCCGGCACAGACCACGATGATCCCCTGGCCCGCCAGCAGCTCGATGACCTTGAGTTCGAAGATGCGCCGCGGCGCCGGTGACGCCACCACCCGCCGGTAGCTATCGCCGTCGGCGGCCATGGCCCAGCCGCGCTCGGCCGCCAGCCGCTGGGCCTCAGCCTGGTCATAGACGGGTCCAATCGGCTTGGTGGGGTTGCCAAAGGCGGGATCGGCCGGGTCGACCTCGACCTGCGTCAACAGGGTGGCGACCAGCCGGTCACGCGGCAGCCGGTTGGTCAGTTCCTGCTCGATCAGATAGCCGATCATGCCCTCGGTCTCGGCGCCCAGCACGTCCAGCGGGTAGAGCTCATCCGGCTTATAGGACGAGCCCTGCAACGCCAGCAGCCCGACCTGGGGACCGTTGCCATGCGACACCACCAGCTGATGCCCGGCCTGGACCAGCCCGGCCAGGGCCTCGGCTGCGACCCCGACATTGCGCCGCTGGTTGGCAGCCGTCAGCGGCTCACCGCGGCGCAGCAGTGCATTACCGCCCAGGGCGACGACGACCCGCATGTCAGCGCCCCAGGGTGGCGACCATGACGGCCTTGATGGTGTGTAGCCGGTTCTCAGCCTGATCGAAGACGATGGCGTATTCCGACTCGAACACCTCCTCGGTCACTTCCATGCCATCCAGACCGTAGCGCTGGAAGATCTTCTCACCGATAACTCGTATCCCGATTGTGGAACGCCGGCAGGCAGTGCATCACCCGCACCTTGGGATTGCCGGTCTGTCCGACCAGTGCACGGTTGATCTGATACGGGCGCAGCAGCTCGATGCGCGACTGCCACACCGATTCCGCCTCGCCCATCGAGACCCAGACGTCGGTATAGAGGAAATCCGCCCCGCGCACCGCGTCGGCGGCAGCGTCAGTCACGATGATACGGGCGCCCGTGGTCCGGGCCAGCTCCCGGCATTGTTCCACCAGTGCCGGTTCCGGCTGGCGCTCCGCGGGGGCCGCGATGCGGCAGTCCATGCCCAGCTTGGCCGCGCCCAGCAGCAGTGACTCGGCGACGTTGTTGTGGCCGTCACCGAGAAAGCAGAAGGCGATGTGGGGCAACGGCTTCTCGCTGTGCTCGCGCATGGTCAGGAAATCGGCCAGCACCTGGGTCGGGTGGAACTCGTCGGTGAGGCCGTTCCATACCGGCACACCGGCCCAGGCAGCCAGGTCCTCGGCAATTTTCTGGCCGAAGCCACGGTACTCGATGGCGTCGAACATGCGCCCGAGCACCCGCGCGGTGTCCTTGACGGTCTCCTTGACACCCAGGTGCGAGCCGGTGGGGCCGATGTAGGTCACGTGCGCGCCCTGATCATGTGCCGCGACCTCGAACGCACAGCGGGTGCGGGTGCTGTCCTTCTCGAAGATCAACGCGATATTGCGGCCCGCCAGACTGCGCCGCTCGGTACCGGCATACCGGGCGGCCTTGAGCTCGCGCGCCAGATCGATGAGATAAAGGATTTCGCGCGGGGCGAAATCCGCCAGCGTGAGGAAGCTGCGATTGTGCAGGTTGAAGGCCATGACGAGATCTCCTGGAAGTCGGGTCCTAAACGGGGTCGCGCTCGAGCGGGCAGCTCATGCAGTGAGCCCCGCCCCGGCCGCGGGACAACTCGAACCCGGGGATGGTGATCACCTCGATCCCGGCCTTGCGCAGTTGTGTGTTGCTGTCGACGTTGCGGTCGTAGCCGATGACCACACCCGGAGCGACGGCCAGCATGTTGTTGCCGTCGTCCCACTGCTCCCGCTCGGCCTCATATTCGTCGCCACCGGTGACAATAGCACGCAGCGTTTTCACTTTCAGCGCATCGGCAACCGCGTCCAGAAAGCCGGGTTCGGCGCGCAGATCGAGCGTGCCCTCGCGCTCGCCCGGGCGCAGACTCCAGCTGCGGAATGCGTGCACTGCGGCCGGGAAAATGGTCGCTACGTCACGGTCAAGGAGTGTGAACACGGTGTCCAGGTGCATCGCCGAGCGGGCCTTGGGAAAGGCCGCGGCAATCACCCGTTCGGCCGCGCCGCTGGCGAACAGGCTGAGCGCCAGCGCCTCCACCGCCGGCGGCGTGGTGCGCTCGCCCATACCGACCAGAACGGTCCCGTGACCGATCGGCATGACGTCGCCGCCCTCGATGGTCTGGCCCCGGTAATCGCGTTCCTCATCGCCGAACCAGAACCGGCAGGACGACTCGCGGAACAGCGGGTGGTAGCGATAGATGACCTGATAGTTCAGCGTTTCGCGGCGCCGCGCCGGCTTCGCCATGGGGTTAAGCGACACGCCGCCGTAGATCCAGCACGAGGTGTCACGGGTGAACAAGTGGTTGGGCAGTGGCGGCAGGATGAAGTCATGCCCGTCCATGGCTTCAGTGGTCAGCCCGCGACCCTGGAACGGGCTTTCGGCCCGCGCCATGCCGCCGATCAGAGTCGCGGCCAGGGTTTCCGGTGGCAGCGCGTCCAGATAGCCACGCACCTCGGCGGTCATGGCGGCGCCCACGTCGCGCCCGGTCACCGCCCGCTCCAGTAGCCAGCGCCGGGCCTCGGCATCGGCCAGCGTCTCCGCCAGCAGTTGCTGCAGGTACAGCACCTCGACGCCACGCTCGCGCAGCGAGTCCACGAACACGTCGTGCTCCTCGCGGGCCCGTTTGACCCACAGCACGTCGTCGAACAGCAGTGCCTGACAGTTGCCGGGCGTCAGCCGGCGCAGACTGAGGTCAGGCCGATGGACCAGCACGCGGCGCAGGATGCCGACTTCCGAGTAAACACCGAGTTGACTCATGATTCTATCCTCCGGCTTATAGCCGCGGTCACAGCGGGCTGATGGTGCCGCGCGCGATCAGCACGGCGGCGACCACGGCGGCCGCGATCAGGCCCAGCGCAATCAGCACTTCCCAGACGTTGAACATCCGCTTGCGGTGCTGGCGCCGTGCCACCACATAGAAAATGATGCCCGGCGCATAGAGCAACGCCACCATCAGCAGATAAGCCAGACCGGCGGCATAGACCAGCCACAAGCCGTAAATTGTCGCCACCAGACCGATATACATGTCCCGGCGCCGCGGTTTCGCGTCGGCCTCGTAGCTCTCGCCGGTGATCGCCAGCTTGAGAGCGTAAGCACCGGAGAACACGTAGGGCACCAGAATCGCCGCAGTCGCGGTGTAGAACAATGCGTAATAGGTGCTCTGGCGAAACAGCGCCACGATCAGAAACAGCTGCACCAGAGCGTTGGTGATCCACAGCGAGGTTGCCGGCGAACCGCTGGCATTCTCACCGGCGAACCAGCGGGGCATGGTCTGATCGCGGCCGGCGGAATAGGGAATTTCCGCCGCCAGCAGGGTCCAGCTGAGAAATGCGCCACCGACCGAAATCACCAGACCGATGGTCATCAGCGCAGCACCCCAGGGGCCGACCGCGGCCTGCAGCACACCGGCCGTCGACGGATTCTTGAGCTGACTCAGTGCCGCCTGGTCCAGCACCCCGAAAGCCAGCACCGAGATCAGCACGTAAAGCACCAGCGTCACCGCAAATCCAAGTAACGTGGCACGGCCGATGTCCACGCGCTGGCGTGCCCGCAGCGACACCACGCTGGCGCCCTCGATGCCGATGAAGGCCCACAACGTCACCAGCATGGTGCTCTTGACCTGACTGAACAGACCGCCCAGCTTGGCACCGCCCCAGAAGTCGATGGTGAAGGTGTGGGCCCGGAATGCCATCAGCACCAGCACGATGAACATGATCAGCGGGACCACCTTGGCGATGGTGGTGATGATGTTGGCGAAGGCCGCCTGGCGCACGCCGCGCAGGGCCAGCCAGTGGATCAACCACAAGCAGGCCGAAGCGCCGACGATGGCCTGCCAGGTGTTGCCGTTACCGAAGACCGGCCAGAAGTAGCTGAGTGCGCTGAAGATCAGCACCGCATAGGAGACGTTGCCAAGCCATGCGCTCAGCCAGTAGCCCCAGGCACTGTTGAAGCCGATAAACGCGCCGAAACCGGCCCGCGCATAAGCATAGGGACCGGCATTGAGGTCGGGGCGGCGCAGCGCCAGATCCTGGTAGACAAAGGCCAGGGCGAGGACACCCAGACCGGTAATGAGCCAGCCGATCAGCACCGCCGCCGGCGAGGCGCCGGCGGCCATGTTCTGTGGCAGGCTGTAGGCGCCCGAACCGATCATCGAGCCGATGACGATACCGCTGAGTGGCACCAGCCCGAGCCCGCCATTGGCGCTGGCGGCGGAACCCGCCTCGGCCGTTGTTTCGCTAACCGTGGTTGTCATGATAGCCGTCCTTGCCTGTGATAGTGGCAGTCGCACCCCGCCGGCGCGCGGCGCGGCATGCGGGCCAATCTAGCAAGGACTCAAGCAGGCGGTATTGATATAGGTCAATAAAGCTCGAATCAGGCGCGCCAGGAAAGCAGCAGAGGTTACAGGGCGAATTCGGCCAGCACCGGGGCGTGGTCGGAGGGCCGCTCCCAGCGTCGCGGCTCGCGGTCGATACAGCATCCGGTACAGCGCTCGCTGAGCGCGCTGCTGGCAAGAATCAGATCGATGCGCAAACCCAGGTTGCGGCGAAAAGCAGCCGCCCGGTAATCCCACCAGCTATAGCCCGGATCGGGTTGCCCGAACAGCCGGAAGGTGTCGCGCAAGCCAAGCGCCAGCAACGCCTGTAACGCCGTCCGTTCGGGTTCGCTGCACAGCACCTTGCCGGCCCAGGCGGCGGGATCATGGACATCACGGTCGTCAGGGGCGATGTTGAAATCACCCAGCACCACCAGCCGCTGGTGGACGGCCAGTTCTGCCTCCACGAACTGCGCCAGTTGCCCCAGCCAGTCCAGCTTGTAGGCGTATTTGTCGCTGCCAACTTCGGACCCGTTGGGGACATACAGGTCGAGCACCCGGACCCCCGCCACCGTGGCGCCCAGCACCCGGCGCTGCGGGTCGGCCATGGCCGGCAGTTCGGTCACCACATCGCTGGCGGGCTCCCGGCTCAGCAGGGCGACGCCATTATAGGTCTTCTGCCCCGAAAAGACTGCCCGATAGCCGACCTCGGCCAGCGCCGTGGCCGGAAACTGCGCGTCGACGGTCTTGGTCTCCTGCAGCGCCAGCACATCGGGACGCTGCTGCTCCAGCCAGCGCAGCACATGCGCCAGCCGCGCCTTGAGCGAATTCACATTCCAGGTTGCAATCTTCACTCCGGATCCGTCAGGCAGTGGGCGCCAGCGCTGCGGCCACATCGCGTTCGCCAACCCGGCTGTCGAGCACGGCCTCGGTTACAGTGGCAATGCAGCGGAACAGGTCGCTGGCGTCAGCGGGGGCGAAAAACGCCCAGTTAAGCGTCCGGATGATCATGTCACGACGGACCGCCACCAGGCCACCCCCGTCATCGCCGGCGGCTGCCAGCTCGGCCAGCAGCCGGCTCCGGCGCTGGCCCGCCTCGGCGCTGACGTAGTCGATCACGTGACGGGCGTTGACCGGCAGCGGCGAGCGGCGCTCGTTCTTAATAGCGCCGCCGCCGATGGGTACCGCCATCGGGTGGCGGGTGAGCAGCCGGCGCAGCGCCTGCGCGTGTTGCAGCAAGGCCGTCATGTCGCGCAACCCGGCAAGCTGAGCGGCACCGGCTGTGGCGGTCGCCAGCAGCGCCTTGCCCTGGCCGATGTAGGCGGCCAGGATCAGTTCGAAGCCCCAGCCCTCAGGCAACTCACGCCGACTCAGATTCCGCCACAAGGCATCCACCCGGCGGCGCCAGCGATCGTTATCGGCCACCACCACCAGACGCGCCGTCAGCTCGCGCAAGGCTTCGTCAGGGGTATCGAGCGCCTCCATGGCACACGGCGGCACGTGGGGATAGAACTGTGGCAGCCTCATCCGGTCCTCCTCATCGGCATGCCCCGCCGGCCGTGGAATCCCGCTACGATCATAGCACGCAGGGCCGCCCTTCCACGGGATAGGCCGGATCGGTGAAGATGCCGCCGGCAACATGACCCGGCGGTACCAGGGAATCGACGAAGGCCTCGTCCTGCTCGCTCAGCTTCACGTGCAGACAGGCCTGATAAGACTGCCACTGCTCAAGCGTGCGCGGACCGGCCACGAACCCGGTCACGAGCGGATTGGCCAGCACCCAGGCCAGCGCCAGCGCGGTCGGCTCGACCCCGCGCTCATGGGCATAATCGGTGAAACGCGCACCGGCCAGCAAGGCGTCGCGGCGGAATTCTGTTTCCATCATGCGTTTGTCCCGGACACTGGCGCGACTGCCATCCGGCGGGGCCCGCTCTGGCAAATATTTGCCGGTCAGCACGCCACGCGCCAAGGGGCTGTAAGGGACCACGCCGACGCCCAGCTGAGCGCAGGCCGGCAGGTGCTCGACCTCAGCCTGGCGGTTAATCAGGTGGTATAGCGGCTGGCTGACCACCGGTGGATCGATGCCCTCCTCGCGACACAAGGTATGCAGCAGCGCCAACCGCCATGACTTGTGATTGGACACGCCGAAGTAGCGCACTGCCCCCATACGCTGCAACTGGCCCAGGGCGCGCACAATTTCCTCCGCCGGCGTGGCGGCATCCTCGCGATGCAGATAAAGGATATCGATAAAATCAGTACCCAGCCGGGCCAGGCTGCGCGGCACCTCCTCCAGCAGCCACTTGCGCGACAGGCCGCGGCCATTGGGCCCCTCGGCGGCATGGTTGGCGATCTTGGTCGCCACCACCCAGTAGTGACGCTCCGCGGCGATGGCACGGCCAACGATTTCCTCGGAGCGGCCGCCGGCATACAGGTCGGCGGTATCGATGAAATTGACCCCGGCTTCGCGGGCCGCGGCGATGATGCTGCGCGCCTCGCTTTCGTCGGTGCGGCCCCCGAACATCATGGTGCCGAGACAGATCGGGGCAACCTGCAAACCGCTACGGCCGAGTCGCCGGTAGCTCATTGGGGCTGTCATGACGTTGCTGTGTCTCCTGCGTTAACCGAACCGGCGCCGCAGTTCAGCGACTTGCTCGCCGCTCAGGCTGCGCACCGCCCGACCCTGCAACAGCAGAAAGAGTCTGGCAGTTTCCTCCAGCTCCTCGATCGCATGGGTGGCATTGTCCAGGGTATTGCCGGCCACCACCGGGCCATGGTTGGCCAGCAGCACGGCATGGTGCCGGCCAGCCAAGCTCCGCACCGCGGCGGCCAGCCCAGGGTCACCCGGCGGATGATAAGGCACCAGCGGCAGCCGGTCCCGACCCGCATGATGTAATAGGCAGTGAGCGGTGGCAGCACATCGCCCGGATCGATACCGGCGAGACAGGACTGACCGCGACCGAGTGGGTCGAATGCAGATGCACCACGGCCCCGGTGCGCTGTCGCTCTGTACATCGCCGCGGTGCAGGACGTCCTCCTTGGTCGGCGGTCGCCGGCGAGCCACGCGCCGTCCCGGTCAAGCCGGGCGACCGGACCGGGTCGAGCCGGCCGAGGCGCGGTTGGTCGGCGTGATCAGCCAGCCGTCGCTTTCCAGCCGGACGCTGATGTTGCCGGAACTGCCGAAGCCCAGGCCCCGCTCGAACAGCGAACGGCCGACCCGGCAATTGGCCTCGCGCATGCGATTCTCGGGACTCATGCCAGCATGCTCCCACGCCCGGGTGAAGAAATCCGGGCCGCCGAAATTGCCCGACTTCAGTGCCAGCGCCAGACGCGGCTCGCTCAACGCCAGCGTCCAGGGCACCCCGGGGTCGATCTCTGGCCGATCTGCAGTACCTTGGCCGCCCAGCGCCTCGACCACGGCACCCGCGGTCTCGCCGCCGGCGACCACCAGCCGGCGCACGCCGGCCGCCACCAGAGTCTGGCGCGAGCGCCGCCATCGCGTGTTCGACCAGGGCGCCGGCGCGCCCGCGCCCGAGCGCGCTCTGCACAGCGCCGACCGACGCTCGGATCGGCGGTCGAGTAGAGCAGCAGCGGGCGCTCCGCCGAAAGCTGCTCACGGGCCCAACACTCGACGCCTTGCAATGCCGCGGCACTGACCGCAAGCTGCAGCGGATCGAGCTGACACGCCGGAATGCCCGCGGCAATCGCCTGCTGCACCTGATCGCGGGTCGCCGCCGAGCAGCTTCCGGCCAGAATGGCGCCCGCCCCGCCAGGCGCGGCAAACCCGCTTGCCGGTTCGGCCGGCTCGAACAGACCGGCGCGGCGGAAATTTGCCGGCAGCCCCATGGCCACACCGGAACCACCGGTCACCAGGGCGAGTTCGTCACAGGCCGCGCCGATAGCATGTAAATGCTCGTCGCTGAGCGCATCGACAATCAACACCCGCCGGGCGTCGCGGCGGGCCTGATCGAAACCGGCCCGGATCGCCGCCGTCCCCCGAACCACCGTCTCGTAGCCCAGCAGCCCGACCGGCAGTGCCGTCTGGCGCTGCAGCACCCGCACCAGGTTGGGATCGCGCATCGGGGTCAGCGGATGATCGCGCAGCGGCGATTCTGACAGCAGCACATCACCGACAAACAGGTAACCGCGGTAGAGGGTGCGGCCGGTGGCCGGGAACGCCGGACAGGCAATGGTGAGATCGCCGCCACAGTATTCCAGCAGCGCCTCGGTCACGGGCCCGATATTGCCGGCGTCGGTGGAATCGAAGGTCGAACAGTATTTGAAGAACAGCTGCCGGGCACCACCCGCGCGCAGCGCAGCAGCCGCCGCCAGGGATTGCTTAACCGCCTCCGCCGCCGCCACGGTTCTCGATTTCAAGGCCACCACCACCGCATCGGCCTCCGGCAGCGGTGCGGCCGGATCGGGCACGCCGATGACCTGTAGCGTGCGCATACCCCCGCGCACCAGCATCAACGCCAGGTCAGTGGCTCCTGTAAGGTCGTCGGCGATACAGCCCAGCAGCATTCGGATTCCTCCGCGTGTGTCACCCATCCGGTTGTCGGCCAGCAGGCAGGCCTACTACCGCAGCCCCGTCAGCCAGCACCGGCACCTGCGACGGGATCGTAAGCGCAATGACCCTAATCGGCAAGGCACCGACCGGGGATGGCAGTCCGCCACGCGGTCGGCACGAGCCTGAGCAACCATCCTGCCACGCGGGCCAGCGGCCATGTCATAATGTGCCGCCATGCGCAGACCACGGCTTTTTTTACCCCCACCGCTCGCCAGCGAGCAATGCGTGGTGCTGACCGACCAGGCCTTCGGCCATGCGGTGCGGGTCCTGCGGTTACGGGCCGGCGCACCGGTGACCGTATTCGACGGCAGCGGTGGCCAGTTCGACGCGGTACTGGAGCAGGTCGAGCGGCGCCGGGCCCGGGTGCGGCTCGGCCGGTTTCACAACTGTGGAACCGAATCGCCATTGCCCATCCGCCTGTTGCAGGGCATCTGCCGCGGCGCCCGCATGGACTATGCCCTGCAGAAGGCCGTGGAACTCGGCGTCAGCGAAATCCAGCCGCTGCTGTGCGAACGCACGCCGCCGCCGCACGTGGTTGAGCAGCTCGCTGGCCGCCAGACCCACTGGCGACGGGTGATTGAGAGTGCCTGCGAGCAGTGCAGTCGCAATACGCTGCCCGCGATCACGCCAGTGCTGGCATTGAGCGCCGCGCTGGTTCGCCCGCATGGCGACGACACCGCGCTGGTGCTCGATCCTGCTGCGGACACCGGCCTGAGCGGGCTGCACGCCCCCACCGGTGCGGTCAGTCTGCTGATTGGTCCGGAAGGCGGGCTGAGCGATGCCGAGCTCGAGCAGGCCCGGCACGCCGGCTGGGTTCCACTGCGGCTGGGTCCGCGGACTCTGCGCACAGAAACCGCTGGCCTGGCTGCACTGGCCGCGGTGCAAACCCTGTGGGGCGATCTGGGCTGAACGATGACCGGCGTCGGCGTCCAGTTGCTCAGCCACACCGTCATGTTCCTGCTGGCGGGCGCGGGCTGTCTGGTGGTCGGGGCCCTGATTCTGAACAATGTGCCGGTGGGCGCGCCGCCCGGTCTGCGGCGCCGGCTGCACACCTACCTGACCCGGAATGTCGCTGAAACCCGGGCCAATCATCCGTTTCCCGAGCTGGAACTGCCGTACGTGCCGATTCCCCCGGGCGCCTTGTTCACCCGGCTGGAACTGACCGTGGAGCTGCTCGGCTGGGAGCTGGTCGAAAGCGATGCCCGCCACCACCGGCTGCACGCGGTGGCCGAAACAGCGCTGCTGCGCTTCAAGGATGACATCATCGTCCAGCTCGAAGCCACCAACCGGGGTACGGCAATCCACATTCAGTCCAGCTCGCGGGTCGGCAAAGCCGACCTGGGCGCCAACACGCGGCATATCCTGGATCTGCTGAACATGCTGGGTCGACAGGTATGAGGCCCTTAACCCGCAGCACAGCGGGCCTGCGAAATTATTTGTACAATTTATCTATAATCGATGGACCTGATACCCGCGTGATATGTCAGCGCCATGACCGATCAGCAGCGCCTGCAACCTCATCAGCTACCCGCTGACAGCCTGGTGCCGATTCGCACGGTGTCAAGCATGACCGGGGTCAATCCGGTCACGCTCCGGGCCTGGGAACGGCGCTACAAGCTGATCCGACCAACCCGCACGCCCAAGGGCCACCGGCTGTACAGCATGGCAGACATTGCGCTGATCAATCAGGTGGTCACCCTGCTGGAGGGCGGCATGGCGATCGGCCAGGTGCAGCAGGTTATCAATCGTGCCCAACAGCCGCCGGCTGCCGATCAGAAGCAGTCGCAGCAGCGCTTCGAACTGTGGGCTCCCTATCAGGAACGCATGCTGGAGTCGATCCAGCGTTTCGATGAAAACGCACTCGACGAACATTACAGCGAGATTCTGGCGCTCTATCCCATCGATGTGGTCACCGGCCGCCTGATCGTGCCGCTGCTGCAGGAGCTGGGCTGGCGGTGGCAGCGTGGACACGGCACCGGGGTCGCCGAGGAGCATTTCTTCAGTGTGTTCCTGCGCAACAAACTGGGTGCCCGACTGCATCATAGCAATCGCCACCAGGATGGCCCCATGCTGCTGGCCGCCTGTTTGCCCGGTGAACACCACGATGTCGGCCTGCTGCTGTTCACCCTGGTGGCACTGGAGTGGAATTACCGGGTGGTGCTGCTGGGTGCCAACACACCGCTCGATCAGCTTGCGGCCGTCGCCGGGCGCATCGCGGCACAGGCCATCGTACTGGCGGCGGTGGTCTATCCGGGACCGGCCATCATGGCCCAACTCGCCGAGCTGGCGCCGGCGGCCACCGTTCCGGTGTTCGCCGGCGGCCGTCTGACCAGCCGCCACGGCGGTGAACTGGCCGACAGCGGTATCGCATTGCTGCCGGATGACTTCCAGCAGGCGTTGCGCACCATCAATGCCCGATTGCACGCAGGCGTGGCCTGACCGGCCCACGCAAAAGCCCGCCGCCCCAGTCGGGTGGCAGCACCTCCGGGCTGTTTGCCAGGCTGGCAGAACATGCTAAGGTTAATTAGGCATGGACTGTCATCTATTTCCGGATAGGGTTTCTCCTCATTTGATCCCATCGCGCTGTTTCGTTGAGACTCACGGACGCCGCCCATGAAGCCTTTTGTCGCGCGTAGTTGCAATACCTTTCTGGCGCTGTTGCTGTTGCTGGGGCTGCTGGCCAGTCCACTGTTGGCCCAGGCCGATGACGCCAGCGATCCGCTGCAACCGTTCAACCGCAGCATGTTCGAATTCAACCAGCAGGTCGATCGGCACGTACTCAAACCGGTGGCGACCACCTATCAAAAAGTCACGCCGTCGTTCGTACGACGCGCGGTCACCAATTTCTTCGGCAATCTGCACGATGTCTACATCTTCGCCAACGATGTGCTGCAGCTGAAATTCCAGCAGGCGATCGTCGATGGTCAGCGGGTCATATACAACTCCAGTTTTGGCCTCGGTGGCCTGGTTGATATCGCCACACCGGCCGGCCTGCCCAAGCATCACGAGGATTTTGGTCAGACCCTGGGCTACTGGGGGGTGGGCGAAGGCTATTATCTGGTGCTGCCGTTGCTGGGCTCCAGCACTACCCGCGACGTGTGGAGCTGGCCGGTCGACGGTTACCTGCTGGATCCGGTCAGCTATCTCAATGCCGCCGCTGCCCGCTATGGCCTGGCCGGCTTATATATCGTCAACGCCCGGGCCAATCTGCTCCGGGCCAGCGACCTACTGGAACAGGCCGCCCTCGATCCCTACACTTTCCAGCGCGAGGCCTACCTGCAGCGGCGCCGCAACCTGGTCAACGACGGCCAGAGCCCTCGGCCATCGTTCGACTTCAATGACGACGACGGCAGCAACACCGCGCCGGGCGCTGGCTCCGCGACCTCCAAGCCGGTCCAGTGACGTGAACCGGGTCACCGTCGCCACCTATGATTTCTGGCCGGATGCCGAGATCGCCCGTGGCCGGCTCCGGGTGGAGGGTGTCGAGGCCCACCTGGCCGACCAGCATCTGGTGCAAACTGACTGGCTCTACAGCATCGCTGTCGGCGGTATCAAGCTGCAGGTGGCCCCGCGCGACGTGGATCGCGCCTGCGAGATTCTTGCCCATGACTACTCGGGGGAGCTGGATCCACCCGAATGAGCTGGAAGACGGCGCTCGCTATCGGCGCGCTGCGTGGCTGTGCCCGGCTGCCTCTGCCGCTGCTACATGCAGCCGGGGTCGGCGTCGGCATGCTGCTGTGGCTGTTGCCCAACAATCAGCGTCGCGTTGCTGCCATCAACCTGCGGGTGTGCCTGCCGGAGCTTAGTGCGTCCGGCCATCGCCGGTTGCTACGGCGCAGTCTGATCGAAACCAGCAAGACGGTTCTGGAGCTGGGACCGTTGTTGCTGTGGAACGGCCAGCGGGCGTTACGGCTGGTGCGCGCGGTGGCCAACGAAGCCGCCTGGGACAGCGCGCTGGCGGAAGGCCGGGGGGCGATTGCGATCACCCCGCATCTGGGAGCCTGGGAAATGGCCGGGTTGTATCTGTCCAGCCGCGGCCCGCTGACAACCTTGTACCGCCCCAGCCGCCTGGGCAGTGCCCTGGACCAGTTGATCAGCCAGCGCCGCGGCCGCCTGGGTGCGCGGCTGGTGCCGACCACCTCCCGGGGTGTGCGTCAGCTGCTTGAGGGACTCCATAACGGTACCGCGCTCGGAATCCTGCCGGATCAGGATCCCGGCCCGGAAGGCGGCCTCTATGTCCCTTTCTTCGGCCAACCTACTAACACCATGGTGCTGCTATCGCGGCTGGCCAGCAAACGCCATACGCCCGTTTTTCTGCTCTATGCCGAGCGGCTGAGCCGGGGCCGGGGCTACCGGCTGCACTATCAGCGGCTGCCGGACGCGGTCAGCCAGGCCGACCTGGAAACCTCGGCCGCCACCCTCAACGCGGCCATCGAGCAGGCCATTCGACGGCGGCCGGAACAGTACCTGTGGAGCTACAAGCGGTTCAAGCGCCGGCCGCCGGGCTGGGCGCCGCTGTATTAGTCAGGGCTTCAGCCCGATGGCTTCTGCAAGCGCTTGAGGAACACGCGCATCTCCTTACCCGCCTGCACATCGCCCTGGCGTCCGGCGGCGGCGATACCCGCCTGATACGCCGCCATCGCCGCAGCCGGAAGGTCCGCTGCAGTTAAGGCTTTGCCCAGCAGTTTCCAGGCCGCGGAGTAATCCGGATTGTGCCGCACTGCCTCCTGCAAATGGCGCGCCGCCGCGGCGGCGTCACCGTTGTTAAGCCAGGCATTGCCCAGACTGAAACGCAGTAGTGCACTGTCCTGGCCACGCTCCAGCATAGCCTCGAAACGCGCGATCAAGGCCTGGCTCATGGCGCCACCCGCTCGGCCACCAGTAACGCGGCGTTACGCCAGCCCTGGCCGCGATCACCGAGCCGCCCTTCGTCACGATAGACCCGGGGCCGCAGCAGCGGAAACAGATCCAGCAACTCACCGTCGTCAAGCCGAAAGCGGGGATTGTCAGGACCGATCGGATCAACCCGGACCGCGGTGAACGTCTGATAAAACAGCAGCCCGCCGGGCCGCAGCGCGGCGGTCAACGCCGGTGCCAGGCTACGCTCGAGAAACCAGCTGACCACGATGACATCAAAACTGGCCGGCGCTGGCGGTGCCGCAATGACATCCCGTACCGTCGCGTGCAGCGCCACACCCTGCTCGGCGGCAAAGCCCGCAAGCTTGGCGATGGCCACGGGCGATAAGTCCCAGGCTTGGGTCACCAGCCCCGCGGCTGCCAGACACAAGGCGTTGCCACCCAGGCCGCACGCGAGGTCCAACGCCGTCCCGGTGGCTGGCAGCAGATGGCGGTTGTCGGCCAGCACCCGGGCCGGCGCCGGTGCCTGGTCACGTTTGCGGTAACGCTGGTCCCATTTCTCCTGCAGCGCGGCGCCATCCATCCGGTGAAACCCTATAATAACCATTGCATGTCGCGCATCATTGTAACGTAGACTACCGCCATTACCATGTATGCTGCCCACTTCGGTCTGCGCGAACCGCCCTTCGCGCTGACACCCGATCCCGGTTATCTGTATCTGAGCCCCGGCCACCGTGAAGCACTGGCGCATCTGTTGTACGGTCTCGGCGAGGACGGTGGGTTTGTGCAGCTCACCGGCGAGGTCGGCACTGGCAAAACCACGCTGATCCGGGCCCTGCTGGCCCAGTGTCCGGCCTACGTCGACGTCGCCCTATGCCTTAATCCGCAGCTGACTGTGGCGGAATTTGTGGCCACCTTGTGCGACGAGCTCGACGTGGACTACCCGCCCGGTGCCAGCCTTAAACAACTGGTCGACACGCTCAATCGCCATCTGTTAACGGCTCACGCTGCCGGCCGTCAGACCGTGGTAGTCATAGATGAAGCTCAGAATCTGAGCCGCGAGGTGTTGGAACAGGTACGCCTGCTGACCAATCTGGAGACCCATCGCCACAAACTACTGCGCATGATCCTGGTCGGTCAGCCGGAACTGCGGCGTCAACTGGCCCGGCCCGAACTCCGCCAGCTGGCGCAGCGGATCACCGCACGGTATCACCTGCAGGCCCTGGACCGCCGCCACGCCAACGCCTACCTGGAACACCGGCTGCGTACTGCCGGCGGCCACCCCGACCTGTTGTCGGCACCGGCCCGCCTGCTGCTGCAGCACTACGCCCGCGGCCTGCCGCGGCTGCTCAACATCATTGCGGACCGCGCCCTGTTGGGGGCCTACAGCCGTGATCAGCGTCGCGCTGGCGCCGCAGTGGTATGGCATGCCGCGCGTGAAATACTGACCCCGCAGCGGCGCTGGCGCCGGGTGGCCGGCTGGGCCGCCGGGGTCAGTCTCGTACTCGCGATAGCAGCCGGCGCACTTGACCGCAGCCCGCTCTGGCACGAATCCGCGCCGGCCCGGCCACACCGCCAGGCCGCGGCGGCACCCCAGCCGGCGGTGGCAAACCGGCTGCAGTCACGGTCCACCACCGCGCCTCCCGCGGGCAGGCGCACTCTACCCACGCAGCCGCCGCCGGCCCCGAGCGCGGCGGTCAGCCGACCCACCGATCTGGCCGCTCTGCTGCGGCAGACGCCAGCCCGCGGCGGCTGGCCGGGTTTGCTGCGGCTATGGCATCTGCCCGGCGCACTGGCGCATGCGGCCAACCCCTGCGGCGCCGTTACGCGACATGGCCTGCGCTGTCTGCGCGCCCACACCGACTGGGCCATGCTGCGGCGTTTCAACCGGCCGGCACTGCTTGAGCTGAGCGACAACGCGGGTCAGGCACATCGCGTGCTGTTGCAGACACTGGACGCCAATCACGCCACGCTGGTGCTGCATTCGGAGTCGATCCAGGTATCGACCAACAAGCTTCGATCGCTGTGGAACGGTTCACTGTTGTTGTTGTGGCGGCCACCAACCGAGCACCGCCTGCTGCGGCCGGGGAGTCACGATCCGGCGGTAAACTGGCTGCGTCAGCGGTTACACCAGCCCGGCCCGGTGCACTTTGGCCAGGCGCTGGAGCAACGGGTCCGGCGGTTTCAACGGCGCCACGATCTGGCCGTGGACGGGCTGGTCGGCGCCCACACCATGCTGCTGCTGAACAATCTCGCCCCGTCGCCCGCCACACCACTGCTACAGCCACCCGCTGGCGATACGGCCTGAGGAGTACCAACGTGTCCTACATCCTTGATGCCCTGAACAAAGCCGAGCGCGAGCGCCGGCTGGGCCAGGTACCGCTACTGGAGGCCACACCACCGGCGGTGGCGCCAAGGCGCTACCACGGCTGGCTGGGCACCGGGCTGCTGGTGGGGCTGCTGGCAGCCACTGCTGTTAGCTGGCTGACGCTCCGGTCATGGCGCCCCGATCACCCAGGTGCCGGCCCTGCTGCGGCGGCGAACTCAACGGCCACCAGACCAGCCGAGCCTGTCGTCGTCGCATCCCATCCGCTGGCCAGTACCCGACCGCAGCCCTACGCTCAGCTGCCGCCAGCATTGCGCCATCAACTGGGCCCGCTGCAACTCGATATCACCGTGTTTAGCGCCCAGCCAGGGCAACGCTTCGTGATCATCAACGACCGGCGCTACCGCCAGGGCGACTGGCTGCGCCCGGGACTGCTGCTGCAGCAGATTTCAGCCGACGGTGCGATTCTCGACTATCAGGGCCGGCGTTTCAGGTTAAACGTCAATCCGTGAAGCCGGATTCACCCGGGTCCGGACCCGCACTGTTGGTGTCCAGCTTCAGCGCGGCCGAATTGATGCAATAGCGCAACCCTGTCGGAGGTGGTCCGTCCGGAAATACATGTCCCAGATGGGCACCGCAGGCGCTGCACAAGACCTCGGTGCGACGCATGAACCAGCTGCGATCTTCCTCGGTCAAGACATGGTCTTCGCCAATGGGCTCCCAATAGCTGGGCCAGCCGGTACCGGAGTCGAATTTGGTCGCAGCGTCGAACAGGGTATTGCCGCAGCACACGCAGCGGTAGACGCCGGCCTCCTTGCAATCATGGTAGGGCCCGGTGAAGGCCCGTTCAGTGCCCTTCCGCCGGGTCACCTGATATTGCTCATCGGTAAGCAGTTCCCGCCATTGGGCGTCGCTCTTGTCGACCTTGAAACTCATAGTGCGTTCCCCGTACCTCGGTTGCCTAGCAAACAAAACCCGTCTCGCCTCCCGCCTCAGGCTTCGGCTTCGGCCGCGGCCCGCACGGCCTCAGGCACCACGATCTCCACTTCGAGCGGCAGGTGGTCAGAATACTGGTAGGGCAGCGCCTGTGCCCGAACGACCTCGATCGAGGGCGACACCAGGATATGGTCGAGCTGGCGGGTGGGGCGCCAGCTGGGGAAAGTGTACAGGTTGGGATGCGGCTCACGCAGATCGGCCAGCGCCAGCAGCAACGCCATTTCGCGGCTTTCCGAGCGGCAGTTGAGATCGCCCATCACAACGACGTGGGGATAGCGCCTGATCAGCGTTGCCAGATAACGGATCTGCTGGCGCCGACCGCGCGGACCAAGCGCCAGGTGCAGAATAAAGATGTCCAGCGTGCTCGGCGATTGACCAAAGCTCACATGCAGCGCTCCGCGCCCGGGAATCAGGCCCGGCAGCTTGTGTTCCGCGATCTTGTTCGGGACACAGCGGCTGAGCATTGCGTTGCAGTGCTGCGAAATAACCCCGATCCGGCGGTTGGCCTGATCATAGACGTAGGCAAACCCGGCCCGGTCCGCCAGATACTTGACCTGATTGAGGAAGCCGCTGCGCAGGCTGCCGCTGTCGATTTCCTGCAACCCGACTATATCGTAGTCGGCGATCAGCGTGGCGATGGCGTCGAGGTTCTCCATCCGCGACGGCACCGGCACCACGTGGCGCCAGCTGCGGGTCAGGTAATCCGAGTAGCGGGTGGTGGAAAGGCCGCTCTGGATGTTGTAGCTAAGCAGCCGCAGGTGGTTCGGCAGAGACATTCACGGCGCCATCGACTCAGCCACTGGACGCCGCGGCCTGGTATTGTTCGGCGTTCTGTTTTAGCAGGAACTCGGCCACCTCGAGCATGGCGTCGTTGCTGCCTGCCATCTGGCCGGTGATCTTGTAGGTCCCGTCGACGATCAACGACGGTACGCCATCAATCTGATAGCGCATCACCAGCTGTTGCGCCCGCTTGACCCGGGTCTGCACGGCGAACGACCCGAACGCCTGCTTGAACCTGGCCTTGTCGACACCCTGGCTGGCCAGAAAGTCAACGATCTCGGTCTCGTTGGCAAGCGGCTTGCCCTGGACGTGAATGGCGGCAAAAATCGCCCGACTGAGGCCGACATTCAACGCGCCGATCTCCTGGACCGCGTAGTAGACGCGCTGCAGCAGCTGCCAGGAGGAACGACCGAATCCCACCGGTACCCGATAGAAATCGACGTTGGCCGGTTTGCTCTGCAGCCATTTCTCCACTGTCGGCTCGAAATGGAAGCAATGGGGGCAGCGATAGGAGAACATCTCCGCCACCTCCTGATGCTTGCCGTCGCCCACTGTCATGGGCTGCGCCAGGCGCGCGTAATTCACCCCTTCCCGAAACGTGGCTCCCTGGGCCCGCCGCACCAGCGGGGCGGCCAGCGCAACCCACGCGGCGCCGCCGAGCAACTCGCGTCGCGTCAACGTCATAGCGGATTCCTCATATCCAGTATTGCGTCCGCCGGCACCCAACCGGCGGACAAACGGTATTAATGGCGCAGTCCCTGGATGTAGGACGCCACCGCGGCAATTTCCTGGTCGGTCATGTTGGCCGCCACCCCACGCATCATGCCATTGGGATCGTTGGCGCGCTGCCGGGAGCGGAACATCTTCAGCTGACTGGCCACGTATTCGGCATGCTGACCCGCCAGGCGCGGAAACCGGGCCAGCGGATTGCCACGTCCGGCCGGCCCGTGGCAACCGCTACAGGCCGGGATGCCGCGCTTGGCATCGCCACCACGATACAGTTGCTCACCCTGGGCGACCAGCTTCGGATCGGCCACCCCCGGCTTGATGGTCTGTTGTGAGAAATACGCTGCCAGATCCTGCATGTCCTTGTCGCTGAGGCTCTTCACCATGCCCTGCATGATGACGTTGACCCGTTTTCCCTGCTTGAAGTTCTTCAGTTCCTTATACAGGTAGCTGGCGTGCTGCCCGGCCAATTTCGGGTACTGGGCATTGGTACTGTTTCCGTCAGCACCGTGACACGCTGCGCAAGTGGCTGATTTCTGTTTACCGGCAGCCGCATCACCCGCAGCGAAAGCCGATACTGAACCCAGCAACAGCGCGCAGCTGGCGGCGAGCACAATAATGGTTTTTGTCGTCACGCAGAACTCCCGTGGTTCGAAGCTTGACGCGGGCACAGGGCGCCGCTGCAATGTAAAGGGCGGAAGCCGGTGCGAAACCGGATCTTGCTGTTATTAAAACCCAGAAATTATAGACCAGTTCAGCAGGTATCTTTCAAATTCTGACATTCAGGTCAAAAAAATGGATAATCACTATCACCATACCCGGTTCCTGCTGAGCGTCGACGCCCTGCCTCAGCTACCGGCCGATAACGGCCTCGAAGTCGCCTTTGCCGGTCGCTCCAATGCCGGCAAATCGAGCGCCCTGAACCTGCTTACCGGTCAGCGCGGTCTCGCCCGCACCAGCAAGACCCCGGGCCGCACCCAACTGTTGAACTTCTTCGAAATCGCCCCCGACCGTTACCTGGTCGACCTGCCCGGCTACGGTTACGCCAAGGTGCCGGCCACTGTGCGCCAGCACTGGCACAAGCTGCTGGAGCGCTACCTGAACCAGCGGCGCTCGCTGATCGGCCTGGTGCTGCTGATGGACATTCGCCATCCGCTGACTGAACTCGACCGCCAGTTGCTGGACTGGAGCGCCAGCCGGGCACTGGCAGTGCACGTGCTGTTAACCAAGGCCGACAAACTGCGTCGCGGGGCTGCCACAGCGACGCTGCACAAGGTAAGCCACGCCTTGCAGACGTATCCGCACTCCAGCGTCCAGCTGTTTTCAGTTCTGGACCGGCATGGCGCGGACACGCTGCGCCAGCAACTTGACCGCTGGCTGTTCGCCGACCCCTCAACGGAGTGAGTCCGGCCCGCCCGTGGCCATCACGAAGCCGCCGAATCGCTGGGATAAAGATAGAGGTTGAGCGCCTGGCTGACCAGCTCGCCAATGCGCCCCAGGTAAACTGTACCCAGCCCGGCGGCGAAACGTTCCACGTCGCGGCTGCCGATGGCCAGCAAACCCTGCCAGTCGCCACCGGCCCGCAACGGCACCAGCGCCGCCGAGCCGACCTCAGGGGCCGCATCATCGAACAGCCAGCGGGCCCGCTGCGGACTGACCCGCCCACACCACGGCCGGCCGCCGCGCAACAGCGGACGCAACGCCTCCAGCGCCGCCGGCGCCAAACGGGTGGCGTCATCCAGCAGCGGCTGTCGCGTCACCAGGCGCAAGGCCGTGAAGTCGGCGTTAAAATCATCCCGCAACACGCCCAGCACCGCCACTGTCAGATCATCCAGGCTACGCGACTCGATCAGGGCGAGATGCAGGTTGTGCATGCGCTCGGCCAGACCGTCATTGGCCCGCGCCGCCTGGAGCAGCTCCTGCAAACGCACGCGCAGAGCCCGCATTCTGTTCCCGCAGCCTTGCCAGCTGGCGCTCCAGCAACGAGACAGCCGGACGACACGGGTGCGGAATACGCAACTGTTCGAGCACATCAAGATGACGCTCGAAGAAGTCGGGATGTTTTCCCAGATAGGCTGCTATCCGCCGCTCAAGCGCCTGTTCAGGCTGTTCCGCCGCATCACTCATAGCTCGATTTCCCCCTCGAACACCCGGGCCGCCGGCCCGGTCATCATCACCTGTTCTGCACCACCCGGCCAGTCCACCGTCAGCGTACCACCGGCCAACTCGACCTGCACCGTCCGCTCCAGCAACCCCCAGCGCTGACCGATCACCACCGCCGCGCAGGCACCGCTACCGCAGGCCAGCGTTTCCCCGGCGCCGCGCTCGAATACCCGCAGCCGGATGCGGTGGCGATCCAGCGGCTGCATGAAACCGACGTTAACCCCTTCCGGAAACCGTGGGTCCGCGCCGATCCGCGCACCCACTTCAGCCACCGGAAAATGGTCCACGTCCACCACCTGCAGCAGCGCATGCGGATTCCCCAGGGATACCGCCCCGATCGCCTCATCCCGGCCAGCGATGGTCACCGGATAACGCAGTGCCTCGGTGCCGGCCGTGAACGGGATCTCCGCTGGGGCCCAGCGCGGGGCACCCATGGCCACCGTGACCTGATCGTCGGGCTGGATCTGAAGCGTCATCCGTCCGGTTCGGGTCGCCACGGTGATACGGTCCTTGTCGGTAAGGCCTTGCTCGCGCACGAAACGGGCAAAGCAGCGGGCCCCGTTGCCACACTGGCTGACCTCGCCGCCGTCGGCGTTGAAGATCCGGTAGCGGAAATCAACGCCAGGCCCGGCAGCCGGCTCAACCAACAATAACTGATCGCAGCCGATACCGAAATGGCGGTCGGCCAGCCAGCGCACCTGGCCGGCGCTCAGCGTGACCTGCTGGCGTACCCCGTCGATGACCACGAAGTCGTTGCCCAGACCCTGCATCTTGGTGAATCGCAGCCTCACGGCAGCAGACTCTCGCCGGCATACAATTCGGTCAGCGTCTCGCGCCGGCGGACCTCGAACGCCCGCTCGCCGTCGACCATCACCTCGGCGGCCCGCGGCCGGCTGTTGTAGTTCGAACTCATTACAAAACCGTAAGCTCCGGCTGAGCACACCGCCAACAGATCCCCGGCCACCAGTGCCAGCTGCCGGTCCTTGCCGAGGAAATCGGCCGACTCGCAGACCGGCCCCACCACGTCGTAGGCGCGGGTGACGTCAGGCCGCGGCCGGACCGGAATAATGTTTTGCCAGGCACTGTACAGCGCCGGCCGGAGCATATCGTTCATTGCAGCATCGACCACCGCAAAATTTTTGGCGGCAGTATGCTTGAGCAACTCGACCCGGGTCAGCAGAATACCGGCATTGCCGACGATCGCCCGGCCCGGCTCCAGGATCAGCTCGCACTCGCGCCCCGCCAGCTGACCCAGCAACGCGCCAGCCTGTTCGACCGGAGTGGGAGGCAGTTCGTCGCGATAACGGATGCCCAGTCCCCCGCCCAGATCGAGGTGATCAAGGACAATGCCGTTGGCCGCAAGCGCGTCGACCAGCCGCAGCAACCGTTGCAGTGCATCCACGTACGGTGTGCTGCGCGTCAGCTGGGAACCGATATGGCAGTCCAGTCCGCTGATACGCACGCTCGGCAACGCGGCCGCCCGCTGGTAAATGGCCAGCGCCTGGTCGATGGCAATACCGAATTTATTGTCGCGCAGCCCTGTGGCGATGTAAGGATGGGTCCCGGCATCGACGTCGGGATTGATCCGCAGCGCCACCGGCGCAACAGTGCCCTGTTCGCCGGCCAGCCGGGCCAGCAGCTCGAGCTCGGCGGCAGATTCAACGTTGAAACAGCGAATACCGACCTGCAGCGCCTGCACGATCTCGTCAGCCCGCTTGCCGACGCCGGAGAAGATCACCCGGCTCGGCTCGCCACCGGCGGTCAGGACTCGCTCCAGTTCGCCCCGCGAGACAATATCAAAACCCGCACCCAGCCGCGCCAGCACATTGAGCACCGCCAGGTTGCCATTGGCCTTGACCGCATAGCAGATCAGATGCGGATGGCCGGCAAAGGCCTGATCGAATGCCTGCCACTGGGCTTCGATAGCCGCGCGCGAATAGATATAAGTGGGTGTGCCGAAATCCGCTGCCAGCCGGCTTACGGCCACCTCCTCGGCATAAAGTTCACCATCCCGGTACGCGAAACAGTCCACCCTCTCAGTCCCGCTTCCGGTGCGGCTGCTTCGGCGCCGGTTGCGGCAGGTAGAGCGGTCCTTTCTGGCCGCAGCCGCTCAACAGCAATACCACGACGTAAAGCAGGCTGCGCCTGGACATCGTTGCTCCCAATCTCAATCGGAACGTAGTTGTGGAATCAGTGTATAACGACTGGGCCGGCGGGCGGAACCCGAGTGGCGCTCACAGCGACTTGATGAACACCTTGGATGCGCGTTGCCAATTGTACAGGGCCTGACGCCGGACCGGCAGTTCGGCAACCGCCGCGGGACGGAAACCGCGCTCCTGAAACCAGTGTGCGGTGCGGGTGGTCAGCACAAACAACTGCTGCAGCCCTTGCTGACGTGCCAGCTCCTCGGTCCGCCGCAAAAGGACGTCGGCGCGGCCGCCGTTACGGTACTCGCTGGCCACTGCCAGGCAGGCCAGCTCAGCGACCTGCTCGGCGGCAAACGGGTATAACGCCGCACAGCCGATAATCGCCTCGTCGCGCTCGAGCACCAGAAAACGCTCGATCTCGACCTCCAACCGCTCGCGTGAACGCCGCACCAGAATGCCGGCCTCCTCGAGCGGCTGGATCAATCCGACGACCCCCCCGACATCGTCGATGGTGGCCTGTCGCAGTCCCTCATAGCTGTCGGCGTTAAGCATGGTACCCACACCGTCGCGGGTATACAGTTCCAGCAGTAACGCCCCATCCTGACGCCGCGGCAACAGATGCACGCGCCGCACCCCGGCCCGGCAGGCCCGCAAGCCCTGCCCCAGATGCCGACGAACGGCTTCCGGCTGACTGGCCTCGCCACTCAGCCGAACGGCCTCCGCCAGACCCAGTTCGCGGATCAGGTCACCGCCGGCCGCCATTAGGTCAGCGCCCTCATACAGCAGCATCAGTTTGTCGGCACGCAGTGCCGCAGCGGTCGCGGTGGCCACATCCTCGGCCGCCAGATTGAATACCTCGCCGGTCGGCGAATAGCCCAGTGGAGACAACAGCACGAGCGACCCGCTGTCCAGCCAACCACGGATTGCTGTCGTATCGACGCGCCGGACCTCGCCGGTGAAGCAATAGTCGACACCGGCGCGCACCCCGAGCGGTCGGGCGATAACAAAATTGCCTGATGCCACCCGTAACCGGGCCCCATGCATAGGGGAATTAGCCATGCTCATCGACAACCGCGCTTCAACCGCGATGCGCGCTTGTCCGACAGCCTCTTTTACCAGCGGCAATGCCGAACTGTCGGTGATACGCAAGCCGGCGACGTAACGCGGCGTGATTGCGGCCTGCGCCAGACGGGCCTCGATCTGCGGACGGGCACCGTGGACCAACACCAGCTTGAGGCCAAGGCTGTGAAGTAACGCAATATCGTGGATGAGGGCGTCGAACTTAGCATCCGCGATCGCTTCGCCACCGAAGCCGAGCACGCAAACGCGCCCGCGGTGGGCATTGATGTAAGGGCCCGCCGCGCGGAACCAGTCCACGAAGGCGGCGTTATCCATGATGCGCTCCAGCGCCCGCCCCCGCGGTCCGGTTTTCCAAATCGCCTATGCGGGGCAGCGCCCGCCGGTCCTGTCGCTCAGTTCGGTCAATGCCCCGAACGCGTGGGTGTCGACCGCCGGCGGGTGCCGAACAGCCAACCGAAGATGAAACCGAACATCAAGCCGATGATAAACTTGAACATTGTCTAACCTGCTGGATTGTAACGCCGTCAGTGCCGCTTAAGCGTAGGCCAGATGGCGTTCCGTGACAACCTGAACTAAAAATGGCCCGTCGGGAAACGGGCCAATCCAGAGGAAGAAACCCCACTATCGCAGACTTCTATTGCACGCCCTTGGCAGGCACGTGCAGGGTAGCTTAAGCAAGCGCAATGCCAATCCCTCGTGGTCCACTACGCCAGCTGTCAATAATCACTTTAAAATCCATTAGATAGCAATAAACAAAACGGGCATCGGGCTACCGCCCAGTACCCGTCAGCACCCGCGTGGCCAGCCATCACCCACGCACCTGTGCCAGTCGGGTGCGCCCGGCACCAGCGCAGTGCACTCCGGCCCCGCGACGCGGCGTCAGACGGCCTGGGCCAGATTGCCGGTCTCTCGCAAGGCCACCGACAGCATCGCCAGATCGGGTTGTCCGGCCGTTTGCAGATCGCTGAACATGGTCAGGCAGCGATCGATCAAGGCCTTGTTACGCTCCAGCCACTGTTCCAGTCTCTCCTCCACCGGCACCTCGGGCGGACTGGAGCGCAGCACATCGGCGGTCAGGGTGCGGCCCTGATCGTACAGGCCGTCCAGCAGTGCTGCCCGCGCCCGCCGCTGCCAGTGGGTGGTAACCGGCAGGTTGCCGATACTGTCGTAGAGCCAGGTAATCTGCAGCTGCTCGGCCAGACCGAAGTAGATGCCGGCGACCTCGGTGACGGGCAGATCACTCTGTACCGCGACATCGGTGATGTCGAGCGCCGAATACAACACCGGCAGACTGACTATCGCCCGGGCCAGCTCCTCTGATACGCCGGCGCCGACGTAACTCTGCAAGCTCTGCTCGAACTCCTCCTGCTGCGCGGACCGCAGCAGACCCGGTAAGACGGCCCCCATCTCCTGCACGCCGCCGCTCAGCTGACCGACCACTGCTTCGATATCAATTGGAGAGCGGCGGTTGCGCAGCAACCACAGACTGGCGTTTTCCAGCAGGCGGCGGCTGGCCAGATGCATGCGGATCTGGATGTCGGCCGGTACCTGGGTGTCCAGCGCATCGATTTGCTGCCACAGTCGGCGGGCACCGAAGATCTCCCGGGCCGCGCTGTAGGCCCGCGCAATTTCGGGCGCGGTCTCACCGCTATCCTCCTGGATCCGGATCACATAAGTGCTGCCCATACGGTTGAGCACACTATTGGTGACACAGGTGGCAATGATCTCGCGCCGCAACGGATGGGTTTGCATGCGCTCGCTGAACCGCTCCCGCAGTGGCGTCGGGAAATAGGTCAGCAATTCACGCTGCAGGAATGAATCCTCGGGCACGTCGGAACTGCACAGCGCCTCGAACAAGGAGATCTTGCCGTAGGCCAGGAGCACCGCCAGTTCAGGCCCGGTAAGGCCCGCGCCAGCGGCCTCACGTTCCGCCAACTGCTCGGCATCGGGCAGGAACTCCAGCGCCCGGTCAAGCTTGCCGCTGCGCTCCAGCGCGCGAATCACCCGGGCGTGCTCACCCAGCACCTCGGTCGCCACCGACCGGGTCACGCTGATCGCCTCCGGCTGCAGGTAATTCTGCCGGAGTACCAGATCACCCACCTCATCGGTCATTGCCGCAAGCAGTTCGTTACGCTGCTTGGTCGTCATATCGCCTGCCGTGACCGCCTGATCCAGCAGGATCTTGATGTTGACCTCGTGGTCCGAGCAATTGACCCCGCCCGAGTTATCAATCGCGTCGGTCAGCATCCGGCCGCCCTGGCGGGTATACTCGATTCGGCCGAGTTGCGTGAAGCCCAGGTTACCGCCTTCGCCCACGACCCTGCAGCGCAACTCGTTGCCGTTGACCCGCAGGGCGTCATTGGTCTTGTCACCGACATCGGCATGGCTCTCGCTGCTGGCCTTGACGTAGGTGCCGATGCCACCGTTCCAGAGCAGATCGACCGGGGCCTTGAGCAACCGGCTGATCAGTTCCATCGGGGTCAGTCGGGTGTCGTGAATTCCCATAACGCGGCGCACTTCGGGCGATATCGGAATCGACTTGGCCGTGCGCGGATAGACACCACCCCCCGCCGAAATCAGGCTCTGGTCATAATCGTCCCAGCTTGAGCGGGGCAACTGGAACAAACGCTCGCGTTCGCCAAAACTGCGCTCGGTGTCGGGATCGGGATCCAGGAAGATGTGCAAATGGTTGAATGCCGCCACCAGTTTGATGTGGCGCGACAGCAGCATGCCGTTGCCGAATACGTCACCGGACATATCACCGATACCGATCACGGTGAAATCGTCGCGTTTCTGGATGTCCATATCCAGCTCGCGGAAATGTCGCTTGACTGACTCCCAGGCCCCGCGCGCGGTGATGCCCATTTTTTTGTGATCATAGCCGTGCGCACCACCTGAGGCGAAAGCATCACCCAGCCAGAAGCCATAGGCCTCGGCCACACTATTGGCCAGATCGGAAAACGTCGCCGTTCCTTTGTCGGCCGCCACCACCAGGTAGGGATCGTCGCCATCGTGGCGCACCACCCGCGGCGGCGGCACGATGCGGTCCTCCAGCCGGTTGTCGGTAATATCCAGCATCCCGCGGATAAACGTCTTGTAGCACTCCTGCACCTCCTGCTGCACCGCTTCGCGACCACCCGACTGGGGCATCCGTTTGACCACGAAGCCACCCTTGGAACCGACCGGCACGATCACCGAGTTCTTGACCATCTGCGCCTTCATCAGGCCCAGCACCTCGGTACGGAAATCCTCCCGCCGGTCCGACCAGCGCAGACCGCCACGGGCCACCGGGCCACCGCGCAGATGCACTGCCTCGACCCGCGCCGAATAAACAAAAATCTCGTACATCGGCAGCGGCTTGGGCAGTTCCGGGATCTTGTGCGGATCAAACTTGAACGACAGATACTCTTTGGGCTGACCGGCACTGTCACGCTGATAGAAATTGGTGCGAAGGGTGGCCTGCACGATGGCCAGAAAGCGCCGCAATATCCGGTCTTCGTCCAGACTGCTGACCGCATCCAGAGCCGCCTCGATCTGGTCGGTCAGGCTGCTGCAGACGGATTCGCGATCGCCCGCGCGTTCCGGATCGAAGCAGGCGTGAAACAAGTCCACCAGCAGCCGCACGATCTGCGGGTGCTGGCATAAGGTCTGCTGCATGTACTCCTGGCTGAACGGAACCCGGGTCTGCAGTAGATACTTGCTGTAAGCCCGTATTATCACCACGTCACGACCGGGGATACGGGCGCCCAGGACCAGGCGGTTGAAGCCGTCGTTCTCCATCACGCCGTCCCAGACGCTGGCGAAGGCGCCCTGAAAGATGTCTTTCACCTCCGCCACGTCGACCTGGATTCCGAAATCTTCGCGCATGTCGAAGTTCAGCAGCCAGCGGTGGTGGCCATCGGCGAGTTCCAACTGGTACGGGTGCGCGGTCAGCACGCGCAACCCCATCCGTTCCAGGATCGGCAGCACCTCCGACAGCGGCAGTGGCTGATGCTGGCCGAACACCTTGAAGTGCAGCAGTTCATCGGGATTTTCCAGCGACCGGTATAGCCACATCGCCAACGGCTGCTCGGCACTCAAGGTCTCCAGCCGATGAATGTCGCTGACCGCGATGCGGGGCTGAAAATCCTCCCGGTAGGCCGCCGGGAAAGCGTGCCCGTAGCACTGGTTGAGCAGCGTACCCCGGGCCTCGCCGGCATCCTCCAGCAGCGCCCGGTAGAGTTGGTCAGTCCACGACAGCATGGCCTCGCGCATCCGCGCTTCCAGCTCGGCCACCACGTAGTCGCCGATCGCGCCCGGTTTAGTACGGAGATGGAAGTGCACCCGTGCCAGCACCGATTCCGAGAACTGTGTGGAAAAGGTGGCTGACTCACTATTGAAAGCCTGCATCAGGATGGCTTCCATGCGCTCGCGCAAGGTGGTGTTGTAACGGTCGCGCGGTACGTAGATCAGACAGGAGACGAACCGGTGGAACATGTCCTCACGCACGAACAGCCGTAGTTTCTGGCGTTCCTGCAGATGCAGGATCCCCATGGCGATGGCGAACAACTGGTCGTCGTTGGCCTGGAACAGCTCGTCCCGTGGGAAGATCTCCAGAATGTTTTGCAGGGCCCGGCCAGCATGGCTGTTAAGGGCATGGCCGGAGCGCTGCAGGACGCGTTGGGCCTTAGCCCGCAACAGCGGAATGTCGTGCACACCCAGGGTATAGGCTGCGGCGGAATACAGGCCCAGAAAGCGGTGTTCGCCAATGACCCGACCGGCATCGTCGAACCGCTTGATACCGATGTAATCCATGTGCGAGGGCCGATGCACATTGGAGCGGGCGGCAGCCTTGGACACGATCAGCGGCGTCGGATCGCTGGCCAGCTGCCGTAACTTGGGTGGCAATTCAGCGAAGCTCGGCGAGACGTGCGGCTTGCCGTCGTCGCGCAGCACACCAAGCCCCGATCCCGGCACGGTGTACAGCAACACCTCGCCATCTTTCTCAACCAAGTCGTAATCGCGGCTGCCGAGAAAGGTGAAATGATTGTCGGCGATCCACTGCAGAAAGGCCTTGATTTCGGCGGTTTCTGCCGCCGGCCCGGGCACCCGGTCATCGAGTTCCGCCAGCACGGCCAGCAACCGCTGATGCATGGCCGGCCAGTCTTCAACCGCGGTGCGCACCGCCTGCAGCACCCGCGCCAGACCTTGTTCCAGAGCATCGAGTCGGGCCTTGTCGCTCTGGCGGTCGAACTCGCAGTGCATCACCGACTCCGGCTGCCCCCCCGCCGCCCCGGTTCCGCTCAGCACACGCGCAAGCTCGCCGTCAGCGTCGCGCTCCAGCTGCATCACCGGGTGAATAATCAGGTGAACCCGCATGTTGAGCCGGTTCAACTCCATGATGACCGAGTCCACCAGGAACGGCATGTCGTCGGCGACAATCTCGACTACCGAGTGCGTCGACTGCCAGCCGTATTCATCGAAATTGGGATTATAGGCCCGGATCAAGGGTGTGCCCGGAGCGCGCCGGCGGGCGAAGTTCCAATGGGCCAACAACGCGCCATAGAGGTCGTCCGGCGCCTTCCCAAGTAAATCCTCGGGCGGCACGTCGGCGTAATAGACCCGGCAGAACGTCACCACCTGCGCAACGTGGTCAGCCGGCAACCGGGCCTCGAGCATGGCTGCCACTCGCTCAATCAACTCGTTCTTTTGTTCGGCCAGCGTGTGCTCCATGATTTCCTCCGTGCGAAAGCGACTTGGTGTTGTTGATCTACCGGCGATGGTGTGTGAAACATCGCCCCCGCCGGTGGCGGAGCGCCGGCTGATTCGCTAGGCCGTGGTCGTAAGACGCCGCCAGGCCTCCTGATAGAGTTCAGCCGTGCGCGCCAGTACGTTGGCCGGCAGCGTCGGACCGGGCGCTGTCTTGTCCCAGTCCAGCGTCTCCAGGTAGTCGCGCACATACTGTTTGTCGAAGCTTGGCGGACTGATTCCCGGCCGGTACTGCTCGGCCGGCCAGAACCGTGACGAGTCCGGCGTCAGCAGTTCGTCCATCAGCACCAGCTGACCGGCCGGGTCTAGGCCAAATTCGAACTTGGTGTCAGCAATGATGATACCGCGCTCGAGGGCGTATGCGGCGGCCTCACGGTAGAGCTGCAGACTGACGCTGCGTAGCTCTTCAGCGCGCTCGCCACCGATCAAGGCAACCACAGTGTCGAAACTGACGTTTTCGTCGTGGGCCCCGCCGGCGGCCTTGGTCGACGGGGTAAAAACCGGTTTGGGCAGGCGCTCCGCCTGGCGCAGACCAACCGGCAAACGGATGCCGCAGAGCTGACCACTGGCCTGGTAATCCTTCCAGCCCGAGCCCAGCAGGTAGCCGCGTACGATCGCCTCGATGGGCACCCCTTGCAGGCGCCGCGCGACCACCGCCCGTCCCTCGACCTGAGCGCGTTCCGCCGGGTCCGGCAGCACCTGATCAAGCGTCCGGGTCGCCAGGTCGAAATGATTGCGGATGATATGGCGACTGCGAGCAAACCAGAAATTCGACAGCTGGGTCAGCAACCGGCCTTTCCCGGGTATCGGCGTCGGCAATATGACGTCGAAAGCCGACAGCCGATCGCTGGCGACGATCAACAGATGATCGGGATCGGCTGCGTAGACGTCGCGGACCTTGCCGCGATGGATGAGCTGCAGAGAGGTGAGATGGGATTCGAACAGCGGCTCGGCCTGACTCACGACAATACCCCTTTGAATACCGTGCCGGCCAATCTAGCGCGCCCGCAATGGCGGCGCAAATGCCCTATCGGAAAACCGGACGGCAACAGCTTCCGGCCGACCAGACCCAATTCGGTCACAATGCATCGCGGGCCCGGGCACGACGTCGCAGTGCGCTATACTGCACGACTTCATCGATCCCCTAGCTGTCTGCCCATGCCTATCATACTGGTCGCGTTGCTTGCGCTCAGCCTCAGCGCCGCGGCCCAGGCGGCCGGCGTCAAGTCCGGTAAAGCTAAATCCGCGGTCTGCCAGGATTGCCACGGACCCAAAGGCATAAGCAGCAACCCGTTGTGGCCTAACCTGGCCGGTCAGCAACTGCAGTACCTGATCGCACAACTCAGGGCGTTCCGCAGCGGTGGCCGGCAGAATCCGTTGATGAGCCCGCTGGCCGTGGATTTGAGTGATCAGGATATTGCCGACTTGGCGGCTTACTACAATAGCCTCAATTGCCGTTGACAGACACATCATGACAGCCCGCGACCGATTAACCATCCGCCCGGTTCGCAGTGATGATCTCGTGCCCCTGCTGGCGCTCAACGAATCCGCGCTGCCCAACGTCAACAGTGTGCCGTTGACGCTGTTCGAGCAGTTCGCCGCCGAAGCCTGCTATTTTGGCGTGGCTTGTCACCATAACCGCCCGGTTGGCTTTCTGATAGGCCTCACGCCGGAGGCCGATTACGCCAGTCTTAACTTCCAGTGGTTCAAGCGCCGCTATGACGCTTTCTGTTACATCGACCGCATCGTGATTTCCCGCGACTACCGCCGTTTCGGTGCCGGCCGCCAGTTGTACCAACACCTCGAGGAGGCGCTGCGCGGCCGGGTGCGGCAACTCGCCTGTGAAGTCAATCTGCGACCGCGTAACGACAGCTCACTGATGTTTCATGCCGGACTGGGCTTTTCCGCAGTCGGCACCCAGGATACCGAGGGTGACACCAAGACCGTCCAGCTGATGATGAAATCAATCACCTAAGGAGCACCCGTTTCGGGTAGAATTTCGTATTTTACTGTCCAGCCATTCGAACACGCCGCCCGCATGCATTGTCCGTTATGTCACACGCCCGACACCAAGGTCATCGACTCCCGGCTCTCCCCTGAAGGGGAGAAGGTGAGGCGCCGGCGCGAGTGTGTGCGCTGCGGCGCCCGTTTCACGACCTACGAAGTGGCAGAGCTGGCGCTGCCGCGGATCATAAAGCAGGATGACCGGCGCGAAGCGTTCGACCACGACAAGCTCCATGCCGGCATGCTCAAAGCACTGGAGAAACGCCCGGTCAACACCAGCCAGATCGATGCCGCTGTGCGCCGCATCGAGCAGCGGGCCCGGGCCAGCAGTGAACGCGAGCTGGCGGCACGCCAGCTCGGCGAATGGGTGATGGAGGAGCTGCGCGAGCTGGACGAGGTGGCCTATGTGCGGTTCGCGTCGGTATACCGACGGTTCCAGGACGTCAACGCCTTTCGCGAGGAAATTGAACGGCTGCAGCGTCAGGGCGCCGCCGAACCGCAGAATCCCTAAGTGTTCAATACCCAGGATCACCGTTTCATGAGCCGCGCGCTGCAACTTGCTGCGCGTGGTCTGTACAGTACCCACCCCAATCCACGGGTAGGCTGCGTGCTCGTGTCCGACGACCGCATCATCGGCCAGGGCTGGCATGAACGCGCCGGTGGACCCCATGCCGAAATCAACGCCCTCGCCGCCGCCGGCGATCAGGCTCGCGGCAGCACGGCGTACGTCAGCCTGGAACCATGCTGTCACCAGGGCCGTACCCCGCCCTGCACCGACGCACTGCTGGCAGCCGGCGTGCGCCGTGTGGTGGCCGCGATGGTCGACCCCGATCCCCGGGTTGCGGGTCGCGGACTGGCGGCGCTTAAAGCTGCCGGGATCGACGTCGCCAGTGGACTGCTGGAAGCCGAAGCCGAGCGGCTCAACGCCGGCTTTGTCATGCGCACGCGCCACGGCCGGCCGCTGATGCGCTGCAAACTGGCCATGAGTATGGACGGGCGTACCGCGCTGGCCTCCGGCGAGAGCCGCTGGATCACGGCCGAGCCTGCGCGCCACGATGTCCAGCGACTGCGAGCCCGGGCGAGCGCCATCATGACCGGCATCGGCACCATACGGGCCGATGACCCGGCGCTCAACGTCCGCTGGCCCGGTAGCGAACGCCAACCGGTACGGGTGGTGCTCGATCCAGAGCTGGACATGCCGCCGACGGCCCGCACCCTGTATTTGCCCGGCGAGGTAGTAATCCTGACCGCAGCGGCGCACGACGGTGCCCGCGCCATCGCGCTACGCGCCGCCGGTGCCGAAGTGGTCCAGCTGGCACCGTCGCCGGACGGGCTCGAGTTGACGGCGGTCACCGCCGAGCTGGGCCGGCGCGGCCTCAACGAAGTCCATACCGAATGCGGCCCCACTCTGGCCGGTGCCCTGCTGCAAGCGGGGCTGGTGGACGAACTGGTGGTCTATATGGCGCCGCTGCTGCTTGGCGATAACGCCCGCGGTCTGCTGCACCTGCCGGGGTTGACCCGGATGGCACAACGCCGTCATCTGGAGATTCTTGATATCCGTGCCGTGGGCCAAGACTGGCGGATCACGGCACGCCCACAACGGATTTGAAAACATGTTCACCGGTATCATCGAAGCAGTCGGCCGGCTGACCGCCCGCCTCGGCCAGGGCAGCGACGCCCGCCTGCGGATCCATGCCGGCACGCTGGCACTGGCAGACGTCAAGCTAGGCGACAGCATCGCAGTCAGCGGGGTCTGTCTCACCGCCGCGGCGTTCACCAGCGACGGTTTCTGGGCCGATGTATCGGCGGAAACCCTGGGCCGGACTGTGCTGGGCAAACTGGCCATCGATGCCCGGGTCAACCTGGAACAGGCCTTGACGCCGTCGAGCCGACTGGGCGGACATCTGGTGAGCGGTCATGTCGACGGCATCGGTAGCGTCACCCGGTTCTATGAAGATGGCCGCTCCTGGCGGCTGCATATCCGCGCTCCGGACAGGCTGGCCCGCTACATCGCCGAGAAAGGCTCGATCTGCGTCGACGGCGTCAGCCTGACCGTCAACGGCGTACAGGCGGATGAATTCGAGGTCAACGTAGTGCCACATACGCTGGCGCACACCACCCTCGGTGGCTACCGCGCGGGACGCCGGGTAAACCTCGAAGTCGACGTGATCGCGCGCTACCTGGAACGGTTGCTCGCCGGCCGCGCCGGTGAACCCGGCGCTGGCATCAGCACGGCGCTGCTGCGCGAGCGCGGTTTCCTTTAAAACTCCACCCCCGCAATCCACGGAAACAATCCAACCATGCCTGCCATCACCACCATCGAAGGCGACCTCCAACCGGTTGAAGCCCGTTTCGCTATCGTCGCCACGCGGTTCAACGATTTCATCGTGAACAGTCTGGTCGAGGGCGCGGTCGACACCTTGCAACGCCACGGGGTAGCGCCCACATCCATCAAGCTGGTACGGGTGCCCGGGGCCTATGAATTACCGCTAGTCGCCAAACGGCTTGCGGCCAGCGCCCAGTACGACGGGTTGATTGCAGTCGGTGCAGTGATCCGCGGAGCCACCCCGCATTTCGACTACGTCGCCGGCGAATGCGCCAAGGGCCTGGCCCAGGTGTCACTGGCGCATGACATCCCGATCGGGTTCGGCGTGCTGACGGTCGATAGTATCGAACAGGCCATCGAACGGGCCGGCACCAAAGCCGGCAACAAGGGCGCCGAGGCCGCCCTCGGTACCCTCGAAATGGTCAATCTGCTGAAGCAACTGGACCGCCAGTCGTGAGCAAATCCTTTGCCCGCCAACGCAGCCGCGCCAGACGCCTGGCGATGCAGGCCTTGTATCAGTGGCAACTGACCCACCAGGACATCGGCCGTATCAATGCCCAATTCCTGGCCGAACAAGACCTGCATGAGGCCGACGTGGCGTATTTCCAGGAACTGCTGCAGCAAACGCTGCTGCGGCTCGACACCATCGACCAGATCCTGGCACCCCATCTCGACCGTCCACTGGCCCAGATCGATCCGGTCGAGCGGTCGATTCTGATGCTAGCAGGCTATGAGTTGCTCTACCGGCCCGATGTACCCTATCGGGTCATCATCAATGAAGCGGTCGAACTGGCCAAGGTATTTGGGGCCGAGCAGGGCCACCGCTTCATCAACGGCGTACTGGACAAGACCGCCCGTACCGCCCGCAGCGACGAAATCGGGCGGGCGTAACGCCGCCGGGCTGCCGCCACCTGAGTCATGAACGCACCACCCCACGCCCGCTCAGAAAGCGATCGAGCTCCAGGGCGAAACTTTCACTGCGCCAGGTGTTGGCCGCGGTCACGTGGGTAGCGTACGGCAGCAACCACAGGCCGGCCGAGGGCAGCATCCGATACATGGCGACCAGATCATCGAGCGGCGCCAGCGGATCCCGGTCGCCGGCGATTAGCAGAGTCGGCCGGTCGATGACGCCCAGATCCTCCAGGCGGTGGGCGTGGTCAGTCGTGGTCGGATCCATCGACGCGGCCACGCGGGCGATCACCTTATGCCATGCTTCGGGACCACCCTGCGGCTCATGGGCGCGGGCCATCCAGCGTGCCAATCCGGCCCGATGCCAGTATTCCGGTGTCGCCAGCTGCCGCGTGTGGCCATGGCCAGCCTCAGTTTTACGATAGTTGACCCGGTACAGAACCAGCTTGTCAATCCGGTCGGGATGGTTTAGTGCCAACCACAGTGCAACCGCTCCACCCAGCGACGAGCCAGCCAGGTGGGCTCGCTCAACGTGCAGCTGGTCGAGCCATTCCACGACCGCGCGGCCGCAGCCGGCCACGGACAGTGCCCCGGCCACGAGCGGACTGCGACCGTGGCCGGGCAGGTCGGGTACCAGCAGCCGAAAATGGGCACCCAGTGTGGTCAACTGCGATTGCCATTCGGCGCCGGTCATGCCACCGCTGTGCAGCAGCACCAGCGCCGGACCCTGGCCTTGGTCACGATAATAAAGAGAGCTCATAGACGATGCGACTTGGATGGCCTGTAATGAGTGCCCGATAATAGCTGCCTCACTTGCGTCGAGGAAAGCGACGGTGACGATGCGTTCACACAGTGTGCTCGGTCTCAGCAGTCAGGGCTTCCATCGAATCCATTACACTGAATGGGGTGACCCTGCCAATACACGGGTTCTGGTCTGCGTCCACGGGCTGACCCGCAACGGCCGTGACTTCGATGACTTCGCCCGAGCGATGGCAGACCATTACCGGGTTCTGTGCCCGGACATAGCCGGTCGCGGTCAGAGCGACTGGTTAACCGACAAAAGCGGCTACAGTTATGCCCAGTATCTGGCTGACATGGCCGTACTGATTGCCCGCAGCGGTGCTGTCGTGGTCGACTGGGTGGGCACCTCTATGGGCGGCTTGATTGGTATGCTGCTGGCCGCCCAGCCGCACACGCCGATCCGTCATCTGGTAATGAACGATGTCGGCCCGTTCATTCCGAAGGCGGCACTGGAGCGCATCGCCAGCTACGTCGGTCAGATCCAGACCTTCAATAGTATGGCGGAGGCGGAACACTACATTCGCACGGTATCGGCGCCGTTTGGCCCACTAAACGACGCCCAGTGGCGACATTTGACCACATATAGTATTCGGCCAGTGCGACGACGGCCGCTACACGCTGGGTTATGACCCCGGCATCGCCGAGGTGTTTCACAGCAGCGCCGGCGCGGCTATCGACCTGTGGCCGATCTGGGATCGCGTTACCTGCCCGGTACTGTTGCTCCGCGGAGCCGAGTCCGACCTGTTGCGCGCCGACGACGCCCGGATGATGACGCGGCGCGGTCCGCAGGCCCACCTGGTGGAATTTCCCGGAGTGGGTCATGCACCAATGTTAATGGATCCCGGACAAATCCTGCCCGTGCGCAACTGGCTGCTGCGCGAATCGGCGGGCGCAAGAGGCACGGCGCAATGAGGCGGCGGTGGCGGCCAATCACGCCACGTCGTTGTCACCCTTGGTCCGAGAGTCGTCGAAACAGCAGGTCGCGCACGGTATGGCCCAACCGCTCACCGCGACGCTCGAACCGGCTCGGCGGCCTATCCGCCGGCCGTCGCGCAAAACCGGTGGCCAGATTGGCCAGCGCCGGCTCGGCTTCCAGAACGGCCAGCATCTGCTCAGCATACGGCTCCCAGTCGGTGGCCAGATGCAAAATGCCGCTTGGCTTCAGAACCCGCGCCAAGAGCGCAATAAAAGGCGGTTGAATCAAGCGCCGCTTGTGATGCCGCTTCTTGGGCCAGGGATCAGGGAAATAGATATTGACGCGGTCGAGACAAAATGGCGTCAGCCGGTCCCGTACCACGTCGACCGCATCGCCACAGAACAAACGGATATTGGTCAATTCCCACTCGGCCATTTGCTGCAATAAACGACCAATCCCCGGGCGGTGCACCTCAATACCCAAGAAATCAACATCGGGTCGTGAACGTGCCAGTTGGCCTAGCACCTCGCCGGCCCCAAAACCGATCTCCATAACCCGTTCAGCCTGACGCCCAAACAATTGATCCAAATTCAAGGCTGAACCAGACGCCTCTACACCGTAACAACTCCAGAGTGTTTCGATGGCCCTTTTCTGAGCCAGTGTCAAGCGCCCTTCACGACGCACGAAACTGCGCACCTGACGAAATTCACTGGAGTCGGTCATCTCTAATTCCATAGCAACCGTTATAAATGATCAAACGTACGTTAAACTGAATTGGTCCACTGTCTAGCGGCATGTGGCTGCTGCCGTACACCATAGTTCTACCCGGCACTATGTAACGGTACTAACACGACGCGCGAGCACCAACTGATGGCCTTAGATTACGCAAGGCTGGGAAGCAGAATGCAGCCAATAAGCGATAGCAAGACCGCAAACGTTCCAAACCGCCCCTGGCCGGTAATGAAACGCTTTAGCATTACTAGACTTCATAATGAGTCTGTCGCTATAATCATGCTGTCAACATCCACTTTTACCCTGGTTTAAATAGAGACCCTGATGAGCAATAAGATTGATCTTGACACATTGGACCTCAGCGAACTAAAAGCACTTATCGCCGACGCGCAGAAGGAAATCAAGCGCAAGGAGAAAGCCAAAGTCCGGGACGTTCGCGGCGAAATGGAAAAGCTCGCTAATAAGCTTGGCATGACCGTCGAAGAAATCATTAATTACGACAAGACCCGGAAATCCACCAGCAAGCCCGGTGTGCCCCGATTCCGCAATCCGGATGCCCCCGACCAGACCTGGACCGGCCGCGGTAAACGTCCGCGCTGGTATGTCGAGGCACTGGAACGGGGTATCGAACCGAAAGAGATGGAAATCCGCTAGTCGGCAACAGCGCTCGGCGGCTGAATCTCCGCTGGCTGTTAATTTTCGTCGAGAATCGGGTAGAATGGCAATCCGGAGCTGACTAGCTCGGCTTGCCTAAGCGGGTGTAGTTCAATGGTAGAACCTCAGCTTCCCAAGCTGATGACGTGGGTTCGATTCCCATCACCCGCTCCAGACACGGTAGCAGGGTTGGCCACGCCGGCGTAGCCCTGATTTTTTGACTGAATCCCAGTATCCAATCACTGCAGCTCTCTGCTCGGGGGACACCGATGGTCAGAATCGCGGTGGCCGGTGCCACAGGGCGCATGGGCCGACATCTGATCGAAGCCTGCACGCAGTCTGACGGAGCGTCTTGCGGCGCCGCTTTGGGGCGGGTGGGCAATCCGTTGCTGGGCCGCGACGCCGGCGAAATTGCAGGCTGCGGCCGGCTCGATACGCCGCTGGCCGCTGACCTCGACAGCGTCGCCGACCGGTTCGATGTACTGATCGACTTCACCCGGCCAGCGGCGACACTGGGTTACCTGGAGCGGTGCCAGGCTCTCGACAAGCCTATGGTCATCGGCACCACCGGCTTCAACGCGGCGCAGAAGGACGCGATTGCGACGGCGGCAGCGGATTTGCCTATCGTACTGGCACCGAATATGAGCATCGGGGTGAATCTGTGCCTGCAGCTGTTGCAGACTGCCGCCCGCGTGCTGGGCGACAGTGTCGACATTGAGGTAATCGAGGCCCACCACCGGCACAAAGTGGACGCCCCATCGGGAACTGCGTTACGCATGGGCGAGGTGGTCGCTGAGGCACGCGGCCACAAACTGGCCGACTGTGCCGTATACAGCCGCCAGGGCCATACCGGTGAACGCCCGGCGGGAAGCATCGGTTTCGCCACCGTACGGGCCGGTGATATCGTCGGCGAGCACACCGTGCTGTTCGCCGATGTCGGCGAGCGTATCGAACTGACCCACAAGGCATCCAGTCGCATGACCTTTGCCCGGGGTGCGGTGCGGGCTGCACAATGGCTCAATGGACGGGCGCCGGGTCTGTACGACATGCAGGACGTGCTCGGTCTCAAGTAGAGCTGCAACCATCGAAGTCGCATTCGTTCAATTCTGGAGACGCGCTTGACCACTCCCGCGTTACTGGCTCTTGCCGACGGCACTGTATTCCGGGGCCATTCCATCGGCAGTGACGGCTCAGCCGTCGGCGAGGTAGTGTTCAACACTGCCATGACCGGTTATCAGGAAATCCTGACTGACCCGTCGTACTGCCAGCAGATCGTAACCCTCACATATCCCCACATCGGCAATGTGGGCGTCAACCCCGACGATGAGGAAGCCCGCCGTATTTTTGCCAGTGGCCTGATCATCCGTGACTACTCACCACGGATCAGCAACTGGCGTGCGACGCGAACGCTGGCCGATCACCTGCGCGCGCGCGGCGTGGTTGCCATAGCCGGGGTCGATACCCGCCGCCTCACCCGATTGCTCCGTGAGCAAGGAGCTCAGAACGGTTGCCTGAAAGCCGGGCCGGTGCTTGATCCAGCGGAAGCCATCGCCAAAGCACGGGCGTTTCCGGGCCTCCAGGGCGCCGATCTGGCCCGTACGGTCAGCACCGAGCAAGCCTATAGCTGGCAGGATGGCACCTGGCGACTGGACAGCAATACGTTTGATCCGGTCACCGAAACCCGTTACCGGGTAGTCGCCTATGACTACGGTATCAAACGCAACATTTTACGCATGCTGGCTGAGCGGGGCTGCCACGTCACCGTGGTACCCGCGGCGACGCCAGCCAGCGAAGTACTGGCGCTGACACCCGATGGCGTGTTCCTGTCCAATGGCCCTGGCGACCCTGAACCCTGCGGCTACGCCATCGCCGCCATTGCTGAACTGCTTGCCACCGGGCTGCCGATTTTCGGGATCTGCCTGGGCCACCAGCTGTTGGGTCTGGCCAGCGGTGCCCGCACGACCAAGATGAAGTTCGGTCACCATGGCGCCAACCATCCGGTGCAGGATCTCGCCAGCGGCCGGGTGCTGATCTCCAGCCAGAACCACGGTTTCGCGGTCGATGAGACCAGCCTGCCGGACTGCCTGCGAGCCACCCACCGCTCGCTGTTCGACGGCTCACTGCAGGGTATCGAGCGTACCGACCGCCCCGCCTTCAGCTTCCAGGGGCATCCCGAGGCCAGCCCGGGACCGCATGATGTCGGTTTGCTGTTCGATCGCTTCATCGACCTCATGGCCCGTCACAAGCAGGCCGCCTGAGCGCCGCCTCACACCTCGGTCTTATCAGCACACCATGCCGAAACGCAGCGACATCAACACTATCCTGATTATTGGGGCCGGGCCGATCGTCATCGGCCAGGCCTGCGAATTCGACTACTCCGGTGCCCAGGCCTGCAAAGCCCTGCGCGAAGAAGGCTATCGGGTCATTCTGGTGAACTCTAATCCGGCCACCATCATGACAGACCCGGAAATGGCCGACATCACCTATATCGAGCCGATCGAATGGCGCACCCTGAGTCGGATCATAGAACGCGAGCGACCTGATGCCGTATTGCCCACCATGGGTGGGCAGACCGCACTGAACTGTGCGCTCGACCTGGTCCGGGAAGGCGTACTGGAACGATTTGGGGCCGAGCTGATCGGGGCCTCGCAGGACGCCATCGACATGGCCGAAGACCGCGAGCGGTTCCGCGAAGCGATGCACGAAATCGGCCTGGCCACGCCGCGTTCCCTGATGGCCCACAGCGTGGCCGAGGCACTGAATGCGCAGGATGAAATCGGCTTTCCGATCATTATCCGGCCGTCATTCACATTGGGCGGCTCCGGCGGTGGCATCGCCTACAACCGTGAAGAATTCCTGGATATTATCGAGCGCGGCCTGGATCTGTCGCCAGTACATCAGATCCTGCTGGAAGAATCAGTGCTCGGCTGGAAGGAATTCGAAATGGAGGTGGTGCGTGACCGGGCGGACAACTGCATCATCATCTGCGCGATCGAAAACGTCGATCCGATGGGCATCCACACCGGTGATTCGATCACCGTCGCGCCGGCCCAGACCCTGACCGACAAGGAATACCAGATCATGCGCGACGCCTCGCTGGCGGTGTTGCGCAAGATCGGCGTCGACACCGGCGGCTCCAACGTGCAGTTCGCGGTCAACCCGCGCGACGGACACCTGGTGGTAATCGAGATGAACCCGCGGGTGTCGCGCTCCTCGGCACTGGCATCGAAGGCCACCGGGTTTCCGATTGCCAAGGTCGCGGCCAAGCTGGCAGTCGGCTATACCCTGGATGAACTCCGCAATGAGATCACCGGCGGTCTGACGCCGGCGTCGTTTGAGCCGACCATCGACTACGTGGTCACCAAGGTGCCACGATTTAATTTCGATAAGTTTCCACAGGCCAACGACCGCCTGACCACCCAGATGAAGTCAGTCGGCGAAGTCATGGCGATCGGCCGCTGCTTCCAGGAATCGCTGCAAAAAGCCCTGCGCGGCCTGGAGACCGGCGCCGACGGGTTGAACGAGATGATTGACCTGAATGCCCGTGACAGCGCCGACCGGCTCAAGCATCAGTTGGGCATGCCGGGCCCGCAACGGATCTGGTACGTAGCCGACGCCTTCCGCTATGGCCACTCCTTGCAAGCCGTTTTCGATAGCACTCACATCGACCCGTGGTTCCTGGCCCAGCTTGCCGACTTGGTGGAGACCGAAGCACAGCTGCGGACGGACGGCCTGGAGGCGCTCACCCACGACCGCCTGTATGCGCTCAAGCGGCAAGGGTTCGCCGACAGTCGGCTGGCCTATCTGCTGGGCGTTGCGGAGGCCGAAATCCGCGGCCGGCGCGAGGAGCTCGAGATCCACCCGGTCTACAAACGGGTGGATTCCTGTGCCGCCGAGTTCGCCACCAGCACCGCTTATCTCTACTCGACCTACGACGAAGAATGCGAGGCCAATCCCTCCCAGCGGCGCAAGATCATGGTGCTTGGCGGTGGACCCAACCGAATCGGCCAGGGCATCGAGTTCGACTACTGCTGTGTGCACGCGGCCCTGGCGCTGCGCGAAGACGGTTTCGAAACCATCATGGTCAACTGCAACCCAGAGACGGTGTCGACCGACTTCGACACTTCAGACCGGTTGTATTTCGAACCGCTGACGCTGGAGGATGTGCTGGCGATCGCCCGCAAGGAACGTCCGGAGGGTGTGATTGTTCAATACGGCGGCCAGACGCCGCTCAAGTTGGCCCGCGCACTGGAAGCCAATGGCGTGCCGATCATCGGCACCAGCCCGGACGCCATCGACCGCGCCGAGGACCGCGAGCGGTTTCAGGCCATGCTGAAGCATCTGGATCTGCGTCAGCCTGCCAACCGTACTGCCCGCGACCCCGGGGCCGCGGTCCAGCTGGCCGCCGAGATCGGCTATCCGCTGGTGGTCAGACCGTCCTACGTACTGGGCGGCCAGGCCATGGAGATCGTTTACAACGAAGCCGAACTCATGCGCTACATGAACGAGGCGGTGCGTGTTTCCAACGATTCGCCGGTGCTGCTGGACCGGTTTTTGGAAGACGCCATAGAGATTGATGTCGACGTCATCGCCGACGGCGAGCAGGTGCTGATCGGCGGCATCATGGAACACATCGAGCAGGCCGGCGTGCATTCCGGTGATTCGGCCTGCTGCCTGCCGCCCTATTCCCTGGCACCTGCGCTGCAGGAAGATCTTCGCCACCAGGTCAGTACCATGGCGCGGGAACTCGGTGTGATCGGCCTGATGAACACCCAGTTCGCGGTGCAGGGCGACACGCTGTACGTGCTCGAAGTCAATCCGCGAGCCTCGCGCACGGTGCCATTCGTATCCAAAGCTACCGGCCGGCCACTGGCCAAGATCGCGGCGCGCTGCATGGCCGGCATTGGTCTGGCACAGCAGGGGCTTTCCGGCACGGTCACACCACCGTACTTCGCGATTAAGGAATCGGTGTTCCCGTTCATCAAGTTCCCGGGTGTCGACCCGCTGCTGGGGCCGGCAATGAAATCGACCGGTGAGGTCATGGGAGTGGGTCGTTCATTTGGTGAAGCTTTCGCCAAATCACAGCTGGCAGCCGGCAATACGCTGCCGACCAGCGGCACGGCGTTTGTCAGCGTCCGCGACGCCGATAAGCTGGCCATCCTCGAGATCGCCGCCCTACTGACCCAGAACGGCTTCAGCCTGGTGGCCACCAAAGGCACGGCAGCCGCGCTACGCGCGCGCGGCATTCCCTGCGATCAGGTCAACAAGGTCAACGAGGCCCGCCCCAACATTGTCGACCTGATCAAAAACGGCGCTGTCGGCTTGATCATCAACACCACCGAAGGTCGGCAGGCAATCGCCGATTCCTACGCCATCCGCCGCGAAGCGCTGATCCGCAAGATCAGCTACACCACAACCATTCGTGTCCGCCCTCGCTGACTACGGCCCAGTAGATGTTGCCGGCATCGATATCCACGAGTGTCAGGATCACGGGAACCGAGTAGTTCTCCCAGTACTCGACGGTGGACTTCTCGATGTACACCCCCACCGCCATCCGTGGGATGGTCGAACCAAGAGCTTCCCCCCTTCACCTGGACGCCAATGAATCGTCCCGTGTGTTCCTGTCTCTCGAGGTCGAGAATCTCGACCAGCGCGTTGACACCTGCGTCGGGATTCGGTAGTTCCAGGAAGACGAAGCCAAGCCCCCCTTGGTCCCGGCGCCGAAACGTGGCACGGTAAGCTCGGCCACGGCGGCCTTCTCAGTGGCGACATTGCCGGTCTTTGGCAGACTCATGAAGAGCGCCCCGGCGCCCATTCCTACGCACCATACACTCCTTGGACACGAAGCCGGGCTCATCGACCCTTGGCTGTCACATTGTATGTCGCCGAATCCGTAGATTCAGCTTCAGAATAGGGTGCGGCGGCCCGATGTCACATGGGTTCTGCGAGACCGGACGTTAGCATAGGCGCCGCACCTTCCTCCGATTGCTGGATCTCGAACAGTTACCCGGGCCCGGGGCCCGCATCGTGCAAGGCTGAGAGAAGGCAATCGGTCCTCGCGCCCTGGGGGTTCAGATGGCCGGACAGCCCGTATTCATCGGCATCGACGTCGGGAAGGATTGGCTCGACGTCGCCCAACACACCAGCGAAGATGTCCGCCGCTTCCGGAAACAACGACGCTGGCATTGTTGAACTGGTGGCCCATCTCGCACCTCTCAAGCCTCATCTAGTTGTACTCGAAGCCACGGGGGGCTTCGAGTTTCCCGCTGCGGCTGCCCTGGCTGCAGCCAGTATTCCCGTCGTCATCGCCAATCCCCGGCAGACCCGGGACTTCGCCAAGAGCACCGGCCGGCTCGCAAAGACCGACACCATCGATGCCCTCGGCCTCGCGCTCTTCGCAGCGCGAGTACGCCCTCATGTACGTGGCCTCCCACCGAGGAAGCCCGCACCCTCGGTGCTATCGTCGCACGGAGACGCCAGATCATCGACATGATCACCGCAGAGAAGAACCGCCTCGGCTTTGCCCTCAAGCCCGTCCAGAAAGGCATCCAGAAGCACATCCGTTGGCTCGAACGACAGCTCCATGATGTCGATCAGGATCTCGACTCCAGTATCCACAACAGCCCGCTCTGGGCCGCCAAGAGGGATCTCCTCCAGAGCGTCCCAGGCGTCGGGCCCAACCTGTCTCGCACTCTGATCGCCGAGCTCCCCGAGCTCGGCCACCTCTCCCACAAACAGATTGCCGCCTTGGTCGGGGTCGCCCCCCTCTCTTTCTCAGCGTCTGGAGCGCTAACGCCCATTCTCCGACATGCTCGGGCCACCTGGAACGAGCACACGGAAGAACCCGGCTCGTCGCCGTGCTTTCACGAACGCGTTCGCTCAACGAACCCGTATGATTATGTCGAATCGTTCTAATTCGTGATTGTCGTGCCGGCGGAACTCTGCTATTCGCCGTGCAGGGTCGCGAGGGGAGAGCGCGAACCCCATGTCGGAGCCGCCCGGTGGGCCCGAGCGTGCTGCGGCGCCACCCCGGTCGCCGCGCTCCGACTATGCAATATGAGTGGTGGACCCGCGCCACGCCACGTTCGAATCGAGTGGCGCGGATAGGAGAGGCCCCGACCTACGCGACGCCGTGGGAGGTGTACCGCCGGCCGTGGAAGCCGTGGAGCGGCGGGCCGGGGTCGGGGATCTTCAAGTCGACCGACCGGCGGCGACACCGACGGAGCTGACCCACAACCCCGGCTTCCCTCGGGCGTGCCGGGGAAGGTCACCCCCAGCACCATCCCCTAACCGCCAGGCCGGATCACGCTAGGATCCGCAGGACGCAGCTCGCCGCATGCGTCCGGCTCGACCGTCCACATCGAGTTCGACACCTTCCACACCCCATCGATCTTGGAGAACGAGAAGACGTCGATGCCGCAGTGGCTGGTCTTGCCGTCGATCTGGAATTCATACGGCGCCCAGACCATCGCCATGGGTCCGCGGATCATGACGGTGGGCGACCAGTAGCGCTCGTGATAGGTGTGCTCGTCGGCGCGCTCCGGGGCGACCCAGTACTTGTTCGAGTTCGCCATGACTTCCCAGCTGCCGTCCTCGTGCGCGACGTGGCGATAGGTCATGCCCTCCGGGGTCTGGCGCGCATCCATGGCGGCGAGGTCGTTGGCGGAGATCTCGAGCATGTACGCGTCCATGACGGACAGCACCGCGGCCTCTTCGGCCGGTTGATTCCCCGCCGGCTGGGCCGGTGCGGCCGGCGGCCCGCAGGCGGTCGATGCCAGCGCCATGGTCAGCCAGAGCTTCCGGACCATATCAACCCCCGTTCCAGGGAGACTGTGAGCAACGCCGGGCTTCCAGCGCTGCATTTCGATCAAGGACCGGCGACGCGATCAGGGGAGTGGGATGCCGCCCACCCGTCGCCGGGCTTCAGCGACCGCTGTCGAGGATCTGCTCGAGCGCTCGGTCCCGCCCCGCCTGGAGGTCGCTTTCCTCGAAGACCGGCACGTCGACGTCCGGCGGAATGCCCGGGCCGTCGAACGTGTTCCCCTCGGAGTCGCGGAACACCTCGTTCGGGAGGCCGAAGCGCCACCCGTTGGGCATCCGGCGGCCCAGGACGTCGGAGAAGACCCCCTGCGTGTTCTCGCCCATGCGCACGACGTGGGGCTCGCGTCCCATGAGTGCCTGCGTGAAGGTCTCGCCAGCGCTGATGGTGAGTGGGCCGGTGAGCTCGATCACCTCTCCGCGGAAGCTGGGCCGCTCACTGGGCCGAACGACGCTCGGCTGCCCTGGCGTCCACCGGGTGCGGTCGTCGGGGTCGGCACGGGCTTCCTTGGTGTAGGCAACGTACTCCTTGCCGGTGAGCCGCGACGCGATCGCGAGGCCCAGAGGATCGGCGCCGCCGAGATTGATCCGGACGTCGATCACCAACCGCTTCCGGCCGGCCAGGTCCGTCATCACGGTATCGAGCGCGGCGTCGAGCGCGCTGAGATCGGCCTCGAAGGGCCCATCCGCGTATCCGGAGAACGACAGCAGGCGGAGATAGCCGGTCGAGTCGTTCAGGACTCCGTACTGGACCTGGTCGTTGCAGAACTTCCGAATCGAGCCGACGAGGTAGCGGTCGGTGACGCCGGTGAGGCGCGGAATCTCCTCGTTGAGGAATGCGTCGCGACCGCGCGCGAGGAATCGCTCGGCCACGGGGCGGAGCCCCTGGAACCGCTGGTTCAGGGCGGGCGCGTACAGCGACGTATGCGCGTCGTGGAAGGGCTCGATGAGAGAGCGGAGGATCGCGAAGAGCTGCGCCGGAGTCGTGGAATCCGTGACCTGCGCCCGGGCCCGACCGACCGCGGCCGGCCAATCGATGCCTTTCGCGTCGAAGAGGATGTACTGCTCGCTCCAGGTCCTGGTGAAGACCTCGAAGTTGGACTGGGGCGTGTCGGGTGCGGGATGGTCGCAGGCGGCGGGCCGAGCCGGGACCCGCTCGATCACGATGTCCGATGCGGTGCCGGGTCGGTACACGCGCCGGGTGCCGTCGTCGCCCGGGCGGAGCTCGATGGCGCCGGCTCCGTCGAGCTCGTACCGCACCGAGTCCGGGCCCGACCCGGGCACCCGCTTCCCGACCAACGACGGGAGACAGGTGGTGGCGGTCACCTCGTACGCCTGGAGTGTGTCACCGGCGACCTCCATGACGAGGCCGTATCCGCGGGAACGCCAGATCCCGTCGACCTGAGCCTGGGCGGGTGGTGAAGATGGTCGCGCGCAGCCGGCGACGACGAGGACCACGCCGGCGACCAGCAGTCGGTATGGGACGGTCGGGCTCACGGGGCCTCCTGGAAGGGTGCTAACGGTACACGTCCCGGTGGTACCCGATCTTGACGACCGTGACGATCCGGTCCTCGTCGTCGACTTCATACGGAACCCGAAAGGTGCCCTGCCGCACCCGATATCGGGCACCACCGGTCAGCTTCTCGCTGCCACGAGGCCGGGGGTCGTCCGAAAGCACCTGGATCCGGTCCACGATCCGAGCCCGATCCTTCTTCGAGAGAGCTCGGAGCTCCTTCACGGCCGAGGGCTTGATCCGGATCTCATAGCTCACCGCTCTGCCTCATCTCCTTCAGGACCTCGGCAAAGGAGAGGCTGGGCTCCCTGGCACGCTCTTCGAAGGCCTCGAGGTCCTCGGAATCCTCGGCGAGAATTCCCAGTACGGCCTCGTTTACCAGATCCGAGACGCTCTTCTCGGTCTCTGCGGCCTTGAGCCGCAGGGCACGGTGCACCGCCGGGGTGAAATACACCGTGGTGCGCTTCGACTTGGTGCTCATGCCGCATGATAACGCTATGACGTTATAGCGTCAAGACGTCCCCATGCAACCGGCTCTCAGCCTCGGTGGCCTGACGGCCAGGCCTGTTAAAGCTTAGCGCCGAATGTTAAATAGCTATCGGCGCTATTCAACGTTCCTTCACAGGTCCGCACGGGGGTCTCATGCCCCTTCACGCATGAAACGGGGACCTACCGGTAGCTGGGAGCAGGTGAGCGCGGGGGGCGAGGAGGTCCGGGCATTCCTGCCCCAGCCACTCCCGCCGGACCCACCCGTAGCGCTCGGCGACGCCCTCGAGCGGCCTCTGGAACGAGCGGTCCTCGCCCTGGGCCGGCTCGACGGGGTATCGACGCTGCTGCCGGACCGGGGGCTCTTTCTCTACGCCTACGTGCGCAAGGAGGCGGTGCTCTCCTCCCAGATCGAGGGAACCCAGTCCTCCCTCTCCGACCTCCTCCTCTTCGAGCTGGACGAGATGCCCGGCGTTCCCCTGGACGACGTCGCGGAGGTGTCCAGCTACGTGGCGGCTCTGGACCATGGCATCGCCCGCATGGCCGGGGGGTTCCCGCTCTCCAATCGCCTGATCCGCGAGATGCACGGCATCCTCCTGGCCCGGGGCCGCGGAAGAGACCGGGCCCCGGGGGAGTTTCGCCGGACACAGAACTGGATCGGGGGGAGCCGGCCGGGGAACGCCGCCTTCGTGCCGCCGCCCGTCCATGCGCTGGTCGACGCCATGGGGCACCTCGAGCGCTTTCTCCATGACGACGCACCCGGGGTCCCCGACCTGATCCGGGCGGGGCTGGTGCATGTGCAATTCGAGACCATCCATCCCTTCCTCGACGGCAACGGGAGGATCGGGCGGCTGCTCATCACCCTCATGCTCATGCACTCGGAGATGCTCCGCGAGCCGCTCCTCTACCTGAGCCTCTACCTCAAGCAGCACCGGGCCCGATACTACGAGCTCCTCGACGTCGTGCGTCGCGAGGGGGACTGGGAGGCGTGGCTCGGCTTCTTCCTGGAAGGGGTCCGCGAGTCGGCCGAGGGTGCGGTGAGCACGGCGCAGCGTCTGGACGGCCTCTTCGCCGAGGACCGGGAACGTATCGCCGCCATCGGCCGCCGGGCGGGCTCGGCGCTCCGCGTGCATACCGCGCTCAAGCACCGGCCCATCACCTCCGCACAGCAGGTCACCGAACGGACGGGACTCTCCTTTCCCACGGTCACGGCAGCCCTGGATGCGCTCATCGACCTGGGGATCGCGAGAGAGATCACGGGTAAGCAGCGCAACCGGGTCTTTTCGTACGACCGCTACCTGGCCACCCTCAACGAAGGCACGGAACCGTCATGACTGCGGTAGGCTTGACACCACTGTGGGCGGAGCCCACCATTCCAATGTGGGTATTGACCAAATTGGGCCAGAGACAGTGACATGACCTTCCTGAGCGTCGACAAACGCGGCCGGAGCACTCTCCCCGAGGAGGTGCGCCGGGATCTCGGGATCGAGGGTGAGGAGGGCGCCCTGGTCATCCTGGAGAAGACCGAGCGAGGCACCTACGAGCTCGTTCCCGCCGCCCTCGTCCCGCGGGATCAGCTGTGGGTCCACCATCCGGAGATGAGGGACCGGATCGAGGAGGCCGAGAGCGACTTCCGGTCCGGAGGGTCCACGCGAACGGAGACACCCGAGGAGGCTCAGGAGTACCTGGACTCGCTGAAGCGGTGACCCGGGCGTGGCCCGTCAGAAGTTCCTCGCGGCCGAGTTCTCGAGGCGATTCGAGAAGAGCTATGCCGGCTTGACGGCGGCCCAGCAGAGCGGGGTCGACAAGGCCGTGATCGCGCTGCTGAAGCGGAAGCCCACCCCGGGGATGCGAATCAAGCCGATCCAGCCGGACAAGTTCTACGACGAAGCCAGAATCAACGACGGGGATCGGCTCGTGCACCGAATCGAGAACGACACATTGTGGGTGGTGGATGTCGTACCCCACGACGACATCGATCGCTACGGCAGAAAGGTGGAGGGCCTCTTCTGAAGACCCACTTGGATCGTTGCCTCCACCTCGCCCTCCTGGCCCTCGCGACCCTCGGGCCTGGCCCCGCCGTCGCCCAGTCGCCAGGAGGCGCAGAAAGCCCCTTCTCCGCCCTCTCCTGGCGCGACATCGGCCCCAACCGAGGCGGCCGTTCCATCACCGCGGCCGGCAGCTCCACCCGCCCCCTCGAGTACTGGTTCGGCGCCACGGGCGGAGGGGTGTGGAAGACCACGGACGGTGGCACCACCTGGACGCCCATCGCCGACGGATGGCTCGCCAGCTCGTCGGTGGGCGCGCTGGCGGTGGCGCCCTCCGACCCGGACGTGGTGTGGGTGGGGATGGGCGAGGCGAGCTCCGCGGCAACGTCATGCAGGGCGACGGCGTCTACCGGACCACGGACGGCGGCGCGACGTGGACGCACGTCGGGCTGGAGGATACGCAGGCCAGTCGGCGCGCATCCGCGTCCATCCCGCGGACCCGGACGTGGTCGTGCGTCGCCGCGCTCGGCCATCCCTTCGGGACCAACGCCGAGCGGGGCGTGTTCCGCACGCGGGACGGCGGGCGGACGTGGACGAAGGTCCTCTTCCGCGACGAGCGCACGGGGGCCGTGGATCTCGCCCTGGATCCCGCGGACCCGGACGTCCTCTACGCGACGCTCGTGGGAGGTGTACCGCCGGCCGTGGAAGCTGTGGAGCGGCGGGCCGGGGTCGGGCATCTTCAAGTCGACGGACGGCGGCGACACCTGGACGGAGCTGACCCACAACCCGGGCTTCCCCACGGGCGTGCTGGGCAAGATCACCGTCACGGTGGCGGGCGCGACTCGCGCACGGTGTAGGCGATCGTGGAGGCGGGCTGAGCGGCGGCATCTTCCGCTCGGATGACGGCGGCGCGACGTGGCGGACGTGAACGGCGACGCGGAAGCTCTGCGCCAGCGCTCCTTCTACTACACGCGCATCTTCGCCGACCCCCAGGACAGGACACGGTCTACGTCCTGAACGCTGCCTTCTGGACAGAGTCGACGGACGGGGGCCGGACCTTCCAGGAGTGGACGCGCCCGCACGGCGACAACCACGACCTGTGGATCGACCCGAACGACCCGGACCGGATGATCAGAGGCCAACGACGGCGGCGCGAACGTCGCCATCAACGGTGGCCGCACCTGGACGTCGCAGGACTACCCGACGGCGCAGATCTACCGCGTGGCCGCCGACGGCCGACTTCCCCTACCGACGTGTGCGGCGCGCAGCAGGACAACACCACGGTGTGCGTGCCTGGCGACGCGGCCGCGACTTCGGCGGGATCGGCCGCCCGGACGACTTTACGACGGTGGGGGGAGGCGAGAGCGGCTACATCGCGCCGGACCCCCGGGACCCGGACGTCTTCTACGCCGGCGCCACCAACACCCTCGAGCGCTTCGACCGGCGCACGGGCCAGGCCCGGGACGTGCCGCCCCGCCCGTACACGGTGATGGGCGAGCCAGCCGAGGCGATGGCCGAGCGCTGGAACTGGGTCTACCCCATCGTCTTCTCCCCCGCCGAGCCCGACGCCCTCTACGCCGGCTCGCAGCACCTGTGGAAGACGAAGGACGGCGGGCGCTCGTGGAGGCGGATCAGCCCGGACCTGACGCGCGCGGATCCCGCGACGCTGGGGGACTCGGGCGGGCCCATCATCCTCGACCAGGACGGGCCGGAGATCTACGGCACGATCTACACCATCGCGCCCTCGCCCCTGGAGGCCGGCACCGTCTGGACCGGCTCCGACGACGGCCTGGTGCACCTCACCCGGGACGGCGGCGGGAGCTGGACGGACGTCACCCCGCCGGACATGCCCCCGAACACCCGCATCGGCCTGGTGGACGCCTCGCCCCACGACCCCGCCGGGGCATACGTGGCGGGGCGGCGCTACGAGATGGACGACCGCGCACCGTACGTCTGGCGCACCCACGACGCCGGCGCGACGTGGACGAAGATCGTGGACGGCTTCGCCCCCGGCGCCTTCGTGCACGCGGTACGCGAGGACCCGGTGCGGCCGGGGCTGCTGTGGGCGGGCACGGAGCACGGCCCGTACGTCTCCTTCGACGACGGCGACCACTGGCAGCCGCTGTCCCTCAACCTCCCCGACGTGGCCGTCAGCAGCCTCGCGGTCACCGGGCGCGACGTGGTCCTCGCCACCCACGGGCGCTCCTTCTGGGTGCTGGACGACGTAGCGCCCCTGCGCCAGTGGACGGAGGCCGCCGCCGCCGAGCCGCTGCACGTCTTCACCCCCGTGGACGCGGTGCGCCGCGTCTACCCTGCGGACCTGGACTTCCACCTGGCGGCGCCGGCCCGCTCGGTGAAGGTCGAGATCCTCGACAGCGCCGGCGCCCCCGTGCGCACGGTGCGGGAGGGTGGGGCCATGGACGCGGGCCTCCACCGCCTGCGTTGGGACGTGCGCTACCCCGGCGCCACGGTCTTCGCCAACCTCATCCTCGAGGGCGGCAACCCCGCCATCGGCCCCCTCGCGCCTCCCGGCCGCTACCAGGTCCGGGTCACGGCGGACGGCCGCACCGCTTCGGCGACGTTCGCGCTGCGGCGCGACCCGCGCGTCACCGACTGGACCGACGCGGACCTGCAGGAGCAGTTCCGCCTGGCCGTCCGCATCCGAGACGCCACCAGCGCCGCCAACGAGGGGGTGATCAAGATCCGGGAGGTGCGGGCGCGGCTCCAGCCGCGACTGGATGGCCTACCCGAAGGACCCGCGCGCACCGCGCTGGAGGACGTGCTGCGCAGCCTGGGGGAGGTGGAGGGCGAGCTCTACCAGGTGAAGAACCAGAGCCCCAAGGACAAGATCGCCTGGCCCATCAAGCTCAACGACCGCCTCACCGGCCTGCGCAGGATCGTGGAGAGCGGCGACGGGCGCCCGACGGCGGCGCAGTATCGGGTCTTCGAGGAGTTGTCGGCGCAGCTCGGCGGGTACCTGGCACGGCTCGAGCTGATCCTGACGCGGGATGTGCCACGGGTGGAGCGGATGATCGCGGAGGAGTAGCCAGGCCTGTCGCGGCTCATCGCCCGGCCCCCGACCGGGCCGCATGCCACTCCGACTCCAGACCCAGCTCCGCGATCCACTTCTCCAGATACGCCTTGTCCAGCTGCTCCCAGGTGCGCTCCAGAAGCTGGACGACATCGCGGCGCTGCAGTGCCGAGTCCCCGAGGCTGCTCCACTCGAGCTTCGCGATCAGGACGTCCTCGAGACTCGCTACTGCGAGCTCCACACCGAGCAACGAGATCCGCTCTCGACGCCTGAACTCCTCCCGGCTGTACGAGCGTTCCTTCCGAACGATGAAGTCGGCCTTCCAGCCGGAGTCGGGCTCGATCGCGTTGAACTGAGCATGGCTGCGCCACGCCTCGATGGCTGCGTTTCGATCAACGTACCAGCCCGCGGACAGGAGGCCCTGCACCAGTTGATCGATCCCCTGCCCCCCGGCCTCGATCACGACATCGATGTCCTGGGTGGCCCGGGGCACGGCATAGTAGGCCGCGGCGAGCGACCCCGTGAGCATGTAGGGCACTCCTGCCTCGTCGAGTACCTCGACGACCCTCTGCAGGAACGTTGTGAGGCTCACTTCTGCCGGGGCAGCTCGACCCCGTAATCCTCGGCCACAAGTCGTTCCACCGCCTCTCGAGGACTCAGCTTCGGGTGACGCGCCCGAATCCCCGCCAGGCGAATCTCGCGCACGGCCTCGCTCAACTCGACCGCGGCGCGGAGGCGCCCCGTCCCGTCCATTCGAGCGAGGACGGCCTCATACCGAGACCAGGTGGATGCCGCCGTATCGTGGGGGCGTGAGCTCATGCTCGGAATCTAGTCCTGCCTCTAGGGCCCCGCATGTCTCGGGCGGCGTCGACGCTGTTGAGTTCCACGTGCAGGGCGCGGATCATCTGTACTGGCGAAGCTTCCAGGTTCGGCCATTCAATCAGCTCGACGACCGCCCCACCAGGCGGCGCACGACCCCGGAGCCCGGCGACGAGCGCCCACTTCGGATGATCGCGGAGGGTCTTCGAGCATGAACGTGAGCCGCAACGCCCCCTGTCCCTGCGGGAGCGGGAAGAAGTACAAGCACTGCCACGGCAGGGCGACAGAAGACCGGCCCTCTCCCGAGGAGTCGACGTGACGGAGGCTGCGGACCGCGCTGGACGGGTTCCCGACCGCCATGCTCCGCTTCGTCCGTGAGGTCTACGGACCCGACGCCGTGGACGAGGCGTGGGCCGAGTTCACCCTCTGGGACGACGATGAGCCGGAGTTCGATCCCGACTCCCCGCACCTGGAGGTGTTCATCCCCTGGTTCTTCCACCGGTGGGCGCCCGACCCGGCGGAAACCGGGGTCGAGGACGTCTCGCTGCACGACCGCAGCCCCACGAGTGTGCTTCTGGAGCGGCGGGCATGGCGCCTGGAACCGGTGCTGAGGCGGTACCTGGAGGTGTGCGCTGCGACGCCGTTCAGCTTCCACGAGGTCGTGCGCTCCGAGCCGGGCCAGGGCTTTCGGGCCCGTGACGTCATCACCGGCGAGGAGCGCGACGTCATCGAGCGCACGTGTCCGTGTCGCCGCACGCAGCGAGCATCGAGCCCAGCCCTGCGGCCATGATAAGGACGGCGTGTCGCATGGCGAGCACCTTGGGGGTCGCCCCCGGTGGGCTGCGCGTCGTGGCAACCTACCCGCCCCGGCACAGCCTACGGATTCCCGGGAGCGCGAACAAGGGATCGCTCGACTCCTCCCGAGGTGCCGACGCCGACATGGAGGGCCCTCAGTCGGGCACCTGCACCGTCCGCTTGCCCACCATGTTCATCCGGGTGCGGCGGATGGTCTCCGCCTCCACCACCGAGCCGTCGGCGTAGCGGAAGCGCAGGGCGCTCTCCGGGCACTGGACCACGCAGGCCCCGCACTGGATGCACTGGCCCGGCCGGGCGATGACGACCTTCCGGCGCTTCCCGTCCATCTGGAGGACGTCGCGGGGACAGACCTGCACGCAGTCGGCGGCGCCGGTGCACTGCTCCTCGACGAGGTCCACCGACGCCGGGTTGCGGAAGGTGTTGATGTAGCTCCCGTACCAGGGGGTGGTGCCCTCGAGGTCCGCGGAGAGGACGGCGACGAAGAAGAGGCTCGAGGCACCGACCCAGATCGTCGGCCCGGAGGTGAACCGGCCGAGGAGCGCCAGGACCACCGAGGCCACCCCGAAGCCCAGGGCGGCGAAGGCGGCGAGGGTCGGCCACCGCCACCCCGGGCCCACCTTCAGCCAGGGGAGCAGGGCGAAGACCCCGACGACGATGGTGAACAGGGAGCTCGCGGCGGCGGCGAATACAGCGCGCCCCCCAGCGATCCGACGATCAGGCCCCCGATGACGAGCGTGGGGACGCCCCACATCGCCGCCATCTCCATGCGCTCCCAGAGGGGGAAGCGCATCTTCCGCTCGCCCTTGTGCACCCGGCGGCCCCGGTCGAGGAACGCCGGGAGGTCCTCGAGGCGCGCCGGGCCCCAGCGGGTCTCGAAGCCCGTAGCCTCGGTGATCTTCCGGCGCTCGACGCCGGTGGCCGAGAGCTGGGGGAGGATGACCTCCCTGTGGTCCACCTGTTCGGCGACGCCCGAGGTGCGGATGGCCGAGATGACGTCGTGGTGGGTGAGGTGACCACCCCCGGCGGCGCACCAGACGTTGATGCCCCGGCTGTCGGCGACGAGGACGAAGGCGTCCCGGCCCCGCAACACGCCGGTGAGCCGGCGCACGGTGAGGGTGAAGTTCCCCGTGAGGAGCACCGGGGCGTCGCGGCCGGGGTGGCCCACCCGGCGCAGGCCGGTGCGCGCCCGGTGGGGGAGCATGCGGAGGACGGTGTCCCGGACGTAGGCGGGCAGGTCGCGCAGCCTCATGACGCCTCTCCGGTGGGCGTTGCGGCGCCGGCGCCTTCGGCCCCCACGCCGTGGATGAGGACGAAGGTGTCCTCCCAGATGCAGGTCTCCGTGACCTCGGTGAAGCCGGCGGTGCGCACGGCGTCGGCGAGGCCGACGACGGGGCGGGTGGTGGTCTGGGTGAGCAGGTAGGTGAAGGCGGTAAGGGGTGCCCGGCGCAGGTGGTACCAGACCCGGCGCGTGCCGCTTCTCGGCGCCACCTCGTCGGCGATGAGGAGCTCGCCGCCGGGGCGGAGGCGGGTGCGAGCGACCTTCAGGGCGTACGCCCGCTGCTCCGGAGACAACTCGGAGAAGGCGAGGCAGGAGACCACCGCGTCGAAGATCTCCTCGGGGAAGCGGTCCTCGATCTCCGCGGCGGCGAGCTGGAGCCAGGTGACCGTTCCCTCGCCGGGGACGGGCTTGGCCCGGGCGACCTCGAGCATCCCGGCGTCGAGGTCGATGCCGAAGACCTCGGCCCCCCGGGCCGCGCAGGCCAGCGACACGCCTCCGGTGCCGCAGCCGATGTCGAGGACGGTCCGCCCCGGGGCGGCGACGCGGTCTGCGATGCGCCGGTACACGTCGTCGATCCGGCCCCGGGAAAGGCGACGGATGCCGCGGTCGTAGCGTTCCGGCGCCGACTCCAGGACCTTCATCCACACGAAGCTGC
>CAVQMB010000010.1:0-91303 GCA_963713445.1 uncultured Gammaproteobacteria bacterium | reverse complement strand
TGCGGCATGTGCTTCGGCGTGGAGCAACATTGTGCTGCCGAGTTTACGGAAGTCGTGTGCGACGGAGTTTTGCTCCTGTTCAACTACTGAATGTATCAAGCAAGGCCTCGTTACTCGCCGCTCGATCCCGACCGTTGGGGCTATTCCGTCGACACCGGCTGTGGGCTGCTGTAGCGCGGCCGGCGCAGCAACGGCAGCAGGGGTATTGCCAGCAGCACGATCACCATCATAAAGCGGAAGTCGTTGAGGTAGCCGATGGTGCTTGCCTGCTGATTGATCACACCGTCCAGTGCAGCCAGTCCGCCGGTCGTGTAAATATCCCATTGTGGCGGTAGAAACGGCTTTTGCATCAGTGGATTGAGGGCGCTGATGTGCTCGCTCAGGGTCGCGTGATTGATCTGGATGTTGCGGGCGAGCAGGGTGACCACGATAGAGATGCCGATGCTGCTGCCGATGTTGCGGATCAGGCTGAACAGGCTGGAGCCTTCGGTGCGCAGCTTCGGCTCCAGGGTGGCGAATGTCAGGGTGCTGAGTGGCACGAAAATCTGGCCCAGGCCAAGGCCCTGCACAACGCCGGTGTAAATGATGGTCCACGTGCTGACGTTGGCAGTGAACTGGGCCATCTCCCACAAGGAATACGCGGTCAGCAGCAGACCCACGAAAATCATCAGCCGCGCGTCGACCTTGTTGATCAGTCGTCCCACCAGCATCATGCTGAACATGGTGCCCACTCCGCGAGGTGCCAGCAGGATGCCGGTGGTGAGTACCGGATAGCCCATCAGATCCTGCAGAAACGGCGGCAGCAGGGCCAGGTTGGCGAGCAGCACCAGGCCAACGATGAAGATGAAAAACTGCCCGGTGACGAAATTGCGGTCGCGAAACAGCTGCGGCGGCAAGAACGGCTGCTCAACGGTGAACATCTGCACCAGGAACAGGTAAAACGCCAGTCCGGCCACAACCGTTTCGATGATGATCTCGGTCGAGCCGAACCAGTCCTGCGACTGGCCCCGGTCCAGCAGTAGCTGTAACCCACCGATGGCGACGCTCAGCAGAATGAAGCCGAGCATATCGAAGCGGCGCCGCTGCGGTTCGGTTTCCGGCACCGCACTGAGGATGCCGAGGAATGCCATGATGCCCACCGGCAGGTTGATGTAGAACACCCAGCGCCAGTTGTAGTTCTCGGTCAGCCAGCCGCCCAGGGTCGGTCCCAGGATTGGGCCGACCATGATGCCCATGCCCCAGATCGCCATGGCCGAGCCGTGCTGCTCCGGGCGGATAGCTGTCCAGCAGCATTGACTGCGAGAGCGGCACGAGCGCCGCGCCGAACACGCCCTGCAGCACGCGGAACAACACCATCTCGCCGAGCGAGGTTGCGGCACCGCACAGCATCGAGGCGATGGTGAAGCCGGCGACCGACAACAGGAACAGCCGCTTGCGGCCGAACCGGGCGGCGAGGAAACCGGTCGGCGGCGTCATGATGGCGGCGGCGACGATGTAGGAGGTCAGCACCCAGGTGATCTGGTCCTGGGTCGCCGACAGGCTGCCCTGCATGTGGGGCAGGGCGACGTTGGCGATGGTCGTGTCGAGCGCCTGCATGATCGTCGCCAGCATCACCGATGACCGTGATCAGGACCCGCTGCGGGCCGGGTTCTATCGTGGTCGCTGCCGCGGTCACTGAATTCGGGTTCCGATCCAGGCCAGGGCATCGCGTACCAGAACCGGCAGGTGTCGCTGCCAGCGGGTGTCGATTGAGACGCTGGCGCTCATGCCCGCGCGTAGCGGCGGCGCGCCGGGAGTGGGGATCAGTTGCAGCCGCACCGGAATCCGCTGCACCACCTTGACCCAGTTTCCGGTCGCATTCTGTGCCGGCAGCAGCGAGAACTCGGCACCCGTGGCCGGGCTCAGACTGGTTACCCGGGCCTGCCAGATATGGTCGGGGTAGGCGTCCAGTTCCACTGTGGCATGTTGTCCGGTGGTGACGTGGGCCAGATCGGTCTCCTTGAGGTTGGCCTCGACATAGTACCGGTGCGTCACCAGTGCCAGAGCGGCTTCGCCGGCCTTGATGTAATCGCCAGTCTGGATCGCCAGCCGACCGATGGTGCCGACGGCCGGTGCCGTGATTTGGGTATGAGCCAGGTCCAGCCTGGCCTGATCCAGAGCCGCCCGCGCCTGCTGATACTGTGGCAGATTCTCGTCGCTCAGCCCCGGATCGCTGCCCAGTTGGGCCAGGGTTTGCTGCAACTGGCGTTTTACCGAGGCCGCTTGCGAGCGGGCATTGTCGAGGTTGTGCTGAGCCTGGTCCAGGGCGGATTCCGAGACATTATGATTATGCGCCAGGCGCTGATCGCGCTGGTATTCACGCTGGAAAAAATCGATATCGTTATGCGCCTTGCGCAGTGCGACCAGTTTCTGCTGATAGTCGGCGCGCAGGGAGTCGATCTGCTGGCGAATCAGAGCGAGATTGGCGCGGGCCTTGGCAACGGCGATCTGAAACGGTGCCGGATCGATCCGGAACAGCAGATCTCCGATACGCACGGGTTCGTTTGCCTGCACCGCCACGGTGGTGATCCGGCCGTCGACCTCCGGCGCAATCATGACTTTGTCGGCTTGCAGGTAGGCATCCTCGGTCGCCACATAGCGGCCACTGGTCAGATAGAAGTAGCCGCCAGCAGCGATGATCAACAGGGGAATAACCACCATCAGCAGAAAGCGTATCAGCTGGCGCCGATAGAGACGGAAACGGAGTCTTGGCATGGAATTTTGAGCCGGGTTGCGTTACGGCGTCAGCCGTGACTTTAGTCGGGCGTGCTTACCAGATTACGTTTGATGCGGGCCAGCAGCGCGTACAGTTGTTCTCTTTCACCGGGATTCAACTCCGCCAGGGCCTCGTTCCGTGTCACCCGGCCGAGTTCCCACATCTGGTCGAGAATCGGATGCACTTTGTCCGTCAGATAAAGGCAATTAGCACGTCGGTCGCTGGGATGTGGACGCCGTTGGACCCAACCGGACGCCTCAAGCCGGTCGATCAGCCGGGCCAGCGTAATTTTCTCGACTTCGAGGAGATCAGCCAGGCAGGTCTGGGTGATGCCCTCGTTGCGCCGCAGATGCGCGATCACTGACCACTGGGCCCGGGTCAGGCCGAGCGTCTGGGCGCGCCGGTCGAACCGCTTCCGCCACAAACGGGCGACATCATGGAGTAGAAACCCGAGGCTTTGTCCGGCTTCCGCATTAGTGTTCATGCCCAGCAGCTTAATACCGTTGTATATTATAAGCAAGCATATATTATGCTTGTTTGGTGTTAGTAAACGGCGTCGTTGTGTTACCCGATTTCAGTCGCTGGCTGATTCGCCTGGGCGAGCAACCAGGTCCGGAATGTCTTGACGGAAGGTCGCTCAGCAGTCTGCTGCGGGCACACCAGATAATAAGCTTGTGGCAGCGCCAGGCTCAGATCGAAGGGAACCACCAGCCGCCCGGCAGCGATATCGCGTTCGGCCAGCGGCAGCAGGCTGAGAACGACACCCTGACCGTCGATAGCGGCGGCCAGCGCCATCGATACGTGATTGAAATGCAATCCCCCGTCAATCCTGACACCGTGTACGTTGGCCGCAGCCAGCCAGGTGGCCCAGTCTGGCCGCCCCGCATAGTCGGTGTCGTCATGCAGCAGTGTGTGCTGGCGCAGGTCTTCGGGTCGCCGCAGTGCGGGTTCTCCCTGCAGCAGAGCAGGACTGCACAGCGGCACCACCCGGACCTCGAGCAGCCGGTCAACTCGGCAGCCGGGATACTGGCCGCGGCCAAATACAATTGCCGCATCAATGTCATTATGCTGCAGCATTCCGGCCAGTTGTTCGCTGTGACCGTGACTGTCGTCGATCAGGTGTTCGTTGGCCACCAGGTTGACATCGATCTCCTGATGGGCGGTGTTGAAGTCCTGGAGGCGGGGAATCAACCATTTCACGGCAAAAGACGGCGGCACCCAGACGGTCAGCCCGCCAAGGTGGCGCTGGCCGCGCATCCTGGTAACGGCCTCCCCGAGATGGGCAAAACCCTGGCTGAGCTGATCCAGTCCCGCCTGGCCGGCCTGCGTCAGGAGCAGGCCGCGTTTACGGCGATGGAACAGCTTGACACCCAGTTGTTCTTCTAATGTGCGAATCTGCTGGCTAACGGCCGCCGGTGTAACACCCAACTCGGCGGCTGCAGCGGTCACGCTGAGATGACGTGCGGTCGCTTCGAATGCGCGTAATGCATTGAGTGGAGGAAGGCGGTTTGGCATCGACAGACTATTAAGTTTTTCTAACAATGTGGTTGACTACAAATCATTTGTTGCGACGCACAATAACGCTTATTATAACCGCCAGTTAAACATCACCCAGCGCTATCGTCTCGGATGGTGGCCGGGGCGGTTACAAGTGGAGCACCTTAGCCATGATTATGATGAAGTCTATCCTCCAGGTTATCAACGATGCCATGATGCAAGCTGCGAAAGAGCGGGTGCGTGGCGAATTGTTGCGCCGCAGCGACCGCCAGCTGGAAGACATCGGCGTGTCCCGCGAACTGTTGCGGCGCGGCGCCAAGGCTTGGCCATGGCGGATCGCGGGCAATAGCAGCGCTGTTTTGGCGGCAGCGGGCCAGGCGAGGCCGGTTGTTGTGGAATCGCTGAGCGAACGCGAAATCGCCCGCGCCATCGCCGAACTGAACCAGTACACCGACAGCGAACTGCATGAGTTGAACCTGACCCGCCGCGACATTCCCCATGCTGTGCGCTACGGCCGTCCGGATCATCCTAACGATTTGCAGCAGGCCGCCTGACGCCTGATGTTCCCGCTGTATCCAGGCGAGCCATAAGGTTCGCCTGCGGCCCACCCGCACGAATGGGGGTTTTTGTTGACCATGGGATTGAATATTTTGTAATCGAGATGGAGATTTCGCCATGGTGAATCGTCCGATTGCACTTCGTCGCACCCTGATTGCATTGCCTCTGAGTCTGGCGGTGCTGGGAATGACGGGTTGTGGTACAACGACCAGCCAGCGGGCGCTCAGTGGCGCCGGAATCGGCGCCGCCACAGGAGCTGCCGGGGCCGCCGTGACCGGTGGTGACGTCGGTACCGCTTTGGCGCTGTCGGCGCCGCCGCCGGCACACTGACCAAGAAGCGCGATCTGCACGTCGGTGACTGGTGCCCGGATGCGCAGATGCACTACCGGCGACCGGCCGCGGAAGCGGCCGGTCTTGTCCACAGGTCTTAGCTGCCCAGCAGCACCTTGAGATGCGCGGCGACGCTGCGTCCCAGCGCCGACAGGGCATAACCCCCTTCCAGAACTGATACCAGTCGTCCAGCGGCATGCCGGTCGGCCAGTGCCATTATTTCGCGACTGACCCATGCATAATCGGATTCGATCAGGTTCCATTGGGCCAGTTCGTCTTCGTAATGCCCATCAAAACCCGCTGAAATAAAGATCATCTGGGGTCGAAAAGCATTCAGCTCCGGCAGCCAGTGCTCCCGGATGGCGTTGCGGAACTCTTCGCTGAGCAGACCGCGGCCCCTGGGTACATTGATCAGGTGGCCCGGCACTGTCTCACGGCCACTGAAAGGATAAAGCGGATGCTGATAGATCGAGCACACCATGACCCGTTGCTCGTCTTCAAAGATGTCTTCGGTCCCGTTGCCGTGATGGACGTCGAAGTCGACGATGGCGACGCGTTCCAGTCCGTGTTGTTCCAGCGCCTGCATGGTGGCGACAGCCACGTTGTTAAAGAAGCAAAAGCCCATGGCCTGACGGCGTTCAGCATGATGGCCGGGCGGGCGTACACAGCAGAAGGCGTTTTTGACCTCGCCGGCCATGACCAGGTCGGTGGCCAGAATTGCGGCGCCGGCCGCCCGCCGGGCGGCGGTGGCGGTATGTGGATTCATGTAGGTATCGGGGTCGATATGGAACAGGCCTTCCGTTGGCGACCGAGCCAGGATCTCGTCGACATAAAGCATGTCGTGGGCGTGGGCCAACTGCTCGATAGTGGCCAGCGGCGCCTCGTAATGGCGCAGGTAATCGAAAATGCCAGCACGCACGAGTTGGTCCTGGATAGCATGCAAACGGGCCGGCTGTTCCGGATGATAAGGGATCATCTCGTGTTTCAGGCAATCGGCGTGACTGATAAACGCAGTGCGCATAGTGAACCCCGCTCCTCGTTCGAAGAATTCACAGCTATGTTACTACTAGCCGGCACGCAACAACGCTGCGTTGATCCAGATCAAGCGTCAGTTTGCCCGCGCCGTTAAACTGCCTGTTCCAGTGTTCAACCAGCGCAGCGCCATGGCCCACTCCCCGGACGACGCGACTTGCCCCTGGCATGCCCTGACCGCGCCCGAAGCGTGCCGGCGCCTTGCTAGCGGTGCCGATGGACTCGGTATCAGTGAGGTAGAGCGTCGGCGTCAGCGCTATGGGGCCAACCGGCTGCAACCGCCCAGGCGCCGCAGCGCGCTGCGGCGCCTGCTGGATCAGTTCAACAACGTTCTGATCGTGCTGCTGCTGGCGGCTGCAGGCGTCACGGCGGCACTCGGCCACGGACTGGATACGACGGTGATTCTGGGCGTCGTCGTAATCAACGCGGTTATCGGCTTCATTCAGGAACAGCGTGCCGAAGATGCTCTGGCAGCCATTCGCGATCTGTTGGCACCGCGGGCCGTGGTGATCCGTGATGGTCACCGCCGGAGCGTAGTGGCCGAGGAATTGGTTCCGGGCGACGTGGTGTGGTTGCAATCCGGTGACCGGGTGCCGGCCGACGTGCGGTTGATCGCAGCCCGCAACCTGCAGCTCCAGGAAGCCGCACTGACCGGAGAGTCGCTGGCGGTGACCAAGAGCGTCGAGCCGGTGGCTGCCGCGACAGCTCTGGGAGAGCGCGCATGTATGGCTTACGCCGGTACGCTGGTGGCCACCGGGCAGGGGCAGGGGATAGTGGTCGCGACCGCGGCCAGCACGGAATTGGGCCGGATCAGTGCCCTGCTGGCGGCCGTACCGGTACTTACCACCCCCCTGCTGCGGCAGCTGGCGATATTCAGCCGGCGACTCAGCGTTGTCATCATGCTGATCGCCGGGCTGACGTTTGCGTTTGGCTGGGGTTGGCGCGGTTATCCGCTGGATGAGCTGTTTCTGGCCGTGGTGGGTCTGGCGGTGGCGGCCATTCCTGAGGGACTGCCGGCCATCATGACCATTACTCTGGCCATCGGTGTCCAGCGCATGGCGCGGCGCAGTGCCATCATCCGGCAGTTGCCTGCGGTCGAGGCGCTGGGCTCGGTATCGGTAATCTGCAGCGACAAGACGGGTACCCTGACGCGCAACGAGATGACGGTGCGCCGGGTGGCTATCAGCGACGGCAGTTTACGGTCGATGGTAGCGGCTACGATCCCGACGGCGGCTTGTGGCTGGAGGGCGAGCCGGTAACTTTGACGGATCAGCCCGCTCTGGCCGCGTTGGTGCGGGCCGGGTTGTTGTGCAATGACGCCAGCCTGCACCAGAGTGGTGGGCACTGGCAGGTGGCGGGTGATCCAACCGAGGGCGCCTTGCTCACGCTGGCGCTCAAATGCGGACTGGATGCGGTTGCCGAGCAAGCCCGCCGTCCGCGTTGCGACGTGATACCGTTTGAATCGGAGCGCCGTTACATGGCGACCCTGCATGAGCTTCCTGACGGTGGCCGGATCATTTATCTCAAAGGGGCGCCGGAGCAGGTCTTGTCGATGTGTGACCGGCAACGTGGTCGGCAAACCGATGAACCTCTCGACATACCGCACTGGCAGGCGGCGATGAAACAGCTCGCGGGCGCAGGTCAGCGGGTGCTGGCGCTGGCGCTGCGGGAGGGTGCCAGCGACCAGCGCGAGCTGGCTCCGGCCGATAGCGGCCAGGGGTTTGTGCTGTTGGGCATGGTGGGACAGGCTGATCCGCCACGCCCGGAGGCGATTGCAGCGGTTGCGCAATGCCACGCGGCGGGAATCCGGGTCAAGATGATTACCGGCGATCATGCGGGTACTGCGCGCGCGATCGCGAGTGAACTGGGCCTGAATGCGGCGGCCGGTGTACTTACCGGTCCAGAGCTGGACAGTCTCGACGATGATGCCTTGCGCTCTCTCTCGCGCGTGCGCGGGCGGGCCAGGTCGATGTGTTCGCCCGTACCAGTCCGGAGCACAAACTGCGCCTGGTGCGGGCACTGCAGGCCAGGGGCGACATCGTCGCGATGACCGGTGACGGGGTTAACGATGCACCTGCCCTGAAACGGGCCGATGTCGGTATCGCAATGGGCGGACGCGGTACGGAAGCAGCCAAGGAGGCGGCCGAGATCGTACTGGCGGACGACAACTTTGCGACCATCGCTCATGCGGTCGAGGAAGGTCGCACCGTCTACGACAATCTGCGTAAGGCGATTCTTTTTATCCTGCCAACCAGCATAGGTGAGGCGCTGGTGGTGGTTCTGGCCATTGTGTTCGATCTGCAGCTACCGATAACGCCGGTGCAGATTCTCTGGATCAACATGATCACCACGGTGACCCTGGCGCTGGCATTGGCGTTCGAGCCGCCCGAAAGCGACATTATGGCCCGACCGCCGCGTGCGCCCGACACCCCGTTGTTGTCCGGCCTGCTGGTGGTGCGCACGGCGCTGGTGAGTCTGTTGCAGATGACGGCGGTGTTCGGTCTGTTTCTGTGGCATGTTCATCAGGGCATGGCGCTGGAGTTGTCGCGGACGGTCTCGGTCAACGCGCTGGTGTTGTGTGAAGCGATATACCTGTTAAACACACGCCGCCTCAGTGGTCCGGTATTGAATCGGAGTGGATTGTTCGGCAGCCGGGCGGTGTTGATCGCCATCGCAGTCGTACTGCTGCTGCAATTGGCGTTTACCTACCTATCGCCCTTGCAGCGACTGTTCGCCAGCCGCCCGCTCAACCTGGCCGACTGGCTGATATTGACGCTCGTGGCGCTCGCCGTATTGTCACTGGTGGAGCTGGAAAAGTGGCTGCTGCGGCGCCGTCATGGCAGCGCCGGCGGAACCAGCATGGCGCATTGAAATGCCCCTGGCTTACCCCCATTAAGGCCACAAGATCCATTACACAGCGGATGAGCGGCTGGCCGCTCATCCCACGGGGTAAGCCATATGAAGTATCGACTGGACCAGTATCAGCCCGAACAGTCGCCGCCTAATCCGGAGCACACGCCGCGTTCGCCGGAGCGAGCCCGGTTGCCGGAGGACGTGCTTATCGTGGTACCGGTACGCAACATGGTCTTGTTTCCGCATGTCGTGGTGCCGATCACGGTGGGCCGGGAAAAGTCCGTTGCGGCGGCCCATGAGGCGTTGAAAAGTGGCCGGCGCATTGGTCTGTTGCTGCAGCGCGACCCGGAGGTCGAGGATCCGGCACCGGCCGATCTGTATCAGGTAGGTACGGTGGCCTCCATTGTGCGCCATGTGAAGACCGCCGACGGCACCCATCATCTCGTGTGCCAGGGCGAGGAACGCTTCCGGGTGCTGGATTTCCTGCCCGGTTTCCCTTATCTGGTGGCGCGTACCGATGCGGTTGCCGAACCGGCGCTCAGCAACACCGATATCGAAGCGCGCATGGCTTATCTGCAGCAGCGTGCGGTGGAAGCCGTACAATTGCTGCCACAGGTGCCGGCCGAGATTGGCAACGCCATTCAGAGCATCACCTCGGCGGCCGCACTGGCCGACATCGTGGCCAATTTCCTCGACATCCGGCCGGGTGAGAAACAGGAACTGCTGGAGACGACCGATATCCGTGCCCGGTTGGAGCGTGTCATCGAACTGCTAAACCACCGGATCGAAGTGCTCAAGCTGACCCAGGAGATCGATCAACAGACCAAGCAGACCATGGACGAGCGGCAGCGTGAGTTTGTGTTGCGCGAACAGCTCAAGACCATTCAGAAGGAACTTGGCGAGGATCAGGATGATGGTGATCTGGAAGGCTTGGAGCAGGCGGTCGCCGATGCCGGCATGCCGGATGAAGTGGCGGCGGAGGCACGCAAGGAACTGAAGCGCCTGCGGCGCATGCCCGAGGCTTCCGGCGAGCATTCCATGGTACGCAGCTATCTCGACTGGCTGACCGTCCTGCCGTGGTCGAAGCTGGACCATGAAGCCATTGATATCGCGCGGGCACGGGAGATCCTGAATGCTGAGCACTACGGTCTGGACAAAGTCAAGCGGCGGATCCTTGAATACCTGGCGGTACGCCAGCTGAATCCCAGCGGGCGCAGTCCGATCCTGTGCTTTGTCGGCCCGCCCGGGGTCGGCAAGACCTCGCTGGGCAAGAGCATTGCCAAGGCGCTGGGGCTGCAGTTCGTGCGGGCCTCGTTGGGCGGGGTCCATGATGAGGCCGAGATCCGGGGTCATCGGCGGACCTATATCGGTGCGCTGCCGGGCAATATCATCCAGGCCATCCGCAAGGCGGGTACCGGCAATCCGGTATTCATGCTCGATGAGATGGACAAGCTCGGGGCCGGTTTCCACGGCGATCCCAGCTCGGCGCTGCTGGAGGTGCTGGACCCGGAGCAGAACAGCAGCTTCCGTGACAATTATCTGGGCGTGCCGTTCGACCTGAGCAAGGTGTTGTTCGTGGGCACCGCCAATGTGCTCGACAACATTCCCGGGCCGTTGCGCGATCGCATGGAAGTCATCGAGTTGCCCGGCTATACGGAGGACGAGAAGGTCGAGATCGCACATCGCTACCTGGTGCAGCGCCAGCTCGAAGCCAACGGGCTGGACGCGACCCAGGTCGAGCTCACCGACGCGGCGCTGCACGCCATCGTTTGCGACTACACGCGCGAGGCCGGGGTGCGTAACCTGGAGCGCGAAATCGGCTCGGTGCTGCGCAACTGTGCTATGCGCATCTCAGAAGGACTGGCCGAGGCGATTACCGTTTCGGCGGACGGTCTGGCGGCCATTCTCGGGCCCCGCAGGTTCGAGTCTGAGGTGGCGATGCGTACCAGTCTGCCCGGCGTGGCGACCGGTCTGGCATGGACTCCAGTGGGCGGCGACATCCTGTTCATCGAGACCAGCTGGGTACCCGGTAACGGCAAGTTGATCCTGACCGGACAACTGGGTGAAGTCATGAAGGAGTCGGCCCAGGCCGCACTCAGTCTGGTCAAGGCCCGAGCGGGTAAGTTCGGTATTGGCGCCAGCCTGTTCGAGACCGGTGATATCCATCTGCACGTACCAGCCGGTGCGATACCCAAGGACGGCCCCAGTGCCGGGGTGGCGATGTTCGTGTCACTGGTGTCGCTGCTGACCGAACGGACCGTTCGCAGCGATGTGGCGATGACCGGCGAGATCAGTCTGCGCGGACTGGTGCTGCCGGTCGGCGGGATTAAGGAAAAGACCCTGGCGGCATTGCGGGCCGGTATCCACACGGTGCTGTTGCCCAAGCGTAACCAGAAGGATCTGGACGAAATTCCGGCCAATGCCCGCGACCAGCTTACCTTTGTCTGGCTGGAACAGGTGGACGACGCACTGGCAGCCGTGCTGGAGTCACGGCCGGTGGATGCGGCAGCGTGAGGTGGCTGTTGCACAGCCTAGCCCCTCAGCTTCGTGATTTGTGTCCACCACCGCGGGCCGCAGCACGCCGGCAACTCAGCCAGGGCGGATGGGCGGCGATAATCCGGGCCTGGACCGGACAAAAAGACTGGTGGGCGCCGGGTAGGTAACCGGTGCTCATCAGGAATTCACCGACGATTTCACCGCCGGTGAAGCGAAAAGTGCGTCTGAACAACCGCACCCAGTCGGATTTGTCGAGCGGGTGATGGTGGTCCAGCCAGGCGCTGAAGGATCCGTGCTGGGCGCGGATTTGGCACAGCGTCCGGGCATTGGCGATGGCGGCGTTCACCTTCAGGCGGTTGCGGATGATGCCGGCGTCAGCCAGCAGCCGTCCGCGTTCCGCGTCATCATAGCCGGCCACCGTGGCGATGTCGAAAGCATCGTAGGCGCGCCGGAAATTCTGCCGTTTCTTCAGTATCGTCAGCCACGACAGGCCGGCCTGATTGATCTCCAGCATCAGGCGCTCGAACAGTTCGTTGTCAGTCCGCAGCGGGAAGCCATACTCGCTGTCGTGGTATGGGCCATGCCACGGATGGCCGGGCGCGGTGATGCAGTAGCTGCTCATGGGGTGTGTCCGGCGATGGATTCGCGACCGAACGGGGCGCGCGTGCGCTGTGTCAACATCATAGAGTGCTTTCGCATTGAACGCCGGTGGTGTAGCGTCATTGTATTACAGCTTCGCCGCCCGGGCAGGAGGTGGTTCCATGAACGATGCCATCCATTTCTATGATCCCCGGCCGCCGGTCGGCGTGATTTGTGAGCCGGCCGCGGCCATGGCTTATCCGCAGCCGGTGCCGGTCGATGCGGTACAGGTGGAATTGCTGGATGCCGAACTGGAGGCCACAGGGCAGGTGGTGCTGCAGGTGTGCTATGAGGGCGCCGATGAAACCGCCGGCGTGGTGATGAGCGACATAAGCGAGGGCATCGACGGGTGCCTGGCGATGACGTTGGGCAGTGGCGAGTTGCTGGTGTTTGCCCCGGCCGATCGCGAGCGCGTCACCGCGACCGTGTTAAAACTGTCGATCGGCTATTTCTGACGTCTGCACGACGAGGTTCTATACTCAACATTGGGTGCACGCTGACACACACCGATTGGCCCGGGCGCGGCGCTACGGTGACGGTGGGCGTTGCTTGTGGCGATAACGGTGTGCTTTCGCCGGGCTGGTCTGGGCGGCTTGAACAGAGGTCCCGAGAGCACTCCGAGAATGAACTTCCGGTTTGCGAGGAGTGACCATGGCTTCATACAGCAGCGACGCGATCCGTAACATTGCGCTGATCGGACACGGCGCCTCGGGCAAAACCAGTCTGGCCGAGGCGCTGCTCTTCAAGGCTGGTGTGATTGGCCATCTCGGCAGCGTCGAGAAGGGCAATACCGTCTGCGACTACGACCCCCAGGAAAAAGCGCACCAGCATTCGCTGGAGACCGCAATCGCGCAGCTCGATCATCAGGACGCCCATATCAACCTGCTGGACACTCCCGGATTCCCCGATTTCATTGGCCATGCCATCGACGGCTTGTCGGCGGTGGAAACCGCAGCGGTGGTGGTCAACGCTCAGACCGGTATCGAGACGGTCACCCGGCGCCTGATGGCCTACGCCGGCGAGCGCGACTTGTGCCGGTTGATCATCATCAACAAGATCGATGCCGATAATGTCGACCTGGCCGGCGTGGTGGCGCAGCTGCAGGAGACATTCGGTGCCGAGTGTCTGCCGATCAATCTACCTACCCAGGGCGGGACAGCGGTGGTCGATTGTTTCTTCAATGCAACGGGCGACAGCGATCTCGGAGACGTTGGGACGGCTCATACGGCGATCATCGATCAGGTGATCGAGATGAACGAGGAGTTGATGGAGCTCTATCTGGAGGAGGGCGAGGAGGTCGCACCGGAGAAGCTGCACGACTCCTTCGAGCAGGCGCTGCGCGAGGGGCATCTGGTGCCGATCTGCTTTGTCTCGGCACGGGATGGCACCGGTGTTGGTGAATTACTGGACCTCTTTGGCCGGCTGCTACCGTCGCCCATGGAGGGTAATCCGGAGCCTTTCTACAAGGGTGATGAGCAGACTGAATTCCTGCCGCAGCCGGATCCGGATCAGCACGTGGTGGCCCATGTGTTCAAAGTGACCATTGACCCGTTCGTTGGCAAACTCACGGCGCTGCGGGTGCACCAGGGTACCATCACCAAGGATAGCCAGTTGTTCATTGGCGATGGTCGCAAACCGTTCAAGGTGAGCCATCTGCTGCGTCCCCATGGCAAGGAAACCAGCGAAATGGAACGGGCGGTGCCCGGCGATATCTGCGCAGTGGCCAAGGTCGATGATGTCTTCCGCGGCGCGGTGCTGCATGATTCGCACGACGAGGATGCGATCTGCTTGCGCGTGCTGCCGTATCCGCAGCCGCTGTCCGGATTAGCCATCAGCCCGCAGAACCGCGGCGATGAACAGAAGCTTTCGGACACGCTGCACAAGCTGACGGAAGAGGACCCCTGTCTGGAGGTTGAATTTAACCAGGATACCCGCGAAACCGTTTTGCGGGGTTTGAGTGAACTTCACCTGCGGCTTGCCCTGGAGCGTATGAGCGAGCGCTACAAGCTGGATGTGGATACTCGGCCGCCGCGGATAGCGTACCGTGAAACGATCACGGCGCCGGCGGAGGGGCATCACCGGCACAAGAAGCAGACCGGTGGGGCCGGGCAGTTCGGTGAGGTTTTCCTGCGGGTCGAACCGCGGTCTCAGGGTGACGGATTTGAATTCGCCAGTGAGGTGGTCGGGGGCGCGATTCCGACTTCACTGATTCCGGCAGTGGAGAAGGGTGTCCGCGAGGCGCTCGCCCAGGGTGCGATCGCGGGCTACGAGATTCACGATGTCCGGGTTGTGGTTCATGATGGCAAGCACCATCCGGTTGACTCCAAGGAGGTGGCATTCGTGGCGGCTGGCAGAGAGGCCTTTCTGGATGCGGTGCGCAAGGCCCGGCCGGTGATTCTGGAGCCGGTCGTCAAGATCCAGGTCGAGGCGCCGGCCGATGCCATGGGAGCGATCACCGGCGATTTGGCGAGCCGTCGTGGCCGGGTCAACGGCTCCACCGCCGGCGCCGCTGGCGTGATCCTTGTTGACGGCCAGGTGCCACTGGCCGAGATCGAAGGTTATAGTTCTCAGCTGACGTCGATGACCGGTGGTGCTGGCAGCTATACCATCGAGTTCAGCCATTTCGAGCCGGTGCCGGGTGACGTTCAGAAGCGGCTCGGTGACGCGTTCCGGGACGGCTAGGCCACCGGTCGATCACGGCACTCACGTGTGCGGCTGGCTGAATCCTGCACGGTGTGGACCAAGCCCGGTGGCCCATCGGGTATCGGAGCAGTATGATGCCGGGCACAGCGTATACCAATGTCGGCGGTCCGCGGCTGCCTGTCACGGAATAGCCGGTGTGGACCGCTCGGGCAGCCACTGAGATGATGCCGCCAGGTAAAGCAGCGCTCGTAACGCACACGATAGTGCGCGGACGCCACATGACGACCGAACCCGCAAGGCTGAACGGACCTGACCATGACCCAACCGGTGTTTCTGCATTATGACCAGGCCACGCTGGATCGCGAGTACAACAATCGCGCCAAGGTACCTGACTTCGAGGCCTATCTGACGCGCTGGCGGGACCGCAGCGCCGCCGCAAGGACAGAACTGGGAGGCCGGTTCGACCTTCCCTACGGTCCCGGTCCGGCGATGCGCCTGGACATCCTGCCGGCTGGTGGTGGTGTATCGCCACTGCCGGTGCAGGTGTTCTTTCACGGTGGCTACTGGAAGGCCTTGTCGAAGAACGAATTCAGCTTCGTCGCGCATGCCTTTGCTTCGAAGGGGGCGGCCACTGTGCTGGTGGACTACGCCTTACTGCCGCACGTCGGCATGGCTGTGCAGATTGAACAGTGCCGGGCGGCACTGGCCTGGCTGTGGCGCGCAGCGGGGGACTACGGACTCGATCGCGAACGCATCTATGTGTCCGGTCATTCCGCCGGGGGCCATCTGGTCGCCGAACTGCTGGCGACCGACTGGCGGCAAATCGCTCCCGACCTGCCGGGCGATCTGATCAAGGGCGGCTGCGGTATCAGCGGTCTCTACGATCTGGAGCCCATCCGACTGTCCTATCTCAATGCCGAGCTGGGCCTGACACCGGCCGATGTCGAAGCGTTCAGTCCGGTGCGCCTGCCGCTGCATAATCCCGTGCCGCTGCTGTTGCCCGTCGGTGAACTGGAGGGCCCGGAATATCGCCGCCAGTCGGAGGATCTGGTCACCGCCTGGCGGCGCCAGGGCACCATGCCAGAGTTGCTGGTGATGGCCGGTCATGAGCACTTCTCCATAGTCGATCAGCTGGATGATCCGGATTCGGAACTGAGCACAGTGATGCGTGGGCAGATGGGGCTGGATTGAACCGCGATGCCACCGCCTGGATGGTCGCCTGGATGGTCAGGTGTTGGCGGATTAATGTCGGGCTGAGCTCGGGCGTGGCGCCGGCTTGAGCATCGCGACCCCGCTCCGTGAGGCAGCAGCGGTGGCCAGGTGACGACCAAAAGGCGGTTTCCGTTCTATCAGCAGCACGGTCAGCTCCTCTTGCTGATTGAGACGTTCGATCACCATGTCGATCGTGTGGCCGTGGTCGCCGGTCCACCATCAGGCCGTTGCAGCCTGGCAGATAGTCCGCCCCGGCGCCGTCTGTCGTGTCGGTGGTTTTATCCAGTGGGTTGGGGCGCTGAGGTCGGCCAATGAGCCGGGCCGGCCAGGACTACGACGCAGTCATCATCGGAGGGGGGCACAACGGTCTGACCTGCGCCTGTTATCTGGCCGCGGCCGGGCTCAGCGTGCGGGTGCTGGAACGGCGGGCAGTGGTCGGCGGGGCCGCGGTCACTGAAGAGTTCCATCCCGGATTCCGGAACTCAGTCGCCAGTTACACAGTGAGCCTGCTGAATCCGAAAGTGATTCGTGATCTGCGTCTGGCGGAGCACGGCCTGCGGGTCGTCGAGCGGCCGCTGAGCAACTTTTTACCGCTGGGCGATGGCAATTATCTGAGCGCCGGTGGTGGTCTGGAAGCGACGCAAGCCGAATTCGCACGCTTTTCGCGGCACGATGCGGCGCGCCTGCCGGCTTACTACGAGATGCTGGACCAGGTGGCCCGCGTACTGCGCGGGCTGCTGCTGCAGACGCCGCCCAGCGGCGCGGGCGGCCTGGCTGATCTGGCGCGCGCCGTCGGCCTGGGGCGCCGTCTGTGTCATCTGGATCTGACGCAGCGGCAGGATGTGCTGGATCTGTTCACCCTCAGTGCTGCCGAACTGCTCAGCCGTTGGTTCGAGTCCGATCCGGTCAAGGCGGTGTTCGGTTTCGATGCCGTGGTCGGTAACTTCGCCAGCCCGTATAGCGCTGGCACGGCCTACGTGTTGCTGCATCACGTGTTCGGTGAGGTCAACGGTAAAGCCGGACAATGGGGGCATGCTATCGGCGGCATGGGGGCGATCACTCAGGCTATGGCCGCTGAGGCCAGGGGCCGTGGCGTTGAGATCAGCACCGAAGCCGAAGTGATCCGGGTTCGGGTCAGCGACGGTCGGGCCAACGGCGTGGTGCTGGCCAGCGGTGAGCAGATTGCGGCCCGCTGCGTCATTGCCAATGTTAATCCCAAGCTGCTGTATCTGCGGTTGATGGACGCCGCAGCGCTTCCTGACGGGTTCCGCCAGCGGTTGCGGCACTATCGCTGCGGCTCGGGGACCTTCCGCATAAACGTGGCCTTGTCCGAGCTGCCCGATTTCAACTGTCTACCAGGCCGGGCCGTGCAGCGGCACCATCAGTCGGGCATCATCATCGCGCCCAGCCTGGACTATATGGATCAGGCTTATACGGATGCCCGTCGTGACGGCTGGGCCCGGCAGCCGATCATCGAGATGCTGATCCCCAGCACGGTCGACGACAGCCTGGCGCCGCCGGGACAACATGTGGCCAGTCTGTTTTGTCAGCACTTCAACCCGGAGCTGCCGGGCGGCCGTAGCTGGGATCAGGTGCGCGAGCAGGTCGCCGACCACATTATTGCGACGGTCGACCGCTACGCACCCAACTTCAGGGCCAGTGTGCTGGGCCGCATGATTCTGTCGCCGCTGGATCTGGAACGTACCTTCGGCCTGACTGGCGGTGACATCTTCCATGGCGCGCTGAGTCTGAATCAGCTCTACAGCGCACGGCCGCTGCTCGGCTACGGTGCCTACCGTGGACCGGTCAAGGGTCTTTACCACTGCGGTTCGGGGGCGCATCCCGGCGGTGGCGTTACCGGTGTGCCGGGCCACAACGCGGCCCGCGAAGTACGCCGCGATCTGCGTCGTCGGTGGTCGCTCTAACGCCATTTCGGGCAAAGCGTTACGGTCGGCGCATAAATCTGGGGCCGGAGTACATTGGCGGTGCTGTTGACAACGGCAAGTACAACAAGATGGACGGTTTCGACGTTGGCAAGGAAGTGGCAAAGCGTCTGGGGTAAAGTTGAAGATTGTCACGCCGGCCCGGTAGGGCATAACGGCAGGCAACTGGAGAACGGTCGCAGCCTGACGCAACCTTCAGGCCACTTCCAGCAACTGCTCCTCGGCATCCAGTGTCACTTGCGTCTTGTGCCAATTGCGCAAGGTGCTGCGGTGACCCACACTAACGATAACCGAGCGCGGCAGCGTGTCAATCAGCAATTGATAAAGCCGCGCTTCGGTCGGCTCATCGAGCGAGGCGGTAGCCTCGTCCAGGAAGATAAAATCGGGTGCCTGCAGCAGCACCCGCGCTAACGCAATGCGTTGTTGCTCACCCAGTGACAATGTCTGGGCCCAGTCCTCTTTATCATCCAGCCGGTCGCGCAGTTTGCCCAGGCCGCAGTCTTCCAGCACCTGTTGCAAGTGGTCGTCGCCGGCCAGCATGTCGTCGGTCCGCGGATAGCTGAGCACCTGGCGCAGGGTTCCCAGCGGCAGGTACGGTTTCTGCGGCAGGAACATGACGCGGGCAGCCGTCGGCAGATGGATGGTGCCGTCACCGAACGGCCAGATGCCGGCCAGGGTGCGCAACAACGTGCTTTTGCCGCTGCCGGAAGCGCCTGACAGCAGCAAGGTGGTTCCGGGCTGGAGATGTAGCCGGACGTCGCGTAGCAGCGTGGTGCCGTCCGGCAGGCGCACACTCAGCGACTGTACCTCGAGCCCTGGGTTATCGTCGCTGGTCCGGCGTTCGATAGCGGTCTCGGCGCGCAGCGCGTCAACGTGACTCAGCGTTCCCGAGAAGGTGATGAGTCGATCCACCACGGCTTTCCATTGGGCGATATCGGTGTAGCTGTTCACCAGATAGGACAGGGCGCCGTGGACCTGGCCGAAGGCCGAGGCGGTTTGCATCAGACCGCCCAGCTTCATTTGATGGGCGAAGAATCGGGGTGCTGCCACCAGGATTGGGAAAATGATAGCAAGCTGGTTGTAGCCCGAGGTCAGCCAGGTCAGCTTCTTCTGCCGTTTCATGATCTGCCAGAAGTTGTCAACGACCGACTTGAAGCGATGGCTGAAGTGGGCCAATTCGTGAGGCTCACCGCCGTACAGGGCGACGCTTTCGCTGTTTTCGCGCAGGCGTACCAGACTGTAGCGGAAATCGGCCTCGTAGCGCTGCTGGTTGAAGTTGAGCGAGATCAGCGGGCGGCCTACCCGTAGGGTCAGCAAAGTGCCCGCGAGGGCGTAAATGAGCGCGGCCCAGACCATGTAGCCGGGCACTACCAGGACGCCCAGCGTACCGAGCGGCAGGTGCAGTGTGCCCGACAAACCCCATAGGATCGCTACGAAGGAGAATAGGGTGACGATCGCGTTGAGCAGTCCCATGGAGAGGTTCAGCGAGCTGTCGACGAAGTCGTTGATGTCCTGGCTGATACGCTGGTCGGGGTTGTCGGTGCCCTGGGTCAGCAACTGCATGCGATAGTAGGCGTGGCGATCCAGCCACTGGTTCAGGTAACGGTCGGTGAGCCAGCGGCGCCAGCGGATCTGCAGCATCTGGGTGAGGTACAGTTGATAAACCGCCAGCACGATATAGGCGGATGCCAGACCGGCGAACTGCAGCAGATCATGGAAAAAGCCGACTTCGTTGAAGGCGGCGAGATCGTTGTAAAAGGCATTGTTCCACTTGTTGATCAGGACACTGATGCCGATCGTACCCAGATTCATAGCGATGATAACCGCCAGCAACAGGCGGGCGCGCCAGCGCTCCTCGGACCACCAGTAGGGACCGGCGATCGACCAGAACTGGCGGATGAACAGGCGATTTTTCTTGGTCATGTAACGGTATTGGCTGACTGTCCCAGCCGGACAGACCGCGGGCGCTGCTGGCCGTTGCGAATGTGACCAAAATTTAATGGGGTGGCTTGTGCGAGCAGCCCGCGATTACCGGGTCGGCTCAGCGGGCGGCGGCCGGGGAGACCTCATGGCTTAATCGTTGCGGCGCGGCAGCTCGCGCCACATGGCCTTCCAGGCTGAACGGACCGGATGCCGTTGCCACGTTGGACGGCTCCGGCTTAGCTCACGGGCTATTGCGGATGAGGCCCGCCACCACTGATAAAGGTGCCATGGCATGGGCAGCCGTGGAGTATAGGCGAGTTCCCAGCGTATCCCGTTCGGATCGAGAAAAAACACGGCGTAATAGCCTGGGGCGTAGTGTGCGTACGTGGCCGGGGTATCCGTTACGGTGAGTCCCTCGACCACCAGGAAGTCGCTATGGAAGCGATCGACTTCGCGACGGCTGCGTGCCCACAATGCAATATGGTGGATACCGGGCGTGTGCGCCCGGTAATCGAGCGACCCGGCGTTGTCCGGGTGCGCCGGCTGGATGCCGATATAGCTGTGCGGCAGAGCCACATAGTAGGTCGAGCGGTAGCCGACGTCGAGCGTCCAGAAACTGGCGTAACCCAGCCAGCCAAACATCCGGTCGTAGAAGCTGATCGACTGCTGGTAGTGCGGCACAGAAAATTCAACGTGATGGACGCCTCGGAATCGCATTTTCTTTAAGCCTGCTGTTGATTCGCAACAAATTTTATCGCGAGCCCGAGTTGAGCATTTCGCTCGGGTTTGCCACCAGTCATTCCGGTCGATCCCTGGAGAAAGTCATTAACCTGGCCGACGATGCCATGTACGATCAGAAGGGGCAGTACTACCAGCCGCGCAAGAGCGATTGACTAGCGTGTTCTGCCGGCGGATCCAGGTGAACCGACGCAGCGTTTACGGCGCCAACCGACACTGAGGAGAAACACCATGCATGCTATTCGTATTGACCGCGACAAGCCACTGGCCGAGCAAGCCGAGACCGGCCACAACCGCAATCATCCCGACATCGAGCCGGTGCTTGAGGTCGCTGAAGGTGAAGATGTCGTTCTGGAGACATTCGATGCGTTGCTTTACCGCCCCAGGCGGAGGGTGCGGTACCCGCTGGGCCCTGTGGCCTGCACGGCCTGGGAACGCTCCCACCGCGCGAAAACGGTGCCAATTTCGATGCCAAACAGCTGACCAAGGGGTCGAAGCTCTATTTGCCGGTATTCAAGGAAGGGGGCCTGTTCTCGACGGGTGACGCTCATTTCGCGCAAGGCGACGGTGAGGTCTGCGTGACTGCCGTCGAGATTGGCGCCACGGTTGCTGTTCGTTTCAAGCGCCACGCCGGTCTGGCTGAACGGCGCAAGTTCACCGCCCCGGTTTTTTTACATGCGCGGTTCTTCACGGATCCCAAGTATGCAGTGCCGGAGCGTTTTCTAGGGGTTATGGGTATGCCGATCCGCGCCGATGGGGAATTCGAGGCTGAGAACCTGACCCTGGCGTGCCGCAATGCGGTGCTGAACATGATGGAACTGCTGCAGGAGCGTGGCTTCAGCCGCAATCAGGCCTATGTCATCTGCAGCGTTGCCGTCGATCTGCACGTGAGCAATGTGGTTGACGTGCCCAACTATGTTGTGTCTGCATTGTTGCCAGAAGCCATTTTCGACGCTAATTAGGCGGGTGGGCGCTGAGCCGTCGGCAAAGGCGCGATCTTTTGGAGTCGCTCATCTAAAGTGCGGTCTGGGGGACACGCCGGGCAACTCGATCCACGGTGGCGGCGCGCGAACCTGCTGATCAAGGGCGTTACTGGTGCGGACGGCTGGCCGGTAGCAGCAGGCGGCGCCGCCATCCGGGTTTATGTGCTTTCGCGAACCGCCAGCGAGAAGCCGATATCGACCTGTTTGCAGGTGACCGGGTGGCCATTGATGCGTCGGAGGAGTAGCTGAGCGGCCATTTTTCCCATCTGATAGCGCGGCGAAACGATCGTCGTCAACCTCGGTGTGACGAGGTCGCCCAGACTCAGGCCGTTGAAACCGGCAATCGCGATGCGTCCGGGTACGGCTATACCGCTGCGTTGTGCTTGCAGAATGGCCCCGACGGCGAGATCGTCGTTGGCGAAGAAGATCGCATCGAGTTCCGGTGTTTGCTGGAGTGCTGTTAACAGCGCCTGACCGCCCAGTTCAGGGGTCGACGGGACGTCCAGAGCGAACACGTGACCGGTCGCGAGACCGTGCTCAGCCAATGTGTGCAGATGTCCCTCACAGCGTTGCTGGGCCCGGTAGTCCTTGTCCATCCGGGTGCCGACGAAGCCAATGTGGTGGTAGCCACGGCCGATCAGGTGGCGGGCCATGGTGGCACCGGCCTGATGATGTGACAGGCCTACATTCATGTCGATGCAGTCCTCGCCGTATTCCATCACCTCAACCACCGGCCGCCCCCAGCCCACAAGCAGCGCGCGTGTTTCAGCCCGGTGGTAGAGTCCCGCCACAATGGCCCCGGGCGGCGCCCAGCCCAGCAAGGCCGATACCAGGGTGGTTTCACGGTCGAGTTCATATTCCGTATTGCCCAGCATCAGCTGGTAGCCGTCGGTTTCCAGAACATCCTGAATGCCCTGAATGACCTCGATGAACACCACGTTGGACAGGGAAGGGACAATCACAGGAATGACCCGGGTGTGGGCTGAGGCCAGAGCGCCGGCCATGCGGTTGGGCACATAGCCGAGTTCGCGCACCGCCTGTTCGACCACGGTACGCCGTTCCGGTGTAACCATGTCGGGTCGGTTGAGCGCGCGCGAGACTGTGATTGGGGATACACCGGCTCGTTCGGCTACGTCTTTCAGTGTGACCGGTCGATGAGGCGGTGGCCGGTCGCTCGTCGGGGAATCATCACGGGTCATGGTGGGATCTATGGCGTCTTCTGTTCTTGGCGATGCATAAATCACAGACGGATTATCGCCTCCAGGATGAGGCCTGTCTGTGGCCTGATGATTGCGCAATCAAGATTATGATTTATACTTCAGCTTATCAATTACGTCGATCGTACGGTATCGCACCAAGGGGGTGCTGTACGGTTGCCAACCGCAGGAGGACATCGCATGCCAGACCGCGCCAGTCGGGTGGGGGTGATCGGACTCGGAGCCATGGGCCTGGGGACCGCGCGTGCCCTGCTTGATGCAGGCTTCGCCGTATTTGGCTGTGACGTCAGTCCTGCTGCCTGCCGAGCGTTGAGCGAATCCGGTGGTCAGGTCTGCGATACACCGGCTGAACTGGGTGCGCAGGTTAACATTGTCATTACGCTGGTCGTTAACGCCGCTCAAGTGGAAGCTGTGCTGCTGGGAGCCGACGGCGCTGTTCAGAATCTGACCGCCGGCGCACTGGTGCTGCAATGCAGTACCGTGCCCCCGAGTTTCGCCAGACGTCTGGAGGCGGATCTGGCCGAACATGGAATACGTTTGCTGGATGCCCCCGTCAGCGGCGGCACCGCAAAGGCACGTGACGGCGACTTGTCGGTGATGGCAGCGGGCACGGCGGCGGCCTTCGAGCAGGCCGCCGCCGTGCTGGCCGCTGTTGCCGCTAAAGTGTACCGGCTCGGCGACCGGGCCGGCGCCGGTTCCACGGTTAAGATGATCAATCAGCTGCTGGCCGGTGTTCATATCGCGGCGGCGGCCGAGGCCATGGCGCTGGGAATTCGGGCCGGGGTCGGGCCGGATACCTTGTACGACGTTATCAGTCACAGTGCTGGCAACTCCTGGATGTTTGAAAATCGCGTACCCCACATCCTGGCCGGGGATTACAGTCCGCACAGCGCCGTCGACATCTTCGTCAAGGATCTCGGCATCGTCGCCGACACCGGGCGCGAGCTTACCTTTCCGTTGCCCTTGTCGAGTACGGCTCTGCAGCTTTTCACTATGGCCAGCGCCGCAGGGCATGGCCAGGAGGACGATGCCGCGGTGGTCAAGGTCTTCGCTAGCCAGACAGGGATAGAATTGCCGAGGACTGGAGTCGACGACAGTTCGCGATGACGCGCCATTCGCGCCAGGATACACCTCAAAGGAGGGAATCAATCGCCTAATAAATACAAGGATAGGATGCTTATCGCTTTGCAAAAGAGATGCGACAACACGGTTTTGGTGCCGCGCCAGTCGCCGTGAACGTAGGACTTTGGTTTAACGACTCAAAGAAGCAACCAGGAGGAGACCCATGAAGATCATGCAATTCACTGCTGCCGCTGCGCTATGCGGCGCGCTGGCATGTGGCGCTGCGTTCGGCCAGGATCTGGTTAATCCTGACAGTCTGGCAAAATGTTTCGTGCCGTGGTCGAAATCGACCCCCATGGTGAAGCACAAAGCCAAACAGGGACCCTACAAGATTGCCTTTAGCAACTCGTATTACGGTAACAACTGGCGCACGGAGATGCTCAACATCGCGCGGTCGTATGTCAAGCAGCCGGCAGTGGCCAAGCATATCTCGCAATTCAAGATTTTCAACTCGGGCAACGACGTCGCTCAGCAGATCTCACAGATTCGCCAGATGATCCTGTCCGGCTACGATGCCATCGTGGTCGATGCGGCGTCTCCGTCCGGTCTGAACAGCGTCATCAATCAGGCCGTGCAGCAGGGCATCATCGTGGTGGCTTTTGATAACACGGTGACGACCGATAAGGCGATCAACGTCAACGAGGACCAGTACGAAATGGGCAGGCTCTGGGCCCAGTTTCTGGCCAAGAAAACCGGCGGCAAAGGCACTATCCTGATGGTGCACGGCCTGGCCGGGACGACCGTCGACAATGATCAGGCCAACGGTGCTATGGCGGTGTTCAAGCAGCATCCGGCGCTCAAGATCGTCGATGTCTACGGCAACTGGGATGTCGGCACCAACCAGAAGGTGACCGCCGATGCCCTGGCCACCAACCGTGACATCGCCGGCGTCTGGGGTACCGAAGGAGCAACCGGCGCCTTACAGGCGTTCCTGCAGGTCAATGCGCCACTGGTGCCGATGACGAGCGAGTCTGACAATGGCTTCATGATGCTGGCGGTTAAGCACAAGGTGCCGGCCCTGGTGATCGGCCAATCACCGGCACTCGTGGCCGTAGCTATTCGCGGGGCCATAGCGGCACTGAGCGGACAGGCGCTTCCCAACAAAGCCAGCGTCCCATTGGATCTGGTCACAACCGACAAGATGAAGGCCGGTGTGAACTACTTCCCTGATCTACCCGGCAGCTTCGTCACCGATATCAGCATCCCGCAATGCGGAGTCAAGATCCCGGTCGATGACGTTGTGAAGAAATGAGTCCGGCCGGGGCGGGGCAGCGTGCCTACGCTGCCCCGCCCCGGAGGCGGCATTGCCGGCAGCGGCGGTTCCGGGTGCTTTGCTTATCCGGGGTGATGGCGCCCGCCAATGCTGTCAGTCGTCCCGAGGAAACTGATGAATCCAGCAGGTAAGGGTCCCGTACTGCGTGGCAGGGGGCTTGCCAAGCATTTTGGCGGCATCTTTGCCCTTCAGGAAGTCGATCTGGAGCTCTACGCGGGTGAGGTGCACGTGCTGTTGGGTGCCAACGGTGCCGGCAAGAGTACACTGGTCAAACTGTTGGCAGGCAACCTGGTGCCCGACCAGGGCACCCTGTATCTGCAGGACCGGGAAGTGCGTTTTGACAGCCCGCGGGCTGCGCTGGCACATGGTATCGCCACGGTGTATCAGGAGCTCTCGCTGTTTCCCGGATTGACGGTCGCACAGAACATTCTGATCGGTCGCGAGCCGCGCAATCGGCTCGGTTGGCTCAGGGAGGGTGCGGTACGGGTGCAGGCCCGTCAGATCCTGGCTGAACTGGGCGAGACCAGTATCCGTCCCGACACCAAAGTGGCGGATCTGTCGCTTGCCGAGCGGCAACTGGTGGAGATCGCCAAGGCATTGTCCCATGCGCCACCCGTGCTGGTGTTGGACGAGCCTACGTCGTCACTCAGCAAAGTTGAGGTCGACCGTCTGACGGACGTGATTCAGGCGTTGCGCACACGCGGCACCGCCATCGTCTTTATTTCCCACCGGCTTGAGGAGATCGAACAGCTCGGGGATCGGGTGACCGTGCTGCGCAGCGGCCGGAAAGTGGGTGAATTCAGCCGCGAGGCGTTCGATCGAAGCGCCGCACTGGAGCTTATGCTGGGTGAGCAGTGGCACGAGGAGACGACCGTTCCCACCGCCGGGCTGACGGAGACCGGCAGCTCAGGGCCGCTGTTGTCAGTCGTCGGCCTCAGTGTCATGCGGGTTCTGCACGACATCGATCTCTCGCTGCGTCCCGGGGAGGTGGTGGGGCTGGCGGGGTTGGAAGGCCATGGTCAGAAGGCGCTTCTGATGGCATTGTTCGGCATTTACCGCCGCGGTGTCAGTGGAACCATCGAACTGCAGGGCCGGCGGCTGCGATTGCGTACACCGCGTCGCGCCATTCGGGGTAGCATCGCCTTCGTGCCTGACGATCGCAAGACCATGGGTGGGATTTTGCCGCTGTCGGTGGCCGAAAATATCTCCATTACTATTGTCGATCGCTTGTTTCGGTGGTTTCGTATAGACCCTAAACGAGAGCGCGAGCGGGTGCGGCATTTCATCGACGCGCTGAAGATCAAATGCCGTACGTCGCGGGTGCCGCTCTGGAGTCTCAGCGGCGGCAACCAGCAAAAAGTCGTCGCAGCCAAATGGCTCGCGCTGGAACAGCAGGTATACCTGTTCTGCGATCCTACCCGTGGTGTCGATGCCGGGGCCCGACAGAGTTTCTATGAACTGATCCGGTCACTGGCAAGTGCCGGTAAGGGCGTACTGGTTTATTCGTCCGATATTGGTGAGTTCCGCCGGGTCTGCTCGCGTGTGCTGGTGCTGCGGGAAGGGCGTATTGTCGGGACGCTGCAGGCGGCGGATATCAGCGAACGAAACATCATGGACTTGTCGTTTGGTGCGGCTAGCACTGCGAGGCACCTGCAGTGACGACCCGGGTCGGCAATTTTCTCAGCGATTACCTGGCCCCGCTGGCGTGTTTCTGCGGGGTGCTGATCATTCTCGCGCTGTATGTCCATAAGCAACCGCTTATCCTGTCACCGTTCGGCCTCGCGAGCCTGGCCAATGCCGCAGTCGCGCTGGCACTGGCCGCAATGGGGCAGACCGTAGTGCTGCTGACGGCCGGACTGGACTTGTCGATCGGCGCCCAGATCAGTCTGGTGAACTGCTTTGCCGCGACGATGATGTCGAGCAGCGTGCCGAACATCATTCTGGTCGTGATCGGGTCACTGCTGATCGGTGTTGCCGCGGGTGCTATCAATGGCTGGCTGGTGGCATATGCTCGAATCGAGCCGCTGATCACCACGTTCTGCACGTTTTTCATTTTTTCAGGGCTGGCGCTGATGATCCGACCGCAGCCCGGCGGCTTTGTGCCGATGGCATTCGCCTCGCTGCTGACAGATTTCCGGGGCCGGGTGCCGTACTCGCTGCTGTTGTTGCTAGGGTTTCTGGTGCTGGTCTGGCTGCCGATTTTTCGCTCGCGCCTGGGGCGCAGTATTACGGCTGTTGGTGACAATGCCGACAGCGCATTCGCCTCCGGCATCAATGTCCGGCGGGTCAAGCTGACGGCCTACGTCCTCTCGGGGTTGTTTGCCGCAGGCGCCGGCCTGTTTCTGGCGGCCGAAACCACCTCCGGCGACCCGGGTATCGGTAACATCTATACCCTGAATTCGCTGGCTGCGGCGGTCTTGGGCGGAGTCGCTTTGACGGGCGGTCGCGGTACGGTAGTCGGTGCCATTCTGGGTAGCCTGATCCTGTCCATGATACTCAACGCGCTGGGCGTCTGGGGAATCTCGGCCTTCTGGCAGGATTTCATCGAGGGCTGGATTCTGATTGTTGTGCTGAGCATGGCGGGCATCCGCATTCTGCGCGCCGCCGATTGGATTACTCTGCTGAAAGGCTGACGGCATGGTACAGAGCCTGGACAACGCCCCGGTGACCGGCCGTCTGCGCGAGTGGTTTGACATGACCGGTGGCAAAGTGCTGATTGCCTACGCCATACTCCTACTGATTTTCCTGGGTGCCGTGGCGCTCAATCCCGCCTTTCTGCAGTGGCGCACGATCCGTCTCCAGCTGATCCTTGCCGCTTTCGTCGGCATTGTGGCGATCGGTCAGACGCTCGCTATCCTGATTGGTCAGATCGATCTGTCTGCGCCCTGGACCATTACCCTGTCGGCTATCCTGGCGACCAATCTCTACGCCCAGACCCATCACCAGTGGGTGGCTTTTGCGGTCGTGCTGGCCGTCGGCACTATTGTCGGCCTGTTCAACACCATCGGCGTCTATATACTGCGGGTGCCGTCGCTCATCTGGACCCTGAGTGTCAATCTGGTGTTGCAAGGCGTGGCGTTGATCTATACCAACGCCGTAGCGCCGACCACGGTGGTGCCCCCTCTGGCCCACAGCCTCGCCCTTGGTATGGTCGGCGGTGTGCCGGCGGCCGCGCTGGTCTGGTTGGGTGGCGCGGCTGTGGTGATTTACGCGCTGCGTTATCTGCCGTTCGGTCGCTATATATATTCAATCGGCAACAACGAACTCGCATCCTTGTTGTCGGGCGTCAAGGTCGCCCGCACCTACGCGGCTATCTTCGTAACCAGTGGCGTTTGCGCGGCGTTCACCGGATTGCTGTTGAGCGGCTATTCGTCCCAGGCTTACCTCGGCATGGGTGACGAGTACCTGTTGGCACCGATTGCCGCAGTGGTTATTGGAGGCACCCGGTTGGCTGGCGGGTCAGGCGGTTATCTGGGAACCATTGCTGGTGCCTTGATCGTCGTGCTACTGGAAGCCGTGCTGATTACGCTCCGGGTCTCTCAGGGTGCACGCGAGGCCATTTTCGGGGCCATTCTCATCGGGCTGGTCTATCTGTTTCTGCGTCGCCGTAAAGACTGATTCATCCCACAACTCGGAGGAGAGAACCATGCAAGAGGCCGAGATCATCGATCCCAGTTTTCGCAAGTACGTGATTCCCAACGCTTGGGTGGAGCGACTGTATACCGGTGTGCGCTGGGCCGAAGGGCCAGTGTATTTTGGCGACGGCCGGTTTTTCGTCTGGAGCGATATCCCCAACAACAGGATGATGCGCTGGGCTGAAGAGACCGGGGAGGTTGGCGTGTTCCGCTCGCCATCGAATTATTCCAACGGCAATACCCGGGATCGCGAGGGGCGGCTGGTCAGCTGTGAGCACGGGACCCGCCGGGTAACCCGGACCGAAGCCGATGGCCGGCTCACTGTTCTGGCTGACAGCTATCGCGGCAAGCGGCTGAATTCGCCGAACGACGTGGTGGTGAAGTCGGATGGCAGCATCTGGTTCACCGATCCCAACTACGGGATCATGACCGACTACGAGGGGTTCGCTGCTGACAGCGAGGTCGGGGGCTGTTATGTGTATTGCCTGGATCCGGCGGACGGCAAGCTGCGGGTGGTCGCGGATGATTTCGTAAAACCCAACGGGCTGGCGTTTTCTGCCGATGAATCGCTGCTCTACGTGTCCGACAGCGGGTTTTCACATGACGACTCGGCACCGCACCACATTCGCCGTTTCAAGGTGTCCAGCAAAGGCAAACTGAGCGGCGGCAAGGTGTTTGCTGACGTCACACCGGGTATTCCTGATGGCGTGCGGATCGATGAGGACGGCAATCTCTGGACCAGTGCCGGTGACGGTGTGCAGTGCTTCTCTGCGGATGGTGCATTGCTCGGCAAGATCCGGATTCCCGAAGTAGTGGCCAATCTGACGTTCGGAGGCCCCAAGAAGAACCGGCTCTTTATCACAGCGACAACGTCGATTTATTCGGTGTTCGTTGGCGTGCGGGGTATTCAACGTCCCTGAGTGCGTGTCGGAACTGCCGGCTATGCCGGCAGCCGTGGTGCCAACATGCCCTCCCGGGTGATGAACCCGACGATGTCATCAAGGCCAGTGCCGGTTTTCAGATTGCTGAACACAAACGGGCTTGGGCCGCGCATGCGGCGGGCGTCGCGGTCCATGACCTCAAGCGAGGCGCCGACATGCGGCGCGAGGTCGATCTTGTTGATGACCAGCAGGTCCGAGCGGGTGATACCCGGGCCGCCCTTGCGCGGGATCTTATCGCCAGCACTGACATCGATCACGTACAGGGTCAAGTCGGATAACTCCGGACTGAACGTGGCGGCCAGGTTGTCGCCACCGGATTCCACCAGTATCAGATCCAATATTGCCAGGCGCTGCTGGAGTTCAGAGATAGCGGCCAGGTTCATCGAGGCATCCTCGCGGATTGCCGTGTGCGGGCAGCCGCCGGTCTCGACTCCCAGAATACGTTCTGGTGCCAGCGCTTCGTGGCGGGTGAGGAATTCGGCATCCTCGCGGGTGTAAATGTCGTTGGTCACCACGGCGATGTTGTAGTGCGCGCGCATAGTCCGGCACAGTGCGGCGACGAGCGCTGTCTTGCCGGAACCCACCGGCCCTCCAATGCCGACCCGCAGGGGGGTGCGTTCACTCATGATGTCACCTCAGGATCGAAACAAGCGCGAATATTGATGTTCGTGCCGGGCCGAGACCCAGGCCAACCCCGGAGCGTTGGCGCCCAGCGCCGCGTCGTCGAGATCCAGTGCCGTGTCCGTGGCCATGGCGACCACGGGCGCGGCCATCAGCAGGATCCGCTGGGCCGTGGTTTGTCCTAGCGGCACGAGTTTGGTTGCCGCGACCACCTGGTTCTCGAGCCAGGCCCAAAGATAGCCACTGACGGCGGCGGCAACCGGTATCCTCCAGCGCACAGCCGCCAGGGCGAACAAAGTGGCGAAGCACACCCGCGGTGCCGTGCGCCAATGGACAGCCTCGGCTATTTCCAGATCGCTCAGCAACCGTGCCAGTGCCTGACCCAGATGACGGTCCTCCTGCTGTAGTTCGAACGCTTCGCGACTGGCATAAAGCTGGTGTGTCCAATGGGTCACCATGGCGCTGTCGGCATGCTCCCAGGCCCGATAAATACGGGCCAACAATGGCGCGTCCAGCCGGCACTGGCTGTGCGCCAGCAGGCCCAGTATCCAGTCGCGGGCGCTGGCCTCGTCGGTTATCCAGCAGTGCTCGACGGCGCTTTCCAGACCCTGCGAATAGGCATAGGCGCCCACCGGCAGCAGCGGACTGACCAATTGCAACAAGCGCAGCAGGGGCAGCCGCTCAGTCGTGATGGGAGTGGTGATGGCCACCTCCATATGCGCCTGCTTCGGGCTCGAAGGGCACTTGGTCGATACTGACCGTGAGGCCCAGCTGTTCTACCATCGCGTCCAGAACGTGATCATGGCGGTAGTGCAGGGCAGCGGCCGTGATGGCCAGGGCAACATGGCGGTTGCCGAGATGATAGGCGGCCCGCAGCAGTAGCAGGGGGTCGTTGGCGCGGACCGTGGAGAGCGTCTCCGGCGCCGCGCGGACTTCGACGATCCGGCCGTCGCTGGCGCGCAGTCAGTTGCCGTGGCGCAGGACCTGGCCGCGCGGCAGGAACAGGCCGACCTCGGTGCCATCGTCCAGCCGGGTGCGCAGGCGGCTCTTGCTGCGTTGCTCGAACGGCAGCGTCAGGCTGGCGTCAACGGTCACTGCCTGGTCGATGAAGTCGTGAATTTCCAGCATCAGAACAGGAAATACCGTTGCGCCATGGGGACGACCGCCAGCGGGTCACAGCTGAGTAACTGGCCGTCGGCACGGACCTGATAGGTCTGGGCATCGACTTCCATCTGTGGCAGGTAGTGGTTGTGGATGTGGTCGATGATCAAGGCGTTGGTTATGACCGTGTCCATGGCACCTTCAGCCCGACTGCGCTGAGATTGACCCATGCCGTCACGAATCACCTTGCCGCCGCCGAATTTGATTTCGTCGCCGTAGACCGTGAAGTCACGTTCGACCTCGATGACGAGTTCGGTGTCGGCCAGCCGGACACGGTCGCCGGTGGTGGCACCGAACATCTCGGCGTACGCCTGGCGGCTGATCTTCATTGCAACGCTCCCATCACCATGGCGCGGAAGCCGTACACGGTGCGGTCGCCGGCGTAGGCGACCAGCTCGACCTCCCGTTCCTGGCCCGGTTCGAACCGCACGGCAGTGCCGGCGGGTATGTTGAGCCGGTAGCCGCGGGTTTGCCGGCGGTCGAAGGCGAGCGCCGGGTTGGTCTCGTAGAAGTGATAGTGCGAGCCTACCTGAATCGGCCGGTCGCCGGTGTTGGCGACGGTCAGGCGCAGGGTGGGGCGGCCGGCATTGAGTTCGATAGCGCCAGCCATAGTCTTAATTTCACCGGGGATCATGGGCTGCTCCTGGTCACGGTCACACGATCGGGTCGTGCACGGTCACCAGCTTGGTGCCGTCGGGGAAGGTGGCTTCGATCTGCACTTCCGTCAGCATTTCGGCAACGCCTTCCATGACGTCGTCGCGGCTGAGCAGGGTACGGCCGTGAGCCATGAGTTCGGCGACCGTGCGACCATCGCGGGCGCCTTCCAGCAGGGCCGCCGAACGATAGGCTGCCGCCTCGGGGTAATTGAGCTTCAGACCACGGGCCTTGCGCCGCTCGGCCAGCAGGCCCGCGGTGAACAACAGCAGCTTGTCGTTCTCGCGGGGCGTCAGCTCCATCGCGTCTCTCCGGTTTCAGGTGGCCCAGACCCGCGGCGTGCAGGCCGGTTTACCGAGCAAGGCCGGCCGCAGCCGTTGCCAGACCCGGGTGAACAGTTGTCGGGCACGATTAGCGGACGGGCCCAGGTAGCGGCACACCAGCACGCCGTCAAGTGTGGTGATACTAAGGTCAGGTTCGTCTGCCGAAGTGAGCTCATTCATCAACGGCGGTTCGATGACTGCCGGAACGGGGCTGCACAGCAGCGTCCCCATGACCGGTTGGCCGCGCAGCCCCCAAACCGCCGTCAGCGCATCCTTACCGGAGATCAGCCGTTGCCGTTCCAGCAGCAGCGGGGTGCCGTCGCGCCACAGGGACAGTCGCAGATCGCAGCCGCCGCTGGAGAAGGCTTCACCGCCCGGCGGGTGCAGGATATAGACATGGCTGCAGCCGTCCGTTTCCGGATAGAACGCACGTTGGACCTGCAACGGGCCGCGATGCTGGCGCCGGCTCAGTAGGGTACGCGCCGGCTTGCGGGTAAACCCGAGGCGCAGTTCAGCCTGCCAACCGAAAGGCTCGCTTGGACAGTGCTGCACGGTATTGGCAATGGTGTGGGGCATCGCGGTCATTGCAGCGGACTGATGCAAACGCGATGCCAGCCATTGCGTTGGCGGCGGGGATGTCGCTGCGGCATCACGCGGCGTGTTGCTTGGCACGCCGGATCAACGCTGCTGTGCGATTTGACCTGGACTTGGTAGCGTGTCCTGAATGGCATTGAGGTGCCCGACCGCGGGCAGAGTTGCACTAAGAGCAGGCAAGCGCCCTGATGGAGGGCGCTTGCCTGGTGCGATTGCTGTTGCAGTCGTTACGATAGTTGACAGCCTGTCAGGCCATCAGACCCAGCAGCAGTCCACCGCAGGTTATCGCTGCTCCGCCGACCTGCAGCCAGCTCGGAGCTAGCCGGCGTGCACACAAACCCGCCGCGATGCCGCTCGCGTGCAGCAGCATTGTGGCCAACACGAAGCCGAGTCCGAATGCCAGGCCGCCTGCCGATGCGGGCGTCTCGATGCCGTGGGCGTAACCATGGAACAACGCGAACAGGCCGACGATGGTCATGCTGGCAGTGAGCGACAAGCGTGCATTCAAGGCGAGCAGGCCGCCCAGCACGATGACCGAGCCGACGATGCCGGGTTCGACCAACGGCAGCGTAACGCCCAGGTGAGCATCAACCGCGCCCAGAATCATCACACCGACGAAAGTTGCCGGTAGTGCCCAAAGCGCACGCCCCCCCAGTTGGACCGCCAGCAGGCCTACCGCCACCATGGCCAGAATATGGTCGAGGCCGCTTAGCGGATGCATGAATCCGTGATTGAAGCCGATCGCCAGACCATGACCGGGATGGGCCACGGCGCTGCCGCTGACCAGCAGGGCTCCCACCAAAACAAGCACGCGTTTCATCAGGTGTCTCCCAGTTGAGTTGACAGGTACATCGGTGAAGCAAGAGCTGCGCCATCAACCCGCCAAGGTTGCCACTTCGACCCGGGCATCATTGAAGCACGCACCCTCCGCCAGATCGGCCTTGTGGTTCGGTGCCAGTGCCGAGATGGTCTGGCCGTTATCGCTGGTGCGCAACCAGGCGCCTTTTTCGGAACTCACCACGCCAGGGCGGACACTCTCAGTCAGCCGCAGGCGCAGATGCACCTCGCCCTGATCATTCCAGACCCGCACCGGACTGCCGTTGCTGAGTCCGCGGGCCAGGGCGTCGACCGGATGCATGTCCAGGACCGGGGCAGCGTCGCTGGCGGGCAGGCCGCCGAAGGTCGAGCTGATACGCTGGTCGGATGCCGGGCTTATCAGCGCCAGCGGGTAATCGGAGAGCACCGGTCGGTAGCCAGGTAGCGAGCAACCGCGGCGCTGGCCCAGTTGCTCGGACAGCAGCTCGATTTTGCCACTGGCTGTCTGGGGAAACACGTTCCGGTAGAGCACCGCGTCGCCCCCGTTGAACTGCATTGGCAGCGCCTGGTCGGTGGGCAGTGCATGAGGCAGCAGTCCCAGCAGGCGCGCATCGCTGGCATCCACGGCCGCATCGATCAGGGTTTGGTCGTCGTCCTGCAATGCTGCTTCGGTGAAGCCGAAGCGGGCCGCCAGACGGCGAAAGATCTCGGTGTTGGGCAAACTTTCGCCAACCCGTGGGATCGCGGGTTCTGCGCGCTGCAGGAATTGTTGTCCGTAGGCCGCGAACAGGTCGGCATGCTCGAAGTGGGTGCAGGCCGGCAAGATGACGTCGGCATAAGCCATGCTGTCGGTCATGGCAACCTCGATGCCGACCGTGAACAGATCCTCCCGGGCCAGCGCTTGCCGCATGCGGTTCTGGTTAGGGTGGACGATCAGTGGGTTATGGTTGTAGATAAACAAGGTCTTGATCGGTGGCTTGGTGGTCTCGTCCAGTACCAGCCGCGGCACGTCCAGGATGTTGAGCGTGCGGGTATCTGCCGGCCCGATGTCGGGGCGGGTGAGGTGCTCCGGTGTTTTGGGGAAGGCATTGCCGGCAGCGGCTACCAAACCGCCGCCGGGTACCCCGAACTTGCCCGCCAGAGCCGGCAGCGCACAGATGGTCCGAATCGCGGAACCGCCGTTCTGGTTGCGTTCCAGTCCGTTGCCCCAGGCGATGGCTGCAGGAGTGGCGTCGCGATACCAGCGCGCCAAGGTGCGAATGTCGTCGGCCGCAATGCCGCATAGCGCGGCTGCCTTGGCTGGCGGGTAGCGACGGGCCTGTTCCATATAGCTGTCACAGCCCAGCACATGCTGCTCGATGAAGGCGCGATCAAGCCCGCCGATACGCTCCAGTTCGGTCGCCAGTGACAAAGCCGAGGATCACGTCGGTGCCAGGACGCACCGCCAGGTGCAGATCGGCCTGTTCGGCGACCCGGACGCGGCGCGGATCGATAACTACCAGGCGGGCGCCAACACGGCGTGCGCTGTTGATGTGGCGCAGCAGATGCAGGTTACAGACACTGACATTATTGCCCCACACCACGATCAGCCGGGACTGTGCCACCTGCTGCGGTGGTATGCCGGGTACCGCGCCGAAGGTGGCGTGGTAGGCCTCGCCGCGTACGCCGCCGCACAGTGGGCTGCGGGCCAGCCGGGAAGCCCCCAGACGATGGAAAAACCGCAGCGACATGGAATCTCCGGCCAGCATGCCATGTGGTGCCGGCATAGTTGAATGGCACCACGGTTTGCGCGCCATGGCGGTCGATAGTGGCGGTGACCCGGGCGTGAATCAGATCCAGCGCGTTGTCCCAGTCGATCGGTTCGAACTGACCGCTACCCTTGGGGCCGCGCCGCCGCAGCGGGGTGCGCAAGCGGTTGCGCCCATGCACGAACTCGGGGTAAAGCTGACTGACCTTGCGGCAGATGGCACCGGCGGTGAACGGGTTGGCGCGCGAGCCGCGCACCGCGGTGATCCGATCGTGTTCGACGGTGACCGAGAGGCTGCAGGTATCCGGGCAGTCCAGCGGACAGACACTGGTCTTATTCATGACAGCGGTTCCGGTTACAGTTCAACCACGATGTGGCCGTGCACCCGGCTCTGCAGGATGGCGTCGATCCAGGTGTCGTTCAGGCCGTTTAGATCGGTGGCGGTCATGACGCTGGCCAGCTGCGCGGGTTTCCAGGGCCCGGCCAGCCGTTGCCAGAGATCCTGTCGCAGCGACATGGGGCAGTTCTGGGAATCAACGCCAAGCAGGTCCACCCCGCGCAGGATGAAAGGGAATACGGTCAGGTCGAGCTTGGGCGAGGCCACGTTGCCGCAGCAGGACACCGCGCCGCCAGGCTGGGTCGATTTGATCGCAGTATCCAGCGCCGCGCCGCCGACCGTATCCAACACCCCGGCCCAGCGACTCTTCAGCAGCGGCCGGCCGGACTCGTCGACCAATTCCTCCCGGTTGAGGAAGCCCTGGGCGCCTAGCTGGCGCAGAAAATCGTGCGCATCGGCCTTGCCGGTGCCGGCCACGACCTGGTAGCCGAGCCCGGCCAGTATGGCCACGCTGAGGCTGCCAACACCACCGGATGCGCCGGTAACCAGCACCTCGCCATTATCCGGATGCACTCCGGCATGCTGCAGTTTATGGACCGAAATGGCGGCGGTGAACCCGGCTGTGCCCAGAATCATGCTCTCCTGCAGCGTCAAGCCGTCCGGCCGCTTAACCACCCAGTCGGCTGGCACCCGAATGTAACCGGCAAAGCCGCCATGGGTGTTCATGCCGAGATCGAACCCGGTGACCAGCACCTCATCGCCGGTGGCAAAGCGCGGGTTGCCACTCTCCACGACAGTGCCAGCAGCGTCGATGCCCGGGGTATGCGGATAGTTCCGGGTGACGCCCTTGTTACCGATAGACGATAGCGCATCCTTGTAGTTGAGCGATGAGTAGCGCACTTTGATCAACACCTCGCCGGCTGGTAAGTCGTCGGTGGTGCGCTCGATGATACGGCGTTGGTAACTGCCGTCGCTGGTTTCTTCGATCCATAGGGCGGGAAATGTCATGCTCATCAATTGTCCTCCGTCAGGATTGCCATGGTGGCCAGTTTGCCACAAACGGCGACACGGCAACGCGTGGACGGTGGGGTCGGCCCCGCCGAGAGACCCTGGTGAGGACAGCTTGGCTATTCAGCAAACCCGGGTGCACGGGTTATTCATGCCGGTGCCTGCGTCGGGCCGGCAACCAGCGCTAGACGCTTAACCGGGGCATCCATGGTGATGGCACCCACTAGTGGAAATGGCGCCGGCCATTGCTGGGCCGGCGCCGGTTCGGCGAGTCAGGTCATTTGGGCGTCACCGCGTCGACGTTGACACCCAGGTGGTAGACCAGGTCACCACCGTGATAGGCCGTGACCAGCAGAAAGCCGATGCCGATCAGGCCGAGCAGAAACATGAACCAACCGCGGCCACCGGCCAGCGAGATCCGCCGCCACCAGCAGAACAGCTGAATGACCGCCAGCACGATGATAATCCACATCGTGGTCAGGCCCAGATCCGCATGAGTGCTCAGCGGGCCGACCGGAAAACCCTTCGAACGTGCGATATCGTATGCCATGTCACCGAAGAAAGCGGCGGCCATGGCCGCCAGGGCCGCCAGTATCAGGGTAACCAGGGTGATGTTCGGCAGGCATTTGTGCTCGGCCAGGTCGCCACCCCGCACCATGACGATGAATTGCAGAGCGACGGCTGACAGGAAGAAGACGATCGGGAAATGGACGATCATCGGATGAATATGGTCGGGAGAAATGAGCATGCAATCTCCTTGTTGGCGTTGACATTTTAGCGGAGGCGGCCCCGGCAGAAAGAGGGGTGCAGAGGCTGGGCATGACGCACACCGGTTGCAGGCGTCGTCAGGACTTTTGTGGCCATTACAGGCTATGAGTTCAAACTTAACTCAAGCTTAACAGACTGTAATGACTGATTTTACCAACCGAACAGCGTCAACAGCGCGGCGCCAAGCAACAGGCGATAGACCACATACGGCAGCATGCCGAACCGGCTCAGAAACTGCAGGAAGTAGTGAATGCAGAGCAGTGCGCACAGCGCCGAGATGATTCCGCCCAGGGCGAACGCGAACCAGTCAACCGGTGCCCCGGCAGCGGCCAGTTCCAGCAGTTTGAGGACGCCGGCCAGTGCCGTGACCGGAATTGCCAGCAAAAAAGAGAATCGGGCTGCCCCGGTGCGGCTCAGGCCGCAGAACAAACCCGCTGTCATGGTTATACCGGAACGTGACGTACCGGGTACCAGCGCCAGCGCCTGAGCACATCCGACAATGGCCACGTCGCGCCAGCCCAGTTGCTGCTCACGGCGGCCGGAGCCGGCCCGGTGATCCGCCCACCACAGCAGTAGGCCGTAGCCGACTGTGGTCACGGTGATCACCCGGGCCGAGCGTAGAGCGCTCTCGATCCAGGCGCCGAACAGCAGGCCGGTCAGACCGACCGGAATCGTGCCCAGCACTACCGCCCAGGCCAGCCGGGCCTCGCCATCGAGGTGGCGCGTCAACAGGGACCGCAGGCCGGCGCCCGCCATGGCGGCCAGTTCGTGGCGGAAATACAGCACCACGGCGGTCAGTGTGCCCAAGTGTACCGAGAGGTCAAATCCCAGGCCTTGATCCGGCCAGTCGCTCAGCTTCGGCACCAGAATCAGATGGGCCGAACTGGAAACGGGCAGGAATTCAGTAATGCCCTGAACGATCGCCAGGACGATGGTTTGAAGCAGACTGATGTGCATGCGGGGCGTCGGTTCCCGTGCGCGTGCTGAGGTGGCAGCGGACTGGATCAGTCAGGTGAGGCTCTGGCCCTGGCCGAATCGCTGCCAGAGCCGCAGCCGCCGCAGCCATAATGGTCCGTGTGCGACCAGACTGTGGGCGGTACCGGGATCGTCGACAACGGCGCTGGTGGGCAGAAACAGCTCGACGTCGACCTGCTGGCCCACGTAGTGCAGCATGATGCGCTCGGCCTGGTCGTAGGCCGGCTGACCGCGCCAGGTCCGCTGCAGCTCAGCCAGTATCTCGCTGCGCAACGGCAGCGGCGGGGCGGATTCGACGGCGGGATTGATTTCGGAATCGTCTTCCGGATCGACATGGAATGTGACGTCGTTGATATGGTCGAATTCCTCGCGTAGCCGGCGGGCGACCCAGACACCGATCTGGTGGCCTTCCGACACGCTGATACCGGGGTCAACCTGAATGTGAATGTCAAGCACGGTGCCACCACCCATACGGCGGGTCCGCAGGCTGTGCACTTCGCGCACGCCCTCGACCGACTCCGCAATGGTCCGCATGGCGGCGACCTCGTCATCGGGTAGTGCAGTATCGACCAGTTCCCGGGTGCTGTCCCACATCAGTGACCAGCCGATTTGGGCGATCATGCCAGCGACGACCAGGGCGCTGATGCTGTCGAGCCCGGGGAATCCGAGCCGGGCACCACCGATACCGATGAATACCACCACCGAAGACAGTGCATCGCTGCGGTGATGCCAGGCGTTGGCCTTCAACAGATCGGAGCGGATCCGGCGGGCGGCGCGCACGGTATACTGATAAAGCCACTCCTTGCTTCCCACTGACAGTAATGCGATGACCAGCGCCAGCCGGCCGGGCCGGACTACGTCGCTCTCCTGCAGCAGCCGCGCTACGTTATCGAAGGCCAGTGCGCCGGCGACGGCCATCAGCAGGGCACCCAGCAACAATGTGCCCAGGGTCTCGAAGCGCTCGTGTCCGTACGGATGGTCGGCGTCCGGCGAACGATGGGCAAGACGAGAGCTGATAACCACTAGCGCATCCGACACCAGGTCGGACAGCGAATGCAGGCCATCGGCGATCAGGGCATGAGAGTGGGCCAGAACGCCAACGCTGAGTTTGACGATAGCCAGCAGCACGTTGATGGCGGCGCCGACATAGGTGACGCGGTGAGCTATGGTGAGTTTGTTCGCGCTGCTTTCCATTTCAGGCCCCACGGGTTGCGGGCGAATTGTATGTCACTAGCGGCGCTGGCGAAACGTTGCCGATCGGACGGTAGTGCTATTCTTGCCCGATGGTTATGCCGCGCCAACTGTCTTGAAAGCAATCACGGGCCGCTTCGAGGCATTGCCTGCCAGTGTCCGGGGTGTGGTGTGGATGGTGCTGGCGACACTGTTGTTCACCAGCATGCAGGCCATGATCCGGTACTTGTCGACCCGAGAAGGCCTGCCGCCTTTGCTGATCGCATTCTGGCGTAACCTATTCGGTCTGGGTGTGTTCGTGCCGCTGGTGCTGCAGCGCGGGTTCAGCATCTACCGGACCCGGCGCCTGGGGCTGCATCTGGTGCGGGCGGGTATCATGACGGTGAACATGCTGGCCGCATTCACCGCGCTCAGCCTGATTCCACTGGCGCAGGTGGCGGCGCTGCAGATGACCATGCCGCTGGTGCTGACACTGGCGGCGATCCTGCTGCTCGGGGAACGCGCGCGGCTGCGTCGCTGGAGCGCGCTGGTAGTGGGATTTGGCGGTGCGCTGATCATCATCCGCCCGGGAGCACAACCGCTCAGCCTGGGAATCACGTTGATGCTGATAGTGGTTGTGCTGGGCAGCAGCGGCCGGCTGCTGGCCAAATGGCTGACCCGCACCGATTCGCCGGTCACTATCAGCGCCTATCTGAATACTCTGATGACGCCGCTGACGCTGATCCCCGCATTGTTCGTTTGGCGCTGGCCAGGCCCGGCCGAATTGGCCGGACTGCTGGTGCTAGGCCTATTGGGTAGCGGCGCCCAGCTGTCCATCGTGCAGGCTTACCGGGTGGCGGATGTTGGCGCAGTGGAGCCTATCACCTTCCTGCGTCTGGTTTGGGCCGCGCTGATCGGTGGGGCGGTATTTGGCGAGTGGCCGGACCTGTGGACCTGGGTCGGAGGCGGCGTGATTTTCGTCAGTACCACCTACATCGCCCGGCGCGAGGCGTTGCTGCGTAAACGACAGCGGGCGGCCGTTGCTGCCCGCGTCGATCACTAGCGCTTAAGGACAGGGCTCAATCTTTCCAGACGCCTTCGCGCACCAGCTGGTCGCGGACGCTGTCGACCGCGGTCCGGGTCCGCTCGACCACGTCGTCGACCTCGGCGCGGCTGATCACCAGCGGCGGCGCAAAGCCGAGAATGTCGCCATTGGGCATGGCGCGGGCGATCATGTTGCGTTCCAGGCAGGCGGCCGAGACCCGGGCGCCGACCTTGAGGTCGGGATCGAAATTCCGCTTGCCTGCCTTGTCGGCGACGAACTCCAGCGCTGCCAGCAGGCCGACACCGCGTACCTCCCCGACCAGCGGGTGGTTGTCGAAGGTGGCGTGCATCCGCTGCTGGAAGTAAGCACCGGTGTCACGGGCATTGGCGGTCAGGTTTTCGCGGGCCAGCACGTCCAGGTTGGCGACCCCGGCCGCCACGCCCAGAGGATGGGCGGAATAGGTGTAGCCATGGCCGATCGGGCCCAGTTTGTCGCTGCCCTGCTCCAGAACCTGCCAAACCCTATCGCCGACGATGACGCCGGACAGCGGCGCGTAAGCGCTGGTGAGTCCCTTGGCAATGGTGATCAGGTCGGGCTTGATGCCGTAGTGCTTGGAGCCGAAATCGGCGCCGATGCGGCCGAAGCCGGTGACCACTTCGTCGGCGATTAGAAGGATGTCGTACTTGGCCAGCACCGCCTGGATCGCTTCCCAGTAGCCGTCCGGCGGCGGAATGATACCGCCGGTGCCCAGCACCGGCTCGCCGATGAACGCAGCGACGGTATCCGGACCTTCATCCAGAATCATTTGCTCCAGTTGGTTGGCACAATACTGGGAGAACTCACGCTCGCTCATGCCGGGCTCAGCCTGGCGGTAGTAGTGCGGCGTGATCGTGTGCTTCACCTGCGGCAACGGCAGATCGAAAGCCGTGTGAAAGCCCGGTAGACCGGTGAGACTGCCGGACATGACGGTGGAGCCGTGGTAGCCGCGCAGGCGGGAGATGATTTTTTTCTTCTTGGGCCGATCGAGGATGTTGTTGTAGTACCAGACCAGCTTGACCTGGGTTTCGTTGGCGTCGGAACCGGACAGGCCGTAGTAGATCTTGCTCATGCCGGCCGGCGCCAGCGCCAGCACCCGCTCGGACAGGTGAATAGCGGCTTCGGTGCTGTGGCCGACATAGGCGTGGTAATACGCCAGCTGCTTGGCCTGCTTGTAGATGGCATCGGCCATTTCCATGCGACCATAGCCGATGTTGACGCAGTACAGGCCGGCAAAGGCGTCCAGCAGTTCGGTGCCTTTGTTGTCGACCACATAGATACCGTGCGCGGTATCCATGATCCGCACCGGGCTGTCGCCATGGGCGTGGTTCTTCAGATTGGTCGACGGGTGAAACATGGTGCGCCGGTCGATGTCTTCCAGCGCCAGGTCGTTGCGCAGGGTTTCGCTCATGGTGAGTGGGTCCTCGTGGGTTCGGTGATCGTAAGGCGCAGCGCCGGTGCGCCGCGCCCGGAGTTGTCAGTCAGGTTGCTCGCGGTCGCTGTGGTGATCAAGCGGCGTGGTGTCCCAGACAGACGTATTTCAGCTCGGTGAACTCGTCCAGCCCGTGGCGTGAGCCTTCGCGGCCCAGGCCGGATTGCTTGACCCCGCCGAACGGGATCGGGGCGCCGGTCATCTTGGCGGTGTTGACCGCCACCATGCCGTATTCGAGGCCATCGACAGCATTCCAGATACGATCGCTGTCGCGGGCATAGATGTAGGCCGCGAGGCCGTATTCGGTGTCGTTGGCCTGTTCCAGCACACTGCGCTCATCACTGAACGGCAGTACTGCGGCAACCGGGCCAAAGGTCTCTTCGTAATAGATGCTCATGGCCGGGGTGACGTCGGCCAACACCGTGGGTTGGTAGAACAGTCCGCCGAGCGCATGCCGGTGGCCGCCGGTGAGCAGCCGGGCACCGTGGGCCAGAGCGTCGGCCACCTGGCTTTCGACCTTGTGCAGGGCGCGCTGATCGATCAGCGGACCCTGGTCGATGCCCGGCTCCAGGCCGGGGCCAACCTTGAGTGCTGCAGCCGCTTTGGCGAAGCGTTCGAGGAAATCCTGGTAGCAGCTTTCGTGCACATAGATGCGGTTGGCTGCCAGGCAGTCCTGACCGGTGGTCTGGAATTTCGCTGCGATGGCGCCGGCGACGGCGGCATCGAGCTCGGCATCGGCGAACACGATGAATGGTGCGTGACCACCGAGTTCCATGCTCATACGCTTAACTGTGCCAGCACCCTGGGCCAGCAGTTTGCGGCCGACCTCGGTCGAGCCGGTGAAACTGACCGCCCGTACCATCGGATTGGCGCATAATTCACCGCCGATGGTGGCACCATCGCCTGTCAGCACCGAAAACACACCGGCCGGGAAGCCGGCGCGTTCAGCCAGTTCAGCCAGTGCCAGTGCCGAAAACGGCGTCTCAGTGGCGGGTCTGACCACTAGCGTGCAGCCGGCTGCCAGCGCCGCCGCCGCTTTGCGCGTGATCATGGCGCACGGGAAGTTCCATGGTGTCACCACGGCGACCACACCGACCGGTTCGCGCACGGTGAACAGCCGGCGGCCGGGCAGGTGACTGGGAATGGTGTCGCCGTAGCTGCGCTCGGCTTCGGCAGCGAACCAGTCGACGAAGCTGGCCGCATAGTCGATCTCGCCGCGGGCCTCGGCCAGCGGTTTGCCCTGTTCCAGCGTCATCAGCCGGGCCAGATCCTCCTTGTTGTCGAGAATCAGCCGGTACCATGCCTGCAGACAGCGGGACCGTTCACGAGCCGGCAGACGCCGCCAGTGGCGCAGGGCACGGCCGGCGGCGGCGATGGCTTGCCGGATTTCGTCACGACCCAGGTCGGGCACCTGTCCCAGCCGTTGACCATCGGCCGGGTTGTCGACCGGGCAGACCGCGCCGTCTGTCGCCGCACACCACTTGCCGTCGATGTAGGCGAATTCACGCAGCAGGCGTGGGTCGCGCAGTGGCAGCTCGCTGGCCGGATGCTGAAGGATCTGAGCTGGCATAACTTGCATTGCCTCCGAAAGGGCAAGAAAAACGGTACTTTCCGAGACAACAAGTTATCAGTTTCGCGGCGAGGAAAAGTTCAAATGCTCCCGCCCGATTCGAATAGGTATCGGCGCCGGGGAGGGGCCGGGGAAACTTTTTCCCCGGCCCGTCGCAACGCTTGCGGTAGTGCCCGGGATTGCCGTCAGGCGTTACTCGTTCGGGCTTGTTCTACTGCCCGGACCACATTGTGACAGATGATTGCACGGTATTGAGGAGGTCGCGGTCGCGTGGGTCGTTGTCAGGAGGTTTCCTGGGGGGCCTCCTGCTGCTTGTTTTCCTTCAGCACACTGCGCAGGAATTGGCGCAGGCGGTCGCTTCTGGGTGCGGTGAAGATCTGCTCCGGATCACCCTGTTCGACGAGCTGGCCGTCGTCGAAGAAACAGACCCGGTCAGCGACGTCCCGCGCGAAGCCCATTTCGTGAGTGACCACGATCATGGTCAGGTCATGCTCCACGGCCAGATCCTTCATGACCTGCAAGACGTCGCCCACCATCTCGGGATCGAGCGCGGAGGTTGGTTCGTCGAACAGTAACACCTTGGGGCGCATGGCCATGGCCCGGGCGATCGCGACCCGTTGCTTCTGGCCACCGGAAAGTTGGGCCGGGAAGCTATCCTTCTTGTCCAGCAGTCCAACCATTTTTAGCAGTCCTTCGGCCCGTTCCACGGCCTGCTCCCGAGGCAGACCAAGGACGTGGATGGGCGCTTCGCTGATATTGCGCAACACCGTCATGTTGGGAAACAGATTGAAGTGCTGGAATACCATGCCGACTTTCTCCCGCATATGATGCAGGTGACGTTCGCCAGCAGGGACCAGCTTCCCGGCTTTCTGTTCATGCCACAGCGGTTCGTTATCGACGTACACCACACCACCCTGAATGGTTTCCAGCGTCATCACGATGCGCAGTGCCGTGGATTTTCCGGAACCGGATGGGCCCATCAGCACGACCTTTTCGCCGGGGTAGACCTCGAAGTCGAAATCGCGCAGTACGACCAGATCACCGAAGCGTTTGGTGACTTTGTCAAAGCGGACTATGGGTTCGTTCGATTCGCTCGATTCGCTCATTTCAGTGGTATCCCTTGTCTGGGCAATGCCCGTTCCACCAGTCGCACCAACACACTGGAGATCAGGGTAAGGATCAGAAACATCATGCCGACAGTGGTCAAGGGCACGAAGTAACGGAACACCCGGTCACCGATCATGGTGGCCATGCTCAGCATTTCCAGCACGGTCACCGCCGACAGTACCGGCGTATCCTTGATCATCGACACCAGGTAATTGCCCATCGCCGGAACGATGCGGGGGATGGCCTGGGGTATGACGATATCGCGGTAGGTTATGAAGGCGGAAAGGTTGAGTGCCTTGGCGGCCTCCCACTGACCGCTGTCAATGGCATCCAGGCCGCCGCGATAGACTTCGGAGGTGTAGGCGCTGTACTGGATGCCGAGGGCCAGCATACCGGTAACGAAGGCGGGCATGCGCAGGCCGTACATCGGTAGTACGAAATAGAGGAAATAGAGCTGCACCAGCAGAGGGGTGTCGCGCACGAACTCGACAATCACGGCGGTCGGCCAGGACACGATGCGCAGTGGCACCCGTCGCAGCAACGCGAAGATCAGCCCCAGAACCAGCGCGATCACGAAGCCGATGATAGTGGCCTCGACGGTAATTACCAGGCCCTTCATGATGATCGGCAGGATCGATACGAAGAAGGTCCACTCGGAGGTGGTATTCAGCGGGTACCCGAAGAGCGTCATCATGACAGTGTCACCCTGCCGGCCATGCGCGCCGCACGCCGTTCCAGCCAGCGCATCGCCAGCATGATGACTAACGCCAGGCCGAAGTAGATGAATAACGTCAGGGTGAAGATGGGCACGGTCTGCAGGGTCTGGTTACGCAGGTTCTCCGCCGTAAAGGTCAGATCTGTCAGGGTAATCAGCGACACTAGCGCCGAGTCCTTGAGATTCTGCACAGCCAGGTTGCCGAAGGTCGGCATCATTTCCACGACCGACTGTGGCAGTACGATCCGCCACAGGGTCTGTCGCGGGGTGAAGTTGAGTGCGGTTGCTGCCTCGTACTGGCCGTGCTCGACGGACTGGATGGCGCCGCGCACCACTTCGGCACCGTAGGCGCCGATGTTCAGGCCCAGACCAAGAATTCCGGCAGCCATCGGCGATAACTGTATGCCCAGAAACGGCAGGGCGAAGAAAAGCCAGAACAACTGTACCAGTAGCGAGGTGCCACGAAAGATTTCGATGTAGGTGCCGGCCAGCCAGCGAAATGCTGCGTGCTGCGAGAGTTTACCGATGCCGGCGGCAAAGGCGCAGATGCCGCCTAGCACCGTCGAGGCCAGGGTGATGATCACCGTGACCTGCAGGCCGCCCAGCAACGCGGTGAAGAGATCGAACCAGCTCATGAGCCCCCCAGTTTGTTCAGTTATTGCAACGACCGGCCATGGGTGGTTGATGGAGATGTAACGGCCCCGGGACAAGCACCGGAGCCGTCGGGTTCAGATCCGGCTTAAATCCTCACTTGCCGGAACATAGCTGGGCTGTGGTCTTGGCGCTGACCTCGTCGATCGAATGCTTGTCCAACCCGTAACCGGTCAGGGCCTTTCTCCACCACGCAGTCTTGTGAACAGCCGCCAGATTCTTGTTGAACGCGTTCAGCAGCGCCTTGTCGTTCTTGCGGAAGGTAAAACCGCCCCAGCTACGGACCGGCTTGCCGTCAACAACGGGATCGTTGAACGGTTCGGCGGCCTCGACGGCGTCAGATTTTCCCGCCAGCCGGGCAACGGTCAGCTGAGTAGCAGCGTAGGCATCGATGCGGCCCGACTGCAGCGCGCCCAGCGCGTCGGTATTGGCGGCGATGAACACGATCCGCGAATCCGGGATTTTCATGGCATGGGCGAAATCAATCTGGTCAGCACCGGATACGATGCCCAGTTTGAGATCAGAGTGTTTGACGAAGTCGCCATAACCGTGAATCTTTTTGGGGTTGTTATTCAGCACCAGCAAGCCTTCGCCGTAAGTGGTGTTGGGTTCCGAAAAGCTGACCACCTGGCAGCGCTGCGGCAGGATAGCCTGCGAAGCGGCGACCAAATCGACGCGGTTGGCGCGCAATGCCGGAATTAATGAGCCGAAACTCGTGACCACCCATTGAATGTCCTTAATTCCCATCTTCGCTAGGACTTTGCGTGCGACGTCGGGGCCGAAGCCCTTGGCCTCACCCTTTGCGTTCATGAAGCCGTAAGGGATTTCATTGGCGAGCGCGATTCGGATATAGCCCCGGTCCTTGATCTGCTGCAGCGCATTCTGGGCAGAAGCGGTGGCTGCGAGGCCTACAGTCATAGTGGCAGCAAGCAGGATTTTCGCTGCGATACTGAAAATGCCGTGTTTCACGGTGTACCTCCTCTTCAGTTGGCGTTGCCGTCGAATCGACAACTGGGGTGAAGCCTTATAGCACAAGCGACTGTTTCCAGGGCACCACGTGCCCCTGGTCTGTCACCTGTGTCGTGGTCTTAACAATCGCTGGGTTCGGCCGTATGCCCCCTCCCCGATGCCGCACCCATCGGATCGCGCGAAACGCCGCACGTGGCCGCTTTCTTTGCTGACGGGTCCGCCAGCGGGCCTGACGGCTGGTTTGCAGGGCCGGGCCGAACGCACTCAGAAGATGTTCGAACTGCTCCCGCCGGCGACCGGTTAGCGCGTGCAGCAGGCGATCGTCAGCCAGAATCCGTGGCAGGTCGAGCAGCGGCGGTGTTGTGGTGGTGGTTGATCTCAAGTCGCATCCATTTCTATTTAGCAACAGCTATACGATAATAATTTCTGGCCAACGAACTTTCGGAAAATGGCAATCAGATAAAAAAATTTTCCGAGTCAGTCGATCGGCTTTACAAACACGGCCACGGAGAATTGAGATCTTTTCTCGGGTCATCTGCTTGACTCGGCGTTTCCACGGCATGCACGAGAAGTATTCCTCAGGCTATTAACACCAGCAGCATGTTGTCAATCTGCAGTATGGTCCTGACGCACCGACAGTAGATGGCGTAACGGGTAACCGCGGCTTTGTTTTACCGACTTGGTCACGATATAAGTGAAGTAACGGTCGATCCCGATGTCAGCCTCCAGCAGCCGGTCGATCAGACGCTGGTAGGCGTCGACGTCGGAGGCGACGACCTTGAGCACGTAATCCACGCCACCGCCGGTGGCATAGCACTCAAGGATTTCGGGCTGCTCGCGGATGGATGCTTCAAAGCGATTGAAATCATACATCTGGTGGCGTTTCAGAACGATTTCCACAATCACCAGAATCGTCTTCATCAGTTGTTCTATGTCGACGTCAGCGTGGTAACTGCGGATGATGCCGGCCTGTTCGAGGCGTAGCAGGCGTTCCCAGCAGGCACTGGGCGACAGGCTGATCGCTTCGGCGAGTTTCAGTTTGGTCATACGGCCCTGGCGTTGCAGTTCAACCAGGATGTTGAGATCGTAATCGTCTAGCTTCATGTAAGGAATCATGCCCCACAGCAGTGCGAGATAACAATGGCGTAAGCCTGCGTTCAAGGCAACAGTCAACCGGTTGCTGGTGACCTGGATAGGCTCGCGCTATGCTGTGACGAGCGTCAATCGTAATTTGCGAGTGTGTTAGTTATGGCCGTTGCCACCGTTTATCGCCGCGCCGGTAATTGCTCTGCTTATACGGTGGATCGGGCCGGTAGGCCGTTCGCAGGCAATCTGTGTGGAGACACTCAGGCAGCGGCCAATGAGGTGCCCGGACCGTCACTGGCTGTGCAGCTCGGACCGGTTCTATCGTGACCAGTGCACCTCCCGAGATCGCCTACTGTGCCCGTTGCGGTACAGCCATGGTTACGCGTCAGGTCAGCGACCGGCCCCGGCGGGTGTGTCCCGGCTGTGGCTATATCCATTTCACCGAGCCGAAGGTCGGCGTCGGGGTGATGGTACAGGATGCTAGTGGACGTCTGTTGCTGGTGAAGCGTGCAGTGCCGCCGGAGAAAGGCAAATGGGCGTTGCCGGCCGGCTATCTTGACCAGGGCGAGGATCCTGCTGCGACTGCGGTGCGTGAGGCCTGGGAGGAGACCTGCTTATCGGTTCGGGTTACCGGTCTGATCGATGTCTATCACAATGCGGCCAGTCAGGGCGGTGCCTCAATTTTTATTCTTTACCGTGCTGAGTGGTTATCAGGCCAGGTCGCCGCTGCGGACGACGCTAGTGATGCGGGCTTCTTCGACCTGAATAAACTACCGGATCTGGCTTTCTGCAGCACGCGTTCTGCCGTTGAGCGGTTGTTGGCGGTTGAATGAATGAGCCGTCGTGATGGTGCCGCGACCGTCTCAGCAGCATGCAGTTCACGGGGCGACAATTGCGGTGGCTGCTGACTGCCTTCGGCTCAGGGCCTGGCAGGCAACTTTTCGATTGAATTGCAACATATAGCTTATGTTGTGATATGGTATATGCTGTAAATAAGTCTTATTTGCTGTCTACCAAAGCTTGGAGCGGGCGATGGCGTTACCAATCTATGAAATCGTCGGTCTCGTGGGCACTGCGCTGTATGTTGTCGCATACTTCCGTGTCGCCACGGGAAACCTGGACGGCAACAGCGATCGCTATTTCATCCTCAATCTCACGGCCGCGTGCTGTGTATTATTCAGTCTCAGCTACGCCTTCAATCTGCCGTCGACAGTTATTCAGATGTGCTGGTTAACTCTCAGCCTGTGGGCTCTGGGCCGGCGGCTCGTCAAACGTGCCGCTGCCGTTCCCCGCAAGCTGGCCAATGTGTCGCGTGAAGGCGTTATCCGCGTGCCGGAGCTGGAACCCCTGCGCTGGGACGGCGGGAACCCGGCTGACTCGCGTATCAACCAGACTGGGTTTTACGGCTAGAGGATCTGGCTCAGGAATTCCCGGGTCCGGGGATCACGCGGACTGGCGAAAAATTCTTTGGGCGGTCCTTCCTCGACGATCACGCCACGATCCGTGAAATACATGTGATCGGCGACTTCGCGGGCAAAGCCCATTTCGTGTGTGACCAGCATGCAGGTCATCCCTTCCTCGGCCAGCTCCCTTATCGTCACCAGAACCTCCTTGACGGTCTCGGGGTCGAGTGCGGCGGTCACCTCGTCGAACAACATTACCTGGGGATTCATCGCCAGTGAGCGGGCGATCGCCACCCGCTGCTGCTGACCGCCCGACAATTCCCCCGGGTAGCTGTCGGCCTTTTCCTGCAAGCGTACCTTGGCGAGCAGGCGGCGTGCCCTTTCCTCGACGTCTTTCTTGTCCTGTTTGAGCACCTTGACGGGTGCCATCATCACGTTGGCCAGCGCCGTCTTGTGCGGGAATAGGTTGTATTGCTGGAACACCATGCCGACCTTTCGGCGCAGGGCGAGCTTGTCCAGAGCGGGGTCGTGCACCTCCTGACCCTCGACCGTGATCGACCCGCGGTTGATTGCGACCAGCGCGTTGACGCAGCGCAGCAGGGTGGATTTACCGGACCCCGATGGCCCGATGATGCAGATCACCTGACCCTTCATGACATCCAGCGATACGCCTTTCAGCACTTCGACGGCACCGAAAGATTTGTGCACATCGTGAATCGAGACGATGGGTTGATCGGGAGTCCAGGTAGTCATAGCTTGACGTTGAATTTGCGCTCCAGCCGCACCGTGAAGCGTGCGATCGGGTAGCAGTAGACGAAAAAGCACAGCAACACGAAGCTGTACACGGGAATGAGCAGATCGGGGCGACCCTCGGCGGCCAGAACCCGGCCGGCCTGGGTCATCATTTCGGATACGCCGACGATTGAACCCAGTACGGTGGCCATGGTGAGTATCGCATAAAGATTCATCCACGGCGGCAGCATGCGTTTAATGCACTGTGGCAGAATGATCATCCACAGTATCTGTCGGCGCGAGAATGCCAGCGATTCAGATGCCTCCCATTGGCCTGACGGGATCGAGCCTACCGCGCCGCGGACGATCTCGGAAACGTTCGCGAGCACCGGCAGCGACAACCCAAGGGTGGCCTTGATCCAGTCGGGGAAAGGGATGATCAGCGACCCGACGCGGAATTGGAACGGCAGTAGAAACATGCAGAAGAACAACAACACCAGCCAGGGCGCATTGCGAAAGAACTGGGTGACTAACCACGAACCGGTGCGCACTGTCCGCAACAGTGAAATCTGCATCAATCCGAGCACCACACCTATTGCCGAACCGAACGCCATGGCCACGAACGAGATGACAATATTGAAGCCAAAACCGCGCAACAGGACCGGTAACCACTTGAGCAGCACGTCGTAAAGCGGTTCTTTGCCTGGTGCGCCTTGGGCTTGAGCGACCCCGATCGAGAACACCAGCAGTAGCAGCAGCCAAAGACCGTAGCGTGCTTTGAGTTGCAGCAATGGCACGCCCAGTTGGCGCTCGCGCGCAGTGCGCCGTGCCAGTTGTTCCGCTGCTGGCAATAGCACCGGGAGATCCGTGCAGCCATTAAGTGGGCGTGTCTGCTTCATGCCCCGTATCCCGGCAAGCGCATACTGCGCTCCCAACTGTGCATGAACCACACCAGAACACCCACCAGCAAGACGTACGCGAACAATAGAAATATCATCATCTCAGGCACATTGCTGGAATCGGACCAGATCTGATTGGCTTCGTACAGCATTTCAGGTACGGCAATCGCGTAAGCGAGGGTCGTAGTCTTGACCAGATTGACCAGGTTGTTGTTGAGCGCCGGCAGGCAAACACGGAAGGCCAACGGCAATACAATATAGGCGTAAGTCTGCAGCCGGTTGAAGCCGAGCGCCTCGGACGCTTCGACCGTGGCGGCTGGCACCGCCTCAATGCCAGAGCGGAAGATCTCGACATTGAAAGCACCGGCAAAACAGCTTAGGGAGATGATCGCCCAGGTGAAATTGTCGATCAGTGGCTGCGGCAGACCGAGCCGGTTCGGCACCGTCGGCATCAGGCTGCCGACCGCGAAGTAAAAGAAATAGAGCTGCACCAGCGGCGGCGTATTGCGGAAGAACTGGATGTAGCCCTGAACGATTCGACGGGTCCACTTGAGCCTCGAGCCCTGCAGCCAGGCCCCGACGACACCGATGATCACGGAAAAGAACAGGCAGATCAGCGCCAGATAAACCGTATTGAGGAAACCCTCAAAGAGACGGTGACGGTCGAACGGGTCGTAGATGAAGCTCAGGTTTATGCCGGTGGTCTGATATAGATGTCTAGCCCACTCATAGAGCCACTGCATATCCACGATCCTCTGCGTCTGCGCCCGTTACGACCGTCAGCTGCGCCGATTGTCAGCTGCCCGCCAGGATCTTCTTCAGCGGCTTGGGCTGATAATCCTTGTACTTCTGGTGCATCTTCTCAACATAGCTGTTCTGCTTGATGTGGTATTTGGTCTCAAGTTTCTGGATCAGACCGGTCTTGAACCAGCGCTTGATCAGTTCGCTCATGACCGCATGGAAGCGTTTCTGACCGTGTTTCACGGCGAGACCCCAGGGTTCCTCATCGATGGTTTTCAGCGGCATGTCGTAATTCGACCAGGCCGGGTCGTTGAGTTTGGAGGTGATGAACGAATCGTCATAGACGAACGCTACACAGCGACCCTGTTTGAGCGCGGTCAAGGCCTCGGCCGTGCCCTTGAAGGCAACGATCTTGGCGCCGAATTTCTGCTGGGTTTTGCGGTTGTAGAAGGCGCCTTGAATACCGCATACCGGCAGCCCCTTGAGGTCGCTCCAGTGCGTCAGCTTGGCCTTCTTGAGTGCGAGCACGTTGGTTCCGGACGAGTAGTAGTCGGGATCCACCACCCATACCACTTTACGGCGGTCAGGGCGGTCGGTCATGGTGGCGATCATCAGATCGATCCTGCCCTGCTGGAGAAACTGCATCCGGTTCGAGGCCTGCACTGGCACCAGCTTGAGCTTGACTCCCAACGCATCGGCCACATGCTTGGCGAGGTCGGGTTCCATGCCAACGATATTGCCGTTTTCGTTGATGTAGCCATAGGGCTTGTAATCGGCCTTAACACCGACAATCAACTCGCCACGGGAATGGATCTGATCGATTACATCGGCCAGTGCCGGTCCGGCGATGAGCAGCCCGGCAAACAGCGTGACGACTGCGGACTTCAGGTAACGGTGCATTGGTGTCTAACCTCTCTTATCGGTTGTCTGGACCTAAGCGGCCCGATTAAAGCTTATTGAACGCGCCAGCGGCAACCCCTGACGGCCTGATTTTTCAGGACTGAGCGCAGTCGTCGAGCTCATTGAGCAGGGTATTATAGCCGTGCTCGCGGAGTGCCAGGCCACGTTCAAGATACAGATCCTTGTGCCCCTTGATGCCATGGCCCAGGACCAGCCGGTTCATGAAATTGAACAGGGCCACCACGTTGACTGCATCGTGCAGCGCCTGCTGGTCCCAGCCTGCCAGCAGCACGCCGTAGGCATCATTTTCGGTCATTCTCCAGGGCTCGCGGGTCAGCTTGCTGACGAAATGCAGCAAGGGCTTCATTTTGGCGTCGACCGCGGCGTTGTCGATATCCTTCATCAGCTGTTTGAGGAGACCCGGATCCACGCCGAACGCAGCGGCCGTTGCGGAGTGCACGCCGAAACAGTACTGGCAGGCATTGATGAGCGAGACAAAAGCCGCGATCAGTTCCCGTTCGCCTTCAGTTAGCGGGGAGGATTGGCGCATCACGCTGTTGTGGTACTCGATCAATGCACGGCCGGCAGCGGGGTTGAGCTTGAGAATGTCGCTTACCCCGGCATTCTCTGGCAGAGAACTGAAAACGGTCACAGACAAGCCTCCGCTCGATGCAAACAGGAAATCCCAACAGCTTGAAGCGAATCTGGACGCGGTGCAACTGAGTCGGATCGCGTAGTGGTGGAAGGCAGGCATGCCAACCCGCTTTGCATCGGCCACTTTGTTCTCGACGTCATCGATGAACGCGCCCTCGGTTACACCCCGATGTCCTCGTTCCACAACGCCGGCGAGGAAGCGATGAAGCGCGTCATCAGGTCGATGCAAGTCGGATCGTCCAGTACCTGGACGATGATGCCGCGCGCCCGGAGCAACGCCTCATCACCCATGAAACTCCGGTTCTCGCCGACTACTATTTTGGGGATACCGTAAAGCAGTACCGCACCGCTGCACATGGGGCAGGGCGAAAGCGTCGTGTAGAGCGTGCAGTCACGGTAGACATCGGCTGGCTGCCGGCCAGCATTCTCCAGCGCATCCATCTCGCCGTGCAGCACGACGCTGCCCAGCTGGATACGTTTGTTATGCCCGCGGCCGATGATGCGTCCCTGATAAACCACGACCGAACCGATCGGGATGCCGCCTTCCTGAAGGCCTCGTTCAGCCTCCTCAATCGCGGCTTGCATGAAGGGATCCATTGTTTGCAGCTCGCTCGTTGTGGGTAACAGCGCGTCTTGTAGCGGGTCTAGGGCAAAGGATCAAGGCTTGCGGTCGTGACTCGGTTGTTTGCCAAGGTGGAATCATATCCACCGGGCTCAAATTCAGCATGCCGATTTTACGCGTGATGTGGATTGCAGGTGCCGGACACCAGCATGAGTGGGCTTGTCGACGGTGCTGTGCTGGCCGGGCTGTTGCCATGAGTCGGGTGGACCCATGTCTGCTTGCACGGAGCTCTGCTGAAATGCGCTGAGCCCGGCACGTTATCCGCCAGAACATACGCGAATCCCGGTAAACGGCTGGCGGTAGTGTTGTGTGCGATTCAGGCCGTGGCAGCTTGACAGCAGCTTTGGGCGTACCTAGTCTGCTTCCGGTAAACGACGTGGTTTAGCCGAAATTGTTTCGGCAAGTCCTGGAATCGGGACCTATATTGAACGTTGCCATGGCGGACCAGCATGCGGGGGGTAGCCAAGAAATGTTGAAGCGTTTTCTGATGGCCGTGGCGGTGGCCACCTCGTTGGTAACGGGGCTTGCCCACGCCGCCTGGCCTAGCAAGCCTATCCGCATTATGGTGCCCTGGCCGGCGCCAAACGATCCCACGACCCTGATCGCCCATGCCATGGCGCCGGTTATGGCCAAAGAGCTTGGGGTGCCCGTTAAGGTTGTCAATCAGCCCGGTGGTCACGGGGTGCTCGCGACCGCTCGCCTCGCTCATTCCCGGCCCGACGGCTACGAAGTCGGCCTGATTTCCATCGGTCCTGTTATAACTCAGGTGCTGCGGGGCAAGACACCCTACACGAGTCATGACTTGCAACCGCTGGGACTGCTTTGGTCGAGTCCTTTTGCTCTGGCGGCCCGTGCTGGCGCACCGTACAGCAACCTCAAAGAGCTTGCCGCATATGGCAAGAAGCATCAGCTGCGGCTGGCACACTGGGGGCTCGGTACCGTGCCGACACTCATTGCCATGCAGGTGGCCGAGAAGGGTGGCTTTAAATGGCAGGCAACGGCCTACAGCAAGCTTAATCCCATTCTGGTGGTGCAGCACAATGCCGACGTCATTACCTTCTCCACCCCGGGCCTTAAAGACTACGTGGATGCCGGCAAACTGAAGATTCTGGCTGCCATGCTGCCAACCCGGTTGCCGTCCTATCCTAAGGTGCCGACCGTTGCCGAGCAGGGGTTCGGCGACGGGTTTTCAGTCTGGTTTGGAGCCTTCGTGCCGAAGGGGACCAATCCCGCGATTGTCCAGAAGCTCTCGCATGCCCTTTTCGGTGCCACCGCGAACCCTAAAGTGGCTGCGGTCATCAAGCGGGTCGGCGTAGTACCGGATCACGCCGGGCCCAAAGCGACCCGCGTGCGGATGGACCAGGAAATGGTCGAGTTCCGCAAGCTGATGAAGGAAGTCGGCATCATCAAATGATCGTGCATATCCCACCCGCTCGGGGAGGGGGCGTTGTCGTCAGCAGATGACCGTGCCGAGGCTGTAATCGGTCTCGGTGCGGCAGTCTTGCTGGCGGGCTCACCCTGGCTGGTGGATACCTCCGGGCCCTATCCGTTCTACGAGGGGCCGTTGATCTTCCCGGTGATTGCGCTGGCGATCATGACCCTGGCCGCGTTCCCTGCTGTGGTCAGACTAGTGCGTGAGCGGTCTGCGCGGGTGCGTGGGCATGGCGGGATTCGCGGTGTTTCGCCATCACTGCGGCTGTTTGCTGTTATGTGCCTGTTTCCAGCTGCGGTGCTGGTGGTGGGCCTGGAAGCCAGCACTTGGCTTTTTATGGCGGTCGGACTGCGGCTTGCCGGCTATCGCAACTCGGCTGTGACTCTGGCTACAGCGACGGCGGTCACCGTGGTGGTTTATATCGCTTTCCGACTGGTACTTGACGTCTGGTTCCCGACTCCCGTGCTGTTGACCTGGCTTAACATGGCCTGAGAATGCACCTTATCACGGCCGGTTTCGAGGCGGCATTTGCCATCGCCAACATCCTGGCGTTGGTGCTGGGGTCGGTCGTGGGTATCGTGGTCGGTGTCCTGCCGGGCCTGGGCCCGATGGTCGGGATGGTGGTGCTGCTGCCATTCACATTCTCCATGAGCCCGTCGGTCGCGCTTTCGCTGCTGCTGGGAGTGTTCTGTGGCGGCTATTTCGGGGGCGCGGTCCCGGCCATTCTGCTGCGCACACCCGGTGTGCCGTCGTCCATCGTCACCACCTTCGACGGATTTCCACTAACCCAGAAGGGCGAAGCGCAGACCGCCTTGTCCGCCGCGCTAGTGGGTTCCTTCGGCGGTGGCGTGATCAGCATCGTGATTCTGGTGCTGCTCGCACCGCTGCTGTCGCGGGTGGCTGCCAGTTTCGGCCCGCCGGAATACCTGTCCGCGGCCGTGTTTGGTGTGGTCCTGGTCGTGGTTGCGTTCCGGGACCAGCTGGCCCGCAGCCTGCTCCTGGTAGGAATGGGATTCTGGCTCTCCACGGTGGGGATTGACGGCACGACGCTCAATGCCCGCTACACGTTTGGCTTCTGGTCGCTGGAGAACGGGCTGGCGCTGGTGCCGCTGGTGTTGGGACTGTTCGGTATCGGTCAATCGCTGCTGCTGGTGGAACAAGGCATCCTGAAGACGGACCGGCTCAATCTGACCCGCAGTACCCTCGATTTTTCCAAGATCTGGGCTATGGCACGCTATTGGAAAAGTCTGATCCGCTCCAGCATCGTCGGGACTTTCGTGGGTCTACTGCCGGGTCCCGGATCGGTGATGGCGTCGTTTCTGTCGTATCAGACTGCCAAACGCTTCTCCGCGAATCCGGGGGAATTTGGGCACGGCACGCCGGAAGGCTGCCTGGCTTCGGAGGCCGGCAACAATGCCGTGCCGGCGGGGGCCCTGATTCCGCTGCTGACGCTCGGGATTCCGGGCGATGCCCTGAGTGCTGTGCTACTCAGCGTGTTTACCCTGAACGGCATCTATCCCGGTCCGTTGCTGCTGGTTAAGGAACCGATCCTCATCTCGACGCTATACTGGTCCATGTTGCTCATCAACATCGCCGCGTTCCTGATACTGTCGGTGTGGTTACGCCCGTTTGCCATGATCGTCAGGATTCCGCGGCAGATTCTCGCGGTTACAGTCATTATCGTCTCCCTGATCGGCATCTATTCTGTGAATACGCGGCTGTTCGACTGCGGGGTTGCATTGGCGGCTGGATTGCTGGGCTATGTACTGCTGAAGCGGGGTTGGCCGGTGGTTTGCCTGGTTATGGGTCTGGTACTAGGACCTATCATCGAAAACCGGCTCCGTGAGACTTTGAGCCTGGGGGATGGGAGCCCCGCGATACTGCTCCACCGGCCGATTGCGCTGACCCTCCTTGCGTTGTGCCTGATCATAGTGATCGCGCCGTGGCTGCGGCGCCTTACCGGCAAGCTCTGGTGTGCGTTCAGGGCCGGCGTCCGCGCCGCCTGACCCAGCGGAACATTGAAAAGGGGCCGGTCATGAGTCGTTCTGGAAACGCCCTGTTCATCATGTGTGACCAGCTGCGCTACGACTATTTGTCGTGTTACGGCCATCCTCATCTGCAGACGCCCCACATCGATGCCTTGGCGGCCCGGGGAGTCCGGTTCGATCGCGCCTATGCCCAGTCGCCCATGTGTGGCCCGTCGCGGATGAGCTTCTATACCGGACGTTATGTGGCTTCGCATGGGGTGAACTGGAACGGCTTTCCCGCTGAAGGTCGGGGAACTCACCCTCGGCGATCATTTGCGGCCGCTGGGCGTACGCACAGCGCTGTGCGGCAAAACGCACATGACAGCCGATCGGGAAGGCATGGCGCGCCTGGGGATCGATCCCGAATCCGCTATCGGGATTCATCTGGCCGAGTGTGGGTTCGAACCCTACGAGCGTGATGATGGCCTCCATCCCGACGGGGGCTATGATCCCGATCCGCGTTACGATGCCTATCTCCGGTCGCGTGGCTGGGATGATCCGAATCCCTGGCAGAATGTGGCCAACAGTGGGGAAGGCCGCAATGGTGAGCTGCTCAACGGTTGGTTCCTGAAAAACGCCGGGGTCGCCGCGCGAGTTGCCGAGGCGGATTCAGAGACCCCCTACATGACCCGGCGGGCGATGCAGTTCATCGAGCAAGCCGGGGCGCAACCCTGGTGCCTGCATTTGAGCTATATCAAACCGCACTGGCCTTACATAGCACCCAAGCCTTACCACGCCATGTATGGGCCGGAGAGCTTCATGCCGGCGGTGCGCGCGGCGCGCGAGCGGGATGAGCCGCATCCGGTCTACGCTCACTATATGCAGGAACGGTTCTCGCAGGCGTTCTCGCGTGATGAGGTCCGCGCGACCGTTCTGGGTGCCTACATGGGGTTGATCAAGCAGATCGACGATCAGCTGGGGTTGCTGTTCGCGTTTCTGGAGGCGCGGGGCTTGTTCGAAACCACCATGGTGGTCTTCACGTCCGATCACGGCGATTATCTGGGCGACCACTGGCTGGGCGAGAAGGAACTGTTGCACGAGCCGTCGGTGCGGATTCCCATGATCGTATACGATCCGCGACCGGAGGCGGACGCGACACGCGGAACTGTGTCTAAGGCTCTGGTGGAGGCGATCGATCTTGCGCCTACCTTCCTCGATTTCTTCGGCGGCCACCCCAAGCCACACATTCTCGAGGGACGGTCGCTGCAGCCACTGCTCCACGGCAGCGCGAGCCACGGGCGCCAATACGTTATTGCCCAGTACGATTATTCGCTGCGTCGTGCCCGGGCCGCGCTGGGTGTACACCCTTCGGCAGCGCAGCTGTTTATGGTGTTCGACGGACGCTGGAAATACATCTTTGCCGAGGGTTTCCGCCCGTTGCTGTTCGACCTGGCATCCGACCCACACGAGTTTGACGATCTGGGGGCAAGCCCCACCACCACCGCTGAGCGCGCAAGACTGGAGGCCGCGCTGTTTCGATGGTCACGCCGGGTCAGCCAACGCACGACCATCACTGACGAGGAGATCCGGCAACGAACGGGTACCGATGCACAGGCCGGCGTTCTCATCGGATACTGGGATTCCAGCGAGCTGTCGGCCTGAACAGGACCGAGGCTCGACCCGGAGCAAAGTACCGCCACCGCGGCGTCTGTAGCGGTCACAACAGAGGCAGTTGCTCGCCGGATGCTGGCGGCACCCGGAACACTTCAGTATTCAAGCCGTAGTCGCGGCCGTTCAGGCCGAGTCTGCGACAGGCCAGGCGGAAGCGGTTGCCGAGCAGGTCCGCGTAGGGCCCGTTGCCGCGCATACGGCTTCCAAAAGCCGAGTGGTATTCGCGGCCACCATGGCTCTGGCGTAGCAGACTCAGTACATGCTCGGCACGGCCGGGATGGTGGACCTGCAGCCACTCGTTAAACAGCTCCCGAAGCTCGTGCGGCAGGCGCAGCAGCACGTAGCCGGCCGATTCGGCGCCGTGATCTTTTGCCGCTGCCAGAATGCGTTCCAGCTCGTGGTCGGTGAGCGCTGGGATGACCGGGGCCACCATGACACCCACCGGAATGCCCGCCGCCGCCAGCCGCGCCATGGCTTTCAGGCGTCTGGCCGGGGCGGGCGTGCGTGGTTCCAGCGTGCGTTTGATGTCGTTGGAGAGCGTGGCGACGCTGAAAAACACCCGGACCAGATTGTCGCGCGCGAGCTCGGTGATGAGATCCAGGTCACGTTCCACTAGGGCTGACTTCGTAACCAACGAGACCGGGTGCCGGAAGGCGACCAGCACGCCCAGCAGCTGGCGGGTAATTTCCAGCTGCCGCTCGATGGGTTGATAAATGTCGGTGTTCGAGCCCAGGCTGAGGTTCCGACAGCGATAGCCTGGGCGGCGTAGGGCGGCCTCGAGTTGGGCCGCGGCGTCGGGTTTATGGAACAGCTTGGTTTCGAAATCAAGCCCCGGCGATAGACCCAGATAGCTGTGACTGGGGCGGGCGTAGCAATAGATGCAGCCGTGTTCGCAACCCCGATATGGATTGGCCGATTGCTCGAACGGAATGTCCGGTGACTGGTTGCGGGTAATGATGCCGCGGCTCGCATCGACCAGGACCTCTGTCGGTGGCGCAGCAGCTGCTTCCGGCGGTGTCCAGCCATCGTCCTGTGGTTCCCGGTGCACGGTTTCGAAGCGGCCGTGCGGGTTGCTGGGTGCGCCGCGGCCCTTTATCCCGGCTGCGGTTGGATTTTTTCGCTGCGGCTTTTGCATCAGCTTGATTGTACGACAGGTTCGGGCCGGCGGCATCCCCGTTGTCGGCAGCGCAAGAGCCGCAATCGGACGGTCTACCGAAGCGGGTTATCCCTGTGGCTCATGTGCTGTTTCGGTGATTCATGGCGTATATCGCTTTACAATCGTGCCAATAGCCCGCCGTGCGCTGAAGTATCCGTCGGCGGATTGGTCACCTGAATTTCGAGGTTAGCGATGGACTACATCAAACTGGGTTCAACAGGGCTTGAAGTTTCACGCCTGTGTCTTGGCTGTATGACATTTGGCATCTCAGACCGGGGCCGGCACGTCTGGACCCTGGATGAGGAAAAGAGTCGCCCGCTGATCAGACAGGCGCTCGAACTGGGCATCAATTTTCTCGATACGGCCAACGTCTACTCGGACGGAACCTCGGAGGAAATCGTTGGTCGCGCGATCAAGGATTTTACCCGGCGCGATGACGTTGTGATTGCGACCAAGGTGTTCAACCGCATGCGGCCGGGTCCGAACGGCGCGGGTTTGTCGCGCAAAGCTATCCTAACCGAAATCGATAATAGCCTGCGCCGGCTCGGCACGGACTATGTCGATCTCTACCAGATCCATCGCTGGGATTATGGTACACCTATCGAAGAAACGCTGGAGGCACTACACGATGTGGTCAAGGCCGGCAAGGCGCGTTACATCGGCGCCTCTTCGATGTTCTCCTGGCAGTTCGCCCAGGCACTGTATACGTCGCGCCTCAATGGCTGGACCGAGTTCGTAAGCATGCAGAACCACCTCAATTTGCTGTATCGCGAGGAGGAGCGTGAAATGTTGCCGCTGTGTGCCGATCAAGGGGTCGCGGTGATGCCCTGGAGCCCGTTGGCGCGGGGACGGCTGACGCGGGCCTGGGACGAGTCCAGCGAGCGCCAGGAAACCGACGAGTATGGCAAGGGGCTTTATCAGCACACCCGCGATTCCGACCGCCGGGTGGTCGACACGGTCGGTGCGGTCGCCGAGGCGCGCAGCGTTCCGCGGGCTCAGATTGTGCTGGCCTGGCTGCTCCAGAAGCAAGCGGTCACCACACCCATCATTGGTGCCTCGAAACCGCACCATCTACCCGATGCGGTGGCGGCACTGTCGGTTGAGCTTGCCGATGAGGAAGTCGCCGCCCTGGAAGCGCCGTACGTGCCACATCGCGTTGTCGGCTTTCGGTGAGTAGTCGGCCCGGTGACTTCCGGGCTGCCCGTTGGCCTGGCCTTGACCAGGCGGACACTCATGTTGCAGGTACGGGGCTGCCAATTCCCTGTCACGGCGCGGGCCGTGAACAATGCGGCACGGCTGCCGTTACTGGTGACGCCGTCGGGCTGTCGCAATGTGGCAGCTGGCGGCGCTTGCGGCAGGTCAGCGCAGACTGGATTGAGGCTGGCCAGTTACGAGTACCCGCGGTTCTGGCGCTTTTCGAGTTTGCGCAGGAAGAACGAGAACGTCAGGGTAATCACCAGATACATCATGGCCACTACGAAATAGATCTCGAAAGCATTGAACGTGACGGCAATATACACTTGGCCCTGACGCACCAGCTCGCCTACGCCAATCACGGAGAAGACCGAAGTGTCCTTGAGGCTGATAATGCCCTGGTTGCCGAGCGGCGGTACGATACGCCGCAGTGCCTGGGGCCAGATCACGTAGCGAAAGGCCTGGAAGCGGGACATGCCGATTGACAAACCGGCTTCCCGCTGTCCTCTTTCGATGGATTTCACGCCGCCGCGGACGATCTCGCAGATGTAGGCGCCCGAATTCAGCGCGATCGCTGCAACGGCGGCAGCAAAGGCTGGAATCGGGCGGGCGATGAGGTCCGGCAGGCCGTAGAAGATGAACAATGCCTGCACCAGGATAGGCGTGCCACGAAAGAATTCCATGTAGGCTGTGCCGGGCCAGCGCAGCCAGCGCGTCGGACTGAGTGTTGCCAGCCCGGTGAGCAACCCGATGATGAAGCCGAGAATCAAGCCGACAAGAGTGATCTCTACCGTTAGACGCAGGCCCGCCAGCAAATAAGGCATGGCATCGCGTATGTCGGTCAGACTGAATGGAATCGAAAAATGCACGCAGCGGTCTCCTCAAGCCGGCGACAACGAAAACCACGCGGGGCAGCGAGCCAATTCGCGGGTGCTCGCGGTCCCGCAGGTTTTTCAGTATCGCACAGGACAGATGGGTAGTGCCCCCCGGGCGGGGCCGGCGTGACTGGCAGGGATTTTAAAATCGGGTACCATGCTTCTGACTGCGGCCATGGCCGATACCTAAGTAACGCTTCACTGGAGGGCCGTAATGGCTGATGCGATCGTCCAGATCGAGAAAATCAACAAGCATTTCGGTACGCTTCACGTACTGCGTGACATTGATATGACGGTGAACCGGGGCGAGGTTGTCGTGCTGATCGGTGCCAGCGGTTCGGGAAAATCCACGCTGATTCGCTGCGTCAATGCCCTCGAGCAGTTCGAGGCGGGCCGTATCGTTGTCGATGGGATCGAGCTTCTGCCCAATGGCAAGACCGCTGGCGGCCGCAAGGGCGCCATCCGCGCGGTGCGCCGTGACGCCGGCATGGTATTCCAACAGTTCAACCTGTTTCCCCATATGAGTTGTATCGACAATGTCACGATCGGACCGATCAAGGTGCTCGGTCGGGATAGTGACGAAGCGCGCACGCGCGCCATCGAGCTGTTGCAGCGGGTAGGTATAGAGGACCAAGCGGAGAAGTATCCCAGTCAGTTGTCCGGTGGGCAGCAACAACGTCTGGCGATTGCTCGTTCTCTGGCGATGAGTCCCAATCTCATGCTGTTTGACGAGCCGACCTCGGCACTCGATCCGGAGATGGTCGGTGAAGTCCTCGATGTCATGAGGGAGTTGGCTAGCAGCGGTATGACGATGATTGTGGTCACTCACGAGATGGGTTTCGCACGTGAAGTGTCCGATCGTGTGCTCTACATGGACAAGGGTGCGATAGTGGAAGAGGGCCAGCCGGATCAGGTGTTCGGCAATCCCCAGAGCGACCGGACCCGGTCGTTCCTCGCCCGGATATTGCACCATTGAGGAACTCGGGCTGTGCTAATAATTAACAGCCAAAAAAGGCCGCGCGGTGCGCGGCCTTTTCGGTGCCTTGTTGATGGCTTTTTCAGCCCTTAACCGTGCAGATCCGCAGGTGGTTCAGCGTCGAACCATTTTTTGTAAATCTTGGCGAAGGTGCCGTCCTTCTTAATTGATTCCAGCGCCTTGTTGACCGGCTTGACCCACTTGCTGCCTTTCGGGAAGGCGAGGCCGTAACGCTGACCCGCATACATCGGCCCCACGGCCTTGACCTTGCCTTTGCCCTTGGTCTTGATGAAGTACAGCACGTTCGGGGTGTCATAGAAGGCCGCATCGACGTTGCCCGTGATCAGTGCCATGTACATCTGTGAGGTACCCGGATAGGGGACGACCTTGCCGATACCGGGCACTTTGTGCGTGAGATAGTCATAGCTGGTGCTGCCGATCTTGGTGGAGACCGACTTGCCGGCGAAATCCTTGACCGTCTTGATGGTGTTGTTATTTGCCCGGACCATGATGGTGAGGCCGGAATCATAATAGGGGTCGGAGAAGTCGATTTTCTTCGCCCGCTCCTTGGTGATCGTGATGCCGGCGATGGCAATGTCGACACTACCAGCCTGCAAAGCGGGGATGATGCCGTTGAAGTCCATGGTCTTCAACTTGTACTTGAAGCCGGCGCGCTTGGCGATGTTTCGGATGATGTCCATGTCATAGCCGACGTACTTGCCGGTTTTGGCGTCGAGTGACTCGAATGGCACGAAACTCGGGTCGGTGACCACGGTGATCGTCGGTGCCGCGGCTGAAGCGGCCGGTACGGTGGCGAAGAACCCCACCGCCACCAAGGTGGCAGCGCTTAATCCGGTCAGCATTCGTTCGGTGAAATTTTTCACTATAGTGTTTCCTCTTCGGCGTTGCGGAGAAGTGGCCCGTCTATTCGACGGACTTATCACCGTACTTTACCCTATCAAACAATGGTTGGCGGCGGAAGGGTAATGGTGCGGCGGCTGCGTTCACAGCGAAGACATGCGCGGTTGGTTCGACCGGCAGCTGCGGGGTGCTGTCTTGCTGTCAATTCGCTACACTTGCTGAAGGTCCACGGGAAAGCGACGTTCACTGCGGGGAGGTGTTCCAATGTCAGATATTATCCGGCAGCTCCATCGCGATCATATGAACATGGCCCGGTTGCTGAGCCTGCTGGATCAGCAGACCGCAGTGCTCGATTCGGCCAGTACACCCGACTACGCATTACTGGAAGACGTGATGCACTATATGGTTCATTATGCTGATGAATATCATCATGCCAAGGAGGACCTGCTGTTTGAGCGGCTGGTTGCGCGTAACCCGGCAAGCCACGACGTGATCGACCGGCTGAAGTCAGAACACGCCGAACTGGCGCGCAAGGGTAGCCGTTTCCTCGAATCCATCCGCACCGTCAGCGCGGGTACGATCATGCCCAGGGACCAATTCGTCACCGAGGGCATGGATTACGTCAAAGCTCTGCGGGCTCATATGAAGACTGAGGAGGACCATGTGTTTCCGCTCATCAGCATTACCCTGGCCTCGGCTGACTGGGAAGACATCGAGGGCAGGATCCAGCAACGCGAGGATCCGATCTTCGGTGAGACTGTTCAGGACCGCTACCATCAGTTGTACGACCAGATCATGCGGCTAACGCGCTAGTCCGAGGCGCTACATGCGGCAAACGCAAGCGCCCCCCTAAAAAAAGCGCGCGCATGACAGGTGGGCCGGTGGCGTAGCGTTCGCGCCGCGGCAGGCATTCGGTATGATTTGTTCGCGCCTTTGGCATCGTGCCGGTTGGTATGAGCTGCAGGAGAGGGTGCTTGGTGGATGACGGTTCCCGGGTGTCGGGCCTCGCTGACCCGCCGCACGCTTTGTCCGCCCAACATATGGAAGGTCTTCCTGCGCCAGTTCCTCAGTCCGCTGATCTACGTGTTGCTGGTGGTCGCGCTGCTCAGCCTGGCGTTGACAGTGCTGCGGGTGCTGGAATGGCACAAGAGCCGGCAGCCCGGCGTGTCTGAGAGCGGTTAAAGCGGTTTGCCCTGGCTGGTTCCTAATCACTGATCCCGACGAGCGCAATGCGACCGACCAAGCAACCGCATCGATCACGGCGCGATGCGCTGCAGATGACACTGAGGGCTGTCTACTTCGGTAACGGCACGCGCTTTCAGCTGGCGCGCTGGTTGTTGCTCACGTTCGATGTTGCCGTTGTTGTGTTTTTCGTGGCTACGACGTTCCTGCCGCATGACCGCTGGCTGATCATCAGTGACTACGCTTTAGGGGCGGTACTGTTGGGTGACCTGGCGGCGCGCTGGTGGGCAGTTGACAATCGTCGGCGGTTTCTCCTGCGGCCGGTGGTCCTGATCGATCTGGCGGTGCTGGTGTCGCTATTCGCGCCCGCCCTGACCGAGAGCCTCGCGTTTCTCAGGGTGGTTCGCACCCTGCGGTTGCTGCGCTCGTATCACGTGCTGCGGGAGCTGCGACGCTCGTCGCGGTTCTTCGTTATGCACGAAGAGGCCATCTTCAGCGCGATAAATCTGGCCGTATTCGTGTTCGTGGTTTCGGCACTCGTGTACGTGCTGCAGGTGCGCATCAATCCTGCCATCCAGAATTACATCGATGCGCTCTATTTTACGGTCACCACCCTGACGACTACGGGTTTCGGTGATATCACCATGACCGGTCCAGCCGGCCGCATCCTGGCGGTGCTGATCATGATCATCGGCGTGTCCCTGTTTCTGCGCCTGATCCAGACCCTGTTCCGGCCCACCAAGGTCCATTTTGATTGCCCGGACTGCGGACTCAGCCGCCACGAGCCGGATGCGGTGCACTGCAAGCACTGCGGGCGGCTGCTGCGGATACCGAACGAGGGTGGGGATTGAGGCCAAGAATCCCTCACGGTGGACAGTAAGGGCGCAGTTAAAAGAACGCCCTCAAGGGCAACAGACTAATCCAACGGCATACTGCTTGAATATTTCGCCATTGTAACGCGGCGGATACTGACTTGGTTTACAAATTCCTATTATGTAATCCATAACATTGTATTATATATTGACGTGACACATGTATAGAGTAATGATAGCTTCCGGCGACCTTAGGCATCGTAAGCGCGAGTGTTCACAAGCTGACTGCAACGACGCCTATCCTGAAGAAGCGGCAGACATCCAGCGTTCGATGTTTGCCGGTATAAGCTATAGAGAAAAACTGATGGCTCTCTTCAAGAATACATACTATGTCTGGCACGTTCAGGGCGAAGCATTTGATCATGTTTACGCGCCGGGTGAGCTCGCCCCCTATTCAGGCATCTATCGTTGTGAAGGCTGCGGTTGCGAGCACGTTCTGGTGGAGCAGCAACCACTTCCCCTGAACGAGCACCACACCCATATTCCCGTCCAGGGAGGTGTCGCTTGGCAGCTTGTAGTAGCTGCCAGTGGTGATTGGCACCGCGTTTCGGGCACTGGCTGACCACCGAAGCCGGATACTTTCCGATACTGAAATCGGCGCAGGAAAGGCACGACGGACTTCGGTTTGGTGGAGAAGAGCCCCCGACGAGGCCAGGGGCTTGGTTTATGTTAAACCCGAACTAATAGAAGAGGTCGTATTCGACACTCAGGATACGGCCTGTTGCGACATTTACGAGTAGTGCGTCGTTGCTGTAACGCACCCACACATAGCCATACGGCGGGTTGGCCAGACCGAATTGCCAGTAGCTGTCGATCCAGTACTGGCGCCCCCAGAACAGGCGCGGTAGGATCATGCCGAAGATCCAGCGGCGGTAGTACCAGCCATGCGGGCGCGCATAGTCACGCCAGTGATAGCGCCGCTGTGCGCGCCGGTTATGCTCCCAGGCGCGCCGATCGAATTGCCGCTGCTGTTGCCAGTTTGGCGGTCGCTGGCCGGGCTGATAGCGGCGCCAATCATAACGCTGCTGTGTTTGGCGCTGCTGCGTTTGGCGCTGTTGCTGGTTGGCGCTGCTGCGTTTGGCGCTGCTGCGTTTGGCGCTGCTGTGTTTGGCGCTGCTGTGTTTGGCGCTGCTGTGTTTGGCGCTGCTGTGTTTGGCGCTGCTGTGTTTGGCGCTGCTGTGTTTGGCGCTGCTGCGTTTGGCGCTGCTGCGGTTGGCGCTGCTGCGGTTGGCGCTGCTGCGTTGGCGCTGCTGCGGTTGGCGCTGCTGCGGTTGGCGCTGCTGCTGTTGGCGCTGCTGCTGGCGTTGCTGCTGCTGGCGCCGAGCACGTTCTTGCCGATGATCGCCTTGCGCGATCTGTGTGTTTGGCTGCGACGTCGCTTGCGGCGCAGACGGGGTGCTGACTGTGGCTAACACCGGTGTCGCAATGACAAAACCCAGCGCGGCCAGCGCCGGAATGAATCGCCTTTTCATAACTTGATTCCTTTCTGTCACGTTTTGGATATGCAAAGCAGCCATACTCAAAATAAGCATAATCTTGTGCATGATATGACTTTCTGACTGTGGTCAAGTTGCCTCTGATTGGAACCGGGTGGAGACCAGGGGTTGCGAGATAGCTCAGGCTACAGTCACCCCCTGGACGCATGGCGTCCGGGGGGTGGTGGGTCGGGCTGCGGAATGCTAGTAGAAGAGGCTGTACACGACCCTTAGGACGCGGCCGCTCTGTACATTCACGAGCAGAGCGTCGCTGCTGTAGCGTACCCAGACGTAGCCATAAGGCGGATTGCGCAGGCCGAACTGCCAGTAGCTGTCGATCCAGTACCGGCGTGCCCAGAACCGGCGCGGCAGCATCATGCCGTAACTCCAACGCCGATAGGACCAGCGGCGGGGGCGGTCATAGCGTCGCCAGTGATAGCGGCGCTGAGCACGGCGGTTATGCTGCCACGCCCGCCGATCGAATCCGCGACGATGACGTTGCCATCCCGGTGGGCGGTGGCCCGGCCGATAGTGGCGCCAGTTATAACGCTGCTGATGGCGGCGTTGCTGCTGCTGATGGCGGCGTTGCTGCTGATGCCGGCGTTGCTGCTGATGCCGGCGTTGCTGCTGCTGATGGCGGCGTTGCTGCTGATGGCGGCGTTGCTGCTGCTGATGGCGGCGTTGCTGCTGATGGCGGCGTTGCTGCTGATGGCGGCGTTGCTGCTGCTGATGGCGGCGTTGCTGCTGATGGCGGCGTTGCTGCTGATGCCGGCGTCGTTGCTGCTGCTGGCGCCGAGCACGCTCTTGCCGATGATCGCCTTGCGCGATCTGAGTGTTTGGCTGCGACGCCGCTTGGGGCGCAACTTGGTGACCCGACCCGCTAGCCGTTACGGCCAGCGCCGGTGTCGCGGCGACGAGGCCCAGTGCCACTATTGCTGTGATTATCCGCCATTTCATGAGTAGCTCCTGCTGAAAGAATTAAACCTACAACAATAAGTATAGGAGCCGTGGTGGATTGGTTTACTGATTGAGATCAAATTGTTGCCGATGGAACGCAAGCTTGCGGTTCGGAGTTGATCAGCGTAAAGCCGTCAGGGGACGACAATCGCTGTCAGGCTGCCGGTGCAGTTTGTTTGCGGGGACATTGCGCGTCACAATACTTGTTATGAATCCAGATACTACCCAGCTGCCGATTTCGGCCAGAGTCTCTGTGCCGCTGCGGCAAATTGAGCTGACCGCGATCCGCTCTCAGGGAGCCGGTGGCCAGAACGTCAACAAGGTCGCCAGCGCTGTGCATCTGCGCTTCGACATCAAGGCCTCATCGCTGCCCGAGTTCTACCGGGAGCGGCTGCTGGCACTGTCGGATCATCGTATTACCCGCGATGGCGTCATCGTCATCAAGGCGCAGGAGTATCGTACTTTGGAGCAGAATCGCGCGGCTGCTCTGGCGCGACTTCGCGACTTGATACAGGGTGTTGCGATAATGCCGCGCAAGCGATTGCCGACCCGGCCGACTCGCAGTTCCCAGCGCAAGCGACTGCAGACAAAGACGCACCAGGGCCGGGTGAAGGCGCTGCGTGCTCGTGTCAAGCAGACCGACGGTTAACTTGTGGCCGCGGAATTTTGAGTTGCATTAATCCGACCACGGTGACGGGTTTGCGTGGTAACCGGGTGGCGGAGATTTAGCGCATTTCGCCGGTGAGATCGACACTGACGTCGGTGCCGCCGCCGCGACCGGGAGCCAGCGTGATGCCCCAGCCGTAGCGCTCGCAAATGCGGCGCACGATGTATAAGCCCAGGCCATAGCCGGTGACGCTGGCCCCGGCACCCTGCACGCCGGCCATGAACAGGCGGTCCGCCGGCATCGCCTCCAGCCCATCGCCGGTGTCCGCTACTATCACCTGGCCAGTGACCAGCCGCACGGTGACCGAGCCGCGGCGGGTATGCTGGATGCCGTTGCGTACCAGGTTGCCGATCATGATCGCCAGCAGGCGCGGTGGTGCGATCACCTCAGTGTCGTCCAATGGTCCGGCGGACAAGGCCAATTCGCGTCCTGCGACCTGATATTGATGACTCTCGATCACCTCGCGGATTACGTCAGCCACTCGACAGGCTTGCTGTTCTCGGTCATGGGCAGGGTCCGCCGCGTGCCAGCGCCAGCAGTGAGTCGACAATTTCGCTCATCTGCCGACTGGCCCGCTCCAGGCGTCGCAGCGGTTTACTGCTTACAGTGCTGCTACCTCGCCGGAACTGGGATTTCAGGGTTTCAGTGGCGAGCCTGATTGATGCCAGTGGTGTGCGCAGCTCGTGGCTGACGGTCTGGGTAAAGGATTGTTCCCGGTCGATGAATTCGTCCAGCCGTTCCAGGTAGCCGTTGACGGCATTCGCGATCTGGCGCAGCTCGATGTCCCGTCGCTCGACTGACATGCGTGCCTGACGGCGGTCGGGGTCCATGGCCTGCAGGGTGTCCGCCAGGGATTCCAGCGGGCCGCTGAGGCGGTCGGCAGCTACCCGGCCGAGCCAGTACGCGGCCAGCAGGATTAACGCGACCACGGCCGCGAGTAATCCGGCGAACCAGCGCTCGCGTGTGTTCAGCCAGGTGAGGTCGTAGGCCACGAACAAGCGACCGCCGGATCGATCGACTGTGTAGACATAATATTGCCGGCCGCCGACCTCGACGCCTTCATGAAAGCCGGCAGCCAGCGCAGCGAGGGCTGCCGGCGGGGACGGTAAGGGAGGTGCATTGGTCGATCCGGCAGTGGGCAGGAAATAGTCCCGGAGCAAAGTGTTTCCGTTCTGGTGTGTTACTGTCGTCGGCAGGTTGTCGTGCGGCGTGACGTGCTGGGCCTCGGCCACCAGGGTTTGCTGTATCACCAGTCGTTCCAGCGATTCGTCGATCACGACCGCGCTGATGGCCAGCAGGGCGGCGGCGATGGTGCCGAACAGCAGCAGCGTCCAGCGCAGCCGGGCACGCAGACTATGTGGCTGGTGGCGCTTCCAGAAGCTGATAGCCATGGCCATGTAAGGTGCGGATCAGGGGTGGGTCGTCGGGACCGTCGACTTCCTTGCGCAGCATATAGATGTGGGTGCGCAGGCTGTCACTGTCGGGCGGATGGTCCCCCCACAACAACTGTTCCAGTCGGTCGCGGCTGACCGCCTCCGGTGACGCCCGCATCAGTTCTTCCAACAGCCGGCGACAGCGCGTATTGAGGTGCAGCGCCCGGCCGTTACGTTGGGCCTGCTGGGTGCGGATATCCAGCTGCAGGTCGCCGACCATCAACTGCGGGCGCCGCCGGCCCTGGGAGCGCACGATCAAGGCCTGCAGTCGTGCCACCAGTTCCGCGGGCTCGAAAGGCTTGACCAGGTAGTCGTCGGTGCCGCTGTCGAAACCGGCGAGCTTGTTGTCCAGGGTGTCGAGTGCCGTGAGCATCAGCACCGGGGTATCCAGGGTGAGGTCATCGCGCAGATGCCGGCAGAGGGCAAACCCGTCCATGCCCGGCAACAGCAGGTCCAGGATCAGCGCGTCGTAGGACTGGGACTCGATCAGGCGCAGCGCTGTGCGCCCGTCAGCGGCGGCATCCATGATGAAACCGCACTCGCTCAGGTAATCATAAAGCCCGGCCGCGACGTCGGGATCGTCTTCCACCAGCAGGATCCGCGCAGCCTCGCGCATCGACATGACCTCGCTACTTTGCAACGCTTGATGATACCGCTGCCTGCTCGACTGTGAGCAGCTTTTGACAATTCTTTTACCTCGTGTGCCGCAACATACACGGTCTGCAATGCTCGCAGAGCCGAACTGCCAGGTTCCGGTGGGCATTCTGACTCAGCCTGACCCTCCAAACACATTGCGGGAGAATCCGAACGATGACTGGTCTGATCCGACGGGCCTGGATGTTGCTGCCGGTGCTGCTGGCCGGCTGTGCCACCTATCATGCGCTGCCGCTGGCGACAGGCTCCAATCTCAAGGCGAGCCTCGAGAAGCTCGATCTTACGGTGCCATCCTTTGGGCCGAATAAAGACCCGACCAAGATTAATCCGAGAAGACCGCTTTCACCAGATGAGATCGGCCTGATTGCGGTGCTCAACAGTCCCACTCTCGCCTCTCAGCCAGGGCAGCTCAACGCGGCTCGGGCCGGCCTGCTGTCCGCGACGCTTCTGCCCAATCCGTCGCTTAGCGCCGACTACGCGTTTTATCTGGGCGGACCGGCAATCAGCAACTCACTGGCTGCCTCCATATCGCAGGATATCCGCTCGATTGTCACTTACCGCCCCCACGTCAAGGCCGCAAAGGCCAGGGTGGGGCAGGTCAAGGCGGATCTGCTGTGGCAGGAGTGGCAGGTAGCGCAAAAAGCACGCATGCTGGCCGTGGACATCTATGCAGACAAGCGCGAACTGGAAACCCGCGGCAAGGAGCTCAAGCTTCTTAATCATGAAGTGGATCAGGTGCGCACGGCGACGTTGGCCGGCAACCTTGCCCTGTCGGCCGAAGCTCCGTTGCTTGCTGCCCAGGCCAGCGCCCAAACCGCCATCGCCACTACCCGGATGACGCTTCTCAAGGATTGGCAGAATCTTGACACACTGATCGGTCTCGACCCTTCGGCGCGCTTCGCTATTGCCAAACCGACGCCCGTCAGATTACCGGCCAACGTTCATCCGTTGATCGAGATGTTGCCGAAGCGTCGGCCGGATCTGGTAGCACTACAGCTTGGATATAAGGCGTCGGATCAGGATGTGCGCGAAGCGATTCTGGGCCAGTTCCCAGCCTTCAGCATCGGTCCGGCCGGCGGCTGGGACACATCGCGCGTGTATTCGGCGGGGCCGAGCATCAGCATGAATCTGCCGATCTTCAACCGTAACCAAGGGCAGATCGCGGCAGCCCGGGCGAGCCGGGTCCAGCTACACGCTGACTATCAGGCCCGGCTTGACAATGCGGTCGGCACGAGCAAAGAGCTGCTCGCACGTATAAAAGCGTTCAAATCCAATCTCAATAAGGCGTGGTCGGCTTCGAAGGACGCCGACACGCTGGCCGATTCCGCGGAGCGCGCCTACAAGGAGGGCAACCTTGATCAGCGCGCTCTGACGGATTATCAGACCACGGCACTCAAGCGCGAGCTGGAGGTGCTTAGCTACCAGCGAGCGCTTGATGAGACAACCCTGGCTTTATCGATCGAGCTCGGAACCGGCTTTCCGGAGACGATGCTGGTCTCTTCCGACAACCTGACTCACTCATGAAAAACTTTGCCGTTATTGCCCTTGTGGTGGTGTGTGTCGCTATCATCGGTTCGGTGCCCGCCTTTGCCGTCGATGGCAACGCCGTCACCGTCACGGTTAACCTGATCCCCCTGCAGAAGGGGAGCCTGCCAACGTCCGTTACCACTTACGGCAGGGTGGTGCCGTCCCAGAAGGCGCTGGAAACTTTCTCTGCGCTGGTCGCCGCCCGGGTGAGCAATGTCGAAGTTCGGGAAGGCGAGACGATCAACAAAGGCGCACCGCATGGTGACGCTGGTCCCGAGCCCTGAGACGCGCTCAAACTATAAGCAGGCCGAACTGGCGCTCAAAGTCGCCAGCCACCTGCTAGAACGAAGCCGGCAGCTGGCCAAGGCCCACCTTGAGACGGCGGCCCAACTGGCCCAGGATGAGAAAACGGAGGCCGACGCAAAAGCGACTCTCGAAGCGCTGCAGGAGGAGGGCGCCAATGGCCCGAACACACTAAAGGCGCCGTTCGACGCCGTCGTCATGAAGATCGCCGCCAGCTCCGGTTCGTTCGTTCCTCAGGGTGCTGCGGTGATAGAACTTGCCCGCCCGGCGGGTCTGGTATTCAAGACCGGGGTGGTGCCTGCGCAAGCCGCGCGGATCAAAAACGGCGACGAAGCCACCATTACCCCGTTCAGTGGCAGCGGGACCTTCCATGGCAAGATCACTTTGCGCGGCTCCGTCGTCTCGACGGTGAACGGACTCGTCCCTATCGAAATTTCTCTTCCGGACAGCCCTCTGCTCACGGGGGAGATGGGCAAGGTCGTGATCAACACCGGCGTCAAACAGGGATATATCGTCCCTCACGAGGCCGTCCTGCTCAACACGAGTGGACAGACCTACATCGTGCAGTCGATTCACGGTGTCGCCAAGTTGGTGCCGGTTACCGTCATCACTTCGAAGGGCGACAAGGATCTGGTGGAAGGTAACCTCGTCGCCGCTGCACCGGTGGTTGGCACCGGAAACTACCAGCTCGATAACGGCACGAAGATAAAGGCTGCCGGACAAAGCGGTGGCGCATCCGGGAGCAGCAACGCATCGAGCGGCAAGGGTGGGCAATGAACTTCGTCGACTGGGTTGAGCGCCACCGGCGCACGCTCCTGTTTATTGCCTTTGCGGCGACGCTGGCAGGGGTGATGGCGGGGATTACCCTCCCGATCCAGCTTTTCCCGACCGTCAGCTTCCCGCGCATCCGGGTCGAGATCAACAGCGGCGAGATGCCGGCCAACACCATGCTGATCAAGGTGACGGAGCCCCTGGAAAAGGTGGCGCGCGCCGTGCCAGGCGCGCTCAACGTCGAATCGACAACCACCCGCGGATCGGCGGAGATCTTCGTCGATTTCCCGTGGGGCTACAACATGACCAATGCGCTGCTGCGGGTCGAGACGGCCCTCGCCCAGAAACTGCCGGACCTGCCCCGGGGACGGGCTACGACGCACTGCAGATGGCGCCCAACGCGATCATGCCGTTCATTTCCTTCGCGATGATCTCCAACACGGTGTCGCCGGCGAAGTTGCAGACCATTGCCAAATACCAGATCGCGCCGCTGCTGACCGGCATCCCCGGCATCAGGAAGGTAAGTACGCTCGGCGGACAAACCAGCGAGGTCCAGGTCTACATCAGCCCCGAGCAGCTCCAGACCTATGGGCTGACGCCCGACCGACGTTGCCAATGCCATATCCGGGTCCAACTCGCTGGCGGCGGTGGGTCGTCTCCAGGACAACGACCTGCTTTATCTGACGCTCACGAACAACCAGTTCAGATCCATCCAATCGGTCCGCAACGTCACCCTGCACACGAAGAATGGCGATATCGTGCGCCTGGGCAACATCGCCAAGGTGGAGATGGGATCGATTCCGCAGTGGCTGCTGGTGGACGACGATGGACAGCCGTCGGTCAACATCAACGTCTTCCAGCAGGACAACGCCGATTCGCTGAAGCTGAAGAAAGAGGTCGTCTCGAAGCTCGACGCCTTCATGAAGAAGGAGCCGAAGGGGATCGTCGTCCACAAGTGGTACGACCAGACCGATCTGGTCAGTTCCTCAATCGGTGCCATGGAAGAGGCGATCGTCATCGGCCTCATCTTTGCCGCCTGCGTGGTGCTCGGATTCCTGCGCAACTGGCGGGCGGCGCTGGTGTCGATGATCACCGTGCCCATGTCCGTGCTGACCACCTGTGTGCTGCTGTCGCGCATTCGGGATGACGTTCAACATCATGACCCTCGGCGGCATCGCCGCCGCTATCGGTCTGCTGATCGACGACGCTATCGTCATGGTTGAGCAGGTCTCGCGTCGTGCGGGCGTCCCGGGATTGGATCAGCCGCACCGGGCCGTGCTCGGCGCGGCGCGGGAGTTCCTGGCGCCCCTGACGGGGTCCAGCAGCGCCACCATCATCATGTTCATCCCGCTGGCGTTCCTCTCCGGGGTGACCGGGGCGTTCTTCAAGTTCCTGTCGATCACGATGGCGTCGTCCCTGATCATCTCCTACGGCTTCACGGCCCTGCTGGTGCCGCTGATGGCCCGCGGGCTGATCGACTTCAAGAAGTGGCACGATCCGTCGCACGACAAGGAGAACTGGATGCGGCGTCTCCATGGGCGCCTGCTCAGCGGACTCTTCGCGAGGCCATGGCTGACCGTCATCATCCTCGCCGCCGTCGCCGGAGTCGGTTATTTCGGCCAGGGGCACGTCGGCTCGGGTTTCCTGCCGAAGATGGACGAAGGCGGTTTCGTGCTGGATTATCAAACGGCGCCCAGCACGTCGTTCATCGAGACCAATCGGGAACTCGCGGATGTCGAGGCGATCCTCAAGAAAAATCCGTACGTGGATACCTACTCGCGCCGCACCGGAGCCGGCCTGGGCGGCGACCTTATCATGCCCTACGGCGGTGATTTCTTCGTCGAGCTGGTTCCGCCGTCCAAGCGGCCGCCGATCTGGACCGTGATGGCCCAGATCCGGAAAAAAGTCGATGCCGCTGTCCCGGGGTTGACCTATGACACCCATCAGCTCCTGAGCGACATGATCGGGGACATGGTCGGCCGGCGACAGCCGGTGGTGATCAATCTGAGCGCGAGGAACCCGGACGTCCTGCCCGGTGTCGCCGGGAAGGTTGCGGATGCGATCTCGCACGCCGCCGGCATTCAGCCGTCATCGGTGAATCCAGGCACGCTGCCAACCGGCGATGCCCTGAATATCCACGTCAACGAAGCGCAGGCCGCCATGAACGGCCTGACCGTGGCCGAGGTCAAGGATCAGGTCGCCCGCTATCTCAGGGGCGACGTCGTCACGGACTATATGGGAGTCGTGCAACCTGTCGGGGTGCGGATCTGGTCGCAGCCCCAGAATGCGCACTACCGGGAACACAGCCGGCTGTACCGCGAGGATATCAAGAACCTTCTGATCCAGGCGCCGAACGGGCACACCTTCCCCCTGGGATCGATGGCAACGGTCAAGTTCGTCTACGGGCAACCTGCGCTGTTCCGGGAGAATCTGGCGCAGATCATCCCCGTGACGGCCGAGACCAGCGGCAAACTGGCCTTGAGTGCGACCATCGCTTCGGTAAAAAAGACCTTGGACAAGGTGCTGCCTGCAGGGGGTCTATTACACGCTGGGCGGCGCCTACAAGCAGGAGGCGAAGGCCGCGCACGGAATGAAGATCGTTTTCGCCGCCGTCGCGCTGGCCGAGGTCATCCTCCTGCTGTTCCTCTACGAGAGCTGGTGGTTCCCGGTGATCATCCTGGGCACGTCCATCCTCTCCGCCGGCGCGGTTTTCTTCGGGCTGTGGGTGACCGGTGTCGAACTCAACATCACCGCGATGATGGGGATGGTGATGATTGTCGGAATCGCGGTAGAGATGTCGATCTTCCTCTTTTCCGAGTTCCAGAATCTCCGGCAAACGATGCCGCCGCGGCAGGCGATCTATGAAGCGGCGCTCAACCGGTTCCGTCCGATCATCATGAGCACGCTGGCCATGATCCTGGCGCTGCTGCCGCTGGGTGCTGCGATCAGCGGTTCGGGCGACCAGATGCTGCAGCCGCTCGCGATTGCGATCATTGCGGGCATTCTGGTGCAGCTGCCACTGGTCGTTCTGGTCCAGCCGGTGCTGGTCAGGTGGACCCTGCCGAAGGAGGAATAAGGGATCGCAGGGCACCGAATCTGCTTTGTTATCGGCCCGCTCGCATACCGATGTATAGCTCGCAGACCGATGCCGCGCATCTCCGGCACCCTGCGATCCCTTACTGGAGGCGACTCAAGAGCCAACGTGGTTGTTCCACCCTGTGATGGGTTACGGAAACACCGCCGGCGCCGGGAGCATAACGCCGCGGTATAACACCGGGTCTATCCTGATCTTCTGGTGAGGATCACCGCTACGAAAGTGGATGCTTCTTCGATAACCGATCTAACCTTCCCCAGATAGCTAGAGCGTAAAAAAGGAAAGAATATGCAACCGATTCGTCAATCCTTATACTGGTGTTTTAATCAGGCCGCCGGTATGTCATCTTTTTACCATCGTCTGTTTTCCACAATTTCCCGGACCTATCGCGACTCCCGTTTTACCTTTCACGCCATTGGCAAGTTGAGGCGATTTTTCCTGGTTCATTTCCGTAAAGGACACGTTCATCGGCAGATGCAACTCCGGGAGGGCAGCTGCAATCAATGCGGCACTTGCTGCAACCTGCTCTTTATCTGTCCGATGCTGACGAGGCAAGGTCGGTGTCTGACCTATGGTTCCTGCAGGCCTCAGGCCTGTAAGGTTTTTCCGATAGATCAGCGAGACATCGATGAGATAAAACTCTGTGGCTGCGAATGCGGGTATCGTTTCAACCGTAGCAATTCCTGAACATTGCGTTTCAAAAAAGGCGTCGACATATTGTGCTTGTTCATTTTTCGACTGCAATGATACCCTCACATGGGAGATTAGGGTGCTGATGCATATACGCAAAGACTATTCAGGTTGTCGGAGAGGCGAAAATGGGAAATAGATATTGCTCCTTGCCAGCGCTATTGACTGCGATCCTTCTCATCATGCTCGGCGGGTGTGCCGCTTACCAACCACAACCATTGCCCTTGGGACCAAACCTTGCTCCCGACGTCGGAAAACTGCACAAGCCGGCCATTAAGGCTCCCGCCAATCCGGCAGGCGGCCTGAGCCTCACGGAGGTTGCCGTGCTGGCCGTACAGAATAATTCCGAGCTGCAGGCAAAGCGCCGGGAGCTGGGAATCAAGCGGGCAGAAGTATTTTCCGCCGGCCTCCTGCCCGATCCCCAATTGTCAGCCAGTCTCGACCATCCCACCGGCAGCCTGCCGGATACGTTCAATGCCTATGGTCTGGGACTTGATTACGACATCATCCCTCTCATTAACCGAGGAGCACGGCTGGAAAGCGCCCGAAATGCGAAACAGCAGGTCAATCTGGAATTGCTCTGGGAGGAGTGGCAGGTGAGCCAGCGCGCCCGTGTCCTGGCCGTGAGTCTGGTCAGCGAAAACCAGCAAATCGCCCTGCTGCAGGGAATGCAGGACCTCTATCGACAGCGTTACAAGCAGTCGCAACAGGCCGTGGCGCAAGGCGATCTCACCCTGGGAGTGGCCGGCACGGATCTCACCGCCCTGCTCGATACGCTGAGCCAGATCGACCAACTGGAGCAGAGCCGCAACGATACCCGTCACGAATTGCATCTGTTGCTGGGCCTGGCCGCCGATGCACCGTTGAAAATTCATCTACCCCCCCTGCCGGCTCCTCTGGTTTCCGACGCCCTCAACCAGGAGTTGGCAACGCTGCCGCAGCGCCGCCCCGATCTGCTGGCGCTGCAGGCCGGTTATCGCAGCCAGGAGGCGACGGTGCGCGCCGCCATCCTGTCGCAGTTTCCCTCGATCAGCATAGGCATCAACCGGGCCCGCGACACGAGCAGGGTGAATACGGTCGGTTTCGGCATCGGCCTTAGCCTGCCCCTGTTTTCGGGCAACCGGGGGCCTATAGCGGTCGAGCGGGCGACGCGGGCGCAACTCCATGCAGAATACCAGGCGCGTCTCGACCAGGCGGCAATGGATGTGGACAAACTTTTACGCTTGCAGAGCATTGTGGAGGCCCAGCTAAAGCAGCTCCATGAATATCTGCCGACCTTGAAAGAGCTGGTCGACCGGGGCCGCAAGGCATACATGCGTGGCGAAATCGACGCGCTGACCTTTTTGAATATGGAAAGCACCTGGGTCGGCAAGCGCCTGGAGCAGATTGACCTGGAACAGACGCAGAGAAATAACCGCATCGCCTTGCAGACTCTGCTGGCCATTCCCGACGAGGGCGCGCCTAAGCGAGCCGATTCTTCAGAAGGAGAGCAGCGATGAAAATCCTTCTGGTGGACGACGAGCCGGCCATTCGCGAGCAGTTGGGGGCGATGCTGGCCGGTCAGAAATACATGGTGGAGACTGCGGCGGACGGGGAGCAGGCCCTGGAGCTGATATTTTCCAAGCCCTTCGATCTGATTATCCTGGATATCATGTTGCCTCGAAAAGACGGCTTGGCGGTCCTGCGGGAGATCCGCGGGGCCGAAATCCTGACCCCGGTTCTGATGCTGACCGCCATGGGTGAAATCGACGACAAGATCAAGGGGCTTGACCAGGGGGCGGACGACTACCTGGCCAAGCCATTTTCCGCTGCCGAGCTGCTGGCTCGGGTGCGCGCCCTGCTGAGAAGGGCCTCGGAACACGGCCGGTCCGTTCTGGCGATCGGGGAAATCCGGCTCGACACCGTAGCCCGCGAAGTGACAATGGGCGGCCGCGCCGTCCGACTGACCCCCAAGGAGTTCGCCATCCTCGAGTTTCTTCTGTACAACAAGAACCGCGCCGTCTCGCGCTTCAGTCTGGCAGAACATGTCTGGGGCGACGATTTCGACCCCTTTACCATGTCCAACTACATAGACGTCCATATCAAAAACCTGCGGCACAAGATCGACGATGCTGGCGGCGGCATCATCCGGACACTTCGGGGGGTCGGCTACATTATCAGAGAAGAGAGCTGATGCAGATTCGCCACCGAATCATGCTCTGGGTTGCCGGGGCGGGCCTTTTGACCAGTCTCGCCTTTTCCCTCGTGGTTTTCGGGCAATTGCGGGAAGAGCCTCTGGAAGTGATGGACGCCCAGTTGCAGTCGACCGCTGCCGCCGTGGCCGGGCAGCTGGCCGGGCAGCAAAAACAAGCGCCGGATGTCCGCCCCCTCTCCCTGCCTCCTCTGGCGGAAAGGTATTGGATCAGGGTCTACGATCGGGATCTGCGGGTGGTGTATCGTTCGGAACTTGCCAGGTCGGTAAATCTCCCCTTTTATCGAAACAGGGGAGAAAAAGGGTACTTGAGCAGCGTCCATGTCTCGAAAAAGCTTATCGATCTCCACCCGGACGACGAGGGTGAGGTCACCTTCAGGGTGCGGCAGATTCCGGAAAAGATCGGGGGGGCGCCCTATCTGATCCAGATCGCCAGGCCCATGGAACGACTGGAAGAGGAGCTTGTCGATCTGTTGGCCGCCCTGGGCATCGGTCTGGCGGTCTCGACCGCCTTGCTGGCCGCCCTGAGCTATATGCTGGCCGGCAGGATCCTAAAACCCATCGCCGCCATCAACCAGCTTGCCCATGAGATCAACGAAAATACGCTGGAAAGAAGGATTCCCGTGGGCAAGAGTCGCGATGAGATCCACGAGCTGGCCACCCGCCTGAACAGCATGTTCGACCGTCTCCAGTTTTCCTTTACCAGGCAGAAACGGCTTTTGGCCGATGCCTCCCATGAACTCAAGAGCCCCATTGCCATGCTGCGGCTCTTCTTCGACGAGGCGCAGCAGAACCGCGACCTCCCCGAAGCCTTCCATCGGCAGCTGGATATCCAGGGACGCACGGTCTTGCGGATGGACAGGCTGGTACGGACATTGCTGCAACTTTCGACTCTGGAAATCAAAGAGACGCTGGCCACGGAACCTTTTGACCTCGCCGAGCTGGCCAGCTCCGTGGCCGCGGATTTCGCGCCACTCACCGAGCGGGCCAGGATCCGGCTGGAAACGGAAATACCGCCGCATCTCGAGATGCGGGGCGACAGGGACAGGATCCGGCGGGCGCTCATCAATCTGTTCGATAATGCCATCAAGTACAACCAGGAAGACGGCCGCATCCGGCTCACGGTCACGGAAGAAAAGGAGAGGATACTGCTCTCGCTTTACAACACCGGGCCGGGGATCCCCGCCGAAGATCTGGGCAAGGTCTTCGAGCAGTTCTACCGGGTGGATAAGTCCAGGGCAACGGAGTCCGGCGGCGCCGGCCTCGGTCTTGCCATTGCAAGGGAGATCGTCCGCCTCCACGGCGGCACCATCGCCATCGACAGCCGCCAGGGCCTTTGGGCGCAGGTGGACATCTCTTTGCCGACTTGACCGGGTCGTTATTCTCCTGAACTTTTCCCGATGAAGAGCATCGCCGCACAGAAGACCAGACCCGGATCGCGGAAGACCTCCGGGGCGATGTCAACGGCGACAGCATGACTGGCTGGACAGACGCCGTGTTCAAGCCCTCGATTCCAAACGCGTGGTGCCAATACCATTGTCTTTTGCGACGAAGTCGTCTATTTTGCTGTAATAATTTAAAATTGTACCAATTTTTGTCAGGGGCCGGGCTGTCTCTGGCAGTTAAGGCTCTTTTACCATATTTCAGAGAGATAACTGTGCCTTACGGACACGACCTTGTCGTCCCTCGTCTCGTTTCCGGGGTATACAAATGAGTACACTCGATAAATCATCAATAAACGATCTTCTGGAAAAACGCCGGGAATGCCTCGCCGAACATATCTATGCCGCTGTCGTCAATCCGGAGGAATGGACCGCCGTTCTCCAGGAGTTGGTTGCCTGCACCGATTCACGTTCGGCCCGGATGCTGGTAATGAACGCCGGGGCAACCCGTGTCAACTCCAGTTTCAAAGTAAATATAGATGACGACTACCATCGCCGGTATGTCGAATATTACGTCAACGCCTGTCCCTGGCGCCAGGAATTGCGGTGGAAACAACCCGGCCGGCTGTATTCGACGTATCTTCATTTCAGTTGTCATCAGCCCGAATTTTACCGGAGCGAATTTTTTAATGACTGGGCCGGACCGCAGGATATCCACCACGGTATCTGCGGCACCGTCTTCCGCGATTCTTCCCGCTCGGTGCAATTGCTGCTGCAGCGCACCCGTGGACAGGGCCATTACACCGAACTGGAAACCCGTCTGGTCACCGATTGCATTCCCCATATCCAGCATTCTCTTTTCCTGACCGCGCAGGTTGCCGAAAGCCGTTCGCAAGCGGAAGCAATCGCGCTCACCGCTGGTGGCGAGAGGCTGCCTTTTTTACTGCTGGACAGTTCCCTAAGGATCAGTTACCACACGGATGGGGCCGAAAATCTGATTGCCAACGAACCGGGACTGAAGCTGGTGCGAGGGCGCTTGTGGCTTCGCGATACGGCAGCGAATCAACGCCTGCAAAGATTGCTGCGGCAGAGTCTCGCCGCAGCCGACAGCCGGAGGTTTCATGCGCCGGGGGGCCGAGTGGCCGTGGCGCGTCCGGACGGCTCGAACCTGCAATTGCTGGTGCGGCCGATTCATCCCGACATTTCGTTCCAGGCCGCCCTACCGTCGACATATGTTGCTGTGTATCTGTACGATACCGCTGCCAGTATCACTTTTGACCGCGAGGCGCTACGGCAATTCTATTCGTTTTCCAAGGCGGAAACCAGGGTGGTCATGGCAATGGCGGTCTCCGCCGATCTTGCCGAAGTGACCAGGCGCTGCTGCATCAGCATGAACACGTTACGGTCACATCTCAAGGCCATCTTTGCAAAAACAGCAACCCACAGCCAGGCCGGCCTTATGAGGTGTCTGTTGTCCGGCCCTTTCCGCCGGCTATAGGCCTGTTTGGAGGATAGAGATGAAGAACGAAGGTGCCACGTCAAAACCGCTACGCGCTCATGACGCAATTCCGCTGGCCTGCGACTATCGCGGCCAGGGCGAGCCATTGCTGCTGTTCATCCATGGCTGGACCTGTCGTCGCGCCTACTGGACCCCGCAGCTTGAGCATTTCGGGGATTTGTATACGGTGGCGGCGGTGGATCTCCCGGGCCATGGCGATTCCGGCACAGGTACCCGCAGAAACTGGGACGTGGCCGCTTTCGCCCGCGATGTGGTGGCCTGCGTCAAGGCACTGCCGGCAAAAAAGGTGATCCTGATCGGCCACTCCATGGGCGGGGCCGTGGCCCTGGAGGCCGCCCGCCTGACAAATAAAGTGACCGCCGTGCTGCTGATAGACACCTTCGTGATCGATTACGGGGGCTTGACCGCCAAGACGGTAGATGAAATTGTTTCCCCCTTCGAGGGAAATTTTGCCAGCGCCATGAAGGCCCTGATACAGCAGACGGCTACCGCCGCAACGCCATTGGCTCTTCAGGAACGGTTGGTCCGCGAGATGGCCTCCGCCGATCCGGCCTGGGCCATCCCGGTCTGGCGGGACCTGCTTTCCTGGAGTCCGCAGGCCGCCTTTCATGAGTTGCAGGTGCCGATTCACGCCATCAACGGCGCCCTGGTTTCAGAAGAATCCCGTCAACGCTGTGCCCCGTTCGTCGCCGAAACGATCATCCCGGGAGCCGGCCATTTCCTGCACATGGAAGACCCGGCCGGATTCAACCGCGTCCTGGCAGGAGTGCTGGCCGGGATCTGCTAACGGGCCCGGCCTGTTGCTCTTTTTTGTACCTGTCCTTCATGGCCGTCGTTCCGATGCCCTCTCCTCCCTTTGTATCTCCATAATTTTGCAAAATTCACCCATATGGGTGATTCCCCGACCCATGGGTACTGGTATCCTTTGCGGACAGGCTGGAGATAGCGATACTGCAACGGTCAATGGCATTGATATTTCACTGCCACCTGTTGTGCGAAGCAAGTGGCAGCGGTCACACCGTCCAAGGATTCGCTATAATGCAGCCCCTGGATGGATTGACTTCATCTCTTTTGGCGCCATAATTGACGAATCGGGGAGAATACTATGCCGACGACAAACAAACTAACTGCCATTTCATCCTTTTTTCTGGCTCTGCTGCTCTACAGCCTCCTCCAGGCGGCAGCGGCAGCGGCGACCGAATTGATCCGCAACGGCGATTTCAGCGGAGGGCTCGCCGAATGGCGGATCGCCCAGGGCATCAGCCCAAGCTGGGACCCGCTTGCCGCCAACAACGGTATGGCCAATCTACACCCGTCGACCACGGGGATGGGAATGGTTGGATACAGTGGTCCGGTGCTGCTCCAGGACCTGAACGTCACCAGTATCTCCAGCCGGCAGATCGACCTTAGTTTCGACCTGGCCGCCGACTGGCAGCCGTCGGCGGGCAACGCCATCCAGGCCAGGATCATCTATCTCGACTCCACAGGGGTCGAGAAGACGGCAACCCTGAGCACCTCGGCCAACGCCTCGATCGCCGTTCTTCCCGATCCGGCCAGCCGGGTGAAGGCCAGCTACATCTTCCCCGCCGACGCGGCCCGGCTGGTCCGTTTCCTGTTCTACAAGAATGCCAACGGGTCCTTCAGCGCCGCCAACGTCTCTTTATCGATGACCGGCGTCACCGTCGGCCCGCTGCCGGAGATCACCGGCCTGTCGGCATCTGCCGCGGCCCACGGCGATAGTCTGACCATCTCCGGCCAGAACTTCGGCACCCGGACCAACGCTTCCGCAGTGCTCATCGACGACCGTCCCGAAGGGGTGACCATCATCAATTGGAACGACACCGCCATCCAGATCACGGTGAACGCGCCAGCGACCAGCGGCCCTGTCAAGGTGCTCGCCGACGGCGTCCGCTCCGCCAACACCAAGCCCCTCGACATCACCTCGCCCTATTTCTCCATCACAGGCACCGCCGACCGCTTCAAGGTCATCCGGGGCACCCCCCTCAACATCGCCCTGGGCGTCGGCTTCGCCAACGGCTACACGCCACCGGCCGGCGGTCTCACCTGGTCGCTGGTGGACGGCGCCGGCAATCCCCTGGCCGCCACCTTTTCGCCCGCGACCCTGCATGGCCAGGGCGGCACCATCCTGTCCGTGGATACCGCCAGCATCCCGACCGGCGAGCAAAAGATGGAGGTCCGCCTTACCGACGGCACCACCACTACGGCCGGCACCGGCTATCTGCACATCGTCACAGTCGGTTCGCTTGGCTTCCAGCAGTGCGTGACCGATTATACAGCCCCTCCCTATCCCACGACCTGCACGACGGTCACCTCGCTTGCGGTGAACCGTTACGGCCGACTCGACGGGATCAATCCGGTGATGAACGACAACGAGGGTAATCCCCTCGATTCCATAACCACCGACATGACGGCGACCTCGTCCAACCCGACGGCGCTCATGGTCTATGACCCGCATACCCCCTGGAGCGGCCCCGAGGTATGGGCCATCGCCAATCCGCCTTCGAACCCGGTGAATGTTACGATCGGCTTCGCCGACGGCAGCAGCGCTTCCCTGCCGGTGACGATCACCATTCCCGCGTCGCCCTCGCTGACCGCCTCCGTTTCGCCGTCGACGGTGAGCAATCTTTACGCCGACCCGATTCAGGAAAGCATCTCCGGGGATAACAGCCTGATTTCGGCCGGCGACAACGGTCTGCCGAACGTCATCCAGGACAGCAGAACGTGGGATTCGAATAACACCTTCTACGGCGGCACCTTCAAACTCGACCTGAGCCAGGGGCCGGCGACAACCGGCACCATCCTCTTAACCGGCACCATGAACGACGGCCAGGGCGGCAGCATCCCGACCGCCACCCCCCTGACCATCGTCAACGATCCGTCCCTCGCTGCTGCCTCAGGGTCTGCGGCCAGCATCGATCCGGCCCTCGACCCCATCTCCCTGGAGCATTTCTTTCTGGAATTCTACGACGACGCCGGCCTGCAGTTCAGCCGCGAGGTATTCAATTCCCACTCCACAGACGGCTCCTTCCATGTCGACGGGCTGACGCCCGGTTCCTATCAGGTCAAGTGCGTTGTCGATGCTTACATCAACGGCCAACAGCGGACGATGGAACAGTGGTACCCCAACGCCGTCACCCAGACCGAGGCCCAGAATGTCACCCTCACCGCTGACGGCGAAACGCCGGGACTCAACTTCTTCTTCGTCGCGCCGCCCATCCCCTATTACTCCATCGGCGGCCATCTCAGCCTGCCGGACGGTTCCCCCTATGTCGGCGGGGTCAATCTGCTCGACAACAACTCGACGGTCGCTGCCTCGGTAACCATCGATAACGGCGATTACCTGTTCGCCAATATCTCGGAAGGCTACTACACGGTGCAACCCGTCCAGGGCCAGGGCAGCGCCAGTGTCTCTCTATTCGGCGGCGATTCCCTGGCCAACGGTTTCACCGTCAGCCCCACCTCCATGACCTTCCACGGCTTTCTGGTGCTGACCGACCCGAGCGGTCCGGCCATGGGCCAGACCGGCGCCTACGCCTACCGGGTCAGCGCACCGAGCTATGACGACGGCAATGGCCAGATATACACCACCGGTGCCGACTGCACCGCGGAGAACACCAGGACATTGACCGACTGCAGCGGGGTTCATCTCGATCTTAACAATCTGTCGCTCTCTCTTTTCCAGCCTGCCGGCGACGGCGACCACCGGGTTTACAGCAATGCGACGGCCACCGTCAGCGACGGTCTGCACAACACCCTGTTCACCTCGGGCAACCTCAACATCTCCATGGCCCTCAACTACACTACCGACACCACCACCGGCAACGGCGTCGCCGGACTCGACGCGAACAATCCGACCGCCTCCGCCCTGCGCGGCGAGATGGGCTACCCGTCCGGTCAGGTGGAATTCGCCTTCACCTCCTTCTCGCCGGTGGTGGAGGGCCAGTTCGGGGTCTACGAGTTCACCCTGGAGGTGCGGCCGGCGCTCGCGCCGATGCCGACGATCAGCTTCACCAACCTGCCATACCGGCAGAGGAAAAGCGGGGGCAGCCAATTGGTCACCGTGTCCCTCAACCAGCCGCCGACCCGGACCATCGCGATCGATTACACCACTGCTGACGGCACCGCGCTCGCCGGCAGCGACTACACCGCCACCTCCGGCACCCTGGTCTGGGCGCCCGGCAGCGGTGCAGACCAGAGCTTTTCCGTGCCGATCCAGAACGCTACCTCGCCGAAGGCGGACAAAACATACACCATCACCCTCAGCAGGCCGGTGAACGGTATCATCGGCGGGCAGAACCCGGTGCAGGCGACAGTCATCGGAACCGTGCCGGGCGATGTGAACGATGACGGCCAGGTCACCCTTCTGGACGCGATCCTCACCCAGCAGATCCTGACCGACCAGGTGCCCGCCGGAAGCACCATCTCGCTCGGAGCCGACGTCAACCATAACGGTGCCATCGATCCGGCCGAAGGTTCCTTCATCCTGCACAAACTCGACGGCCAGCCGTAACGTCGGCACGAAAACACGACCGCAGACACAAACAGGCGGCGGGGGTCATCGGTCCCCGCCGCCTGTCGTCTTCTCCAGACCAACGCCGCGCAGACAGTAAACAGGTGCCCTCTACGCTTGTTCTGGAATAGTTGCCAGCCTCCAGTTTTGACGTCATCTTCAGCCTTTCGACACTTCAAGGAGAGGATACTGCTCTCGCTTTACAACCGGGCCGTGGATCCCCGCCGAAGATCTGGCCAAGGTCTTCGAGCAGTTCTACCGGTTGGATAAGTCCAGGGGCTAAAGGCACTCCTCTATCTTCCGATTATAAGATCTAACCCTTCAACCAGCTTCCCATCCAAATTATAATCTGAAGAACGGCCCCCTCTTTCTCTTGGTCAGCTCTGATCGTACCGCGTCAGCCTAAACACTTTGTCGACAGGTTGCCGTGGGAGGATGATGCGTACAAAATGGGTGGAATTGCGTTTCATCCACCGGGATGCCGTCTCGCTTTGGAAATGGACGGCTATTTGCATATCCGCGCCGATTTTCTGGTTGGCGAAATAGCCGATGTTCTTTCCCGGGGCCGCCGCTGAAATGGACAAGTAGAGCACAGGGTCCCTTCGTCCGGGCACTTTAGGATAGTAGCCCTCGACGAGATCGGTGCGGTCGAAATAAATATTGCGACAGGCTTTGTTCCGCGAGATTACCTTGACGTCCTCTATCACCGATTGATGGAGATAGACGTTTGCATCGTCATTCTTCTTTGCCGTGTTTGAGAAGAACTCCAGAAAAAAATCATCGACTGGCTGACCGCAATCGTCGCTGACGTCGAAATTGGCCTGCATGTATTGGTGATAGTAATCGGGGTGGTCCGACTGTGCGCGTCTTGCCGCAGTGGCCTCACTAACGTCATGCCACTGCTGCTGGATCTGGCGGTATCGATCAAAGTCGGCGCAATCCAGAGCTTCCAGAATGTACTGTCCCAACTGCGCCTGCTCTTCCGGCGTTTCCTCGATGCCGTCCTGGTTGTCATGGTCCGTGCGTTCCGGGTCGATGATGGCCCCGTGCGTGCGGGTTGGGAGCACCGCCAATGGAATGGAAAAACCATCCAGGCGCGAGCCCCAGAGTGCAACGGCCTGCTCCGGGTCACTCTGGCGAAAATCGATGGTGATGCCCTGCGCGTTCAGATTGGCAGCACAGACTCGCACGGTGCCGTCGGCCCCATTCTCGTTAACGATCTGCCGTAGCAGGTTTGCATAAGGGTGGGTGCCGACGATGACGAAAGGCCACACCCGATCATCGCCATAATAATGGTCTGTGCTGCCAGTGCCGGGAGCAATCAGGATGTCGCGCTGCGCCAATTCCCACTGGTAAGGCGAACCCAGCTCGAGGTCGTCGAGCATGCTCTGGCCGGTATGGAACCAATTGTTGTAACCCTTGACGATACGACCAAGCATGCTCTTGCCCGTGGCTGCCAACTTGGAGCCGTAATTGGCTGGCGCCAGCATTATCAGGCGCTTCATCGGACACTCTTGCGCGCGGCCCTGGTAATGCGAAGTCAGCCATTCACGCGCCACCAGCCCCCCAGTGCTATGGACGATGACGTCAAACGACTTGGGCAGGCTGCCTGCCTTGATCATGTCGTCGATTACTCGCGCCATGCGCTTGCCAACGTCGGCCACGCGTACATCGTCGTCCATCGAGATATAGTCCCCGAGCCACAGCTCGGTTGTTCGGTAGTCGTGCTTCCCGAGAAAGTTGGCAAGCGCATGGAAGGATTTCGAGGTATCGCTCCACCCGTGAATGATCAGAACTTGTCTTGGCATAACCTAGTCGCCTGAAATCGTGACGTTCCGGATACGGTCGCGAGGACATTCCGTCCAAGTGGGGACTCAAAAGCGGGGGCATGTCTCCGCATATAACCAAAACTGAATGAATAAGTGTTCGCTCTTTCTTACTGTCATTAGGATTGACGAGAACTATGCCTTCACCTGTTCACCGGGTGAAAGGCATTGTTGAAAAAATTGGCTGGTAAACAGATTCTGTGAAATGTGTAGACATGACCCTAATTTTCTCCATTTTTCATGGTCTTATTCCGTAAAATCAACAACTTGTCTTGACACGGTAGGGATACCGGTTGCCCAGCACCCCCCGTACAGATCCGTACGTGCGGAACTACCGCATACGGCTCCTGCCTCGGGTCAGACGCAGAAGCGTTGATTCGGGTATGGGTGTACTACTTTCGCAGAGGGTAGCCATGTCCTTATCAGTTTCCTCATACGCTCCCAGGTGAGAGCCAGAGCTTTCTGACTTCGCCCACGAAGAGCATGCAACCAGCTGTGTTGGACCTGCGTACGGAATGTATCCAGAGCTTTTCGATTGCCGGGGACTCCATAGTAGTTGAAATGCCCCCGCATCACCGCCTTCAGCCATGCCCCTTGCTCTGCTACCGGCTGATGCCGGTTTCGACGCAACGTTTCACGAACTACTTTTATCTTTGCTCGGAGTCGTTTGGTTATGGTCTTGCGATAGATCTTGAAGTGTCCGTTTTTATTCCTTGAACAGATATGCGTGAATCCAAGAAAGTCGAATGTCTCCGGTTTCCCTTCTCCACGCTCCTGACGGCCCTTTATGGCAAACCGCCCGAATTCAATCAGTCTGGTTTTCTCTGCGTGCATCTCCAGGCCGAACTTCGCCAATCTTTCTTTAAGTGCTACCTGGAATTTCTCTGCATCGGATTGTCGCTGAAAGCCCATGACGAAGTCGTCCGAATACCGCACGATGTAGACTTCACCACGACCGGGCTGACCGCGCCACCATTTCACCCATTGATCCAAAGCGTAGTGCAGGTAGATATTCGCTAAAAGTGACGAAATCACCGCACCTTGTGGTGTTCCCACCACGGTCTTGGACCACTCTCCGTCCTCGGATACCCCGGCTCGTAAGAATTTTCGAATGAGCCGTAGTACCCTTTGGTCGGCGACGCGATATTCTACGAATTTCATCAGCCACTCATGATCGAGTGAATCGTAGAATTTGCTCAGGTCCGCGTCCAAAACCCAGTTCACTTTTCGCTGCGAAATCGCCATGTAAATGGCATCCAGTGCTTGATGCTGACTACGACCAGGCCTTGCTCCATAGCTAAAGCCGAGAAAATCGACCTCATACATTTGCTGGAGAATGGTGGTCAGCGCTTGCTGGACAATCTTGTCTTCAAGTGCCGCTATTCCAATCGGTCGCTGTTGCCCATCGGACTTGGGTATCCAAATCCTTTTGCTCGGCTTCGCTTGGTAACGTTCACTTTGGACCAGACCATGGAGTATGGGTAACCGCTCTTCGAGTTCCGACCATACTCCTGCCATGTTACATCGTCCACGCCGGTTGCCGCCTGGCGATTGAGCGCCAGGTACGATTG
>CAVQMB010000009.1:0-19490 GCA_963713445.1 uncultured Gammaproteobacteria bacterium | reverse complement strand
TTTCCGGCAACGATTATCGCGCCAAGGGGGTGGGCAATGCCGCTGAAGCCGGACTTGACTATGCCATCAGCTACCTGGAAAGCAATCCGCCTGACTGGTCTGCTTATAGCTCGGTTACGTTGCCAGCGGCAGCAGTCGCGATCACACTGCCAACGAATTACGCCATTAACTCCGGTATCGTGTCCGGCAACGGCACCTATGCAGGTTACAAATTCTTAGATCCCGCCACCAGTGTCTCCGGGGTGAACTATCAGGTTGTTTCGGTGCAGCCGAAACTGGTCAAGGTGACCGCACAGGCGTGGTTTGGCCCGGATTCCACCGTGACGGCCAAGGTTAGCGAATATGTGACCGACACGTCGGATATTACCAACCTGATACATATCACTGCGCCGCCACTCGTCATGAAAGGGTGTTTGGGAAACGACATCAGTGGAAACCCGCAGCTGACGACCCATGTTGTCCCGTCGACCGGTATATTGACCACGGACGCTGCGTATAAGGCTGCTGAGCAACTCGGTGAAGACTGCCTCGATCCAAGTCCCCACGGCAGCAGTGGGTTCAACTTGGCATGTACGGACAGTAGCGGTAGCAAGTGCACGGATCCCAGCCTGAGTCATGCAGGAACATTCACCGATGCATGGACGTATTATTTTCCGACGATTACACGCACGGCGCTGCAGAGTCTGTCGGCTGTCCAGGCCGAGGCCGTTGCGTCCGGCACCGTGAATGAAAACTATGGGGACTGCGGCAGTGCCGACCCCAGCGTCCCGAAGCGAACCATTTACTATCTGACCAAGGACTACTTCTCCGGCAACGGCAAGTGGCAAACCGACGTCGGTTGCCCAAAGTACCCGGTACTCTTGGTGTTCGCCGCCGATCCCAGTGATCCCTCTTATGATCCGTGCAACAAGATCAACGGTGGGCCGACGATTTACGGCGTCGTATTTGTCGATGGCAACTGCCCTAATGAGGATGGAAAAGGCTGGGGCGGTACCCAGATATATGGTTCGTTGGGAATCAACGGTAATCTCAACAGCTTTTCATCCAACGCGCAGATTTCCATGCTGGGCACCAGTACTTCGACCACTGTCACCACGGGCATTCCAGGCTCTTACGCCCCGGTTCCCGGCACCTGGAAGGACTGGAGCAAATGATGGAGGAGGAGTCCAATGGACCAGGGCGCGCGGGGCGGGTCGGTGGTTAGTGCGTCGGCGCGGCTGCGTGGCCGGGGATTTTCGTTGCTGGAGGTCCTCATTACCTTGGCGGTCGTTACGGTTGGACTACTGGCGTTCGCCCGCTACGAAAGCCAGGTCATGATGACCAACAGTGATGCCAAGGCCCGTACCGAGGCGCTCAATCTGGCGGAAGCCAAGATTGAGGATTTGCGTGATCAGGCCGCAAACACATTCGGTAAGACCTGCAGCCAGGTGATCTCCAGCGGCTCCGACATGCCGGCGAACCTGTACGGAAACATCTTCAACGAGGCGTTCAGCCGTCAGTGGACGGTCACGCCGTCCGACGACACATGTCTTAAGACGGTGGCTGTAGCGGTGACTTGGAGTGGATGCCGGTTACCGGACAACTCATCCACACAGCAGTGCTCCGTCATGCTCGGTTCGAATATCTTCGTCAAGGACGCGGTGTTGTCGGGGCTCGCGTTGCATCAGCTGGCTGCCTCGCCCTGAAACGACGCCCCGTTTGTTGCTTGTATCGTCACAGCCTGGCGGCCGTTAGAGCAATCGCCTGCACGGTCTCGCTTTTCGGGGGGGCGTCGCTACTCTGATTTTTGATTGACAACGAGCGACCAGTGGAACCCGGGGTTGCCCGCTGTGTCGAAAACTGACGCGCTGCGACGCGGTGCCCCTTTTGCAGGGGTACCCGTGGGCAATGCGGCGGAACAGTTTGTGACGGCACATTGAGCCCCGTTTCGAGTCCTCAGGCCGCGTAGTGTGGCGATGGGTCGATTATTGACGTGAGCCGGATTCGGTACTGATGTCGCACGGCGGCCGGATTTTTGCTTTGGCCTGCGTTTTGCTTGGATTTTGTTGGAAATATAACGGTTTCCGATTAAGGTAAGATCGTAGACCGTTCAACGTCAAAGACTCAATGCTCCAGGGCTCTTGGCTGGCATGTATTCAAATCGTTACAGAACCGCTGTCCGATACCAGGCGGGCGTCACACTGGTCGAACTCATGGTGGCGCTGGCGCTGGGACTGTTCCTGCTGGCGGGAGGGCTATTGGTATACAGCCGGGCGCTTCAGGGCAGCGCCGACAACATGAGCATGAACCATCTCGATACTCAGCTACGGGCCTCTGCCCAGGTCATGATGCGGGATATCCGGCGTGCCGGTTATTGGGGTGTCCTCGCTGCGACTGTTTCCAGTGGCAATCTGGCCAGACTCGTCAACGATCCTTTCCGGCAGATCGTCATTGGCAATGATACTGGCGAATCATCCGGTAGCTGTATTCTGTTCAGTTACGATCTTAACGACGACGGGCTTATCGGGGTGGGTGGTGGTGGAACGGTGAATGACGCCACTATTGAGAATGAGGCTAACATGGAACAGTTTGGCTACCGGCTAAATAAGGATGTTATTGAAATGCGCACGGGTGGTGCTACATACGCTTGTGATTCTGGTACCTGGCAACCGATGACAGATAGCTCGATCACGGTGAGCCTTTTGAAATTCATCGAATCGAAGACTCAGCTGGAGATTCTCAATGCCGCTGGTGGAACGGCGGGTGAGTGCAAAGACAACGGCGATACCTGTCTGCAGCAACGCAGTATAGAGATCGACATCGATGGCCACATCAGTAGTGACGCCAGCAGCAAAGAATCGATCCGGAATACCGTCGACGTGCGAAACGACTGCTACTATGTGTACGGTGGCTCCGGTACAAACCATTGTCCAGGAGTGCCATGATGACATCAGGTCAGCGCGGCGTTATACGGGGCAGCCCAAGCGGCCTGTTCCATCCCTTAGTGAGGTACGGTTCAATGGTGTTGGGTCGATGATCGGCTATCACCGTCAGCGTGGTGTGGCGACCCTGGCGATCAGTGTCATTTTGCTGTTAAGCCTGACCGTAATGGCGCTTACCATGACCCAGAGCGGCGTATTCCAGCAGAAAATATCAGGCAACGATTATCGGGCAAAGGAAGTGCACAATGCCGCCGAGGCTGGCATGCAGTATCTGGTCGGATGGGTAGGCACGCATCAGTCGTCATTGGTGACCACAGGAACCAACTGCATTACACCGCCGTCGGCAGGCCTGGTTTCAGGCACCGGCACCTATGCCCTGACAGACATCTCGGGTAACTCAAGGTTGTGCTACACTGTGGCGATGCTTGGCAGTTCCGGGACAGCTCAGATTATCAAGCTGACCGCGACCGCCCGAGCGTCGAACGACAGCAATATCACGGCCACCATTACTCAGCATGTAACCAATACACCGGGCGTCACGAGCACTATCACACTGACCGCGCCACCACTGGTTCTAAATGGCTGCCTTGGAAAAATAACCGGCAATCCCGATATCACAAGTAGCAATATTGGAATTATGAGCAATCGTCCAGCGGGTACTCTGTATGATGGCGATCCTTGCTTAGACCCGGGACACTTCAAGGCCGACTGTACTTCTGCGGATAACTGTCCGAACTTTTACCAATATGGGGGCCAGTTTTCCTCGGTGTGGGACTATTATTTTAGAGATCAATATGGGAACGTTATCGATCCAAAAGTCTTGCAAAGCCTGTCGGCTGCCGAAGCGACCGCGGTCTCTAAAGGTACCATGACCGAGGACTACAGCGGTACCAGTGCGTTACCGCAGCGTACAGTTTACTATGTTACAAGCTCGTCGAACTGGCATCAAAGCGTCGGTAGCGCAACGCACCCTGTCATTCTGATTTTCGCTCCCGGCACCGGCTGTTCAAAGATCAATGGTGGCCCAACGATATATGGGATTGTCTATATCGCGGATGGATGTCCGGGCAATGACGCGGCCGGGTGGGGTGCGACACAAATATATGGTTCCCTCGGCGTGGAAGGTAACTTGGATAAGTTTTCTGCTAATGCCAAGTTGAACTTGGTTACACCAACCAGTACCACGATTATCCATACGGGCTTGTCGGGTGTGTATGCACCATTACCGGGGACCTGGAAAGACTGGTGACCGACAGCTATGAAAAGACGTGGTGACAGGGGCTACTCCGGACGATATTGGCGCCGTTTTACGGGTACCGCGGGGTTTTCGCTACTCGAAGTGCTGGTGACCTTCGTGGTGTTGTCGGTGGGACTTCTGGCGCTGGCGCGTTACCAGGGCCAGGTTATGATGAGCAATGCCGATGCCAAAGCGCGTACGGAAGCACTTAATCTCGCACAGAGCGGGCTGGACAATCTCCGTGGCACCGCATTCGACAGCATCACGAGTAGCACTGGTTTTTCATCGGCGTCAAACGCGTACTCAAGCTCTAATCCGAAATTCACCCAGAATTTCCAGATCGGATGGGTCGTGGTGCCTCATTCCGACACCAGCACCACCCCGCCACAGAACTACAAGACGGTTACAGTGACCGTAAGGTGGAGCAATTGTCAGCTCCCTGATGTCCCATCGTCTTCAGGAACGGCGGCTTATTGCCAGGTACGGTTGACGACGAATATCGACGAGCAGGACCCCGTCATGCAGGGGATTGCGCTGACAGGGTGGGCCTCGTCCTCGAGCAGCAGTGGGACCAGTTCGGGGATTGGCAGCAGTTCCGGTGGTGACGATACGTCCAGCGGATCGACCGGAACCGGCACAAGTTCAGGATCCACCAGCGGCTCGTCGACGTCTGGTACCACTAGCGGCGATAGCAATGGGAATAGCAACGGCAATAGCAACGGCAATAGCAACGGCAATAGCAACGGCAACAACGATTAGGTGCGCCGGAGCTTAAACAGCGCTTGCCGCGTTAGAGATGAGCCATCGAGGGGTGATAGTGAAGCGTGGGGCACTGATCAATGCTCGAAGCGCGGTGGTTGTGTCGTGCCACAGAGCAGGCTTGGAGCTCATAACCTCGCTTGTGTTAACCTGACCAAAGCAGCCCAGGAGTCCGCGGACGTCGCCTGCCGTGCTCCGGTCGCCAGGAACAATCCGTCAAATCGGGCCAGGACGGTACCGCCAGCGTTTAACTCGGCCAACGGGATATTGCCGAGGCTGTAACCCGCAAAGGGGGCTAAGATGGCAAAAGAAAGCCGACTCAAGGCCTATCTGCACCGGCATACCAACCCACCTGTTTTTATCATCTCCGGCCTGGTGATGGTGGTGCTGGTGGTGCTGGCGGTGACCGAACCAACCGGATTCGGCAGTGTCGCCAACGCAATACAAGGATTCATCACCCGCTATTTCGGGTGGTTCTACATCCTCAGTACCACTTTCTTCCTGGTGTTCGTGTTACTGATCGCCGCGAGCCGTTGGGGCAGCCTGAAGCTGGGGCCGGACGATGCCGAACCCGAGTTCGATACCTGGTCCTGGGTATCGATGATGTTCACCGCCGGCATGGGCATCGGCCTGGTCTACTACGGCGTCTCCGAGCCCATCGCGCATTTCAAGAACCCGCCGGTCGGGCCGGGGGGAACGGCGCACGCGGCCGAGACGGCGATGAACTACACGTTCTTCCACTGGGGCCTGCATCCCTGGGCGATCTACATCGTTCTCGGTCTGGCGATCGGCTATTTCTCCTACCGCAAGGGCCTGCCGCTGAAACCGGCGGCGGCCTTCTACCCGATCATCGGTGACGGCATCTACGGCCCGATCGGCCATCTCATCGACATTCTCGCCGTATTCGGGACGCTGTTCGGCCTGGCGACCTCGATCGGTTACGGTGCCACCCAGATCGCCGCCGGCCTGCACGATTTGTTCGGCGCCCCTGATTCGCTGGGCACGCAGTTGCTGGATTATCGCCGCGGTGGAGGGTGTCGCCATCACCAGCGTCATGCTCGGCGTGGATGCCGGCATCCGGCGGCTGTCGGTGATCAATATGTGGCTGGCGATCGCCCTGTGCGTGTTCGTGTTCCTGGTCGGGCCGACGCGGTACATCCTCGACTACATCATGACGGACACGGGCTATTATCTGCAGTACCTGCCCAAGACCAGCCTGACCATCTTCAGCTCCGGCAAGGGCGCGAACTTCCAGTCCGGCTGGACCCTGCTCTACTGGGGCTGGTGGATTTCCTGGTCGCCGTTCGTGGGCATGTTTATCGCCCGGATCTCCTACGGCTACACGATTCGCAAGTTCATCCTCGGCACGCTGCTGATCCCCACCGGTGCCTCGATCGTCTGGTTTGTGGTGTTCGGCCGCACCGCGCTGTACGACCTTCTGCAGGGCGGGAACAAGGCACTGTTTGGCGCGAGCGCACCGCATGCCATCTTCGTGCTGCTGGAGCAGTTGCCGATCGCCGGAATCGTCACCACCATCACCTCGGTGCTGGCCATTGTGGTGGTCACGCTGTTTTTCGCCACGTCATCGGACTCCGGCTCGCTGGTCGTCGACATTCTCACCAACGGCGGCGATCCCAACCCGATCTGGCAGCAGCGTCTGTTCTGGGCCACCATGGAGGGCGTCGTCGCCGCGGTGCTGCTGATCGCCGGTACCGCCACGCGGTGGCGACGCACTGGGCGCCCTGCAGACCAGCGCCGTGACCTCGGGGCTGCCGTTTTGTGTAGTGCTGCTGATCATGTGCTACACGCTCTACATCTCGCTCAGTAGGGAACGAATACCCGGGGCTGCTCCCGTAGCAGCCGTCGCCGAAGCGGACTGATAGCACCTCCGGAGCCGGCCTTGATTCTGGCACTGGGTCCGGGGTGTGACCAGCAACGTCTAACGTCTTACAGGTGCCGCCAGGAGGGAGTATGGCCAAGCAACCGCCTCAGCAGCAGCATACCCATAATCCGTTCCGGGGATTTCTCGACGTGATGAGCGAGATGAACCGGATGCAGCATCACTGGATGCTCAAGGACAAGCCGGATATGGCCGGCGACCGAACCCATGCCACCGCCTGGGTGCCGCATGCCGATATCTTCGCCGTTGACGGTGATCTGGTGATCCGCTGCGAATTACCCGGTATGGGACCGAATGACGTCGATGTCACGGTTTCCAGCGGGGTGCTCACCATATCGGGTGAGCGCACCAATGACCTTGACGAGACCAAGGTCGAGCTTCTATACCCGCGAGCGGGTCTACGGCGCGTTCCGACGAAGCATGATTCTTCCCGAAGGCATCGACCAAAACGACATCGTGGCCTCGGTGCAGAACGGGTTGCTGGAGGTCACCGTGAAGGGCGGCGCGGCTTCGCGATTACACCACATCGAGGTCGCGAATGCCGACGGTCAGGAGGCGTCGGACTGATCGGCTTCTCTTGCAGCAAAAGGTGTCAGGGCCGGGCGGTTATGCGCGGCCCGCTGTGCTTGTGCAAAGGAGTGACCGCGCAGTAGCCGTCAGGCCCGCTGTGCCTTTTTGGCGGCGTCTATCCACCGCTGCACCACGTCGCGGTTCAAGCCGCGCTGGCCGCCGAACGGTCGATCCGCTTTGAGCCAGGTCTTGACACCATCGATCGGGTTTTTCGCCAGGTTGATGGCGAGCTCCAGGCGCCCCAGTTGGTCCGGGGTTAGTGACATGGCGTTGAGAAACGCATAAGCGTCGGGCTTGTCCTGCTTCAAATTCTTTCGAACCACGCTGTAAAGCTGCTCACCACCGTTACTAATCAGCCCCTTGGGATCTTTGAGATACCGTATACGGTAAACGGTAAACGCCCAGTGTGGCTGCCAGAGTGTCACCACGATCGGTTTCTTGTGACGCAGTGCGACCTCGAGCTGGTTGAGCATTGCTGACGTATCAGAGGCGACCAGCTTGAAGTCTTTGAGGCCGTAGCCGGGTATGACCTTGTCCTTCACCAGCTTCATCTCGCCGGCGCCCGGTTCGATGCCGATTATCTTGCCGTCGAAGCGGTTGGTGTATTTCTCCAAATCGGGGATGCTCTGGGCCTCGACATATTCGGGTACGGTCAGGCCCAGGCTGGCTGTGCCCTTGTACCAAGAGTCCAGCCGTACCATTTGATCGCCGTATTTATCCCAGTAACTCTTGTGGGTGTGTGGCAACCAGACATCCTGGAAAGCGTCTAAATTGCCGTCAGCGACGCCCTTGAAAATGGCATCCACACCAAGCTTCTTCAGCTCGACCTTTTGGTAACCCAGATCCTGCTCGAGTATGACCTTGGTGAGATTGGCCAGGGCGACGTTTTCATCCCAGCCGATGTTGCCCAGTGTTAGCGTTTTGTTGCTGGTGGTTTCGGGGCCGCTGCAGCCGCTCAGGCCCAGGACCGCTGGAGCGGCCAGTCCGGCCGCGGTGAGTTGCAGGAAATTGCGTCGATCCAGGCGCCGTTCGTATCGTCCGTTATCGAGTCCGTAGGCGGGCTTTGCAGCCATCGCTCAGTCCTCCTCTGTGTCTGCCATGCAGAGTGGATTGCGGAGATACCGGTTGGCGGCATCTGTGGCTACTATAACTTTTATTGAGAAATGCGGCCAGGAACGGCGGATTTTTACCCTTCCCTCAGCGCCGCCAGATTCCCTTGTGGGCGGCCCTGGCTGCTGCCTGGTCTTTAGCGTAGGCAGCGGTCACCTCGGGTAGTGCCCGTGCCCAGCCAGCCCGGACCTGCAAACCGCCGATGTCGGTATGTCGCAGGTGGCAGACGGCTTGCCAGTGGCCATGGCCGACCCGGTGGCGGACGCGGCACGTCACCGTTTTGCCGTCGACCCGCCTGGCAAGGGCCGCCAGCGAACGGTTGCCGCATGGCCAGTCCCCGGATGCACTCGGGCAGCTTTGCCCGGGCGCAGGCGCTGTAATCCCAAAAAGCTGGATGCGGGCGCCGTGTATAACAAGCTGATCGCCGGCGCTGGCGCGGGCGCTGCCGCTGATCGTAGTGCCGGCGGCCGCGACCGAAACAGTCGCGGCGAACAGCAAGCCAGCCGCGGTCAGCACGGGGGTTTTCAGAATCATGGAGCGAAGCGGTATCAGTAGTGGTTGCGGGACATGACAAACGCCTGCAATTGCCAGACTTGTTCCGGTTTGAGGCGGCCGTGCCAGGCCGGCATCTGGGTGTTTTTGCGGCCGTGCATCACGGTGTTGAAGAACTGCGCGTCGGTAAGGCTGTTGCGGAACAGATCCGGACCGCGGCCACCCTCGCGCAGATGACAGATGAAACACAGATGACGATAAAGTCGGTGGCCGGCCGCGATGGCGTCCGGATCATTGCGCACCGGGTTCTTGAGCGGTGCCCTATCGTCGGCGTGCAGTGGCAGATTGACGGCGGCACCCACGACGAGTGCCGCCAGCAGCAGAAGCCCGTAGCGCATCGCTTACTGCTTATAGAGGGGCAATGCCCCTTTGATTACAGTCTGACTGTAGTCCTTGGCGTCGACATGCGGGCCGCCGTCGAGCGCGAATACCCACAGCATACCGCCTTTGGGGTTGTCATAGTAGAAACTGGGGTCACCGCCCAAGCCCGAGAGTATGGCCACGTACTGGACACCGTCCAGTTCATAGCTGATGGGTGACGCATTGATGCCGGACCCGGTCTGGAAGCGCCACAAAACCTTGCCGGTCTTAGCGTTGAGCGCCATGAAGTAGCCGCGCTGATCACCGGTGAATACCAGCCCGCTTTTGGTGGCCAGCAGGCCGGAGAATAGCGGCAGCGAGCTCGATACCTGCCAGGCGAAGTCGCCCTTGTTAAGGTCGAACGCCATGATCCGGCCAATGTGATCCTTGAGCCGGTACATTTGATAGTCAACACCCATGTAGACGTCGCCCGCCTTGTACTTGACCTCCTTCTTGGGCCACGCCTTGAGGCTCATCGCCCAGTCATTGGAGTTCAGGAACACGTAGTGCAGGTCCGGGTCGTAAGCGATCGGGAACCAGTTGGTACCGCCCTCGAGCCCGGGGACGATGGGTTTGACGGTTTTGCCGCCACTAGTGGGGCGCATGCCTTTGTTGACGTGGGGCCGGCCGGTTTTGGGATCGAGCCCACTGGTCCAGTTGATGCCGGGGACGGTGGCCTTGGCGTACAGGAACTTGCCATTGGTACGGTCGATTACATACAGGAATCCGTTGCGGTTGGCCTGGACCAGCGCCTTGTGGGTGACACCGTCGACCGTCACGTCGGTCAGTATGGGAGCACAGGTGCCGTCATAGTCCCAGGCGTCGTTGGGCGTGTACTGGTAGGCCCAGACGATCTTGCCGGTGTCGGGATTCAATGCCAGGACAGAGTCGGTCCACTTATTGTCACCCTTGCGCAGGTCGGAATTCCACGGTCCCGGATTACCTGTGCCCCAGTAGATCAGATTCAGCTCCGGGTCGTATACGCCGGTAATCCAGGTGCTGCCGCCGCCGGTTTTCCAGGTGTCACCGGGCCAGGTATCGTGACCCGGCTGTCCCGGACCGGGTACCGTGTAGGTGGTCCATTTGAGTTTGCCGGTTTTGGCGTCGAAGGACTTGATGTAGCCACGCACGCCGTATTCACCACCGCCGACGCCCATCAAAACCTGGCCTTTGACGATCAGTGGTGCCCCGGTCGACGTGTAGCCCTTTTTCCAGTCGCCGATGGTCTGTTGCCAGACGACCTTGCCGGTGTCCTTGTTCAGGGCAATCAGGCGGGCATCGAGGGTACCGACGTAGACCATGTCGCCGTAGATCGCCACGCCGCGGTTGATCGGGCCGCAGCAGAGTTTGGCGGTTAGCGAGTCATCGTATTTGGGAACGAAGGCCCATTTCATGACGCCGGTATGGGCGTCGATGGCGAATACCCGTGAATAGTCGGCTGAGACGTAGATGACGCCGTCATGAACAATCGGGGTGGCTTCGGTACCGCCGAGCTGGCCGCCGAGCGAAAAAGCCCAGGCGGGATGCAACCGGTTGATGTTTTGCGGGGTGATCTGGTCCAGCGGCACATAACGGTGGTTGTCGTAGGTCCGGCCGTAATTGAGCCAGCCGCTGGTGTCGCTGGCGGCCTTTAGCAGGCTATTGTCGTTGACTGCCGCCGCGTGCGCTGTTGCTATGGCCAGTAGCAACGCACTGGCACAGGCGAATAATAGACCGCGCGATCGCGCAGCCCGGGGGCGCTGTGTCGTCATTTCCGTACTCTCCCAGGTGCTTAATATTTCTTGATAGTCATCGGCGACGTTCCCGTCACCGCAGGGCTAGTTTAGCCAACCCTCGATCGATTGCAACAGGGTGGAAGGAATACGCAGGCCCGGGTGGTGGCTGCTTTGCTGTCACATATTGCGCCGGTATTTGCCGCCGACTTCGAACAAGGCCTCGGTGATTTGACCGAGCGAGCAACACCGCACGGCGTCCATTAGCACAGCGAACACGTTCTGGTCAGCGGTTGCCGCTTGCTGCAGCCGCGCAAGCTGTGCCGGGGCGGCCGTCTGGTTGCGCTGGCAGAATTCACGCAGTCGGTGGATCTGGCTTTGCTTTTCCTGTTCAGTCGAGCGGGCCAGCTCGACTTTGACAGGACTGTCGTCGGCGTGTGGGTTGCGGAAGGTGTTGACGCCGATGATGGGCAGTTCACCGGAATGTTTGAGGTGCTCGTAGTGCATCGACTCTTCCTGGATTTTGCCGCGCTGGTAGCCGGTTTCCATGGCGCCCAATACGCCGCCGCGGTCGGCCAAGCGGTCGAACTCCGCCAGCACCGCTTGCTCGACCAGGTCGGTGAGCTGGTCGATGATAAAACTGCCCTGATTGGGATTCTCGGTCTTCGCCAGACCCCATTCCTTGTTGATGATCATCTGGATCGCCATCGCGCGGCGCACCGATTCCTCCGACGGCGTGGTGATGGCCTCGTCGTAAGCGTTGGTGTGCAGGCTGTTGCAGTTGTCGTAGATCGCGATCAGCGCCTGCAGTGTGGTACGGATGTCATTGAACGCCATTTCCTGGGCATGGAGCGACCGGCCCGAGGTCTGGACGTGATATTTGAGCTTCTGCGAGCGTTCGTTGGCGCCGTATTTGAAGCGCATCGCGGTTGCCCAGATCCGCCGCGCGACCCGGCCCAACACCGAATATTCCGGATCCATACCGTTGGAGAAGAAGAACGACAGGTTGGGCGCGAAATCGTCGATATGCATGCCGCGCGCCAGATAGGTTTCGACGTAGGTGAACCCGTTGGCCAGGGTGAAGGCCAGCTGCGATATCGGGTTGGCGCCGGCTTCGGCGATGTGATACCCGGAAATCGACACCGAGTAAAAGTTGCGCACCCGGTGCTGCACGAAATATTCCTGAATGTCCGCCATCAGTTTCAGGGCGAACTCGGTGGAGAAGATACAGGTATTCTGGCCCTGATCCTCCTTCAGGATGTCGGCCTGCACCGTGCCGCGCACGTTTTCCAGCGTCCAGGCGCGGATTTTGTCGATCTCATCGTCGGTGGGGTGACGGCTGTTGTCACGCTGGAATTTGCCAAGCTGCTGGTCGATGGCGGCATTCAGGAACATTGCCAGGATGGTTGGGGCCGGGCCGTTGATGGTCATCGACACCGAGGTGCGGGGATCACACAGGTCGAACCCGTCGTACAGCACGGCCATGTCGTCCAGGCTGGCGATTGATACCCCGGAGTTGCCGACCTTACCGTAGATGTCAGGCCGCTCGGCCGGATCGCAGCCATACAGCGTGACTGAATCGAACGCGGTTGACAGCCGCTTGGCTGCTGAGTCCTGCGACAGATAATGAAATCGCTTGTTAGTACGGAAGGCATCGCCCTCGCCGGCGAACATGCGGGTGGGATCCTCGCCCTCACGCTTGAAGGCAAACACACCGCCGGTGTATGGGAAGCTGCCGGGCAGGTTTTCCTTCAGCAGGAACCTCAACAGTTCGCCATGATCCTGGTAGTGCGGCAGAGCCACCCGCGGCACCTTGCTGCCGGAGAGGGTGGTGCGGTTGAGGTCATAGCGCACCTCCCGGTCACGAATGCGGACGATGTACTGCTCCCCGGCATGGCTGGCAACCACTTCCGGCCACTGATCGACCAGTTTACGGGTGCGTGGATCCATGGCCTCATCGGCTTGTGTCAGCAGACCGTCGACCGCTGAGGTCTCCTTGCCGTTCTGGGCCAGCAATTCCTTGATGGCTGCGAGTTGCTGGCGCCGTCGCACCAGTGCCACCTGTTCGTCGATACTGCGGTGATAGTCGCGCACGGTATCGGCGATCTCCGCCAGGTAACGCTGCCGCGATGGCGGCACGATGGCTGCCAGCCGCGACGTTTGCCGGGATTCGACCGGGGCCAGCCGGTGCTCGGTGAAGGCCAGGCCATGTTCTGCCAGCAGCGGTACCAGGCCCTGATACAGCGCGGTGACGCCGTCGTCGTTGAAGTGCGAGGCCGTGGTGCCGAACACTGGCATATCCTCGGTGCCCGCCGTGAAGGCCTCGCGGTTGCGTTGGACTTGCTTGCGAACGTCGCGCAGTGCGTCCTCGGCGCCCTTGCGATCGAACTTGTTGATCGCCACCACATCGGCGAAATCCAGCATGTCGATCTTCTCGAGCTGGCTGGCGGCACCGAATTCCGGCGTCATCACATACAGCGAGAGATCGCAGAACGGGACGATGGCCGCATCACCCTGGCCGATACCCGAGGTCTCGACGATCACCAGCCGGAACCCGGCCAGCTTGCAGGCCGTAATGATGTCGGCCAGATTGTGCGGCACTTCCTTGCCGGTATCACGGGTCGCCAGCGAGCGCATGTAGACGCGCGGGCTGTCGATTGCATTCATGCGGATACGATCGCCAAGCAGGGCGCCGCCGGTCCTGCGGCGCGACGGATCGACGGCAATCACCGCTATATCCAGCGTGTCGCGCTGGTCGAGTCGCAGTCGGCGCACCAGTTCATCCGTCAGCGACGATTTGCCGGCACCGCCAGTGCCGGTGATGCCGAGCACCGGCACCTTCGCCATCGCTGCCGCGTCGCGCTGTAGTTCCTCCACGCCGGCGGCATCGACGCCATCGCTTTCCAGCGCGGTGATCAGCCGGGCCAAGGCCAGCCGGTCACCCTGGCGCACAGCCGCTATGCTGTCCGGCGGCAGCTGCCGGCCAGGCTCAGCGCCATCGCAGGCCGAGAGCATTGCGTCGATCATGCCCTGCAGCCCCAGCCGCTGGCCATCCTCCGGGGAAAAGATGCGGGCCACGCCGTAGCGGTGCAATTCGTCGATTTCGTCCTGAATGATTACACCACCACCGCCGCCGAAGACCTTGATGTGCCCGCCGCCGCGCTCACGCAGCAGGTCGATGGCGTACTTGAAGAACTCGACGTGGCCACCCTGATAGGAACTGATGGCGATACCCTGAGCGTCTTCCTGCAGGGCCGCGCTGATGATTTCCTCCACTGACCGGTTGTGGCCCAGGTGGATCACTTCGGCGCCGCTGGCCTGGAGGATTCGCCGCATGATGTTGATCGATGCATCGTGTCCGTCAAACAGGCTGGCGGCCGTGACGAAGCGGATCCGGTGGCGGTGCGGAGCGGCGGTGGGGGTCGGATGCTGTCGCTGGTGGCGGGGGCGGATGACAGCGGACATGGATGGTTCCTCCAGGCGCGGAATAACGACGCGCGGATGGCCTTGACAGGTAACTGCCAACATTAGCATTACGTTTACGTAAACGTCAACTTGGGTTGGTGGCTGGCGCAACCGCGAGTCGTGCTAGAATCCCGCCGGTAAACAGGCGGCCGGCCGCGTTGCGGCGCCGGCCGGATCATGCCTTGAACTTCAATTATGTCTGCCGGAGGCCACTCAATGCGCCATGTTGCCCGACTCACGCTCGTGCTGAGCGCCGCACTGCTGCTCGCCGCGTGCGGTCCGAGCCAGAAGGAACAGCAACTCCAGAATCGGAACAAGGCCCTGAGCGTGGAGCGTGATTCGCTGCGCCAGGAACTCGATAAATCCAAGAAAGACCTGACTGCTGCCGACACCGCGTTGAAAACCACCAAGCAGCAGCTCGCTACAGCCAAGAAGTCCGCCAGCGATGCCGAGGCCAAGCTGCATGACCTGCAGGGCAAGCTCACTGCGAGTCAGGGAAAATTCAGCAAGGTCAGCGACGCCCTGACCAAGGCCAGCGCCAGGCTGAACCAGCAGGCGGGAACCATCAGCAAGCAGCAGACCGATCTGGAAGCCTTGGGGACCAAGAACAAAGAGCTTACCGGGGCCAGCGCGAAACTGCAGCAGTCGCTGGATGCGGCGCAGGCCGACAATGCCAAGCTGCAGGATCAGCTCAGCCAGGCTCGGGCCAAGCTCAACGAACTGCAGCAGAAACTGACAAATACCGGCGCCCAGAGCCAGAGCCTGGAGCAGCAGCTCGCCAGCGCCAACAAATCGCTCAAGCAAGCTGAAGGGCAGGTCGGTGAGCTGCGCCAGCAGCTGACCAGCGCCGGTCAGCAGCAGGATAATCTGCAGTCGCGCCTGCAGACTGCCGAGAGTGCGGCCGCTGATGCCAAGTCGACCGCGGATCGGCTCAACAGCGATAAGACCCAACTGCAGCAGCAGTTGAGTGCGGCGCAAAAGGCACTGGAGCAGGCTAAAGCCCGCAACCAAAAGCTTCAGCAGGCCATTGACCAGTTGAAGCAGGCCGCCCCGGCGCCGGCGGCTGACAGCAATATGGCGGCACCGGTCCCGAATTCGCAACCGTCGACCGGGTCTGACAACTGAACCCCGATGCCGGGGCCGGTCCGGCAGCCCGCCTTATGTGCAGAGGCAACGTAAGCTGATATCCGGAGCCTGACTGAGCTGTGGCGCCCCGGGTATTTGCGCTGGTGTTGCTGGCGGCGTTGTTGCACGCCAGCTGGAACGCGCTCGTTAAGAGTGGCGGCGACGTGGTTACCCGGCTGGTGCTGGTCAATACCAGCGCCGCCCTGATGGCATTGCCATTGCTCCTGTTCGTGCCGCCGCCGGCCGTCGCCAGCTGGCCCTGGATGGCAGGTTCGGTGACGGTGCACCAGGTCTACTATCTGTGCCTTATCATGGCCTATAGTGCTGGCGACCTGTCCCAGGTCTATCCGATCGCCCGCGGTCTGGCGCCGTTGCTGGTGGTGGTGGGCAGTTGGCTGCTGGCCGGTGAGCAGCTTGATTATCAGGGCTTGGCGGCGATCGGCTTGATCAGCCTGGCTATTTTCAGCCTGGCCTGGGAAGGGCGGCGCGGCTACGGCTCGCGACCGGCGGTGCTATATGCGCTGTGCACCGGCGTGGGTATTGCGGCGTATACGGTCCTGGATGGCCTCGGTGGGCGCCGTGCCGGCAACGTGTTCGGCTACATTGCCTGGTTGTTTGTGCTGGAAGGCGTGCTGATCGGAGTGCTCATGCTGCTGCTACGCGGCCGCCGCCTGTTGGCTGACGGCCGGCGGCACTGGCGTGCCGGAGCAGCCGGTGGCGCGTTTGCAGCGAGCGCCTACGGGCTGGCGATCTGGGCGATGACCAAAGCGCCGTTGGGTTACGTATCGGCGCTGCGCGAAACCAGTGTCATTGCCGCCGCGCTAATCGGCAGCCGCTGGCTGCATGAACCGTTCGGCCGGCGCCGTATGGTGGCGGCTGGCGTGGTGACCCTGGGCGTGCTGCTGCTGGAATCGGCGCCGCTGCGGGGCTAGCTAGGTCAACGGTTCGCCCTGGACCCAGCTGGCGCCACCGTCAATGGTGAACTCGGCGCCGTTGATATGGTTGGCGGCCGGGGAGATCAGGAATAACGCCATGTCGGCAATATTTTCGACCTGCCCAAGCTGGCCCAGCGGGTTGTGGTTGCGCATCTGACCGAGCAGGCCGCGTTCTTCAGCCAGCCGGCGGGCGCCTTCGGTGTCGCCGATCAGGCCGGGAGCAATGGCGTTTACCCGAATGCCCTTGGGGCCCCATTCCACGGCCAGCGTGCGGGTAAGCGACAGAATGCCGGCCTTGGCGGCCGCGGCATGGGCGCAGCCGGGCCAGCCACTGACGGTGCGGGTCATGGTGATGTTGATGATGCGCCCGCCGAACTGCGACGCCGCCAGCGCAGCATGGGCGGCCCGGCAGCAATGAAACGTTCCGTTCAGGTCGATGTCGACGACCGCTTTCCAGGCGTTCGGCGACAGCTCGGCGGTCGGGCAGACAAAGTTGCCGGCGGCATTGTTGACCAGGATGTCCAGGCCGCCGTAGTGATCGCGGGTCTTGGCGATGGCCTGTTCCACCGCCTGGTAGTCGCGCACATCCACCACTGCGGTCGTGACGTCGCCACCACCACTGCCTTTGCGCAACTTTTGGGCGGCCTGTTCGAGGTTGTCCTGGTTGCGGCTGGCCAGGACGACGCGGGCGCCGTGCTTGGCAAACTGACTGGCGATACCGAAACCGATTCCGGTGGCGCCACCGGTGATGAAAGCGACCCGCTTGGCGAGCGGTTGCCTGGCACTCATAGTTATCCTCGTGATCTCGATAAGTCCGACGCTGGTACGTCGGCCGCGTCATCATGCGCGAGCCAGGCCGATGCGACAAGTCCCGGCGGGCTCAAAGTTCTGTTGCGGGCTGGTGCAGGAAGTACAGACTGGCCAGGGCAACCAATACTGCCGTTACCGTGAAGGCCGGTGTGTAGCTGCCGGTCAGTTCCACCAGTAGCCCGAAGGCTGGCGGCAGCACCACTACGCCGGAATAAATGAAAAACTGCACGGCCCCGGTGATCGGGCCGGCCTGGCCGACGGGTGCCATGCGGGCAGTCTCGGCGAGAAAGATGCCGTTCCAGCCGAACGCGCTGGCGCCCAACACGAAACTCAGCCCCAGTAGCAAGAGCCGCGGCCAGGCGGCACTTATCAGTGTCACCAGCAGCAGACCGGCGGTGGTGATCAGTCCGATCAGGCCGAGCAGGCGTCGCGGCGCGATCCTTCCGGCTGCCACCAGACCCCACAGAATGCGCCCGGCGATGCCTCCCACCTGCAGCGCGGCGAACAGGCTGCCGGCCAGCACCAGCGGGAGATGGCGGGCCTCGGCCAGATAAGCCACGAGAAACGAACCCACGCAGAGCTGGCCGCCGCCGTAGATCAGGGCGGCCAGCGCGATGCCGCGCAGCTCCGGGCGTTGCAGTACCAGCCGCAGCGGGCCACGCAGGTTGAAGCGCAGTTGCAGCCGGGTGCGCTGGCGTCTGGGGCCGTCGAATCGGCCTCGCAGCGGCTCCAGCAAAGGTAGTGTCAGTAGCGCCAGCGCGGCGACGATCGCCAATGCCAGCGGCCAGTGCCAGTGTGCCAGTACTGTCGGCAGCAGCAGGCCAGCCAGGGCGCCGCCGATTGGCACTCCGGTCTGCTTCAGGGAGAATATCAGCGCGCGCCAGCGTGGTGCGCCCAGGTTTACCAGAATATGGGCACTGGCCGGGTTGCCCTGACCATAGGCGCAGCCGAGCAACAGCGCGCTGACCAGCGCGGCCAGCGGCGTGGCTAGCGTGAATACCGCCATGGCTATGGCGCACAGCAGCACACTGAGCTGACACAATCGAATCGGTCCGAATGCGGCCATCAATGCCTCGGTCTGCAAGCCGGCGAACATTGCCGTGCCGTAGACAATGGCACTGTAGGTGCCGATCAGGGTGGTGGCGACACCCAACTCCGGGGCCGCGACGGGGGCACATACGGCAACGGCGTACACCGCCATGCTGGCGCAGGCCAGTACCGCCAGCATGGCCAGCGTGGGTAGCACGACGGGACCGGTATGGCTCATCGCAAACGGTTGGTGGCGGACACGGTTGTGGCGTCAGGGCAGGAGCAAATTGCGGCGGGCACGGTCTCATTTGCTATGATGATTCGATTGACGTGTAAGGTATCACATCGAGGCAACGACTCGAGGAGTAGCGATGGATCCAAAGACTCGCACGGAACTGGAAGCGGCGGCGTTCCGCCGGCTCGTGCAGCATTTGCGCGAGCACACCGAGGTACAGAATATCGACCTGATGAACCTGGCCGGTTTTTGCCGTAACTGCCTGTCCAAGTGGTATCGTGCGGCGGCCGAGGAACAGGGTTTGGCAATGGACTACGAGCAAGCCCGTGAGATCATCTACGGGATGCCTTATTCGGAATGGAAAAACCGCTACCAGCACGAGGCCACGCCGCAGCAACAGGCCGCTTTCAAGCAAGCGGTTAAGCCGGCTGACCAGTAAGCGCTTTCGTATACAATAGCCAGCCCGACGATTGCTGGAGGCAACCGTGTCTACTACCGCTATAGCACCTACCGGTCCCTTGATCGACCGGTTCGGCCGCCATGTCGACTACGTCCGGATCTCGGTCACGGACCGCTGCGACTTCCGCTGTGTGTACTGCATGGCGGAGGATATGACGTTTCTGCCGCGGGCCCAGGTGCTGACATTAGAGGAACTGGCTCAGGTGGGACAGGCGTTCGTTGAACTGGGCGTGGGCAAGATCCGTCTGACCGGTGGCGAGCCACTGGTGCGACGCAATGTACTGCAGTTGATCCGCGATCTGGGGGCGATG